>CBFHYY010000001.1:0-21256 GCA_965660175.1 Methylophilaceae bacterium
GTGATAGTACTGATGGCATTGGTCTTATAGAGGATTTGAGGAAAAAAAATATAAAACTTGATGGGGCAAAAATTTTGCTGTTAGGTGCAGGAGGGGCTGCCAACGGAGTGACTTTTGATTTAATCAGTCAACATCCAAAAACCTTACATATTCTTAATCGAACATTTAAAAATGCTGAGCTGTTGCAGAATAAATGGATTGGATTAGCACAAGAAAAGCATGTGCATCTTGATGCTATCCAACTGAAAGATTTTGAGGGTAAATATGACTTAATCATCAACGCAACTTCAGCTGGACTAGTGGGTAATAAATTACCAATTCCTGAGAATTACTTTAACAAAGAAACGCTTTATTATGATATGACATACGGTATAGAGACACCCTTTATGACAGCATCAAAGGCTAAAGGGGCTAAAACTTTTGACGGAGTTGGCATGTTGATAGAACAAGCTGCAGAAAGTTTTCAGATTTGGCATAACTTAAAACCTAACACTCTCAATATTGCTGAAAAGCTATAAATAAGATTTCAGATATTTACCGGTATAGCTTTGTGTATTTTTGCTGATTTCTTCAGGAGTTCCTTCAGCGATGATCGTGCCACCACCATCACCACCCTCGGGACCTAAATCAATAACCCAATCAGCAGTTTTAATGACATCAAGATTATGTTCAATGATAACCAAAGTGTTTCCGTTATCACGCAATCGGTGAAGAACATTTAGGAGTAGTTGAATGTCTTCAAAGTGAAGTCCGGTTGTTGGTTCATCAAGAATATAAAGTGTTCTTCCCGTATCTCTTTTTGATAGCTCTAGTGCTAGCTTGACTCTTTGAGCTTCTCCGCCAGACAGGGTCGTAGCATTTTGACCCAATTGAATATAACCCAGTCCTACTTCAAGAAGAGTTTTTAATTTACGCTCAATAGTCGGGACTGCCTTGAAAAATTCATGTGCTTGTTCAACTGTAAACGATAGAACCTCATGAATATTTTTACCCTTATATTTAATGTCTAAAGTTTCTCTGTTGTATCGATGACCAAGGCACACATCACATTTCACATAGACATCTGGTAAAAAATGCATCTCTACTTTAATGACACCATCACCCTCACAAACCTCACAACGTCCCCCTTTAACATTAAATGAAAAACGTCCAGGATTGTAACCTCTGACTCTACTCTCTTGAACTTTGGTAAAAAGATCTCTTATCGGTGTAAAAAGACCAGTGTATGTAGCTGGATTTGAACGAGGGGTTCTGCCAATTGGGCTTTGGTTAACGTCCACTACCTTATCAAAAAAATCAAGCCCTTCCATTGACCCAAATGGTGCAGCATCCAAGTTGCTACGGTATAAATTTTTGGCAATTGCGTGATACAAGGTATTGTTAACCAAAGTGGATTTACCACTCCCAGACACACCAGTGACGCAAGTGAAAAGGCCAATAGGTAATTTGAAATTTACGCCCTTGAGATTATTCCCAGTGGCATCAATAATTTTAAAAAAATTATTTTTTTGTTTCAGCCTATGCTTTGGGACTGCAATTTTCTTCTTCCCACTGAGATATTGTCCCGTGAGAGATTCCTTTGATTTTGCAACTTCTGATGGGGTTCCTTTGGCAATAATATTTCCACCGTGAACACCAGCACCTGGACCGATATCCAAAACAAAGTCGGCAGCTAAGATTGCATCATGATCATGTTCAACAACAATAACTGTATTACCGATATCTCTTAAATGCTTGAGTGTATCGAGTAGTCGATCGTTATCTTTTTGATGGAGGCCTATTGAAGGCTCATCAAGGACATATAACACCCCCGTCAAACCACTGCCTATTTGAGAGGCTAGTCGAATTCGTTGAGCCTCACCACCGGATAACGTGTCGGCAGAACGAGACAAAGACAAATAATCAAGCCCAACATTAATAAGAAAATGTAGTCTATTTTTTATTTCGTTCACAAGTTTGCTGGCAACCTGAGCTTTATTTCCAGTTAAATTTAAATCGACAAAAAAATCAAAAGCTTTTCTGAGTGGAAGCTCACATACATGGTGAAGATTCATACCATCCACAAGCACATTTCTTGCCTCTTTTCTTAATCGAGTGCCATCACAAGACGGACAGATTTGATTGCTAAGAAACTTTGCTAATTCGTCTCTTACCGTATTTGAATCTGTTTCTTCATAACGCCTCTTAAAGTTATTTAAAACACCCTCAAAAATATGTTTTCTTTTTTGAGGCGTTCCTGTTCCTACAAAATAACTAAATTCAATTTTTTGTTTATGACTTCCATGAAGAATAATATTTTGAATATCCTTATGTAAATCACAGAAAGGCGTATCAATATTAAAATCATAATGACTAGCTAGACTGCTTAAAATTTGAAAGTAAAATTGATTCCTTTTGTCCCAACCTTTGATTGCACCGGCTGAAAGTGAAAGTTGAGGAAAAGCAACCACCCTTTCAACATCGAAGTAATTTTTATGACCTAAACCATCGCAATCAGGACATGCTCCCATGGGATTATTGAAAGAGAATAATCGAGGCTCTAATTCTGGTATGACGTAATCACATTGTGGGCATGAAAATTTCGCTGAAAATAATTGGTCTTTAAGGGTATCCATATCATGAATTATTATTTTACCGTCTGCTATTTTTAGTCCCGTTTCAACGGATTCAGTTATTCTTTGTTTGATTTCAGAATTTATTTTTATTCGGTCTATCACCACATCAATTTGATGTTTTATATTTTTTTCTAACTTTGGAATTTCATCAATTTCATAAATCTTGCCATCCACTCTTAGCCTGATAAATCCTTGAGCACGTAATTCTTCAATGAGATCTTGATGGCTTCCTTTTCGCGCATTAATAACTGGAGCAAGAATCATTGTTTTTGTATCTACGGGAAGATCTAAAATCTGATCAACCATTTGCGAAACCGTTTTGGCTTCTAATTTTGTTTGATGATCAGGACAATAAGGATCTCCAGCTCGAGCATATAATAATCGTAGATAATCATGGACTTCGGTAACTGTACCAACAGTAGAGCGAGGGTTGTGTGAGGTAGATTTTTGTTCGATAGAAATGGCGGGAGATAATCCCTCGATAAGGTCTACGTCGGGCTTATTCATTCTGTCAAGGAATTGTCTTGCGTAAGCAGATAAAGATTCAACATATCTTCTTTGTCCCTCGGCATACAAAGTATCAAAAGCCAAAGAAGATTTACCAGAACCAGAAAGCCCAGTTATAACAATTAATTTATTTCGTGGAAGATCAACTGATATATTTTTTAAATTGTGCGTTCTCGCACCCTTAATCTTTAGGTATTCCATTATTTTTTTATCTTTATTTGGGCAACCTGATAATATACTGAATAATTAAATAATTAGAAACATGTAATCAGTATTTTTAATGAAAGATTCTCATAAAATGACCCGTAACGAACTTCGATCAAGCTTTATTCTTGCATCAGTATATGCCCTAAGAATGTTAGGCATGTTTCTGATACTTCCAATTTTTGCAGTATATGCAGCAAATCTTGATGCAATGCCTACAAGTTTTCAGATTGGTTTGGCACTTGGAATTTATGGATTAACTCAAGCTATTTTTCAAATACCTTTTGGAATGTCATCCGATTATTTTGGTCGTAAAAAAGTTATATATTTTGGCCTACTTCTTTTTATTATCGGTTCATTGATAGCAGGTCTTTCATCATCTATCGATGGAATAATTTTAGGAAGAAGCATTCAAGGGGCAGGCGCTATTTCGGCAGTACTGACTGCGTTACTATCTGATATAACGCGAGAGGAGCAAAGAACAAAAGGAATGGCGATTATTGGTGGAAGTATAGGCCTAACATTTGCTTTATCGCTGGTTCTATCTCCATGGCTAAATAAGCTCATTGGCGTTGATGGCATATTTATCTTAATGGCAATTTTATCCATATGTGCTTTTTTGATTGTGTATTTCTTTATAGATGAACCATTAGCTCCAAAAGAAAAAAGTTTTTCATCAAAGGTTGAATTTGTAAATATTTTAAAAAATATTGATCTTTTCAGAATGAATTTTGGAATTTTCGTTTTGCATGCAGTTCAAATTTCTATGTTTATGATTATCCCAATTTATCTTATCGATCAAGGCGGGATTTCTTTAAATAATCATTGGAATATTTATTTGCCTGTTCTGAT
The DNA here is from genome assembly GCA_965660175.1 of Methylophilaceae bacterium. GTDB lineage: Bacteria > Pseudomonadota > Gammaproteobacteria > Burkholderiales > Methylophilaceae > BACL14. The sequence continues at coordinate 4,179 of CBFHYY010000001.1, forward strand.
CATTTCTTTTTTATGTATCATCCCAGTCATTATTTATTCTGAAAAATTTAAAAAAAGTAAGATTACTTTTTTAATTGCAATTATTACTTTATTAATTGCCCAGTTAATCTTTATTTATTTTTCGGGATCGCTTGCTGGAATTATTTCAGGTCTTTTAATTTATTTTATTGGGTTTAATTATTTGGAGGCCTCACTCCCAAGTTTAGTCAGTAAAATTGCTCCAATCAATAAAAAAGGTTTGGCGTTAGGGGTGTATAATACCTATCAATCTTTGGGTATTTTTGTTGGCGGTGCATTGGGGGGTTTAGTCACTAAATTATTCGGGTACGATGCGAGTTTTATATTTTGTATTGCACTCATTTTTATTTGGTTGATCTTGTCAAGCAACATGAAAGTACCTCAACAAAAAAAATTAAAAAACTAGTATTTTTTGGGAGAATTTTTATATGTCAGTGAATAAAGTAATATTAGTTGGAAGATTAGGCGGTGATCCTGAAGTAAGATACACGGCTAACCAACAGCCAATATGTAGTTTTGGTCTTGCGACAAGTGAAAGGTATAAAGATAAAGAAGGAAATATGCAGGAAAAAACAGAGTGGCATAATATCAGCATGTTTGGTCGCCTCGCAGAAGTTGGCAATGAATATTTAAAAAAAGGAAGTCAAGTATTTATTGAGGGGAAAATTCAAACGAATAAGTCTGAGAAAGATGGTCAAATAAGATACTTTACTTCTATTATTGCCAATCAAATGCAAATGCTTGGCTCGAGAGATTCATCGGGAATGAATGCTTCAGATAACTCTAACGAAAAATCCTCATCCTCAAATGAAAAAAAGGCGCCAGCACCTGCAGCATCTAATTTTGATGAATTTGAAGACGATATCCCTTTTTAAATTGGGCATTTAATTATGGCAATGTATGAATATATATGCCAAAAATGTGGGCATAAAGATGATCTTATTCGGAAGATGGACGATCCCTCATTAACAGTTTGTCCAAAATGTGATGAGGAGTCATTCTGCAAACAAGTTTCTGCCCCACATTTTAAATTATCTGGATCAGGTTGGTATGAGACAGACTTTAAGAACAAAAAAGAAAAAAAGCCATCGAGCACCTTAAAAAAAGAGAAAAAAAAAGAGAAAAAAAATGATTAAAAAAAACTTTATTACAGGCCTCTTAGTTTTAATACCATTAATCTTAACTATTTGGGTTTTATTCAGCCTTATTCAGTTTTTAGACAAAATAGTTCTTTTGTTACCTGATCATTTTAGGCCAGAGTATTTTTTAGGAGGCGAAATATTTGGTTTTGGAGTGATCCTTACTTTTTTAGCTGTCATGATTACAGGAGTTATAGCAAATAATTTTTTTGGTAAAAAATTAATTTCAATTTATGAAAATTTATTAAATCGCCTACCCTTTATTAAATCCATTTATAGCAGTATTAAACAGGTTTCTGACACATTACTTACAAGTTCAGGGAGAGCTTTTAGTAAGGCAGTTCTAATTGAATTTCCAATTTCTGGGACTTACACGTTTGCATTTATTACTGGCGAACCAGATCAGCAATTAACCAAAAATTTAAAAGGGAAGTATGTAAATGTTTATGTACCTACTACGCCTAATCCGACCTCAGGATACACATTAATTGTTCCTGTGAACAAGGTTGTTGAGTTGGATATAAGTGTTGATCAAGTTTTAAAATATGTTATTTCTATGGGCGTTACTCCAGAATCAAAATCAAAAAAAATTATTAAGAAATAAGAAAGAGAAAAAAATGAGAACACATTATTGTGGTGAATTAAATCGAAGTCATATAGATCAAGAAGTAATTTTGTGCGGTTGGGCTCACAGAAGAAGAGACCACGGAGGGGTAATTTTTATTGATCTTCGGGATAATAAAGGGCTTGCTCAAATTGTCATCGATCCAGATACCGAGGATGCTTTTAAGACGGCGGAGTCAATAAGAAACGAATACGTTTTAAAGATTACATGTAAAGTGAGAATGAGGCCTGAAGGAACTATTAATAAAAATTTACCTACAGGCGAGGTAGAAATGCTTGCTTCAAAAGTTGAGATTTTAAATATATCTTTAACTCCACCATTTATGCTCGATGATGAAACCATTACAGAATCTATTAGATTGGAACATCGTTTCGTTGATCTTCGACGTGAGCAGATGCAAAATAACTTAAAACTTAGATACGATATATCCAAACATATTCGTAATTTCCTTGATAAAGAAAATTTTCTTGAAATAGAGACTCCTATTTTAACCAGAAGTACTCCCGAGGGAGCGAGAGACTACCTAGTGCCGTCACGAGTTCATCATGGTGAATTTTTTGCCCTTCCTCAATCCCCTCAATTGTTTAAGCAAATATTGATGGTATCTGGTTTTGATCGTTATTTTCAGATCGCAAAGTGTTTTAGAGATGAGGATTTAAGAGCTGATAGACAGCCAGAATTCACTCAAATAGATATTGAGGCTTCGTTTGTGCAGGAGAAAGATATCATGAATATTGCTGAAAATATGACGCGTGAAATGTTTAAAGAAGTTATGAACCAGGATTTACCAGAATCATTTCCATCTATGACTTATCAGGATGCAATGCATCGTTATGGTTCGGACAAACCTGATCTCAGAGTAGAGCTTGAGCTCATTGAATTTACCAATGAAATGAAAAGTGTTGATTTTAAAGTTTTCTCATCCGCAGCAAATATGAAAAATGGAAGAGTTGCAGCCCTTAAGATTCCAAAAGGTGCAGAGCTTTCAAGATCGGAAATAGATGCATATACCGAGTTTGTCAAAATCTATGGCGCAAAAGGCCTTGCATACATTAAAGTGAAAGATAAAAATTCTTTGAATGAGGATGGGCTTCAAAGTCCGATCGTTAAAAATATTAACGTTGAGACATTAAAGACAATTATTGAGAAAACATCGGCTGAAAATGGAGATATTATTTTCTTTGGCGCTGATCGAAGAAATATAGTAAATGAGGCACTAGGAGCATTAAGAGAAAAAATTGGACATGAAAAAAATCATTTATCGACGAAAAAATGGACACCAGTTTGGATTGTAGATTTTCCAATGTTTGATTATGACGAAGATGCGAACAGATGGAATGCACTTCATCATCCATTTACTGCCCCGAAAGAAGGACACGAATCATTATTGGAAGATGATCCAGGTAATTGTCTGTCAAAGGCATACGATATGGTAATTAATGGATGGGAAGTTGGTGGAGGGTCTATTCGTATTCATGACCAAAATATTCAGTCGAAGGTTTTCAATGCATTAAATATTTCTAAGGAAGAGGCACAAGAAAAATTTGGTTTCTTACTTGACGCCTTGCAATATGGAGCTCCCCCTCACGGAGGTTTAGCTTTTGGTCTTGATAGACTGGCTACCCTGCTTGCGGGAGCAGAATCAATTAGAGATGTTATTGCGTTTCCAAAAACACAAAAAGCCCAGTGTATTATGACGTCCGCACCTAACTCAGTAGGAGAAAAACAACTAAGAGAATTACACATAAAAGTTAGAGCTAACAATTCTGATAAAAAAAATGATTAAAGGAATTAATCATTACAACTTAAGATCGGATGAAGAGACTATGCATATGCTAAAAGATTTTTATGTCCAAGTAGTTGGCCTAAGCATTGGACATAGACCACCTTTTAAAAGCAAAGGATTTTGGTTGAATGCTGGTGAAAAGGATATCTTGCATTTAAGTTCGACAAAAAATAACGAAAAAAAAGAACATCATGTTAATGCTACATTTGACCATCTTGCTTTCAGTGCCAACGACCTTAAACATTATGAAAAAATTTTAAGTGAACATAACATTGAATTTTCTTATCGAGAGGTTCCAGAAATTGGTACGAAGCAACTTTTTTTTAAAGATCCTGTAGGCAACGGCATAGAATTAATATTTACTTAAATTATCAGAGAAGATAAATGTTACAAAAAGCTAAGATTTATATTGGTTTTGATCAAAGAGAGTCGGTCGTATACCACACATTTGTCCAAAGCCTTTTAAGTCATGCAACCATCCCATTAGAAATAACTCCACTTTCTCTTAAATCACTCAATACCTATAATGAATCTCATAAGGACCGAAGTAACGATTTTGTGTACTCAAGATTTTTAACTCCTTATTTAAGTGATATGAAAGGTTGGGCGTTATACGCTGATGGAGATATGATATGTCAAGACGATATTAAAAACTTATTCGATCTAAGAGATGAAAGTAAGGCGGTCATGGTGGTTAAACATGACTATAAAACTAAACAAAATAAAAAATATTTTAATAATGTCAACCCAGATTATCCAAGAAAAAACTGGTCCAGTGTAATTCTTTGGAATTGCTCACACCCAAAACATAAAATGCTCACTCCAGATTTTGTACAACAACAAACAGGGAAATTTTTACATAGATTTTCATGGCTGGATGATAGTGATATTGGGGAATTACCTATGGAGTGGAATTGGCTTGCAATAGAATATGCCCAAAATAAACACGCAAAATTAATTCACTATACTTTGGGAGCACCCTGCTTAAGTGATTATAAGGATACTGATATGTCTGATATTTGGTTTGACTCATTTTTAAAAATACAAGAAGGAGTGGAAAAATAATGAAAAGTTATAGAAAAGAACTGTGGTTTGAAGCGCCTGAGAGAATGCATTTTACAAATATTACACCTGAGATTAGATCTTGCTTAGATGAAAGTGGGGTGTCAGAAGGGTTTGTTTTGGTCAATGCAATGCATATCACAGCCAGTGTTTTTATTAATGACGACGAATCAGGATTGCATCATGATTATAAAAAATGGTTAGAAAAATTAGCGCCTCATGAACCAGTAAGTGGCTATAGACACAATGACACCGGTGAAGATAATGCAGATGCACATATGAAAAGACAGGTAATGGGTCGAGAGGTTGTCGTAGCTATTACGGAGGGGCAATTAGACTTTGGACCATGGGAGCAAATATTCTATGGTGAGTTTGATGGGCGAAGAAGAAAAAGAGTATTAGTAAAGATTATCGGGAAATAATTTTAATGTAATAGGTAATTTGGTTCGTTCTAAAGCTAACTACTAAACTGTTAAAATTGTAATTAATTGAATAAAATAGGTTTTATATTATGGCTGGTCATTCAAAGTGGGCAAATATTCAGCATCGTAAAGGTAGACAAGATGCTAAACGTGGAAAGATATTTACCAAGCTGATTAAGGAAATTACGGTTGCTGCTCGAATGAGTGGAGGCGATATTAATTTCAATCCAAGGTTAAGAGCTGCAGTAGCCGCAGGCAAAGAAGAAAATATGCCTGCAGAAAATATTACTCGAGCAATTAAACGAGGTACTGGAGAGCTTGAAGGGGTTAATTATGAAGAAATTAGATACGAAGGTTATGGTACGAATGGCGCAGCAATAATAATTGATTGTTTAACTGATAATAAACAAAGAGCTGTTGCAGACGTAAGACATGCCTTGAGTAAAAATGGAGGTAATTTGGGTACCGATGGTTCTGTAGCATTCCTTTTTAAGCACTGCGGTACGTTTTTTTTCGCCCCAGGTATTGATGAGGAAAAGTTGATGGAATTTGCCATTGAACTTGGAGCTGAGGATATTATTAATCACGATGACTCCAGCATTGAGGTACTAACATCTCCCTCAGATTATTTACCCATAAAAGATGGTTTTGACAAAAGTGATTTTAAATATGACTTATCTGAATTAACTATGAAGCCAGATATTGAAGTAAAATTGAATGGTGAGGACGAAGAAAAAATGCAAAAAATTTTAGATGCTCTAGAGGAATTAGATGATGTTCAGAATGTATATACCAATGCATCCTTAGGGGAAGACTAAATTAAATCATCAACTATTATTTTAGGAATTGATCCAGGCCTTAGAATTACTGGATATGGAGTCATAAAGAAACAAGAGAGTAATGTCGACTATGTTGCAAGTGGTGTGATAAAGACAGGCAGTAGTAAAGATAGCCTAGCATCGCGACTTCAAGTCATTATTCAAGGATTAACTGAAGTTATCAAGAAATTTCAACCAACATGCGTTGCAATAGAAAAAGTCTTTGTAAATACTAACCCACAAAGCACGCTTCTTTTAGGGCAGGCACGTGGTGCAGCAATATCTGCAACAGTGATACAAGACCTTCCTGTTTTTGAATATACGGCTTTGCAAATTAAAAAATCCGTCGTTGGGAAAGGACACGCAGACAAAAATCAGGTGCAACTTATGGTCCAAAAGCTTTTGAATTTACCTTCGATTGCTAGTTCGGATTCATCTGATGCGCTTGCATGTGGTTTATGTCATGCCAATATGAGTGGCAACTTAACAAGACTTGGTTTTGGAAATCGTATGAAAGGTGGTCGCATATTATGATTGGAAGAATTAAGGGATATTTGATAGAAAAAACCCCTCCTTTTATCTTATTAGATTCGCAGGGTGTTGGGTATGAGATTGAAGTTCCTATGACAACTTTTTTTGATCTCCCGGAGGAAGGTTCAGAAATTATATTACTGACACATTTAGTGGTGAGAGAGGACGCTCATTTACTATTTGGCTTTGCAACCTCCTCAGAGAGACAAATGTTCAGGCAACTTATTAAAGTCAATGGTATAGGCGCTAAGGTAGCTTTATCTATACTAAGCAGTATTCAGTCCAGTGACCTTGTTCATGCAATTAACAACGATGATACAAATATTCTCGTTAAAATTCCTGGAATTGGAAGAAAAACAGCAGAGCGATTAGTTTTGGAATTGAAAGATAAATTAAAAAATATAGACGTTACTCAAAAATCTAAAAGTGAACCTAGCAATATTGAGGACATTGAAAATGCATTAATGACTCTTGGGTATAGCTCTGCACAAGCATCTCTTGCAATAAAAGCATTACCAGATAACATATCTGTCAATGATGGTATCAGACAAGCGCTTAAAGGCTTCTCAAAAAATGAGTAACATAAACTGATGATAGAACCTGATAGATTTGTAGACCCAAAAAAAGCCGATATTTCTGAGGAAGGTATCGAGCGTGCTTTAAGGCCTAAGAATCTAAATGAGTACGTTGGCCAAGAAAAAACAAGAAATCAGTTAAAAATATTTATTGATGCTGCAAAAAAAAGAGAAGAAGCATTAGACCATGTTTTGTTATTTGGTCCTCCAGGACTAGGAAAAACTACATTAGCCCATATTATTGCTAAAGAGATGGGGGTTAATTTAAAACAAACGTCAGGACCAGTGCTGGAAAAAACAGGTGATTTAGCAGCTATTTTATCTAATCTTGAAGCTAATGATGTTTTATTTATTGATGAAATTCATCGTTTATCTCCAGTCATTGAAGAAATTCTTTACCCGGCAATGGAAGACTATCGTTTGGATATAATGATTGGCGAGGGACCATCTGCAAGATCTGTGAAATTAGATTTACCCGCTTTTACCCTCATTGGCGCAACTACAAGAGCTGGAATGTTAACCAACCCATTGAGGGACCGTTTTGGAATAGTATCTCGATTAGAATTCTATAATCAAAATGATTTATCCAATATTGTTCAAAGATCTGCCAAATTGCTGGATGTAAATATAGATTCTGAAGGGGCACTTGAGATAGCTTGCAGATCAAGAGGAACTCCTAGAATAGTAAATCGCCTTTTGCGACGGGTGAGAGATTTTGCTGAAGTTAAAGCAAACGGAAACATAGATATGAAAGTTGCTGACCAAGCTTTAAGGATGCTCGATGTTGATAAGGTAGGCTTAGACTTAATGGATAGAAGTCTTTTAAAAGCCATTATCGAGAAATTTTCCGGAGGCCCTGTAGGCCTTGATAATCTAGCCTCAGCAATTGGTGAGGAAAAAGACACTATTGAGGATGTTATTGAGCCTTATTTGATTCAACAAGGTTATTTGATGAGAACCCCTAGAGGAAGGGTATCGACGCCAATCGCGAACAAACACATGGGCTATGAAGAATAATTAATTAGTTTTAAAATTTTTTAATGATAATTAGAGTTTATTATGAGGATACTGATAGCGGTGGAGTTGTTTATCACTCCAATTACCTCAATTTTATGGAAAGGGCTCGAACTGAGTGGTTGAGACATTTAGGCATCAATCAGTACGATTTAAAATTAAAAGATAACATCATGTTTGTGGTTGCAAACTTAGATATTAAATATAAAAAATCAGCTATGCTAGATGACGAACTTCGAATTGAAACGGAGTTAGTGAATATAAAAGCATGCTCAATGCAGCTGCTTCAAAATATATATCGAGACAATGAATTATTAACTTCTAGCAATGTAGCTATAGCATGTGTTGATGCTATAAAATTTAAACCAATAAAAATACCAACGTACATAAAAAAACTTATGGAGACTTTATGAATATAGGCAGTGATCTATCTTTTTTTTCATTAATACTAGGAGCAAGTCTTCCTGTGCAATTGGTCATGCTTATTTTGGTATTAGCATCTTTGATTTCATGGAAATTTATTTATTTAAAAATAAAATTTTTGAAAATGTCGGAACAAAATGCTAAAGAATTTGAGAATTTTTTCTGGTCTGGGGGTGATTTAGCAAGACTTTATGAATCGCTGGGTACGGGTGGAAAAAATATGACAGGTTTAGCTGAAATTTTTCGATCGGGATACAAGGAGTATTTAAGCCAAAAAGAACATAAATCATTCGATAAAAAAAGTATTGAAAGTGTGAGAAGAGCAATGCGAGCTTCTTACAATAGAGAAATTGATAGCTTAGATCAACATCTTCCTTTTTTAGCTTCGGTTGGATCCGTGAGCCCTTACATCGGTTTATTTGGAACGGTATGGGGAATAATGAACGCTTTTATTGGTCTTTCAAATGTGGCACAAGCCACTCTTAGTCAAGTAGCTCCTGGCATTGCTGAAGCTCTTATTGCTACAGCCATTGGACTTTTTGCCGCAATACCTGCAGTAATTGCTTACAATCGTTTTGCAGCGAAGGTTGACCGCCTATCGTTACGATTCGAAAGTTTTATGGAAGAATTTGTAAATATAGTTGATCGAAAAGGATAGTGCAGCAATGAATAAAAGACGTTTAATGAATCAAATTAATGTGGTTCCGTACATCGATGTCATGCTTGTACTTTTAGTAATCTTTATGGTTACTGCGCCAATGACAAACCCAGGCGTTGTTGAGTTACCCAAAGTTGGTGAAACATTAAAACAACAAGTTAACCCTATTATTGTGTCGATTAAAAAGAACGGAAAAATTGAGATTGATGGTAAATCTTTTAAAAATGACACTTTGCTAGCTCATGTAAAAAAAATTACAAAAAAAAATCCAAGTCAATCAATCGTTATTGCTGCTGATAAAAAGGTAAATTATGGAAAAGTAATAACTATTATGGATTTATTGAAACAAAATGATATCGATAAAGTAGGTCTTCTTTTAACACCAGCTAAATAACGATTATGAAATTATTATGGCTTGAAAATAATGATAATTTACAGGCTAATTTATTTACTCTAGTCATTCACTTAGCATTATTTATTTTCATGATTTTCTCTGTTAACTGGCAAGTTAAAGCTCCTTATTATGCAGAGATTGAATTATGGGATGCCGTTCCTACTCAAGTTAAACCAAAGCCACAAATAAAAAAAACCAAAACAAAAAAAAATATAATACCCGATGAGGTTAAAAAAGCTCAAATTAAGAAAGATGCCGATATACAACTTAAAAAGAAGAAAGCTGCTGCATTGAAGAAGAAAAAGGCTGCTGAATTAAAAAAGAAAAAAGAAATAGATAGGCTACAAAAACAATTATTAGAAGAAGAAAGACTTGAAAAAATACAGAAAAATATGTTGGCAGAAGATGCTTTGGAAAGATTACAAGATGATCTAAGAAATAAAGATTTGGCTAAAGAAACAAGAGTGGCCATTGAAGGTCAAGAGGATTTAGTTGCAGGATCCAATTCGGGAGAATTAGAGAAATATAAAGCATTAATTCAACAAAAAATTTATCAAAATGTTAACAAACAATTGTGTGGTTTAGATCCAGTAGTGTTAGAATTTGAGATTAAATTGATGCCTACAGGCGACTTAATTGGTGATGCTAAAATGACAAAGTCCAGTCTTATTGAAAGCTGCGATCTTGCAGTAGAAAGGGCTATACTTCAATCCCAACCCTTACCAATTCCCAAAGATACTCGTCTTTTCAATCAGCTAAAAAAATTAAAATTAAAATTTCAACCCAATGGACAAATCAATTAGAGGGCTTAAATGAAAGTTATAAAAAATATTTTCACTTCAGTTTTTGTTTCTACAATACTCTTTTTTTCAGGATTAGTTCAATCACTTGAGGTGATTGAAATTCTTGGTGGAAGAGCTAGCCAGATCCCTATTGCCATCACACCTTTTAAAAACGATAACCAGAATAAAAATATGCAGCTTATGCATGAAATTATTTCAAATGATCTAAGTCGTTCGGGCTTATTTAGTCCTATTGATGTATCAGGAGTATCACAATATCCCTACGATGAACGTGATGTTAATTTCAGTAATTGGTCAGCTCTACAATCACAGTTTTTGATTTTAGGTACAGTAAAGCCCAACGACAGCAAAAGATCAAAGACTCAAGAGGTTACATGGAGCTTAGTAGACGTTTATAAAGAAAAAACTATTCTAACCATTGCTTTAAAAGGATCATCTAATCAATACAGGCTAATTGCTCATCGTATTGCAGATATTGCTTATGAAAAATTGACTGGAAGTAAAGGGATATTTCAAACCAATATTGCATTTGTAAAAAAGATTAATGCGAAAAAATATAGCCTCTTTATATCTGATTACGACGGTTATAATCCAAAAACAATATTAAATTCCAAGCACCCTATTATTTCACCAAGATGGTCACCTGATGGCAAAAAAATTGCCTATGTTTCCTTTGAAAAAAGAAAGCCAGTTATTTATATTCAAAATATTGAAACAGGTAAAAGAACATTGCTAGCGAACTTTAGAGGAAATAATAGTGCGCCCTCTTGGTCACCTGATAGTAAAAAATTAGCCATCGTACTGACTTATAGTTCAAATTCTCAAATCTATGTCATTAACGCGGACGGCAGTAATATTAAACAGATAATGCGAACAAGATCAATTAATACAGAACCATCATGGACTCCTGATGGAAAGCAAATCTTCTTCTCATCGGATAGGGGAGGAAGCGCGCAAATTTATAAAGTTGACATTGCCTCAAACGAAGTGGAAAGAATCACATTTGAAGGTAAAAATAATCTAAGCCCCAGCTTATCCCCTGATGGAAAATTATTATTGTTTCTTAACCAAGAGGACAGAAAATACAAAGTTGCAGTTCAAAATCTCTTATCAAATCAAGTTTTAAAATTAACTAACGGACCAGATGATGAGTCACCCGTTTTCTCTCCAAATGGCCATATGGTATTATTTACTTATAAGGACTTTGGAAAAAAGTCAAAAATTGCTACAGTATCGATAAATGGACTTAAAGTTACTCCCATAAATGTTGGTTCTGAGGTTATAATGGAACCTACGTGGGGTCCGTACAAAAATTAACAATAAATACTTAAGGGAAAAAAAATGAAAAAATCGCTATTAATTGCATCACTGCTTGCACTTCTAGCTGCGGGCTGTAGTACAACAGAAATCACAGAACCAATGGGGCTTAATGCTCCTTTTCCTGAGTTAGAAAATATGACTGCAGATGGTTCTGAAGTAGATCTAATGGGAAATACCCAAGGTAACGCGTTAAATCAGTCAGCACTGGATGAATTAGCAGATAGTGGTGAGCTTGCAGATAGAAGCGTTTACTTTGATTATGATAGTTATGCTATTAAATCAGACTTTGAAGGCTTAATTGGTAATCATGCAGCTTTCATCAATAAGCATAATGCTGCGGTTGTTATTTATGGTAATGCTGATTATAGAGGTTCTCACGAGTATAACTTAGCACTTGGTCAAAAACGTGCTGTTGCAGTTAAACAAGCTCTTGAAGCTCTAGGAGTTAATGGCGAAGCTGTTGAGACCGTAAGTTTTGGTGAGGAACATGCAAACCAAGAATGTACAGGAAGTACATGTGGTCAAGATAGACGTTCTGACATTGGTTATAAAGGCGAATAAAGCTTCTGAAATAAATTGAAATAGAAGTTTAATGAAAACATATTATTGGGTTGGACTGATTTTTTGTGCGCAAGTATCTTACGCAGGCCTTTTTGAAGATGAAGAGGCAAGAAAAAAACTTAACAGCATTCAGGATCAACTCAATAATATTCAATCCAACATTCAGAGTAATATTGATGCCAAAGTTAATCAAGTTCTGAAAAATCGTAATGCAAACCCTGTAGCAATAAAAAATCAAAATACGTTACAAGAGATTCAAGAAATGCTTATGAAGATCAATGGCGAGGTTGAAGTGCTGCAATTCAAGATTAATAATTTTCAAGAAAGAGAAAAAGTTTTATATCAAGAAATTAATGATCGACTTACGAACCTGGAAAATAACTCACAACCAGAAGTTAAAGATTCAATAAATGAATTGATCAATAATCAAGAGCTGATAAATAATTCGAAGCCAAAGAATGCTGCTTCTTCAATCGATCAAAATACGGTTAAAGATTTACAAAATTTAACGCGTGATGAAGATGTGCCCAATCTCGAAGAACTAATCATAGCCGACAATGTTCCTCCTCTCATTGATCAAAATATCGAAATTGATGAGTTTGAAAAGGCTAAAGCATCTATGATGGCGACGAAATATAATGAATCTTTTAACGCATTTGATAGATTTATAAGTACTTATCCGAATTCTCAAAAAATAGCTGATGCGAAATATTTTCTTGGATATTCTCAATTTGCTTTAAAAAATTATAATGCAGCTATTCAAACTTACTCTAAAATATTGGAATCACATTCAGAAAGTACAATTTTGACCGATGCAATTTATGGGATAGCGAATTGTCAAATACAACTTGCAAAAATTGCTGACGCTAAAAAAACATTACGTCAATTAATCGAACAATATCCCGATGCGGAGATTATTTCAAAAGCCAAAAGACGCCTAAAAGCCTTAGAATCAATTAATCTTTAGATCTTCACAAAATTATTGAAAAATCACACACTTAAAATAAACGAAATATTTTATTCGCTTCAAGGTGAGTCATCGCGAATAGGCATTCCAACAGTCTTTATTCGATTAACAGGCTGTCCGATGCGCTGTAATTATTGTGATACAGCTTATGCTTTTCATGAGGGTGAAAATCAAAGTTTTGATGAAATAATTAATGAGGTAAAAAAATATAAAACAAACTTTATTACTGTGACTGGAGGGGAGCCCCTTGCACAAAAGTCATGCAAAGATCTTCTATCTCAACTGAGTCAATTAGGCTTTCAAGTTTCATTGGAGACTGGAGGTGCTATTTCAATTGATAACATAGATGAACAAGTTAAAATTATTTTAGATATAAAAACACCTGGTTCAGGTGAGGCAGAAAATAATCATTGGGATAATATCGCATTATTAAAAAAGCAGGATGAAGTAAAATTTGTGATTACTGGTCATGAAGATTATGTATGGGCAAAAAAAATTATTAAGGATAAAAATTTATTATTGAAAAGTGATGTTTTATTCTCACCTTCTTATGGTGAATTACAGGAAGATAAATTAGCGCAATGGATCTTGGATGATAATTTAAATGTACGCATGCAAATGCAGTTACATAAAATTATTTGGGGAGAAAAAAAAGGTGTCTAAATCAGCTATTATTCTTTTATCAGGAGGATTAGACTCAGCGACAGTATTGGCATTAGCAAAAGCCTCAGGCTTTGATTGTTATGCTATGAACATCAATTATCAGCAGAGACATATCGCAGAACTTAAGTTTGCAAAAAAGCTTGCAGAATCATTTGATGCAGAAGATTACAAGCTTGTGGATATTGATCTTAGCTGGCTGAAAGGATCATCTTTGACAAATAAAAAAATGGAGATTCCTCAATCTCCATCAAATGGTATTCCATCAACCTACGTACCAGCCAGAAATACTATGATGTTATCTTTGGCATTAGCTTGGGCAGAGACCATTAACAGTCAGGATATTTTTATTGGAGTGAATGCTATTGATTACTCTGGATACCCAGATTGTCGGGAGGAGTATATTGAAAGTTTTCAAAGAATGGCGAATCTTGCAACAAAAACCGGCGTAGAGGGTTCAAAAATTACAATTCATACCCCATTAATTAAAATGAATAAAGCAGAAATTATACAATTAGGGCTCAAGCATAAGGTTGATTACTCAATGACAGTTTCATGTTATCAGGCTACAAGTGAAGGGTATGCATGCGGTAAATGCGATTCTTGTCGGTTGAGAAGAGAGGGTTTTGAAAAATTAAATATGAAAGATCCAACGTTGTATCTAAGATAATACTCATTTATTCTATGAATCTAGATTAGCATTACACATATAACTTGCCAAAACCATCAAAAATAGCGTAAAATTTCGCCTCTTCGGTATAGAAATATTTTAATTAAAAGAGAACATATATGGTAATTATTAGACTTTCAAGAAGCGGATCTAAAAAAAGACCCTACTTTAACGTTGTTGTAGCAGATTCTAGAAAAAAGAGAGACGGTCGTTTTATCGAGCGTGTGGGATTTTATAACCCAGGAGCCAATGTTGGTGCAGAGGCATTAAGGCTTGATACTGATCGAATAGAATACTGGAAAGGACACGGAGCTCTTTTATCTGAGACAGTTGGAAGAATCGTAAAATTACATACTAAAGGTCCTGAAGGCCTTCAAGCTATGAAGAAAAAAGATTCTGATAAAGCGGCAGCAAAAAAAGCAAAAAAAGCAGCAGCTAAAGCAGATGAATTAGCCGCAGCAGCTGCCGAAGCAGCACCTGCAGCTGAAGAGAAACCAGCGGAAGCAGCACCTGCAGCTGAAGAGAAACCAGCGGAAGCCTCTGATAAATAGCACAAAAGAAAATACTTCATCCGAAGCATTGAAGGATGTTGTTGTTATGGGAAAAATTATAGGTTCCCACGGGGTAAAAGGATGGTTGAAAATTCATCCATTTACAGAAGAAATTGAGACATTAACTAAATACGATGAATGGCTTATTTCGAGGAATGAAAAAACCTGGGATGTTATTAAAGTTGATCAAACGATAGTTAAAGAAAAGATAATGCTTGTAAAGTTAAATGAAGTAAATGATCGAAACAGCTCAGATAATTTTATAAAAAGCTTGATTGGTGTACAAAAAAAAGATTTACCTGATTTAGGCCCCAATGATTATTATTGGTCAGATTTAATAGGTCTGTGTGTAGAAAGTGAAGATGGCGTTATGTACGGCGTCGTGGAAACTATTATGGAAACTGGGTCAAACGATGTAATGATTGTTAAGGGTGAAAAAGAAATACTTATCCCTTATTTACCTGATGTGATACTAAATATAGATCTTGTGAAAAAAAAGATTATAGTTGATTGGGATGAAAATTACTGATCCCTCATTTAGGTTTAGTTTAATTACATTGATGCCTGAGATGTTCAAAGCAATCTCCAGTTACGGTGTTACTGGTAGAGCTTTTAGTAAGGGATTAGTTGAATTAGAGTTATGTAATCCGAGAGAATTTTCTATCGATAATCATAATACTATTGATGATAGATCATACGGCGGTGGACCAGGAATGCTTATGATGGTTGATCCACTTGTAAAGTCAATAAATTCGATAAGGGATGAACATAATAAAAAGAATTTAAAAAGAGCGAAAGTGATTCATATGACCCCAAAGGGGAAACCATTAAATCATAAGCTAGTGAAAAAGCTCTTAAAAGAAGAATCATTAATTATTATTGCTAGTAGGTATGAGGGTATTGATGATCGAATTGAGAGCTGGGTAGATGAAGAAATATCTATTGGTGACTATGTATTAAGTGGTGGTGAATTTCCTGCCATGGTATTGATGGATTGTATGATTAGGCAATTGCCTGGAGCTTTAAATGATGCGGAGTCAGCTAATTTGGACTCTTTTGTTGATGGTTTGTTAGATTACCCTCATTATACAAGACCTGAAGAATTTGAAGGTCTTAAGGTGCCTGATGTTTTATTATCGGGCAACCATGAAAAAATAAGACTATGGCGATTAAAAGCATCGCTAAGAGAGACGTTGTTTAAACGTCCAGATTTATTAGCCGAAAGGTTGTTGACGAAAGAGGAATCTCGACTGCTACAAGATATTAAAAGAGAGCAGGAACAAGATTCTTTATAATTAAAAGGGACTAAATAATGCCAAATATTATTGAAACATTAGAAAATGAAGAAATTGCACGCTTAGGAAAAAAAATTCCTAAATTTTCGCCTGGTGATACTGTAGCAGTAGGTGTGAACGTTGTTGAAGGAACTAGATCTAGGGTTCAAATTTTTGAGGGTGTTGTTATCTCAAGAAGAAATAGAGGTCTTAATTCTTCATTTATCGTGAGAAAGATTTCATCTGGAGAAGGGGTTGAACGTACATTCCAACTTCATTCACCTTTAATTGATAGTATTGAAGTGAAAAGACGAGGTAATGTTAAAAGGGCTAAGTTATTCTATCTTAGAAATCTTGCAGGTAAGTCAGCTAGAATTAAAGAGAGACTTAAAGTTCGTGATAGTGATAATGAATTTGAGGATATTCCAGAAGGAGCGTTAGCAGAGGTAGCTCCGGCAGAAGCAGCTCCAGCGGAAGAGAAACCAGCTGAAGAAGCTCCCGTAGCAGAGGCTGCTCCAGCGGAAGAGAAACCAGCCAAATAAAATTTCATTTAATTTTTTAAAATAAAGCCCCACAATTCGGGGCTTTTTTTATTGCTTTTCTTTTATATGATATGCTGTTAATATTATGTGTATATACACTTAATTATTAAAGAAGAATCAAAAATACAGATAACAAAGCAATATGGTATCTGAGATTATTTTAAGTTAACTAGCAATAAGGAAAAGTCATGGAAAAAGTCGCATTTATAAGTGGAGCAAATCGAGGGATTGGTTTTGAGACATCAAAAAAATTAGCTGAACAAGG
>CBFHYY010000002.1:0-9453 GCA_965660175.1 Methylophilaceae bacterium
AGATCTAAATTTTCTATAATGCCTGCTGTATCAGAAAAGGTTTCAACCTCATCCATAATATCAATGATTTGAGTATTTTTTTTCAAAAATTTTTCGTCAGATTTTGTTTTATTTTTTTGTAAACTAATAACTTGAATCTTAGTTGATTTGATGTAAGGAAGAAAATCTTCTAGTTCAATACTTCGTATATCATCTCTTAAGTAATCGGGATTACCGCGCCAAACAAGACCCACTTTAATTTTTTTAAACTTGCCTTTAAACCTATCTACTTTATTTTTTTCGACATCAATATAGGGGCCAAATTCAGGGATAGTGTCACCATTCGTTTTAAAAATGCCTGGCAAACTTAATATTGGAACTTGATAGGCAAAATTCTTAGGTTTTTTCTTAGGAGGTATAACGGTAATATCTTTAAAAAATGTTGAATTTTTAATTAACTCATACAATGGCTCTTGCACACTTAAGACAACATGGGCTGGACCTTGGCCTTTAACCAGTCTTGCATATCTTGAAAAGTTAATTGTGTCACCCAATCCTTGCTCTGAAAAAATGAGAATGATTTTGCCTTTGATATCCTCACCTCGCCAAGTAGGTTGTTTGTGATGAGTTTTAATATTAAATTTTCCTATACGACTCTCATAATCTCGCCAACCTTGTTGAAAGTTTCCTTTTTTAAGGTTGGTTAAAGATCTAATAAAGATGGCATTGTTATGCTTTGGATCTTTTTCTATAACTTTATTAATGGTTTCCAATGCCAAATCAAGCTTATTAAATAGGTGATGAAGTAGAGCAATTTTGATAAGCGTTTCGGGATCATCTTTCTTGATAGATAAAGAGTTATCATAGGCAACGATGGCTTCGTCATATCGGTCAAGGTGGCCTAAAATAACACCCATGGTATTTTGTGCATCAACATAATTACCATCTAAATCGATGGCCTGTTTAACGACTTTCAAAGCTTTGTTGTAATTTTTACTCTGTATATAGGTAGAAGCTAAATTATTATAATAAACAGCATAATTAGGCTTTGCCTTTATAGCTTCTTTTAAAAGCTTGATTGAGGCATCAAATTGACGCATTTGACCTAGGGCAGTCCCTAACATACCAATTGCTGGTATAAAGCCTGGTTTTTTTTCTAACACCTGTCGGTAGATACCAACCGCAGCATCAAGGTGTTCTTTTCTATGAAGCTCAACCGCCTTTTTCATAAGGGTATCGATTTCAGCTAATTCTGCTTTTGTCCCTTTAAGTGGTGTTTTTCCATTCACCTTTGCCATTCAAATTACCTGTAATAAACAAAGCTTTAGTATAAATTAATTATCTTAAAATATGACATGAAGTTTTATGACTTCGTATAATGTATATTATGTAAAATTAAAACTATTACTGTTTAGGAGGGAGTAAATCCTGCGCCCCTATCTCAATGGCAATAGCCTGTCCCTTCTTAAAGGATTGTGTTGCATCGTCCACATGACCTTGCTTAGTAAATATTAAAGACTTTTCAAGTAACGCCTTAGCCTCAAAGTATCTACCACCATTCTTTTTTGCAAAATCCTCTAAGGAATTAAGAATTCTTAATGCTCTTATATAATTTTTTTGAATGGATTCATAATTAGCCATCTTTACCTGCATTTCTGCGTACTCGTTGAGCTTACCAGTTCTTTGAAATGTGGTAGAAGCCTTGACGCCATATTCTATTGCAGAGTCAAGTTTGTTTGATACATAATAGGCTAGTGACAAACCTTCAAAGCTATCTCCACGCTCATCATCATTAGCTGCAAGCGTCAATGATTTGCTGAAATAATCAATCGCTTCAAGGCCATTTTCATTAGCCAGTTCGTTTTGCCCAAGCTGATATAGGAATCTTTGTTCCATCTGCATATACTTACTATTACCCAGTGCCGCTGTATTCAAGCCTTTTGTAAAGGTTGCTGAAGAAGCTTTAAAGTCCTCAAGGTCCCTTTGTGCAATTCCTTTGTAAAGAAAGGAATATAATTGATCTACAGGAAGATCGGCAACGCCTATGCTTTCATCGAATGACGCAACAGCACTCTCGAAATTCTTCATACGGTAGTGGGCTTTTGCAGCACAAAAACTAGAATCATATTTATTCGCTACACGTTTTGATGCGATAACAGCCTTCTTATTGTCACCCTTCTTTAACAACTCCTCACACATATTATTCATATCATAAGCGTAAATATTACTTGAAAACAATGATATAAAAATAATACTTAAAGCTAATTCTCTCTTCATAATACCCTCTATTTTGTTAGTTTTATCAATTGATTCTCATCAATAACCTTCACCTTAAGCTCATGAGCTTTTTCGAGCTTACTGCCCGCTTCCTCACCAGCTACAAGATAATCTGTCTTTTTAGATACCGATCCTACCACTTTCCCTCCTGCACGCGTTATCAGCAGTTTGGCGTCTTCTCTTTTCAGTGAAGGAAGCGTTCCTGTAAGGACAAATACCAGACCCTGAAGTTCAGTGCTGGGAGTGTATGCGATATCGTTAGCCTTGAATGATATACCACTATCCAGCAAAAGGCTTATTTCTAACTGATTTGTTTTATCTGCGAAGTAGATAATGATTGCCTCCGCAACCTTAGGTCCAATATCATTGATCTCAATAAGTTGATCATAATTTGCCCCTAAAATGGGCTTAATAGCCCCAAAATTTTTAGCGAGATCATTGGCTGTTGATTCACCGACATTACGTATTCCGAGTGCGTAAATAAATTTACCCAGAGTGGTATGTTTCGACTTATTGATGGCTTCAACAAGGTTTTGAGCTGACTTGATGGCAAATCTTTCAAGGTTTTCAAGATCCTCTACTGTTAGTTTGTATAAATCAGAGAAATTTTTAAGCAGCCCATTCCCAATTAACTGATCAATAATTTTCTCCCCTAAACCATCTATATCCATAGCTTTTCTTGATGAATAATGCATGATTCCTTGTTTTCTTTGCGCAGGACACTCAACTCCAGCATTGCATCTTAGAACAGCATCACCCTCTTTTTTTGTTAGTGATGATGAACATTCTGGACATTGAGATGGCATGAAAAATTCTTTAGTTGATTTTGGCCTTTTTTCTTTGATTACTCGAACAATTTCTGGAACTACATCCCCTGCTCTTCTAACATCGACATAATCACCAATTTGAATGTCTTTTCTGCGCATTTCATCTTCATTATGTAGGGTTGCGTTTGTAACAATTACCCCAGAAACTTCTATGGGCTTAAGTCTTGCGACAGGGGTAATTGATCCAGTTCTGCCAACTTGCACATCGATACCCACAATCTGAGTCATAGCCTCCTCCGCAGGAAATTTATGCGCAATGGCCCAGCGTGGTGCTCGAGATACAAAGCCTAATTCATCTTGGTAGTTTAATGAATTGACTTTATACACCACACCATCTATTTCAAAAGGCAGATCCTTTCTTGTTGCAGTAATTTCATTGTAATATTTGTAGAGCCCGTCAACTCCAGTTACTACTTTCGTTAAATTTGTGGTGGGTATCTTTAATTTTTTTAATAAATCCATACCTTCAAATTGAGTGGAAAGATTATGGCTATCGCAGTAAATACTGTAGGCATAGAATGCCAGAGGTCGGGATGAAGCGATGGCTGGATCGAGCTGTCTTAAGCTACCAGCAGCAGCATTTCTTGGGTTGGCAAATAACTTATCATCCGAATCTTTTTGACGCTGATTTAAAAGATTAAAATCTTTTTTGTGCATTACCACCTCACCCCGTACCTCAATTAAACCAGCTGGGGCAAATTCAGATAATTTAAGAGGGATAGATTTAATGGTTTTAATATTATGCGTAACATCCTCACCGGTTGTTCCGTCTCCTCTTGTTGCTGATAAATGGAGGGCTCTGTCCACATACTGTATGGTTACCGCCAGACCATCAAATTTTGGCTCTGCAGTGAAGTCAATATCGTTGATGCCGAGTTCATCCTTGATACGTTTTTCAAAGGCAATCAGATCACTCTTATCAAAGGCATTTCCTAAGGAGAGCATTGGTCTGTCATGGATAATTTGATTGAATGCTTTATTTGATTCCCCTCCCACTCTCTGGGTGGGTGAATCAGGAGTTACTAAATTGGGATTTTGGTTCTCGATATTCGTAAGTTCAGTGAATAATTTATCAAACTCATTGTCTGAAATGACTGGATTGTCGAGCACATAGTAGTTATAATTTTGCTCAACAATTTGTTGCTTTAATTCATCAATTCTTTCTTTAATTTTTTTTATATCACTCATCAAGAAAATATTTTTGCTGCCAATTCACCGCCTGGTATTATTTTTTTAGCTAACATTTTTTGCTCTACCTCTTTAAGGTACACATATACACGACTTATATATTCATCATTCATCGGCTTATTTCCAACATCCACTAACGTACCGTTGAGGTCGGAAGATGCGTCTTTGATCGTGTTTATCATTTGATTAAAAGCATGAGTTATATTCGGTATATTCGGTACGTCAATTTTAAAAATAATGCCTTGTATAAAGGCTTCATGATTCAAATCAAGCGGTTTAGCTGATAGGTTTAGTATTTCACAAATAATTTCATTTGAATTATCAGGGTTCACCAATCTATGTATGTTGTCATTTCCCTTTATGATCGATGGTGATTTAAAAAAATCCATCAGGGCAGCTGGATGAAAAGCAGAGTCACTTTTCGGTATTACCTTTAAATTGATTGCCCTATCAACCTCTTTACTGAAGTCATGAAGTTTCTTTGTCTCGACTGCTATATCTTCATTAAAAAGCCAAAATAAACTTCCATTAACAGCATCGTTCACATCATTGACGTATTCATTAAAATTCTTAATATCATCATCACTGAGCATTCCCTTTCTTGAAATTAGTTGCTGCACAACAAGTATTTGATTAAAGCGTACACCCTCGTCGATGGCAAGATCGGTGGTCCATATATCATTGTCGTGTCTTATATATATCCTCGCGCCATTTATAGAGCTTACCTTGTCAACGTATAAATTTACAAGGTTATCAAAGGTATCCTTGCAGGTTATTGATGCAACTGCCTCTATCTCCCCAAAAATACCCTCAGGAAGATTTTCAGCGATCACCTTAGCAGAACCTGTTTGGGGCTCCTCATGGGCTGTATATGTTTTAGTTTTAGTAATATCAAATTCAGCTGATTTAAAAAGTGGGTCGTTATCGTCATTAAGCTTTGGGGCGTTACTATCGACTAACTTTTCTTTTCTTTTTTTATGCAGTCTTATTTGTGCCCAATTATGGATTATCATAATCAAAATTACGATAAGACCGAGTATTAATAATGCCAGTTGAACGTCGCTCATATTAAATAGTTACTCTACTAAATTAGCCGAATGTATTTCTTGTAGGTCAACCTCTACTATCCTTGAAACACCTGGTTCTTGCATTGTTACGCCTATTAACTGCTCTGCTATTTCCATAGTGATTTTATTATGAGATACAAATAAAAATTGAGTATCACCGGACATACTTTTAACAACATCACAAAATCTTTTTGCATTTGAGTCATCAAGCGGAGCGTCCACCTCATCCATCAAACAGAATGGTGAAGGGTTCAGTTTAAATAAAGCAAAAACTAAAGCAATGGCTGTTAATGCTTTTTCGCCTCCTGAAAGCAAATGAATTGTTTGATTTTTTTTGCCAGGAGGCTGTGCTACAACTTGAAGTCCTGTGTCCAAGATCTCATTACCCAACAGATCAAGCTGCGCCCTTCCACCATTGAATAATGTTTTAAAAAAATTGTTAAAATTTATATTGACTTCATTAAAGGTATTTTTTAATTTTTCACGAGTCTCTTTATCTATTTTTTGGATCGCATTTTGTAATGTATCTGAAGCATCCTGAAGATCTTCAACTTGTTTTTGGATATAGATCTGCCGTTCTTTAATAGATTCTAATTCTGTTATTGCAGCAAGGTTGACAGGGCCAAGCCGCTCTATTCTGTTGTTTGTTTTGTTATATTGTTCATCTAAAAAAGTTAGGTCAACATTTGGATCCAGCGTTTCTGATATTTCATTTTCCGATAGTTTGCTGCTTTTCAAGGACTCGCAGCATGACTCAAAAATGACGCTGGCCTCTCTTTCATTTAATCTAGCCTGTTGAAGCTCTTCGGATACTGGGTTGATTGCATGCTGGGATTCAAGTCTTTTTGACTCAAGATCTCTTAGTGTATTTTCTTTATTTGATAAATCCTCGCGTGCATGAATTAATTCTTTTTCCGCAGTCTCTTTTGTCAATAATTTTTCTTTTAATTCTTCTTGGAGTGAAGAGACATCTTGTTGGTTATGTTCCTCGTTTGATTCAGTCAACTGATTTAAAAGAGAGCTTTTTTCTTTTTCAATGTTATTTTTTCTTTCGTTTATGTTCAATATTTTGTTGTCTAAAACCTTTATGGTGTAGCTAATTTCTTGCGCTAACTTCTCTTGGTCATCAAAGGCTATTTTTTTGTTATCAAAAAATTCCTTATTCTTGTGCATGACTTTTTGATAATTCTCCACATGATTTGATTGCGTTTGGATATTATTTATTAGGTCATTAATGATTATTTTTTTAGCGTCAAGTTTCTCAGTATTTTCTTTCAACTGTATTGAGAGATTAAGCTTTTCTTTTTCTATTGTTTGTAATCTATTTTTATTAAATTCAACTATACTAATTTTTTTATTAAATTCTTGAAGCGTTGTATTGACCTCTTGTTGAAAATTCTTGTACTCCCCTTCCCTTGCTTGCAGTTCAGCTTCCTTATTTTCTTTACTAATCTCGACTTCCTCAATTTTTTTAGCTAATTGATCTTTTTCGTCTAACAAAGATGGGAGTTTACCTTCAAAGCCCTCAATTTTCTTCATGACTTGAAGATGATTTTCCTGATTATTAGAATGACCCCCTACAATCTGATAGTTTGCTCCGTATAGGTCACCTTCTTTTGTGATCAAGATTTCACCAGGCTCAAGTTTTTGTTGTTCAAAAACTATATTGGTTGATTCAGATATGTACACATTAGATAGCCATTCAGCCATCACCCCAGATAAACTTTCATCTTCAATCTCAATGACATCTAACGCAAGCCGCAAATCCTTATTTCTTGTTAGTGGTTTAAAATCGTTCGATTTTACGAGTGTGATTGGACGTGGAGGCCTATTTTTATATGCTGTATCGATGTTTATAGATTGATAGGCGTGCATCCTTGAGCCTAAAATATTTCCTATGGATGATTCCCAGCCTTCATTGATTGAAATCGATTTAAAGATATTCTCCTTAGCTTTTAGTCCAATCGAATTAAGCCAGCTAGAAATTTGTTCAGGATTTATCTCGGATTCACTCAACTGCTTTAATGAGCTTATATGAATCTCTGCATCACTTATGTGCTGCTTATTATTTAAAATAGCATTTTTAATGCTATCAATTTCAGCATTAATTTGAATAAGTATTTTTTTACCCTCTACAACCTCTACCTCAATATTGTTAAGTTTTTGCTCAGCTTCAACAAGTTCTTTTGGTTTGTTTGTGTCAATCTTATTTTCTTTTAATTGAAGAACTTCAGCTTGAAGTATCTGTGTTCTTTCATTGAGGTCTTTTATTATTTCTGTTGAGAGTGATAAGGTTGCGTTTTCTATATTTAGTTGCTCATTCAATTCCTGCAATTTTCTATTGCTAACAGTCCATTCATCAACCGACTTAAGATAATCGGTTTCTGTTGCAATAAAATTTTCTTTGAGATCAGCTAGACTCTCTATGAGTTTAGATTGTTTTGACTTGCTTTCATGCAATTCAGTCGTACTTTCATTAAGCTGGATATTAAGTTGTGCCTGTTGTGTCTCATAGTCTTGAAGTTTAGACTTGCTAGTCTCTTTCAATGCAGCAAGCCTTGTTATTTTTTCATTTAAATTATTTAACTTATTCTCAACATCACTGACCAGAGAATTTGTTTCATAGAACTTTGTCTGATTAATATTAATTGAGTCTGAGGCCTTGATATGCTCTTGCCTGGCAGCTTCGGTTTGTGTCTCAATGTTTGTCAGCTCTGCTTTAAATTTATCTAGCTTTGTCATTAAATCCTTCACTTTCTCTTTGGACTCTTCCCATGAAGTTCCTGCCAGCCGTTTTTTAACAAAGTATATTTGAGCTTGTATGAGTTTTACTTTATCTTGTAATTCGTTATGTTTTTTAGCTGTCTGAGCTTGTGATTCTAATTTTGTAATCTGAGTATTAATCTCACGTAAGAGATCATTGACACGTTCAAGATTTTCTTTTGTATCACGTAATCTGTATTCTGTCTCCTTCCTGCGCTCTTTATATTTACTTACTCCTGCAGCCTCCTCGAGATAATTTTTAAGCTCTTCTGGTTTGGCTTCAACAATTTGTGATACGGTATTTTGACCAATAATTGCATAACCCTTAGCACCAAGACCGGTTCCAAGAAATAAATCTGCCACATCCTTTCGTCGTACGGTTGTATTATTAATAAGGTAGGTTGAACCCTTATCCTTTTCGATGATTCTTTTTACCGAAATCTCAGCGTAACTTGCCCATTCTGCCGGTGCAGTCCCTTTAGAATTATCAAAGAAAAGTTCTACGCTTGCCCTTCCAATGGGTTGTCTATCGTCAGTACCATTAAATATAACTGACTCCATAGAGTCACCTCGCATTTCTTTTGCGGAGGATGACCCTAGAACCCACTTGACCGATTCCATAATATTGGATTTTCCACAGCCGTTGGGCCCAACTATTCCTGCTAACTGCCCATCAAGTTTGATTGTAGTTTGATCGACAAAGGTTTTAAAGCCAGCAAGTTTTATTTGTCTTAATTTCAATTTTTGATTTTTTGAATTATTTTAGGAAAGTGTGTAATCAAAGCAGTATAATGTCATCTTTTTTAAATTATAAACTAAATATGAGCGACCAATTACTGGGTGGAAAACCCACCGCACAGCCTACTAAACAATTAGAGGTATTTGAAAACCCTAATAAAAATAGAGATTTTCACATTCATATGCAAATACCTGAATTTACATGTTTATGCCCAAAAACTGGTCAACCAGATTTTGCGACTCTCTATCTAGATTATATCCCTGATGAGCGTTGTGTGGAACTAAAAAGTCTTAAACTTTACATATGGTCATTTAGAGATGAAGGATGTTTTCATGAAGCCGTTACGAACAGTATCCTTGATGATTTAGTTGCCGCAACTGAACCAAGATATATGAGATTAACAGCAAAATTTTTTGTACGAGGTGGAGTTTTCACTAACGTAACTGCAGAACATCTTAAAGAAGGCTGGAAGCCAAAGGAAAAGATAGATTTAAGTCAATTTGATAGCGAGGCTAACACTCGAGATTAAATTTTTATGGGGGTATAGCTCAGCTGGGAGAGCACTTGCATGGCATGCAAGGGGTCAGCGGTTCGATCCCGCTTACCTCCACCA
>CBFHYY010000003.1:0-15303 GCA_965660175.1 Methylophilaceae bacterium
AGAAATGGTAATGCCGGGAGACAATGTGTCTATTACAGCGACATTAATTGCACCTATTGCTATGGAAGAAGGACTAAGATTCGCGATTCGTGAGGGTGGCCGAACAGTAGGTTCTGGAGTTGTAGTAAAGATTGTTGAGTAGATATTAATTACTTAGGCCAGTAGCTCAATTGGTAGAGTATCGGTCTCCAAAACCGAGGGTTGGGGGTTCGAAGCCCTCCTGGCCTGCCAATAAAGGAAAGATCAAGAAGTGAACGTAAATATTAAATTGAGTTTATCATTTTTACTTGTGGGAGCAGGTCTTTTCGGATTTTATTTGTTGTCTGGACAGCCGGTAGTGCTCAGGATTTTATCAATTTTAGTTGGACTTGGTTTAGCTAGCGCTGTTTTTTGGTCTACCCCACAGGGCCAAGATGCTTTTGGTTTTCTAAATGACGCTATTACTGAGGCAAAAAAAGTAGTATGGCCAACAAGGAAAGAAACATTTCAGATGACAATGATTGTTTTTGTATTGGTGGTATTGATGGCTATATTTTTAGCATTTGTTGATATAAGTTTTTCATACATTATCAATATGATTTTAGGACGAGGATAATTGATGTCGAAACGTTGGTATGCGGTACAAGCTTTTTCAGGTTATGAAAAAATTGTTCAAAAAAATTTATTAGAAAGAATAGAGAGATCAGAATTTAATGATCATTTCGGTGATATTTTAGTTCCAGTTGAAGAAGTTGTTGAAATTAAAGCTGGTCAGAAAACGCTTAGCGAGAGAAGGCTTTATCCTGGTTATGTGTTAGTTCAAATGGATATGAACGATGACAGTTGGCATTTAGTAAGAAGCACACCAAAAGTTACTGCTTTCATTGGTGGTTCTGCGCAAAAACCAACACCCATAAAAGATAAAGAGGTAGATATTATTCTTCAGCGGATGGATGATAGTAAAGTCAACCCAACTCAGAAGATGACGTTTGAAGTAGGTGAGTCTGTCCGAGTTTTAGAAGGACCTTTCAAAGATTTCTCTGGTTCTGTAGAAGAAATTAATTATGAGAAAAGTAAGCTTAGAGTATCGGTAGTAATTTTTGGTCGAGCAACACCGGTTGAATTAGAGTTTGGCCAAATAGAAAAAGAAGTTTAATAAATTTGGGAGCTTTTAAAGCGCTTGTACCAATAATTAGGAGAAAGTAATATGGCTAAAAAAATTGAAGGTTATATAAAGCTGCAAATACCTGCTGGAAAAGCAAATCCCAGTCCACCTGTAGGCCCAGCACTTGGTCAGCGTGGTTTAAATATTATGGATTTTTGTAAGGCATTCAATGCAGCAACACAAAGTATGGAACCAGGATTGCCTGTGCCAGTAGTGATTACTGCTTTCTCTGATAAGAGTTTCACTTACATAATGAAAACTCCACCTGCTTCTATTTTGATTAAAAAAGCAGCAAAAATTGGTAAAGGTTCTCCCGTTCCCCATACTCAAAAGGTAGGTAAAATTTCACGAGCTCAAGCTGAAGAAATTGCGAAAACAAAAGAACCTGACCTAACTGCAGCGGATATGGATGCGGCGGTAAGAACTATTGCGGGTAGTGCAAGAAGTATGGGTATTGAAGTGGAGGGCGAATAATGAGTATTTCTAAACGAACAAAAGTAATTTCAGGGTTAGTTGATAGAGATAAATTATATAAGCTTACTGATGGTTTAGCTTTAGTGAAAGATACTGCAAAAGCAAAATTTGATGAATCGGTTGATGCATCAGTTAATTTAGGAATTGACGCAAAAAAATCAGATCAATCAGTTCGAGGCTCTATTGTTCTTCCTCATGGAACTGGAAAAACAACTCGTGTAGCTGTTTTTGCTCAAGGTGATGCAGCTGAAGCAGCGAAAAAAGCAGGTGCAGATATTGTTGGATATGAAGACCTTGCAGATAAAATTAAAGCGGGAGAGATGAATTTTGATGTTGTAATTGCAACCCCAGACGCAATGAAGATTCTTGGACCGTTAGCGCAAATCTTAGGCCCTCGAGGATTGATGCCAAATCCTAAAGTAGGAACTGTTTCACCGGATCCCGCAAAGGCAGTTGAAAATGCAAAAGCTGGTCAAGTTCAATACAGAACAGATAAAGCTGGCATTATTCATTGCACAATTGGTAGAGCTTCATTTTCAGTAGAACATTTACAAGGAAATTTAGAGGCCTTGATGGATGCTGTAAATAAAGCTAAACCTACTGGAACTAAAGGTGTATTTATAAAAAAAGTGTCAGTTTCAAGCACTATGGGTGTAGGCATAAAGATTGATCAAGGAAGTTTAGCGATTTAAAAAATTTGTGGAGTAATTGCTCCGCACAAGTACTTTGGGCTCGTGATGTTTACGAGGTTGTCAAAGACCGTAGGTACGAAAGTTTAATTTATTAAAAGCCTACGCAGATGGCGGTACCCTAAGGGATAGTATCCTGATAGAGGTCATCGTTTTGTTGGTATTAATTTTTATTAATACTTTTATTTAACGTAAGGAGAAGACCTTGAGTCTGAATCTTGATGAAAAAAAGGCAGTAGTTGCTGAAGTAAGCAAGCAAATTGAAAATGCTCAAGCATTGATACTTGCAGAGTATCGAGGTGTTGGCGTTGAGGATATGACAAACTTAAGAGTTAAAGCCAGAAATTCTGGCGTGTATTTAAAAGTGCTTAAAAATAAGTTAGTTAAAAGAGCAGTGGAAAATACATCATTTTCTTCATTGACTGAAGATATGGTTGGCCCATTAGTTTTTGGAATATCTGAAGACCCAGCAGCAGCAGCAAAAGTTTTAAATGACTTTGCAAAAGAAAATGATTTGTTTGTTATTAAATCAGGAGCGATGCCGGATGAAAAACTTGATGTTAATGCAATAAAAGCATTAGCCTCATTGCCTAGTCGAGAAGAATTATTAGCAAAACTTTTGGGAACAATGCAAGCTCCGGTTGCAAAATTTGTACGTACATTGAATGAAGTGCCTACAAAATTTGTCAGAGGGGTAGCTGCAGTAAGAGACCAAAAGTCTGCATAAGATTAACGGTAAGGCTTAACTAAAACTATTAGGAGTAATTAAATATGGCTATCTCAAAAGAAGATATCTTAGAAGCAATAGGATCTATGTCAGTTCTTGATTTATCGGAACTTATTAAAGAAATGGAAGACAAATTTGGTGTTTCTGCAGCAGCAGCAGCAGTAGTTGCTCCAGCAGCAGGTGGTGCAGCAGAAGGTGGTGCAGCAGCTGAAGAAAAATCTGAATTCGATCTTCACCTAACAGGTATTGGCGAAAACAAGGTAAATGTTATTAAAGCGGTAAGAGAAATTACAGGCCTTGGACTCAAAGAAGCAAAAGATATTGTTGATGCTGCACCAAAAGTTGTTAAAGAAACACTCGATAAGGCTTCCGCTGACGAAGCTTTAAAGAAACTAACTGATGCTGGCGCAACCGCTGAGCTTAAATAGTAAGTTTTAAAGAGAGGCTGAGCGTTTTAAATGAGTGCTCAGCCTTACTTTTTTCAAAAAAAGAATTTTATATATAAAAAATTTTTATAAGATTTTTTATATATAAATTGCCAACACTGGAGATGCTATGAGTTATTCGTTTACCGAAAAAAAACGTATCAGGAAAAGTTTTGCTAAAAGAGAAAAAGTACTTGATGTGCCCTATCTTTTGGCAATGCAACTAGAATCTTATAAAGCTTTTCTTCAGAGAGAGGTAAAGGTTGAGGATAGAGAAAATGCAGGTTTAGAGTCAACTTTTAATACACTTTTTCCAATATCAAGTCATTCCGGTAACGCGAAGTTAGATTATGTAAGCTACAATTTAGGTAAAGAAGTTTTTGATGTTAAAGAATGTCAACAAAGAGGGTTGACCTTTGCTGTCCCATTGAGAGTTAAAGTTCGTTTAACAATAATGGATAAAGAGGCTTCACAACCAACAATCAAGGAAGTGAAAGAGCAAGAAGTATATATGGGCGAAATCCCATTGATGACTCAAAATGGATCTTTTGTGATTAATGGTACCGAAAGAGTAATTGTTTCTCAGCTTCATAGAAGTCCTGGTGTATTTTTTGAGCATGATCGAGGAAAAACACACAGTTCAGGTAAATTATTATTCTCGGCTAGAGTGATTCCATATCGTGGCTCTTGGTTAGATTTTGAATTTGATCCAAAAGATTATCTTTACTTTAGAATAGATAGAAGAAGAAAAATGCCTGTTTCAACCTTACTTAAGGCCTTAGGATTATCTTCTGAAGAGATTTTGTCTACTTTTTATGATTTAGAAACCTTCGAAATTAAATCTAATGCCTTTCACTTTCATATTGTTCCTGAAAGATTTAGAGGAGAGATCGCTAAATTTGATATCAGTGATAAAAAAGGCAACATAATTGTCACCAAAGATAAACGCATAACCGTGAAACATATCAGAGAAATTGAAAAGGCTGGAATCAAATCAATAAAAGTAGAGCAAGATTTTTTACTTGGAAAGAAAATTTCAAAAGCAATAATTGACACAGATACGGGCGAAGTGATTGCTGATACTAATTCTGAAATTACCGAAGAGTTAATAGAAAAACTTTTAGAATTTAAAGTAAAAGGATTTAATACGCTTTATTCAAATGATTTAGATCATGGTGATTTTTTATCACAAACATTAGCTTCCGATGATGTTCCAGATCAATATAGTGCTAGAGTTGCTATCTACAGAATGATGCGACCTGGTGAACCACCTACTGAAGATTCTGTTCAAGCTTTGTTTGAAGGATTATTTTTTAATTCTGATCGTTACGATTTATCGTCAGTAGGAAGAATGAAATTTAATAGAAGAGCCTTCCCAAAAGTGTACGATCATTATGCTGACTGGCTTCAAAGATTTTATGAAAATGCTGGCAATCATGAAGAGGTTGGAGAGAACGTACTGTCTAACATAGATATCTTAGCGGTGATTGGCATATTAATCGAATTACGAAATGGCAGAGGTGATATTGATGACATTGATCACCTTGGTAATAGACGAATTAGATCCGTAGGCGAACTTGTAGAGAATCAATTTAGGACTGGTTTAGTGAGAGTGGAAAGAGCTGTTAAAGAAAGATTAGGTCAGGCAGAGGCAGATAATTTAATGCCACATGACTTAATAAACTCAAAACCTATATCGAGCAGTATTAGAGAATTTTTTGGTTCATCACAGCTTTCACAGTTTATGGATCAGACAAATCCGCTTTCTGAAATTACCCATAAAAGAAGGGTTTCAGCTTTAGGTCCCGGAGGTTTAACCAGAGAAAGGGCTGGATTTGAGGTTCGGGATGTTCACTCAACTCATTATGGTAGAGTTTGCCCAATTGAGACTCCTGAAGGCCCAAACATTGGCCTTATTAATTCATTAGCTTTGTTTGCGAGAACCAATAAATATGGTTTTCTTGAAACTCCTTATAGAAAAGTAAAGAATGGCAAAGTAACGGCAGATATAGAATATTTGTCAGCTATTGAGGAGAGTGATTTTACTATAGCTCAGGCTAATTCTGAGCTTGGAACAAACAGTAAATTTAAAGAAGATTTGGTTTCATCAAGATACAAAAATGAATTTACTATGACGGGCGGCGATGATATTAATTATATGGATGTTGCACCAGGCCAAATTGTATCTGTTGCAGCATCATTAATTCCTTTTCTTGAGCATGACGATGCTAATCGAGCGCTTATGGGAGCAAACATGCAAAGACAGGCTGTTCCATGTCTTAGAGCAGAAAAAGCTCTTGTTGGAACCGGAATAGAGAGAACGGTTGCTATGGATTCTGGAACAACAGTTCAAGCAAAAAGGGGCGGTATTGTTGATTACGTTGATTCCAATAGAATCGTTGTGAAAGTTAACGAAAAAGAGACCTCAGAAGATGGGATAGGCGTGGATATTTATAATTTAATCAAATATACCAGATCAAATCAAAATACCAATATAAATCAAAAACCTCTTGTAAGAATTGGCGATAAAATTGATCGTGGCGCAGTTATTGCAGATGGCGCATCTACCGATATGGGTGAGTTAGCTTTAGGACAAAATATGTTGGTAGGATTTATGCCATGGAATGGATATAATTTCGAAGATTCAATTTTAATTTCAGAACGTGTTGTATCTGAAGATCGATACACTTCCATTCATATTGAAGAGTTATCAATTGTTGCTCGAGATACTAAACTTGGCCCAGAGGAAATCACTCAAGATATTTCTAACTTATCAGAAAGAATGATCGGACGATTAGATAATGCAGGTATTATTTATGTCGGTGCTGAAGTTGAAGCTGGGGACGTATTGGTAGGTAAAGTTACCCCTAAAGGCGAGACTCAATTAACTCCTGAAGAAAAACTTTTGAGAGCTATATTTGGTGAAAAAGCCTCTGATGTTAAAGATACAAGTCTTAGAGTTCCTTCAGGAATGTCAGGAACAGTTATTGATGTTCAAGTTTTTACAAGGGAAGGTATTGATAGAGATGACAGAGCAGAACAGATAATCGGTGATCAACTTACTGATTATAAAAAAGATCTTGCAGATCAATTAAGGATTGTTGAAGAAGATATATTTGGTCGCATTGAAAAAATACTTGTTAATAAATCAGCATTAGGAGGACCAAAAGGAGTTAAAAAAGGAGATAAGCTTACTCAAGAAAAATTACTAGAAATTGGTAAATATAATTGGTTTGATATAAAAGTATCCGATGATAAGGACTCCAAACAACTTGAATCAATGAAAGAAAATTTTAACTTTGCAAAGAAAGAATTTGACAGCCGTTATGAGGAAAAGAAAAGAAAGCTAACTCAAGGAGACGAACTTCCTCCAGGCGTTCAAAAAATGGTCAAAGTTTATCTTGCTGTTAAAAGAAGAATTCAACCTGGCGATAAAATGGCTGGACGTCATGGAAATAAGGGCGTTATTTCAAAAATAGCACCAGTCGAAGATATGCCTTACATGGCGGATGGAAAAACGCTTGATATATGTCTCAATCCTCTTGGAGTTCCATCCAGGATGAATATTGGTCAGATACTAGAGGTACATTTGGGATGGGCTGCAAAAGGCTTAGGAGATCGAATTGATGAAATGCTTAGAAATAAAACAAATGTATCTGAAGTAAGGAGTTTTTTAGATAAAATTTATAATAGCTCTTCTGGAAAAAATGAGGACATTAAAAATCTTAAAGATAATGAAGTAAAAGAATTAGCATTTAATCTTACTTCTGGAGTTCCTTTTGCTACCCCAGTTTTTGATGGTGGTGCTGAATCAGATATTCAACAGATGCTTGATATTGCATACCCAGATGATAGCGATCACACTAAAATATTAAAGTTTTCAGCAAAGAAGACGCAAGTTCAGCTTTATGATGGAAGAACTGGTGACCCTTTCGAAAGACCTGTGACAGTTGGCTATATGCATGTTTTAAAACTCCATCATCTTGTAGACGATAAAATGCATGCCCGTTCAACCGGACCTTACTCCTTGGTAACTCAACAACCTTTGGGCGGAAAAGCACAATTTGGTGGACAGAGATTTGGTGAAATGGAAGTGTGGGCATTAGAAGCTTACGGAGCTTCTTATACATTGCAAGAAATGCTTACCGTTAAGTCTGATGATGTAATGGGAAGAACAAAAGTTTATGAAAATATAGTAAAGGGCGAGCATAAAATTGATGCTGGTATGCCGGAATCGTTTAACGTCCTTACTAAAGAAATCCGTTCATTAGCAATCGATATTGACCTTGATAGAAACTAGGAGATAGGATATGAAAGCACTATTAGATTTATTTAAACAAACTACCCAATCTGAAGAATTTGATGAAATAAAGATCGCTTTAGCCTCTCCTGAAAAAATAAGATCTTGGTCTTTTGGTGAGGTAAAAAAACCAGAGACAATCAATTACAGAACTTTTAAACCAGAGCGCGATGGACTTTTTTGCGCAAAAATTTTTGGACCTGTCAAGGATTATGAATGCTTATGTGGCAAATACAAAAGACTTAAGCACAGAGGTGTTATATGTGAAAAATGTGGAGTTGAAGTTACTCTATCAAAAGTTCGCCGAGAAAGAATGGGGCATATTGATTTAGCTAGCCCAGTCGCACATATTTGGTTTTTAAAGAGCTTACCAAGTCGCCTGGGAATGGTTCTTGATATACCTTTGAGAGATATTGAGAGAGTTCTATATTTTGAAGCATACATGGTAACTGATCCTGGAATGACTCCATTAAACAGAGGCCAGCTTCTTTCTGAAGATGACTACATAGCAAAAGTAGAAGAATTTGGAGATGAATTTACTGCTGTAATGGGTGCTGAAGGAGTTAAAGATCTATTGAAATCAATAAATATTGTTTCTGAGATTGAAAAAATGGCTACTGACATGGAATCAACTGGTTCAGAAGCTAAAATAAAAAAAATTGCCAAACGACTAAAAGTATTAGAAGCATTTCAAAAATCTGGAATAAAACCAGAGTGGATGATTTTAGATATCTTGCCAGTGCTCCCACCCGAATTAAGACCTCTCGTTCCATTAGATGGCGGAAGATTTGCAACGTCAGATTTGAATGATTTATACAGAAGAGTTATTAATCGCAATAATAGATTAAGAAGACTTTTGGATCTAAGGGCGCCAGAAATCATAGTTAAAAATGAAAAAAGAATGCTTCAAGAGTCAGTCGATTCGTTATTGGATAATGGCCGACGAGGCAAAGTAATGACTGGAGCAAATAAACGTCCATTAAAATCATTAGCTGACATGATTAAAGGTAAAGGAGGACGCTTTAGACAAAATTTACTAGGTAAGAGAGTTGATTACTCTGGTAGATCAGTAATTGTCGCTGGCCCACAGCTGATGTTACATCAATGTGGATTACCAAAAAAAATGGCATTAGAATTATTCAAACCTTTTATATTTAATAAATTAGAATTACTTGGTCTTGCAACTACAATTAAAGCAGCAAAAAAGAAAGTGGAGGAAGAAGGCCCTGAAGTTTGGGATATTTTAGAGGATGTTATTCGTGAACATCCGGTTATGTTAAACAGAGCACCTACACTTCACCGGTTGGGTATCCAAGCTTTTGAACCCGTTTTAATTGAGGGTAAGGCTATACAATTACACCCTTTAGTTTGCGCAGCTTTTAATGCAGATTTTGATGGTGATCAGATGGCTGTTCATGTTCCTTTATCTCTTGAGGCACAAATGGAGGCAAGGACATTAATGCTTGCTTCTAACAATGTTCTTTCACCAGCCAATGGAGAACCGATTATTGTCCCATCACAAGATATAGTTTTGGGCCTATATTATATGACTAGAGAAAAAATCGCTGCTAAAGGCGAAGGAATGATCTTTTCTGATATAGATGAGGCTCGTCGAGCCTATGATCAAGGAATTGTAGATCTTCACGCTAAAGTAACCGTGAGAATAGAAGAATATGAGTTAAATTTTGATAACAGTAAAACTTTGAAGATCAATAGATATGAGACTACTGTTGGAAGAGCGCTTTTGTCAGAAATACTTCCTCATGGACTGGCTTTTGAAAATATTAACAAATCATTAAAAAAGAAGGAAATTTCTAAGTTAATAAACGTGAGCTTTAGAAAATTAGGAATAAAAAATACTGTTATTTTAGCTGATCAGCTTATGTACACAGGATATAAATTTGCTACTAAAGCAGGTATGTCAGTTAGCGTTCATGATATGTTAGTTCCAGAAGAAAAAACAACTCTAGTTGCTGATGCTGATGCTGAGGTACAAGAAATTGAAAATCAATATTCTTCAGGATTAGTCACTCAGGGTGAACGATATAATAAAGTAGTTGATATTTGGGGTCGAGCAGGAGATAAAATTGCTGATGCTATGATGAGACAGCTTAAAGAAGAGACTGTTGTTGACCAAGATGGGAAAGCACTTAAAGATGAAAAAGGCAATGAATTAAAACAAGAATCATTTAATGCTATTTATATGATGGCTGATTCAGGAGCTAGAGGTTCTGCCGCACAAGTCAGACAGCTTGCAGGTATGAGGGGTTTAATGGCGCGTCCAGATGGCTCTATTATCGAAACTCCTATTAAAGCAAATTTTAGAGATGGATTAAATGTTTTACAATATTTTATATCTACTCATGGCGCAAGAAAAGGATTGGCTGATACTGCTTTAAAAACTGCCAACTCAGGTTATCTTACCAGACGATTGGTTGATGTTACTCAGGATCTTGTTGTACAAGAACATGATTGTGGTACTGAGGACGGTTTATATACTAGAGCTTTAGTAAAGGGTGGAGAAGTAGTAGAGCCATTGGGGGATAGAATACTTGGCAGAGTAGCTGCTCTTGATATAGTCAACCCTGAAACTCAAGATGTTTTGTATCCTGCAGGAACTTTATTGGCAGAAGACGAAGTTGAGAAAATTGAGTCATTAGGTATAGATGAAGTAAAAGTTAGAACTGCTTTGACCTGTGCAACTAGATATGGAATTTGTGCAAAATGTTATGGTCGAGATCTAGGAAGAGGCCATCTTATTAACCAAGGTGAAGCGGTCGGGGTCATAGCTGCTCAATCTATTGGAGAGCCAGGTACTCAGCTTACAATGAGGACTTTCCATATTGGTGGAGCGGTATCTAGAGCTGCATCAGTTAGTCAAATAGAAGGTAAATCATCTGGAAAAGTTAGATTTACTGCAACAATGAGATATGTTACTAATGCAAGAAATGAGAAAGTTGTTATCTCTAGAAATGGTGAATTTTTAATTGAAGATGGTTCAGGCAGAGAAAGAGAGAGACATAAGGTGCCATATGGAGCCACTCTTCTAGTAAATGACGCACAATCAATTAAAGTCGGTGAGGTTATGGCGACTTGGGACCCCCATACCAGACCCATAATTGCAGAGTATGCAGGGAAAGTTAAATTTGAAAATGTTGAAGAGGGTATCACTGTATCCAAACAAATTGATGAAGTTACAGGGCTATCATCATTGGTTGTTATCGAGGCAAAATTAAAAGCTGGACAGTCAAAAGGTACAAGACCTCAAATAAAATTATTAGATAATGAAGGCCAAGAGGTTAAGCTTCAATCCTCAGATAATTCTGTAAATGTAACGTTTCAATTGGGTTACATCATTACGGTAACTGATAATCAAGAAATTAAAGTTGGAGATGTTTTAGCTCGTATTCCTCAAGAGTCCTCAAAAACTAGAGATATTACAGGTGGATTACCTCGTGTGGCAGAGCTATTTGAGGCACGTTCACCAAAGGATGCCGGTGTATTAGCTGAGCAGACTGGTACGATCTCTTTCGGCAAAGATACCAAAGGGAAACAAAGACTTGTTATTACAGATTCTGAGGGAGAGGCCAAAGAATTTCTAATACCAAAAGACAAGCTTGTCACGGCTCATGACGGACAAATTGTCACTCAGGGCGAAGTTATTGTAGATGGTCCAGCTGATCCAGCCGATATTCTAAGGCTTCAAGGCAGGGAAGCACTTGCTAGATATATTATTGATGAAGTACAAGATGTTTACAGATTACAAGGTGTAAAAATAAATGATAAACATATTGAGGTAATTGTAAGGCAGATGTTAAGAAGGGTAAGAATTACAGATAAAGGCGATACAAACTTCATACAAGGAGAAGAATTGGAAAGAGCCGAAGTTCTTACTATGAATGAATCATTAGTCTCTGAGGAGAAAAAGCCTGCAATTTTTGAATATGTTCTGAAGGGAATAACTAAAGCATCTTTAGCAACTGATTCCTTTATTTCAGCAGCTTCATTCCAAGAAACTACTAGGGTGTTGACTGAGGCAGCTATTCTTGGCAAGAGAGATGAGCTGAGAGGATTAAAAGAAAATGTTATTGTTGGAAGGTTAATACCTGCAGGGTCGGGAATGGCACATCACAAGAACAGAAAAGAAGCTGCAAGAATTAAAGCTGAAGAATCAGAAAAAAATGCAGAAATGACAAGCTTAGAAAAAGCTGAAGCAATTTTTGCACCTGAAGATGAAGTTAAGTCAGATACGAGTGAAGATTCAGGTGAGACCACTGAAATTAAAATGCCTACTGAGTAAAATTTCAGTTGACAATCTTGACGAAGCAAAATACAATTCTCGGCTTTTCATGCACAAGTATGAAGCTTGAAATAATATTAATTTACAATAATAAGGATAGGTAATGCCCACGATAAACCAATTAATTCGTAAACCAAGAAAGAGAATTATTGAAAAAAGTAAGGTCCCTGCTTTAGAGGCTTCCCCTCAAAAAAGAGGAGTGTGTACGCGGGTTTACACTACCACGCCGAAAAAACCAAATTCTGCCTTAAGAAAGGTAGCAAAAGTTAGATTAACAACTGGTTATGAAGTTATTAGTTATATAGGCGGTGAAGGTCATAACCTACAAGAACATTCAGTTGTTTTGCTCCGAGGCGGAAGAGTGAAAGACCTTCCTGGTGTTAGATATCATATGGTTCGTGGAAGTCTTGACACAGCTGGCGTTAAAGATAGAAGACAATCTCGATCAAAATATGGTGCGAAGCGTCCCAAAGAAGCATAATTTAAATTTTAAAGGTTATTTGATATGCCAAGAAGAAGAGAAGTCCCAAAAAGAGAAATACTACAAGACCCAAAATTTGGAAGTCAAGAAGTATCAAAATTTGTTAATGTTCTGATGGTAAGTGGTAAAAAATCAGTGGCTGAAAGAATTATTTACGGAGCTTTCGATCAAGTTCAATCCAAGAGCGGTAAAGATCCAATAGAAATCTTCTCTCTAGCTATAGATAACCTCAAACCTCTTGTTGAAGTTAAGAGTAGACGAGTAGGGGGTGCTAATTATCAAGTTCCTGTTGAGGTAAGACCTCAAAGAAGGTCTGCTTTAGCTATGAGATGGTTAAAGGACGCAGCTGTGAAAAGAGGAGAAAAATCAATGGATTTGAGGTTAGCTGCAGAAATAATAGAAGCATCAGAAAGTAAGGGCTCTGCTATGAAGAAAAGAGAAGAAGTTCATAGAATGGCTGAGGCAAATAAAGCATTTTCACATTTCCGTTTTTAATTTTAGTTAAAGGTTGATATAAAGTGGCTCGCAAAACCCCAATCAGTAGATATAGAAACATCGGAATCAGCGCACATATTGACGCTGGTAAAACTACAACTACCGAGAGAATTTTGCTCTACACTGGAATTACACATAAAATTGGTGAGGTGCATGATGGCGCTGCAACTATGGATTGGATGGAGCAGGAGCAAGAAAGAGGAATTACTATTACTTCAGCTGCTACTACTTGTTTTTGGAGTGGTATGGCACAGCAATTTGATGAGCATCGAATTAATATTATTGATACCCCAGGACACGTAGATTTTACCATTGAAGTTGAGAGATCGATGAGGGTTCTTGATGGCGCATGTATGGTCTATTGTGCCGTAGGTGGTGTACAACCGCAATCGGAGACTGTTTGGAGACAAGCTAATAAATATAAAGTGCCTCGAATGGCTTTTGTTAATAAAATGGATAGAGCCGGTGCTGATTTCTTCAAATGTTATGAACAAATGAAATCAAGACTTAAGGCTAATCCAATTCCAATTCAAGTTCCGATAGGCGCTGCAGAGACTTTTACAGGAGTTGTTGATCTTGTAAAAATGAAAGAGATAATATGGAATGAAGCTGATAACGGCGTAACTTTTGAATACAAAGATATCAGAGATGAATTGAAAGACGAATGTCAAAAATGGCACGATAATATGCTTGAATCAGCTGCTGAGGCCAACGAAGATCTTATGAATAAATATCTTGAATCTGGGGATCTAAACGAAGACGAAATAAAACAGGGACTAAGAATAAGAACAATTGGCAATGAGATTGTGCCAATGTTATGTGGGTCTGCATTCAAGAATAAAGGCGTACAAGCTATGCTTGATTCAGTTATTGAATTGATGCCTTCCCCTTCAGATGTTCCAGCTATTTCTGGCGTAGATGAATTAGATAAACCAATTACTCGTGAAGCATCAGATGATGCTGCTTTTTCAGCATTAGCATTTAAAATTATGACAGATCCATTTGTTGGTCAGTTAATATTTTTTAGAGCTTATTCTGGAATAGTTAATGCTGGAGATACAATTTATAATCCCGTAAAGGGTAAGAAAGAAAGAATTGGTCGTATTCTTCAGATGCACGCAAATAATAGAGAAGAAATTAAGGAAGTTCGTGCGGGAGATATCGCAGCTGCAGTAGGCTTGAAAGATGTAACAACTGGCGACACTCTTTGTAATGAAAAGTCAGCTGTTATTCTTGAGCGTATGGTTTTCCCTGAGCCAGTAATTCATGTAGCAGTTGAGCCAAAAACTAAAGCTGATCAAGAGAAAATGGGTATTGCCCTCGGAAGATTAGCCCAAGAAGATCCATCTTTTAGGGTGAAAACTGATGAAGAAACTAATCAAACTATCATTTCTGGTATGGGTGAATTACATCTAGAAATTCTTGTAGACAGAATGAAAAGGGAGTTTACTGTAGACGCAAATATTGGATCCCCTCAAGTTGCTTATAGAGAAGCTATAAAAAAATCAGTAGAACAAGAAGGAAAATTTGTTAAACAATCTGGTGGTAAAGGTCAATACGGGCATGTAAATTTAAGAATAGAGCCCAACGAGACTGGAAAAGGCTATGAATTTGTAGATGAAATTAAGGGCGGTTCAGTACCAAGAGAATTTATACCTGCGGTGGATAAAGGGCTTAAAGAGACAATTAAAGCGGGTGTACTTGCTGGTTATCCAATTGAAGACGTAAAAGTAACTCTTTATGACGGTTCATATCATGATGTTGACTCAAATGAGAATGCGTTTAAAATGGCTGCCTCATTTGCATTTAAAGATGGTTGTAAAAAAGCTGACCCAATACTTCTTGAGCCAATGATGGCTGTTGAGGTAGAGACTCCAGAAGAATACATGGGAGATATTATGGGTGATTTATCGTCTCGTCGAGGAATCGTTCAGGGTATGGAAGATAATGCAACTGGAAAATTAATAAGAACAGAGGTTCCATTAGCAGAGATGTTTGGTTACTCAACAGTAGTTAGATCCTTGTCTCAAGGACGTGCTACTTATTCAATGGAATTTAAACATTACGCAGAAGCACCAAGAAATATTGCAGACGCAGTAATTAATAAACAATAACTTTTACGAGAACAAAGGAAAAAGATTATGGCTAAAGGTAAATTTGAGCGTACCAAACCACACGTTAACGTAGGAACCATTGGTCACGTTGATCATGGAAAAACAACACTTACTGCTGCGATTTCAACAGTATTAACTAAAAAATATGGCGGCG
>CBFHYY010000004.1:0-69297 GCA_965660175.1 Methylophilaceae bacterium
TTTACCATTTAACGAGAAGCAAATTCTTTGATTCGCGTGCCATAAAGCGTTGCGGTTTCTAAATCTCCTTTATTTATTTCATCGGTGGAAGCATCAAAAGGGGTTTGCATCATGGCGCCAGCAAAACATGATAAATAGTTAACATCATCCCTTTTTTGAGACTTTGAGGATGAGGGCATTAATCCACTGCCAATCCAAACTCCATGATGCTGCATTGCGAGAGTAAAGAAGTAATGGATGGTGGATAATTTATCTCCATTCATCCCAGCAGAATTGGTAAATCCACCAAATATTTTATCTTTCCAACCTTGAGTGAACCATACTTTTGATGAGGCATCAGCAAACTTTTTAAATTGCCATGATACTGTCCCCATATATGTGGGAGAGCCAAATATTATTGCATGAGCTTGTTCGAGAATCTTCCATTCTTGATCAGTAATATTTCCATCTTGATCTATATTTATTAAAACTCCATCAGATCCATCAGCTATAGCTTTGGCTTGCTTTGATGTGTGCCCAGATCCACTATGATATACAACAGCTATTTTTGTCATAAATTTCCTTTCATATTAAAGTGTATATACACATTATTAAAACTTTAATTTATAATAATAATTGAGTTATGTATAGTTAAATAATCAAATTATGAAAAAGTTTTACTCCAACTATTAAGTAGAATGAATGTATGAAAGTTACTCTCTTTGCAATAATTTTTTTATTTTCTATTGATGGATTTGCTGTCAATTGGAAGAAGCTTGGTGAAAACAAAAGTGGAAGCTCTTTTTATGTTGATATTGAAAATATAAAAGAACATAACGGATTTATTTACTATTGGATTCTAATCGATTATCTTAAATCAACTAAAATTGACACCTCTTCAGATATTAGCGAATACAAAGTTAATTGTATGAATGAAAAACAAACTTGGTTAAGCAATACTTTTTACAGTCAACCAATGGCCCAAGGGAAAATAATCACAGAAAAAATTCCAGTTTGGAACTATTATGGTTCCACGTTAAATGAAATTAGAAATTTAACTCCAGGTTCACTTGAACATAATATATTGAGAGAAGTATGCAATTTTGAGAGTATTAAAAAATAGTTTGTGATTCAATAAATTGTGAAAATTGAATTAGCTACACCATTCATGTACTTTTTATCCTCTAATTTTTTATAAGCTACAAACTTTGCTTATCCTTCACAACTAAAAGATGTACCGGCATCGCAAAACAGCTGATTTCATCCTTTTTTTTGGTAATAAAATATTTTTCGAGATCGTTTAACATATGGCTGAAATCCTCAGGTGAAAGAACGAATGAGGCATAGAAAAAACCTGCAGCTTCACGAGCTAGGATGCTAGGAGATCCATTAAGGCTCAAATTTATTGGTGTTATGTTTACATCAAAATCTATGAAAGTTTCTGACGTAAGTTTTTGAAGTTCCTCGGCAGTTCTCACACGTGGATCACCAAGTTCAAATAACCCATAATCTGGATACTTACTTTGTACGTGTTTATAAATAATATTATGGACCTCAGCATAACCGGGTGCAGTTTTGGTATCACCATCAACAATAGCTGCGAAAATACCTCTTTTTTTAAGAAGGCGTTTTGTTGTGGAGAGCACTTCAACTATTGGGTCCATCAAAGTCAATGCCCAGTGACAAAAAATTATATCAAAGGATGAGTCAGCAAAGAAATCAAGATTTTGGGCGGCTCCCTGATGGAGCTGGGTTTCAGTATTTACAAGTCGCTCACGTGCAAGTTTGAGCTCAGAACCATTCATATCAACACCAGAAAGCATCAATTCAGTTCCAAAACGTTGATTACAAAGGTCTAGAAGAACACCGCTACCACACCCAAGATCAAGAGCATGAGAGTGATGTTTTAGGTCAACAATATCCGCAAGTAATTCATAACTATTTTTACCGTTTTCATCACGACAATTCCATGCAAAGGCTTCAGTGAAACCTGCATTATTGTCATGAACAGTATCTAGATGGTTTCGTAAATCAGAGCTGCTTGGTTGTTGGCCTGTCGCAATTTGTCGTGTCCAAGCAGATTTAATTTTCATAACTTTACTTTTGCACAATGTAGATACATGGATGTAATTTTAAACAGCTTTCAGGAAATAAATGCCGAAAAAATTTCTTTTATCGCTCCAGCTTTTTAATACACTGAACCCCGATTTTTTGGCCAATGCAGAAAATTCTTCAACTGAATATTTATAAGAACATTCGGTATGTATGCTCTCCCCTTTTTCGAAAAAAAATTCTAAATTATTAATTTTAATACTCTGCTTAATGTTACTAGTGAGATGCATTTCAACTCTTCCAACTTTTTCATTATAAAAAGCCTTATGAGAAAATTCAGAAATATTTATATCAGCATTCAGTTCATTTTTCATCCTGTGCAGAAGATTTAAATTAAAATCAGCGGTATGACCCTCTTTGTCGTTATATGCTCGATTAAAAATATCGACATCTTTCTTCATATCAACACCAATAATAAATGTTCCCTCATCACCAACTAAATGTCGTACATATTTTAAAAACTGGCTAGCTTCCTCGGGGTTTAGATTACCGATAGTAGAGCCAGGAAAGAAAGCCAGTCGCTTTAAAGATTCAAAAGAGGCTCTTTCTGGCCAGTCGATTGGCTCCATAAAATCTCCACAGATTGCTGCTACCGAAATATTATTATAATTCGAAGCTATTTCTTCCGCTGTAGAAATTAAATGGGTTTTTGAAATGTCTATCGCAATATAGTGGGATGGTTTTGGCAAAGCTGATAACAATGTTTTGATCTTAATACTCGAACCACAGCCATATTCCACAATTGCTGAACCAGGCTCAACGAGCTTATGAAGATCATCTTGAATGTTGTTGAGCAACTCAACTTCTGTTCGAGTTACATAGTATTCTGGTGTTTCACAAATTTTATCAAATAGCTTAGAACCGCGTTCATCATAAAAAAATTTAGGTGATATTGT
Organism: Methylophilaceae bacterium; assembly: GCA_965660175.1. Taxonomy (GTDB): domain Bacteria; phylum Pseudomonadota; class Gammaproteobacteria; order Burkholderiales; family Methylophilaceae; genus BACL14. The sequence continues at coordinate 2,988 of CBFHYY010000004.1, forward strand.
TTTTTGGGGTAACGATAATCCCTCTACAGCAGCCTCATAAAATTCTATTTGTTTTTTAGGTTCGAGATCAACAAAATAGTCAAGATCTTTAATGCTCTCATCATCCATAAAACAATACCCTAAAAAAATTTGCTATTTGATTAATATTATTTTTGATCATTTTCTGTTAATTATTTTATAAAGCTGTTAACGAATTTATAAGACTGATAAGATTTAAGTTATGCAACATAATACATGCAGGATAAAAAAGCAAATTATAGCTATCTAAAGCTGTCCAATTTTTTTATATTAGCCAAATAGACGTGTGCTTATTTTATTTTATGGAGTTTAGTTATTAGTCAAAAAAAACTTACTGAAGATCTTCTGGTGAACTCAAGTGAAGACATACATCATCAATGGGAGCATGATAATCAAGCTTGGTGGGATTGGTATGTAACGCTTGCTGATAATACGGATGAAGACAAAGCAGCTAATTTAGTTGATGTAGAACCAATAAAGCATTTTGATATACCATCCAATAGTCAGCTGGAAGATGAGCTTTTTTCCGAATACATGCTTACAGAAGAGCACCACCAATCTTTTCTTCGTGATGGTTTCATCAGATTACCCAATATTCTGTCTCCAGGTGCTGTAGTTCGCCTACGCAACGAGCTCACAAGTCTTCTTAATGAGGCATTTAAAAAAAACAATACAAATAACCGCTTTCTAAGTCTTGAAATGATGTGGCTTGAGAATGCCATCATCAGACAATATGTACTTAGTCCACGGATTGCAAAGATTTCAGCAGATCTTCTCAAGGCAAAAAGTGTTCGACTCTATCATGACAATACTTTATCAAAGGAGCCTGGTTGTGGCCGAACACCTTGGCATTACGACGACCATCATTTTCCGCTAGCGACAAACGATGTAGTTACCGCATGGATACCAGCACAACCTGTGCCAAAGGCCATGGGCCCCCTATCATTTGCAAAACCTTTAAATGTTTTTAATCTCGTCAAAAATATCACTTTTAATAAAAATGACACAAGCTATGATAAAAATGTTACAAGAATTTTTAAAGAGAACAACGTAGCTGTTGACAACAAACCATTTGAAATGGGGGAAGCTAGCTTTCATCATAACTTGTGTTTTCATACTGCAGGAAACAATAGGACTTCCCAAAGTCGAATCGTTCTGGCCAATACATATTTTGCAGATGGGGCACGCGTGATTGAAAAGCCGACCATGGTGTCTGGGGATTGGCAAAAATTTATTCCTGGCGTTGAGCCTGGAGAAATCGCTGCGAGCGATCTTAATCCAGTTTGTTGGCCTGTAACCCATAAAACATAGTCAAATTTCCATTTGCTTTGTGGTGGAGTCCTTAGTTTAGTTGCTTGTAAATTAATTTTAACGTTTAGATTTCTTGTTACCAATTCATTACAACTTACTTTTAAAAGGATTGAAGTTAGTTTTATGATCATAAAAATCTATATTTTCTTTTGCCTTTAAGAAATTAATGATCTTGTAAATAAAAGGAGTAAATGCGACCTCTACCATTGTTTTAGCAAAAAACTGAGCTACAACTACCAACCATATTTTGTCGTTAGGTATTATGCCAGAGTTATAGAAAGCAAGAGGATAAAATAAAATTGAATCAATTCCTTCTCCACCAATGGTAGAGGAAATGGTTCTAAGCCATAAAAATTTTCCCTTGGTCCATATTTTCATTTTGGCCATGATCAATGAGTTTACAAATTCACCGACAGCAAATGCAATCAATCCTGCAAGAGCAACTCGCCAAGCAGAGCCAAAAGCGACCTCATAAACTTCTTGATTTTCCCAAAAAGGTGCAGGAGGCAGAGCAACAATTACCCAAGCCATAAAAGAAGCAAAAGCTAAGCCGGCAAATCCAGTCCATATAACTCGTCTTGCAGCCGCATACCCATAAACCTCGGTTAAGATATCTCCAAAGATAAATGAAATTGGAAAAAAGAGAACACCAGCACCAAAAGTAATAGTGCCAATCAATGGTAAATCCAGTTGAGAAATTTTTGCAGGGCCAATAATGTTTGCAGTGATGAGAACCGTTACAAAGGCTGCCATTATAAAATCATAGTATTTATAGTTTACCTTTCCTTTTTGCTTATTCAAATCTATCCAATCCTTTTATACCAATGCTATAGACGATTAATATTTTTATACCAAATATGTAATAGGTAATTTAGTACAATTATTTTTCTTTGCATAGAGATCATCGTAAAAAAAATGTTATTGAGATTTGAAGGAACATTATTTATATTTAAGCGTCTTTAAGATGTTACTTAATATAAAGAGAAATGAATTATGGAATGGTTTGCTTCAGGGTATGTAACAAACGGAATTTTGTTTACTTGGTTTATTATGTGGGCTTTTTGTCCCTGCTATACCAAGTTGTATGACTACTATAAAAATAAAAAAAATAAGTCATAAAAAGATTAAGGTCTTACTCTTAAATGATTGGTTTTACTAAGTTTTCACATACATAAAAGTCTTTAATATTGCTGTATATCACTTCACCTTGAACTTCAATCATTGTTGATAATTCATCTTTGTATGTCGAGGCCCATTTTTTTATTACTTTTTGGGCTGTCTTTTTTTCTTCATTAATGCACTCAAGGTTAATACAGCTTGTTTTATAAATGTCTGATGAGATGCTGAGAAAGTGCGCAGTATCTATTTTTAGGGGTTCTTGGTTCTTTTGCATATTATCTATATTTTTGTCTATGACCAAAATTTCTTTATACAACACACTGCATCTTAATGTGATGTAGGACAATGATGCTCTATCAGAAGAATCCCAGGATGGATTTTGGGACATATATTCTTCAAGCGAGCCTGAAAATGCAAAAAGATAATTTGGCACCACACATACCAATAAAAGTATTTTTTTAATATTAAATATACACATGTTATTGAGCCTTATTAATTTCATTGGTAAGTGGTGCATAGATATCATCCTTGTTGGAAGTCACTTCACATCGATAGAAAAAAGGCATATTCATGAATGATTGCGACATTATCATTGACTCCCTGTCCAGAGTGTATCTGTGCACTAAGATTTTTGATGCATTCATTTCGTAATAGAGTTGATTGTCTTTAATAGCATTCCCATCCATAAAAGGTTGACTGCATGCATCAGCCCCACACCAAAGTCTTATGGGTGGCATATAAGTTGGTGTGTAGACAGATTTATCCATTCCTTTTGTCAAGGCATACCCTTCATCACATCTTCCTGATGCCAAAAGAGCCTTAAACGCATTAATATACAACTCATTCTTAGGAAAATCGTTTTTGCATTCAACAACCTGCTTACAAACTAGGCCTTTGTTGTCTAAAAAATCACTCTCACAGAATGCTATATGAGGAGTTAGCAAGGCAAGTAAGAATAATTTATTTATAGATCTAATTGTTGTTGTTGTAATTTCTGTCATTTAATTTAATTATCCATCAAATTTGTAATAAAAGAAAAGCATATTATCCCTCTAGATGATTTAAAAATATAATACTAAAAGCTTGTATGACGCTGTGATTTTGATAATATGTCTGCAAGATAAATTTATACAAAGGAAACTACTAATGCTTAAGTATTTAGCTGCACTATTAATAGCGATGTCGTCTATGATTGCATTCGCAGATGGTCATGGTGACCATAGTCATGACGATAAAAATTCTGAAAAAGTTGAGAAAGAGGCTGATAAAAAAGCTGAAAAGAAAGCTGCCGAGCCAAAAAAAATTCAATACGAAGATCCAAAAAAATATTATCCTAAGAAGTAATAGGTAAAAAAAGATGTACGATAAAAAAAGAGTCCTTTGGCTCTTTTTTTATGCCTTTTAAAGACTAAGAAAAACAACAAACATTTTTCAGATCATAATTTTAAACCAATCAACTTTGGCAAGTAGTTTTGATTATTTCGGTTAGATTGTTTTCAGCATCATCTATGATCTTCTCCATGACCCTTACATTCTTGTCAATGATGACTAGACTTTCTTGAATTCTATCAATCTTTACATTACTTTTGTTAAGCTCAACCACCAAATCCCAATCGTTTGCATAAGCTTTATCAACAATTACATTGCTTACATTTAATAACAGTCCTAAGGCTATTGCGCCTAAAAAAATATTTGTTGTCTTAAGTGATGATAATTTCATTTTTTTCTCCTTTATTATTATTAATTTAGCTTATATAAATCCTGCTACAGATCTTATTCAACGAAGAAATAAGTTTTATTAGGGGTAACACAATGAGTTAAAGGGATATCATGTTTAGCTAAACCCTCTATGCCCTCACAATGATCAAAGATACTTATCCCTACCCTTTTCGTGTCTTTATTTAAAGAATCAAAAAATCGATCATAAAACCCTTTGCCATAACCGACGCGATATCCTTTAGCATCAAAAGCCAGGAGCGGCGTGATCACCATATCAATATTATGGTTGGCTATCCACACCGGGTTAAGTGGCTCTGTAATATTATATTTTTTTTGCACAGTCTTAGTGTCGGGTCGAAACTCTGCATTCCTCATTGTTCCTTCGTTGAAGTTGCTGACGGGGACAAGAAGACTGATTTTATTGTCCCAACAATACTGAATAATAGGTGTGGTATCAATTTCATCTTTGGCAAAAATAGGCAAGAAACAATGAACACATTTTGGCCTATCCTTATCAATAAGTGACACCGTATCCTCAATAAGTCTTGATGACTTCTCTTTAAATATTGATGAAGATAGTTCCTGACGCTTGTTCAAATATATTTTTCTAATTATATTTTTTTGCAAAAATTTGTTTCTCAAGATGAATGTTTAAAAAAGCAAATTTATAAAATTAATCTACTTACTGACCATACTTTACAACAATTTTACAAGCTCTTGTTGGACATCACTGAATACTATATAGTTTAGGAGATGCTTGACATATGACAACACCCAATGTTGTATGCAGTCATCTAAATCAAAGCAAATCACGACCAAAAGTCTTACCTTGTTTTAAATGATGATGATTAATGCCTTGCAATCAACAAGCACAATTTAATAGTTAATCAGTGTATTGCTAGGTTTCATAATATAAATTACCGTCATTAAAATTAAATAATTAAAAATTAAAGGAATAAGATCATGAGCGTATTAGAGAGTTTCAAGCAATTAAAAGCAGAAGGTAAAAAAATTGTTGTTGTTACATCACACGAATACTGGAGTGCTAAGATTTTAAATGACACCGACATCAACGGTATTTTAATCGGAGACGACTTAGCTATGGTAGTCCATGGGCAAGAAGATACATTAAATTGTGACGTTGAAACAATTGCGATGCATACCAGAGCGGTAAAAAAAGGGGCAAAAGATAAATTTCTTATTGCAGGCATGCCTTTTATGAGTAATAGAAAAGGCTTCAAGGAGGCAATGGACAATGTTGAAATTTTAATCAAAGCTGGAGCAAATGCGTTGAAAATAGAGGGAGTTGATGGAAATGAAGAGCTTTATGCTCATCTCGCTGAATCTGGCATCCCAGCTATCGGACATATCGGTCTTACTCCATCTCATCATAATGCTATTGGTGGCTTTAAAGCTCAGGGAAAAACTAAAGAAAGTGCCCTTAGTATTGTCGAGGAAGCTAAAAAACTAGATAAGCTTGGGTGTATAGCAATTGTCTTGGAGGCCGTTCCGCAGCATGTGGGTGCTGCAGTGAGAGATGCAGTTTCTATTCCTGTAGTAGGAGTAGGTGCGGGATTGGATGTGGATGGTCAAGCACTGGTTCTTCCAGATATGCTAGGATTTTCAACAGACTTCAAGCCAAAATTTGTAAGAACCTATATGGATGGGGCTGATCTCATTAAGACTGCTGTAAATCAATTCGCGGCAGATGTTCATGCAGAAACATTCCCGTCAGAAAAAGAAACATACGCGCCGGCAAAAGATCAACTGACTTAAGTAAATAGTTTTAAGATTTATGCTTGGTAAAAAGTATTATTGGTGGAGGATGAAATAATTTGTCCTCCATCGTTTTTTATTAATGAATTATTAAGAATAAGTTTATGGGTTAATGATTAGCTCAACAATAGAAAAATCGTCATCAAAAGGACCATCATCTTTTTTTAGTTTCTTAATTTTTTCATAAATTAATTCAGATTGAAGATGTTCAAGACTATTAAAATCTTTGTCAATCAATGCTGTAAAGTCGGCAAGAGTCATCTCCTTGTCATCCCTGTCAACAATCTCATAAACACCATCGCTAAAAACATAAAGCTTATCTTTATTGCTTAGCTGAATTTGATCCTCAAGATAATTCACTCCGTCAAAGCAACCCACAGCCACCCCTTTTGTTGCAAGTGTTTTAAGGTTCGGTTTATGCTTAGCTTTATCCTGATTGAGCAATATTGCATGGGGATGACCGGCCGATGCATATTTTAATACACGATCTTTTTTTGAAAGGACTCCATACCAGATAGTAAAATATTTTAAATTTTGTTGTTCCATTGGGAACGCAAGATTCAGTCCATTTAATACAGAGGCTGGACTCTTAAAATCTGTTTCAGTCAATAGCTGCGATCGAATTGAATTAATAGCTGATATACAAAGCATTGCAGCGCCAACACCATGTCCACATACATCAACCAGGTATATACCCATATGGTCTTTATCAATCCAATGATAGCCGAAAGCATCCCCCCCGAGGTCTGAGGATGGAACATGTTTCCATGCTGATTTCACAAAGCCGTCATCTAGTGGTTCCGGTAATAGGCTTTGAATGTAACTTGCAGCCTCATTTAATTCACCTTGGAGCGCCTCTTGACTGATACGGATTGATTCTGCAGCCTCTTCAGCAATCTCTTTTGCTCTATGAGCTGCAGTAATGTCATAAAACCAAGCAAGTACAACATCTTGATCAAGATAGCGAAGATGATGGAAGGACCCCATGACCTGAAGAGGTTTTCCGGATAACGTTTTCATCGCTAGCACCAGGTCGACTATATTTTCTTGCTTCTCAAGCCGCACACTCAGTTCTTCAAAATCACTAGCATTACGATAAACCCTTAACGGCGTTAAATTTTGCAGATCCTTTTCTTCAACTTCAAACATTTCTCTATATCTAGGATTAGCAAAAATAATATTTTTATCAGAAATTTTCATGATCCTCAAAGCTACGGGACTATTCTTTAGTATGTTAAGAGTGTCTTCTTCAAAGTCTTTCAAGAGTTCAAATATTACTTTTTGGGCTTGCTCAATACTTGGCATATTTATACCTTATTTAATGTTTAATATTCTTTTCAAGAAAAAGGATATTCATATCCTCCCTCCTTTCATAGCTTTGTTGATCCGTCATATTTTCAACAAAGTGAATACCAAGACCGCCTATTGCACGATCCTCAATATCATCATCTAAACTTGGAGCTTTTTTATTCTCAAAAGGGTTATAAGCAATACCATTATCTTGATAAGTAATATTTAGAATTTCGTCACTAATTTTTAACGTTATTTTTACTTGAAGATCGTCAGCTTCACCATAATATATAGAGTTTGAATAAAGTTCTTCCATCAGAAGGTTAATTGGATTGACAAGATGCGGTAGAGACTTGAAAAATAATTCTAGCCTAGATGTCAATAGAGGAAGATCCTCAAGTCCATTCGTGAGGCTTATACAAAATTTTTCTTCTGTATTTTGCATATATTTATTTACATAGCGTCAAGAGCTTCATCTTCAGTGTCAAATACGCCTAACATCTGACCAAAACCACTAATATCCAAGACTTCCTTAACACCTGCAGTTGGGCCACACAAGACTAACTTTCCACTTAGACTCTTTGCGTTTTTTGCGGCAGTTAATACAGAACGTAAACCCTCTGAACTAATGTAATCCAATCTTTCAAGGTTTAAAACAACGTTATTACTATCCTTAGAAATTTCATCCACGGCGACTTCTAAAAATTTTTTGGATGTAAGTCCATCTAAACGTCCAGTAGCTTGAATAATCAATATGCCTTTTTTATGACTAATATTTGTCTCTAACATCATGGAATCCCCTTTAAATGATACCAAGATACTACACGGAACAAAGATTGTAAATGAGTGTACTATATTAGCTTTAGAGTATATTGCTATAACTAAAATACTAACAACTAAAAAAACTTTAGCTCTTCCGGTCACCCCCGATTTTATGACCAAGGAACCTACTCGTGATATTGGTGATGATTTAAAAAGAGGCTGAATCTAAAATAGTAAGGATGTTAGATGGCTAAAACAAAACAAATCAATATAAAAAAAACTTTACAAAATTTCGTAATGATATGGATTGGGCTACTGATATTAATCGGAATTTTTTCTTTATTCTCATTATGGAGTATTAATAAAATTGTAAATATTGAAAATACTAAATTAACTAATATTTATTTACTTAATCATTCCTTAGCAAACGCAGATGGTAAGTTTAAATCTCAGATTCAAGCCTGGAAAAATATTCTTATCAGAGGCCATGAAAAGGATGATTACAAAAAATATCGACGGGAATTTAACTCTTATTTTGCATCCTCACAAAATTTATTAAACAACTCTTATGACTATTGTACCAATAATAAGAACCTAATTGATTGCGCAAAAATTTTATCCTTAAAGAATAATCATCAAAAATTGCGGACAACATACATAAAAAATTTACTAGAGATTGATTTAAAAAATAAGGATAGTTACAAACGGCTTGACAGAAAAATAAGAGGCATTGATAGACCATTACAAAATGAATTTTTTCAAACAACCCAGGAAGTAAAGTTTTTGTACCAAAACCAAGTTGATATTTTTAAAGATTTAGTGAAGAAGCGTTATTTACAAATACGTTTCTTTCTATTAACCATAATGGGCATTGCTATATCTTTTACCCTATTAAGATCCTATAAGATCATCACTTTTGTCTTAAAGGACAGCTAAGTAAATGTATGAGATTACTATAGCTCTCTCTGGACTAGGCTTATTTCTGTCTGGGTTAAATTCTTTATCGACCTCTATTAAAGCGTTTTCAAGTCAAAATTTTTATAACCTTATTAACAAATTCACGAACAACCAATTTACAAAAACCTTCACAGGTATATTTATTGGCCTTCTAACACAAAGCACTTCTGCAGCAACTTTTATGACGATAGGATTGATTAAATCGAATGCCCTTTCCTATTCAAATTCATTGGTGGTTCTTGCTTGGACAAGCGTAGGTACTTCCCTGCTTGTTTTTCTTGCCTCTGTTGATATACAGATTCTGGGATACTTTATGCTAAGTTTGATTGGAATAATATATCTGTTTAATTTAAAAAATGAGGATGGTTTTATTCGTAAGGTTCCATTCATTTTTGCGGTAGGTTTAATTTTTTTAGGTCTCGGATTGATTAAGAATGGGGCTGAAGTTTTTCAGGATTCGTTTTGGGTGAATGAATTTTTTGAATTTGCCTCTGAGACCATAGTGATCTCCATACTGCTGGGCTTATTTTTTACCTTAATCACCCAATCAACGTCAACCATATCGATTCTGGTGATTACTCTAGTCCTAGCCTTGGTTATCCCAATCGAGTCTGGTGCGTTCATGATTATAGGTAGTAACATTGGTTCTGGTTTGGCGATGATTTTATTTAACCCAGATGCTCAAGGAGAAGAAAAGAAAGTAATATTTTTTCAATTTTTCACAAAATGTATAGGCTCCATATTTACCTTAATCCTTGTATTCATTTTTCCAAAGCTTCTTTTAGATCTTAATAATGAAAATATAAATACTGAGACCCTAGCCTTAAAATTATCTTTATTGTATTTATGTCTCCAATTGTTCGGGGCCATACTTTCAACTTTATTTCGAACAATAATTAACGCACGCTTATCAATTCTATTCCCTGACGATGAGGTTGACCTTATTAGTAAGCCACAGTTTATATATAAAGAAGCAGCCAACGACCCAATATTATCGTGCAATCTTATCTCAAAGGAGCAAGAGAGATTGGTCAATTTTTTGCCGGACTATATGGACTGTCTGCGATCTAATAATGCAATGGATTTTATAGCTTCAGAAAGACATAGTGGATATTTATTGCTATTAAATTCAATTAAAACTTTTTCAGATGAGGTTATTGAAAAAAGTCAGGGTACAGGCATTGATCAATTGCTAAAATTAGAAAGCAGGAATGATTCTTTAAAATCAATACTTGTCTCACTAGACCAGTTTGTTTTGACGGCCGACAAGAAGGGATTGAAGCAATCAACACTTTGCTCATCAATGATCGAAAGTTTGCATATGATTCTTACATTATTGGAGGAATATCAGATTGACGAGGATAACCTAACTGCAATAAGAGAACTGACCTCTGACCGAGGATCTTTAATGGAAAACATAAGAGATAAACTAATAAAAGATAAAGATATTTCTAGCAATGAGCAAAAGGATTTATTTATGCTAACAAGAGTTTTTGAGCGAATCATTTGGCAGGTAGGGAAACATACAACTATTTAATTATTTCAATGATGTAAGGTTAAAAAAATGAGGCGTAAAAGATAAAAAAATTTTACCTTTTACTTTAGCAAGGTGGATAAAAAACTTGAGCCTTGGTTCATACAGTCAAAGGCATGAAGGCCAAGCTCTTTAGATAGCATCCTGAAAGAAGATATGCCGCGACAACTATTCCCAAATATGTCTAGTTTGGGTGAATAAGTAGCAACACCCATTTGCCTGTTCACAACTCCCATGATACCTCCTGCCACACCACTTTTTGCTGGTATTCCAACCTCATTAACCCATCGGCCAGTATTATCATACAAACCACATGTGTACATTACAGAAAGCATATTTTTGATAGCATCAATACTAAAAACTTCTTTTTTGGTTAATGGATTTTCACCTAAATTAGCAATGGTTGCCGAGATGGATGCAAGGTCATGGCAATTGATTAGGATTGAACATTGAGCAAAATAAATCTCGAGGATTTGTTCGACGTAATCATCAATCATGCCAAAATTTAAAAGAAGATATGCTATTGCACGATTACGATGTCCAGTGGATGACTCACTATGATAAATTTCCTTATCAATCTCGAGAGTTCTCCCAGCGGCCATACTAAATTTATCAAGTATAAAGTCGATGGCATTGTTACCATACTTACCAAATAACATTCCTGATGCTGTAATCGCCCCGGCATTGATCATAGGATTGAAGGGTCGATTCGTTTGCGGTTGAAGCTCGATAGAATTAAAAGCTTCCCCGCTAGGCTCAATATCAATTTTTTTTTCAACCTCCTCTTCACCGAAGACCTCTAAAACCATACCGTATACCAAAGGTTTAGATATCGATTGAATCGTGAATAATGTATCTACATCTCCATATTCAAAAAACTCACCCTTGGTGCTTAATATTGAAATACCAAAATCATCTGGATTTGCGGTTGCAAGCTTTGGAATATAATTAGCTACCCCCCCATCATCTTGGGTTGAGTAAGAGTCATAGATCTGTTCAATAAGCTTTTGTACTTCGTGTTTTTCAGCCATACTAATTTACGAAATTTAAAAAAATAATATCATTATATTATCACGCAAGCGCAGCACTTTTTGATGATGAAAAAACTTTTAAATGACTAATACTAAAAAAAGGGTCGACAGTTATAAGCTTTATAGTTTGGGTATTAAGTTGTAGATTATAATTTTTTGTAATAATTTGATGTATCATCGTAACAGAACAAAACTTATGGTGTTTTTTTATGTCTTTATTTCAACTCGGTTATTTGTAATTTATTTTAGTGCATGGATAAAATAGACGTTATTATTATTGGTTCAGGTATAGCTGGAATAGCTTCAGCGTACTATCTCCAAAAAAACTTTCCTGAACTTACCTACAAGGTAATCGAAGCAAGAACTGATCTTGGAGGTACCTGGGATCAAATGGTATTTCCGGGAGTCCGCTCAGATACAGATATGTACACCTATGGTTTTACGTTTAACCCTTGGGATGGCCCAATAATTGGCCAAGGCAAGGATATCAAAAATTATTTAAATAATTCTGCTCAAAAATTTAACATGAGAGAGCATATATTATTTGACACCAAAGTCACATCCATGTCTTGGAAGAATAATGAATGGATAACTAAAACAAATCGGAAAGACTTTCGAAGTCAATATGTTATCTGTTGCACAGGATCGAGAGACTATAAGTATCCTAATTTCCCAAAATTTAAGGATGAAAATAAATATCAGGGAGAAATTGTACACACTCAAGACTGGGGAAATGCATCGATTAAAGGAAAGAAAGTTGCAATCCTTGGGAGTGGTTGTACTGCAGTTACAATGGCACCTGCTGTTGTGAAAGATGCTGAAAAAGTAACACTAATTCAACGAAGCCCCGCGTGGATTGTTAACGTTGATGGCAGTGAAAAATCTACAAGACTCTATAAAACATATGAGACTCTTATAGATTATTTCCACAGCAGATTATTTAAAAAGTCCTACAGAAAGAAAATACTCGCCAAATATCCTTATTACGATGACACCAATGTTCCTGCTTATGACTTCTGGGATCAAAGACCCGCCTGCAGCCTTGATAATGACTATTTTATGGCGGTAAAATCAAACAAGGTATCTGTTGAACATGATGAAGTAAGTAATTGGGAAAAAAATGGTGTTAAATTAAAAAGCGGTAAGATTATTGAATCTGATCTTACGATTATGGCAACTGGTCTTAATGCACAATTATTAGGTGGTATTGATATTTTCGTCAATGATAAAAAAATTAATATAAACGAAACGAGTTGGTATCGAGGAATGATGTTCAGTAGCATACCAAATCTTTTTGCTCACACGGGATACATTAATTTTAGCTGGACAGCACGATGCGAGATCGTAAGCCAACGTATATGTAGAACGTTGCATTATATGAAAAAGAAAGGACTAACAAACTGTACCCCTAAATATATCGGGAAAAAATCAAAGCCAGCAATCGAAGCAAATTATGTCTTAAGATCAATGGATAAGTTTCCAAATAGGTCTTATAAGTTTTACAACTCAAACTATCTTCTTGAATATTTGATTTTTAAGTGGACAAGAATTAATGACGGAGCAATAGATTTCTCATGATTACAGGGATACTTAAATGAAACTTGAATCAATAGCACTTCACCATGGTTATGACTCAGATAAAAACGACCAAAAATCAGCAACCACCCCAATTTATCAAACCTCAGGATTTACGATCGATGATACACAGCACGGCGCCGATCTTTTCGATCTGAAGGTTGAGGGAAATATATACACGAGAATAGGAAATCCAACCAACGCTGTTCTTGAAAAAAGAGTAGCAGAGATGGAGGGTGGAATTGCCGCACTGTCTCTTGCATCTGGAATGGCTGCAATCACTTATGCCATTCAGACGATCGCTAGAGCTGGGGATAATATTGTCAGTACGAGTCAGTTATATGGGGGTACTTATAACTGCTTTACTCACAGTTTTCCAAAGCAAGGTATTACAGTAAAGATGGTTGATGGAGCTGATTACAAAGGTCTTGATGAGGCAATAGATAAAAATACTAAAGCTTTGTATTGTGAGTCTATTGGCAATCCTTTAGGAAATATCATTGATATACAAAAATTTGCAGAGATTGCTCATAAACATGGCATCCCTCTAATTGTTGATAACACTGTTGCCACCCCTTATTTATGTAGGCCTATAGATTTTGGTGCGGATATCGTTATTCATTCACTTACAAAATATATAGACGGACACGGGGCGACAATCGGTGGGATTATTGTAGATTCTGGAAAATTTGACTGGGCAAAGGAACCTAATAAATACCCTATGCTCAATGAACCTGATCCCTCATATCATGGGATTGTGTATACCGAAACATTTGGTCCAGCTGCCTTTATTGGTTGTTGTCGAGTAGTCCCTCTTAGAGAGACTGGGGCATGTCTTTCACCCAATAATGCCTACATCATTATGTTGGGGCTAGAATCTTTGGGAGTTCGTATGGAGCGACATTGCGAGAATGCATTGGCCTTGGCAAAGTACTTAGACAAGCACGAGAGGGTTGAATGGGTTAATTATGCTGCCCTACCTGACGATAAATATAACGATGTATGTAAAAAAATTACTAACGGACATGCCTCGGGTATTATAAGTTTTGGTATAAAGGGTGGCAGAGATGCGGGTGCAAAATTTATTGATGCGCTTCAAATGATCCTTAGGGTGCTAAGCATGGGTGATGCAAAATCACTTGCTTGCCATCCAGCCTCCACGTTACATAGGCAATTAACCCCGGAACAAAAGAAAAAGGCGGGTGTAAGTGAGGATTTAATCCGAATTTCTGTTGGTATTGAGCATATTGATGACATTATTCAAGATGTTGAACAAGCAATAGAAGCATCAAAAAAATAATATTTTACTATTTTAATAATCATTATGCACGTACTATGTAGTGATTTAGGCTTGTATTTTGAATAAAAAAAATAAACATAATCAACAATTTACAGGTGATATTGTAAGTGAATTGTCAAAAATTGGTAGGTTACTAAGCCAACAACCTAACCTCAATTTATTACTTGAAACTATCCTAAAAACCTCCCAAGATCTTTTGAACGCTGACGGTGCTACCTTGTATAGCGCAAAGAATGATCAATACTTGAAGTTTGATTTGCTTAGGAATACTTCGCTGGGAATTTTTAAAGGTGGTGAGGGGCAAGAAATTATTGATTTACCAGACATACCTCTATTTATAGACAGCAACGAAAATCATAAAAGTGTAGTCTCGCACACTGCACTAACAAAAAAAACCATAAATATTCCAGACGCCTATCACGAAAAAAATCTTGATTTCTCACAAACAAAAATTTTCGATAAAAAAACAGGCTATAGAACAGAATCGGTACTAGCTATACCGATCATAAATCATCACGACAAAATAATTGCTGTTATGCAACTTATCAATTGTACGATCAATGATGACGTTGTTCCATTTAGCTCTGTACATCAATCGATTGCAGAAGGACTAGCCTCCCAAGCAGGCTTAGCCATTGAGAATCGTTTGCTTATCGACCAGTTATCACAAGACTTGGCCAAGGAAATTAATGATGCAAAACAATACATCAATGATTTATTACCAGCTCCCATAGACGATCAAGTATCAACTTCTTGGCAATACATACCCTCCTCAGGTCTTGGTGGGGATGCTTTTGGTTATCATTGGATTGACGATAATTATTTTTCAATATACTTGCTCGATGTCTGCGGTCATGGCGTTGGTTCTGCATTAATGTCTGTTTCTGCTATGAATGTTTTACGAGCTCAATCCTTAAAAAACGTTAATTTTTTAAAGCCTAGATCTGTTCTTAACGCAATAAATAACGTATTTCTCATGGAGGACCATGGAAATAAATTTTTTACGCTCTGGTATGGAGTTTACGATAAAAAAAATCGACAACTTACATACTCAAGCGCCGGACATCCTCCGGCATACATTATCAACACCAATACTTTAGAAAAGGTAAATATTGAATCACTCCACACTCCGAATATAGCCATTGGTTACATGAAGGATTTTGATTATAAAGAATCCATGGTCACACTAAATAAATACTCAAAGCTTTATGTCTTTAGTGATGGTGTTTTTGAGGTAGAAAAACAAAACAAAGATATGCTCTCTTTAGAAGAATTTGAGAAGCATATGGGTAATTTTATTGATCCAACAGTTATGGAATCATCAAAAATTCTGGGCAGTATGAAAGCATTCAATGACACCACCCAGGCTTTTGTTGACGATTATTCATTCCTTGAAATTATTTTCAGATAATTTTTATTATTTTTAAATTTTCTAAATAATTGTTTATCGTATTATCTAAAGGTAAACTTATTAGTATGAGATATAACCTCTTATTATGTTTGTTGTTATCCAATTCAATCTTGTCTAGTGAAAGTCTTGCGAAATTTTACGAACCAAGTAAAGCCAATGCATATCAAGGAAGACTTTTTTATAACCCAACCACACAGGATTATCCTATAGAAAGAATGAGAGAGCTTTGTAAGCAATACACGGGTGTAGATACCGCACAAACCAAATGTTTTGATAAAGACAACGAACAAACTACTATTTGCGAATATAAGTGCAGTATGCATTGGATGGCGACTGAATAATTAGATGGGTAAACCAGCTTACAAAAAGTATGGTTTTTGGGCTGGTTTATTACTGTTCTGCATTTTTCTAATCACCTCACCACCCTCCTCCCTTTCCCAAGACGCTTGGCTTATTGCTGGAGTAGCGCTACTAATGGCATTATGGTGGGGTACCGAATCAATACCTCTTCCAGTTACCGCCCTTCTCCCTCTAGCCCTTTTCCCTATTCTGGGGGTAATGAACTTTAAAGAAGCTGCATCTTCTTTTGCAAGCCCGAGTATTTTTTTGTTCTTAGGTGGCTTTATTTTAGCAATTGCGATTCAATCATCAGGGCTGCACAAAAGGTTAGCTTTAAATATATTAGCGCTAGTAAATCACTCTACAAACAAAATTATTGCTAGCTTAATGGGTATATCTTTCTTCATTAGCATGTGGGTAATGAATACCTCAACCACATTAATGTTACTTCCTATATGCCTCGCTCTTGGTCTAAATTTTAAAGAAAGTTTACGAGATGTTTCTAAGGAGGACTTGCAGAATTTTAATAAGTCTCTTCTATTAGGTATCGCCTACGCATCATCAATGGGAGGTATGTCAAGCCTTATTGGCACTGCACCAAACATCGTCTTTGCAGGCTATATGTTAGAGAATTACAGTATCGATATATCATTTATTGACTGGATGAAAATAGCACTACCCATTGGCCTTTTAATGCTATTTGTAGGTTTTTTTGTGCTCACAAAGTTTGTATATCCTTCCTCCTTCAACCTCAATAAAAATGGAAGAAAAAAAATAAAAGAAAACCTTGATGCGTTAGGTTCTATCACCAAAAACGAGACAAAAGTGCTTACTGTTTTTTTTATTACGGCAATATTATGGCTTTCACGGTCCTACATTACCAAAATTGACATTTTTTCCGGCCTCACTGACGCCGGAATAGCTATTATTGCTGCTATCAGTTTATTTATAATACCTTCCCATAATAAAAAAACCGACTTGCTTCTATGGGAGGAAACTAAGAATTTACCTTGGGGGCTACTAATTCTATTTGGTGGAGGTCTATCCTTGGCAAAAGCTATCAATACTTCAGGTCTTGGTCAATGGATGGGGGATTCAATCATTCTGGCTATAAATTATGAACCTTGGGTCTTAGTGTTGTTAATAGTATGTTTTATAGTCATTCTTACAGAACTAACATCAAACACCGCAACCACATCAACTTTTTTACCCATTGTCACATCAATTGCCGTTGCCGCAGCATTACCCCCTGAAAGCCTTGCAATACCTCTTGTTTTGGCGGCAAGCTTTGCCTTTATGCTCCCTGTAGCCACACCACCCAATGCGATTGTTTATGCATCAGGTATTTTAACCATCAAGGATATGATCAAGGCGGGGATAATGATGAATCTTTTAGGAGTCGTAGTAATTACTCTTGCCTATACAATATACTTTTAAGAAAAATAACTTTAATAAGGAGGAAGAATGTTATTTCATCTAGATTTTGATGTGAGCTATTCGTCTGATATGTCTCAAAATGATTTATTTAAAATATGGTCTGAAGAGGCGGATGCTGCATTGAATGCAAAAAAATCAGGGCTGGTGGTTGATTTGTGGAAAGTAATCGGTGAAAGAAGGGTTATAGCAATTGTTGATGTGGAAAATATGGAACTGGTTGATCAAATTTTACTTGACCTACCTATCATGCAAAAAATGGGGCAGCATGTATCTGCGAAGGTTACAGCGATAAGGACTTATGAAGGTTTTGCTGACGACGTCAAAAGTAGAGTAAATCGATAAACATGATTTTGAATAAAAAAAACCCCCATAGAAATGGGGGTTTTTTAAATTTTACCTACCAGGCAAAAGCCCTTGTAAGTTAAATCCTAGTTTGCTGTAGCTGAAATTTTGTAAATTTCACCTTCATCAGTTGTAGCATAAAGAGCATTATCAGGGCCCATTTCTAGACCACGGAATCTCTTAGATACACCAACTGGCATATGAATAACACTTTTCACTGATAAACCATCTTCAGCTAAGTCTGTTATATCGATACGCATGCCACCTGGAGTGCCACCGAAACCAATACCCATAATACCTGTAGCTAAACGGCCTTCATAGATACCCCACTCTTTTCCTTTAAGGAAAGCAGCAGAACCAGTACCCTGTGAATAACCATTATTCTGCCATGCAGGTGGCATTAGGTCTTTAAAGCGTGTATCACTCATTGGAGTGTATGCAGCACGAACAGCAGGTGTCATACCTTCCATTTGATTTGGCTCATAACCACAATATTGGTCAGGACAAGCGCCACGACCAGCTCTTTTTTCTGCTGGATCCCAACCGCCGTTACCGCCACTAACTAATTTTGTAATTTCATCATTGTGCCAAGGTCCATGCTCAGCAGTGAATGCAGCACCATCACTTGGACGGAATGCAATGCCTTGCACATTACGGTGACCATACGTGTATATACGTTTGTCGCCTTTAACCTTGTTTTTTGGATGACCTTTACCATTACCATCAATTCTTAAAACCACACTGCAAAGTAATGTGTTGTCTTGACCACATATACCTCTATGTCGGTCGCCTGTACCTACGTAAAGATAACCATCAGGACCAAAAGCCATTCTTCCACCGTTGTGAGCGCCAGGGCCACCAAATGGTTGATCAGATTTAAAAGGCTTGTATTGAATATCTTTAACAATATCAGTACGTCCAGAAACTTTAGTTAAATCTTTGCTTACTTTGAATTTCATAACAATGTTGCCGTCACATTTTTCAAAGTTAGTTTTACAACCATCTCCATGATATTTATTAGAAGTTGAATATAGATATAAAGTTCTGTTACTTGCAAACTTAGGATCTAAAGTAACCCCAAGCATACCTGCTTGACCTTCACAAAAAAGATCGTTACCAGTAGCACCATAGCCTTTTGAGCCTTTCATGCCATATAATTTATTAACACCAGAAGCAGTTTTTACTGAAAGACCATCACATTTTTCAGTGAAAAACATATCGCCATTTTTGGTAAATGCCATATCCCAAGGATTTTTCAATCCAGACATGATCACCATAGAACCAATTCCAGGGGTCCCTCCGTTATCAGCTAAAGCAGCTGTTGGCATCATTACTGATGCTACAGCGGTAGCTGCAAAGAGCATTTTAATCTTACTTAAAACCTTCATATAATATCTCCTATTGTTTTAATTTACTTCGTACTTAGCATCTTTCAAATAAGCAGCTAAATTTGCAATCTCTTCATCTGTTAAAGGCTTTGCCATCATAATCATCAAGCCAGAATTTGGACCAATCTCAATACCGCTTCTGTATGTTTCTAATTTATCTGTTGTGTAAGCAATATCATTACCAGATATCTTAGGATAACTTGCCGCGCCCTTACCTGCTGGACCGTGGCAATTTATACATGTTTTTTTATATCTTGTTTCACCAGCAGATATATCTGCTGACGCTAAGTTTGAAAAACACATAAAGAAAATGCATAAAAAAGGTAAACTAACTTTATTCATAAACATACTCGTCCGTTAACAAAAAAATTTTACAATTTAGTATACTCAATAAATCAAGATAAACGCAACATAAAAGTTACAATTTATTAACATTCTTGTGACATGTGAATTATTACAATAGTTCCGCATACAAAAAAAAATAAACTTTTTCTCTGCAAAATGTCGTAGAAGAGTTAATCAATTAAAGGAATTACAATGAAAAAAATACTTATTATGCTGGTTGCCTCATCGCTACCTGCTTATTCTATGGACTTACTTTCAGAATACCCAGTCATGCGTGATCATGTTGATATTAAGCTTGCACACAATCATGGTGGTGCGGAAGACAAAGCTAAGAAAATGCCCGTCTCCGATATGTTGACAGATATCGATAAATGCGTCTCTGCAGCGCTCGGTAAATATCCTGGGCACATCTTAAGCATGGAATCGGAAGTAGAAAATAACCGGGTTATTTATGAATTTGATATTAAAACCAAAGCTGGTTCAGAAATTGAGATTGAATGTGACGCACTGAAACATACACTTCATGATTATGAGTTGGAGTTGTCTGGCGATGACAAAAGTTTCACAAGTGCCGTTAAAATCTCTGAGCAACAAGCCAAGGATTTTGCCCTCGCTAAATATAACGGCAAGGTAGTCGATGTTGAATATTCAATGGAAGATAATAATCCAAGCTATGAATTTGACATCTACGTAAAAGATAAAGGCCACGAGTTTGAGGTTGAGGTTGATGGTATAACAGGTAAGATCCTAGAAACAGAAATTGAACTGTATGATATTGGTGCTGAATAAACATCGTATCTTTTTTTAGTGTTACTTTATACGAACTTTTGGATGTGCCCCTAATTAGGGGCACATCCAAAACTCCTCCCTTTTATCCCCCAACAAATTACATTGAGCTCTTTTGTGCCCATCTTTGCAAAGCTCAAGAATATGTAACTCTCTAAATTCAATGCTTATTACTGTAAATCTACTCTCTACATCATCATAGTCATAAGAATCATAGTTCTTAATCATGGTTCCTGGCGAAGGTTTAATTGAGTATTCTTTTTTTTGGTTGTCCGATAGCTTATTCCAGAATACATCTTTGTTTTTTATAAAATTAGCTTTTCCTCGCACCTGGACTTGTAATTTTTTTCTTGAATCCCAGAATAATAAGGAACAGTTAGGATTCTGTTTTAGTTGGCTAAATTTCTCACTAGCACTGTCGGTATAGACAATAAGGCTCATTTTTTCTTCGTCGAAGGCTCTTGCTACAAGAATTCTTTGTGAGACATTATTTTTGTCTAATGTTGACAGTATTGGAAATCTATAAGGGGATTTCCGATCCACTACTCCCCTTTGTATGCACTTTATTGCATTGGTAATAAATTCTGATAATTCCATATAAATAATATTCTATAGTTTATTTATGATTTATCACATAAAATTCCTACTCAATAAAAATTAGATGATAATGGTTCTATGGAAAAATTTAATTTTGACGAAAAGATAAATCGCTTTGCTACAGACTCAATAAAATGGGATGCATATGAAGATACAGTGATCCCATTATGGGTAGCAGATATGGATTTTAGATCACCCCCTTGT
Source organism: Methylophilaceae bacterium (assembly GCA_965660175.1). Classification (GTDB taxonomy): domain Bacteria; phylum Pseudomonadota; class Gammaproteobacteria; order Burkholderiales; family Methylophilaceae; genus BACL14. Next base: position 24,229 of record CBFHYY010000004.1, read on the forward strand.
ATCAAAGAATGTTTTGACACTCGCATAAATCATGAAGTTTATGGCTACACCCACCAACCAAAAGGATTCAAAGAGGATATCGTACAGCATCTCTATGAGCAATATCGATGGCAGGTGGAGCCTGATTGGATAGTGATCATGCCAAGTGTCGTTTCTGCCTTGTATGCAATAGGTAAAAACTGCACTTCAAACCAAGCACACATCATCACGCCAAATCCTGTCTATCATCATCTAAGAATTGCGGCCGAAGAATCAGGCAGAGATTATAGTGAGGCTAAACTTGAAAACATAAATAACAGACTGCTACTAACATCAAACTCTTTAGAGCAAGTATGTAAAAGGAACACAGAACTTTTGTATTTCTGTAACCCTCATAATCCAGGGGGAACGGTCTATAGCAAAAATGAGTTAGAAAAAATTATTGATTTTTCGATTACAAATAATATAACCATTTGCTCGGATGAAATTCATGCTGGGTTGGTGTTGGATGAATCATCACATATACCAATTGCCAGTATCCATGAGGAGGCCTCAAATCATACTATCACTCTCATGTCATTAAATAAAACATATAACTTTCCGGGTGCAGGGTTAGCATGGGCAGTGATTAAGAATAAGGAGTTACGAGATAAAACAGCTAGGGGGATTGGCAACATCATTCCTGACCCGCATCTATTCAGCTACATCGCTACTAAGTCCGTTCTTGATCATGGTAACGAGTGGAGGATTGCTTTACTTAATTATCTAAGACAAAATAGACAATTATTAATCCAGGCGGTAAAAAAAATGTCAGGTTTGCACATGTATGCTATGCAAGCTAGCTATCTTGGATGGTTATCATGCGAGCATATTGATCACATTGATCCGTTCAAGTTATTTCTCGAGAATGGTGTCGCCCTGCAACCCGGGCATATGTTTAATTCAAAGGGACATGTGCGTATAAATATTGCGACGCCCAAGTCAAATCTCAATGAGGCTCTTTTGCGGATGTCGAAAGCAATTAGTGAAAATGCTAGGGAAAATGATTAAATATTTATTAAAGACTTTCTTTTTAAAAAAGATCATTCTGGTGATTGTATATAAATTAGTGAGAACATTTTTAAATAAAAAGAAATAAATAGGTTTTACCTTGATGCAACGATATAGGGGAGCTTTTCGTAGAAGGGATAAATAGCTAGGCACGTTTCAATATCCTCACCAATCAGACCTTCAAATTTTTTAATATGTGACGAGTAATTGATCAGTGCATCCTTTTTATAAATATCCAACCAAAAAAGATACATATCGTCTAAGCTTGTTTTATCTAATTTAATATTTCTTTTTACTTCTTCAAGATTTGAGAATAATAAAGTACTTTTATTTTGAAAATCTTTTTTTAAAGATAAACTTTCCGAATCAATTTCGTAGATACTTTTTTGCGCTGCCTCCAATGAAATGGCGCACCTAAAACCTATAAAAAAAGTATCCATGCCAGATTCTTTCCAATCTCTTTTGCTTTCAATTAATTTACTTAAAGGTTCAACCATATTAGGAAATGAGAAAGCCACGGCAGGAATCATAAGGAGAGTGAATACATATTTAATCAATCATTTACCCTTCTTGTTATCGGTATCAAACGCCAACTTACAATGCGACAATTTATTGAAACGGTAGTAAGCAAACTTATTATATAAAAATTTTGCGATTGGGTAGACAATTGGTAGCTTAAACAAAAATCTTAAGTACTTGAATACTGGCAGCCTACTCCAGATCAAAAGAAAAGCATCAACACCTAAGTAAAAATTTTCTTTATCGTCTTTTGCATGTAAAAAAAGAAGTGCTTCAGATTGTTTTAAATTATCGTTTTTTAAGTCTTTTGTTGAGGATGATAGAGGTAACCATTGAAACGTATCTTTATTTGATATTTTTTTATAAAAGTTAATTTCTTTTGAACACATACCACAAAGGTCGTCGTAATAGACTGTAATCATAAGATATACTTTTTAAATACTCTCATCGGCAACAAATTTTAAGACGGCACTATTAATACAATACCTTTTTCCGCTCGGCGGTGGCCCGTCGTTAAATACGTGACCAAGATGTATGCCAGAGCTTGCACTAAGCACTTCTATTCTTCTACCATCATCCTTGAAGGTCAGTGCTCCTGGCATGGGGTCAAAAAAACTGGGCCAACCAGTACCGCTTGTAAATTTTGTATCACTACGAAATAATTTATCACCAGTGATTGGATCAACGTAATAACCAGTTGCATCATTATCCAATAAGGATCCGGTAAAGGCCCTTTCGGTCCCACTTTCGAATGCAATTTTCTTTTGCTCAGGTGTTAATATTTCCATACCAAACCATTTCCAGAAGGCATGTTGATTTCCGTCATATCCAGTATACCTTGATACCTCTCTCCCATCTTTAAACATAACAATAGTTGGCGTAGCCCATACCTCTTTTAAAAGCTCTTGATCTTGGGTTGATGCAAAGTCAAATGTGTTTTGTAACGTAATATTTGATTTCCAATCATTTGAGACATCCTTCTTAAAGGACTTACAGGCACCACACGTTTCTGACTCAAAAACAACCAGCTTTAAACTTTTATGTAAATGCTCATCAGCAATATGTGAATCGGACAATTTATTATCTCCTGTTAGAACGTAAAATGAAAAGCAGATTAATGCAAAAAATAATATGATTTTTTGCATCAGTACATATGGTTTTGTATTTTTCATATCTTTTTTAAAAACAATAATAATTCTAGTGAGAATCGATGCTTAGTTATCAATATTTATTTCTCAAATACTGGAGAACGACCAACTTCACACTTTCCAGTAAAGCTATAAGGTTTTCCCCAACCCCTTATTATCTTAATGGTCCCATTAATTCGACTCACATTAAAAGAGAAGCCAATCTCTCCATTCTCGTCATACTCAATGAAGCTTGCCTCTTTTTCGTCAACTTTTAAAAAATGATTCCCTAGGGTCTTATGAACAAGAGTATTGCCATCAATTTTAATTCTTTCCATTTTGTGTTGTGTGTCGCAAATATTATCCCTATCACAATTAGTTACCTCCTCACCACCACAAATTAAATCAATACTGATTAACTCAGCACAAACAAAGCTGGGAAGAAAGAAAAATACAAAGGCTAATTTTTTCATAAATTATTACCAATCTAAGATATCAGAAGTTAATGTAATTAGGACCTATCCTCAAACTTTAGTTCGAAAAAAATTTCATAGAAGTACATTTAACAATCATAAAATAAAAGTTAACAGTGGATCTAGAAATTACAAATATATATTTAAGAGAGTGTTTACCCGGAATTAGCTAGGTATCCAGCAATGATAAGAAACCCAATAACAACAATTGCAATGAGCTTAGTTTTTGACGATTGCGACGACCCTGCATTTAGCAAGCCTTTTTTCCATTTCTCTAAATCTTTTTGATCGTATGCGGCCATAGTAAATCTCCTGTTGTATTTATTTACAATTTACCCGAGAAATTCACTTGCGTCCATATCTTTAAAATACTAATAATTATTTATAAAGCCCTACAGTTCTTGACCACCAACAAAAGGCTTAAATTTTTCTAGGTATGCCTTATCTTCGTTGGATAGCTCATTGAACTCAAAATACTTTGCAAAAACTGAATCTGGTCTATCGAAAGTCATCAACTCCCCATAACTTACGGGTGAAATAATATTTTCATCGTAAAAAACTTCCTCGATAATTTCTTCAGCTTTGAATGGTTTTCTATTCACGATGGTGGTAACAAGTTCTAGCTGTTGATCAGATCTGACAATCAAACTGGTCCTGCTATAACTATTCGCATTAAAATCATGGAGAAGAAAGCTAAACAGATCTTTTTCTAGAGCTCTATTGATGCCCTTCCCATCATTGAACTTCTGAAACATACTGACATTAAATAAATAGTGTTTTTTATCGCCACAAAAGGAGAATATTTTTGGTATTGTGTTGGTTTTCTGGACTATTTTTTTATACACCGACATTAAATCATTTTTAAGGTAATTATAATCACATTTTGCTTGCGCTTTAATAGGCAAACAAATCAAACAAATCACAATAGTGGAAAATATTTTATACATAACTAAACCATTGCAAAAAACACCAATATCAGAACGATTAAAATCACTAACGCCCATCCTATCTTATCCATATACCTTTTTATTAGAGAGTCAGCCTGATCCCCAAATATTCTCACAAGGAAGGCGATAAGATAAAATCTTGCACCACGCCCAACCAATGATGCTAAAAGAAATGGGGCAAAAGGCATTTGCAGCACCCCTCCCGCAATGGTAAATACCTTGTATGGAATTGGTGAAAAGCCAGCAATCAATACAGCCCAAAACCCCCAGTCGTTAAACCATCTTACTGCTAATAAATAACTCTCTGAATAACCCATATTATTTATTACTGGCTCAATAAAATCAAATCCATAGAAACCTATGACGTAGCCAAATACCCCTCCGAGAACAGATCCAAGTGTAGTAATGAACGCAAATTGCCATATCTTTGTCTTGTTTGTCAGGCACATGGGTGCAAGCATAACGTCTGGTGGTATAGGGAAAAATGATGACTCAGCGAAACTCAAAACAAACAAGTAGTACCTTGCTTTTGCATGCGATGAAAGTCTTAAAATATACTGATAAAGGTCTAGTAAAAAATGCATCTATTATTTAGCTTTCGATGACAATGAAACACAAATTAAGGAAATAACCGCTGCTATTGATAAGTAATAGCCTACAAACTGAATACCAAAATTTGTAGACAGCCATAAAGCTATAAATGGAGCTAAGGATGCTCCAAAAATTCCTGCTAGATTAAAGGATAATGATGCGCCTGTATATCTCACATTAGTAGGATATAGTTCAGATAAAATTGTCCCCAAAGGGCCATATGTAATACCCATTAATGCCATCCCAATAGACAAGGTGATTAAAATACTCTGGGAATCGCTTGAGCCTAAAAGAAAAGAAAGGGAAAGGCCAAACAAGACAATTAAAAAAGATGCAATAATAAGTATGGGTTTTCGACCAAACCGATCAGCCAATAACGCTGAAATTGGAATAAATAAAGCAAAAAATATAACCGATATTATTTGATTTTCTAGAAATTTATCTCTGGTCATACCTAACTCTTCAATCGACCAACTTGCTACAAAAACTGTCATCAAGTAAAACAAAACGAATGTTGCCAAAGCAACAAATGTTCCTATGAATAAAGGCTTAAAGTGCTCCTTAAACACCGTCATAAATGGTGCAGTCAGTGGTTTATTTTTTTTCTTACTAGCCTCAAATTCAGGAGTTTCCGAAATATTTAGCCTCACATATAGTCCGATCACAATTAAAACGGCACTCAGAATAAAGGGAATTCTCCAGCCAAAATCAAAAAATTGTTCGTTACTGAGAGTGTTTGATAGATAGAGAAAGATACCCCCTGATAAAACCAAACCAATAGGTGCCCCGAGCTGAGGGAACATTCCATACCAAGCCTTTTTTTCCTTTGGCGCATTTTCAACCGCCAATAAAACTGCCCCACCCCATTCTCCACCCAAGCCAAAACCTTGCCCAAATCTACACAAGATTAATAAAATGGGGGCGAGTATACCAATAGACTCATAGGTTGGGAGCAGACCAATGGCGACAGTTGAAATACCCATTGTTAGTAATGCTGCAACCAATGTGACCTTACGTCCAACTCTATCTCCAAAATGACCAAAAAAAGCTGACCCTAATGGTCGAGCAAAAAAAGCAACAGAGAAAGTTGCTAGAGATTGCAGCATCATTGTATTTGGATCAGAAGCATGAAAGAACAGTGAAGGAAAAACTAAGACTGCTGCATTTGCATAGATATAAAAATCAAAGAATTCAATTGTGGTGCCTGCCAGGCTTGCAAACAAAACCTTTGATGGAGTGTTTTTTTTACTCATTAGGTGCTGTGTTCCATTATTATTACGGCCTGACCGTGGATTATTTTTTGGCTGTCCATTATATTCCATATTGTGGCTTTGTCTATTTTAAAAACAGAGCCATCAAAAGCATTTCTTTTGCCATGATAATTTTCGACAAATCCTAGTTTTGTGACATTAGCTAATAATTTATTTCGATCTTCTTGCTCAGTTTCAGGTGCAGATACGCTCGAATTAATACCAATCATATTTACCCAATCGGTTTTAAAAAGTGATAATGCCCTTTTGTTTGCATAGGTAAATAAAGAGTTATTATCGTGAGATGCTATCGGATATGGCGCGTTGAAGAAAAGTGAGGTTAGATCACCATCCTCACCAATCGGAAGCGTGGTGTTGGTAGCTCTGAAAAATGATTCTCTGAGTAATTCTAGAAAAGGTAATAAATGCTTATCGGAATTTATTTACAACGCCCTTACTTCAACAAGACAGTCGTGAGACGTTGGTGAATTACCCATGTCACCAAATGCATTAGAGCTGACTGAGTTAACTACTCCTTTATTCATTTGTCTCCAATAACCAAGGGTGGCAACAACAATTCCTTTATTTACATCGGAGGTCACTCGAGCCAGGGCTTCGAATCCTCCCCTGTCATTGAAAACCGACACCTTTTCACCTTCATTAATCCCTCTGTCCATAGCATCAGCATGACTTATTAATACAAACTGCTCACCTTGAGCTTTTAATTTATTTTCCATGTTGGCGTAGCTGGAGTTAATAAATCCATGACTTTTTGGAGCTAAAATATTCAAAGGGTATTTCTTTGCCAACTCTGGATTGGCTTGAGGCGTTTCTCTTGACGGAACATAATCGGGAAGCTCAGGTATATCCTCACCAGGCTGAAAATCATCGTACATTTGTCTAAAAGGCCCAGCAACAAAATTCTTTGCTCCAACCAATCTAAACTCACATTTTCCTGATGGTGTTGGAAAATTACCCTCTTTGTGAGGCGCTCTATTATCCTTTGTTCCCACATTTAAACGAGCATAGCCATGCTCTTTAAGATAATTAAGGTCTATACCGTCGCAGGCAGGACTATCCCAATCAATATAGTTCTCTAAACATTCAGTATCATTCCATTGGAAATTATCATCATCAAACCCAAGTCTTTTAGCCAAAAGTCTAAAAATTTCATTGTTAGGTAAACATTCTCCAGGTGATTCAACACATTTATCATTATAGGTAAGATACAAATGGCCCCAAGATAAAATAATATCTTCTTGCTCAGCACCCATTGAGGCTGGTAATAAAATATCCGCAAATGCTGCTGTATCCGATATAAAGTGTTCTGCAGACACTAGAAATAAATCCTCTCTTTTTAATCCTTCAAGAATTTTTTCAGACTCCGTAGCCTGAGTAACAGGATTTGTGTTCCAACACATCATTGATTTAATTGGAGTTTTAAGCTTTTGTTCACCAGTAAGGACTCTGCCTAATTGGAGATTATTAACAACCTGTGTGCCTTTGGGTATGAGGTCTGGTCGACATATAACATCAAACTTGTAAGGATGTTCCCAAACTGGAAATTGGAGAATACCACCGCCAACATGACGCCACGCTCCTGTTAGTGCCGGTAATGCAGTAACAGCCCTAATCGCTTGACTTCCACCCCAGCTTTTTTCTAAAGCAACTCCTATCCGAATAGCAGAGGGTTGTGTCGTAGCATATTCCCTTGCCAGTGAGCGTATATCTTCCGCAGATATTCCTGTAATATTTTCTGCCCATTCTGGAGATCTCTCTTTAGCTTTTTCAGATAACTCTTTAAAGCCAACCGTATAGTTATCTACATAATCTTGATCGACTAAACCCTCTTCAATAATTACATTCATCATTGCCATGGCTAATGCGCCATCAGTTCCCGGTTTAGGACAAATGTGCCAATCAGCCTCTTTCGCTGTTCGTGACGCATAAGAATCTATGACCACAACCTTGGCACCCTTCTTTTGTGCTTCTTTAATGATATGCCAGTGATGAAGATTTGTACTTACAGAGTTACAGGCCCAAACGACAATAAATTTGGAGTGAATAAAACTTTCTGGATCGACCCCTGCTGTAGGGCCTATGGTAAGCAACCAAGCTGTACAAGAGCCTTCTCCACAAAAAGTACGCTCTGTAACAGTCGCTCCCATTCGGGCAAAAAAAGCATCGCCTCCGTTAAGCCCATGAACTAAGCCCTGATTACCAAGATAACTGTTTGGCATGATAGCTTGCGGTCCATCTTCAGCAATAATTTTTTGCCATTTATCAACAATAGTATCTAACGCCTCATCCCATGAGATACGCTCGAATTTTTTTTCACCTTTTTTACCAATACGCTTCATAGGATGTAATAAGCGATCAGGATGATAATGCCTTTTTTCGTAATCTCTTAATTTTACGCACAAACCTCCTCGGGTCATGGGATGGTCAGGGTTTCCTTTAACGCTTTTAAGTTTCCCTTGCTCAACCTCATAGACCATAGAACATGTGTCGGGACAATCATGAGGACACCCACCATGAAATTTTTGGGTCAAATTATCTTTGATATCATCCATATATTTTTAACACCTCTAAAAGGGTTATCAGTCTAATTATTATTATCAAATTTGACACAATTTCGTTATTGTGTCAATTTGGTGCAATTGGTTTAAAAAAAATCGATTGTTTTTGCACTATAAAGAATGTTTTATTTGTAAATCAACGGGAGGAATTACAATGAAAAATGCTTTAGGTGTAAGTTTAGGAATTACAGCTTTAATTTGGACGTATTTAGCGTTAAATGTAATACCAGGAGTTTTAGTTTGGGCTGGTTTTATTGCTTGGGGAGCTTATTTTACAGTTGGCAAGAACGCTCTCACTAAGACAATATCGGCAACTATTTTTGGTGGCATCATGGCTGCAATAGCGGTTGCTATTGTAGCTCTACTTGATGATTATCTAGCAGTAGGTATGGCCGCACCAATCGCAGTTGGTATTACCGTTTATGGATTGACGTCAGTTAACAAGCTTCCAAATGTCCCAGCCAATGTTATCGGTTATGCCGCAACTTTTGCATACCTTCTTTTGGGTGGAGGCTTTGATGATGCTTTAATTATGGAGAGTGGCAATCTTTATGCGCCAGAGTTAGCAAACCCGATAGTTACATCAGCAATTTCTTTTATTTTCGGAGCAGTATTTGGGCTTATTTCTGAAAAAGTTGCTGGGTTGCTAAAGTAATTAGGTCTATTTAAATAAAAACCACTTAAGGTGGTTTTTATTTATTGATTAAAAAAGCCTATATTGACGATACGATCATTCATCAATGTAAGCTCAACAAATTTATAAGTCTTCTTTGGAGAATATTCAACTATATTGTTGTAATACCACATCTCTACCTTTGCTTTATCTTTTTTATTTTGATCTACTTTAATTCTACTCCCAACAACAGAGCTTGCACCTTTTGGTTTAATAGCAATATTTTTTTTATCTGGCTCCCCTAAATATTTTAGTACCCTAGATTTTGGCTTGCCGCTAAATACATTAATAAACTCATCTTCTGAAAAAACTCTTTTATCTTTAGCGCCTGAAGTAAACGATAAGGAAAAGGACAAAAGGATAACTGATAAAACCTTAAAGAAACTGTTCATTTTCAATCCAATATAATTTGTTAATTAAAGGTTAATTTTAACCCATCGTAACCCGCATTTATACCCTCGGGTAATTTCTTTTGCAATTCATCGAAATCAATCTCATGCGTCATATGAATAAAGAACGATTGTCTTGCATTGATCTTTTTAGCAAAATCGAGACTTTGTTCAAAGTTAAAATGAGTATGATGCGGTTTATATCGCAAACAATCTATTAGTAGAGTATCAATCCCTTCAAGAAGTTTCATTGAATTGTCAGGCACATCCGATACATCAGTGATGTAAGCAAGATTTCCGATGCGATAACCATAAATTAAAAATTTTCCATGGTATACAGGAAGCGGTGTAATTGTTTGTCCGAATAGCTGGAATGAATCACTCACTATGTTTGGTTTTAATACCGGCGTTTCCCAAAAGCCCTTCGGTTCTACCATGGCGTATGCAAACTTAGATTCAATTTGATTCATAACATACTCACTTCCATAAAGTGGTATTTGTTTTTTATGTTTTTGACAAAAGGCTCTGAGATCATCAATACCATGACAGTGATCGGCATGATGGTGCGTAAACAAAACAGCATCAACGTTAGAAATTTTCTCACGCAATGATTGTATTCGTAAATCAGGACTGGTATCAATCAATACATTCTTTCCATCAGGAAAATGTATGATACTTGAACACCTAGTTCTTTTATTTTTTGGATTTGTGGAATGGCATACATCACAACTGCAAGATACGACTGGAGTGCCAGCACTTGCTCCTGAACCTAAGATGGTTAATTTAAGTTGCATTTTTTAAACAGCATACTGAAATTTTTAGTTGTTTCAGCTGCAACTTCATCTATAGAAATATTTTTTATTTCAGCAATTTTTTCTGCAACGTAAGTGACATTTGCAGGTTCATTCACTTTACCTCGATTTGGCACTGGTGCTAAATAGGGAGAGTCGGTTTCTATTAGCATTTTATCTAGCGGTACTTTTTTCACAGTCTCTCTAAGGTCCTCGGCATTTTTAAAAGTTACAATACCAGAAAAAGATATATAAAATCCTAAATCAATTGCTTGCTTTGCCATCTCATAAGATTCTGTAAAACAATGCATAACACCCTGAGCTTTCTCAGCACTTTCTTCTTTCATAATAGTGATCGTATCAGCCTGCGCTTTCCTTGTATGAATTATTAAAGGTAAATTTGATTGAATAGCTGCTCTTATGTGTGTTCTAAATCGCTCTCTCTGCCATGATAAATCCCCTTTTAATCGGAAATAATCAAGACCAGTTTCACCTATTGCAACCACTCTATCGTCTTTAGCAAAATCAACTAACTGATTTATTGTAGGTTCTTTAATGTCCTCATAATCAGGATGAACGCCTACAGATGCAAAAATATTTTTATATTGATGTGCTAATTCACATATTTCAGGAAATTTATCTAATGTGACACTCACACATAGTGCGTGCGTAATTTTCTTTGTCTCCATCGAAGTTAGGATGTCACTCATTTTTTCCTTCAGCTCAGGAAAGTTAATATGGCAATGTGAATCGATAAACATTTAATTAAAAACCTTTTTATATTCAACAAAAATTAATTCAAAATTTATTTCTTTATTGACTGGCTTTGATGCATAAGATTTAACTTCATTCAACTTTTTAAATAAAACTAACATTTTTGACATATTAAGGATTTTTGAAAGTCTTTCAAATTCATCAGTTTGATTTGGAAAATAATATGTCTCTTGCGTCAATTTATATGAAAATAAATCAAAACACCACTTTTGAATTACGTTTATTGGCCAGGTTAAACCAAAATCCAACCAATCAGGTTTAATGAAAGAAAGATCAAGATTATTTCCCTGACTAAGAGATTTAGTAATTTCTTCAACCTTTTGATATGTCTCTTTTTGATTTATTGCAGTTATAGGAGATGCATTAAAGTAGCTTAGTACTGATTCATCTATATTAATATTATTTATATTCATGAATTCAAGAGATTCCTCTTTGCTTGGACGCGGAAGTTTGATGAGCTGACACCTACTTTTGACTGTCGGCAATATTTGCTCGATTTTATCTGTTGAGAGCATAATGATACTATTTTGAGGAGGTTCCTCTAAAACCTTAAGTAGACTATTAGAGGCTTGGCTATTTAGCCGCTCAGCTTTGTTGATCAAAGCAACTTTTTTTCCACCTGAAACTTGAGCGCTTAGCTCAAAAAAACTTTTCATCGCTCTGATATCAGATACAGGAATTATTTTATCAGTAGCTTCGCGCTCATCCGTATCAACCGAAAAAAAATCTGGGTGTGTCATTGATGTCATCCATGTGCATGAATCACAAGATCCACAATATTCATCAGATTTTCTATCTGAACATAGCAATGATTTACTTAATGATAGCGAAAATTTGCTATTAACTATTGATTCGTTACCGTAAAAAATATACCCATGCGATAGTCGATCAATATTTAGCAGCTTATGTCGAATTTCTTTGAGCCAAAGATATTCACTCATGAAAAAAACCTATTTAATACTTCATTCATTTCTTGTTGAATGTCGCTAATGCTTTTGGTGCCATCAATAACGTAAAACCTTTCTGGATTATTTTTTGCTATTTTTAAGTATGTTGAGCGTATTGCCTGATGAAATTCTTGATCTTCCTTCTCGAATCTATCCATATCTCTTGTTTTATGAAGCCTATCCATACTCACTTCAATAGGAAGATCGAATAAAAAAGTTAGATCTGGTTCTAAATCTTTTTGAATAATATTTTTTAAGAATTCTATGGCTTTAATATCAATTCCCTTACCACCATGTTGATATGCAAAGGTCGCGTCTGTGAAACGATCACTTATTACAGATGTATTTGAATCTAACTTTGGCTTAATGATTTGGTTGATATGCTCACAACGTGATGCAAACATAAGAAGCGTCTCTGTTAAAGGATGCATATCATCATGCAGAAGTATTGACCTAAGCCTTTCTCCTAAAGTTGTTCCTCCAGGTTCCCTTGTCATAAAGAAACTTAAATTATTTGAGCGAAAATAATTTTCAATGAATTGTATATGAGTTGATTTTCCTGCTCCATCTACCCCTTCCAGTGAAATAAAAATTGATTTATTCATTATTTTCTTTTTCTCTTTTTTTGGTACTTATAAACTGCCTTGTTATGCTCCTTTAAGGTTTTAGAAAACTTATGTCTTCGATTACCTTTAGCAACAAAATATAAATTTTCCGTTGTTGCTGGATTTAGTGCTGCTTCTAACGAATTATAGCTAGATAATGCTATTGGTGATGGTGGAATACCCTTTCGTGTGTAAGTATTAAATTTATTATCTTTTTTTAGATCTGCTCTTCTAATGTTACCTTTGAATTTTTCACCCATACCATAAATCACTGTAGGGTCGCTTTGTAATCGCATTCCTTTAAACAGCCTATTTACAAATACACCAGCAATTTCAGCAGCCTCCTCTTTTATCCCCACTTCTTTTTCAATAATTGATGCAATGATAAGTGCCTCATAAGAATTTTTATAAGGTAGATTACTTGTACGATTTTCCCATAAAAAATTAATTTTAGCTTGCATAACCTGATATGCATTTTTAAGAATTTCAACATCTGTAGTATTTCGATGGAAATAGTAGGTATCAGGAAAAAAAATACCCTCTATAAAATCTTCTTTGGCACCAATTTTTGTTAATATTTTTTTTTCATTTAAATTAGTTAATGTTTTTATAATATTGGGATTCTTTCTCAGGGTTAACACCATCGAAGAATAAGTCTCACCCTCTTTAAAAGTTATGGGGTATAGAATTTCTTTTCCATTTACTAGGATATCCAATAATTGCAAGGGTGTAGTTGATTTTGCGAGCTTATAATAACCTTTTTTTAATTTTTTTTGATTACCAGATACGAACGTAAGTGCTTTAAATCTAAAAGAATCATTGAGTAATTTTGTTTCAACTAACTGGTCAGTAATCTGATTAAGGTTTGTTCCAGGAGAAATTTTAAAGGTTGCATTCGATTCAGTAACATTTATGGGAATAAAAGGATATAGGATAAGCCATACAAAAAATAAGCTAGTCAGAATTAAAAATTTTCTTTTTAAAAGAATATGGCTTTTAGGAAATTCTTTTAAAAAGTTTATTAATTTCATAAGCAAGTTTTGTGGAATTCCATTTTTTATTTTTAATCTTATTTACTGGAACAGCTCCGTTCACTGAGTTAATAATTACTATTTCATCGGCATGAAGTAATTGCTCTTCAGTAAATTGGCATACGACGACCTTAAGTGCAAGTTGCTCAGCATAAGTCATTACTATCATAATTGAAACACCAGACACGCCTATATCATTTTGTTTAGGAAAATAAAGATTATCCCCAGAACGCATCACAATATTGTGACTTGCACATTCATTTATATAGCCCTTGTCATCAAGCATAATAGCATCAAATGAATGTGCAGACAGCTCTTGTTTCGCTAATACATTTTCAAGTCTATTTAAATGTTTTATAGAACCTAATGAATTATTTATTGCTAATCTAATGTTGCTGAACTCCAACTCCACACCTTTTTCATAACATTCACTTTTAAGAGGTTTGTAATCATTCTTAATTAAAATACGGTTTGGTGAAATATTGGCAGGTATAGAATAACCGCGATCGGAAAATCCACGTGTAATAATAAATTTAGCTACAAATGTACGATTATTTTTTGCAAACAATACATTAATGTCGTCAATAAAAAATTTTTCATTCGGTGCTTGAATTTTTAATATTTTTGCATCATGCACTAACTTTTCATAATGATACTTCCAGTGGGTGGGTAATTTATTGAAAACTTTGAACGTTCTAAACACACCATCACCGAAAGCCAATCCTCTATCGAAAGGATTAAGACCATCTGAAAATTTTCCATTAATTAAAAAAGTGTCGAACAAAATAATGATTAAATACTAGATTTTGGTAAAAACAAGACTTCCATTTGTACCGCCAAAACCAAAATTATTTTTTAGTGCAGCTTTTATATTGATATCCCTTGCAATATTTGCAACATAATCTAGATCACATTCAGAATCCTGATTAAAGATATTTATTGTTGGTGGCGACACTTGATGATGAATAGCTAAAGCAGTAAATACTGACTCAATACCCCCAGCACCACCAAGCAGATGACCTGTCATTGATTTAGTCGAATTAATTGCAATTTTTTTTGCATGATCGTCGAATGTTTCTTTAATTGCATTGGTTTCATTAAGATCACCTAGTGGAGTTGAGGTCCCATGAGCATTAATATAACTTATTTCATCAAAATTAATATTCGCATTTTTTAACGCGTTTTGCATGGAGCGGGTTGGGCCATCGATACTTGGGGCGGTAATATGAAAAGCATCAGCACTCATACCATATCCCGATAACTCACAGTAAATCTTGGCGCCTCTTTTTTTTGCTTGTTCATATTCCTCTAAAACCATTACTCCAGCACCCTCACCGATAACAAATCCATCTCTATCTTTATCCCAGGGTCTAGAGGCGGTTTTTGGGTCATCATTTCTAGATGATAACGCTTTGGATGAGGAAAAACCAGCAACAGCTAATTCTGTGATAGCTGCCTCAGAGCCTCCTGCAACCATAACATCAGCATCACCGTATTCAATCATTCTTGCTGCATCACCAATTGAATGAGTTCCAGTAGTACAGGCAGTCACAATGGCAACATTTGGGCCTTTAAGTCCGTACATAATGGATAAATTACCAGATATCATATTAATGATTGTTCCAGGAATAAAAAAGGGAGATACTTTTCTTTGGCCTCCCTCGTCATAAATATCATTAGTTTTTTCGATTGATCTTATTCCCCCAATACCCGAGCCTATGGAAACACCAATTCTTTCGGATGTTTCATCATTTATCGTAAAACCAGAATCTTTAATTGCTTCGATTCCTGCAGCTATACCGTATTGAATGAAGGTATCCATCCTACGAGATTCTTTTGGATTAAGATATAGCGAGGGATCAAAGTTTTTAACTTCTCCAGCAATTTTTGATGAAAAATTAGTGGTATCAAATTTTGAAATAGTATCGATCCCTGAGACTCCTGCAATGATGTTATTCCATGAATCAGAAACACCCACACCGACTGGAGTGACAAGACCTAGTCCAGTAACAACAACTTTTCTTTTTGTCATATTAAAAAAAACCTAACCAATTTAAAGGGTTAGGTTTATATATTAAGGAAGATTCTTATTGATATAATCTATTGCTTGCTGAACTGTAGTAATTTTCTCAGCTTCGTCATCGGGAATCTCAGTATCAAATTCCTCTTCTAATGCCATAACTAATTCAACTGTGTCTAGTGAGTCAGCGCCTAAATCATCAATAAAAGATGATTCGTTTTTTACACTAGCCTCATCTGTTCCAAGTTGCTCTGAAACAATTTTCTTAACTCTTTGTTCGATGTCTGACATCTGGTTACTCCTTTATTAAAAACCCAAATTAGGAAGGTGCTATTTTATCAAAGGAAACTACAATTTAGCTAACTATTTTGAAATTAATTTATTATTCATCATATTCCTCAAAACAACTAAACCATTAACATACCGCCATTAACATGAATGGTCTCTCCAGTAATATAGGATGAATTATCGGACGCTAAGAAAAAAACAGCATTCGCAATATCATTTGGATGGCCTAGTTTTGCTAAAGGTATGCGGCTTAATAAAATATTTTTTTGCTCCTCACTTAAGGACTTAGTCATATCCGTATCAATAAAGCCAGGAGCAACACTATTCACAGTAATCCCCCTGCTTCCTATCTCTTGAGCCAATGATTTGGTAAATCCCGATATTCCAGCCTTGGTAGCTGCATAATTTGTTTGGCCTGCATTACCAGTATGCCCTACGACTGAGGAAATATTGATTATCCTTCCATATCTTTTTTTCATCATCGACTTAATCGCATGTTGACTCAATTTATATATTGATTTTAGATTAGTGCTTACAACATCGTCCCAATCATTTTCCTTCATTCGCATCAATAAAGTATCCCTTGTAATACCTGCATTATTAATCAAGATATCAACTGATTCTGATTTTTTTGAAATAAAACCCATTACAGATTCTATAGATAGATTATCATTTACATTAAGCGTCAAGCCTTCACCTTTTATACCTATCTTTTTTAGCATCTCTGAAATTTTTCTTGCTCCAACATCTGAGGTAGCTGTTCCATAAACGGTTGCTCCTTCCTCACCTAATTTAATCGCAATTGCAGCTCCGATACCTCGGCTTGCTCCAGTAACTAAAACAGTTTTACCTTCTAAAGAATGTGTCATTATTGAAATTACCTTTTAATTTGTTCAATTGTTTGATGTAAGGACTCTTTATTACTTGTCGAAAAATTGATTGACTCCTTACTTATTCTTTTATTAAGCCCACTTAAAACTTTTCCAGGACCCACTTCAACAAAACAATTATTCTGTTGACTCAACATATATTCAATAGAATTTGTCCATTGCACTGGATTATATAATTGTCGAACTAAAGCATCCTTAATTTTTTTTTCTTCGGTATGAATAGAAGCGTCAACATTATGAATAATACTAATTTTTGGTTTACTAAAATCAATGGTATTTAAAAAAGAGGTGAATTCCTCTGTTATGGGTTTCATTAAACTACAATGTGAAGGAACGCTTACTGGAAGCAATAAAGCTCTTTTTGCACCTGCCTCTTTAAAAATATTTAAAGATTTCTCAATTAAGCTTTTATGTCCTGCAATTACAACCTGCCCGGGAGAGTTAAAGTTCACTGGCTCTATAACTTCATCAGTATCAATTTGGTTACATAAATTAATAATCTTGTTATCGTCTAGACCTATGATTGCTGCCATTGCACCCACTCCTTGAGGGATAGCAGCTTGCATTAAGCTTGCTCTTTTGGCGACAATCTTTAAAGCATCTTCAAAACTTACAACCTCTGCAGATAAAAGAGCTGTTAATTCACCAAGACTATGTCCAGCTACAAATTTTGGCTTGTCAATTTCATTTTTTAATAGATTCCAAATAGTAATCCCCGCAATTAACATTATTGGTTGGGTATTTTCAGTTTTATTAATATCGTCATTATCTTGACTTACCATAGCCCATAAGTCTTTTTTTAGAATTTCTGAAGCCTTATCAAAGTCTTCAATAACCTTACTATTGTCTGCAAAACTTTCCATCATCCCAATAGATTGCGAGCCTTGGCCTGGAAACAAGATTGAATAATTATTCATAATTTAATACCTTAAAAGAGCTGAACCCCAGGTAAAACCGCCACCAAAAGCTTCCATCAGGATGGTTTGATTTCTCTGTATTTTATTTAATTTTATACCTTCATCTAGTGCTAATGGTATAGAGGCTGCAGATGTATTTCCATGACGATCGATGGTTACAATAATTTTTGACATACTTATGTCAAGTTTTTTTGCTGTTGCTTCCAAGATACGAATATTAGCCTGATGAGGAACTACCCAGTCGATATCATCTTTCTTCATATCATTAAACGTAAGTGTTTCATCGACTATTTTATCAAGAGTGTTTACAGCAAATTTGAACACTTGGTTACCTTGCATTTCTATGGTGTCGAAGTTTTTATCCTTATTTTTATTGTTTGGGACGTGAAGCAAATTTTCATGCTGGCCGGCAGCATGTAAATGAGTCGATAAAATTCCTGGCTCTTTTGAGGCGCTCAAAATGACAGCACCCGCCCCATCACCCCAAAGGATGGCATTACTTCTGTCAGTATAATCAGTAATGCTCGACATTCGATCAGCACCAATGATTAATATATTGTCAGCACAATTAGTTTTTATAAATTTATCAGCAACTGATAGCGCATACACAAATCCAGTACAAACTGCTTGTAAATCAAATGCAGGGCAATTGATTTTGAGTTTTGCCTGAACGTTACAAGCAGTGCTTGGAAAAATTTTATCCGGAGTCGTTGTTGCTACAATAATAAGATCAATAGCATCTTTATTTATTGAGGACGATTTGATAGCTTCTAGGGATGCCTCGTAAGCAAGATCACTAGTTCTTTCATCTTTACCTGCGATGTGTCTTTGTAAAATACCCGTCCTACTTCTTATCCAATCATCGGTAGTATCCAGAGATAATTCTAAATCTTTATTGGTGAGAATTTTTTTTGGAAGGTAACTTCCGCTTCCATTAATTTTTGAGTAAATCATTATTTTGACTTAAATTCAATCTCAAGTTGTTTTCGAATTTTATCAATAATTTTACTGTTAACTTCCTCTATAGCAGTTTCAATAGCATATCTAAAGCCATAGGCATCAATACCTCCATGACTTTTGATCACAATTCCATTTAAACCAAGAAACGATGCACCATTATATCTTCTAGGATCAAGTCTTTTTTTGAATGCTTTAAGAACTGGAATCGAAAAAATACCCATTAGTTTAGTGACCCAATTTCTTTTATACTCTTCAGATAAAAATTTACCCATCATTTGAGCCAATCCTTCGGTTGTTTTGAGGGCAACATTGCCCACAAACCCATCGCAAACCACCACATCAGTTGTGCCTTTAAAAATATCATTTCCCTCAACATTACCATAAAAATTCAAATGACTATCTTTCAAAAGATTTGCAGCTTCCTTTACAACCTCATTACCTTTCATTTCCTCACTACCAATATTTAATAATCCAACGGATGGTTTCTTCTTTTTCGTAAGAGCGGATGTCAACATCGATCCCATGACGGCAAATTGTAATAGTTGTTCGGAAGTACAATCAGAATTTGCACCTAAATCAAGCATACAAGTCATTCCATTTTGATTAGGAAGGTTAGATGCTATTGCAGGCCTATCAATTCCGTGAAGAGTTTTTAAAACAAATCTTGCTGTTGCCATTAAGGCCCCGGTATTACCAGCACTTACACAGGCCTCAGCATCATTACTCTTAACTAAGTTAATAGCCACTCTCATGGAAGAATCTTTTTTATTTTTTAATGCGCTTTGTGGTGATTCATCCATGGAAACAATTTCGGATGTATTTTTTATAGAAATACGTGAATGACCCAGAGATTTGTATTTTTTAAGAAAACGCTCTATTTTTACTTGATTACCGACAAGTATTATATGAAGATCTAAATGCTTTTCTAGCGCGTCAAGTGAAGCAGGAACTGTAATAGAGGGTCCAAAGTCTCCACCCATTGCATCAATGGCTATTGATTGCTTAGTCATAGATAAATGAATTTAATCTGTTTTTACTTCTATGACCTTTTTGCCTCTATAAAACCCTGATGGACTAACATGATGTCTTATATGAGTTTCGCCAGTTGTAGGTTCGACACCTAAGGCTTGAGTTGATAAATTATCATGAGACCTGCGCATATTTCTTCTCGATGAAGATTTTTTACTTTTTTGAACAGCCATTATATTATGCTCCTTAAAACATAAGCGCTTTATTGCAGCGCTAATAAAATTTAATGGCGGATTTTATCATATTTTATTTCTTTTTTGGTATTTTATAAGAATATGAATGCAGCTGAATTCTAATTTATAAGCACACGTACATGTTATAATACTCAGTTGCAAAATTGTCATTTCAATAAGGCAATTGTTATAAATTAATAAGAATGAAGGAATCTTGGTTGTGATCCAAAAAATCCTAATCGCTAATAGAGGTGAGATCGCTGTACGTATTATTCGGGCTTGCAAAGAGATGGGTATATCCAGCGTTGCAATTTTTTCGGAGGCAGATCGCCATGCTTTACATGTAAAAAAGGCGGATGAATCTTATCGTATTGGGAGCGATCCATTATCGGGGTATCTAAATGCACACAGAATTGTCAATGTTGCCGTTACAGCTCGTTGTGATGCCATACATCCCGGATATGGATTTCTATCAGAAAATCCCGAATTAGCTGCAATTTGTAAAAGAAGAGGTATTAAATTTATCGGACCAGATGATTCTGTTATTTCTAAGATGGGAGACAAGGTTCAAGCAAGAAAAGCCATGATTGAGGCAGGTGTCCCAGTGATTCCTGGTAGTGATGGGAATGTAAAGGACTTAAATGAGGCAATAGATATAGCTAAATCTATTGGGTATCCAATAATGCTTAAGGCTACAAACGGTGGAGGCGGAAGAGGTATACGAAGATGTGATAACGAACAAGAATTGAATTCAAACTATGATAGGGTTATTTCAGAGGCGACTAAAGCCTTTGGAAGTCCAGAGCTTTTTATTGAAAAATGCGTAGTGACCCCAAAACATATTGAAGTTCAAATCCTAGCAGATTCAAAACAAAATGTTATTCATTTGTACGAAAGGGATTGTTCCATTCAAAGAAGAAATCAAAAATTAATTGAAATTGCACCCTCACCGCAATTATCAGATAACCAACGCCAACATATAGGGACTTTAGCTGTAAAAGCTGCTAAGGCTGTAAATTACGAGAATGCTGGAACAGTTGAGTTTTTGTTAGATACAGATGATAATTTTTATTTTATGGAGATGAACACAAGACTTCAGGTTGAACATACAATTACTGAAACGATTACAGGTGTCGATATTGTTCAGGAACAGATAAGAATCGCTAGCGGAATGTCGCTGAGATATAAACAAAATGAAATATCATTTCGCGGATATGCGATAGAATTTAGAATTAATGCAGAAGATCCAAAACAGGATTTTTTACCATCGTTTGGTAAGATAACTCGGTATTTTGCTGCAGGAGGGCCAGGGGTAAGGACTGATGCGTCAATTTATACTGGTTACATTATTCCTCCATACTACGACTCTATGTGTGCAAAATTAACTGTTTGGGCATTGAGCTGGGATGATGTAATTCAAAGAGGTTTAAGGTCATTGGATGATATTGGTCTGTTTGGTGTTAAAACAACCATACCTTATTACAAAGAAATACTTAAGAATGAATTATTCATTGGAGCAAAATTCAACACTAGCTTTGTGGAATCTCATCCCGAGTTAATTGATTACGAAGAAGAGATGTCACCAGATATTATAGCTGCAGCCATCGCATCTGCCATAGCTGCTCACGAAGGAATATAAATATGAAAAAGATAAATATAACCGAACTTGTTTTAAGAGATGGACATCAATGCCATATAGCTACCAGACTTAGGACTGAGGACATGTTGCCGATATGCCCTCAACTAGACGATTTAAATTTTTGGTCCATTGAGGCTTGGGGTGGTGCAACCTTTGATGCCTGTGTAAGATTTTTAAAAGAAGATCCTTGGGAGAGACTTACCAAACTGAGAAAAGCTCTTCCTAATAGCCAAATACAAATGTTACTAAGAGGACAAAATCTCCTTGGCTACAGACATTACTCTGATGATGTCGTTGATCTTTTTGTTAAAAAATCTGTAGATAATGGTGTAGATGTTTTTAGAGTTTTTGATGCTATGAATGACATACGCAATATTGAGCTATCATTAAAATCTGTTAAAAAATATAAAAAGCATGCTGAAGGTACTATAAGTTATACGACGTCCCCCGTTCACGATATTGAATATTTTGTAGATCTGGCTAAAAAAATTGAGGAGCTAGGAAGCGATACATTGGCTATCAAAGATATGGCAGGGTTACTCACACCAAAGGTAACAAAAGATTTAGTGGAAGCCCTAACAAAAAATATATCAATTCCAATTCATATTCATAGTCATGCAACATCAGGTTTAGCTTCCCTTAATTTAATTGCTGCAATTGAAGGTGGGGCTACAATGATAGACACATGTAACTCAAGTTTTTCTGAAGGTGCCAGTCATCCAACCACAGAGTCTATTGTAGCTGCTCTTGAGGATATGGGATACAAAACAGATATTGATCTACCTAAAGTAGATGAAATTACACAATATTTTAAAGAAGTACGAAAAAAATATTGGCAGTTTGAGTCTGAATTTACTGGACTTGACCCTCGTGTTTTAGTTAATCAAGTCCCGGGGGGGATGATATCTAATTTATCCAGCCAATTAAAAGAGCAAAGTGCTCTTCATAGAATGGATGAAGTTTTAGATGAAATACCAAGAGTAAGAGAAGATTTAGGTTTCCCTCCTCTCGTGACTCCGACCTCACAAATAGTTGGCACACAAGCTGCTCTAAATGTCATGACTGGAGAAAGATATAAATCAATAACCTCAGAAGTTAAGAACTATTTTTTAGGTCAATACGGCAAGGCCCCAGGCGATATAAATAAAGAAATTGAAAAATTAGCGATTGATGATCAGAAGCCTATTACTTGTAGGCCTGCAGATAAGCTAAAAGATGAAGTAAAAAACTTAACAGTTAAATCTGAAGCATTCGCAAAGAATGAGGAAGATGTCTTAACTTATGCAATGTTTCCAGATATTGCAACAATCTTTCTTCAAGAGAGAAATGCTGGAACATTGGTCCCCGAGGAACTTCTTGACAAGGAAGAAGTTATGAAACACGGGGACCATTATGCTCCCTCTGAATTTAATATAACGCTTCATGGAGAAACTTACCATATCAAACTAACGGGATCTGGTAATGCTGGTGAAGCAGAAAGGCCTTTCTACGTTTCAGTAGATGGTATATCGGAAGAGGTTCTTGTTGAAACATTAGACGAAGTTATGATTACACCAAACACCCAATCGGCAAAAAGTGATAAATCTTCTGAAAATAGTAAAACATTATCAAAAAGACCTAAACCAAGTCATGGTGGCTGTGTTACTACAGCGATGCCTGGTACGATAGTTGAAATAAAAGTGAACATAGGCGATAAAGTCAATGCAGGTGACAGCCTTGTTGTGATTGAAGCGATGAAAATGGAAAATGAAATACAATCTCCAGACACTGGTACGGTAATTGCAATTCATATTGAGAAAGGTGATAGCGTATCCCCTAACGAGACGCTTTTAGAAATTCAAAAATAATAAATGAGTAAAATCATACTTGCATCGTCTTCTATTTATAGAAAAGAATTATTAGGTAGACTCATCCCAAAGTTTGATCATGTTAGTCCAAATATTGATGAGTCCATTATGAAGAAAGAAAGTGCAAGAGATGCATCTCTAAGACTTGCATTCAAGAAAGCTTCATTAATTTCTGAAGATAACATAAATGCATATGTTATCGGCTCTGATCAAACAGCAGAATTCAATCAAATACATGTTAGAAAACCAAAAACCCATGAAGAGGCTCTTGAGCAGTTACTTTTGCTTAGCGAAAAAGTAGTAAATTTCTATAGTGCTGTATGTGTTTTTCATAAGAGTTTATCTATCAAAAAAGATTTTATAGAAACAATAGAGGTTAAATATAGAAAAATTACAAAAATTGAAGCGGAAACTTACCTAAAATACGAAAAACCCATTGGTTGTCTCGGGTGCATAAAATCTGAAGGTCTTGGCATAAGTCTTTTGGAATACGTTAAATCATCGGACCCAACTGCCATAATTGGTATGCCTTTAATAGGACTGTCTAAAATATTTTCCTCATTAGACATTAAATTTCATGCAAGTGAATGAACAAAGTAATTTAGGTAAGTTATTCCTTATACCATCTTCACTTGACCAAGATGCACCAAAAGACTTTCTTATTGAAGAGCAAAAAAAACAGTTAAGTAATATATCTTATTTTATTGTTGAAAAAGAAAAACCGGCAAGAAAAATGATGAAAAAGTTAAATCTAGAAAAAAAAATTCAAGATTTGATACTTTTTCCAAATAGTCAAAAAACAGGTGATAATGAAATTTGTGAGATGCTTTCACCCATATTTTCTGGTTATGATATCGGGCTTTTATCGGACTCAGGAAGTCCTTGTATTGCAGATCCAGGAAATAAAATCGTCTCATATGCACACAAGAAAGGGGTAATTGTTAAACCTCTCATTGGACCATCCTCGATAATTCTCTCCTTAATGAGTTCGGGGTTTAATGGTCAAAATTTTAGGTTTAAAGGATATCTTCCGATAAAACAAAAAGAGAGAATTAATGCTATCAAAGAGATGGAAAAAGACGTAAAAGTCAACAATGAAACTCAAATTTTTATTGAGACGCCCTACCGAAATAATCAATTACTTAAAGATCTTGTTGAAAATTTATCCGATCAAATTAATTTATGCCTTGCAATAGACTTAACAATGGAAGGCGAAGAAATACACTCTAAATCAATTGATCAGTGGAGAAAATTTTATGAAATTAATATCAGCAAAAGACAATGTATTTTTTTACTAAATTAAACTTTTAACTGGTTTAAAAGTTTTTCGGTGTATCTGAGAGATACCATGTTTTTTAATTAATGCAATATGTTCTTTCGTTGGATATCCTTTATGTTGTTTGAAATTATACTGAGGGAATTTTTCATCTTCAAGAATCATTGCTTTATCTCTTTGTACCTTTGCTATAATAGAGGCTGCTGATATCTCCTTAAATAACGAATCTCCTTTTATTATTGATTTTAAATTCATGCCATCTAATCTTGGAGTATGATCACCGTCAATAATCACTTGACTGGGACGATGATTTAACATCAAAATTGCTCTTTTCATTGCCAGCAATGAAGCCTGGAGTATATTCATTGCATCAATCTCTTCCACTGTTGCAAAAGCGTATCTAACTTCGATAGCATCCCGAAAGATAGTTTGATGAAGTTTAATTAATTTTTTATTTGATAATGTCTTGGAGTCTTGTAATCCATCTATCGTATTATTTGGATCTAAAATAACTGCTGCTGCACAAACAGGTCCAGCTAAAGGACCTCTACCTGCCTCATCAACTCCGCATATCATATTATTTTAGATGCCTTTTAATTCTACCTATGATCAAACCCGATGTATCTTTTTTTAATTGCTTATGCAGTCCTGCAAACACTGTTCTAATTTCTTTTAAATATTCCTTATTGGATAAAATTTCAATTGCCTTGGCGGAAATTATTTTATCTTTAGCGGAATATTGTATAAGTTCTGGTACAAAGAATTTATTGAGAAGAATATTCGGCAATCCGACATATGGGATAAGATGCATTCTTTTTAAAATAATCCATGATAACCAGGACATTTTATAAATTATGATCATGGGTTTTTTATACAAAGCAGCCTCTAAAGAAGCTGTTCCAGAAGCAAGTATACATAAGTTGGAGGCACAAATTACATCATGTGAATGACCAATTATAATCTTAATATTCTTTATATCAATATGCGTAATTTGCTTTATAGCATACGCATGATTCTCCCTATTGTTGACAGGAATCAAGAATTCACAATCATTAATTTTTTGATTGATCTTAATAGCTGATTTTATCATCACATCTAGATGCCATTTTAGCTCACTTTTTCTACTGCCCGGTAAAAGTGAAATGATGGTTTTTTGTGAATTAATTTTAAGCAATTCCCTTGCTTTTTTTATAGGTGGTTTGATAGGAATTTTATTAGCTAATGGATGACCTACAAAGGTATTTGGTAGTTTAATTTTATTGAAGATTAACTTTTCATGAGGAAACAAAGAGAAGATATGATTCATATCTTTTTTCATTTCATGAATTCTTTTTTTTCTCCATGCCCAAACGGAAGGTGCAACATAATGATAAACAGGAATATTATTATTTTTTAATTTTCTTTCAATTTTGAAATTGAAGTCTGGTGCATCAATACCAATAAAAATATCTGGCTTTTGATCAAGAAGGTACTCGATTAATTTACCTCTCAGTCTTAGCAATAAAGGTAATTTTTTTATTACTCCAAAATAACCTCTTACAGCTAGATGAGAATAGTCAAAAAAACTTTCAAGACCATATTTTTGCATAAAAGGGCCGCCTACCCCAATATATTGAATATTTTTATAGTGTTTATTAAGGTCAGCCATTAAGTGGCCGGCAATCATATCGCCAGATGGTTCACCGGCTAAAATAGCAATTTTTGGCACCTACCTTACTAGACCTCTTTTTGATTTGTTAATGAAATCAACAAATAAGTTGACCTCATCTTTATGTTCATCAAATTTTTTAAGCTGAATCAAAGCCTCATTAATAGTATTTCCATCTCTATAAATTATCTTATAAGCTTTTTTAATAGCAGCAATAGATGAAGCCGAAAAATCTCTTCTTTTTAAGCCCTCGATATTTATACCATTTGGTTTTGTATTGTTTCCGTTTCCAGAGACAATAATAAAAGGTGGGATATCCTTATATACAACAGTCCCAACTGCCGTAATGATATGGGCGCCTATTTTGCAAAACTGATGTATGCCAGTAAATCCTCCAAGAATAGCAAAATCATTTACCTCAACGTGACCTGCTATGTTTGTTGCATTTGCAAAAATACATTCATTACCAATATGGCAATCATGAGCGATATGAACATATGCCATAATCCAGTTATTATTTCCAATGAATGTTACTCCTTTGTCCTGAGCAGTTCCTCTATTGATGGTACAAAACTCACGAATTGTATTATTGTCTCCAATGATTAATTTAGTTTTTTCAGCGTCATACTTTTTATCTTGAGGGTCCTCACCAATTGAACTGCTGTGGTAGATACGATTATTCTTACCTATAGAGGTATCACCAGTTATGGTTACGTTATTTCCTATTACCGTATTTGATCCAATAGAAACATATTCATCTATTACGGAGTGAGCTCCGACAGAAATATCATCTGCAATTTTAGCTTTATGGTGAACAATCGCCGTTGGGTGGATTAGCTTTGAACAATTCATTTACTAGCTAATTTTTAATTTCTTTAAGAATACACATCATATTTGCCTCAGCTACTATCCCATCATCAACTTTAGCAACACCCTTATACTTCCAAATACCCTTAAGAATTCGCTCGATTTTAACATTGAGAATGATTTGGTCACCAGGCCCTACAGGTTTTTTAAATCTTGCGTTATCTATACCCGCAAAATAATAAACGGATTCCTCATTTGGTTTGGTATCCATTGTCTTGAAAGAAAGAAGAGCAGCAGCTTGCGCCATTGCTTCAACTATTAAGACACCTGGCATGACTGGGTGGTATGGGAAATGACCTGAGAAAAAAGGCTCATTAATTGTGACATTTTTTACTGCTGTTATTTCTTTTCCAAGCTCAAGGTCAGTAACTTTATCAACTAATATAAATGGGTAGCGGTGAGGTAGGTGATCAAGAATTTCATGTATGTTCATTTCGTTTTTATTCATATTTTTTTACCAAATTTCTTAATTTTGCTGCGATCTTTAACCAATGATTATGTTCAAAAGAAGGCACTATGGATGTATATCTTTTACCTGAATGTTTTATTGATTTCGTTACCATTGTTCCAGGTGATATTATAGTTCTATCAGCAATGTCTAAATGACCTAAAATCATTGCCGCACCACCTATTTTACAATTCGATCCGACATGTGCGCTCCCGGCAATGCCGACACAACCAGCTATGATCGTATCTTCGTCAATAATACAATTGTGACCTATTTGAACTTGATTATCAATTTTTACCCCTGAATTAATTATGGTATCGTCGATGGCACCTCTATCTATGACGGTATTAGATCCTATATCAATATAATCTTTCAATACAACTGATCCAGTTTGAGGAATTTTTATCCATTTTCCTAAACTATCCTCTGTGTATCCGAAGCCATCTGTTCCTATAGATGCTGATGAGTAAATTTCACAATTTTCACCAATTTTAACGTTGTCGCCAATAGTGACATTAGGGTGAATTCGTGTATTTTTTCCAATCGAGGCACCCTGTCCAATGCTTACGTTACTTTCAATAATGGCACCCGTTGCGATTGTCACCCTATCATTAATGAAACAAAAAGGACCAACATATGACTCGTTAGCTATAGATGTATTTTCGCCTTTATGAGCAAGACTGTTAAAACCGTAAGACCATTTTTTTTTTGGATTAAATAGCTCCGTTAATTTAGCAATTGCTAGATAAGGATTGCTATGAAATATGGAATGGCCATGCCATAAATTTGCATCTTCTTTTTTTAATATTATGATTTTAGCTTTTGTTTTTTTTAAGTCATCTAAATACGAATTTCCAGAGAAAAAAGATATCGACTTTTCATCAGCTTTTTCTAGGGAAGCAATTTTATTTACAATGACATTATCAGTTTGAATTTTTTCGCAATCTAAAAAAGCTCGGATATCGTTTAATGAAAATGATTCCATGAGGCCTTTTATTATTTTCCAAGCGCTTTAATTACTTCATCAGTAAGGTCAATGCTTGGACTTGCGTAAGCGACGCCTTGGTAAACAATCAAGTCATACTTTTTTTCTTTAGCTAGCTCCTCAATCACTTCATTAACCTTGACTTGTAATTTATTGATTTCTTCCCTTCTTCTAAGATCAATATCCTCTCTTAACTCTCTCTCATCTCGTTGGGCGTCAATTTTCTTTTGTTGTAATTTACGAGATAACTTTTCTTTCTCTGAGTCTGACAAAGTGAGACTATTTTTTGAGAAGTTTTTTTCTTCGGTCTGTATTTCCTTGATTGTTTTTTTTAGTGTGTCCGTTCTTTTCTTGAATTCTTTTTCAAGCTTCTTGTTACTAGCATTTGTTTGGGGAGCATTTTGTAATATTTGATCGACTTGCACAAACCCAATTTTTACCTCTGCAATAACTTGGTTTACAAAAAAGAAAGTGAATAAAACAATTAATAAATTTTTCATAACTTCAAACCCTTTTAATATTTAAAAATTTGTACCCATACCAAACTGAAACGATTCTGTTTTATCTAAGTTATCATCATTTAATGGTGCTGAAAATGATAAGTTGAGAGGGCCAAATGGTGATAACCAAGTTGCTCCAATTCCC
Source organism: Methylophilaceae bacterium (assembly GCA_965660175.1). Classification (GTDB taxonomy): domain Bacteria; phylum Pseudomonadota; class Gammaproteobacteria; order Burkholderiales; family Methylophilaceae; genus BACL14. The sequence goes on from CBFHYY010000004.1 coordinate 53,586, forward strand.
GCCGAATATCGCATATTAGAGCCATTAATAGATCCCTCAAAAACTCCACCGCCGTCAACAAACACACTCATTCTCATACTTTTAGTATTTTTTAATCCAGGAACTGGGAAAAAAGTCTCAGCACTAAATGTAAGTTTTTTGGTACCCCCATATGTAACAAATCCTCCGTAAGTCGAATCGTATGTCTTTGCACCAATAGATCCTTGTTTGTAGCCTCTAACAGAAGTTGCCCCCCCTGCCGTATAATTTTTAAAGAATGGATATTCTTCATCGCCATAGCTATCCGCATATCCAATTGATCCTTTGATCCTTGAAGTAACTTTATCATTTATAGGGAAGTACTTTTCTGCAGAGGTACTAACCTTAAAATACTGCATATCAAAAACAGGGGCTGTAACGTCTGCGTTTAAGGCTAATTTATATCCAGAGTTTGGGAAAATCATATTATCTCGTGAATCTGTTTGCCAGGATGTCCAAAACAGTAATGAGTCAGTATCACAATTAAGATTATTTGAGGAGACACTCGCGCAATAATTTCTGTATCCCAACGGTGCATTGGTTCCCAAATCTAGCTCAGTTAAGTCAATAGTGGAACCAAAAGATATAGTGTCATATTCAGATAGCGGTATACCAAAATTTATACCAAATCCGTACGAAGAGGTATCATAAGTACCAGTCCCAAGATCTTTAGTGTTAACATCTTTTTGATAAATACTAAAACCCCTGGATATACCATCCTCTGACCAGTAAGGGTCTGTGAAACTTAAGCTGTAAACTTTATTGATATCTCCTGTACTCACTGTAGTTGCTAGACGATTACCCGTCCCTAAAAAATTATCTTGAGATACGCTCAGTGTTCCAACGACGCCCTCACTCGAACTCACCCCGGCACCAATTGATAATTTACCAGTATTTCGTTCCGTTAACTTAATATTTAAATCAACTTGATCTGATACACCAGGAACTGATGGTGTTTCCATATCGACAGCATCAAAATACTGGGTTCGGGTCAATCTTGCTTTAGATCGGTCAATCTTATCTTGGGAAAACCATGAAGACTCAAACTGACGCAACTCACGCCTTACAACCTCATCCTTTGTTTTTTCATTACCAATAATATTTACCCTTCTAACGTAAATCTTCTTACCCTGGTCAATAAAAAAAGTAAAATCTACTAATGATGACTTCTTATCGACATTAGGCACAGGGCTAACATTTGCAAAAGCATAACCATAATTACCTAATTTCTTTGAAATATTTGATGAGCTACTATTAAGCATACTTCTGTTAAATACTTGTCCAGACTTAATTAGCAATTCACTCTCTAAATCCTTAAAGGTTAAAGACTCGGGCAAATTGCCTTTGAGTTTGATCTGTCCAATCTTGTAAGACTTTCCTTCATCGATATTAATTGCGATATAGATATTCTTCTTATTTTTTGAAATACTCACAATGGATGAATTAATTTTGAAATCCATATATCCCCTATCCATATAGAAGGATTTTAATCTCTCAAGATCGCCTTTAAGAGTTTGTTTTGAATAACGATCATCCTTATCCCACCATGACATCAAGCTGGAAGTTTTCAATGTTAGCGTACCCAACAATTCCTCTGTCTCAAAAGAGCGATTACCAACAACGGATATCTCTCTGATGCGCGAAATTCTTCCCTCTTCGACATAAAAATTTAAATCAACTCTGTTTCTCTCTAAAGGAACTACTTCACCTTTAATGGAAGCGGTATATTTGCCATTTGCGAGATACGTATTAATAATTTCTTTTTCAGCTTTAGCAAGCATACCGGAATCAAAAACAAGGCCACTGGCTAAATTCATCATTGATAAACCCTGTGTCAATGATTCGGGTTGGAATGTTTCTGTACCATAAAAATTAATTTCATTAATAATAGGTCTCTCTCGAACAGAAATTATTACAACAGACCCTTCTCTTTCAATTACCACATCCTTAAATTGCCCAGTTTTATATATAAGGCTAATTGATTTAGAAAAATCAATCTCATCGATCGGATCATTAATTTCAAAAGGTATATTATTGAACACAAGGCCTGGGTCGATACGCTGAAGACCTTCAACCTTGATGTCTGAAACAAGAAGAGAATCAGCAATCAGTGATAGTGGAAACAACACAGTTATGAGGAGGAAGGATAAATATTTTTTCATTAACCAGGTGTTATGAATTTTAAAACGTCATTATATACCGCAAATAGAAATAAAAGAAGTAAAAATACAACTCCAAGTTGTTGGAAAATAAGCATTTTTTTCGGATCAACTCTTTTTCCTGTAACGAATTCTATACAATAATACATCAGGTGTCCGCCATCCAATGTTGGTATTGGCAGTAAATTTATTAATCCAACATTTATATTTAGTAGGATCAAGAAAGATAAAAAAGATATAAGTCCGGTATTTATTGTGTCGTATGAGTATTGGGCTATAGATAGTGGGCCTGATAGATTATTTATTGATACATCGCCTGAAATGATTCCTTTAAGCGTTGTAATAATAGTTCCTGTTATCTTTAATATACTATAAAATGATTGATAAATACTTTCTAATATATTGTATTTAAAAGGTTTAATATAATCTTCACTTGATAATAATGATGAAAGCTCCATACCAACAAATGTCTTATTATTTTCTGTAATGGGCGTAACTTGATGAGTGCTATAAGTATTATTTATTAATGATGTGATCGTTATTAAATTATTATCGCTTTTTTTTATTAATTTTACGAGCTGCTCAACCGACAGTATTTCCTTGGAATTAACCTGCGAAATTATCAATCCTTCTCTAATACCTGCATCTTTAGCAGGCAGTTCATCTAAAACTTTTTTTACTACAACAGAGTTTTGTTTGTTCGGATAAAAGAATAAACCCGTTTCATTGAAAGTTATTTGTGGAAATTGAGTAGAAATTATTCTCCCTCCCCTTTCATAAGTTAATGATTCATATTTTTTTCCTTTAAATTTATCTTTAATATCATCAAGTGATTTTATTGATTCACCATTAATTTTAGTAATGAGATCTCCGCTCTTGATTCCAATTTTTTCTGAAATAGAGTTTTTTTGGATATGGGTTACTACCGGGGGTATGTTGTATTGCGTTCCGCTTAATATGATCAACATTAAAAAAAATGCAAAAATAAAATTGATCAAAGGGCCCGCTAGAACAACCAAAAATCTCTTGTACAGCTTTGCATTATCAAAAAGAATATCGCCTTTATTCCTTATGACTTTTGAAAAGCTAACAAAACCTCCAAGAGGAATAGCTCTTAGGCAAAAATATGTATTTTTTAATTTTTTTCGAATTAAAATCCTACCAAAACCGATAGAGAAATTATCAATGTCGATGTTAAAAAATCTAGCAACAAAATAGTGTCCTAATTCATGAACTACAACAATAATGGAGATTGTAATAATAAAGGCTAGTAAGGTATACATTTTATAGTTTTGAGATTAAAGAATATGCATAATTTCGTACGTCATTATCCAAATTTATTATAGAGTCTATATTGTCTGTTTGCGCAGGGGTGTATTTATTAAGCACCTCTCTTACAAGCTCATAAATTTGAACGAACTTAATTTCTTTATTCAAAAAGGCTTCAACAGCAATTTCATTTGCTGCATTCATGGTAATAATAGAGTTAGTACCTAGTTTAATTGCCTCATAGGCAAGGTTTAAACATGGAAAAATATCATGGTTTGGTTTTGTGAAGCTTAAATTCTCACAATCATTTAAATCTATGCCTTCAACGCCTGATTTAATTCGATCTGGAAAGCCTAACGCATAAGAAATAGGTACTCTCATATCAGGGCAGCCAAGCTGTGTGAGTGAACTTCCATCCTCATAATCAACAATAGAGTGAATGATGCTTTGTGGGTGAATTAAAACTTCTATTTGATTTGGTTTTAAATCAAATAAATAATACGCCTCAATAACCTCCAAAGCCTTATTCATCATCGTAGCTGAATCAATGGTGATTTTATCTCCCATAGACCAATTTGGGTGATTGAGTGCCTCCTTTACAGAAACATTTTCCATCATCTCTTTAGTATGGTTTCTAAAGGGTCCGCCCGATGCGGTTAGAATAACTTTGCGTATTGTGTTATTTTTTTGACTATTAATGACTTGAAAAATCGCATTATGCTCACTGTCCACTGGGATAATTGAGCCATTGTTTTTTTTGCTCTCTTTTTTTATTAGGGGGCCGGCCATCACCATGGATTCTTTATTGGCTAACAGTATTCTTTTGCCCTTAGTTGCTGCTTTGTATGTTGATCTTAAACCTGCTGACCCTGTTATAGCAGCAAGAACATCTGTTACGTCTGTATGTCCTGCAATATAATCATACGCATCTGCACCAAACAAAACCTTTGATGATGATTGATTTCTTAAGCATTTTTGAACATATTCTGCATCAGCTTCATTCTTTGTAACGACGTAAGTAGGTTGGAATTCGAGACATTGTTTTACCAATAAATCAACATTGTTATAGCAAGAAAGGCCAAAAATTTGGTAATTATCTGGGTGAAGCTTTAAAACTTCAAGTGTATTAAGGCCAATACTTCCTGTAGAACCCAATAATGAAATAATTTTCATTTTATAATGTAAAAGAAATGTAATTATAGAGAATTGCGCAAACAGGAATTGTGGGAAATAAGCTATCTAATCGATCCATGAACCCCCCATGACCAGGAATAAAGTTGCTACTATCTTTAACATTCGCACCTCTTTTTAGCCATGACTCAAACAAGTCACCCATAACACTAAGTATTGTAATAACAACGGAAAAAATTATGCCATTAATATAGTTAAATTCTGAAAAATAGAAGCCTATGATTATCATAAATAAAATATTCAAAATTATGGCTCCTAAAACTCCTTCAAGAGTTTTACCAGGACTTATCTCCTTAGCAATTTTTATTTTTCCAAAGGTCCTTCCAGAAAAATATGCGCCAATATCTGCAATCCATATAATTATCAATACAAATAGTAGGTACATTTTGTCTGCAGCAAACAAATATACCAAAGAAGCTGTAAGTGGTATTATTAAAAATAACGATAAGAAGTTAGTTATATCAAAATAAGGCGCTAATCTAATATTATTCCGGAAAAAAAACACCGAGATAGATTTAAAAGATTCATTTGACGATTTATTTTGTAATAAAAGAAAAGGTATAAATATGAACCAAGAAAATATGCCAATAGAAATTAAAAAATGTAGGTTGTGATATGAAAAATAGTGAGAAGAGAAAACAAGTATTAAACTAAAAACAGCAAAAGAATGAAATATTATTTTAGAATTTTTAAAATTTAATGATTTCCAATAAGGGTCAAGTAATGTGGCAAGCTCATAAATAAGAAATAGAGAAATAATAAATATTAATGAGTAAAAAAAATTAGGTGGTAATACAAAAAAACAAAGCAAAAAAATTGCAATCATTGCTATCGAAGATAAAATTCTTGTTTTAAGCACTTTTATTTTCCATTAACCCGCCAAACTTTCTGTGTCTTTTCTGATACCAATCCAATGCTTTGACAAAATATTTTTCGGAGAAATCCGGCCATAGCGTATCAATAAAGAATAATTCAGTATAGGCAATTTGCCATAATAAAAAATTACTCACCCTTCTCTCTCCACCAGTTCTAATAAGCAAATCTAAATTAGGCATACCCGATGTGTCTAATTTTTTTTCAATACTTTTTTCCGTGATCTTTCGTTTATTATTGATTGTTAATTTGTTTACAGCTCTTACAATTTCATCTCTTCCACCATAATTTAAAGCTATATTAAGTTGAAGTCCGGTGTTATTTTTACATTCTTTTTTAACGTTATTTAATTGTCTTTGAAGTTTTGAAGGAAATACATCATTATTCCCAATAAAATTGATTACGATATTATTTTTAACTAGTTGGTCACTTGTTTTTATTATAGATTTATCAATAAGATCTAATAAGCCCTCCACCTCTTCAGCAGGCCTTTCCCAATTTTCAGTGCTAAATGTAAAAAGAGTAATACATTTAATATGATATTTAATTGCATACCTAACGATATTTTGTGCAGATTCCAGTCCTTTTGTATGCCCGGCAAGGCGGGGAAGAAAACGTTTTTTTGCCCAACGACCGTTACCGTCCATAATAACTGCGATATGTTCTGGTAATTTTTTTGGTTTAAAAAAATATTTTTTTATATTTAAAAACAAAAAAACCTATATTACCAAGAGATCTTTTTCTTTTGCTTCGATTAACTGATCAATATTCGAAATAAATTGATCGGTGGTTTTTTGAATTTCATCCTGAGCCCTTCTTTCATCGTCCTCACTTATTTCTTTATCCTTAGAGAGTTTTTTTAAGGCATCATTGGCGTCTCTACGTATATTTCTGATAGATATTTTTGTACTCTCGCCCTCTGACTTGACAACCTTAATTAATTCTTTTCTTCTTTCTTCGGTAAGCGGTGGCATTGGAACTCTTATGAGGTCTCCAGAAGTTGCTGGATTAAGTCCTAAATCACTGTCTCTTATTACTTTTTCTACGGTCGCTATCATTGTTTTTTCATAAGGCTGAATATTAATGGTTGTGGCATCACCCAGAGTAACCCCCGCAACCTGACTTAAGGCGGTTTGTGTGCCATAATAATCAACCGTTAAATGATCAAGAATACCTGTATGCGCTCTACCGGTCCTTATCTTTGAAAGATCTTTTTTAAGCGCCTCTAGGCTATTTTGCATTTTTGTAGTTGTATTAAGCTTGATTTCTTCCATCACATAATTCCTCTGTTAAACATTAACCAATGTACCTTCCTCGACACCCATTAATATATTTTTTAGGGCATTCTCTTTAAAAATATCAATAACTCCGATAGGCAATTTTTGGTCCCTACAAAGGGTAAATGCTGTTGCATCCATAACTTTAAGATTTTCTCTTATAGCCTCATCAAAAGTTATATTTTTATATTTTTTTGCATTAGGATTTTTTACTGGATCATCGGAATAAATGGCATCAACCTTGGTTGCTTTGATCATAATCTGAGCATTGATTTCCATGGCTCTTAATGCGGCAGCTGTATCTGTAGTGAAAAATGGATTGCCTGTACCTGCAGCGAATATCACAATCCTATTTTCTTCCAAATATTTAATGGCCTTTCCTCTGATGTAGGGTTCAACAACTTGCTCAATATTTATTGCCGATTGGACTCTGCTTATGACTCCTTCATGTTTCATTGCGTCTTGAAGTGCAAGAGCATTCATAACGGTAGCTAACATACCCATATAATCTGCTGTCGCCCTATCCATTCCTGCTGCACCTAAAGCCACCCCCCTAAAAATGTTTCCTCCACCAATAACTATTGCAATTTCAACACCTAAACTTTTTAGTGTTTTTATCTCTTTGACAATTTTTGTGATGGTTTCTGGGTTGACGCCAAAAGCATCTTGACCCATTAAGGCTTCGCCAGATAATTTCAGTAAGATACGCTTATATTTTGAATTCGCCATTATTATCTATAATTTTAATTTACTGATATTTTATATTGTTTTAGTCAAAAAAAAAGGATTGTTATTACAATCCTTTTTTTAAGATAATTTTTTTAGACCTTTGATGCCGCTGCTACTTCTGCAGCAAAATCTTCTTGTTTTTTTTCTATACCCTCACCGACAGAAAATAAAGAAAATGAATGTATCGTTGCATTGTTTTTTTCTAAAAGATCTTTAATAGAAACTTTATCATCTTTAACAAAAGCTTGGTTGAGCAGTGTAATCTCTTTTAAAAATTTATTTACAGTACCCGTTGCAATTTTTTCAAGCATTTCATCAGGCTTTCCTGCCTCTTTCGCTTTTTCTATAGCTACTCTTCTTTCAGTTTCAATCAATTCACTATCGACCCCTGACTGATCAATAGCCTTTGGTTTAGCCGCAGCAATATGCATGGCAATGTCTTTTCCTAACTCTTCATTACCGCCTTCTATATCCAGTATGACTCCTATTTTAGCTCCGTGAATATAGTTAAATAATGCTCCCTTTGCCTCAAGTAGCTTGAATCTTCTGGGCGTAATATTTTCACCAATTTTACCCACTAATCCAGTACGGACTTCTTCGATGGTTTGGCCGTCAATGGAGGAATTAGCTAATTCATCGATATCAGAGAGTTTTTTTTCAACAATCGTCTGCGCCAAGGTGTGCGAAAATTTTTGAAACTCTTCGTTTTTTGCACAGAAATCAGTCTCAGAATTTATTTCAATCAAACTTCCAGTCTTACCATCAGATGATATAAACGATGCCACAACTCCCTCTGCAGCAATCCTTGATGATGCCTTTGAAGCTTTATTACCAAACCTTACTCGTAAAATCTCCTCAGCTCTTTGCATATCACCATCAGCTTCAATGAGCGCCTTTTTGCAGTCCATCATAGGCGCGTCTGTTTTTCCTCTAAGAGCCATTACTTCGCTTGCTGTAATTTCAGCCATTTTTAAACAAACTCCTTAATTTAATTATTAGATTTTTCGTTAGCTTTTTCATCTGAAGGTTCCTCGTCTGAAACCATCTTAGCTACTTCATTAATAGCATCATTTTTTCCTTCTAAAATAGAATCCGCCATACCTCTGGCATATAAACGAATCGCTCTGCTTGAGTCGTCATTACCAGGAATGACATATGCAATATTGTCTACCGAATTATTTGTATCAACCACACCGATAATTGGAATACCTAGTTTGGTAGCTTCAACTACTGCTCCACTCTCAAAACCTACATCAACAATAAAAATTGCGTCAGGGAGTGCGGTCATATTTTTAATGCCGCCAATTGAACGTTCAAGCTTTTCATAATCTCTTCTTAGATTCAAAGCCTCTTTTTTTGTAATTTTTTCTAGGCTGCCATCCTCGAACATAGACTCGAGCTCGACAAGTCTTTTGATGGATTGTTTAACAGTTTTGAAGTTGGTGAGCATGCCTCCAAGCCATCTATGATTGACATAAGAACACCCAGCTCTCAGGGCTTCTTCTTTCATAATCTCTCTTGCTTGCCTTTTTGTACCAACAAATAGTATACGACCTTTATTTTTTGCTAAGGTTTTTGCATACTTTGACGCCTCGACGAACATTGGCAATGTTTTCTCAAGGTTTACAATATGAATTTTATTTCTATCACCAAAAATAAAAGGTGCCATTTTTGGATTCCAATAACGGGTTTGGTGTCCGAAATGAACGCCCGCTTCTAACATTTGTCTCATTGTAATAGACATGATTATCTCCTATAAGGGTTATTAACTGCATTAACCTTAAAATGACTAACTTTTAGTAAAAAGTAGCACCCTTAATAAGGCTAATGGAAAATTTAAAACAACGGGCGTTATGATAACATATTTAAGTAAAACTTTAATCAAAATTGATGTATTAAACAACCATGACCATAACAATTAAAAATAATAAAGACATCGAGATGATGCGCATAGCAGGAAGATTAGCATCTGAAGTATTAGACTTTATAACACCATTCATTAAACCAGGTATCACTACAGAAGAGATAGATAGACTATGTCATGACTTTATGGTTAACACCCAACAAACTATTCCTGCACCATTAAATTATGCTCCTCCCGGTCACACTCCATTTCCAAAGTCGATATGTACCTCAATAAACAATCAAATTTGTCACGGCATTCCAGGATCAAAAATACTTAAGAAAGGGGATGTGTTAAATATTGATATTACAGTCATCAAAGATGGTTATCATGGCGATACTAGTAGAATGTTTTTTATAGGTACACCTACCATCCAAGCTAAAAGATTAGCTGAAATTACTTACCAATCAATGTGGCTTGGCATACGACAGGTCAAGCCCGGAAAAACCTTGGGTGATATAGGGCATGCCATCCAAAATCACGCAGAAAAAAATGGGTTCAGTATCGTAAGAGAATTTTGTGGGCACGGAATTGGCAAAGTTTTTCATGAGGATCCACAAATACTGCATTATGGTACACCCGGGCAAGGTCTAGAATTAAAAGAAGGTATGATCTTCACAATTGAACCAATGATTAATGCCGGAAAGCGAGATATTAAAATGCTCTCTGATGGATGGACCGTTGTTACTAAAGACAGAAGTCTGTCCGCGCAATGGGAACACACCATTTTAGTAACCAAGGATAGTTTTGAAGTGCTTACTGTGTCGAATGGCACACCCGCTCCTTGGAATTCATAAAAAATGATATCCGATATTAAAAAAAGTTATCAGCAGGACTTTATTAAGATAAACAAAAAATTTCTTAAGATACATAACAGTCAAAAGTACACAAAAGATCATTCAAAAGTAATAGATAAACATCTCATAAGCCTTTGGAAAATTATAGGTCTGACAGATAAACTATCATTAATTGCGGTTGGTGGTTATGGACGTGAAGAGCTTTTCCCGTCCTCAGACATTGACATCTTAATTCTTCTACCGAATAAGCATGGTGGGGAAACAAAAGATAAGGTATCCAATTTTATTACTGCATGTTGGGATCTGGGAATGAAAATTGGGCATAGTGTAAGAACTTTAAAAGAGACGCGATTTGAAATTCACAAAGACATTAAAACTACAACTAATTTATTAGAATCAAGATTAATTTATGGAGCTACAAAAGATTTTATTGAGCTTAATGAATGCATCAAAAATGAAATTAATACAGAGCAATACTATATAGAAAAAATAAATGAGCAAAAAAGTCGTCACTTAAAATATAAAGAGACCGCATATCAATTAGAGCCGAATGTGAAAGAAAGTCCCGGTGGATTGAGAGATCTGCACATGGTTTTATGGATAGCGGCAAGCCAGAATAAGGGAAATAATTTTAAAGATTTACTTAAGAATAACGTAATTGATAAAACTGAATTTCATAAAGTAAATTTTCATCAAAACCGAATCCGTAAGAGAAGAATTTTGCTTCATTTACTGTCTGAAACTTCTGAAGATAGACTTGTTTTTGATTTACAAAACAAACTTGCAGATCAACTTGGTTATGAGAATACAAGTACCAAGAAAGCTAGTGAAAAAGTTATGAAAAGTTATTATAAATCAGTTAATTACATAATTTTATTCAATGAAATTATACTCAAAAAATTGGAGCCATTGCAACATAAAAATAAGCCAATTGATCACAAACTTCCGTTGTATGAATACGATAATTTATTAGAGATAAAGAAAATAGATACGAACAAATTTGTAGATTATATATTCGAGCCATTTCATGTATTTCAAGAGAGAAAAAATCTATGTGGATTTGGACCAAACCTTCTGGGTCTTCTTGATTCATCTTCAATCCTTATTGATAAGAATAAAAGATTTGATAAAAAATTAAGGGATGATTTTTTTAAAATTTTATGCAGCAAAGATAAAGTTAATAGATCTTTAAGGCTTCTAAACAAATGTAATATTTTAGGAAAGTTCATACCCGCATTTGGCAGGGTCGTAGCACAAATGCAGCATGACCTATTCCATGTATACACAGTTGATGAGCACACCCTTAACTTGGTTGATAACATCAGAAGATATTATGACGATAGTCTTAAACATGAATATCCTGAATGTCATAAAATATTTCATAAATTTGATAAGCCATATATTCTTTATTTAGCCGCCATATTTCATGATATCGCCAAAGGTCGTGGCGGAGATCATTCGGAAAAGGGGGAAGTGATTGCAAGAAATTTTTGTAATTCATTTAAGCTATCCAATGAGGACACTGAGCTTATTGCTTGGCTTGTTAAATCTCATTTAAAACTCTCTCAGGTAGCTCAAAAAAGTGATTTATCTGATCCTGTAGTGATTCAAAATTTTGCTCGTTTTGTTACCAATCAATATAGACTTGATGCACTTTATCTCTTGACCGTAGCTGACATAAGAGCAACGAGCCCTCACGTATGGAATCAATGGAAGGCTACCCTCTTATTGAATTTATACAACGCGACATCCGCAAATCTTAATAATAGTTCAATCTCGCCAAAAGAACTTGTTGCTGAAAGAAAAAAAGGCGCATTAAAAATTCTTTCGAGCTATGGAATTGACCATCAAAGTGCAAGAAAGATCTGGAGTAAGCTTGGTGATGAATATTTTTATAAGTTTGACGAGCAGGATATTGCATGGCATTCCAGAGTATTAGTGAATTTTAACAAAAATGATCAATCCATCATAAAAACAAGGCATGCTCGAGATGGAAATGGTCTGGAAATCTTAGTATATTCTAAAAATACTGAAGACCTTTTTTTAAAAATAACCAATTTTCTTAATAATAGCCAACTTGACGTGACGCAGGCCAAAATATTCACAGCTAAAAATAATTATGCGTTAGATTTGTTTAGCGTTATCAACGAAGAAAATGAAAGTACCTCTTATGACTTATTGTTTGAACATATTGATAAATCTCTCAAAGAGATCGTAAACAATAAAAAATCAGATAATAAACTTCCGAATATATCTCGCTCAAGACAAGCATCGCACCATCATGTGAAAACTGACATTCAATACACACAAATACCTAACAACTTGATTGAATTGCAGATTATTACCGACAAACAAACAGGACTGTTAAGCCTTTTAGCACATGAAATAAATAAGTGTGGATTCTCAATCACAAATGCTAAGATCAATACACTTGGAGAGAGAGTCGAGGACTTTTTTACCCTAGCTCCCAAAAAATCAATATCTTCATCGAACCTCCAGAGTCTAAAAACTAATATCCACGAGCAAATAAAAAGTGCTGGCTAAATATAATTTTAATCAGCCAAAAGGGCTTCAGGCCCTTTTCTTTACAGAAATGTGGGAGCGTTTTAGTTACTACGGAATGCGTGCCCTGCTCGTTTTATACCTTGTTAAATCACAAAATTATTCCGAATTTGATGCCATACATATCTATGCCGTTTACACCGGATTAGTATATTTTACACCGATCATTGGTGGATACTTGTCAGATCGTTATCTAGGACAACAGAAATCTATACTCATTGGCGGTGTAACCATGATGCTAGGGCATATTTTTATGGCATTCCCATCCTTGTTAAATTTAGCCCTAGGAATGCTCATCATTGGTAACGGTTTTTTTAAGCCTAATATAAGTAGCCTTTTAGGTAAATTCTATAAAAAAAACGACCCAAGAAGAGATGGTGGATTTAGCTTTTTTTATATTGGTATTAATATTGGGGCTTTTCTTGCACCTCTAATAATTGGATATGTTGGTGAAACCATCGGCTGGCATTATGGTTTTTCAATTGCTGCAATAGGAATGCTGATAGGATTATTTCATTTTGGGTTAAATCAAAAACAAATCATTATTGACGACTTATCAAATTCATCATCAATATTGACTGCAAAAGACTGGTTGTTAATTTTTGCTCTTTCAGCATTAAATATTTTAATTGTCCTGTCTATATTAAAGCTTCATTTTTTTATTAATACCTATCAGCAAGCTATCTTTCTTTCAATAATCTTATTCACAACTTTTTTGATTATAAAAAAAAGGAAAGCATTGTCGTCTATTCCAACAAAAGAATTTAAAAGTATTGCTTACATAGGAATTCTCTCAATTTTTGTAATTTTTTTCTGGATGGGTTTTGAGCAGGCTGGAGGAACATTAACTCTATTTGCAAGCGATAGAGTAGACCGACAAATATCAGGATTTATCATCCCAGCATCATCATTCCAATCCATAAATCCTCTCATTATTATCTTTCTTGGCCCTTTTTTGGCGAGCTTTTGGATGAAGGTTGATAACAGTAAAAATCGTTTATCTACATCAAGAAAAATGTCCTTGGGCCTTATTTTTTTAGGCGCAGGATTTTTAATAATGGCACTCATAAGCCAAACCCAAGAAATTAAAATCAGTCTGTGGTGGTTGGTTGGGGTATATTTTCTTCATACTATTGGTGAGCTATGTCTATCCCCTATTGGTCTTTCGATGGTGTCAAGAGTTTCGCCCAAAAAACTTTTATCGCTAATGATGGGGATATGGTTCTTATCCTCAGCGATTGCAAACTATGCTGCAGGAAGGATTCCTGCTCTATTGAGTTATTTGGCTATAGACCTATTTATATTTCTTATGTTAAGTTCGTTTATTGCAGGTACAATTTTATTTATAATGGCCCCTACGCTTGAAAAGCTAATCCATAAAAAATGAAAAAGAAATTTTCACCTGAAGATACCTCGCGAATTATCGAGATGGCATGGGAGGACAGAACTTCACTAGATGCTATATACAGGAATTTTGGTCTCAAGGAAGATCAATTAAAGCTATTGATGAAAAGAGAGCTGAAGCGAGGTAGTTATACGCTTTGGCGAAAAAGAATGAAAAATAGTAATCTAAGGCATGAGTCGCTAAGGCCTGATGATGTATCAAGAGCTTACTGTCCTCAACAATATAAGCATAAAAAATAAAATAGTCATATGCGATTCTACATTTTCATTTTATTACTTCCATTGGCTATTAGCTGCCATACAAAAGAAAACAAAGTAGCAGTTCTATATGACGAAATAATGCTTGATCATAATACTGGTGAAAAACATCCCGAAAATCCAGAAAGAGTTCGTTCAGCGGCGTTATCTATTAAAAAAAATGCCAATTTATTCAATAATCTAATTTGGCCTTCAATAAAAAGTGCGACGGATGATGAGTTAAAACTCGCGCATACCGAATCGTATTTAAATTTAGTAAAATCTGAAATCAACAAACTCAAAAATAATCAGCAAGCATACCTTTCCACGGGTGATGTTGTCATCTCAAAAGACTCAGAAAGGGCCTCGAGAATTGCGGTTGGTGCAGGTCTAACTGGAATTGATATGATCATGAGAGGTGATGTCACATCTGCTTTTGCTTTAGTGAGACCTCCGGGCCACCATGCTACCTCGAACAAGGGCATGGGGTTTTGTCTTTTTAACAACATAGCTATAGCTGCAAAATATCTTCAAAAAAAATATGGGATAAAACGTATTCTTATTGTCGATTATGATGTTCATCATGGAAATGGTACGCAAGATATTTTTTATGATGATGGTTCAGTTTTCTATTTTAGCGTACATCAGCATCCACTGTATCCAGGAACTGGAAGTGCTTCTGAAATAGGATTTGGTAATGGTGATGGTGCAACCTTAAATGTAGAATTATCAGAGGGATCAGGTGATGATCTACTCATAGAGGCTTTTAACGAAAAACTATTACCTCAAATGAAAAAATTTAAGCCTGAATTTATATTGGTCTCATCTGGCTTCGATGGCCATAAAGATGATGCTCTAGGAGGGTTGTCTTATTCAGCTTTCGGATACAGAACTGTTGCAAGAATTTTAAAAAACGAAGCAAAGAAATATACAGATAATAAAATAATGTTTATGTTAGAAGGTGGCTACACCAAATCAAGCACAAACGAATCTATAATTGCTGTCATTGATGAATTAACAGCAAAAAATTAATGCACAAACATTAATTTATAGTAGAATATCGTCCTTCTAGTACGTCCCCATCGTCTAGAGGCCTAGGACACTGCCCTTTCACGGCGGCAACAGGGGTTCGAATCCCCTTGGGGACGCCAATAAATTAAATATAATCGTCACATCCGTATTTTACTCAGGAAAATTTCCCACAGATTTTGGGAATAATTCACATGATTCTCAAGAAATTTTTTTGTATCTTATTGCATATGAACAAATTTGAAATACTACTATTCCTCTGTG
>CBFHYY010000005.1:0-29265 GCA_965660175.1 Methylophilaceae bacterium
CATGGAAATAGGGTGAAAGTTATAGGTTTCATTATGAACTTTAATGCTATTTTCACTTGCTGGGTTAAAAGGTATTTTATCGAATTCAAAAATAGGTTTTCCCATATCAACCCCAACAAGACCATCACTTTTATAAGCAAGCTTTATAATTCCTGATCGAGTTTCCACTGTCATAATATTTTTATTGGATAGTTTTTTTAATTTTAAATAATGAAAAAAACATCTTGCTCCATTACCACATTGATTTACTTCGGATCCATCTGCATTAAATATACGGTATTTAAAATCTGCACAACCAACCGTAGGTTTTTCAATGATTAATAATTGATCAAAGCCAATACCAAAATTACGATCAGCAATTCTTTGAATATCTGAAGCACTAAGATGGTAATCATTATTAATTTGATTGATTATGATGAAATCATTACCTGCTCCATGCATTTTGCTAAAAGGTATTTTTCTTTCTTTAATCATAGAATGTATTTAAAAATTTTGGTATGGTAACGCCTCTCAATTCATTATACTTAATTATGAAAGATTTTTTATTTACTTCAGAATCTGTATCTGAAGGACATCCTGACAAAGTAGCGGATCAAATTTCTGATGCAATTCTCGATGCAATTTTAGATCAAGATCCAGATGCTAGAGTTGCTGCAGAAACGATGGCAGCAACTAATCTAATTGTATTGGCTGGCGAAATAACCAGTAACAGTTTTGTTGATTATGAAAATATTGCTCGTAACACTTTAAAATCTATTGGTTATAACAACCCTGAATACGGCATAGACCATCAAACGTGTGATGTTCTTTTAAAATATGGCGAACAGTCCAGAGATATTGGCCAAGGTGTGGATGGAGCAATGGATGATCCTAAAGACCAAGGAGCAGGTGATCAGGGACTTATGTTTGGTTACGCATGTGACGAGACACCAGAATATATGCCTCTACCAATTTGGTTGTCCCATAGATTAGTTGAGAGACAAGCAATGTTGAGAAAAGATGGAAGACTTCCATGGTTACGGCCCGATGCTAAATCACAAGTAACTGTCAAATATCAGAACAATAAACCGTCATCCATTGATACCATAGTGCTCTCCACTCAACATTCTCCGGAAATTAATTTAAAAGACTTAAGAGAGGCCGTAATTGAAGAAATTATTAAGCCTGTTCTACCAAGTTCATTATCACAAAATAGTATAAATTTTTTAATTAATCCAACTGGAAGATTTGTTATTGGTGGCCCTGAGGGTGATTGTGGTTTAACAGGTAGAAAAATCATTGTGGATACTTATGGAGGAGCAGCCCCGCATGGAGGAGGAGCTTTTTCAGGTAAAGATCCAAGTAAAGTGGACAGATCAGCTGCTTATGCTGGGAGATACGTTGCGAAAAATATTGTAGCAGCAGGATTATCTGAGAAATGTATAGTGCAATTATCTTATGCTATCGGTGTGGCAAAACCCACATCCATTATGATTGATACAATGGGTACAGGAAAAATACCTGACGAAGAAATAAGTAAGATAGTTTCAAAAGAGTTTGATCTCAGACCTAAAGGAATTATTGATATGCTCGATCTCTTGAGGCCAATATATAAAAAAACGGCGGCATATGGTCATTTTGGAAGAGATGAACCAGAATTTACCTGGGAAAATCTCGATAAAAAAAATCAATTGAAATAAATTGTAAACACTTGATTTTCACCATAATCTTAAGTAATATCCCTAAACCGAGGAACGCTGCAGGTTAATCCCAGGCTCGGTAAATTTCCAAACTGCGTTCACTTAACATCCGTGTCAGTTTAAGATTAAGTGAACAACCTCCCTTTCTCTCACTGTCACATTATTTAAGGATATTAAAATGAATACCGTGACCGATATAAATTTAAGCAAACAAGATTACGTAATAGCTGATTTGAAATTGGCTGATTTTGGCCATAAAGAAATCTCTATTGCCGAAGTTGAAATGCCTGGTTTAATGGCTATTCGTGATGAATACTCTGAGGCTAAACCCCTTAAAGGCGCATTGATTACTGGGTCTTTGCACATGACAATTCAAACAGCAGTTTTGATAGAAACTCTTGTTGATTTGGGTGCTGAGGTGAGATGGGCTTCTTGTAATATTTATTCAACACAAGATCATGCCGCTGCTGCAATTGTAAATAAAGGAATTCCTGTTTTTGCATTTAAAGGTGAATCCTTGGATGAATATTGGGACTTTACGCACCGTATATTTGAATGGGAAGACGGTAAGTTTTCAAATATGATTCTTGATGATGGTGGCGACGCCACACTTTTACTTCATCTAGGCGTGAAAGCAGAGAAAGATATTGGCGTTCTGGATAACCCTGGTACTGAGGAAGAGATTTGTCTTTTTAATGCTATTAAGAAAAAATTGAAAAAAGATAATTCGTGGTATTCCGATCGTATCAAGCATATTAAAGGAGTTACAGAAGAAACTACAACAGGCGTCCACCGTTTATACCAAATGCATCGCGATGGTGAATTAGCTTTCCCTGCAATAAACGTAAATGATTCAGTAACAAAATCAAAGTTTGATAATTTATATGGCTGTAGAGAATCACTTGTTGATTCGATTAAACGAGCAACCGACGTTATGGTAGCTGGTAAAGTAGCTGTTGTTGCTGGTTATGGCGATGTTGGTAAGGGGTCTGCCCAAGCTTTGAGAGCGTTATCTGCTCAAGTATGGGTAACTGAAGTTGATCCTATTTGTGCTCTTCAGGCAGCAATGGAAGGTTTCAGGGTAGTTACCATGGATTATGCATGCGCACATGCAGATATTTTTGTTACTGCGACTGGTAATTTGAATGTTATTGATTATGATCATATGAGCAAAATGAAGAATGAAGCAATTGTTTGTAATATTGGTCACTTCGATAATGAAATTGATGTGGCTTCACTTTCAAATTGTCAATGGGATGAAATTAAGCCCCAAGTAGATCATGTGACATTCCCTGACGGAAAAAAAATCATCTTGCTCGCTCAAGGTCGTCTAGTTAATCTTGGTTGTGCTACTGGTCATCCAAGTTATGTGATGAGCTCCTCATTTGCAAATCAAGTTATTGCACAAATTGAGCTTTTTAAAAATTTGAATGAATACCCTTTAGGAGTCTATACTCTTCCGAAACATTTAGATGAAAAAGTGGCACGTTTGCAATTAAAAACTCTCAATGCAGAGCTTACTGAGCTTACGAAAGAACAGGCAGATTATATTGGAGTTGAGGTGGTTGGACCCTTCAAGCCTGAGCAATATAGGTACTAAGTAATGGCGCAATTGCCAAGGTTTAGTTTTGAATTCTTTCCTCCACGAACGGAGGAAGGATCTCAAAATCTATCGCAAGTTGTTGAAGATTTAAATCAATTTGACCCAGAATTTTTTTCAGTAACTTTTGGTGCTGGTGGTTCAACAAAAGAAAAAACTCTTGAAACGGTTATTGCTATTAAGGAATCTGGTGCAACTGCTGTTCCTCATATATCTTGTATTTCATCGACAAAAGAAGAAATTAAAAGCTTAATAAATGAATATCAGTCGAGGGGCATCAATAGGATAGTCGCCTTAAGAGGTGATAATCCTTCAGGGGTTGTGAGCTATAAAGACTTCCAATACGCGAATGATTTAGTAAAATTTATTCGTGACGAGACAGGTGATTTTTTCCAAATAGAGGTTGCAGCTTACCCCGAATTTCATCCTGAATCTTTGTCAGCGTCAAGCGATGTTGAAAGTTTTCAAAGAAAAATAAACTCCGGTGCTAACGGAGCAATTACTCAGTTCTTTTTTAACGTAGATGCTTACTTTAAATTTGTTGAGGATTGTCAAAAAAAATCAATAAATGTTCCAATAGTCCCGGGTATTATGCCAATTTATAATATTAAACAACTATCAAGATTTGCTGGAAATTGTGGATCTGAAATTCCAAGATGGCTTAAAATGCGGCTAGAAGATTACGAGGATGACATTGAATCCCTTAGAAGCTACGGTATTGATGTGATTACAGAGTTATGTGAAACGCTTGTTCAATTCGAAGTTCCGGGAATTCATTTTTATACATTAAATAAATCGCAGATTATTTCAAAAATTATAAAAAATCTTCAAAGTTAATGAATTAGTAAATTATCATTTCTATATAAAGCATCTTCAACAAAAAGATAATCATTTTCTTTTCCATTGTTCCATAAAGCCATCATTACAACCCATCTTACTTCATCAATAGTTATAATATTTTGATTTAATGCCATGGTTCGATCGATTATAATTTCTCTTTCTGCAGGCGTTAAAACCTTGGCTTGTTCTAAGAAAAGAATAAACCCTAACCCATCTGCTGATATTTTCTTACATTCTTTATCAGTAAAAATTCTTAGATTTTTATTATCAAAAGTTTCTACTGAAGAAGGTGATGAATCTGACATAGCCTTAAGCTGTGAGAGCCAATCAAAAGCATCCTCAATATCTTCATTGTCAAATCCAGCAGCTTCGAGTTCTAATGAAATATTATTGTAATCAATGTAATTCTTTGAGCTAAGATAATTTTCAAACATATATATTAATAGTTCAAACATGATATTCCTTGTCAAATATGTAAATTGTTATTAAAGCTAAGTTGAACAAATAGCAAAGTGTATAATTGTATCGGGAATGACAATGTTTAATAACCACGTATAAATAACTTATCAGCTAAATATAAATTAATCAACATCAATTAATGACAATATTAAAAATACTTACATATCCTGACTCTAGGCTATTCAATAAAGCTAAACCGGTAGATCATGTTACTAGTGACCATCAAAAATTAATTGAAAATATGGCGAAAACAATGTACGAATCATCAGGCATTGGTTTGGCTGCAACTCAAGTTGATTTTCATGAAAGAATCATCTTAGTTGATATTTCCGAAGAGAAGAATAGCCTTATAGTCCTTATAAATCCTGAAATTACGGAAAGTGATGGTAGGCAAGAGTATAAAGAAGGCTGCTTATCAGTTCCGACAGTATTCGAAAAAGTAGAAAGATACGAAAGAATAAAAGTGAGAGCTTTGGATCAAAAAGGAAATCCATTTGAAATAGAGACAGAGGGATTGTTATCAGTTTGTATTCAACATGAAATTGATCATCTTGATGGAAAGGTTTTTGTTGATTATTTATCCCCATTAAAAAAAAATAGAATAAAAACAAAATTGATCAAAGCATTAAAAAATAAATAATGAAAAATAAGTTAAAAATTGTTTTTGCAGGCACACCTCAATTTGCTGTTCCTACCCTAGAAAAGATAAATAATACTTTATTTGATGTAGTTGGCGTATTAACACAGCCAGATAGAAAAGCAGGAAGAGGAATGAGAATAACATCGAGTGATGTTAAAAAATTCGCAGAAAAAAATAACTTGTTGGTTATGCAACCTGTGTCATTAAATGATGATGTTTACTCAATGATTAAGCATCTAAATGCAGATGTATTGGTGGTTGCAGCATATGGCCTCATTATTCCAGAAAAGTTTTTGAATTTATTTAAAAAAGGATCCTTTAATGTTCATGCTTCATTATTACCAAGATGGAGAGGAGCCGCACCAATTCACAGAGCTATTGAAAGTGGAGACAGTCAAATTGGAGTAACAATAATGAAGGTTGTTAAAATGCTAGATGCTGGTCCAATGATTAAAAAAAATAGTATAGGTTTAAAGAATAATTTTACAACAGGGGAAATGCTAGAGCGCTTGGCTATTATGGGTGCGGATTTAATATTAGATGTTTTAAAAGATGTTTCGTTAAATAAAAAAATTACGTATGTTTTGCAAGATGAAGAAAAGGTAACATATGCAAATAAAATTAATAAAGTTGAAGCAAATTTGAATCTTGAAGACAGTCCAGAAAAGTTAATTAGGAAAATTAGAGCATTTAATCCATATCCAGGAATAAAATATCATTTTAAAGGAAAAATTTTAAAAATATGGAATGCAGCATTATTTAAAAAAATTGACAATATAAATTTAAAAACTGGAGATATCAGCTTCATTGATGATAAATTAATTCTAGTTTTATATAACGGAATGATTGAGTTGATCGAATTACAACTAGAAGGAGAAAAAAAAATGCAATCCAAATATTTTATTGAGCGATTTAAAATTAAAAAAGTGAAATTTTAAATTAAATGCATGAATCCCAACGTTATGCTGCCTATGCTGTAGAAAAGACTTTGAGTGGCAGTAATTTAGATCTTGCTTTTGATCATGTTTTTAAAATCTCTAATGATTTAGAGCAGCAACCACAAATTAAAGCGCTAGCTTATGGAGCTCTAAGACATTTGGGGAAAACAAAATTTATAATTAATAAATTAGTTAAAAACAAAATAGAAAATAGATTGATAGAGTCATTACTCCATGTTGCCTTATTTCAGCTATCTCAAAAAACACATAGTGACTTCACTATTGTGAATCAGTCAGTAAAAGCGGCAAAAAAAATTGATATAAGAAAAAGTAAGTTTGTAAATGCAGTATTGAGAAATTTTTTACGAAATAAAGAAAATTTACTTAAGGATAGTGATGGTGTAGAGGAAGTAAAATTTAATTACCCCGGTTGGTGGATAAATAAATTAAGGAAGGACTATAAAGATAATTGGATTGATATATTGAATATTGGTAATCAGCATCCACCTCTTACCATTAGAATTAATAATAGAAAAATTAGCAATCACGATTATAAAATTTTATTAAATAATGCAAATATATTTTATAAAGTTATTCACGGCGAAGCTCTGATACTTTCGAATGCATTGAATATTCAATCAATTCCTGGATTTAATGATGGCTTTTTTTCTGTTCAAGATTTCGGAGCTCAACTAGCAACGAGTCTTTTAGATATTCATGATGACCAATTAGTTCTGGACGCATGCGCTGCGCCAGGGGGAAAAACGACTAGTATTCTTGAAAATCATAATGTTCATTTAGTATCACTAGAAAAAAATGAGTCACGAGCAAAAAAAGTTATGGATAATTTGAAAAGGTTAGACTTAACAGCTAAGCTTAAAATAGAAGCTCTCGATAAAGAAAATAACTGGTGGGATAAAATTAAATTCGATAGAGTTCTCCTTGACGTCCCTTGTTCTGCATCGGGCATAGTTCGACGTCATATTGATATAAAGTGGTTAAGAAGACCAAATGATTTACAGAAATTTTCTCATAATCAGCTTGAAATGATAAACAATGCATGGCCATTATTAAAGTCTAAAGGTAAACTCTTGTATGTAACATGCTCTATTTTTAAAGAAGAAAATGAAGATGTTATAGCAAGGTTCTGTAATGAAAGGGATGATGTTATTAGAGGAGAATTAAAATTTCCAAAAATTGTTCGTCGTTTAAAAAATCAACTAATACCGTCGGAAAATCATGACGGACTTTTTTATGAAATTCTTGAAAAAAAATAAACTAATAAGAATTTTATTTCTAATTATTTTATTTAATTTCGGACACTCCAATGCTACCAACGGAAATATCAATGTCAGTCAATTCGAATTAGAGCAAATTCAAAAAGATATTTATATTAATTTTCATCAAAATATTATTTTTAATAAGAATATTTTGGAGGGATTAAGGAACGGGATCATTTTAGTATTTGATGTTAAATTTGTTGTGATCAAAGAAAAATCTTATTGGTTTGATGATGTTGTTTTTAAAAAAAATGGACAATTAAGAATTAAATATAGAAATTTACTTAAAAAGTATGAGGCTTTAAATATAAAAGGAGAAAAAGCTTTTTTTAGAACTTCTCAAGAGGCAATAAATTTTATAAGTCATGTAGATAATTGGTATGTAGGTAATGTAAGAAAAAAGGATACAATTTTATTAGCTAATTTAAAAATAAATTTAAATAAAAATCATTTACCTAAACCAATACAAATAAATATTAACGATACAAAATGGAACATTCGATCAAACGAAATTACAAAACTTTTTAAGGTGGTTCATTGAGATATCTTATACCTATAATATCCCTGATTGGAGTATCACTTTTAATACTTTTAGCAAAATCATTAGGTAATACTGATCTAATTTCTAATGAAACATTTAGATTGCTTTTTATCTTCAACATACTTTTTATATTCGCATTAGTAATTTTAATAAGTATTCAGATTTATAGATTATTAAGTGGCATTAAAAAGCAAATTGTTGGAAGTAAGCTCACTTTAAGGCTTGTAATTTCATTTACGCTTATGATAATAATCCCAGTTTCAATAGTATATTTAGTTTCTGTAAGTTTTTTAACAAAATCAATTAATTCATGGTTCGATGTAAAAGTTGAGTCAGCACTTGAAGGCGGACTTAGCTTAGGTCAAAAAACACTTAATATTTTAATGAAAGATGTTGAGTTGAAGAGCAGAAGCATATCCTACACTATTGGTAATACTGCGATGGATCAAAGAAGAAGTGTATTAACTGATATGAGGGAAAAATTTAATATAGAAGAAGTAATTATTTATGATGAGCAATTAAAAATATTAGAATTATCTAGTGCTAATGAATCACAAATTCCAACTATTCCAAATTATGAGGATATTGAAAAATCGCTAAATGGTTTTTATGGTTTTATAGAGGAGGTAGATAACAAAATATTGTTAAGAGCATATATGCCAATTATCTCTAATACTGAAATTTCCTTAAGTAAAAGTTTCCTTGAGATAAAACAACCAATACCAATTGAAATAGCCAATCTTGCTATTTCGGTTGAGTCGGTTTATGAAGACTATCAAAGGTTAGCATATAGTAGAAAATCACTAAATATAATTTACACACTGACACTGACCCTTGTTTTACTATTATCGATTCTATCTGCAGTAGCAATATCTTTTGTGATAAGTAGAAAGTTTTCAGAACCTTTATCTCAACTAGCGAATGCAACTCGAGAAATATCCAGGGGTAACTTTAATAAAGCAATACCAGAGCAAGGTGGAAAAGATGAGCTCGGCTTACTTGTAAAATCTTTTAACAGTATGACTAGGCAACTTGATTCTGCGACCCAAGATGCAAAAAATAATCAACTAAGACTTGAGTTAGCCAGAACTTTTCTGGATACAATTCTTACAAATTTAACATCAGGTGTGGTTGTTATTGATAATAAAAAAATAGTAAAACTTCATAATCCAGCTGGATTAAAAATATTACAGATAAAAAAAAGTCCAATCAAAAATAAATTATTAGATGATACTTTAATTATAAACCCATCATTAAAACCAATAATAAGCTTCATTTATGCATACATAAATCAAAGTATGATAAATAAAGAATCAAGCCAAGAATTTAAAATTGAAAAAAAAGGGGTGGATCGAATCATTAGGATTCAAATTAATACAATAACTCAGGAAGATAATTTGAATTACATTTTACTAATAGATGATATTACTGATCTTACCGACGCTCAAAGAAATAAGGTATGGTCAGAAGTCGCAAGAAGACTTGCGCATGAGATAAAAAACCCTTTAACCCCAATACAGCTATCTGCTGAGAGAGTTGAACACAAACTTAAAGAAAAACTTGATGATAGCGATAAAAATATTCTCACCAAAGCAACACGAACAATTGTGAATCAAGTAAATGCATTAAAGATTATGGTTAACGAGTTTACTGAATATGCTCGACCAACAAAAATTCAAAAAAATAAAATAGATATTGATCTACTAATCCAAAATATTATAGATTTATATGAAGCTTTAAATATTAATATTAGTTATGAATGTAAATCAAAAAAATCAGTTATTTATGGGGACGAAAATAAACTTAGGCAAGTAGTTATCAATCTTATTGATAATGCAAAAGATGCAATGGTTAATAGTAAACAACCAAAAATTGATATAACAATAAAAAACGATAAAAAAAATTTATTTTTGGAAATTTTAGATAATGGAAAAGGTATACCCAAAGAGATCTTATCAAATATATTCGAGCCTTACGTAACGTCTAAAACACATGGAACAGGTCTCGGGCTAGCTATCGTTATGAAGATTATTGATGAACATAATGGCAATATATCAATAAAAAATAATCAAACGATTGGCGCTAAAGTAATAATAAAATTACCAATGGTAGAAAATGAAAAAAGCTAAAATATTAATAGTTGATGATGAATTAGATATAAGAGAATCATTGAGTGAAATATTAAATGATGAGGGATATGAAGTCCATCTTGCAGAAAATGCAAGTAAAGCAAAAAAAATTCAAAAAGAAAATAAACTTGATCTTGTATTGCTTGATATTTGGATGCCTGATTGTGACGGTATTTCATTGTTAAAAGAATGGAAGAAAGAAGATTACTTGAAATGTCCAGTCATTATGATGTCAGGCCATGGAAATATTGATACTGCAATTGAAGCAACTAAAATTGGTGCGTTTGATTTTCTTGAAAAACCTATATCACTTCAAAAACTTCTAAAGACAATAGGCAGTAGCTTATCAACATCAATCAATATAAATAAATTAAATAAAGATTTTATTGGATTAAGTGAGCATAGATGTATAAAGAATCTACGTGAACAGCTTAAACAAATTAAACAGCAAGAGGTAATTTTTCTTAAAAGCTCCAGTGTAAATTTTCTTAATCTTATATTGGAATACCTTTTTGAAAATGATATTTATAAATTGGATGATACTAAAGATCTTAATTTAGCTTCATTAAAACAAGTTCAAGGAAAAGGGATAAATAACTTATTACTTTTAAAACATGCAAAATTACCCCATTATAATAAAAATGAATTAATTGAAAAGTTTAAATTTTTTAAAAAAAATAATATTAAACTTATTCTTGTTGATGAAGAAGATGATTTTTTAAGAGAAGTTTTTTCCTGCATGAGAATTGACAATAACTCTATAACCCTACCAATTGGAGGTGATTCTGATCTTATTCCAGAGTATGCTAAAGCATTTTTAGAATTTTATTTAAGTCAAAATATCAATATAGGTTATAAATCTTTTGATATATCAGCTCTTAATGCATTAAGAATTAATAATCAATTTTTAGATATTGATATTTTAGATAGAGCTATAATATCGCTTCTAAATAATACTAATGGAGAAATAATAGAATCAAAAGATATAAATAAAATCTTAATGAATTATGATGATGGATTAACTTCGAAAAATCCACATGACAATTTATTTAGTATGTCGCTTAAAGAGGCAAGAGAGTGCTTCGAAAAGGATTATTTTAAATTTCATATATCTAAAGGTAATGGAGCTACTGAACTTTCAAAAATTTCTGGTATTGAGAGAACTCACTTATACCGAAAATTAAAAAAATTAGGTTTGAAAAAATAATTATTTAAATACTGTTACAACAGGAGTGTGGTCAGATGGCCTTTCAAGCTTTCTTGGATGTTCATCAATAAATGACTTAGATAAATTATTTTGCAAAGATTCACTAGATAAAATGTGATCTATTCTCATTCCTAGATTTCTTCTATAACCTGCCATTCTATAATCCCACCAAGAATATAATTTATCATCTGGATTTAATATTCTGAAACTATCTTGGAATCCAAGATTTAAAATTGTATTAAAAAAATCTCTTTCTTGAGGTGAGACTAAAATTTTTCCCTGCCATTCATCAGGGTTATGACAGTCAATATCAGCAGGAGCAATATTGAAATCGCCTGTTAATATGACATGTTTATTTTTTTTTAAAAGAGTTTTGGACCACTCAGAGAAGCATTCTAACCATGACATTTTATAAATAAATTTTTCTGAATCTAATGATTGACCATTAGGCACATATGCACTGACAATTTGCACTGAACCAAGTTTTTTTGATAAATATTGACCAGTTATTATTCTTTTTTGAGCATCATCATAATTAGGTAAATCAATACTTACGTTTTGTAAGGGGTTATTACTAATAATGGCAACACCATTATATGTCTTTTGACCATTATGGTATGAATGATATCCTATTGAAGAGAAAGCATCATGAGGAAACTTTTCATTAGTTTGTTTAGTTTCCTGAAGACAAAGAACATCAGGCTTATTATCCCCAATCCAATCTAAAACATGTTCCAAACGAACATTAAGAGAATTAACGTTCCAGGTTACAATTTTCATTAGGAACTAAGACCAGAGTGATCCAAAAGTGCATCAATTTTAGGTTTACGCCCTCTAAATGCTTTAAAAGATTCTAGGGCAGTTCTTGAGCCTCCTTTTGCAAGAATTTCTTTACGAAATTTTGCACCAATAAGCTTAGAGAAAACTCCTTCTTCTTCAAAAAGACTATATGCATCTGCTGATAATACTTCTGACCATTTATAACTATAATACCCAGCAGCATAGCCACCCGCAAAAATATGAGAAAAACTATGTGGAAATCTATTCCATTGCGGAGGCTTTACAACAGCAACTTCATCTCTAACAGACTCAAGAAGTTCTAAAAATTTTTTACTCTTTGGGTCATATTGACTGTGAAGTAAAATATCAAAAAGCGCAAATTCAACCTGTCTTAAAGTTTGCATACCCGATTGAAAATTTTTAGCAGCAATCATTTTATTGAAAAGACTTTTAGGCATTAATTTTTTTGTTTCAATATGCTCAGTCATATCTCTTACAACAGACCATTCCCAACAAAAATTTTCCATAAATTGACTTGGAAGTTCTACTGCATCCCATTCCACATTTTTAATTCCAGAGGCACTGTATTGGTCAATTTCAGTTAACAAGTGGTGAAGCCCATGGCCAAATTCATGAAACAGTGTAACTATTTCATCATGTGTAAAAAAGGCAGGCTGGGATTTCGATGGACCTGAAAAGTTACATGTTAAAAATGCTATCGGAGTAGATTTTCGATCATCAAATTTAAAACGCGCTCTGGCATCATCCATCCAAGCACCGCCTCTTTTATTTTTCCGTGCATATAAATCTAGATAAAAGTGACCGATTGTATTATTTTTATTATCGAAAATTTCATAAAATTCAACGTCTTTATGCCAAACACTAGTTTTTTGCTTACGAATATTTATCCCATAGATTTTGTTAACTAACTTAAATAAACCATCAAGAACTTTGGGCTTAGGAAAATAGTTTTTGACTTCGATGTCAGAAAACCTAAATTTTTCCTCCTTTATTTTCTCTGAAAAAAAAGCAATATCCCAAGCTTCAACATTTTTAATATTAAATTTTTTAGCTATTAAATCAATATCAACCATATCTTTTTTTGCAAAAGGCTTAGATTTTTTTGCAAGTTTATTTAAAAATTTAATTATTTCATTACTTGAATTTGCCATTTTTGTTACAAGAGACATTTCTGCATAATTTTTATAACCCAATAAAGCAGCTAATTTCTTTTTTAAAATTAATATTTCATTGATGCATGAACTATTGTCAAATTTATCCTTTGATTTATCTGAGGCTTTTGTTGCATATGCTTCATACATTTTTTTTCGCAACCCTCTGTTTTCTGCATATTGCATTAATGGTATGTAACAAGGAAAATCAAGAGTAAAGCACCAACCATCCTTATTTTTTTCTTTTGCAAGTTTTTTTGCATTCTTTAAAACATCGCTTGGTATACCTTTAATTTCAGATTTGGATTTAATATGTAAACTATAATTATTAATTGAATCAAGAATATTTTCTTCAAATTTTGAACCAAGTTTAGATAATTGAGATTTGATTTTTTTAAATGATTCCCTTTTATTTTTTGGGAGTGCAACTCCCCCAAGGCTAAATCCACTAATTTCATCGTTGATTATTTTTTTTTGAACAGAACTAAGATGAGTATAATTTTTTCTTTCGCGTAAGCGCTGAAACCCTTTAAAAATTTCAATATTTTGCGCTAAATCGGAATAATAATTAGTAATTTTCTCTGTATTAATATTATATTCTTTACGAATACTTTCTGAGTTAACTACTGAATTAAGATGTGAAACCTGTGACCAAACTCTGCTGATTTTTTCGTCAATTTTCTCGAGGGGTATAACAAAATTTTCCCATGTTGCAGTGATATTTTTTTTTTCAATTTTTTTTATAGCCAAAATATTTGATTTTAAAATTTCATCTACTGCATTACTTATATGTTTTGGTTCTATTTTAGAAAATTCAGGTAGTGAACCATCTTTCAATAATGGATTGTTGATTTTATTTCTCCTAAATTTGAATTTATCATTATTGTTGATTAATTCTATTAATTAAAGTTTCTATTTTTTCAGAGTCATTTATCTTTAAAACTTTATTTGATTGTTTTTTTAATTTTAACGAATCTGATTCTAATATTTCTTTCTTTACTCTTAATATACTGGATGGATGCATAGAAAAATTCTTTAAACCCATTCCAATAAATAATTTTGTTAATTTTGGATCACCAGCCATCTCCCCACAAATAGAAACATCTTTTTTGAATTTTTTAGCAGCATTTATAGTATTTACTATTAATTTTAGAATTGCTGGATGTACAGAGTTATATAAATGTGAAACACTATCGTCAGTTCTATCTATTGCCAAAGTGTATTGTATAAGATCGTTAGTGCCGATTGATAGAAAATCTAATTCTTCAGCAAAAGCATCAGCATTGATTGCAACTGCAGGTATTTCAATCATTCCTCCTACAAGAATTTTGTCATTAAATTTAATTTTTTCTGTTTTTAAAGAGTCTTTTGCCCTTTTAAGCAATAACTTTGCTTGTTTGAGCTCTCCTAATGATGAAAGCATTGGAATTAATATTCTAATATTTCCATAATTTGATGCTCTAAGAATTGCTCTGAGTTGAGTAATAAATAAATGAGGCTGAGAAAGGCAAAGTCTTATTGCCCTTAGACCCAAAGCTGGATTAGCAGCCTGTTCTTTGTCTGCCGCTGTTGTTTTATCTGCTCCAGAATCAAGGGTTCTTATAACAATAGTTTTGTTACGCATTGATCTGGCTATGCTACGGTAAGTTTCAAATTGTTCTTGTTCGTCTGGTAATTTCTTACGATTCATAAAGAGAAATTCAGTCCGAAATAATCCAATGCCTGAAGCGTTACTATCCTTAACAGATTTAACATCACTTAAGTCTTCAATATTAGCCATCAAAGAAATATGCTGATCATCGAGTGTAATACTTGGAATGTCTTTAATCTTTTTTAATTTTTTATTTTCATTTTCCCATTGATTTTTTTTGTGCTCATATTCATTAAGGATTTTTTTATCAGGGTTTATAATAATTACCCCGTTATTTCCATCAACAATTATATTGTCATTATTATTGATTAATTTCCTAGCATTCTTAACCCCTACTATTGAAGGAATATTTAAACCTCTGGCAAGAATAGCCGTATGTGAATTTGTGCCTCCATGTTCAGTAATAAAAGATGTAAAGCGATTTTTTTTAAATTGCAGAGCGTCTGCTGGGGAAATATCATGAGCTATGAGCACATCACATTGATCTTTTTTATCTATGATTTCTTTTTGATGCCCCATTAGAGCTTTAATGATTCTTTCAGCTACTTGAGTAACATCTTGTTTTCTCTCTTTAATATATGTATCTTCAATCACTTCAAATTTTGACAATAAGTTATTTAATTGTGTTTTAACAGCCCATTCCGCATTACAGTTTTCTTTTTTTATTATTTGTTGAGGGTTTATTGAAAAATTGCTGTCTTCAAGTATCATCAAATGAATATCTATGAATGTCTCAAAATTGTCCGATGATTTTTTTTGTAAATCTTTTTTTATATTAATGAGATCTTTTTTAACAGTATCTATAGCCTGATGTATTCTTTGAATTTCATCGTTAATCAGGGAATTAGGAATCTTGTAATAATGAACTTCCATCAAAGCATTTGTTAAAAGATTAGCCTTACCTATTGCAATACCAGATGCAACTGCAAGACCATGGATAATGAATGAGCTCAATCTTCCTCTCCGAAACGATTTTCAAATAATTTTTTAATTTCTTTGGTAGCTTCAGATTCATCCTCACCTTCTACTATTATTGTAATTTTAGATTTGAAGCCAGAAGCTAACATTAAAATATCCATCATATTTTTTCCACTTACCTTTTCTTTGTCATTTAAAATCCAGATGGATGATGAATATTGATTGCAAAGCTCAGCAAGCTTGCTTGACGGTCTTGCATGTAATCCTAATTTATTTGTTATTTGAATTTGAGTTTTGATCATTATTTGTAATATTAAATATATTTTGTTTGCCATATTTTATGCAATTATTTATTAGGTCATCCAACGGTATATCTCTATTAGTTAAGGCTTGCATTAACATTGGAAGATTTAATCCAGCTATCACGTCAAATTTTTTAGATTGGTTTAATTTTTTTAATATATTTGTTGGAGTTGCTCCATACATATCGGACATAACAAGAACACCCTCTCCACCATCAAGATTAATTAATTTTTCTTGAATTATTTTTTCATAATGATTAATATCATCATTCGAATTAATAGAAATATAGCCAATATCCTCTGGCTCTTTGCCTAATATTTTAGAAGCACTGTTATATAATGCTGCTCCGATTTCTCCGTGAGCGACCAATAAAATTCCAATCATTTGTTTTAATTTCCTTTCTTTATTTTGAGTGATTCATGTTGATGATGATTTGAATTTTTTTCTTTGTATTTAATAACTTGTTTATCTAATTTATTGATTAGTAGCTCAATTGCATGATACATATCACTATCTTTTGCTTCTGCATGAATATTGTTCTTTGGAAGGTTTATTGTTGATTCAGCAATATGAATTTTTTTTTCAACTGTTAAAGTAAACTTCACATCAATAACATTTTTGAAATGATTGTTAATTTTTTTAAATTTATTTTGAATATGTTCTTCAATAGATGGAGTCATATTGATTTGGTGGCATGTGATATTGAGTTTCATTTAAATATCTCCATAAAATTAAATTTTTCGTTTACTCGAAGGTAGTATTTTTAATACTTTTCTATATTTTGCGACTGTTCTCCTAGCTATATTAATACCTTGTTTGCTAAGAATCAAAACAATTTTCTCATCTGAATAAGGTTTTTTGTGATCTTCTTTATCAATGATATTTTTGATTTTAGTAAGTAAAGCTTTTGATGACATAGCTTCATCTTCATTTTTATTAATCTTTCCACTAAAGAAATATTTGAGCTCGTAAAGGCCGTGAGGTGTTGTAATAAATTTATTATTAGTAACTCTAGATATTGTGGATTCATGAAGCTCAAGTGTATTTGCAATATCTTTAAGAGACATTGAACAAATACTTGTTTCACCATTTTCTAAGAAACTTTTTTGCCTTTTCATTATTTCTCTTGAAACCCTTAAAATTGTGATTGATCTCTGATTAAGGTTATTAATAAGCCATTTAGCCTCTTGGAGCTTTTCTTTCAAATTTGTATATTCTTTATCTTTTTTGTTACCTACAAGACGATCATAACTATCAATCAATTTAACTGAATTAAATTCATCTTCATTAAGAAAAACACCCCACTCGTCGCTCTCAAATTTGACAAAAACGTCACTTTTTACGTAATCATTTGGCGAGATTTTTTTAAATATTAGTCCTGGCTTAGGGTTGAGTTTTTTTATTAAATATATAGCTTTGTCTAACTCTTCTTGAGAGCAACTAATATTTTTTTTTAGATCTTGATAATTTTTGTTAGCTAATAAATTTAATGAATCTTTAACTATTTCTTTTGCAACAAACAAACCATTACATTCTTTTATAATATTAAGTTGAAGTAATAAACATTCAGACAAGTTTCTTGCACCAATGCCTGGTAATGATGATTGCTGAATTATTTTTAATAATTTATCAATTTCACTCGTTGAGACCAAAGGATCAGTAGGGATATTTTCAATTAAATTATCAATTGATTGGTTAAGATAGCCATCATCGTTAATTCCATCAATTAAGAATGACAAAATAATCTGATCCCTTTCACTGAATGAAAATATCCCTATATTTTCAACTAAATAATCTCTTAAACTTTGATTTTGAGATTGATTCTCAAAGATATTGTAAAAATCTTCATTGTTATCTTTTATTTGCGTGGTTAAATTCTTACCTTCGTATGAGCTATCTCTTTCTAAGAAAATATTATCCTTTATATATTCTTCGATTAATTGATCAAGTTCAGCTTGTGATGCTTGTAAAAATTTTAATGATTGTTGAAGTAAAGGGGTTAGTTTTAATGATTGAGAAAGCTTAAGGTTGTAACTTAATTTCATTTATAAAACAAAATTCTTTCCAAGATAAACATCTTTCACATTTTGGTTTGATGCAATCTCATGCGGTGAACCAGATGCGAAAATTTTTCCTTGATTTACAATATAAGCTCTGTCACAAATTCCTAATGTTTCTCTTACATTATGATCTGTAATAAGTATCCCAATACCTAGTGATGCAAGGCGGATAATTATCTTTTGTATATCTAACACCGCAATTGGATCAATTCCAGCAAAGGGTTCATCTAATAGAATAAATTTTGGTTCCGTAGCCAAACATCTTGCTATTTCAACACGTCTTCTTTCTCCCCCTGAAAGACTTATGGCTTGATTATTTTTTATATGATCAATATTTAACTCATTTAATAATAATTCTAATTTTTTTTTCTGATTCTCTTTGGAAATGTTTCTCAATTCAAGAATTGAGAGAATATTTTCACTTACGGATAATTTTCGAAAAATTGATGGTTCCTGTGGGAGATAGGATATCCCAAGTTTTGATCTAAGATGTATTGGCATTTTTGAAAGATTTTTTGCGTCGATAGATATCGAACCATGGTCTGCAGATACAAGGCCAACAATCATATAGAACGATGTTGTTTTTCCTGCTCCATTCGGGCCAAGCAAACCTATTACTTCTCCACTTTTTACTTGAAGAGAAATATCTTTCACAACAACATTTTTCTTGTATTGTTTTCTAATATTTTGAATTATTAATTCGGACATTTATTGCTTACTTTTCTTCGGATTGATTATTGCTTTAGTACGTCCTTTTTTCATAGTTGAGCCATCCTTATTTTTTTGGTTCGACGACATAGCTTGAGCAATTTCTGCAGTCGCATCATAAACAATATAGTCACCCATAACAATATCCTCTCCGCGTTTGACTATGGCATTTTTGTAGATATGAACTTTATCCATGTGGCCATCATAATCAATTCTTTCGCCTATTCCTTCAATATATTCATCTAAACCTTCTCTCTTTTGTTTAAAAGTTGTTGGTTTTCCAAGAGAAGTGCTGTGCTGAAATCCCTGACTATCCTCTCTTACAATTAGTTTTTCAGCTCTTATAATTAAAGTTCCTTGAGTAAGAATGACATCACCCTGGTAGGTACTGATATTTTTTGTGTCATCTACCGTCATAGTGTCTGATTCTATTTCAATTGGTTTTTCTCTATCTGCATTTTCAGCCAAAGATAATTGATTGAAAAATAAAGCAACATACATTATGAGAATTTTTAATATGAAAGATTTAATTTTGTATATTTTCATAAAGTACTTTAACGTCTCTTAAAAGTTTTATTGTATTTTCTTTCTTATCATATTGCATTCCAATACCGTCAATTTCTATATTTGGTTCTTGTACAATTTTCACTGGTTTTCTTGAAAATACAATATCTTTTGAAGGTATGATATTTAATTCGTTGGTATATAGAGTCATTTTCTTTTTTGTTTTACTGGGAAGTCTAACGAGAGAAACATTTTCCTTTATGGTAATTTCGTCACCCATATTAGTAATTTCACCAGAATTACCTGTTATTAGTGAAACTGCTTTACTTTCTTTGTAATTTATAAACCGTGGTTTTACGATCAATGTTTTTTCAGAAAATTTGAAACCCTGCATTTTTTCACCTTCAATTTTATATTTTATCGTACCATTTTTATTCATATGATTAGATACAAAATTCTTTAAATAAAAATCTGCTGCACCATTAAGCTTTTTTTCTTTTTCAGTTAATTCTTTTTTAACCACATGATTTAGCCAAACCGATATTAACGAAATAAAAAAAATAAATATTAAAACAAAAATAGAAGATAATTTATTATCCATAAGTTAGATTACTTTATGTTTTAAAAGTATATTTAGATTAATTATTCCTATTACACAATTTTTATCGTTCACAACAATAAAGCCGCTTATTTTTGATTTTTCCATTATGTTTACAGCATCTATTGCAAGCTGATTTTCATTTAATGTTATAGGATTTTTGGACATGCATTCGATAATTGGGGATAATAAATCTTTGCTTGCTAATAAAGACCTCCTAAGATCTCCATCAGTAAAAATACCTAAAAGTAAATTTTTTTGACCAACAATTGATGTAAAACCAACCTTTTTTTCTGAAATTTCTTTAATTGCATCACCAAGACTGGCATTATTTGAAATTTTAGGGACATCATTAAGAGAAAGCATAATATCTTTAATTTTTACTAAATTATTTTTTCCAAGACTCCCACCAGGATGGGAATTTTTAAAATCATCCTCTGAAAAACCTTTTTCTTCTAGAACACAAATTGCGAGAGCATCTCCAAGAGCAAGAGCAACTGTTGAGCTTGCAGTTGGAGCAAGCCCAAGAGGACAGGCTTCTTTGCTGACAATAATATTAATATGTATGTCGCTCTGAATTGCAAGGTCAGAATCAGCATTATTTGTAACGGAAATAATCTTGGCACCTATTCTTTTAATATTTGGAAGAATAGTAATAAGTTCTTCACTGTTCCCAGAGTTGGAGAAGAAAATAACAACATCATGTGGAGTAATCATACCTAAATCACCATGACTCGCTTCACCAGGATGCATAAAAAATGCAGGAGTACCTGTACTCGATAGCGTGGATGAGATTTTTCTTGCAATATGCCCAGATTTTCCTATGCCACTTAAAATAACTCGGCCCGAGCAGTTTTTTATTGTATCAACAGCTAATACAAAATTATCATCAATATTACTAATTGTGTTATAAATTTCATCAGCCTCAATTTGTAACACTTTTTTTGCAATATCAATTATCTTCTTTTGATTGTATCTCATGATTTTAATTTTGTATTAAAACAATAGTATAAAAGGGTTTAATAGTAGAATAAAGGTAATTACCAAAATATAGATTATGAAATCATGTTTGAATCTACTGAATTGATTATTATTTTATTGTTAGTTTGTTCTGTTCTTTTTCTAACAATCTTTAAGTATTTTAAATTCTCCGCAACCGTTGCATATTTTGCCGTTGGAATTCTATTAGGCCCCAGTGGAGCAGGAATTCTTTATGATAGTGATTCTGTAAGGCATTTTGTAGAATTTGGAATTGTTTTTTTAATGTTTTCGATTGGTTTAGAATTTAGCTTACCAAAGTTAAATTCTATGCGGGGTATTTTATTTGGTTTAGGTGGCGCACAGGTGTTCATAACACTGGCTACTACATTCATGGTGTCAAGATTATTTGGCTTGGATCTTGCTACAGCTATTGTAATTGGAAGTGCATTAACGATGTCGTCAACAGCAATTGTTTCTAAAATGCTTATTGAACGTATTGACCTTAACAGTCGACATGGACGTTTATCCATTGGTATTTTATTGTTTCAGGATATTGCAGTAATCCCTATTTTAATTTTGATACCTGCATTAAGTGGCCCCTCATTGGACATTAATTCAGTATTTATACCTATTATTCTTAAAATTTTAATTTTGCTAAGTATTTTATTTTGGTTGGGTAAACCCATTATCAATTTTTGGTTTGGCTTAGTGGCTCAGCAAAAATCAAGAGAGCTTTTTGTTCTCAATGTATTGATGATTACTATGTTTTTTGCTTATATGACTCATCTTGCTGGTTTATCTTATGCATTAGGTGCTTTTTTAGCCGGAATGTTAATTTCTGAAACACGATATCGATATCAAGTTGAGTCAGATATTGCTTCATTTAGAGATATTTTACTTGGATTATTTTTTATAAGTGTTGGAATGATGCTTAATCTAGATATTTTTGTTCGATACCTATGGATCATTATTACAATATTTATTGTGTACAGTTTGTTTAAGATCACTTTAATTGCTTTGCTTACAAAAGCTTTTAAATATGAATTAGGTGTTGGAATAAGAACAGGTGTTATTTTAGGGCAGGCAGGAGAATTTAGTTTTGTTATTTTAGCCTTAGCAAAAGACCAAAATATTATTGGCGGAGATATACTGCAAATTATCTTATCGGTATGCTTGTTATCGATGATTTGTGCACCTTTTTTGATCCCATACAATGGGAGATTGGCAAGATTTTTATCAAAAAGTTATATTAGAAATAGTCAAAAAAATATTGATAAGATAAATGATATTGGTCATGATTTAAGCGAACATGTTATTTTGTGTGGATATGGAAAAAGTGGTCAATTTTTGGGAAGGTTTCTTAAGGAAGAAAATTTTCCATTTATAGCCATTGATATGGATCTAAATAGGGTAAATGATGCCTCATCCGCTGGGGAGCTAGTGATGTATGGTGATGCTAGCAGAAGAGTTGTTTTAAATGCTGCAGGCATTAAAAATTGTAAGGCTATTATCATTACTTATGCAGATGATAGAGCGTCTTCCAAAGTTTTAACTGTCATTCGTGAAACTTACGATAAATTACCAGTAATTGTTAGAACTGCTGATGAAACCTCAATTATATCTTTACAGCAACATGGTGCTACTGAAGTTGTTCCAGAGGTTTTAGAGGGAAGTCTTATGTTAGGGTCCCATGCACTTATGGTACTGGGTGTGCCATTGGGGAGGATCGTAAAAAAAATTAGGTCCTTTAGATCGGAACGCTACTCAATGTTCAAAGGTTATTTTAAAGGTACAACAGATATTTCGGATGATTTTAGTGGCCAAGAACAATTAGAATTACATTCAATTGAAGTAAGAAATAATCCATCTTTGGCGGAGGTTAAATTAGGAAGTGTACAGTTTGATGTTTTTAAAGTACAAATGCAATATTTGAGACGCCCAAATATGCTTGAAAATATTGATCCAAGGCCAGACATCATTTTACAAAATGGGGATGTAATCGTTATTCTTGGCCTTCAAAAAAATATTAATGATTTTGAAAAATACATCTCTTCTGGAAAATCATTAGATGCAAAATGATAGAGTTTTGGTTGTAGGAGGGGGAATTGTTGGATGCTTATCTGCAATAGAAATTAAAAAAAAAGGTTTTGATGTCTCAGTCGTAGATCAATCCTCTATTGGCCAGCAATCATCTTGGGCTGCAGGAGGAATTCTATTTCCATTAATGCCCTGGGATTATTCAAAAGAAGTGTACAAGTTATGTTTCAATTCGAAAAATTATTATCAAAAATTAGCCAAAGAATTACTTCAAGAAACTGGAATAGATTGCGAGCTTTTATGTTCTTCCATAGCTATTAAAGAGCCAAATAATAGGGATAAAATTCTTAGTTGGTGCTCACAAAATGATATGGAAATAAATCTTAATGAAAAGGAGATTATTCTTAAAGAGGTATTTCAAATAAGACCACCTCGTTTGATGAAAGCTCTCAGAATTTTTATGAAAAACCTAGGTATTAAGATTATTGAAAATAAAAAAATAACTGACTTTCATGAAAGCGATGGAAAGATTAAGCATTGCTTAAGCTCAGAGGGAGATTTATTTAAAGCTGATATATTCATCTTATGCTCAGGTGCATGGGCTTCAAGTATCTTAAAAGAATATAAAGACATTGTGTTCCCTGTAAAAGGTCAAATGATTCAGTATCCTAATACAAGTCTAAATCTTAAGCACATAATGTATAAAAATGGATTTTATTTAATACCCAGAAAAGATGGAGTTTTGGTAGCAGGAAGCACTTTAGAAAAAGTTGGTTTTAATTCAGAAGATTGTATTAAAAATATAAATATCTTAAAAAGAAAAGCTGAAAGTTTAGTTCCTGAATTAAAAAAAATAGAAATCTCAAAATCGTGGCATGGTTTTAGGCCAGGAACTGAAGGCAATATACCATTTATACAGAAACATAAAAATAATAGTAATTTATTATTAAATTTTGGACATTATCGATATGGTATTGCAATGGCCCCAAGAGCTGCTCAACTTATTACAAATTTAACTCATCATCTGAAATGATATCCAAAAAAATAAATGTGCTAATTGTTTCAGATGGCAAAAGAGGCCATGAAAAACAATCGGAATGTCTTGTTCAGGCACTACAAAAATTTTTAAATATCCAACATTACAAACAAAAACCTAGTTTATTAAAACTATTAACGAATAGAATGTATTCATTATTTAAAAAAAATATTTATGCAAAAAATTATGATCTAATTATTGGTGCTGGACATCAAACTCATTTAAGTATGATTTTATCAAAAATATTTTATGGTGGTAGGACGGTTGTAATAATGAACCCAAGCCTACCTCTTTCATGGTTTGATTTATGTCTAATTCCGAGACATGATGGTGTAAATGAAAAGTCTGGGGTTATTCTTACAGACGGTGCCTTAAATAATATATTGAATGAGAAAAAGCATATTCACAGGAGGGCGCTAATAGTTATCGGCGGCGAATCTAAACACATAAAATGGAATAATGATTATGTTGCAAAAAAAGTTGATGAAATCCTAAAGCAATTCCCTGCGATGAGATTTAAAATTGTAACCTCAAGAAGAACTCCAAAAGATTTCGTTGAATTTTTGAATAAAAGCCTTAAAACAGATATTCCTATAATTGAATACAGTAAAGTTGATAAATATTGGTTTACAGAAGAAATAAAATTATCAGAACATTGCTGGGTAACTGAGGATTCAATTTCAATGATTTATGAATTGATTGCTGCTGGATGTAATGTTTATCCGATAAGTTTAGAAAATAAATATCCAACGAAAATATCTATCGAAATTTCAAGATTGATAAATGATGGGATGATTAGCACTTATGAGTATAAGAGAAAAAAAATTCAAAGTATGAAATATAAAAATCAAGCTCAGCATTGCGCAAGCTTTATCTTTAATGAATGGTTTTCAGAGTAATATGAATCAAAAGTTAACAATAGTTCAGGTAATCCCAAGCCTCCAGTCAGGTGGAGTTGAAAAAGGCACTTTAGAAATTGCGAAGTATCTAGCCCATAAGGGACATGAATCAATTGTAATATCTGGAGGAGGAAGGCTATCCGAGCAATTAAAAAAAGAAGGAAGTACCCATATAAAATGGAGTATAGGGAAAAAATCACTATTCACACTATTTTATATTTTTGCAGTAATCAAGCTGATTAAAAATAAAAAAATTGATGTTATTCATGCTCGCTCAAGATTACCTGCATGGATCATATATCTTGCATTAAAGTTTATAAGAAAAAGTTCAAGGCCACTTTTTATAACAACGGTACATGGTTTTAATTCCGTTTCTATGTATAGCTCAATCATGACTAAAGGCGATAAAGTGATTGCTGTATCAAAAACTATTCAAAAATTTATTGTCCAACATTACAAAATAGATCCGTCAAAGATATTCCTAAACTATAGAGGGGTTGATTCAGCATTATATGATTTAAATAAATCGCAAAAGACTAAAATTAATTATTCTTTAAAAGAAGAATTTCCGAATTTAAAAAATAAAATAATTCTTAGTTTACCGTCAAGAATTTCAAAAAGAAAAGGACACGAAGATTTTATAGATCTAATTTATAGACTTAAGCAGGATGGACTAAATATTCAAGGATTAATTATTGGAGACCCCAAGTCTTCATCAGACAAGTATCTTAAGGTATTAAAAAAACAAATAAATAAAAAAAAATTAAATAAATTCATAACTTTTACCGGCTATCGAAATGATGTGAGAAATATTATAGTCTTCTCAGATATTGTATTCTCATTATCCTCTGAGCCTGAATCTTTTGGGCGAACTGTAATTGAATCAATTAAATTAAAAACTCCATTTATAGGTTACGATCATGGAGGAGTTGGAGAGCAATTAAAAATTCTTTTTCCTGAGGGCTTAGTCGAAAGTAAAAATCAAGAGCAATTATATGAAAATACAAAAAAAATATTAAACGAAAAACCTAGAATTAAAACAACAAAATTATTTGATTTAGAAACGATGTGTAAAAATACTTTAAAAATATATCAGTCTAGAACTTAAAAAATTAGCTTAAGTATTTTTTTAAGTTGATTAATAATAATTTTTTCTGAAAAATATTCATCATAAATTTTTCTTGCTCGAAGATTGCTTTTAATTAATTGATGTCTCTTTTGATAAGTATTTAATATTGTACTAGCTAAATCTTTTGCATTATTTGGTTCGATAAAAAATATTCCACTGCTACTTTCTTTTAATTCTTTTGGATAAGCATTCGATCTCCTTGTGATTACTGTTTTACCACAAGCTAGTGATTGAAAAATTTTATTAGGAATAACATTAGCTGCTTTACTAGAATCTCCAAAAATTCCCAGAAGTACATCAGCTTTTTGTATTCTCTTGCCAAGGTCGCTGTAATTAATATTTTTTTCAAAAAAAACATTCGTAGAATTCTTTGAAAGTTTAATACATTCACCAAGAAGTGGCCCCTTTCCTAAAAGTGTAAATTTTATATTTTTTTGGGAAGCCAAAATTTTTGATGAATTGATAATCGTATGTGTACCATGCAGAGAAATAAAACTCCCATAAAATAATATTTCAAACTTTTTAGTTGGTCTATTTTTTGTAGAAGATGGTCTAAACAAGGATTCTTCTGCACCAACATAAAGAATAAAAATTTTGCTTTGTTTAACTTTTAATATTTTATGAAATAGATCTGCATGAAGATTCGTATCTGCAAGAACAATGTCTGCTTTGTTAAACAAAAATGACTCATAAGACTTAAGATATTCAGATTTTTTTTTGCTCAGTATTTGTGTTTTCTCATGGACTTTTTTATCCCATGAGCTAATTAGTGGGTCAATAATTAACTTCACTCTTTTTCTTTTGCACCATTTGCTGGCACTCAAGATATCTCTTTGCCTAAAACATGGAACCCATACAAGATCCGGTTTTTTTATATTCCTTATTAGAGCTTCTAAGAAACCAAATTTACTAATCATTGGCTTAAAATCTATGATGACATAGTTAAGCGAGATTAAATGTTTTCTTAAAATTCTATTACGTGAATATTCTGGATCAAATCTTCCCCACCAAAGAATTATTTTTTTTTTCATAATATTTTTTTTATTTTATTAAAAACATGCTCTGCTAAGAGACCTTTCATACATGAATGATGAGGACATAATTTCAGGTAGCAATTTTTACATTCTATTTCTGATTGAAGAGCAATAATATTTTTTCCCAGAGGCTTTACTTTTTCAGGATTAGTTGGGCCCGTAATAAGAATTACTGGGACGTCAGTTGATGCTGCAATATGAGTTGCACCAGTATCATTTCCAATGATGCATTTGGCATTCTTAAATAGCATTGGTAAGGCAGTTAAAGATGTTTGGTTGCAAAAATTAATGATATCTTTATTCAGAAAAGATATTGAATTACATTCATCTTCATCATCTTTTCCGCCAATAAGCACTACCTTTAAATTGATATTTTTTTTTATTAATGCAAAAAGATCTAAAAAATTTTTTACTCCCCATCTTTTAAGTACCCCATTTTTGGAACTTCCACAAATAAAAATTATAAATTTATCTTTGATAAGCTTATTTTTTTTCATTAAATTTAAAGCATCGGTTTTATCTTTATTTGAATAATATATTTTAGGCTTAAGTGTTTTTGATGGAACACCGAAGCTACCAATATTTTTTTGTAATAATGTAAATGGATGGTTCGATTTATCTTTAGAATGGGAAAAAATTGAATAAGGGAAAACTGGATGATTTCCAGAAATATATTTAGGAGAGAATTTTATAAACCTAAGTATTGAAAGATATATTCTAGTTCTATCATTGGTTTGAAGATCAATAATAAGATCATAGTTCTCAGCTTTAACATTTTTTATCCATTCATATAGATGCTTAAGCGAACCTACTTTTTTTGCACTTTCACTTCCCCAAATTTTTGTAAATCTTTTATCGTTTAAGAAGATTGATTGCCATTGAGGCAAAGTATTAAGATGTAGATCTGCATTTTTGAATGAATTATGAATATCTTCCATTACAGCAGTTGATAAGATAACATCACCCATTCCACCCCATTTAATAATTAATATTTTTTTTATTTGTTCATTAGTTTTTAAATCAATCGATTGTGTTGCATTACTAAAAGACTGGATATCGTCATAAAAAACATTTACTTTCTTAATAGGTATTAACTTAGACATTTTTTATGCGATTATTTAAGGCTAGCGTGATTCCAACTATTAACCATGTTGTAGCATTCATCCAATTATGTTGAAAGCTAAAGTGTGTCATAAAAGGAAAAAAACATATAAAAAATAAATTAAAAATAAGAGCTAACTTCATCCAGTTTTTTTGTTTTATTATTGGATTTATTGCTCTTTTCATTATGTGAAAGACCATAAGATAAAATAATAAAAGACCAACTATTCCAGTTTCTGCCATTAAAGATAATGGGTGGTTATGTGGATGATAGATTTTTACATTAGACCAAATACTAATATCATACAAAGGATATAAATCTTTAAATTGATGCAATCCTCCACCAAAAATAGGGTTTACTAACCATGTTTGGTAAGCAGTTCTAAAGACCATTCCATAATCTGAATTATACAAATTATATATTTTATCAATACTAGATGTGACAGCTCTCGAGTATGTCTGAGGATCGATTTGATTGAAAATAAAAATTAATATACAAATCGCCAATAAAAAGCTGAATAAGAAAAATAATTTATCCTTTAGATTTTCACCAAAACCTAATCCTATTAAAAATATTGAGGACGAAAAAAGAATGAGAGACATTCTTTCGCCAGTAATAAAAACTGAAAAAAATCCAGCAGGCAATAAAATTAAGGATGAGATAAAAATATTTTTTTTATTTATTATTTTAAAAATAATTAAGCCAGTAAAAGCTATAAAAAAATATTTTGTAATAAATATTCCAACGACTGGATTATCTCTTAAAGGACCGGTAAGTCTTGTATCAGAATATTTATCGTAGCCAAAAATATCCG
Organism: Methylophilaceae bacterium; assembly: GCA_965660175.1. Taxonomy (GTDB): domain Bacteria; phylum Pseudomonadota; class Gammaproteobacteria; order Burkholderiales; family Methylophilaceae; genus BACL14. The sequence continues at coordinate 29,040 of CBFHYY010000005.1, forward strand.
TACCAAAATAATATTGTATCCAGACATCAAAAATAATAAAAAAAAGAACAAACAAGCAAGATGTTATAAATTTTTTTAAAGCTGCATGCTCTTTAAAAACCCATAAATATAGAGCAGCTGCAAATATTGGCCAACGTAAAAAGGTGAGAGCGTAGAATAAAGTGTCATAACTATCAATGCTAATATATGCATTTACAGTTGATAAATAAAAGATAAATAGAATGGC
>CBFHYY010000006.1:0-19978 GCA_965660175.1 Methylophilaceae bacterium
GTTCAAGACCAGGACGTTGATAGGTCAGGTGTGGAAGTGCAGTAATGCATGAAGCTAACTGATACTAATTGCTCGTGAGGCTTGATCCTATAATTTTAAAACTTAAAATTATGGTTGACACTAAAGCAAAAACGCAATCAATACTAAATTTTACTTCTTCTATTTTTGTTAAAAAATAAATCAAGGTGCATTTTTGGCCTGAACAGTTTGCTTGGCGGACATAGCGAGTTGGACCCACTCCTTTCCATTTCGAACAGGACAGTGAAACGATTCTGCGCCGATGATAGTGTAGTTTTTTCTATGCGAACGTAGGACACTGCCAAGCTTTTAATTCAAAAAAACCTCATCCTAGGATGAGGTTTTTTTTTATCCTTTAATTTATTTATGCGCTACAAAATTATTACCATTCGAATAGAAGTAAAAAAATCCTTTATAATATCGAGTTGCAGCGAAAAATAAAATTATGGCCATACAAAAAAATACTTTTCAAACCCTCGATTTAAAGTGGTTGATTTTAATATCAATTATCATCCATGTGTCAATTCTAATGTACGTGAAAATTGATAAACAACCAGTTATAAAACCTGCTGAAATTAATATCGTTTTAGAAAAAATAATTGAAATACCTGTGTCAAAAAAAAATATACAGCCGAAGGTGGAAAGTATAAAAAAACCAATACCTATTAAGAAAGAGAAGATAACAATCAAGCCAGTAGAAAAATTACCTGAGATTGCTCCTGTTGAACCAATAGAATTTGACCCTATTCCTGACCCTGTTGTGCAAGAAAATGATACTTTAGTTGTTAAAGAGGTAGTTGAGGTACAACAAGAAAACTTCTTATTAAATGATGCTGAAAATATAAAAAAACAACAAAAAATAATAAAGAATTACGGCGCACTTCTTACGCGGCATATATCTGCTTTTAAAAAGTACCCAAGAATTGCTCAAAGAAGAGTTTGGGAAGGTAATATACTTTTAGAAGTTACTTTGACCAAAAATTCTAAAATACTTGATATTAGAGTAGTCAATGAGAGTAAATATAATATATTAAATAGAGAGGCTGTTGCTATGATAGAGCGTGCACAACCCCTCCCAAAACCCAATGATATTAAAAGTGATACATTTAAGGTGTTGGTACCCGTTGCATTTAAGTTAAGATAAGCTTATTTCCAAGTATCTCTGAGCGTTACTGTCCTGTTGAATGTTATTGAGTTACTCTGACTATCAACATCACACACAAAATAACCATGACGTTCAAATTGAAATTGATCCATGGGTTTTACATCAGAACAATTTTCTTCAAGTATTATTGAAATATTTTTTTTAGATTCAGGATTAATATCTTCTGTATATGATCTCCCATCTTTACCTGGATGTTCAGTGCTGAATAATCGATCATATAAATTTACTGACGCTGGAATACCTCGTTTAGCAGAAATCCAATGTATGTTTCCTTTTACTTTTATTGTATCCGCACCAGGGGTTCCTGATTTTGTGTCTGGTAAATATTCACATAACACAGTATGAATATTTCCCTGCTCATCTTTTTCAAAGCCTGTACATTTAACAACATACCCATACCGGAGTCTTACTTGATTACCCGGAAATAATCTAAAATATTTTTTGATAGGTTCTTCCATAAAATCACCCCGCTCGATCCAAAGATCTTTTGATAATTTTATTACGCGCTTACCACTTTCATTGTTTTTTGGATGGTTGGGTGCAAAACAATCTTCCTCTTTGTTTTCTGGATAGTTCGTAATCACTAATTTTATGGGATCAAGAACAGCAACCCGTCTTTCACATGAATGATTAAGGACTTCACGCATAGAATCCTCTAATACCGATAAGTCTATCCATGAATCTACTTTTGATACTCCTATTCGATCGGTAAATAAACGAAAGCCATCTGCAATATAACCGCGACGCTTAGCTCCGACCAAGGTTGGCATTCTTGGGTCATCCCAGCCATCTACGTATTTATTTTCAACCAGCTCAATTAATTTCCTTTTTGAAAGTACCGTGTAGGTTAGATTGAGCCTGGCAAATTCATGTTGTTTTGGAAGTGGATCACATAGGAGCCCGTTACCCTTCAAGCGAGCAAGAACCCAATCATAAAAAGGGCGTTGATCTTCAAACTCCAGGGTACATATCGAGTGAGTTATTTTTTCAAGAGCATCTTCAATGGGATGAGCAAATGTATACATTGGATAAATACACCATTTATCTCCAGTATTGTGGTGATTGGCATGCCTTATTCGATATATCGCAGGATCTCTTAAATTCATATTTGGTGATGTCATATCTATTTTAGCTCGGAGAACCATACTCCCGTCGTTGTGCTTACCTTGGTACATTTCATCAAATAGATTTAAGTGATAACTCACATCATGATCACGCCATGGTGAGTTTTTCCCAGGTGAAGTAAGAGTCCCACGATTCTCTCTAATTTCATCTGGAGTTTGTTTATCAACATATGCAAAACCTGATTCTATAAGTGACTTGGCAGCATCAAACATGAAATCAAAATAATCACTCGCTTGGTATTCATGATCAGCCCAATCAAAACCTAACCAACGGACGTTGTCCGTAATACTTTTGACGTATTCGTTATTCTCTTTTTCAGGATTTGTATCGTCAAAACGTAAGTGACAAATACCACCAAAATCTTTAGCTAATCCAAAGTTTAAAAAAATGCTTTTTGCATGACCTATATGCAGATATCCGTTTGGCTCAGGAGGAAAGCGTGTCCTTATTTTTGCACTGTCTTTAGACCCATTTTTATGATGCTCAGCGTCGCCAGGAGATCCTCCCCATTTTTTATCCGAATATAACTTTTGAGATAAATTTTTCTCAATAATAGCTCTTATAAAATTTGAGGGAGTATTTTCTTTATTCGATGTATCAGTCATATGAATGATATTTTACACTGAATAAGCGTTAATTTTGACAAATGATACCGTGTTATGATCTGTATTATTTTTTAAAAAAAATGTCATGAGTAATTTGTTATTTCCTATTTTGTCATTCTTGTCTGACGGAAAATTTCACTCTGGAGAGGCTATGGCAAGACATTTTAACGTATCTCGTGTAGCTATTTGGCAGGCATTAGCTGGAGCTGAAACACTTGGTATTGAAGTATTTTCAGTCAGAGGAAAAGGTTATCGTCTTACACAACCATTAACACTTATTGAAGAGGATAAAATAAAAAAAGCCATCGGTGAAATGTCAAATTGGTTTAATGTAAAAGTTCTAGATGTCATTGATTCAACTAACGACTATCTAAAAAAAGAAGCTATCAAAGGATATCCACATGCATCATGTGTAGTCACTAATATTCAAACTCACGGTAGAGGGAGAAGGGGACGCCAATGGCAATCTTCACTTGGAGAAAATCTTACTTTTTCTTTTTTATGGAGATTTACAAAAGGAGCAGCTGCACTATCGGGGTTGAGCTTGGTAGTAGGGATTGCATTAATTAGAAGTTTAAAAAAAATTAATATTCATCAGGCTTTACTTAAATGGCCAAATGATGTGTTGATTCGTGAAGAAAATATTTATAAAAAAATTGCGGGAATATTAATAGAGCTGCAAGGTGATATGGATGGACAAAGCACAGCGATTATCGGGATAGGAGTGAATACCAAGCTATCAAAAAAACAAATTATAAAGATTGATCAACCGACAACTAGTATTTCAGAATGGACCACTGAACCAATCAATCCAAATGATTTTTTAGCAATCGTTATACGAGATCTGGCTGAGGTATTAGCTGTTTTTGAGGAATCAGGTTTTAATAAATTAAAAGATGAATGGTCAAGTTACGATGCTTTTCAGGATCAGATAGTTAACATTACTTCAGGAAATGATATTACCGTCCAAGGAAAAGCTTTAGGTGTTGATGATACTGGATCATTAGAGGTTGAAACGGAAGATGGATTAAAGATATTTGCAGCAGGAGAAGTTTCAGTTAGGAGCTCTATACAATAATGTATCTGCTTATCGATATAGGAAATACGCGAATCAAATGGCAGTATCGTGACCTAAAAAAAATTATTTTTTCAGGTGATATTTTGGTAGAAAATTTTATGGATATAAATTTTTCGCAGATTAATTCTCTTGAAAAGGTTTTAGTTGCCAATGTTAATCATAAAATTGTTTTAGAAAAAATCAAAAAGAGCCTAGAGATATTTGAATGTCCGTTAGTGGAAGTTGATGCTCAATCCACCGATATTATGATTAATGATTATCAGAATTTTTCTCAATTAGGTGTTGACCGTTGGCTTGCCTCTTTGGGTGGATGGAAAAGATATAAAAAGCCATTATTAGTTGTCAATGCTGGGACAGCAATTACTATTGATCTGATTGATATAGATGAAAATAAAAAATTTCATTTTAAAGGTGGAATGATCTTACCAGGAATAGCAATTACGCTTGCTATGTTAAATAATAGTACTAATCTGATTGATGCTGAATTAGGAGATAATGTATTCCCAAGTATAAATACCACGGATGCTGTGACTACAGGTATATTTAAAAGTATTTTAGGCGCAATAAAATTAGTAGGTAAAAAATATCCATCCTCCTTTCCAATTCTTTTGACTGGCGGAGATGCAAGTGTAATTTATAATCATATAGACGATGATTGGAAAGTGCGCATTATGTTGGAGGATGGTCTAATTTTTGACGGCTTACAAATATATATTTAGGGCTGTAATTTAAAGACTTATCTTTTTTTTATATATAAATCAGTAATAGTTTGTTCTTTAATTTCTGATGCCATAGCAACAGATTCTGAAAGTGTGGGATGAGGATGAATTGAAAGCCCAATATCGCTTGCGTCAGCTCCCATCTCAATAGATAAAACTGTTTCAGCAATTAATTCTCCTGCATTTACACCCACAATTGCTGCTCCAATTATACGATTATTTTTTTTATCAAAAATAAGCTTAGTCATCCCCTCGGTTCGATTTGTAGCAATCGCTCTGCCACTGGCAGCCCATGGAAAAATGACTTTCTCAATTTCTCTGTTGGCTTTCTGAGCTTCATCTTCAGTAATTCCAGCCCATGCAATTTCTGGATCCGTATAGGCTACTGAGGGAATAGTTAAGGCTTGGAACTCAACTTTTTCACCAGCAATTACTTCTGCAGCAATTTTTCCTTCATGAGTTGCTTTGTGAGCCAACATTGGTTGCCCAACAATATCTCCAATTGCAAAAATATGATTAACATTCGTACGCATTTGTTTGTCAACTGCAATAAAGCCACGATCATCAACATCAACCCCAGCCTTGTTAGCATCAATATTATGACCATTAGGCTTCCTTCCAACGGCAACCAGAACTTTGTCAAACATCACCTCATTAGGTGATTCAGGGCCTTCCAAATGAACGAGAATACCTTCTTTTTTTGCCTCTATTTTTGTGACTTTTGTGTCCAACCAAATATTGTCGAAGCGTTTATTCATCCGCTTAAAAAGAGGTCTTACAATATCTCGATCACAGCCTTGTATTAGACCGTCAGTTAGCTCTACAACTGATACATTACTTCCAAGCGCATCGTAAACCGTTCCCATTTCAAGACCAATAATACCCCCTCCAATAACAAGTAATTTACCTGGAATATCTTTCAGCTCAAGAGCATCGGTCGAATCCATAATTCGGTCATCATTAGGCATATTAGGAATTTTAGTGGGTTGAGAGCCAGCTGCAATAATCGCAGATTGAAATTTTATTATTTTCTTCGTACCTTCGTTATCTGTAATTGATACTTGATTTGAGGAGGTAAATTTTCCTAGTCCTTCAAAAACCTGCACACCTCGTTGCTTTGCCATTTGTGAAAGCCCCATTGTTAATTTTTTAACAACTTTGTTGGATTTCCAATTACGCAGTTCATCAAGGTCGATATCCGGCTTTGAAAATGAAACGCCGTGGGACGAGGTGTCTTCAGCATCTGTGATAACTTTGGCAGTATGCAGTAGTGCTTTTGACGGTATGCATCCAACATTAAGGCATACCCCACCAATTGTAGAATATCTTTCGATAAGAACAACTGATTTACCAAGATCAGCAGCTCGAAATGCGGCTGTATAACCACCAGGACCAGACCCAAGAACCATGACATCACAGGATAAATCAGAAATTAATTCATTATCCTTGCTTGCTTGGGTCTTTGTATTATTTTTTGTATGTTTAGTCTTAAGGGATGAATTTTCTGGTACAGGGCTTTGAGTATCTGTGGCTTTTAAAATTATTATTGAAGACCCTTGTTTTACCTTATCGCCAATTTTAACCAATATTTTTGACACATTACCTTCAAAAGGGGATGGTATATCCATCGATGCTTTATCAGATTCAACGGTAAGCAATGGATCCTCTTTGGATACTTTGTCCCCAATATTAACCAACACATCGATTACATCAACGCTTTCGAAGTTACCAATATCAGGTATTTCTATTGTTTGAGTTTCACTCATTATTTACAGTAGTAATCTTCTTACATCAGAGAGCATTGCTCTTAGATGAGTTGTAAATCTTGCTCCATCAGCGCCATCAACGACTCTATGGTCATAAGATAAGGATAAAGGAAGAATAAGGCGTGGTTCGAAATCGTTCTTATCATTATTATAAATTGGCTGCATGGATGATCTTGATACACCAAGTATTGCAACCTCAGGGCAATTAATAATAGGAGTAAACTTTGTACCGCCAATTCCTCCAAGACTAGAAATAGTGAAACAACCTCCTTGCATATCATCAATTTTTAATTTTCGTTCACGGGCTTTGGTGGATAAATCTTTGAGGTCTTGGGCGATATCTAAAATATCTTTTCTGAATACATCCTTCACTACCGGAACAACCAAACCATCAGGAGTATCGCATGCAAATCCAATATTATAATAATTTTTCATTATTAAATTTTCACCATCAGGAGATATTGAGCTATTAAAGATTGGAAATGCTCGCAATGCATTAACACAAGCTTTCATCATGAATGCCAATAAGGTTAATTTCACTCCTTTTTTTTCAGCCTCTTTTTGCATGGATTTTCTAAAACTCTCAAGATCGGTTATGTCGGCATCATCAAATTGAGTAACATGTGGAGCGGTTACCCAATTTCGATGAAGGTTTGCACCCGATATTTTCTTAATTTTTGAAAGTGGACTTACATCAACCTCACCAAACTGAGTAAAATCAATATTAGGCATTGAAATTGGCGCAAAATGTGTACCCATATCATCTGCTCTAGGTTTTGTAAGTTCGGCTTTTACAAATCTCTCTATATCCTCAATGACTATTCTATTTTTTGGCGCAGAACCCTCTATATAGTTTAAATTTACTCCAAGATTTCGAGCAAATTTTCTTACTGAAGGAGATGCATGGCTTGATTTGTCACTAGCTACCAAAACACTTTCCCCAACTGGACGAGGTTTATTGGTTGGCTCTAATGTTGCAGGTGGCTCTGCAACAGGTCTAGATGGCTCAGGAATTATTTTCTTAACCACTTCTTTAACATCTTCTTTGGCTGCTATATTTTTTTCTTTAACATTTGACTTTTCAACAACAGCTACCAAACTTCCTTCTTTTACTTTATCTCCTATCTTTACTTTAATATCTTTGATTGTTCCAGAAAAAGGAGCAGGAATATCCATAGACGCTTTATCAGATTCAACAGTTAATAATGGGTCATCATTGGTAATGGAGTCACCAATATTCATTAGGATATCAATAACATCAACGCTATCAAAATTACCTATATCTGGAATTAAAATTTCTTCAGTAGCCATAATTATTAGATGCTCATCGGGTTGGGTTTATTACCTTCAAGCTTATAATCTTTGATCGCCTTAAGCAGAATACTTGAGTTAATTTTTTCATTATTCACTAACTCAGTTAATGCGGCAATCACTATATAATATCGGTCTACTTCAAAAAAGCTTCTCAAAGCCTCCCGACTGTCTGATCTTCCATATCCATCGGTACCAAGTGCAACAAATTTGTTAGGAATAAATCTGGCAATTTGTTCAGGGAACGATTTCATATAATCCGTTGAGGCAATTATTGGATTTACTTTATTCTCAACAGCTGATTCAATATGCGAGACTCTTTTTTCTTTGTCGGGGTTCAATCTATTCCAGCGCTCTGTTTCAAGTGCATCCTTTCGAAGCTCATTAAAACTTGTAACACTATAGACGTTTGCAGAAACCTTAAAGTCTTTTTCAAGTATAGCGGCTGCCTCTATGACTTCTCTTAAAATTACTCCACTTCCCATAAGCTCAATAGATGCATCATTTTTAGTCGATTTAGAATAGGTATAAATACCATTAATAATTCCTTGTTGGACTCCTTCTGGCATATCTGGGTGAGTATAATTCTCGTTCATCACTGTGATGTAGTAATAAACATCCTCTTGATTTTTGATCATGCGCTCTAAACCATTCTGAATAATTACCGCCAACTCATAGGCAAAGCAAGGATCATAGGCTACGCAATTTGGAATCGTAGCTGCCAAAAGATGACTGTGTCCATCCTCATGCTGAAGACCTTCTCCGTTAAGAGTGGTTCTTCCTGCAGTAGCGCCTAGTAAAAAACCTCTAGAGCGTGAATCACCTGCTGCCCATGCAAGGTCACCAATTCTTTGAAAGCCAAACATGGAATAAAAAATATAGAAAGGTATGGTCTGAACATTTGAATTACTATAGGAGGTGGCAGAAGCTATCCATGAAGAAAATGAACCAGCCTCATTAATTCCTTCTTCTAAAATTTGTCCGTCTTTTTGTTCTTTATAAAACATTACCTGATCTGAGTCTTGTGGTTCATAGAGCTGACCCATGGATGAATAAATGCCCAACTGCCGAAACATTCCTTCCATACCAAATGTTCTTGCTTCATCAGGCACTATTGGTACTACATATTTACCAAGATCTTTGTCACGTACTAAGGTGCTTAGTATTCTTACAAACGCCATTGTAGTAGAAATTTCACGCTCACCTGAGCTGGTAGTAACATTTGCAAACGCACTGATATCTGGAATTTTAAGAGCCTTAGATTTTTTACGGCGGGCTGGTATAAAACCACCAAGCTCTTTTCGTCTTTCCATCATATATTGTATTTCTGGTGAATCATTGGCCGGTTTGTAGAAGGATAGACCCTCTACTTCTTTATCACTGATAGGAAGGTCAAATCGAGTTCTGAATGCTTTTAGTGATTCAATATCCATGCTTTTTTGTTGATGCGTGATATTTTGTCCTTCACCAGCATCGCCCATTCCATAGCCTTTTACTGTTTTTGCTAAAACAATGGATGGTTGACCTTTATGAGCCGTTGCTGCTGAGTATGCAGCATATACTTTGTGAGGGTCATGACCTCCTCGATTAAGTCTCCAGATATCATCGTCTGACATTGCAGCGACCATTTCCCTTAATTCTGGATATTTACCAAAGAAATGCTCTCTTGTATAGGCACCTCCTTTTGCTTTGCAGTTTTGATACTCACCGTCTACACATTCTTCCATACGTTTTTTTAACACCCCATTTTTATCCATATTAAGCAGTGGATCCCAATAAGAGCCCCAAATGACTTTAAGTACGTTCCATCCTGAACCCCGGAAGTTAGATTCAAGCTCTTGGATAATTTTTCCATTACCACGCACTGGACCATCCAGTCTTTGCAAATTACAGTTAACAACAAAAATTAAATTATCTAAATTTTCTCTTGCAGCTAAAGATATTGCACCCTGTGATTCTGGCTCATCCATCTCACCATCACCACAAAATACCCATACTTTTCTGTCAGAAGTATCGACAATACCTCTGTCATGCAAGTATTTAAGATAGCGGGCTTGATAAATACCCATTATTGGACCAAGACCCATTGATACTGTTGGAAATTGCCAAAAATCAGGCATTAGCCAAGGATGGGGATAACTTGAAAGTCCATTACCTGAAGATTCCATCCTAAAATTATTTAACTGATCTTCATTAATTCTCCCCTCCAAAAAAGCTCTTGCATAGATTCCTGGTGATGAGTGTCCTTGAAAATAAACCAAATCACCATCAAAATCATTGTTAGCAGCTCTGAAAAAGTGGTTAAAACCAACATCATAGAGAGTGGCTGCAGATTGAAAGCTTGCAATGTGACCACCTATCCCAGGTGATTTTTCATTTGCTCTGAGTACGGTCATAACAGCATTCCATCTAATAAGAGCTCTAATTCTTCGCTCCATATCAGGATTTCCTGGATGTCTTTGCTGTAGATGTGTTGGAATTGTATTTAAATAAGAAGTCGTTGCATTGTAAGGAAGGTTTGAACCAGATCTTCTTGCCTGATCGATCATCATTTCAATCAAGAAATGTGCTCTTTCTGTACCTTCAGCATCAATAACTGAGCTTAATGAATCCAACCACTCTTGGGTTTCTTGGTTGTCTGTATCTGAAAAATCCATTAGGGCTTGCCTCTTAAAAAATTATTTAATGAAATTAAAAATAAAAGAATATGTATTTGATCATTATAATGGAAATATTGAAATATTTGATCATATGATTAAAATCTAGTGACATACAATATTGTATAAATTTTTGAAAATAGGATAAAAATTGAAAACTAAAATTGAAATTATTGATGAAGTTCAAAATGAGGAGATGCTTAAGAAGATCATGCATCATCTATTTGTTATTGATTCAGGTGCGTCCCATTATCCTTTTGAGGATTTATTATTAAATAAAATTAAACGCACTGGTAAAAAAATTAAAGATCTTTCTAAAGAACCAATAAGTATTGAGTTAAACAATGGAGCTCTGGTGAGTTTTATTGGGTGTGATAAAGAATTAAGTAATTTTAAAATGCATACCTTAATGAGAAAAGGTTTATCGAGTATCTTAAATGAAAAACCTTCAGAGCTTTCCATCAGTTTTTTTGGCGATGCTGTTGCGGATAAATGGGTTCACTCTTCAGTTTATGTGGCATTAGCAAATGCTCAACCACTTCCAGATTTGAAAAAGTCTGCGAAAACAAAAGTATTAAAAAAACTGTATTTAACTGGCGTTTCTAAAAGATCGCTATCAAGTATTGTGGCTTTGGTTAATGGCAATACATTGACGAGGAATTTAACAATTACTCCGCCCAATCAATTGACTCCCACAATCTATAAGACAAAAATTAAAAAACTGGCTAAAGAGCATAAGTGGACTTACAAAGAATTTAATATGACTCAACTTAAGAAGATGGGTGCTGGAGCGTTTTATGCGGTGGGTCAAGGTTCAGAGCCGCAGGATGCAGCAATCGTGCATCTGAAATATAGCAGTAAGGCAGCAAAAAAATCGATAGCTTTGGTTGGTAAGGGCATTTGTTTTGATACAGGCGGACATAATCTAAAACCCGCAAAATACATGAATGGAATGCATGAAGACATGAATGGATCTGCAGTAGTTTTAGGTATTTTACAGGCTGCTACAGAATCTAAATTACCCATCAATATAGATTGTTGGTTAGCCATCGCTCAGAATCACATAGGTCCTAAGGCTTACAAACAAAATGATGTTGTTCATGCCTTAAATGGATTAAGTATTGAGATTGTGCATACTGATGCTGAGGGGAGGATGGTTCTTGCAGATACGCTAACCATGGCCTCTAGAAAAAAACCTGATACGATGATTGATTTTGCAACGTTAACTGGGTGCATGCATGTTGCTATGGGTGATCGTTATAGCGGAGTAATAAGTAATAAACCTGAATTAGCATGTATGGCAGTCGGTGCTGGGACTGAATCAGGAGAGCGGGTAACGTCATTTCCATACGACGAGGATTATGAAGAGGATTTAGAAAGTCAAATAGCTGATATTAAACAATGCACGATAGAAGGTGGCCCTGACCACATTCATGCTGCTAGATTCCTAGGCCGATTCGTTGAGAATGATACTCCATGGCTCCATGTTGACCTATCTTCAAGTAATAGAAAGGGAGGTTTAGGTGCAATAAGCAGTGACGTAAATGGTTTTGGGGTGAATTTTGGCGTCACTATGCTACAAAATTTTATCAAAAAAAATTAGTTACTTTGAAGCAACGTAATATCTTTTATTATTTCTAAGGAATGTTGAGAAGGACTAACTTGAGGGTATATTTTTTTGATCATTCCTTCAGGATTGATGATGACGGATCTTCTTTTCGATATTTTTATAAACCAAAATTTCATTAAAGCATCATATTTTTTGCAAATTAAACCGTCTGGATCTGACAGCAATGTAAATGGAAGATGATATTTTTCCTTAAAGTTTAGATGGGAAGACAGGTTATCTGTATTTATACCAATGATTTCAGTATTTAATGATTTTATTTTGGCGTAATCATCTCTTATCAAACACGCCTCTTTAGTGCAGCCCGGAGTATTGTCTTTTGGGTAAAAGAAGATGACCAACCATTGGCCTATGAATTTATCAAGCGACACATAATTACCGTTTGTATCTTGAAGATTAAATTTAGGAGCTTTTTTATTGAGCAAGTTATCCATCGTTTTTTATTCAACCCTCACCATGAGTTCATTGCGACGAAAAAAAGGTAAAGTCCATGGTGGGTTATAACGAGCAATTTGCACTGCACCTAATCGGTTTAATTTTTTTTCATCGATAAATTGATTCAGCTGTTCTATTTTTTCATTAAAGCTGGACTCTCTAATTAATCCAGAAAAAATAATGACTGCAAATTTTTCTTTAGGAAGTTGTGTAATGGTGATGTCGGGATTATTTGGCTTAGGAAGAGTGGCGAGAGAAAATTCTTTTGGCATGACAAAGGACATCATCCAATCATTATTTCCACCCTGAGTAATAACTGGGGTAGTCATAGCAATTTTTTTTGCAGATGGAGTCATAGTGACTGGGGTAGTCATAGCAATTTTTTTGGATGCATCGCCCACTGAGTTATTTCCAAAAATAAAATCTGCGAGTAACTTGAAGCCTTTGCTTGAAGCTTCACTAAAATCACCCTGAGTGTTAACGTGCGCTATAATTCTGGGAAAATATTCTCTTATTTCAAAATGACTATCTTTGAGTAATAACGAAAAATCAGTTTCTTCATTGGCCATGGTATGGAGTGGAGTTAGTAATATAAGATAGACTAAAAATTTAAACACAAAATTTTGCAATCCCATCGCTAAAAGAAAAATCAACATCATGGTTTTCAGTGATGGTTATAAAAATGTTAGCAGGTTTGATGTCCACGGTGCTCGATAAATTTTTAACGACCTCCTTATAAAATTCTTGTTTGGCTTTATTGGATCGTCCTGTTCTCATTACAAGGTGCATCATTATTCTATTTTCTTTTCTTCCTTGGTATTGAAGCGAATCACATGGTACCTCATTGATTACTTGATAAAGGTCATCTTCAGGGAAAGCCATTGTACTAATCACTGTTTGGTTTATCGTGGATGATACTTTTTCGATATACTCCTTCCCCTTATTTTCCAAAACATTTATGGTGACGAACGGCATTTTTTTTAATCCTCTTATTTATTAAAATACCTTAAAATTATAAAGTAAATAGGTAAAGAAAATTGAAAATGACAGAAAAAAGATTCAAGTTATGTTTTGGATGCAACAAGGAAAAAGATACACTTTTTCGTTGTAAATACCTTAACAAAAATTGGTTATTTCTATGCGAGGATTGTTTGGTAAAAGTTAAGCAAGAACATGCAAAATCTTACTGTTATGGAGGTACATGGAAGAAATATAAGAAATGAAAATGTTATAATTACTCTTAATCATTGTGTTCTGTGTTTTGCCTTCGTAGCTCAGTGGATAGAGCATCCCCCTCCTAAGGGGAGGGTCGCACGTTCGATTCGTGCCGAGGGCACCATTTTAAAGATCACTCTTTTATTATCTCTTCCTACACCTTAAGACCTTCAGGTACTTGTGAATTAAATATAAATAAATTAAATTGACTATATACCCATATGGGGTATAATTTAAAAAATTAAATTATAAGGTTATTAAGAAATGGAGAATTGTAAACATCACCCAGACTATTCAAATGAAATACCACGTCTGAATAGAATAGCCGGACAGGTTAATGGTATTAAAAAAATGATTGAAGAAAGGCGTTATTGTCCAGAAATTATTATGCAACTCAAAGCTATAACTGCAGCATGCAAGTCTGTGGAAACAATTTTATTAGAAAAGCACCTAGAATCTTGTGTAATTGGAGCATTTAATGCAGATAATAAAGAAGAGCAAGATATCAAAATCAAAGAACTTACTGCGTTATATAAAAAATAATGTTTTTTTCAAAAGCAGTTTTTTTATTATTAGTTTCAATCAATTGCCTTGCTGCACCTATGACATTTAAGGGTTCAACTGTTCTTATGGGTGAGGGAGCGAAGGATTTTAAACGTCTTGAATTAAGCCATGCTGTTACTGGCAAAGAATCATTTGGATTAAGATCATTTACTGCTAAGGGTAAACAGCAAAAAGTTAGAGGTAACAGTTTTTTTTACTTGAATAGACTTAAGCGAATCAATCAAATTAATTCACAAACTAATTTATGGTTCTACCTTGAGCTAGGTAAGATGGATTTAAAAAGTAGTGTGCAAAAAAATAGCCATACTTATTTGTCACCTACCATTCAATTTGATTATGAAACTAAGAGAATTTATAACTCTGTATCGCATCAAATATTAAGAGGAGAACATGAAAATTTTGACCGGACTCAGATTAAAAGTGGATTTTCTTTTTATGAGACATCATATGATGAAACGCAACCCTGGTTTATTTTAGAAATTATAAATACGAATTCATTAAGTAAAAATATTTCTGTAGTACCTACATTAAGATTAATAAATAAGAGTCTTTTTTTTGAGGCGGGTATGTCAATGGAAGGTGACCCAAAATTACACTTAATGTATACCTTTTAGGAGAATATTATGAAGCAAATTATTTTAATTTTATTGTTTTGCATCAGCTTACCAAGTTTTGCGACAACCCAAAGAATTGAGGTTTTAGGTATGGTGTGTGCCTATTGTGCTCAAGGTATTGAAAAAAGTCTCAAGTCTCTTGGTGAGGTAAATGATGTATATGTTAATTTAGAAAATTTTTTTGTACTAGTTGAATCAAAAAATGATTCAGGAATAGACGAGACAGCACTTCAAGATATTATTGTAGATGCAGGTTACTCTGTCCAAAAGATTGAACATATTAATGAGACAATACAGAGCGTAAGAAAACAATATGAAAAATAAAAATACCATTGATAAATTAAATAATTATCAAAAGATAACCTTTTTTTCATTTTTTGCCAGCACCGGCACCATAGTCTGTTGTGCTTTACCTGCATTATTGGTTGCGGTAGGAGCAGGTGCATCACTAAGTTTTTTTCTTGGAGCTTTCCCAGAAATTATATGGATATCTCAATATAAAGATTTTGTATTTTTATTTGCTTTTATTTTTATATTATTTGCAGGAATAGCCCAATTAAAAGCAAGAAATTTTCCATGTCCAGCAAATAAAGAGCTTGCTTACAAATGCAACAAATCAAGAAAAATAAGCTTGTATGTTTATTTATTTTCAGTCATGCTTTTATCAATTGGCTTTATCATTACTTTTATATTTCCCATGCTTACAAAGGGATAGTTACTTATAATGTCGAGAAAAAGGGTTATATTTAATCACATGAAAAATTTTCTTTTTAACATTCTATTGTTGTCTGGATTTTTTATATTTCCAACACATGCATCTGAAAAATCAAAGGCAGCAGATGATGCCGAGTTATACATTATTTCTCCTTTGGATGGTGATACAGTATCCAGCCCAGTCAAAATAGTTTTTGGTCTGAAGGGAATGGGCATTGCCCCTGCTGGCATCAAATATGACAATACAGGGCATCATCATCTATTAATTGACGCAGCTGAACTCCCTAATAGTAATTTCCCAATACCTAGCGATGATAATCATAAGCATTTTGGCAAGGGTCAAACAGAAACTACTATTGCATTGCAGCCAGGAGAACATACATTGCAATTAATTCTTGGTGACCATATGCATATTCCCCACGACCCTGTGGTTGTTTCAAAAAAAGTAAAGATTAATGTTGAATGAAAAATGTACCAACAAAACAGGAAGTAAAAAGCTTATCAAAGAAAATTATTTGCCTTCCGCAACTCTTTTTCAGAGCAGCAATAAATCACCCAATTACCTTGTTGTTATGACGCAATAATTTTTTTTAAAAAAAGAATAATCTCATCTGATTCGTATAGCCAATCAATTTTAGAATCTGTTTTTTCTATTCTTAAGCACGGCACTTTATGCTTGCCTCCTCCATTGATTAATTCAGATTTAAAAATTTCATTATTTTTTGCATCCCTTAAATTGATTTGAAGATTATTTTTTCTTATGAATCTTCTGACTTTTACGCAGAATGGACAAGCCTCAAATTGATAGATCGTGAAGCCTTTTGTTTTATTATCTAGTTTTTGTTGACTGAAATTATCTCTTTCTATTGGCTTTGGAAGTGTTATTACATTTATAAACAATATAACTTTTCCAACAAACCATCTTATTAATTGCATTTTTTTCCTTATGTATTTTAAAAGTGTATTGTTTAATTACACAAATATAAACTATTTTAAATAACTTCACGAAAAATTACTTTATTTTTTGAGCACACTCTCAACACACTTGACCTAACATTCCTTATCAAATAGACTGAAATTGAAATATTTTATTAACTAAAAATGTTAATAATCAATAGTTTAGTTATTAACAGTAGATAGAGCATTCCCCTCCTAAGGGGAGTGTCGCACGTTCGATTCCTGCCGAGGGCACCAATTTTAAAGGAAATAATTATGGAAGATAAGCGTTGTTGTGGAAGTGGCACTTGTATAATAAATGACGAAGGTGTTTGTTGGTGCGGACAAAAATGGGATGGCGATAAAATGATTTCACCAAATTCAGACGTTAAAAAAACCGAAGAAGTTGATAAAAAAGATTTAACAAATAATTAGCAAAGATACGATGATGAATAAAAAACAGTTCTTACTATTGTCTTTGATACCTTTATTCAGCTATGGCAAAGAAACTTTCACAAATGAGCAAGGCATAAAGATCAAATATACAAAGCCATCCGTCTCATGTATTTATGACAAAGAAGCTTATGAAGGCTATTTAAATACTTGTCTTATGGTGCCTAATTTAGAAATATGCGCACAAACAAAATATGAGATGCATATTTGTAGCAACGAGAATGAAATTAAAAAATTAGAAGTTAAATCGAAAAAATAATCTGAGAATTGAAACATTCTTCAAAGGATCTTATTGAAACTTAAAAAATTAATCTTGGTACTCGCTTTAGCTTTAATAATTTTAGGAATAATTCCATGGCTAATACCAACTTAAAGTAAAGGAGATTTTATATTATGGAGGCTTTAAGCTGGGGAAGTTATTTGTTAATGTGGGCAGCTGGTTTTGCTGGAAGTGTAATATGGGCAAAAATTTTTCAACCAAAAGTTAATTTCATACTTTTAGCTGTATTAAATATAATTTTAGTATTTCCAATAGCCATGATCTTTTCTTGATAGTTACTCAATAGAGCTAAAAATAAAAAAGCATTTCAATATGGGGATTAATATAAAAAAAATTAAAATGAGGATAAAAACGTTAAGTGTCGCTGTGCTTTGGGTTTTAATTGGATTTGTAATAAATGGTTTGTTCGATCCTAATACAATCGTGGGAAGTATTATGGGGAGTATATTTGTTCTGGTATGGTCCATTCTATTTTTTGTTGGATTCGTAATCTGGGCCAGATATAATAAGAAAAAATAGAAAATCACTGAAGATCTAATTCAATATTAAATAGGTGAAAAATTTATTAATTCAATGCGAAAGCTTAATAAATTATTCCAAATGTTAATGAATTGTTGAATTAGTTTGAGTCAGAAAAAAACTTGTATCTTTTTCTATCAAAAGGACTTCTCATTAAATCCCCATATGTATTTGGTCGATAAGATTCAAAATTCTCTAATTGTCTCAGCTGTTTAATTATGTGCTCCGGTGTCGGAGATATAATTTCTTGAATGTTTATGTTAGACAGTGACTTGTCAAACTGTTTGTCTTCTGAAAATGCAAAAAGACTATTTAATGCAAAACATATAAAAACAAAAATTTTATTCATAATATGAGTATATTGTTATTTTAATGGTTAGCATATTAAATTAATATATTAGTCCCTATTAAATTGATATGAAGAAGTATAATTATTGTAGAGGGTATCTATGGAAGATGGTGGATTAGGAATATTAATTATAATAATCTGGGTTATTGTTTATATGGTTGGATTATATAAAATTCATTCAGACAAAAAAAATATAAAAAAATAATCAACAAAGGAGAGAAATTATGGATGATTGTGGTTGTGGGAGAAGCCCAAACGGGAAGTGCATTGGTTGGCACAATCTTTCTGAGGAAGATTATCAGGAAAAATTGAAGGAATATAAGGAAAAAGAGGGTAAGGAATAAATAACTCCTTTAATATCATTTTAAAGCGTCAAATACTTATAATTGTTGCCCAATGAATGTATGCCCTAAATGTAAATCAAATATGATTGTAGATATTGTTTATGCCACATCATCAAACCTGATATTGGAAAATAAGAACAATAAAATAAAATTTGATGAAAATATTAATGATCCTAGCGACAATAGCCTGAAGTGTAAATCATGTGGCTTTGAGTTTGGCGGATTAGAAAAATTCTTAAATGATGAATTTATAGATGACGATTTGTAAGTTGCCTAAAAAAATTATCTCCTATCAAAATAAAATATTTATTTATAAAGTAATATTAAAATTCTCATACATGTTAAAGGCAAAATAAGTTGTGCTACCAATAAAATTTATTAAGAATGTTCCATTTTTAAAGCAAGATTTGGCAATAAAGGCTGGGGCTAAAATTAGTAAAAAATATAAAGAGGCAAAACCATATCCAAACATCGTCATAGATAATTTTTTGCCTAATACCATGGCTAATAATTTACTTAAAAATTTTCCCTTAGCAAAAAAAAATAAAAAGGATGGGCTAAGTAATAACTACTTTGAGAGTAACAAAAGACAGATTTCCCCGTATGAATGCAGTGAAACATTAAATTACTTTTTATTTTTTAATTCATTACCTTTCTTACAGTATCTTGAAGAGGTAACTGGTATCCAAGGATTAATTGCAGATCCTTATTTTAATGGTGGAGGTTTTCATGAAATCTCGACTGGTGGGAAACTTGGTATTCATGCAGACTTTAGGTTAAACAAGAATTTGCATGTGCAAAGAAGGATAAATGTCTTAATTTATTTAAATAAAAATTGGAAAAAAAATTATGGGGGCTATTTAGAATTATGGGATAAAAAAATGAGAAAAAAAGTTCTATCGACCCAGCCTATCTTTAATCGATGTGTAATTTTTAATACTGATTCCGATGCATTTCATGGGCATCCAGACCCACTTAATACCCCTGAAAATATTACTAGAAAATCCCTAGCGCTATATTACTATACTGCCTCTAAAAGTATATATAATGAAATTGAAGGCTTGACTACTCAATTTCAGGGTAGAAATATAAACGAAGTAAAAAAATTGAAGATGCATAAAAAAACAAAAAAGAAAATATTACAATTAATAACACCACCTTTCTTATTTGTTATGACTAGAAAAATAATTTTAGCTATGAGAGATTTTTTTAGAGAACAAAAAAAGAAAATTTAGTTTTTAAGATTGAATTATTCAAACAAACTATTCTAAAAATCATTATCTTGATCATTCATAATTTCTTGAGGAAATTTTTGTTGTTGCACCCAGTCTTCAATCACTACCAAGCTCCAAATTAAAACGTGGTCATTATGTGTTGTTGGTTTTGGAAACTTCCCTTTTTTTATCCATCCTAACAAAGTTGATTTATCAATTTTAAGGGATTCAGTTACATCATTAAGCGTTATATATTTTTCCATGTTTAAA
>CBFHYY010000007.1:0-305936 GCA_965660175.1 Methylophilaceae bacterium
AGAAATGGTAATGCCGGGAGACAATGTGTCTATT
This sequence comes from Methylophilaceae bacterium, assembly GCA_965660175.1. Lineage (GTDB taxonomy): Bacteria > Pseudomonadota > Gammaproteobacteria > Burkholderiales > Methylophilaceae > BACL14. Next base: position 35 of record CBFHYY010000007.1, read on the forward strand.
ACAGCGACATTAATTGCACCTATTGCTATGGAAGAAGGACTAAGATTCGCGATTCGTGAGGGTGGCCGAACAGTAGGTTCTGGAGTTGTAGTAAAGATTGTTGAGTAACTTTAAATTATTATTAAAATATTCGTGACAAGAATATTCGTTCATTAAAGGGTTTTTAAAATGGTAAGTCAAAAAATTAGAATTAGACTAAAGGCTTTCGATTACAAGTTAATTGATCAGTCAGCACAGGAAATTGTAGATACTGCAAAAAGAACAGGGGCTTTAGTCAAAGGACCTGTACCTCTTCCTACAAGAATTGAACGCTTTGACCTTTTAAGCTCTCCTCATGTATACAAAAAAGCTAGAGATCAGTTTGAAATAAGAACACATCAAAGATTAATGGACATTCTCGACCCAACTGACAAAACAGTTGATGCGTTAATGAAATTAGATTTACCTGCAGGTGTTGATGTAGAAATAAAGTTGTAAAATGCAAAAGCGTTGTATATAATAGCGCTCTTTTAAGAAGTCAATCAATTGTAATTGACTTTGTAACTATAATAAATAAGGAATATGACCATGAGCTTAGGGCTTATTGGTCGCAAGGTCGGAATGACCAGAGTATTTACTGATGACGGATCAAGCGTACCAGTAACTGTTCTAGAAGTTGTTCCCAACCGTGTGACACAGATTAAAAAAACAGATTCAGATGGTTATAATAGCCTTCAATTAACTTATGGTAAGACAAAATCTTCCAAGTTAAACAAATCGCAAACAGGCCATTACGCGAAAGCATCGGTTGAAGCTGGTTCTGGTTTGTATGAGCTTAAAATCTCAGAAGACGAAATTTCTAACTATTCTTTTGATTCAGAATTAACTATAAATCTTTTTCAAGCTGGGCAAAAAGTAGACGTTACCGGGACAACAATAGGTAAAGGGTTTCAAGGACCTATCAAAAGACATCATTTTAGTTCAAACAGAGCAACTCATGGAGTTTCTATATCACACAATTCGCACGGATCAACGGGCCAATGTCAAGATCCTGGGAGAGTATTTCCCGGAAAAAAAATGGCAGGACATCTCGGAGATAAAAAAAGAACAACACAAAATTTAGAAGTTGTAAGGATAGATTCTTCTCGAAATCTGATTTTAATTAAAGGAGCAGTACCTGGGTCTAAAGGTTCTGATGTTTTTATTAAGCATGCTATAAAGTCACGAGGTGATGCCTAATGGAATTTAAAATCCTTGATAAATCCGGAAAAGTATCAAAAAAAACCCACAAAGCATCTGATGCGATTTTTGGCACAGATTTTAATGAGTCTCTTGTTCATCAAGTAGTAACGTCTTATATGAGTAATGGACGATCAGTAACGCGTGCACAAAAGACGAGAGCAGAGGTAAAGCACAGTACGAGAAAGCCTTTTCGTCAAAAAGGTACAGGAAATGCACGAGCTGGAATGACGTCAAGCCCGATTTGGAGAAGCGGCGGTAGAGCTTTTCCTAATAGACCTGATGAAAACTATACTCATAAAATCAATAAGAAAGCCTACAGGGCTGGAATGAAATCGATATTATCTGAGCTTGCCAGACAAGAAAGATTATCAATTATTGAAGAATTTAAAGTTGATACTCCAAAGACTAAGCAATTTGTTGAAAAGATTAAGACACTAGGTATCGAAAGCAATGTTCTCGTTTTAATTGATTCATTCGATGAAAATTTATATTTATCTTCAAGAAATATTACCAATGCTTTAGTTGTTGAAGCTAAATTTGCTGATCCAGTAAGTCTTGTTCATTTTTCTAAAGTTTTAGCGACACCTGAAGCCTTAAAACAACTCGAGGAGATGTTTGCATGAGTGCTTTAATAAGGAATACAGATAAATCATTACAGACTATTCTTGGACCTCAAGTCACAGAAAAAGCTACTATGGTTGCAGATAAAAATAATCAAATTGTATTTAAAGTAACAAAAGAAGCTACAAAATCAAATGTAAAAATGGCCATTGAAACTATGTTTAAAGTTGAAGTGAATTCTGTGAATATTCTAAATATGAATGGAAAAACCAAAAGATCGGGTCGAGGTATGGGAAAGAGAAATGATTGGAAGAAGGCCTACGTATGTTTAAAACCAGGTCAAGAGATTAACTTTACGGGTGAATAAGGAGAATTTGAATGTCTATAATTAAAGTAAAACCGACTTCACCTGGAAGGCGTGGTCTTCAAAAAGTAGTTACTGAGGGTCTGCATAAAGGAAAGCCGTATGCTCCCCTTTTGATTAAGAAAAAACAAAATGCTGGTCGTAACCATCATGGAAGAATTACCGTCAGACATATGGGCGGTGGACACAAACAACATATTAGAATAGTGGATTGGAAGAGAACCAAGGATGGTATCCCTGCTACTGTCGAGAGAATAGAATATGATCCCAATAGATCAGCACACCTAGCTCTATTGTGTTACGTGGATGGGGAGAGAACCTACATTATTTCGCCTAAAGGCATTGCAGTTGGAGATAAATTAATGAGTGGTATAGAAGCCCCTTTTAAAGAGGGAAATACCTTGCCACTAAAAAATATACCAGTGGGAAGTACTATTCATTGTGTTGAATTAAAACCAGGGAAAGGTGCACAAATGGCCAGATCTGCTGGTACTTCAGTACAGCTTCTAGCTCGAGAGGGTTCTTATGCACAGTTAAGATTAAAATCAGGTGAAATAAGAAAAGTGCACATTGATTGTAAAGCAACTCTAGGTGAAGTTGGTAATGATGAGCATTCATTAAGAACGATCGGAAAAGCAGGAGCTACAAGGTGGAGAGGTATCAGACCTACGGTTCGAGGAGTTGTTATGAATCCTGTTGATCACCCTCATGGAGGTGGTGAAGGAAGAACCTCAGGCGGTCGACATCCTGTAAGCCCTTGGGGAACGCCTACAAAAGGATTTAGAACAAGAAATAATAAACGTACTGATAATATGAGAATCAGTCGCAGACCATCCAACAAAAGGTAGAAGATATGTCAAGATCGATTAAAAAAGGACCATTCGTAGACGCTCACTTAGCAAAAAAAGTTGAGGTAGCTTCTGAAACTAGAGACCGTAAACCAATTAAAACATGGTCTAGAAGATCAACTATTCTTCCAAATTTTATTGGCTTAACTATCGCTATTCATAATGGCAGACAACATGTCCCCGTTCTTATTGTGGAAAATATGATTGGCCATAAACTTGGAGAATTTGCAGCAACTAGAACATTTAAAGGCCATTCTGGCGATAGGAAGGTGAAATAAATATGGCTAATGATGTGTCAGCAATTTTAAAAGGTGTTAGGTTGTCTCCTCAAAAGGCAAGATTAGTCGCAGACTTAATTAGAGGAAAGAAAGTTGACAATGCTATAAACCTTCTTACTTTTAGCCCTAAAAAAGGTGCTGAAATTATAAGAAAGGTTCTTGAGTCAGCTATTGCAAATGCTGAAAATAATAATAATGCGGATATTGATGAATTAAAAATTAAAACTATATATGTCGATAAAGGCGCAACTTTAAAACGTATTCGTGCACGAGCTAAGGGTCGCGCAGGAAAGATTCAAAAACAAACAAGTCATATCACTGTGACTGTGGGAAGCTAGGGATAATTATGGGTCAAAAAGTCAATCCAATAGGTTTTCGTTTAGGGGTAACAAAAAATTGGTCCTCTAAGTGGTATGCAAACTCAAAAAACTTTTCAGTTTTTTTACAAAACGATATAAAAGTCCGAGAATATTTAAATAAAAAACTGGTTAATGCAGCTGTAAGTAAAATTGTTATTGAAAGACCAGCAAAAAATGCAAAAATTACTATTTACTCAGCTCGCCCAGGAATTGTTATTGGTAAGAAAGGTGAAGACATAGAAACCTTAAGAGCTAGTTTACAGGATTTAATGGGTATACCTGTTCAATTAAATATTGAAGAAATAAGAAAGCCAGAAGTGGATGCATCACTTATAGCACAGAGTATTGCTCAACAGCTTGAAAAAAGAGTTATGTTTAGACGGGCTATGAAGAGAGCGATGCAAAATGCGATGAGATTAGGTGCTCAAGGAATAAAGATCATGAGCTCTGGTAGATTAAATGGTATTGAGATCGCCAGATCTGAGTGGTATCGAGAAGGAAGAGTACCTCTTCATACTTTAAGAGCTGATATTGACTATGGTGTTGCTAGAGCTCAAACAACTTATGGAATAATTGGTATTAAAGTGTGGCTTTTTAAAGGGGAACGATTTGACGAGCCAACATCAAATACAAAACAAGATACTTCGTTACAAAATGAAAAAGATAAAAAAGAAGCTCCTAAAAAACCAGTGAAAGCTGCAACAAAACCAAAGACTACAGTGAAAGCTGCAACAAAACCAAAGACTACAGTGAAAGCTGCAACAAAACCAAAGACTACAGTGAAAGTTCCTGTTTCTAAGAAGATAAAAAAATCTGAAGATGTAAAAATTCCTGAAGACAATAAGAAAGACGAGGCATAAAAAATGTTACAGCCAACTAGACAAAAATTTAGAAAACAACACAAAGGAAGAAACAGAGGAATTGCTACAACTGGAAACAAAGTCAGTTTCGGTGAGTTTGGACTGAAAGCAGTAGGTAGAGGACGAATTACTGCCAGGCAAATTGAAGCTGCCCGAAGAGTAATGACAAGACACATCAAAAGAGGTGGGCGTATTTGGATAAGAATTTTTCCAGACAAACCAATTTCAAAAAAGCCTGCAGAAGTAAGGATGGGTAAAGGTAAAGGTAGTGTTGAGTATTATGTAGCCGAGATCCAGCCTGGAAAAATGTTATATGAAATGGACGGGGTATCAGAAGAGCTTGCAAAAGAAGCTTTTAGACTCGCTGCAGCTAAATTACCATTATTAACCACATTTGCTTCACGTCATATAGGCGGGTAAAGGAAAATTATGAATGCTTCAGAATTAAGAACAAAAAGTCTAGACGATTTGGGTAAGGAATTGATTGAACTTCGCAAGGCTCAATTTACAACCCGCATGCAAATAAGAACCCAACAATCAAATAAAAACGATCAGTTGGGTAAAATTAAAAAAGATATAGCAAGAGTTAAAACTATTCTTGCTGAAAAAGCGAGTCAAGAATAATGAGTGATGCACAAAAAATAACTAGAACTCTTACAGGTAAAGTTGTGAGTAATAAAATGGATAAGACAGTTACAGTTCTTGTTCCTAGGTCTGTTAAACACCCCCTTATTGGAAAGGTTATAAGATTATCTAGTAAATTTAATGCCCATGATGAAAAGAACGAATTAGGAGAAGGCGATACAGTTGAAATAAGTGAAAGCAAGCCCATATCAAAGAATAAATCATGGGTTGTAACAAAGGTTGTCTCAAAAGCGAGAACTATTTAAATTAGTTTTAAGCTTGAGCTATTTTTATAATTAACATATAATTCTGCTCTTTTGGCGCTCTTAAATTAGCTAGCGCCCCAATACTGACCGTTGCGGAAGACATTTAGTCTGAATTAGATTAAGCGGATTAAGTTGGAGATATTTTCATGATACAAATGCAAAGTAAATTAGAAGTTGCTGATAACACTGGTGCACGATCGGTTATGTGTATTAAAGTCCTGGGCGGCTCAAAAAGACGATATGCAAGTGTAGGCGATATTATTAAAGTTACTGTTAAAGATGCCTCACCACGTGGAAGAGTTAAAAAAGGCGAAGTGTATGATGCGGTCGTAGTTAGAACTGCCAAAGGAGTTCGCAGAACAGATGGGTCATTAATTAAGTTTGATGGTAACGCTGCTGTTTTATTGAACAATAAGTACGAGCCAATTGGTACAAGAATTTTTGGCCCAGTCACTCGTGAATTAAGAACGGAGAGATTCATGAAGATTGTTTCATTAGCTCCGGAAGTTATTTAGGAGTATATAAATGAATAAAATCCGTAAAGGCGATACAGTTATTATTAATACTGGAAAAGATAAAGGAAAACAGGGTGTAGTTATAAATTTAGTTAATGACAATAAAGTCTTAGTTGAAGGTTTAAATATGGCCAAAAAACACACCAAACCTAATCCAAATAAAGGCGAAGAGGGTGGCTTAATCAGTAAAGAGATGCCTATTCAGATTTCCAATATTGCTATCTTCAACAATTCATCAAAGAAAGCAGATAAAGTTACTTTTAAAGAGCTTAAAGATGGAAAAAAAATTCGTATTTTTAAATCTAATCAAGAAGCGGTAGACGTTTAGGAAAATTATTATGGCTAGACTTAGAGAGTTTTATAACGATAGTGTGATTAAGCAATTGAGCGAAGAATTCAAATACAAATCTCCAATGCAAGTTCCTCGTATTGAAAAAATTACACTCAATATGGGTGTTGGAGAGGCTATTGGAGATAAGAAGGTTCTTGAAAATGCTGTAAGTGACATGGAAAAAATGGCAGGACAAAAACCAATTGTTACTAAAGCTAAAAAGTCAATTGCAACTTTTAAAATACGTGATGATTATCCAATAGGATGCAAGGTAACATTAAGAAGAGATAGAATGTATACATTTCTTGATCGTCTTATTAATATTGCGATACCAAGAATTCGTGATTTTAGAGGTATTTCTGCAAAGTCATTTGACGGAAGAGGTAACTATAATATGGGAATCACAGAACAAATCATTTTCCCAGAAATAGAGTATGACAAAATCGATGCACTTCGTGGTATGAATATTACTATTACAACTACAGCGAAAAATGATGAAGAAGCTAGGGCTTTATTAGCTGCTTTTAGTTTTCCATTTAGAGGTTAAGAAAGTTATGGCTAAATTATGTATGACAGAAAGAGAAATTAAAAGAAGAAAAATGGTCGAAAAATTCAAAGCGAAACGTTCTGCTTTAAAAGAGATTATCAATAATTCAAGTACGACCAACGAAGAAAAGATGGAGGCTAGAATTAAGCTTCAAAGCTTGCCAAAAAATTCTAGTCCCGTAAGACTTAGAAATCGTTGCGCTTTAACAGGTCGCCCAAGAGGTGTTTATAGTAAATTTGGTATTGCTAGAGGTAAATTACGCGAACTTATGATGTTCGGTGAAGTTCCTGGCGTTACAAAAGCAAGTTGGTAAAGGAGAAATAGATTATGAGTATGAATGATCCGATTGCCGATATGTTAACTCGTATCAGAAATGGTCAAATGAGAAACAAAGTTTCAGTAGCAATGCCAGCATCCAAAATAAAGTCTGCAATTGCTGCCGTTTTAAAAGATGAAGGCTACATTGAAAATTTTGCATTAAATGATAGTTCAGGTAAACCAGCTTTAATTGTTGATTTAAAATATTACGCCGGACAGCCAGTTATTGAAAAAATAGAGAGAGTTAGTAAGCCAGGTCTTAGAATTTACAAAGATAGTCAAAATTTACCAAAAGTTATGAATGGTCTTGGAGTTGCAATACTTACGACTTCTAAGGGTGTTATGACAGATTATAAAGCGAGAGCAGCCGGAGTTGGCGGAGAAGTTCTCTGCTACGTAGCTTAAGGAGAAAAAAATGTCAAGAGTTGCAAATAATCCAATTAATATCCCTGAAAATGTAGAGATAAATATTTCTAATGATTCAGTTATTGTAAAGGGCCCTTTAGGTGAGCTTAATCAGCAATTAACTGGAGATGTTAAGATTTCTGAAACTGATAAAGTTTTGACTTTTTCGGCAGTAAAGGAGACTAAACACTCAAAAGCAATGTCTGGAACTATTAGGGCGCTTGTAAATAATATGGTTGAGGGAGTATCAAAAGGTTTTGAAAAAAAACTTACCTTAATTGGTGTTGGTTATAAAGCCTCAGCTCAAGGGAATAAACTAAATTTAGAATTGGGATATTCTCATTCAATTACGCACAACTTACCAGAAGGTGTCTCTGCGCAAACTCCTTCACAAACTGAAATAGTTCTTAAAAGCTCTAATAAGCAAATTATTGGACAAGTAGCCGCAGAAATTAGAGCGTATAGGCCGCCGGAGCCTTACAAAGGTAAAGGTGTTAGATACTCCGATGAAAATGTAGTTATTAAAGAAGCTAAAAAGGCATAAGGAAAAAATATGAGTAAGATAAATCCTAGATTAAAAAGAGCTAAAAGATCAAGAGCAAAAATGGCAGAATTGAATGTGACGAGGCTTTCTGTTTATAAATCAAATACAAATATTTATGCTCAGATAATTGATGGAAATAACAATAATATTATTGCTGCAGCTTCTACCACTGAAGCCGAAGTAAAAAAATCACTAAAAAATACAAGCAATAAAGATGCAGCAGCAGTCATTGGCAAAAGAATTGCAGAAAAAGCATTAAAAGCAGGCGTTAAAGAGCTTGCTTTTGATAGATCAGGTTATAAATATCATGGTCGAATTAAAGCTTTAGCGGAATCAGCCAGAGAAAATGGTCTAACTTTCTAACATATTATTAGGGTTTATAAAATGGCACAAGATAGAAAAGAACAGAATCAGGAAGGCTTAAGAGAAAAAATGATCACAGTTAATCGCGTTACGAAAGTGGTTAAAGGTGGTCGAATAATGAGTTTTGCTGCCCTAACAGTAGTTGGTGACGGCGACGGAGCTATAGGAATGGGTAAGGGTAAGGCGCGAGAAGTACCTCTTGCAGTTCAAAAGGCAATGGATGAAGCAAAAAAAGGTATGTTAAAAATAAACCTAAACAACGGCACTTTATATCATTCAGTTATTGGACGTCATGGTGCTGCTAAAGTTTTTATTCAGCCAGCCTCTGAAGGTACAGGAATAATTGCAGGTGGTGCAATGCGAGCAATTTTTGAAGTTATGGGAGTTACTGACGTTCTTGCTAAGTGTATTGGTTCAGCTAACCCATATAATGTTGTAAGAGCAACTCTTAATGGTTTAGCATCAGTAAATAGCCCATCCGAAATAGCTGCAAAACGTGGCAAATCAATTGAAGAGATTAGAGGGTAAAGACAATGGCAAATAATACTAATGGCAATGTGAAGATTACTTTGATTAAAAGTACAATTGGTAAAAAGGCCTCTCATAAAGCAACAGTTATTGGGCTTGGACTAAGAAAAATTAATCATACTGTAGAGCTCAAGGATACTCCAGAAGTTCGAGGAATGATTAAATCAATCAACTATCTTTTAAAAGTAGAGAATTAATATGAGATTAAATTCGATTAAACCAGCAGAGGGATCAAAAAAGAACAGCCGTAGAGTTGGCAGAGGTATTGGTTCAGGGTTTGGTAAGACAGCTGGAAGAGGCCATAAAGGTCAACACTCAAGAGCTGGAGGATTTCATAAGGTTGGTTTTGAAGGTGGACAGATGCCTATACAAAGAAGACTTCCTAAGAGAGGTTTTAGATCACTTTCCAAAAAATATAACGCAACAATTAGAACCAGTGAATTAAATAAATTAGATCCAGGCAAGGTTGATCTTTTAACACTTAAAGCCTCAAATTTAATTCCTGAAATTTCTCTTAATGCCAAAATTTATTTGTCCGGTGAGGTTAAGAAAAAGTTTGCTGTAGAAGGAATATCGTTTACCACTGGAGCCAAGAAAGCTATAGAGCAAGCAGGCGGCAGTATTCAGGAAATCAAAGAGGCTTAACTTGAGCCAAGATAATACATTAAGTTCTTTTGGTAAAATGGGAGAACTCAAAAGCCGCCTACTCTTTTTATTGGGCGCGCTTGTTATTTTTCGTTTAGGGGCTCATATTCCTGTTCCTGGTATAGATCCGATGGAGTTAAAAAAGTTATTTGACTCACAAAGTGGTGGAATCCTTGGTATGTTTAATATGTTTTCTGGGGGCGCACTCAGCAGATTTACTGTTTTTGCTTTAGGTATCATGCCATATATTTCTGCATCAATCATCATGACACTTCTTACATCCATGACAGCTAGACTTAAGGAATTGAAAAAAGAAGGTCAAGCTGGACAGCGAGTGATAACAAAATACACTCGTCAACTTACCGTTGTTCTTGCTACGTTTCAGTCTCTCGGTATTACTATTGCATTAGAGTCACAGCCAGGACTTGTTTTAGATCCTGGATTATTATTTAGACTTACGGCTATGATTACCTTAGTCAGTGGAACTATGTTTCTGGTATGGCTTGGAGAGCAAATAACAGAAAGAGGCATTGGTAACGGAATTTCAATGATTATTTTTGCTGGAATTGTTGCTGGCTTACCAAGTGCCCTTGGAAACACTCTAGAACTTACAAGAACGGGAGCGTTTTCAATACCGCTTGTATTTTTTCTTTTAGTTGCGGCTATTTTAGTTACAGCATTAGTTGTATTTGTAGAGAGAGGCCAAAGAAGAATCACAATAAATTATGCGAAAAGGCAGGTTGGCAATAAAATGTATGGAGGACAGTCAAGCCATCTTCCATTAAAGATTAATCAAGCTGGAGTTATACCTGCAATATTTGCTTCTAGCGTAATACTATTTCCAGCGACAATAGCTGGTTGGTTTGGAACTAATGAAAGTTTATTTTGGCTTAAAGATATTGGTGCTGCCATATCTCCTGGCCAACCGCTGTATATTTTACTTTTTGCGACGGCAATAATTTTCTTTGCTTACTTTTATACGGCAATCACATTTAACCCTGTTGAAACTGCGGATAACTTAAAAAAAGGTGGAGCATTTGTTCCGGGAATTCGACCTGGCGAACAAACTGCGAAATATATAGATACTATTGTTGGCAGACTTACCCTTGTGGGAGCTATTTATGTAACCTTGGTTTGCCTTATGCCGGAATTTCTTATCTTAAAATTTAATACTCCATTTTATTTTGGCGGCACTTCATTGCTAATTATTGTAGTAGTGACGATGGATTTTATGACACAAGTTCAATCTCAAATGATGTCTTACCAATACGATGGATTATTAAAGAAAGCAAATTTCAAAGGTAGTTCTGGAGGAATTCGCTAATGGCAAAGGAAGATACTATTGAAATGGAAGGTGAAATTCTTGAAAATCTTCCTAATGCAACATTTAAAGTAAAGTTAGAAAATGGCCATGAAGTACTAGGTTATATTTCTGGAAAAATGAGGATGAATTATATACGTATATTACCTGGTGATAAGGTGACCGTAGAAATGACTCCTTATGATTTAACAAAAGCAAGGATAACATTTAGAGCAAAGTAATTTTGTTTTATAGAGAGGATTTATTATGAGAGTCAGAGCATCAGTAAAAGCTTTATGTAGAAATTGTAAAGTTATAAGAAGAAACGGCGTAGTGCGGGTGATATGTAAAGAGCCACGCCACAAACAAAGACAAGGCTAACTTACGTTGTTAAGTTGGTAAAAAATAGTTATAATTTAGGGCTTTACCGAACTAAACCACATTTTAATTGGAGTAATTATGGCGCGAATTGCAGGTGTGAATGTACCAGATAATAAACATACTGAAATTGCATTAACAGCAATTTATGGTATTGGAAAAGTAACTGCGCAGAAAATTTGTGCTTCTATTGGTATAGAACATTCAAAAAAAATTAAGGATTTAGGCGACGCTGAAGTCGAAAAGATCCGTGGTGAAATTGAAAAAATTATGGTCGAGGGTGATCTTCGTAGAGAAGTCTCGATGAACATCAAAAGATTGATGGATTTAGGTGCATATCGTGGACTGAGACATAGAAGAGGACTTCCGGTGCGTGGACAAAATACAAAAAATAATGCAAGAACAAGAAAAGGCCCAATAAGGGCTATCAGGAAATAATTAAGGATAAATTAGATGGCAAAAGCAAATGTAAAAATTAAAAAAAAGGTCAAAAAAAATGTTTCTGAGGGCATTGCTCATGTTCATGCATCTTTTAATAACACCATAATTACAATAACTGACAGACAAGGTAATGCTTTGTCATGGGCTACATCTGGTGGGGCTGGTTTTAAAGGTTCTAGAAAAAGCACCCCATTTGCAGCACAAGTTGCTGCCGAAACTGCTGGAAAAGCAGCTCAAGAGTTTGGCGTAAAAAATATTGAAGTAAGGATAAAGGGGCCAGGACCTGGGCGTGAATCCTCAGTAAGAGCTTTAAATGCTGTTGGGTTAAAAATTACAAGTATTCAAGATGTAACCCCAGTCCCACATAATGGTTGCAGACCCCCGAAAAAAAGAAGAATTTAATCTTATAAGTAGTAAATATAATTAGGAGAGAAAAGTTGGCTAGAAATCTTGATCCAAAATGTCGTCAGTGTAGAAGGGAAGGAGAAAAATTATTCCTGAAAGGGGAAAAATGTTTCACTGATAAATGTGCAATAGAAAAAAGAAACTACCCTCCTGGTCAGCATGGCCAAAGAAGAGCTTCTAGACTCTCTGATTATGGAGTGCAACTTAGGGAAAAACAAAAACTAAGAAGAATATATGGTGTATTGGAAAAACAATTTAGAGGCTATTATGCTGAAGCTGATAGAAGAAAAGGTATTACAGGGGAAAATTTACTGCAGCTTTTAGAATCAAGATTAGACAATGTTGTATATAAAATGGGTATTGGTGCCTCAAGAACAGAATCAAGGCAAATTGTTAAACACAATGCTATTTTAGTAAATGGTAAAAGAGTTAACATTCCTTCTTATCAAGTTAACCCTGGAGATGAGGTATCTGTGGTTGAGTCCTCTAAAAGTCAATTAAGAATTAAGGGAGCACTTGAAGCTGCAGAAGAAAGAGGTTTTCCTGAATGGTTAGAAGTTGATATTAAAGCATTCAAAGGAATATATAAAAATAAACCTTTGAGAGATGATCTTCCATCTACGATTAATGAATCATTAGTTGTTGAGCTTTACTCGAAATAATTAAAAATAATAGAATAAAAGGATATATATGCAAAATAGTCCCACTGAATATTTGAAACCAAGAATTGTAGATGTTGATATTATAAGTGATCAGCGTGCTAAGGTTGTTTTAGAACCTATGGAGCGTGGATTTGGCTTTACACTTGGCAATGCTCTAAGAAGAGTATTGCTTTCATCAATTCCTGGATACGCAATTACTGAAGTAAAAATTGACGGTGTTGTGCATGAATATTCTACTCTTGAAGGTGTGCAAGAAGATGTTGTTGATCTTTTATTAAATTTGAAAAAAGTAGCTTTAAAAATTCAAGATGGAACTGAAGCTACAATATCGCTCTCAAAAAGCGAAGAAGGACCAGTTAAAGTTTCAGATTTTGATGTTGGACACTCAGTAGAGGTTGTAAATCCAGATCATGTCATAGCCAATCTAAATAAAGGTGGAAAATTAAATATTGAGGCCAAAGTTGAGATGGGAAGAGGTTACCAGCCAGTCCCACAAAGAAAAAAAGGTCCTCAGGATGAGAAAACTTTGGGATTTATTATGATTGACGCTTCTTTCAGTCCTATAAATAAAGTTAGTTATTTTGTAGAGAGTGCTAGGGTAGAACAAAGAACAGATCTGGACAAATTAGTAATGGATGTAGAAACTAACGGGGTTGTTGACGCTGAACAAGCAATTAGGGATGCCGCTAGAATTTTAATGGGACAGTTATCAGTATTTGCTAATCTTGAAAGCGAGTTGACTGAGGTTGAAGTTCAGCAAGCTCCACAAATTGACCCTGTTCTCCTTCGTCCGGTTGACGATCTTGAATTAACTGTTAGATCAGCTAATTGTCTTAAAGCGGAAAGTATCTATTATATTGGTGATTTAATACAAAGAAATGAAAGCGATTTATTAAAAGCTCCTAACTTAGGTAGGAAATCATTAAATGAAATCAAAGATATACTCGCTACAAAAGGTTTATCCTTAGGTATGAATGTGGAAAATTGGCCACCAGCGGGTGCTGAAAAAGTATAATTTTAAGAATTTGGAGTATTAGAAAATGCGTCACGGAAAAAGTAATAGAAAATTAAATAGAACAAGCAGTCACAGAAAAGCTATGTTTAAGAATATGGCTACCTCACTTCTTATGCATGAAATTATACGAACTACCCTTCCAAAAGCTAAAGAATTAAGGAGGATAGCTGAGCCGTTAATCACTCTTGGTAAAAAAACTACCGTTCATAATCAACGGCAAGCTTTTAGTAGGTTAAGAGATAAGGATGCAGTTTCAAAGCTTTTCGGAGAAATTGGCCCGAGATATGATTCAAGGAATGGTGGTTATACAAGAATTCTTAAATGTGGTTTTAGAAAAGGCGACAATGCTCCAATGGCTTATATTGAGCTTGTGGATAGACCTGAAAAAAGTGAAATTGATACTGCGGAAAAAGAGATAGAAGCTAAGCCTGCAGCGAAGAAAGAAGCTAAGCCTGCAGCGAAGACATAAGATTGCCTAAAAAAATAATATTTAAAAGCCAGTTCTTACTGGCTTTTTTTTTTACCTGTTAAAATGCAGATTCATATATTCTTTAAGAAATATAAATAAATTAAATTTACAATGAAAAATGAGAGTGAAAATAAAGAAAGTTTAACTGAGATCATTAAACAAATTAATTTTTTGCTTGAAAAGCATAAAATAGTTGAAGGTTTGGTAGAAAAACAAGAAGCGCCAAAACAAAAAATTATTAAAAATCTGGTAAATAAGCAAAATATCAACAAACTTAAACGTTTGCTAGATCACTTACATCCGGCAGATGTTGCAGACATTCTTGAATCATTGCCAATTGAACCACGGTTAATTATTTGGGATTTAGTTCGTACAGAAAATGATGGCGATATTCTTGTTGAAGTTTCTGATGCTGTTAGGCAAACGCTTATAGCAGATATGGATTCAACAGAAATATTAGCAGCAACTGAACAACTAGATACTGATGAAATAGCTGATATTGCCCCTGACTTACCAGATAATGTTTTAAAAGAACTCTTGGAAGGTCTTGATGCGCAAAATAGAGAACTTCTTAAATCTACTCTATCATATCCTGAGAGTTCAGTAGGAGCTTTAATGGATTTTGATATCGTTACAATTAGAGAAAATATAACTCTTGAGGTTGTGTTGGGTTATTTGAGAAGCTTAAAAAAAATTTCCAAAAATACCGATAAATTATTTGTAATTAATGAAAATAATAATATTTTAGGTATTTTGTCTTTGAGAATGCTTGTTGTGAGCGACCAAAAGATTATGGTTAAAGAGGTTATGTCATCAGAACCTATCTTATTTTCACCTGATGATCTTGCTGAGGATGCCTCGGATGCTTTTGAAAAATACGATTTAGTGACCGCACCTGTTGTGGATAAACAAAAAAAACTTATTGGTAGGATATCAGTAGATGCAGTAGTTGATTTTATTAAAGAAGATGCTGAAAACGAAAAGCTTTCAATGGCTGGACTAAAAGAGGAAGAGGATTTATTTTCAACGATATGGAAATCAGTAAAAAATCGATGGACATGGCTTGCAATAAATCTTGTGACAGCACTTATTGCATCAAGGGTAATTGGAATTTTTGAGGGTTCAATAGAGAAAATTGTGGCATTGGCAGCATTAATGCCTATTGTTGCTGGATTTGGGGGTAATTCTGGAAATCAAACTACAACTATGATTGTAAGAGGGCTCGCATTAGGGCAGGTTAATTTCACAAATATAAAAAAATTAATTTACAAAGAGTTAGGGGTCGCACTCTTAAATGGTTTGTTGTGGGGAAGTATTCTTGGAATATTTGCCTTTATATTATATAACAATGTACATCTTGGTTACGTTATGACTGGGGCTATGATTTTAAATTTATTATTATCAGCGATTATGGGTGTAATGATACCTTTAATATTGAGTAAATTTGGAAAAGATCCGGCAGTTGGATCAAGTGTCTTAATAACTGCAATGACAGATAGTGGTGGTTTTTTTATATTCTTAGGATTAGCAACCTTAGTTTTGCTATAGTGCTTATATGAATAAATTTGAAATATTAAAAAATAATTTTAATTTGGATTTTCTATTATCGGTAAATACTATTTTACAATTAAGCATTATTGTCTTTGCTGGTTTTATTGTTTTTTTATTGCATCAATGGTCAATTTCCTATGTTACTAAATCTACCAAAGTTTTTTGGAAGGAAGCTGGAGAAGCTTTTATAAAAATTATTAACCCTATTTTATTTCTTGTTATCATCTCATCATTAGGTTATTTTTTAAATTTTTACCAATCAATTAATATAATTAATATTGCACAGATATTAGCAATGGCCTTGATTGGTATTAGGCTCATTGTTTATCTCGTCAGATACCTACTGCAACCAAACCCGCTTTTAAACGCTTATCAAAATATTTTAAGTTTTATTTTATGGATCATTGTCGCTCTGCATTTATTTGGATATTTAAGCTTAATTTTTAACTCATTGGAATCGATAACATTTAGTTTTGGCGATAAGGATTTTTCTATACTTTTAGTGCTACAGCTCGTAACAGGAATTTTCATTTCTATTATTGCTGCAATGACTTTGGGAAGATTTATAGAAAATAGATTAATGAAAATAAACCAATTGAGTCTCAACGGCAGGGTTATGATAAATAAAATATTACGTATAGCTTTGTATGTAATTGCTATCGTGATTGCTCTAGACACTATTGGATTGGATCTAACTTTCCTTTCTGTTTTTGGTGGTGCCTTTGGAGTAGGGCTTGCTTTTGGGATGCAAAAAATTGCAAGTAACTATATTTCAGGATTTACTATTTTATTAGATAAATCCTTAGAAATTGGAGATATTCTAACGATTGGAGAGCATTATGGCATTGTTGAGTCTATCAAATCGCGCTATACAGTTCTGAGGAAGCTTGATGGGGTTGAGGTGATTATTCCTAATGAAACATTGATTGCTGAGAATATAGTAAACCATACATGCTCTGATAGGAAGGTTAGGGTTGCTATTGATATACAAATTGGATACACATCATCTGTTGATAAAGCCTCTGAAATAATGCTTGATAGTTGTAATTCACAAGAAAGAGTAATTAAGGAAGATCCGGAACCAACTGTTTATTTGATGAATTTTGGTGAAAGTGGTATCGATCTTAAATTGGTATTTTATATTCTTGACGCAGAGGAAGGAACATACAGATTAAAATCAGATATTAATAAAGATATTTGGAGGGAATTTATTAAAAATAAAATTGAAATACCATTTCCTCAAAGAGTTGTGCATATTAATAAAAATATCGAAGAATAATGAGCAAAAAAAAACCAGCATGCGCTGGTTTTTATATATGTAAACTATTTAATTTTGTTTTCTTTATACAAAACGTGCTTACGGGCTTTAGGATCAAACTTCATTATCTCCATCTTTTCAGTCATTGTTCTTTTATTTTTAGTAGTAGTATAAAAGTGACCAGTACCTGCTGTTGAGTTTAATCGTATTTTTTCTCTCATTAGATTTTTTTCCCTTCAGATCTCATTTTAGCAATAACTGCATCAATTCCGTTTTTATCAATAGTTCTAAGTGCAGCACTTGAAATTTTCATTGAAACCCATCGGTTTTCACTCTCAACCCAAAATTTACGATTTTGGAGGTTAGGTAAAAAACGTCTTCTAGTTCTGTTGTTTGCATGAGAAACATTATTTCCTGCAACAGGCTTTTTCCCAGTTACTTCACATTCTCGTGTCATTTTATTAATGCCTTTGACGAATCTTAAAAAAGGACATATTAAAACACATAACACCATGTCTTTTCAAGTCTTTTTTATGTTTTTCCTGTGCTACCAAACCCACCTTCACCTCGTTGTGATTCCTCGTAATCATCAACTAGGTTAAAGGATGCTTGTTCAATAGGAACTATAATTAATTGTGCTATTCTATCTAAAGAATTAATTGCAAATTCTTTACTCCCACGATTCCAGCATGAGATTAATAGCTCTCCTTGGTAATCAGAATCAATTAATCCAACTAAGTTACCAAGAACAATACCATGTTTATGGCCTAACCCTGATCGGGGGAGAATCATTGCTGCATATTTTGAATCTTTGATATAGATAGAAATACCGCTTGGAATAAGCTTTGTTTCACCTGGCTGCAATATTAGATTATTTTCAATACACGCTCTTAAATCAAGCCCAGCAGATCCTGGTGAGCCATAATTTGGAAGGTGTTCTTTGATAAGAGGATTGATAATTTTATAATCAATAGATATGGTCATTATTCATCTCCTTAGAGTAAACCTTAAAAATTTGTTCAAGAATATCCAGCGTTAAATCTTCTTTTTTTTTCTTTGGCAAAACGATTTTGCTACTACGATCAATTACAGTCACTTGGGCAGAAGATTTTCCCATTGACTCATTAATTAGGTTAGCTACAACCATGTTTAATTTTTTTTCATTTAATTTTTTCGTGGCATTTTTAACCAAGTTATTTGATTCTGCTGCAAAACCAACAAGAAAAGCGTTCTCGTTTTTAATTTTGATTAAGCTTAAAATATCCTCCGTCTTAAATAATTCTAAGGAAAGATATTTTTGATTTTTTTTGATTTTCCCTTTTACCGTATGAGGCTTAAAATCTGAAATCGCTGCAGCACTAATAAATATATCATTTCTTAAAATGTGATAATTTGCTTGAGTAAGCATTTCTTCATGAGTTTCAGCGCTTATTGTTTTTATACATGATGGATAAATATAATTACTTTTTCCATTGATAACAGTAACTTCAGCACCTAATATATATGCTGATTGAGCTAAATGTAGCCCCATTAAACCTGAGCTTAGATTTGTTATTGCACGAGCATCATCGATTTTTTCAGATGTTGCACCCGAGGAAATCAATATTTTTTTACCTTGAAAAAGAGGGGTAGCAATTAATTTTTTTACATCAAGAATTAGTGTATCTAAATTAACAAATCGTCCTGCTCCATAATCTCCACATGCCTGCTCTCCATTATCGGGGCCAGAAAATTTTATGTGATCTTTTTTTAAATTAAGAATGTTTCTTTGTGTCGCACTGTTGTTAAACATTTCTACATTCATTGCTGGAGCGACTAAAAGTGGACATCTTCTTGCTAAACATAAATTAGAAAGTAAATCATCGGCAATGCCATTTGATAATTTTGCAAGAAAATTTGCAGATGCTGGAGCTATCAATATTAAATCGGCTGTCCTTGATAAATTAATGTGTTCCATTCCATTCCCTTCAGATGGATCCCACATATTTTCGAGAACAGGGTTTCCTGATAATGCTTGAAGTGTCATCGGAGTAATAAACTGCTTTGCAGTTTTTGTCATTATAACTTGAACGAAAAAGTTATTTTGACGGAGTTGTCTTATTAATTCAGCAGCTTTATAAGCCGCAATACTTCCAGTTACACCAAGTAATATCTTTTTTTTAAGCATAGGTAGGTTAAGATAATTTTTTAATTAATTATTATAACAAATAAGATGAAATTTTTTGGGTTGGATGGATGCAAATATGGATGGATTACAGCACAGCTTTTAAAAGATAAAACTATACAATTAAGAATAATTAAAGAGCTTGATGAAATCAATAACATTACAAAAGAATCTGCAATCATAGGTATTGATATTCCTCTTGAGCTACATAAAAAAGGAAAACGTAATGCAGAAAAAGAAGCAAGAAGGATTCTGGGATCAAGGGCATCAACGATATTTTCATCTCCATCAATAAATACTTTACAGGCAACAAGTTATATTGAGGCTTGCAGGATTAATTACAAAGAAACAGGGTTAAAAATTTCAAAGCAATCTTGGTATCTTTTTTGGAAAATTAAACAGGCAAGAAAAATTTATTTAGACAAAACCTCTAATAAAACTCTTTACGAAATTCACCCTGAGCTAAGCTTTATGGCTATGAATAAAATGGAAGTAATTAAAGAGAGTAAAAAAACTATTGAAGGAAGAAAAAAAAGACTGGACTTGATTAGACATATTTATCCATCTTTTGACTTTGGAATAGAAAGAAATAAATTTCTGAAAAAAGATGTTGCTGATGACGATATTTTAGATGTATTAGCAGTATTGTGGTCAACACAAAAGATAATTGATAACATAGCCTCACACGTTCCTAAATTGCCTGAAAAAACAAAAAGTAAAATATATTTTTAATTAAAATAAAAAAAAATACTATGAAAAAAATAGTTTGGATCTTAATTTCACTAATAGGCGCTTTCGCTTTTTCTCTTATTGCGTTGCAAAGAGAGGAATCAATAAATGCTATTTGGTTTATAACAGCAGCGGTATGTATATATATGGTTGCTTACCGTTTTTATTCAGCATGGATTGCAACAAAAGTTTTTGTATTAGATGAATTTGAGAAAACACCCGCAGTTAAATTAAATAATAGTCGTGATTTTGTACCAACAAATAAATGGGTTGTTTTTGGTACTCATTTTGCAGCAATCGCTGGTCCAGGACCACTTGTCGGACCAACACTTGCAGCTCAATTTGGATATCTTCCAGGAACAATTTGGATTCTGATTGGAGCAGTTGCTGGAGGTGCGGTCCAGGATATGACAATTCTTTTTTTCTCAGTAAGAAAAAATGGAAAAAGTCTAGGGCAAATGGCAAAAGAAGAGTTAAGTGCTATTGCCGGAATAGCCTCTTTAATCGGTACTTTTACAATTATGATTATTTTGATTGCAGTTCTTGGATTGGTAGTTGTTAATGCTATGAAATATAGTCCATGGGCAACATCAACTGTTGCTGCAACCATACCTATTGCAATTTTAGTTGGTTTTTATATGAGATTTATAAGGCCAGGAAGAGTTTTAGAGGCAACGTTATTAGGGGTATTTTTACTTTTATTTGCTGTTTATTTTGGAGGCATAATTGACCAATCAGAATCTTTAAGGGTATATTTTAATCATGGAGGCCTTTTTTTAGCATTATCTATTATTATTTATGGTTTTGCTGCAGCAGTTCTTCCAATCTGGATGTTATTAGCCCCAAGAGATTATCTATCAACTTTTGTAAAATTAGGCACCATTATTTTTCTTGCCATAGCAATTGCAATTTTACAGCCTGATTTAAAAATGCCAGCAGTTACACAATTTTCGGATGGTACAGGACCAATTTTTGGAGGAAGCATATTCCCATTTGTTTTCATTACAATTGCATGTGGCGCCATTTCTGGATTTCATGCTCTAATTTCATCCGGTACTACTCCGAAATTAATTGATAATGAGAAACATGTCCCAATGATTGGTTATGGTGGAATGTTACTTGAATCTTTTGTTGCAATTATGGCTATGATTGCAGCATGCGTTTTAGAGCCTGGAATATTTTTTGCTATTAATAGCCCTCCTGGTGTAGTTGGATATGAGGCGTCAGAAGTTATAAAAAAAATTAATTCTTGGGGATTTTCCGTTACTGTTGAACAAATGAATCAATTAGCAAGTGATGTTGGTGAATCAACATTATTTGCACGAACTGGCGGCGCACCATCATTAGCCGTAGGTATGGCAACAATTTTTGCCAATGCATTTGGTAAGCATTTACTTGCAATGTGGTATCACTTTGCCATTATGTTTGAGGCAGTATTTATTCTCACAACGCTTGATGCTGGAACTAGAGTGGGAAGATTTATGCTGCAAGATATGCTTGGAAATATACATCCAAAATTAGGTAGAACATCATGGCTACCTTCAATAATACTAACTAGTGCAATTGTTGTATGTTGTTGGGGGTATTTTTTGTACATTGGGGTTATTGATCCAAATGGTGGCGTAAATATTTTGTGGCCCTTATTTGGAATTGCTAATCAAATGTTGGCAGCAATTGCATTAAGTGTAGGCACGGTTATTTTGATAAAATCAGGAAGGTATAAATTTGCATGGATAACAGCCCTACCTTTATCATGGCTTTTAGTTATTACAACATCAGCCTCCTATCAAAAAATATTTAGTGATGATATTCGCATCGGATTTCTAGCATCAGCACAATCAATGAAAAATAAAATTATTGAAGGCAATCTCTCAGACGAGGAAATCAGTATTGCTGAAAAACTAATTTTTAATCTTAAGCTTGATACAGGGTTAACTATATTTTTGGTAAGTATTTTATGGATAGTGGTATTTGATGTTTTAAGAATTGCAATGTCAAGGAAAATGTATGCTTATAAGAAAATTTAAATATTTAATTAGAATCTGGCAAATAATTAGATCTGTCAGTGGAGATGACGCCTATGATATTTACTTGAGCAATTTTAAAAATTGTAGTATCCATAAATCAAAAAGATTATTGTCAAGACAAGAATTTTTTTTAAAAGAACTTGATAAAAAATGGAGTGGAATTAATCGTTGCTGCTAAATTATTCTTTACGATATAAAAACCATAATCCAATTATTATCATAGGTATACATAAAATCTGTCCCATAGTGAATTTCAAAAAAATAAAACCTAAAAATTGATCTGGTGCTCTGGTAAATTCAATAAAAAACCTGAAAAAACCGTAGAGCAATAAAAATAGTCCTGAAACTTTACCAATTTGTCTTTTACTTGAGGAATATATCCACAAAATAATGAATAAAATAATTCCTTCAAAAAGAGCTTCATAAATTTGTGATGGGTGTCTTGGGATTTTATCAATAATTGGAAAAATCATACCCCAAGGTAAATCAGTAGGTCTTCCCCATAATTCTTGATTTATAAAATTACCAACGCGTCCAAAAAAAAGTCCCAAAGGGATAAGAGGAGCAATAAAATCCATAGTTTGAAGCCAACTTGCTTTATATTTTGTGGTTACCCAGTAAACCCCAATAAGAACACCAATTAGTCCACCATGAAAAGACATGCCCCCTTGCCATAATGCGAATATTTCATATGGATGTGTAAAATAATACAAAGGCTGATAAAATAAAACATAGCCTAGTCTTCCTCCAAGAATGACACCGAGTGCTCCATAAAAAAATGTATCGTCAAGCATTTTTTCATTAAGGTTGAACCAAGGCTTAGAAAAAATTTGTTTTTTCCCTAAGTGTATAAAGCTTAGGAATGCAAGAAAATACATAAGTCCGTACCAATGAATATTAAGAGAGCCCAGACTTAATGCGATAGGATTAATTTGAGGGTGTATTAGCATTTCATAAGTATAAATTAAAAAAAAAGTAATTAATAATTTTAAGGATAGGTAAATGCCAGCTTATAGATCGAGAATTACAACTCATGGAAGAAACCAGGCGGGAGCCAGAGCTTTATGGCGTGCAACTGGGATGTCAGAAAATGATTTTGATAAACCAATAATTGCTGTAGTGAATTCCTTTACACAATTTGTGCCAGGACACGTACATCTTAAAGATATGGGGCAGTTAGTTGCTAGAGAAATTGAGAAACATGGTGGTGTTGCCAAAGAATTTAATACCATTGCTGTCGATGATGGAATTGCAATGGGTCATGATGGTATGTTGTATAGCCTTCCAAGCCGAGACCTTATTGCCGACAGTGTTGAATATATGGTTAATGCTCATTGGGCAGATGCAATGGTATGTATTTCTAATTGCGACAAGATTACGCCAGGGATGCTAATGGCTGCAATGCGAATAAATATACCAGTAATTTTTGTCTCAGGAGGACCCATGGAAGCTGGAAAAGTTAATTGGGGCGAGACTATTCAAAAGGTAGATTTAGTGTCACCAATGATTGGTGCTGGAGATAAGTCTATTTCAGATGATAAATTAAAAGATCTTGAGAATTCAGCATGCCCCACATGTGGTTCTTGCTCAGGGATGTTTACTGCTAACTCCATGAATTGTTTAACGGAAGCTCTTGGCTTAAGTTTACCAGGTAATGGCAGCACTCTTGCCACACATCAAGCAAGAAAAACGCTTTTTTTAGATGCAGGAAGAAAAATTGTCGAAATAACTAAACGTTATTATGAAGACAATGATGAAACCATCTTACCTAGAAATGTAGGATCAAAAAAAGCTTTTGAAAATGCAATGGCTCTTGATGTATCAATGGGAGGCTCAACTAATACGGTATTACATTTGCTTGCAGCAGCAAAAGAAGCTGAGATTGATTTCACAATGAAAGATATTGATCGAATATCAAGAGGGGTTCCATGTTTATCCAAAGTTGCCCCAGCAACTCAGAAATATCATATGGAGGATGTTCATCGGGCTGGAGGTGTCTTTGGAATCTTAGGTGAGCTTAAAAGAGCTAATTTAATAAATGAAAATATACCATGTGTTCATGATGAGAATATAGGTGCTGCAATAGAAAAATGGGATATCGTAACAACAAAAGAAAATAGCATTAAAGACTTTTATCTAGCTGCGCCAGGAGGAGTTCGAACAACACAAGCTTTCAGTCAGAATAAAATATGGCCATCTTTGGATTTAGACAGAGAAAATGGATGTATAAGAAATAAAGCTAATGCATATAGCCAAGATGGTGGCTTGGCAGTTCTTTATGGGAATATTGCAGTTGATGGTTGTATTGTCAAAACAGCAGGAGTTGATGAAGAAATTTGGAAGTTTAAAGGTAGGGTTAGATTGTATGAGTCTCAGGATGACGCAGTTGAAGCAATACTTGACGATAAAATTTTAGCTGGAGATATTGTTTTAATTACATATGAGGGACCTAAAGGTGGTCCTGGAATGCAAGAAATGCTATACCCAACAGCATATTTAAAATCAAAGGGATTAGGTAAGTCTTGTGCTCTGCTCACCGATGGAAGATTTTCAGGAGGGACATCAGGATTAAGCATAGGTCATGTATCACCAGAGGCTGCCGAGGGTGGAGCAATTGCATTAGTTCGTGAGGGTGACTTGATTACTATCGATATACCAAATAGAACGATTAATCTAGAAATAAGTGACGATGATTTGATATCGAGAAGAAATGAAATGGATAAAAAAGAAAATGCGTGGCAACCCAAGCCGAGAATAAGAAGGGTTACTGATGCTTTGAAAGCATATGCCATGATGGCAACAAGTGCTTCAAAAGGAGCAGTCAGAGACATATCTCAGATAGAAGGCAAAGTGAAGAAATGACAAATGAAATTATGAAGATGACTAGAGATAAGAATGGTCTAGAATATATTGAAATTGATAGTGAAGTCGCTGTTGCAAAAATTGCTCTACAAGGAGGACATGTGGTTTGGTGGCGGCCAAAATCAACCAAACATGATGTTCTTTGGTTATCAAGTAATGCAAGATATGAAAAAAGCAGGTCAATTAGAGGAGGGGTGCCTATTTGTTGGCCTTGGTTTGGCCAACATCCAACCGATGGTTCATTTTGTAATCATGGTTTTGCTAGGGTTATCCCATGGAAACTTCAAGAGAGTGTTCCATTAAAAAATGGAGCTATTAAGATTGTTTTGAAAATGCTTCCAACCGATGCGGCAACGAAACAATTAACATATGAATATGATCTTGAGCTTACAATTATTGTAGGTCAAACACTTTACTTAAATTTAAAAACCACTAATTTATCGAACAATCCATTTACTATTGGTGAGGGCTACCACACTTATTTCTATATTTCTGATATTGAGAATGTAAAGATAACAGGGCTTGAAAATTCAGTTTATTCAGATAAATTTGACAACTTTAATCGAAATATTCAAAAAGATGAAATTACTTTTGATCAAGCTTTTGATAGGGTGTATTCAAACACAAGTAATGATTGTCATATTGAGGATGAAAAATTTAATAGGGTCATAACAATTAAAAAATCAAATAGTAACTCAACAGTCATTTGGACTCCTGGAGAAAAAAATGCTCATAGTATGGGAGATATGGGTGATAAAGATGAGTGGAGAAGAATGGTTTGCGTAGAAACTGCAAATACATTAGAAAATTCAGTAGTCGTATATCCTAAACTATCCCATAGTATTGCTACAGAATACTCTGTTCATGATTTTTAATTGTGAATTATAATTTTTTTAAAGTTAAGAATCGTTAAACTATGTTTGAACTTTTTGACTAGGTAGTTAACTAAGTTTTATGAAAAAAAGCTTAGCTATAATCTTTGTATTAATTATTAGTGTTACAAGCGCTTATGCGTTAAATCCTGAAAAAATAGCCAAAAATAATGGTTGTTTTGCATGCCATAGCGTTAAATTAAAAGTATTAGGTCCTTCATTTCTTGATATTTCTAAAAAATATGAGACCAACAGTGCAAATCAACAGATGCTGGTGAATAAAATTAAAAAAGGTGGAAGTGGTAATTGGGGCGATATTCCTATGATGGCCCATCCAAACGTTACAGACGATGATTTAAATTTGATGGTGCGTTGGATTTTAGACTTATAACTATATCCAGTCTCTTTTTACTAAAAATTCCTTATATAATTTTTCTTCTTCACTATTTTTCTTAGGATTCCATTCATAACTCCATTTTACAAGCGGAGGCATTGACATTAATATTGATTCTACGCGACCTTTAGATTGAATACCAAAAAGTGTTCCTCTATCCTGTAGGAGATTAAATTCAACATATCTACTTCTTCGATAAAGTTGAAAATTTCTATGTCTATCACTATATTCAATAGCTTTCCTTTTTAGTAAAATTGGAGTGTACGCTCTTAGAAAATTATCTCCAACCGATTTTGTAAGATTAAATGAATGATTAAAATTTTTCTCGCTGTAATCATCAAAAAAAATACCCCCAACACCCCTTGGTTCTTCACGATGTTGTAAATAAAAATAGTCGTCGCATTGCTTTTTAAATTTGATATAAAGTTCTTTACCAAATGGCTCAAGAGAATTTTTAATCGTTTGATGAAAATGTATAACATCCTCAATAAATGGATAATATGGCGTTAAGTCCATGCCACCACCAAACCACCAAATATCAGAATATCCTTTTTTGGATGCAATAAAGAAACGTATATTCATATGAACAGTAGGAATAAATGGATTTTTTGGATGAAGTACTAATGAAACACCCATTGCTTCCCACTTTCGACCAGCAGTTTCTGGATGAGCATCTGTTGCTGCTTTTGGAAGTTTTGATCCAATTACATTTGAGAAACCAATTCCAGCTCTTTCGAAAATATTGCCATTTTCCATGATGCAGGTGGTTCCACCACCACCTTCTTTTCTCTGCCATGTATCATGAAGAAAATTTTTACCGTCAATCAATTCAATAGTACTGACGATACTATGTTGTATATTTGTAAAATATTTTTTAACCTGATCTTTATCGATAGATTCTTTTTTGATGTTCATGGCCTAATAATTTTTCCTGTATTCAAATCCTGAATAGTTGAAGGCTTTTGATTTTTACCAATAACTCCTTTAATAATTTTACTTTTCTTATGGAATTGACGATAAGCCTCCCTGTATTTTTTGATAGATTTTTTTCCGCTAATGTTTGCGCTTGTCGAGATTATAGGAATATCTAGTGATCTGCATAAATCATAACAAGGTTTAAAACTGGGAATTCTTAAAGCAACTGTATCATTTTTTTTTAGCCAATTTGGGCAATTAATTTTTGATTCTATTAACCATGTATGTGCTCCTGGCCATTTTTTTTGCGCTTGATATAGCTTTTTATTATTTAATGGTTGAATAAAGCTTGACGCATTATCAATACAAGATGAAATTAAAATAAAATTTTTATCGATATTTCTTTTTTTCAGTGTAATTATTTTTCTTATAGCTTTGATATTAGATGGATCACAACCAATACCGAAACATGATTCTGTTGGATAAATAATTAACCCTCCTGATTTGAGATATCTAAAAAGACGATTATTTCTCATCAATTTTATCAAATGCTTTTTGGCCTATGTCGTCACGAAACTGAGCGCCATTAAATTTTATAGCTTTTACTAACTCATAAGCTTTATGACTTGCCTCTTTTAATGTTTTTGCTTTTGCTGTGACGCCTAATACACGACCACCAGAGGTAACAATTTTTTCGTTAATTTTTTTAGTACCTGCATGAAAAATAAATGAATCACTTTTATTATGATCTAAGTTGTAAATTTGATCATCAGTACGGTATTTACTCGGATAATTATGGGATGCCATAACAATCGTAATAGAATAACCATCATCCCATTCTGTTTCAATATTTGTTAATGTCCCATTTGCTGCTGCAGAAAGAATATCAAATAAATCACTTTTCATTCTAAATAGCAATGGTTGTGTCTCGGGGTCTCCCATTCTGCAATTAAACT
Source organism: Methylophilaceae bacterium (assembly GCA_965660175.1). GTDB lineage: Bacteria > Pseudomonadota > Gammaproteobacteria > Burkholderiales > Methylophilaceae > BACL14. The sequence continues at coordinate 28,010 of CBFHYY010000007.1, forward strand.
CAAGTGTTTTTATATTTTTATCTTTATCAACAATTACTCCGGCATATAAGAAGCCTTGGAATTTAATCCCATCTTTTTTCATCCCTTTAATTGTGGGAACAATAATTTGTTTCATTATTTTTCCGTGAATTTCTTTACTAACTATAGGAGCTGGTGAATATGCTCCCATACCTCCTGTATTTGGACCAACGTCATTATTTTTTAGTCTTTTGTGATCTTGGCTTGAAGCTAGAGGAAGTATATTTTCTCCATCACAAATTACTATGAAACTTGCTTCTTCTCCTTCTAAAAATTCTTCAATTACGATACGCGCACCGGCATCACCAAATTTATTTTGACTTAGCATTGAATCGACTGCATTATGAGCATCATTTTCGGTAAGAGCAACCACCACCCCTTTACCAGCTGCTAATCCGTCAGCTTTTATAACAATTGGTGCTCCATTTTTATTAATATATTTATGAGCCAAGTCAATATTGGTAAATGTTTGATATTTGGCTGTAGGTATATTGTGTCTATACATAAAAGATTTGGCAAAATCTTTTGAGCTTTCAAGCTGAGCAGCTTCTTGAGTAGGACCAAAAATTTTTAAATCATTTTTTATAAAATGATCAACTATTCCCATTGATAGAGGTAACTCGGGACCAACTACAGTCAAATCAATATTATTTTTTTTTGAAAATTTTACTAAGTCATCAAAATTGGATAACGGTATATTTTGGATTTTTTCTTTTGCGTTAGCAGTACCTCCATTTCCTGGAGCAACATACACATTCTCAACATTTTTTGATTGAGCAATTTTCCATGCAAGGGCATGTTCTCTTCCACCACTTCCAATAATAAGAACATTCATGCTTTAGTGCTTAAAGTGCCTAATTTTAGTAAAAATCATAACAAGACCATGCTCATTTGCTGCTTGAATAATCTCTTCATCCCTCATACTTCCTCCTGGATGAATAACACAAGAGGCACCATATTTTGCAATTTCATCTACACCATCTCTAAAAGGAAAAAAGGCATCAGATGCAACAACGCTTTCTGATAAATTTAAACCAGAATTTTTTGCCTTAATTCCAGCAATCTTTGTACTATCAATCCTACTCATTTGACCAGCACCAACCCCAATTGTCCTAGTCGACTTGCAAAAAACTATAGCATTGGATTTAACAAATTTTGCTACATTCCAGGCAAATATCATATCCATAATTTGCTCTTCTGAAGGTTTTGCTTTTGATACTATCTGACAATCATCTATGTTTATCTTGTGATTGTCTATTGACTGAACAAGCAACCCACCTGATATTTTTTTATAATCATACATATCTTTGTCTTGTCCGAGCGGAACTACAAGCAATCTTAAATTACCTTTTTGTTTTAAAAGTTCAATTGCTTTAGTTGAAAAACTTGGAGCAATTATAACCTCAGAAAATTGTTTAATAATTAACGAAGCTGTTTCTTCATCAACTTGTTTATTAAATGAAATTATTCCACCAAAAGCTGAAGTTCGATCCGTGGCAAAGGCACCTAAATATGCATCTTTAACAGTATCGGAGGAACATACCCCACATGGATTCGCATGTTTTACAATCACACAAGTAGGTTTATCAAAACTTTTAACACATTCCCATGCATTGTCTGCATCATTAAGATTATTAAACGACAAAGCCTTGCCATGAAGTTGTGAAAAATTTGATAAGCTTGAGCTTGGATAGTCTTTTTCAACATAAAAAGCTGCCATTTGATGTGGGTTTTCACCATATCGCATATCTAATTTTTTATGCAATATTTGAACCTTTGATTCAGGAAAATCTTCATCATTTTCTTTAGATAAATATGAACTAATTGCTGAGTCATAAGAGGCGGTATGCAAGAATGCCTTTTTTGCGAGATCAAAAAGAAAATCCTCATCAAATATTCCATCAGATTCCTCGAATTTGTTTATAAACAAATTGTAATCTTCTGGATTAGTTAAAACAGCCACTGACTTATAATTTTTTGCTGCAGCCCTAATCATTGTTGGACCACCTATATCAATATTTTCAATAGCTTCTTCCAGAGTACAATCTATTTTTTCAATAGTTTTTTCAAAAGGATATAAATTTACAACCACTAAATCAATTTCGGGTATGTCAAATTCGCGCATGGTTTTCATATGATCTTTGTTGTCTCTAATACCCAAAATGCCACCATGAATTTTCGGATGAAGAGTTTTGACACGTCCATTCAGCATTTCGGGAAATTGTGTGAAATTTTCTACGTTTATAACAGGAATTTTATTATCAGTAAGAAGCTTTGCAGTTCCTCCAGTTGATAAAATTTCTATATCATTTGAAGCTAGTATTTTAGCTAAATCAAGAATATTTTCTTTGTCAGAAACGCTTATCAGAGCTCTTTTTATTTTCATCATTAAGTTTATATATCTATATTATGTATTTTTAATTTTTTTCTGAGTGTGTTTCTATTAAGGCCCAATATTTCTGCAGCTTTACTTTGATTGCCCTCTGCGTAATTCATCACATAGAGTAATAAAGGTTTTTCTACATTAGAAATCATCATTTCATAAAGGTCTCTAGGGGACTCTCCTGCTAAATCATTAAAATATTTATCTAAAAGCTCTTCAATGTTATCGGCAAGACCGTTTCTTCTCATGAAGCTAGCTCCATCTTAAATTGACTCTGCGGCTCATCATAAGGAATAAACTTAGAAATTTCTTTCAATTGATTAAAATAAAAATCTATAGCGTCTATTTGTTCATTACAATCTTCAATTTGATTCATAGAGGCTCTGAATTGCGCTGAATTTTTTAAGCCCTTCGTGTACCAAGAAATATGTTTTCTAGCTACTCTCAATCCCCTTTCTTCGCCGTAAAAAGAATATAAATCTTTTACATGTTTAATTGTAGTTGTTTGGATTTCTTCATTCGTCGGAAGAGCATGATGTTTTCCAGTCTCCAGAAAATACTCTATTTCTCTAAAGATCCAAGGTCTGCCTTGTGCTGCTCTACCAATCATGACCGCGTCAGCTTTCGTATAATCAAGAACAAATTTAGCCTTTTCTGGCGAGGTAATATCTCCATTCGCTATAACAGGAATATTTATATTATGCTTTACCTTTGCTATCGTGTCGTACTCCGCATCTCCTCTGTATAGACAAGCTCTAGTTCTGCCATGAATACTTAGCGCTTGAATTCCTGCATCCTCTGCAATTCGAGCAATCGTTAATGCATTTCGATTTTCTTTATCCCATCCGGTTCTTATTTTTAGGGTAACTGGGATATCAACGGCACTTACAACAGATTTTAAAATATCCTGTACTAATTTTTCATGTTTTAACAATGCTGAACCTGCCATAACATTACATATTTTTTTTGCAGGACAACCCATATTTATATCAATGATTTGAGCACCGTTGTCTCTATTGTATCTTGCAGCATCTGCCATCATTTGCGGATCAGCACCAGCAATTTGAACGGATATTGGATCTACTTCACCCTCATGATCTGCTCTTCTTTTAGTTTTTTCACTACCATATAGTAAGGAGTTAGATGTTACCATTTCACTTACGGCGACTCCTGCCCCAAAACTCTTACACAGAACTCTAAATGGCCTATCAGTAACGCCGGCCATTGGGGCTAAAAATAAATTATTTTTTATGCTTAGATTGCTTATTTTCATAAAAGTCTGTGATGAATTAAAAGTTGCTTAGTTTATAATTAAAACTAAAATTGGGAAAGGTTATTTTGTATAAATTATTTTTCATACCAATCATAATTCATTGTTGTCAGCTCTTTTTTAATTTCTTTTATTGCTTTTTTAACGTCCAAAAAATCTCCGTTAACCCCAAGCTCAACTTTAATTTTAGGACCTATTTTTGGGAGACTATAAATTTTTATTTTTGGGTTTTCATGGGAAATATTATTCATTAAATCAATTAACAAACTCTCTGGAACATCATTAATCCATACAGAAGAATCAAGTTTTTTTTTGTTATTTAAATTTTCTTTGTAATGAGATGCCAAAATCCAATCTACCATAGGCCATGACATTTCTGGGAAACCTGGCATAAAAAAATGCTCTTTAATAAAGAAACCAGGAATATTATTAATTGAATTAGGAATAAGATTTGCTTCTGCTGGAAGATCAGCCATCATGACTCTTTTTGGGTAAGCATCGTCTCCAAATTTATCTAAAATTAATTTTAAAGCAATTTTGTGCCTTAGTAATTTTAGATCATATGCTTTTGCGGCTGCTTGTCTAGTGCAATCATCAGGCGTTGCTCCGATACCTCCAAAACTAAAAACAATATAGTCTAATTTACTTTTTATTATTGTAGAGATAGCATTTTCATCATCAGGAACATAATCAGCTTTTGCAAGTGACAATCCATGCGACGTTAATTTTTTTGATAAATAAGCCAAATGCTTATCTTGTCTTTTTCCAGAGAGTATCTCATCGCCGATAATAATTGTGTGAATAGGCTTTATCATTAATGCGCTTGTTCCCAGTTTTCACCACTCCCAATTTCTACAATTAAAGGAATGTCGAGAGTTGCTATATTTTCCATTATTTTTTTTATATTTAAATTAAAATTTTCAACCTCTGCATCGGGTATCTCAAAAACTAATTCATCATGTACCTGCATGATCATTATTCCATTTATATCATCATTATTTTTAATCCATTTTGATACATCAATCATAGCCATTTTTATTAGATCTGCAGCAGATCCTTGCATTGGACCATTAATGGCGGCCCTCTCTGCAGCAGCTCGTCTTAGTCCGTTACTGCCATTTATTTCAGGTATCCATAATTTTCTACCAAATATAGTTTCTATATACCCATTTCTTCTTGCTTCTTCTTTGGTATGTTCCATGTAATGTCTTACTGAGGGATATTTCATGAAATATCTCTCTATGTAGTTTTGAGCTGCAATTCTGTCGATACCTAGGTTTTTTGCCAACCCATAAACACCCATACCATAAATTAATCCAAAATTTATAACCTTGGCATATCTTCTTTGTTCCGAAGTTATTTTGTCAATTGCACAATTAAATATTTCACTTGCAGTAATTGTATGTATATCTTCATTATTCTTGAATGCATTTATAAGCCTTTCATCCTTTGATAAATGCGCCATAATTCTTAATTCAATTTGAGAATAATCTGCTGATAATATTTTGTGCCCTTTTTTAGCAATGAATGCCTCCCTAACCTTCCTGCCTTCACTTGTTTTGATAGGAATATTTTGTAAATTAGGATCTGAACTTGCCAATCTCCCAGTGATTGCAGTAGCTTGGTTATAGCTTGTGTGAACTCTCCCAGAGGAATTATTGATCATGTTGGGGAGTTTGTCAGTATAAGTCGATTTCAGTTTTGCAAGACTACGATATTCTAAAATAAGTTTTGGTAAAGGATAATCTTTAGCTAGCTCAATTAAAACCTCTTCGCTAGTTGATGGGCTTCCACTTGGTGTTTTTTTTAAAGGCTTAATATTTAATTTATCAAATAAAATTTCTTGAAGTTGTTTTGGAGATGAAAGATTAAAAGGTTGACCGGCAAGTTCAAAAGCTCTTTTTTCTAATAATATTAATTGTTCTCCTAACAATTTACTTTGATTACCTAATATCTTTGGATCCACCAAAACTCCATTTCTTTCGATTTGAATAAGTGCTTCCATGGCTGGAATTTCAATATCTCGATAAACTTTGCTAAGAGATTTGTCCCTTTTAAGTATTTCATTTAAGGATCGAAATAATTGCATTGTTATATTTGCATCTTCAGCTGCGTAAGGCATTGCATTATCAATAGAAATTTGATCGAATGTTAGTTGCTTTACTCCTTTGCCAACAAGTGATTCGTAACTTATACAATCATGATTTAAATATTTACTACTTAATTTATTCATACCATGGTTTTGGTGACTTTGAATGACATAGCTCATTAACATTGTGTCATCTTTGATGCCATTCAATTTGATATCATAATTTAAAAAAATATGAGCATCATATTTTATATTTTGCCCAACTTTTTTTATTGATGAGTTCTCAAGTATCGGTTTGATTAAGGTTAATACATAATTTAAATCGAGTTGATCATAGTTAGAGTTTTGATGCTTCAAGGGTATATAACAAGCTTTTCCTGGATTAATACATAGAGATATACCTATTAGCTCAGCTTTTATAGCATTCAAAGAATTGGTTTCGGTATCAATAGCAAAAAATTTTTCTTTTTTTATGACGTCTAACCAATTCGTTAAATCCTTCTTACTGTTCACCAACTCATAGTCTTTGGTCTTTACAAATTCAAATGCATTATCAGTGTCATGCTTTATTTTTTCAGTTGATGTATTAGAGACCATTGAAGATTTAAGCTCTTTAAGCCAACTTGAAAAATTATATTTTATATAAAGATTTTTAAGCCTGTTTTTATCCTGTTCTTTTTTTTGAAAATCATCCCAAGAAAAATCAATATCAACATCACATTTTATTGTTATGAGACTATGCGCTTTAGGTAACCAAGGAAGTGCCTTCTTTAGATTATCCCCAACGACACCCTTAAAAATTTCTGCATTTTTTATAATTTCATCTAGGCTACCAAATTCATTTAACCATTTTAAAGCGGTTTTAGGCCCAACTTTTTCAACTCCAGGAATATTATCAGCCTTATCACCAATAATTGTTAAATAATCAATTATTAAGTTTGGTTTTACGCCAAATTTTCTTTCCACACCTTTTTCATCCAGCTCTTCATTGGTCATTGTGTTGATTAATTTTGTTTTATCATTTACAAGTTGAGCAAGATCTTTGTCGCCTGTAGAGATCGTGACAGAAATATTTTGTTTATTAGCTTTGTTAGTCAATGTTCCAATTACGTCATCAGCCTCTACTCCTGACTTAATAATTACAGGCCAACCCATTGCTGCGATTGTTTCTTTCAAAGGCTCTATTTGGGACGCAAGATCTTCTGGCATACTTGGACGATTGGCCTTATATTCAGCATACATATCGTTTCTAAAGGTTTTTCCCTTAGCGTCAAAAATACAAACACTATAATCTGAAGGATAACGACTATGAATATTTCTAAGCATATTAATTACACCGTAGATCACTCCGGTAGGCTCGTTATCTTTATTTCGAAAATCCGGCATTGCATGAAAGGCACGATAAAGATATGAGGATCCATCAACTAAGAGAAGAGTTTTCATATACAAATTTTAACAACTAATAAAAGTAATAGTAGTTTTTTTAAGGTTAAAAAGAATTAATTTATTAGTTACCCACTTCGTATGATTTTGTTAGAATACATTTAAATATTAAGGAAGCATTTTAATGAAAAAATTGATTTGTATTTTTTGTCTTTTTATCACAAGCATTTCAAATATAAGCTTTGCTGATGATAGAGAAGTTTTAGATGATGTTCCACCACCTCCAGCAATAAACTATGAATCAGGCTATGAAGATGGGCCAGAAATAACTATTAAAAAGAAAGATGGAGAGTTTATTGAAGAATATAGAGTAAATGGCCAGCTATATATGATGAAAGTTACGCCAAAAAACATGCCTTCTTATTACTTGTATAAAAATACATCGGGAGCAGATTGGGTTCGATATGATGACAAAGATCCACAAATTGTTCCTCAATGGGTAATACTAACTTTTTAAATTACCTTTTTTATGGCCGTTTTCACCTCAATCACTTTTGATGATTTAAATCTTTGGCTGCAACAATATAACCTTGGAAAATTATTGGATTTTCAAGGCATTTCATCTGGCGTAACAAATACTAACTATCTCATAACTACAGATAGTAAGAAATACATAGTGACCATATTTGAAGATACAAAAGCGAGTGAGTTACCTTTTTATTTAAACCTTATGGCTTTCTTATCAAATAAAGGTTTGTCATGCCCACAACCAATTTTTAACAATGCCAAAGAATACTTGACGTCTCTAAAAAACAAGCCTGCACTAGTTGTATCTTTTTTAAAAGGTCACGAGAGAAAAAATATTATTTTAAATGATTGTTTTGAAGTGGGATTATCTCTTGCTAATTTTCATGTAAAGGGTAAAAATTTTCCCGAGAAGCAAAAAAATAAAAGAGGACTAGATTGGATAGAAGCCACTTTCTTTAATTTGAAAAATAATTTGATAGCAGAGGATATTCAAATTATATCTAATGAGATTAGTTACCAAAAAAATAATATTGTAGACCAACTTCCTAGTGGAACTATTCACGGCGACCTATTTGTAGATAATGTTTTATTTGAAGCAGACAATGTTTCTGGATTAATTGATCTTTATTATGCATGTCATGATAAATATATTTACGATATTGCTATAGCGATTAATGATTGGTGTCTTGACGATGATCTAGATATTGAATTAAAGAAAATAAAATCACTCATTGATGGGTATGAGTCAATAAAAAAATTAGACCACCAAGAAGTAAAAGCTTTACCTAAATTTTTAAGATTAGCTGCTTTAAGGTTTTGGTTGTCAAGATTAAATGATTTTCATAATTCAAGAGAAGGTGAGGAAGTAAATATTAAAGACCCCGCACATTTTAAAAAGATCTTATTAAAAAAAATAGAACATTAATATGAATATTTTTCTACAAATAAGAAATTGGATTCTTAAAAGTGTATGGTTGGTAAAGCAATCACTAAAAATTTCTATATTTTTTGGAATGCTTTATTTGTCCGTATATGTGATTTTTCCAGCAATACCTGGAATGCAATTTATGGGCTTATTTTCAGTATTCATTTGGCCATTTATGACAATACTCATCGTCTATTTTTATAGCACAATAGAAACAAATAAAAACTTTTCATTCGAAAAATACATTGAGACAATCAAACCAAAAATTTCTAATATCTTATCTGTTGGTTTATTTTCCTTCGCTTATGCTGTTTTGCTAAGTTCTCTTATTGGAAATGATATTGTAGGTTTAGTTGAATTTTCACAAAATAATCAAGACCATCAATTCACTTTGAACGATTTCTCGGGAATAATATTTAAGTTAATTATTATGGGCATTCCTTTTATGATGATGACTTGGTTTGCACCATTACTAATTGCTTTCAAACAATACAGTGTGATTAAATCAATCAAATCTAGTTTTGCTGCTTGTCTCATGTTTTTGATTCCATTAACTTTATCGCTCCTTACACTCGCAATGCTTTTTTTATTATCAGTTTTTATGTTATCTGCAATTCTTTCAAGTTTAAGTTCATCAGGACCTTCTTTTATTTCTTTTATTATTAGTTTTCTGATGTTAATTTTTATGAGTATTTTTATTGCGTCTACTTTTGCACTTCAGTCAGTAACGTTTAAAGAAATTTTTAAATAGATTTCACTAATGTTCAATAAGTTTGGCGTATTCCATCGCAAGCCACTTCACCCCTTGTTTTTGAAAATTTATTTGGATTCTTAAGTCATTATCATTCCCCTCATAACCAGTCACTATTCCTAAGCCAAATTTTGCATGCTCAACAGTTGCACCAATTTTCCATGTATGAGTTGACGCGGAATGAGAGGAAGTTTTTTGATGAGATATAAATTTTTCTTTTTTTGGCGCATTAATTCTTTTTATTAAATTTTCTGGAATTTCATCTAAAAAACGTGACGGCATATTAAACATTATTTGACCATAAGTCATTCTTGATTGTGCCAATGTCAAGAAAAGTTTTTTCCTTGCTCTTGTAACCGCAACATACATGAGTCTCCTTTCTTCTTCTAAACCATTATTTTCGCCTAAACTTCTTTCGTGCGGACATAAACCATCCTCTAGACCAGTAATAAATACCGTATCAAATTCTAAGCCTTTAGATGAATGAATAGTCATCAATTGTAAGGCATCATCACCAGCTGAAGCTTGAAGTTCTCCACTTTCTAAGGAGGTAAAATCGAGAAAATCTGTTAAGATTTTTTCTTTATTATTTTCAGTAGTATTTTCGTTACTTTCTTCTCGAAATTCATTTAAGAATGATTTAGCGGCAGATACTAGTTCATCCAAATTTTCAATTCGCGAACTTCCATCCTTGTCTTTTGTATAGTGTTCTTTAAGAGTTGAATAAGAATTTATAGCGTCAATGGATTCATCAATATTTTCCCCGTGAATTTGGTCCTCAATATTTTTAATAAGATTTACAAAAAAAGATATCTTGGCATTTTTATTTTCAGACTCAATGGTTAATGCAGCGCTCCATAAAGATGAATTATTATCCAAAGCAAGATTTTGGATTAATTCAATAGACTTGGCTCCAATACCCCTGGGAGGAAAATTAATAATTCTTAAGAACGCATTATCATCATTTTTATTTACAATTAAACGAAGATAAGCAAGTGAATTTTTAATCTCCGCTCTCTCAAAGAAACGAAGGCCACCATAAACTCTGTAAGGTATATTATTTGATACTATAGCCGTTTCTATTACTCTTGATTGAGCATTATTCCTGTAAAGAATAGCAATTTGATCAAATCGTGAACCTGCTCTGTGTAGGTTTTTAATTTCGTCAATAATAAAACTTGTTTCAAATTTATCATCTAGTGCATTAAATTGCTTTATTAATTCACCTTCTCCCGCATCTGACCATAAATTCTTCCCTAATCTATCTGCATTATTTTCAATAATTGCGTTTGCTGCATTTAAAATATTATTTTGAGATCGATAGTTTTGTTCAAGCTTAATTACATTTTTAATATCAAAGTCTTTTTGTAGGTCTTTCATATTTCCAGGCCTTGCCCCACGAAAACCATATATAGATTGATCATCATCGCCAACTGCAAAAATAAAGCTTTTAGAGGATGTTAATATTTTCAACCATTCATATTGAAGGCGACTGGTATCTTGAAACTCGTCTACCAAAATATGTTGAAAAACGGATTGGTAATGCTCTCTTATGGTCTGATTTTTTTGAAATAATTCTAAACATCTTAGGAGTAGTTCTGCAAAATCAACCACACCCTCTTTCTGACATTGGGCTTCATAATTTTTATATATTTCATTTTTTTTCTGAGTGATGTCATCATATGCTTTAAATTCATTTGAGCGAATACCTTCCTCTTTATTTGCATTAATAAAGTATAAAACCTCTTTTGATGGCAGAAGATCCTCGTTAATATCCATAGCTTTCATTACTCTTTTAATTGCTGATTTTTGATCAGCACTATCGAGGATTTGAAATAGTTGTGGCAGGTTAGCGTCATTGTGATGTTTTTTTAAAAAACGGTTACAAAGACCATGAAATGTCCCAACCCACATACCCCTTGGGTTGATAGGTAATTGAGATGAAATTCTTACTAGCATTTCTTTTGCTGCTTTATTTGTGAAAGTTACTGCAAGAATACCTCCAGGACTAGTAATTTGATTTGAAATTAACCACGAAAAACGTGAGGTAAGAACTTTAGTTTTTCCACTTCCTGCTCCAGCCAAGATTAATGCAGATTGTTCCGATAAGGTAACAGCCTCTTTCTGTTTTTGGTTAAGTTCTTGATTTAGATTGTTAGATATTAATGATTCATCCATGCCCATATGCTACATGAATTACTTTTATTTTAATTACTTTATAGCAGAACTTTTTTTTATTTTTTTAGTCCTAATTTTGTAGTAATCATTAATATTGTTTGTAATTCCTCCCTTAGATATTAATGATAAAAAAAGGGCCCCATAAGGGCCCTTTTTTATTTATCAAAATTATAACTTTGATTACATCATACCACCCATACCACCCATACCACCCATACCACCCATATCTGGCATTGCAGGGGCAGGAGCTGCAGATTCATCCTTTGGTTGATCAGCAATCATACATTCTGTAGTAAGCATTAAACCCGCAATAGATGCTGCATTTTGCAAGGCAGATCTTGTAACTTTAGTAGGATCAAGAACGCCCATATCAACAAGATCACCATATGTTTCATTGGCTGCATTGAAGCCATAGTTTCCTTTACCCTCTGCAACATTATTTACAACGACAGATGATTCTATTCCTGCATTTGAAACGATTTGCCTTAAAGGATCTTCGATTGCACGAAGAACAATATTAATTCCAGCTTCTTGATCAGCATTATCACCTTGAGTTTTTTCAATAGCATTTTTTACTCTTATTAATGCCACACCTCCACCAGGTACAATACCTTCCTCAACTGCAGCTCTAGTTGAATGCAAAGCATCCTCAACACGGGCTTTCTTCTCTTTCATTTCAATTTCTGTTGTAGCACCAACTTTAATAACTGCTACTCCACCAGCTAATTTTGCAACACGCTCTTGAAGTTTTTCTTTATCATAGTCACTTGTAGATTCTTCAATTTGCGTCTTAATTTGGCCGATACGAGATTTAATATTGTCTTGGCTACCTGAGCCATCAATAATGATGGTATTTTCTTTTCCAACTTCAATTTTTTTAGCCTGCCCTAGATCTTCAATTTTTACATTCTCCAAGGTTAAGCCCACTTCGTCAGAAATAACTGTACCTCCTGTAAGAATTGCAATGTCTTCGAGCATAGCTTTTCTTCGATCACCAAAACCTGGGGCTTTAACAGCAACTGCTTTGATGATTCCTCGAATATTATTAACAACAAGTGTTGCCAATGCCTCACCTTCAATTTCTTCAGCAATAATTAATAGTGGTTTACTTGCTTTTGCTACTTGTTCAAGAACAGGGAGTAAGTCTTTGATATTAGATATTTTCTTATCATGAAGCAGGATAAATGGATCTTCTAGAAGAGCAATTTGGCGATCATTATTATTTATAAAATAAGGAGAGAGGTAACCTCTATCAAATTGCATACCCTCAACAACATCTAGTTCATTTGTTAAACCAGAACCATCCTCAACTGTAATTACACCTTCTTTACCAACCTTATCCATAGCATCAGCAATAATTTGGCCTACAGAGGTATCAGAATTTGCTGATATAGAACCTACTTGAGCAATCTCTTTACTTGTATTGCAAGGTTTACTTAGTTTATGCAACTCAGTAACTGCTGCCTCTACAGCCTTATCAACTCCTCTTTTAAGATCCATAGGATTCATTCCAGCTGCAACAGATTTCATACCTTCACGAATGATTGCTTGAGCAAGTACCGTTGCTGTAGTGGTTCCATCGCCTGCACTGTCAGAAGTTTTAGAAGCAACTTCTTTAACCATTTGTGCTCCCATATTTTCAAATTTATCTTCTAGTTCGATTTCTTTTGCTACAGAAACACCATCTTTTGTAATCGTGGGTGCGCCAAAAGATCTTTCAAGGACAACGTTTTTCCCTTTTGGACCCATCGTTACTTTAACTGCATTAGCAAGAGTGTTCACACCCTTTACCATTTTTTGGCGAACATCATCACCAAATCTTACGTCTTTAGCTGCCATGTTATTTATTCTCCATATACATTATTAAATTTATTCGACAATACCCATGATATCTTCTTCTTTCATTACAAGAAGTTCTTCACCGTCAACCTTTACTGATTGACCAGCGTATTTACCAAACAATACCTTTTCACCAACTTTTACATCCAGCGCTTTAACAGAACCATCCTCAAGTATTTTTCCATTACCTATTGCTTCTATAGTTCCTTGATCAGGTTTTTCGGCAGATGCGCTTTCAGGAATGACAATGCCTGAAGCAGTTGTACGCTCTTCTTCGAGACGCTTTACAATTACGCGATCATGTAAAGGACGAATTTTCATTTGTTAGTTCTCCTAGTAGTGTATTCTTAAGTTTGTTTATCTAAATCTAATGAATTTAAAATGCAAAATTAGCACTCATATCAATAGACTGCTAATAATAGGGATGAATGTTGTAAAATTCAAGGGTAAACGAAGAAATTATTTATAAAATTATTGTTTTAATTAAAAAATGTTTGAAAAGAAAGACTATAAAAGAGTAGGCACATCATCCTTAGAAGTTTCTCCAATTACCCTTGGCACAATGACATTTGGGGATCAAAATTCTCAGAATGAGGCTTTTCAACAGCTTGATTTCGTGAATGAACAAGGAATTAATAGCTATGATTTGGCTGAAATGTATCCAGTTCCTCCGAAAGCTGAGACCTGTACAAGAACAGAAATAATTTTTGGAAATTGGCTTAAAAACCGTAAAAGAGAAGATCTAATAATATCAACTAAGATTGCGGGACCTAGAAGAAATATATCTTGGATCAGAGACGGCAAATTATCATTGAATATGAATAATATAACCAAATCAGTTGAAGGTTCGCTTAAACGATTGCAAACTGATTATATTGACATTTTATATCTGCATTGGCCCGAAAGAAATGTACCGATGTTTGGAGAATATAAATTTGACATAAACTTAGAATTTAAAAATGGAAAAAAAATTAATTGGGTTTCTATTGAAGAGCAATTAATTGCATTAGAAAAATTAGTAAACTCAGGAAAAATTAGATATATTGCCTTATCAAATGAATGGGCATGGGGGGTAATGGAGTTTATAAGAATTGCTCGTGAAAAAAAGCTCCCTGTCATATGTAATTTACAAAATAATTTTAGTTTGTTAAATAGAATTGCAGAACTAGGATTAACTGAAATAATCTATAGGGAGGAGCTTGGTTTTTTTGCATATTCACCACTCGGCTTTGGACATTTATCTGGTAAATATATAAGAAATCCAGCCGCAAAAGGAAGGGTGACATTATTTAAAGGTTACGCTAAAAGATTTGATAAGCCAGGAGTTCAAAAGGCGGTATCAGAATACGTAAAATTAGCTGATAGTATTGAAGTTAGTCCTGCTCGTTTAGCATTAGCTTTTACTTACCAACAATGGTTTGTAACAAGCACTGTCATTGGTGCAACAAATCTCAATCAACTAAAAGAAAACATTGATGCATATAAGTTGAAATTAAATCAAGAAACTTTGAATAAGATTGATGAGATACATCTTACTTGTATGAATCCAGCGCCATAAATATGAATAATAAATCTATTATCCAAAGAAGCTTGAGGTCAGTTTGGCATCCATGCTCACAAATGAAGGATTATGAAAAAAAATCTCTTATTCCTATAAAAAAAGGCTCTGGTTCGTGGCTTATCGATTTTGAAGGCAAAAGATATCTTGATACTACCAGTTCATGGTGGGTCAATTTATTTGGCCACAATAACAAAACTATAAAGTCTTTTATAAATAAGCAAATGAATAACTTAGAGCATTCAATGATAGCTGGAATGACCCATGAGCCAGTAGTTCAGTTATCTGAACAGCTCAATAAAATAACTGGATTAGGGCATTGTTTTTATGGGAGCGACGGATCGAATGCGATTGAAATTGCTTTAAAAATGAGTGTTCACTTCTGGAGAGAGAAGGGGTTAATTAAAAAAAATAAAATTGTATATCTACAAAATAGTTATCATGGAGAAACGCTTGGTGCTCTCTCTGTGACAGATCTGGCAATCTTTAGAAAACATTATAGTCAGCTTATGAAAAGCCATATTCAAGTTCCCTCACCTGATTTGAGATTAAAGAAAGAAGGGGAGAGTGAAAAAGAATTCACTTTGAATAAAATTAAAAGCCTGGAGGAGTTATTTGAGAAGAAAAGTGATGTAATTTCTAGTCTTATTTTAGAACCATTGGTTCAATGCGCATCAGGAATGGGAATTTACAATAAACTTTATATTAAAGAAGCCAGAAGGTTATGCAATCAATATAATATCCATTTGATTGCTGACGAAATAGCTGTTGGTTTTGGTAGAACAGGAAAATTATTTGCCCATCAACATGCACGTATCAAGCCTGATTTTTTATGTTTATCAAAAGGTCTTACGGGTGGTTATCTTCCATTGTCGGTATGTTTAACAAAAAAATATATTTTTAAAGCTTTTTATCATAATGAAAAAGAAAGAGGTTTTTTGCATTGCCATAGCTATACAGGTAATCCACTAGCATGCAGTGCAGCTTTGGGCACCTTATCCATTTTTAAAAATAAAGATGTTTTAGGTAGTAACAACAAAAAAGCAAAAAAAATTAATGCATTATTTGAGAATCATAAGAATTTACCAATTCACAATTTCAGAAATATAGGAATGATTTGGGCATTTGAATTAGACGAAAAAGTTGATATTGATAGAGTCATACAGTCATTTCTCAAACTAGGAGTTTTTATAAGACCCATAAATCGTACTTTTTATTTTATGCCTCCTTATTCAATAAATAGCTCTGAAATATCGCATATGATTAAAGTATCTGAGCAAAGCATTAAATCTAATGTTTAAATTTATTTTTATTTTAAGTCTATTTATTTTTCCAAATATAACACTTGCTGATCTTCCTCAAAATTATAAAAGACTCATGGATCAATATGGATTTAATGAATCGACTTTTGGATTTGTAATACAAAATTTATCCGAAAAAGACATTTCTCCGATAAAGCATAATATTGAAAAGCCATTTAATACAGCTTCTCTTGTAAAGATACTTACTACATATTTAGCAATAAAAGATTTAGGCCCGAGTTTTAGATGGCAATCAAATTTTTATCACACTGGAAGAATCAATAAAGAGGTTTTGGAGGGGGATTTAATATTTAGGGGAGGTGCTGACGCATCATTTTCAATTTATTATTTAGAAAAAATGCTTATTGATCTGCGCTCTAAAGGTATAAAAAAAATTAAAGGTAATTTAGTGCTAGATTATAGTTTTTTTGGAGAGATGCCATTAAAAAAAGACTTTGATGATAGTCCCTTGCGAGCTTATAACGTTCTTCCGTCTGCGATATCACTTCAGAGCAATACAATTAATTTCAAAATTATAGTTGAAAAAAATAAAATTAAAATTAAATCTGACCCAAACTTAGATTCCTTAGTGATTGTTAATAATCTTAGACTATCCAACAGTAAATGCGGTAATTGGAAGTCAAGAATGAAATTTTCTGTAAGCAAAAAAGATCAAAAAAATATTATTACATTTCGGGGCGGCTTTGCTAAGCGGTGTAGTAAAAAAGAAATTGACCTAGCGGTTATGGATAAATCGCAATTTTTTTATGAAATTTTTAAAACGCTATGGATTAAACACGGAGGAATTATTGAAGGCGGCTATCGTAAAGAATATAATTCAATACACAACAAAGTTTATCTCAATCACCATTCCTCGAAACCTTTAAGTGAATTAATTAGAGATACTAATAAATTTAGTCTGAATCTTATGGCAAGAAATTTGTTATTGACTACCATTAAGGGCGATAAAGATAGCATTAAGCCAAATGAGAATATGACGAACCAATTTATCAACAACTGGTTCGAAAAAGAAGGTTTTTTGAATAAAGGATTATTTGTAGATAATGGAGCTGGTTTATCGAGAAAGACACAAATCAACATAAATCAACTACTACAAATTCTGCAAAGAATATACAATGATCCTTATATGCCTGAAATGATTGCGTCACTCCCAATTGCTTCAATTGATGGTACTTTGAAAAATAAAATGAAGGCAACCAAAATATCTCGCTATGGTCATTTTAAAACAGGATCATTAAAAAATGTCGTTGGTATAGCAGGGTTTTTTTTAAATAAAAATAAAGACATGAATGCTTTTATTTTTGTTATGAATGATAATGATGCAAAAAATGCGCAACCATTTATTGAGGATTTAATTAATCTAAGTTTTTAAATTTATTAAAAGAGGTAAGAATGAGAAAATTATTGATTGCAATTACTATGATTTTTAGTTTTGGCTTTGTGGGAGCAATAGATATTACTATAGACAAAACATCAACAAAGGAAAATAAAATGATTGAATTTATAAAAAATGATACACAAGAAGGAAACGGCCGTGAAGCTGAAAAAGGTTTAACAATTACGGTTCACTATACTGGATGGCTTTATGATGAAAATGAAAATGACAACAAAGGGAAAAAGTTTGATAGCTCAAAAGACAGAAATGAACCTTTCTCTTTTGTCTTAGGCGTCGGCCAAGTTATTAAAGGTTGGGATGAGGGTTTTACAGGAATGAAGATTGGAGGAACTAGAACCATAATAATACCTTCTGACATGGGCTATGGATCTAGGGGTGCAGGAAATGTGATTCCACCTAATGCCGACTTAATTTTTGACATTGAGTTATTAGGGATTCAATAAATGCAAGCAAAAGTTCAGTGGTTAAGCCAGGTACAATTTAAGGGGGAATCAGACTCTGGCCATCAAATTTTAATGGATGGTCCTGAAAGTGCTGGTGGAGAAAATCGTGGCATGCGACCAATGGAATTGATTCTTTTGGGTATGGGGGGATGTACATCATTTGATGTGGTAACTATCCTTAAAAAATCAAGACAAGACATTAAAAAATGTGAAGCTCGTATAAGTGCTGAGAGAGCAGATTCAATTCCAAAGGTTTTTACTAAAATTCATATAACATTCATTGTTGAGGGGCATGAACTAAATGAGGGCATGGTAGAGAGAGCCATTAATCTGTCTGCGGAAAAATATTGTTCAGCATCAATAATGTTGAGTAAAAGTGTTGAGATTACTCATGATTTTAAAATTACAAATAGCTAAAATTTATTTGATGACTTTCATTTGTATAACAGATTCATATTCAATGATTTGAAAAAGCCTATCGATATTTGGATGTTTTCCAGGATTATTTTTGGCATCAATTGCATGCTCTGCGAAAAGCTCGATACCCTTTTTTGCAGCTTCAATATTTATTTTATTGAAATTTACCCATAAGGAATTATAAACCCTAAGCGAGCCTTGCGTTCCAGATTTATTTAAGACAGATCCGATGGGATTATTACTTTCATCAAATAAATTAAATCCTTTAAGGTGGGATATATCGTCGAGTGTCTTTAAAATTTCTTTAAATTTTTTCATGATCAATTAAATGTTAAAAGTAGACTTTGTCATTAATTTTGATGTACTACTCATTAATTTTTGAGCTAGTTTTGGAAGTTTTTTTGCGCCCATTTTTATTGCGGACTTTTCATGTTCCTCCTCATCACTCCTCATTTGCTCAAGAATTTTAATAGTTTTCACATCAACTTTATTTATATGTTTTAAATGCTGGGATAAGTGAAGTGATACTTGTTTTTCAGTCTCAGCAAGAAAACCAAGGTTGTACTTTTCATCAATAAGACTTGTAACTGCTCCTATCAAAAAAGAGCTGGAATAAAGAATAGGGTTTAATTTACTTTTCTTTCCCCCAAGCTCTTCGATTCTTTCGGCACACCAAGACAAATGATCCAGCTCCTCATCCGCCGCCGCTTCCAATTCCGATTTGATTTCTGTATTTTTATTAAAAAAGAGCTGGCCTCGATAAAGAGCTTGAGCACAAATTTCACCGGAATGATTTACTCTCATATATTTTGAATGCACTTTCATATCAGAGGATGCTAAATCTTTGGTATCTTTTAAATTAATATCTGGACGTGATCTTTTTGCATGTGTTCTTACAGTAAGAGTTTTGAGGCCCTTATCAACTTCTATAAGAATTTTATCAAGCATTAAGTATGAAATAATCTTGTTTATTTTTTTTGGTATTTGTCGATATTCTTAAGTATCTTCACAGCCTCTGCATATTGTTTATCTTCATCACCACCAAGTTCGATGGGTTTGAAATTACGAAGAGCTTCGCCACCATCACTGGTCGGTTTAATTTCATCTTTAGATTCTTTATTTACTTTTTCGTCCGGGTTAGAAAGGCGATTTGTTAAATCAGCTTCACGTAATACTCCAATATTTTCATTTCCGTCTTCAATTATAATATCTGGATCAATACCTTTCGCTTGTATGGATCTTCCATGAGGCGTGAAGTATCTTGCTGTAGTAAGTTTAATTGCTGTTCCATTGTTCATTGGAAGAATACTTTGCACTGATCCTTTGCCAAAACTTCTGGTACCAACAACTAATGCTCTTTCATGATCTTGAAGAGCACCTGCTACTATTTCAGATGCTGATGCTGAACCATTATTAACTAATACAACAAGTGGAATATTTTTAAATTCTTTCGGTAAATCCTTAATATAATTGTTTTTTTGAGGATTATTTCTAATAAAATTTTCTGGTATTGTCGTTAAATGCATTTTTGAATCTGTTGCCCTTCCTTCTGTGTATACAACTAAATCCCCTTCTTCTAAAAAAGCAGCCGAAACAGCAACTGCTGAGTTTAAAAGGCCTCCTGGATTATTTCTCATATCAAGAATTAGGCCATTAAGAGGATATTTATTTTCTTTGCTTAGCTTTTGTAAAGCATTAGCTAGATCTTCACCAGTTCTTTCCTGAAATTGAGTCACCCTAACATAACCATAGTTTGGCTCAATCATTTTAGATTTAACACTCTTTGTTTTTATCTGAGCTCGAACAATTTTGATGTTTAAAGGAGTATCAACACCTTCACGGAGAACTTGAAGATCAATAGCAGTGCCTGGCTTTCCTCTCATTAATTTCACTGCATCATTTAAATTTAAGCCCTTAACCATTGTCTCATCAAGCTTCATAATTAAATCACCACTTTTTAATCCAGCTTCATAAGCGGGTGTATCTTCAATAGGTGATATGACTTTAACAAAACCATCCTCCATACCTACTTCGATTCCAAGACCTCCAAATTCACCTGAGGTACCTTGCTGAAGATCCTTAAAATGATCCAAATCTAAGAAGGTTGAATGTGGATCAAGGCCTGACAACATTCCACTCAAAGCCTCATTAATAAGTTTTTTATCATCTACATCCTCAACATAATCAGATTTAATTTTCCCAAAAACTTCTGCAAATGTTCGAAGATCTTCGATTGGTAGATTAGGTCCTTTAGTTTTGTCTGCAAATACAGGGAGATTAAAACTGAGAAGAATTCCGAATATTGATCCTATAAGTATGAATGATATTTTTTCTAGATTTGAGCGCATATATATTTTCTTTTTAAATTTTGAGTTATATAAGTAATTATACAGAATACATCAAGTATAAATTTTTTAAATTTTTTTTCATTTTGATAAATTGACAAAAATTCATTATCTTTAGTTCCAAGCGATAACAAAGTATTTAATATATAGTGCGATATGAATTCAAATTTCATAAAATTTTTTTATATAAAAGAAGTAAAAAAAAGATAAAAATCAAATTTAATATATTGATTTTTTAAGCATAATAAATTCTTGAGAAATATTGCAATGACACAATCAATCTTAAATGATTTTTTTGATTCCGATGGAAACTTAAGCAAGGTTATTGAAGGATATCAAATTAGACCAAGCCAAGTTGAAATGGCAAATTTAGTCAATACTGCAATTATTGAAAAAGAATCAATAATCGTTGAGGCAGGAACTGGAATTGGAAAAACATTCGCTTATTTGGCTCCATCACTTATAAATGGTGGAAAAGTTATAATTTCAACAGCCACTAAAAATCTTCAAGATCAATTATTTAATAAAGATATACCAAAAATTCGTGAGGCATTGAATATTCCAGTAAAAGTGAATCTTTTAAAGGGCAGGTCTAACTATATTTGCCAGTTAAAAATGGAAGATGCAGATGAGGGCGCACAGTTTATCAATAAGGAAGATGGATCTTATTTAGAAAAAATTAAACAATTTTCAAATCATTCAGATTCTGGTGAGATCTCTGAAGTTAAGGGTGTTCCTGAAGTTTCAACAATATGGCCTATGGTTACATCAAACGCAGACCATTGTTTGGGTCAGTCATGCGAGTTTTCAAAAAGCTGTTTTTTTTTAAAAGCCAGAAGAGAAGCATTGAATGCTGAAGTTGTTATAGTAAATCATCATTTATTTTTTGCAGATTTTGTTTTAAGAAAAGAAGAAATATCAGAACTTCTACCAAAACCAAATACAGTAGTATTCGATGAAGCTCATCAAGTACCTGATGTCGCATCAATTTTTTTTGGAAATAATTTTTCAACTAGCGAAATTTTATACTTAATCCAAGATACACAATTATTATTTGAGAAGATCGGAATAAATAAAAAAAAATTTGTAACTCATTTTTCTGAGACCACAGAACAAATTCGAAAAATTAGATCTTTTTTCCCCCCTAATAATAATCGTATCACTTTTGAGAAGATTGAAAATAGCGAAGACTTTACGGATCATATTCAATCTTTGAGTAAAGCTATCAATGATATGGATAAAGCCTTATCTTTGTTGGACGATCATAGCCCAGAACAAAAAAAAATTCTTGAACGTTTTGCTGATATAAATCAAAAAATAGCCCCTTGGCTTCATGAAAAGAGTAAAAATTTTGTTTACTGGTTAGATATTTTCTCAAAATCTATTCAGTTTAATATGACTCCTTTTTCCGTTGCTGAAAGCTTTGATAAATTTAGAGAGGATAATGATGTAGCATGGATTTTTACTTCAGCAACCCTAGCTGTGAACGATAGCTTTAATTTTTTTCAAAACTTGATGGGCTTAAAGGAAGCTAATTCCAAAAAACTTGATAGCCCTTTTAACTTTAAAGATAATGCATGTTTGTATGTCCCCTCAGACATGCCTGAACCTAATACTCCAGTCTTTAATTTAGCATTAATAAAGAAAATATACCCATTAATTGAAGCAGCAAAGGGCAGAACGTTTATTTTATCTACAAGCCTGAAAGGGATGAAGGAGATATCTGCATTGCTTAAAGATGCCTTAGAAAAAAAAGAGTTAAAATTTCCAGTATTGACACAGGGAGATGATTCAAAATCTTTGTTAATTGATCAATTTAAATCAAACGGTAATGCAATTCTAATAGGCTCGATGAGTTTTTGGGAGGGAATCGATGTTAGAGGGCCTCTTTTATCTTTAGTTATTATTGATAAATTGCCATTTCAATCTCCCGGGGACCCAGTTTTTGAATCGAAAATTAATCGACTTAAAGATTTGGGTGATAACCCATTCATGAATTTTCAACTACCCAAGGCTATTATTTCACTTAAGCAAGGTGCAGGAAGATTAATTCGAGATGAGGTAGATAAAGGCGTTTTGATGATCTGTGACCCACGAATCATACAAAAGCCATATGGAAAAAGAATTTGGAAGAGTCTTCCTCCATTCAAAAGAACTCGAAGAGAAATAGATGTTACTGACTTCTTAAAAAGTTTATAATCAAAAAGTTATGATTTTATCTCTTGACACATCTGGACCGTTATTTTCTATAGCAGTTTTAAGTAATAATTTGATTAAGCAAAAATCATTTGAGGCTAATAAGGCTAATTCAGAAAAAATGATTATTGAAATACACATTTTTTTGAAAAATCTTCAGTTATCATTAGATGATATCAATGGGATTGCTTTTGGGGCTGGACCAGGATCTTTTAGTGGTGTTCGAGTTGCATGTGGAATAGCTTACGGCATAGCTTTTGCAAAGAAAATTCCAATAAATGGCGTTAACATATTGAAAGCTCTTGCCGCATTGAATCCTGATAGAAATACAATTAGTTGTATTGATGCAAGAATGAATCAAATTTATTTAGGCGCTTTTGAATTCAAAGATAATAAAATTAATTCTATCGATAATGAAGGTGTTTATGACCCTGATAACCTCCCAATATTGCATGTAAAAAAACCTATTATTATTGGTTCGGGACTTAAATCTTTTTCAAATGAAATGAGGGTGAAATATGATTATTTGGCACCAACGTATGATGAAAAAAATTATGCCCTTGCAGGAGAAATTGCAAAATTATCTCAAAATGATTTTAAACACGAGTTTGATTTATCGAATGCTGCTCCAATTTACTTGAGAAATAAGGTTGCTAACACAATCATTGAAAGACAAAAGAGTAAATAACATTGCTAGAGAATTTGAAAGAGAAGATAGCTATAGTAAATGACTTACCAAGGATTATTGAGGTAGAAAAAGATTTGCACATAAGTCCTTGGACATTAAAAAATTTTAGAGATGCCTTATCAGCTAAAAACTTATTCAAGATTTTCACAATTGATAGTAAGTTGGTGGGATATTATGTGGCGTTGTTTGCCACAGATGAATGTCAATTGCTGAACGTTTCCGTTCACAAGAATTTCCAAAATAAAGGAGTAGGCAATCAATTAATGACAAGTTTAAAAAAAAATTGTGTGCAGTCAAATATTTCAAGTATTTTTTTAGAGGTAAGAGCATCAAATAAAAAAGCTATGAATCTTTACCAAAAAAATGGTTTTAATGAAATAGGGATAAGAAATAATTATTATAAAACACATGCGGGCTGGGAAGACGCAATTCTTATGGGCACTCAATTATGAATAATAATATTGATCACTTTCTTATGTATGAGGAATTAAATTTTAATCCGATCTGGAAGGAAAGAACTCATTATCAAGAATCATCGAATATAATATGTTTTTATCAAGAATTTTTGTTAAACAATAATAAGACTATTTTTATTGCCGAAACTTCTGAGGAAAATATAGAAATTAAAGAAAAATTATTCGTCAGTATTAATAATTATTTAAATATCATTGCTGATGATAAAACTTTAAAATATAAGAAATTAAATACAAGTGATTTAATAAGCTCGTTTAATAAAATTGATTTCATATTGTTATTGACTCAAAGTGAGCGCATCTTGAAAAGTAAATTTTTTAATGAATCAAATATACAGTGTGTTATTAAGTGTAAAACATCGCTTGAAGATATAATTATGAACACTAATAATAAAAAAATTCTTTGGAATGACATTAAGGCATTAGTAATGAAGACAAAATTAATAAATAGTGAAAAATAACAATGAAAGCATCTCAGTTTTATATTTCAACATTTAAAGAAGCACCCTCAGACGCAGAACTCACAAGTCATAAGTTAATGATTCGTGCTGGTCTTATAAAAAAACTTAGTTCGGGTCTTTATACATGGATGCCAATGGGTCTAAGAGTTTTAAAAAAAATAGAAGAAATTATTCGTGACGAAATGAAGCTTGCTGGTGCAATAGAAATTCTTATGCCAGCAATTCAACCTTCTGAGCTTTGGAAGGAAACTGGAAGATGGGGGGAGTTTGGCCCACAAATGCTTAAAATAAAAGACAGACACGATCGTTCTTTTTGTTTTGGCCCGACTCATGAAGAGGTAATTACAGATGTTGTTAGAAATGAATTAAATAGCTACAAACAATTACCTAAGACGTTTTACCAAATACAAATGAAATTTCGTGATGAAATTCGTCCTAGATTTGGTGTAATGCGTGCTCGAGAATTTTTAATGAAAGATGCTTACTCTTTTCATGCTGATAAGAGTTCTTTAAAAAATACCTATCAGTTAATGTATAAAGCCTACAATGCAATTTTTAATAAAATTGGATTAGATTTTAGAGCGGTACAGGCTGACAATGGAGCCATAGGCGGGGAGGGCTCACACGAATTCCATGTTTTAGCTGAATCTGGTGAAGATGAAATTATTTTCGATGAGAAAAGTGATTACGCAGCAAATATCGAGATAGCTAAAAATCATCCAGATATTGATAAACTAAAAAAATGTCGAGGCATTGAAGTGGGTCATATTTTTCAGTTAGGCACAAAATACTCTGAAGCCATGGGGGCAAATTATATTGATGAGCTTGGAAAGCCATTGCCAATGATAATGGGATGCTACGGTATAGGTGTTTCAAGAATTGTCGCGGCTGCAATAGAGCAGAAACATGATGAAAATGGCATAATCTTCCCACAATCAATAGCGCCATTTCAGCTGGTGATAACCCCTATAGGCTATGAAAAAAGTTCTAAAGTAAGAGAAGAAGTTGACAGTTTATATGCGTCATTACTTAATGATCATTATGATGTTTTATTGGATGATAGAGGTCTTCGCCCAGGGGTAATGTTTAGCGAGGCCGAACTTCTTGGGATACCTCATAGAATTACAATAAGTGAAAAAACTGTGCAAGAAAAAAAATATGAGTACAAAAGCAGATCATCCCGAGAAGCTTTTATGATAGAGACTACTGATCTAACAAGCTATCTAACAACTGGTTAATTTAAAATCTTGTAAGCATGATATGTGCCAAATTCATTTTCCGAATCTATGTATAAAAAGAAATAACCATTGTTGGTGTAACCAAGTCCATTGAAATGATTTTTAGATCTTATTTTAAGATTTGAAGGTAATTTTGAAGCTCCGATATATTTACCAGTTATGTCATAAATTAAAAATCGTTTGTGATCAACGTCCAAAAGGATAAATTCAAAATCTTTGACGCCGGTATATGCTATAAAACTTGCCGCGACGTCGTGGTGTTCAACATCAGGAGTTTTAAAATCAAGTTTGATTGTATTCTTCAACTGAAAATTTTCAGCGCTTACTACTAGGACTTCATTCAATCTTTCTTGTTTGGCGTAATAAACATTATCTTTTGAGTTGAATGTTGGCATTGTAGAAGCACTCCCGAAAGCAGGGGCAAAATTTGATATGACATCAGATTTTCCAGTTAAAAGTCCATTATCATCTAGTTTTAATGAAAAGATACCTGTCATTGGAGCAAACCCAGATTGACTAGATACATTATAAGTAATTGTCTCTAACTGAAAGGTTTTATCGTTGTAATAAATAGAACGATTATCAAATCCTGGCTTTGTTGATTCTATATAATTTCCTTCGCTGTCATAGGTATGAACTAATGATTTTGAAATTGGAGCCTCATATGCTGAACCCAAAGGAGCGAGACCACCGTCAGCAATATAATATTTTTTTTCAGCCCCAATAAATGCTACGGTTTGGGGCCTAGTGGTAGGTTCTTTTTTTAAAACAATTTTAAATGCAAGTTCGGCATCTTCTAAGATTTTACTAGAAGCAAGCTGGGAGAAAAGTCCGAAGATAAAAACCATTATTAATTTCATTTAAGTTCCTTAATTAAATATAATTTGTATGGAGCATCAATTTATCGTTTTTGTTCAATAAACATTGCATCACCATAACTAAAAAATCTGTATTCTTTTTTGATTGCATGATTATATGCTTTTTTAATAAAATCATGTCCGGCAAATGCAGACACTAACATTAATAAAGTGCTTTGCGGTAAATGAAAGTTAGTAAATAGCGCATCAACTATTTGAAATTTAAAACCTGGTTTAATAAATATTCTTGTTTCATTATAACCTTTTTTAACCTCATTATTTTCATAGGCACTTTCAAGCGCCCTTAGAACAGTAGTGCCAACAGCAATGACTCGACCACCATTTTTTTTAGTAACAGAAATTGCATCATTCACCGAGGAGTCAACTTTATAAACTTCCGAATGCATTATATGATTTTCAATATTAGTTTCTTTAACTGGTTGGAATGTGCCAGATCCAACGTGAAGTGTAATAAAAGTTGAGCGTATATTTTTTTTGTTTAATTTTTCAAAATCATTTTGCGAGAAATGAAGGCCAGCAGTAGGTGCAGCAACTGCGCCCTCTTTTTTTGCAAAAACTGTTTGATAACGAATAATATCTTGATCTTGATCGTTACGATGAATGTAAGGAGGAAGTGGGATATGTCCATGTGTATCAAGCAGCTCATAAAATGAACCTGAATTTAATCGAATTTGAAAAAGATTATCTTTTCTTTCCACGACTTTGATGTGTATTTTATTATCAATAATAATTTCCATACCATCATTAATTACCTTCGAGGTTTTTATTAATGAAATACTATTTTTTTCATCTAAAATTCTTTCAATGAGAATTTCAACTTTTCCGCCGGATATTTTTTGACCAAATAATCTTGCTTTTATAACTTTAGTATCATTGAAGATAACAAGATCATTAGGATTTACATAATTTATAAACTCTTTAAATAAGCAATCATTGATACTCTGATCTATTGGATTAATTTTTAACATCTTACTGTCACCTCTTTTTTTTAGGGGTGATTGAGCTATTAAGTTTTGTGGCAATATATAATTAAAATCATCGATTCTCATTGGAGCCTTAGTTGGTTATAATGTTTTGTCATTTTTTGCCGGGATGGCGGAACTGGTAGACGCACGGGATTCAAAATCCCGCGCTAGTAATAGCGTGTCGGTTCGATTCCGACTCTCGGCACCAATTCTATCTAAATTATATAGCTATGATTGAACATAAACAATTAGATAATAATAAGATTGAGATTATTGTAAGACCAAATCCTGCAATGCCTTGGTATTTGATCAAAAGAATTTATTTGGCTTTTGCATTTTTTATTTTAATTATTGCAATCATCTTGAGTTTATTTAATCTTTATCTTGCCATTCCTTTTTATGGAGTAGAAGTTCTTTTTCTTGGATATGCGCTTTATATAACGGCTCTTAAAAGTAAACATTATGAAAAAATTATAATTGATCAAAATGAAATTAATATTTCTTTTGTAAATGGAAAAAAAATTTCAAAGTTTGATTATGTTAAGCAATGGTCATCATTTCATTTCAAGAATGCAACAAAAACTCAACCATCTGAAATATCAATATCAAAAAGTGGAAAAAAATTATTTATTGGGCAAAGAATTAATGAGAAAGATAGAAAAGCTTTATTTAATTTACTTAAAACTTTATAGTATTCAAAATGAAATTATCTTACCGTTCCGAAATAAGATAAAAAAGCGTTGTTTAATTTACTTAAAACTTTATTCGTCAATGCGTGTCAAGATTAATACAATCTCAGATAAATAGAGGTTTACTAGAAGCGAATATGCGATCGTTATTAAAGATCTGTTACGTAAAATCATCTTGTCAATTTGTAACATTATTGTTACATTATTTGTCAGATTCTATTGAATAAATTAAAACTTGCTGATAACATTTGCAAGATTTGCTTTATTAAGAACATTTAATTTATAGAAAGGTAATTAAAATTGAAATCATTCATCCATAAAGTCGTATTGTTTTTTGGTATTTTCCCATTAACAGTCCTTGCCGATTGGGATCTTAACTTGAGAAAAGGTGCAACTCCAATAAGCCAAGAAATATTCGATCTTCATATGTTTTCACTGTGGGTGGTCACTGCTATTGGTGTCATTGTTTTTGGGATTATGTTCTGGTCCATTTTCCACCACAGAAAATCTAAAGGTGTAAAACCAGCGACCTTTTCACATAGTACTACTGTGGAAATAATATGGACGATCATTCCACTAGCAATTATTGTATCTTTAGCCATTCCAGCCACAAAACTATTAATAAAGATGGAAGATACTTCCGATACCGAAATAACTGTCAAAGCTACTGGTTATCAATGGAAGTGGAAATATGATTATTTAGACGATGATTTGACAATATATAGTGCTCTAGACGAAAAGAGTACGGAGGTTAGCCAGCTTGATTCAGGAATGAATCCAATGGAATCAGAAAACTACCTTCTTGATGTAGATAATCCAATTGTACTTCCTACTAATACAAAGATTAGAATTCTTACAACTGCTAATGATGTTATTCACGCTTGGTGGGTTCCAGACTTGGGATGGAAAAGAGATGCTATCCCTGGATTTATTAATGACAATTGGGCATACATTGAAAAGCCAGGAGTCTATCGTGGCCAATGCGCAGAGATTTGCGGTAAAGGGCATGGTTATATGCCTATAGTTGTGAATGCTGTTCCAATGGATGAATACAAAATTTGGGTAGCTGAAAAAAAAGCAGAACAAGATGCTAAGAAGAATACTAGTAATATGGTTTTAACTATGGAAGAATTAATGACTAAAGGTGAAGCTGTTTACAAATCTCAATGCCTTGTTTGCCATCAAGCAAATGGCGAAGGCCTAAAGGGGGCATTTCCTGCTTTAGCAGGCAGTCCAATGGCAACTAAACCAGATCAAAGATTAGCTCATATTCACCAAATAATTTTCGGCAAAGGAGTTATGCCAGCTTACGGCGATCAACTCTCTGATGTTGAAATAGCAGCGGTTACTACGTACGAAAGAAATGCTTGGGGGAACGATACAGGGGATATTGTCCAAGCAAAAGAAGTATTGGAAGCAAGAACCAAGTAAACAATATTAATTAATTAGATTAGGAATTAAATTATGAGTACCCTTACCCATGCAGATGATCACGATCATGACCACAAACCAACTGGTTTAAAAAGATGGTTTTTTTCAACTAACCATAAAGATATAGGTACTTTATATCTTATTTTTGCGTTGACAATGTTTTTTGTTGGTGGATCCATGGCTATGATTATTCGTGCTGAATTGTTTCAGCCTGGTTTACAATTTGTTGATCCGCAATTTTATAACTCTATGGTTACTGTGCATGCTCTGATAATGATTTTTGGTGCTGTTATGCCTGCGGGAGTTGGTTTGGCGAATTGGATGATTCCTCTAATGATTGGTGCGCCAGATATGGCTTTACCAAGAATGAATAATATGAGTTTTTGGATTCTTCCTTTTGCATTTGCGCTATTAATTAGTACCTTGTTTATGGAGGGCGGAGGACCTGCTGGGGGTTGGACTATGTATCCGCCACTTGTTCTTCAGACGGGAGCTGCATTTCCATTCCTCATACTTGCTATTCATTTTTTAGGTGTTTCCTCTATTATGGGCGCGATAAACATCATTGTTACAGTATTTAATATGCGTGCACCTGGCATGACTTTAATGAAAATGCCTTTATTCGTATGGACTTGGGTTATTACTTCTTTCCTTCTTGTTGCTTCCCTTCCAGTTCTTGCCGGAGGGGTAACAATGCTCTTAACGGATAAATATTTCGGTACTAGTTTCTTTAATGCTGCTGGTGGTGGTGATCCGGTATTATTTCAACATATTTTTTGGTTTTTTGGCCATCCTGAAGTTTATATTTTAGCACTTCCAGCATTTGGAATAGTTTCACAGATTATTCCAGCATTCTCAAGAAAACCTTTATTTGGATACGCTTCGATGGTTTACGCAACCGCATCAATAGCCATACTATCTTTCTTTGTGTGGGCGCATCACATGTTCACGGTTGGCTTGCCTCTTAAGGGCGAATTATTTTTTATGTATGCAACTATGATGATTGCGGTGCCAACTGGTGTAAAAGTTTTTAATTGGATGGCAACGATGTGGAAAGGTGCAATGACCTTTGAAACCCCCATGTTATTTTCAATCGCATTTGTTATCTTATTCACTATTGGTGGTTTTTCTGGCCTGATGTTAGGTATAACACCAGTCGATTTCCAATATCATGATACTTACTTTGTGGTGGCTCATTTTCATTACGTTCTTTTGACTGGTGCGGTGTTTGCACTGATGGCAGCTGTGTATTACTGGCTTCCTAAATGGACTGGATATATGTATGACGAACGCCTTGGTAAGATTCATTTTTGGTTGTCAACAATTACAGCAAACATTTTATTTTTCCCACAGCATTTCCTAGGTTTAGCAGGTATGCCAAGACGAATACCAGATTACAATATTCAGTTTGCGGATTTTAATATGATTTCAAGTATTGGTGGCTTTGCTTACGGTCTTACACAGTTATTATTCGTATACATAGTAATCAAATGCGCTTTAGGAGGTAAGAAATCTAAAGCACTTTCATGGGAGGGTGCGAAAGGTCTTGAATGGACGGTTCCTTCTCCAGCACCGCATCATACATTTGAAAGACCACCTAAATTGACTAAGGCTATGTTAGAACTTTAACAAGGTCATGGCTGAGAAGAAAATTAATAAGTCAAAACTAGGATCTAAAAATAAAAAACTAGCTATAATATTGGGTATTGTAGCTAGTTCTTTTTATATATTCTTTGTTCTACTTCATCATCTAAATGACTAATAAAAATAAAATAAAAAAAACAACCTATAGTTTAGTATTCTTCACTATCTTAATGTTTGGATTTGGTTATGCAATGGTGCCTTTGTATGATGTTTTTTGCCAAATTACTGGGCTAAATGGTAAAACTCAAAGGGTAGTTGAGAATGATTTGCTCAGTGAGTATGAAACAGACCGTAAAGTGAAGGTTAGATTTGATGCCAATATCAATGGCGATCTTCCTTGGAGCCTTAAACCAAAAGAAAAAATAATGGAGGTTCAGCCAGGTAAATTTTACGAGGCAACCTACATCGTAGTGAATAAATTTAATAAAGATGTTACTGGCCAAGCTATACCAAGTGTTTCGCCTAGTGTAGCGTCATTATATTTTAAGAAATCTGAATGTTTTTGTTTTGTTAACCAGCTTTTAAGGGCTGGCGAAAAACAAGAAATGATTGTAAGATTTGAGGTTGACAAAGATCTACCGAAAGACGTAGAAGCGCTAACGCTTTCATACACCTTTTTTAAGGTCAAACCAGAAAAAACATAGATTAATTTTATTAGGATTGGAATTTTATTATGGCAGATAAAGACATTTATTACGTCCCACATGGAAGCAAATGGCCAATTGTTGGTAGTTTATCAATTTTTATCTTTTTTCTTGGCTCAGCTATGCTTTTTAATAATTCAGATGGAGCGAAATATGTTTTTATTCTTGGAACTCTTGCTCTAATTTATATGTTTGTGGGTTGGTTTTCTGATGTTATTTCAGAAAGTAGAGCTGGAAATTACAATAAACAAGTTGATATTAGTTTTCGCATGGGTATGGGTTGGTTTATTCTCTCAGAAGTAATGTTTTTTGCAGCTTTTTTTGGCGCTCTTTATTATGCGAGAATGTTTTCAATTCCCTGGTTAAGCGGAGAAGGACATGGAGGCCATAATGGTACACATGAATTTCTTTGGTCATCATTTCAGGCAGTTTGGCCTACAAATGTAATTCCAGATCCATCTAATGCTCTTGGAGCCACTTTGGGTGGAAAAGAATTTCAAGAATTTAAAGAGGTGATACCAGCATTTGGTGTGCCAGCAATTAACACAGCGATCCTACTTGTAAGTGGAGTGACAATTACATTTGCTCATTGGGCTCTTAAAGAAGCGAATAGAAAGGGGCTTATATTATGGTTGCTAGCAACTGTGCTTCTAGGTCTTGTTTTTGTATATTTTCAAGGCGAAGAATACAAACACGCTATTCTTGATTTGGGTATCACTCCTGCATCTGGCATTTATGGTTCAACTTTTTATTTACTTACTGGTTTTCATGGCTTCCATGTGACAATGGGCGCAATCATGATCGCGGTAATTATGTTTCGTTCAATGAAGGGCCATTTCAACAAGAAAGATCATTTTGCTTTTGAGGCAGTAGCATGGTATTGGCATTTTGTTGATATTGTGTGGCTTGGTTTATTTATATTCGTTTATTGGATATAAGTTAAAAAAAACGCTACTTTGAGTAGCGTTTTTTTTATATGTTAGGTGTTACCCATCCCATATAATAACCAAAAAATATAAATATGAATAGAAATATAGATAAAGATATTCTTATAGTAAGTGCCTTTACCATATTCTTTGATTTATCCTTATCCTTCATTAAAAAATGAAAACCTTTCGTTAAAGAAACTAAAATCAAAAACAAGATAAAAAATACAATAAACTTAAATACAACAGTCATGTCCATGCTTGTGTCCTTTTGATGATTATCCTAAATAGATAAAAATGCGTAAATATAAATTTAATTTTACCCTAATTCCTTCTTTAATATTTTTAATTGCTTTTTGCTCATTTATTCGCCTTGGTTTTTGGCAGATAGATAGGGCAGATCAAAAAGAGAATTTAAATGATAGTTATAAATTACGTCAAGAAAAGGAAGTCGTTAATTTAAATAATTTTAATGATATCGAAAATAAGGAATCAGTTTTATGGAGGAAGGTTGTTATCAAAGGTGCATTCTTTAAAGATAAAAATTTGCTCATTGATAACCAAATCTTTAAACATAAGGCTGGTTTTAATGTCGTTACACCATTTAAGATTGAAAATACGGGAAAAACTATCCTTGTTAATAGAGGATGGCAGAAAAATTTATTGAATCGCGAGCAAGTTCCAATTGTAAATAGTTTAGATGATATTGATGAAATCGAGGGATATGCTGTAAAACTTCCGGTACCAGGGATAACACTTGGAGGTGGTAACATAGAAATTATTAATGCGTCTTTAGCGCGTTTTCAAAGAATTGAAATCGATGAAGTTAATAATTTCTATCAAGCTAATTTTCTTTCTTACATGATTTATCTCAACCCTTTACTTGACAATGAATATATCAGTAATTTTAAGTTACCAGCTCCTGATTCAGATAAGAATTATGGTTATGCTTTTCAATGGTTTGCTTTTGCGTTCACTTTATTAATTATTTTTTTACGATTAGGAATTACAAGAGATGATAAGTCAACAAAATAAAGGAAGAATTGTTTTAGTTACAATTGCATTGATGTTTTTTATGCCTATTTTTTTATCTTGGTATTTAAATTTTTTTACTGATTTTAAAAAAAATGCTGAAGGTGTTCAACATGGCGTTCTGATAGACCCTCCCATTAATCTTGATACTATGTATGGTTTTTCATTTGGTCAAGACGAGTTAAAGGAGATACCAAAAAAATGGACCTTAGTTTTTTTTACGAAAGAGGGTTGTAATGTATCTTGTGAGGAAAAACTGTATCAACTAAGACAAATAAGACTGGCTGTCGGGAAAGATAGGGATAAGGTTGAGAGATTATTAATTTCAAAGAATTCCTATGACTGGGAAAAATATACTACGGAATTTGAGGGACAAAAACTTATTGATTCACGAAGTAAATCTTACGAGCCATTAATAAACTTAATAACCAGTTACCCAGCATTTAATATGAATGCTATTTATTTAATTGATGCATACGGTTCACTGATAATGAAATATCCGGAGAATACAGAGCCGAAAGGTATTATTAAGGATATTGAGAGATTAATAAGGGTTGCTCCTTAGACTCTAGAAGCATTTTATCTATAGTTATATGAAGTTCATCAAAATTAAGAACTCCAATAATAGTATTTATAATTTGTCCGCGATGATTTACTAGAATTGTTGTTGGCGTGAGCTTTATATCTCCAAAGTTTTTCATGATGTTTTTATTGAGGTCTAAAGCAACAGGGAATGGCAATTTATTTTTTTCAACGTAACTTAAAACTCTGCTAGGCGGGTCATAAAACATAGA
This sequence comes from Methylophilaceae bacterium, assembly GCA_965660175.1. GTDB lineage: Bacteria > Pseudomonadota > Gammaproteobacteria > Burkholderiales > Methylophilaceae > BACL14. Next base: position 62,914 of record CBFHYY010000007.1, read on the forward strand.
AACGGCAATAATATTGAAATTACTATTTTTGTATTTATTAAATGTATCAATTAGCCCTGGCATTTCCTCAATACAACCGGGACAATCTGTTGCCCAAAAATTAATTAGATATACTTGACCCTTTAAATTTTTTGTTGATAGAGTTTCACCTGAAGCAGTTATTACATTAAATTCAGGTACCACCTTGTTTTGAGTGCTTACAAAGAAAAGGGTAATACATATAAATATAAATAAAATAATAGAGAATTTTTTTAACATATGTTGTCCAAAAAAAGCATTATAAAAAAGAGTAACTTAATAGATGTTATTTTAAAAGAAAGGTGCAATAAAAAAATATGATTTGGTATAAAAGAATAATTTTATTTTCTGTAATATTAACTTTGTGTGTTGTTGTTTTCGGAGCTTATGTTCGCTTAACAGATGCTGGCTTGGGCTGTCCTGATTGGCCCGGTTGCTATGGCACATTAACTGTACCTGAAAGTATAGAGGCTATCTCAAAGGCACAAGAAATTTATCCAGAAAGCCCGGTAGAATCAACTAAAGCATGGATAGAGATGATTCATAGATACCTTGCGGGTATCTTAGGTATTTTAATACTTATTATTGGATATACGTCCTATAAAAAAAGAGAAGCGATATCTGTTCCAGTAACTTTACCTATATTTCTAGTATTACTTCTTGTTATGCAGGCAGCTCTTGGTATGTGGACAGTTACTTTGTTATTGCAACCAGCTATCGTCACACTGCATTTATTAGGTGGCATGACTATATTAGGTATACTCACGTTCATAACGGATAGACATTTGTCTCCAGCCTCTAAGAGGGTCAAAGTAAATTCCAACTTTAAATTAGCAATCCGATTTTCATTAATATTATTATTTTTGCAGATTATGTTGGGGGGATGGACAAGTACAAACTATGCTGCTTTAGCTTGCACTGATTATCCAACATGTCATGGCTCTATGATTCCATCTATGGATTTTGATAATGGTTTTTCCATCTTCAGAGATCTTGGGATGACTATTAATGGAGAGAATCTTTCTCTGGAGGCATTGCACGCGATTCAGTGGGTCCATAGAGTTGGTGCCATAATTTTAAGTATTTATTTAGTACTTATGGCTATTGGTTTAAGCGCTCATAAAGAATTAGTGTTTTATAGAAATTTATTGGTTATTGTTTTGTTTTTACAATTTGTTATCGGGATTGCAAATTTATTACTTCATCTTCCTTTAGCATTAGCAACAGCGCACAACCTAGGAGCTGCACTTTTAGTTATAATATTGGTAATTATTAATTCGAGAGTCACCTTAAAAAAATGAATAAAAGTATCCTCGGTAAATCATTTTATTCAACGGAAAGTCTGAAGAGCTTTTATGCCCTTTGTAAGCCACGTGTTACCGCTTTAATTGTATTTACCGCCATTATAGGTATGTTTTTAGCAACTCCCGGCATGGTGCCTTGGGATATTCTTATCTTTTCAAGTTTAGGTATTGCGTTTGTCAGCGGCTCAGCTGCAGCTTTTAATTGTTTGATAGAAGAAAAAGTTGATGCATTGATGGCAAGAACAAGAGGCAGACCATTGCCTACTGGAATGGTTTCTCAAAGAGAAACTATAGTTTTTTCTTCAGTTTTGGGTGGAATTGGTTTGTTCATTCTTTTTTATTTTGTTAATCCGCTTACCATGTGGCTTACTTTAATTACCTTTTTTGCATATGCAGTTATTTATACTGTTTTTCTCAAACCCGCTACCCCTATGAATATTGTAATTGGTGGTGCTTCAGGCGCGATGCCACCAGTATTAGGATGGGCTGCAGTAAATAACCATGTTGCCCCGGAAGCCATTGTTCTTTTTTTAATAATATTCTGCTGGACACCACCTCATTTCTGGGCTCTAGCTTTATATAGAAGAGAGGAATATGCTAAAGCAGGTATGCCTATGCTTCCAGTGACTCATGGCGAGCAATTTACTTTACTGCAAATCGTTCTATACACAATTATCTTAGTGATTGTTACTCTAATGCCCTTTAGTGTTGGTATGACAGGCATTATTTATTTAGTTTTTGCAACCATATTAAATGCTGTATTTCTATATTATGTGGTCGTGCTCTATCGGAATTATTCTGATAAACTGTCAATGAAAATTTTTAAATACTCCATATTGTATTTAGGGTTAATATTTACTGCATTATTAATTGATCATTATTTCAAATTTAAATTTATTTAATTTTTTTATGTTAGGAATTTTATATGAGTAAGCAAACCGAATTGAAATCACTTTTAGAAACAGTATTTGTAGTTATTGGAACATTTGTAGGGGCTATCCTTATCATCACATTTGCAACTTCAAAAAGTGACTCAGGAGATGTTGAACCAGCTAAAGTAGTGGAGAAAGAGCCGGTAGAGGAAAATGTGCAGCCTGTTGCTAAGGTTGCTGTAGCAGATAGCAAAACAGCGCAAAGCAATAGTTTGATTTCTGGTGAAAAAATATCTCAAGCAAATTGTATAATGTGTCACGGATCAGGCCTAATGAATGCGCCTAAAATTGGTGATGCAGGACAATGGGAACCTAGAATAGCTCAAGGCAAGGATAAGTTAATTGCCCATGCTATTAATGGAATTAAAATGATGCCTGCGAAGGGTGGTAATGCATCATTATCCGATGAAGAGGTGGCTGCTGCGGTGATATGGATGGCAAATCAATCCGGCGGTAATTTATAAGTTTTATTTTGGCTGCCTACGCCGTTGGTGATTTACAAGGCTGTTTTTATTCTTTTAGATCTCTTCTTGAAATAATTTCATTTGATAAGGATGTTGATGAACTTTGGTTGGTTGGAGATATCGTCAACAGGGGGATGAATTCTCTAGAAGTGATCGAGTGGTGTTATGAACATCAAAAAAATATCAAACTTGTGCTTGGAAATCATGATCTTCATTTTTTATCTATAGCATTATCTATAAAATCACCTTCCAAAAAAGATACATTGAGTAAAGTTCTGTCTTCCCCAAGACTTTCTTTATTTGTTGAGTGGTTAATCTCAACTCCTTTAATCCAAAAAAATCTAAATTATGTAATGTCCCATGCAGGTTTACATCCTTCATGGTCCTTAAATAAAGCAATCGAATTATCGAATTCATTTTGCGAGTCATTATATAAAGATCCCGAACACACGCTTAAATCAATGTATGGTAATGAACCAAAATCTTGGAGTAATGATTTAAACAAAAGAGATCAACACAGAATGACAGTTAATACGATGACAAGAATGCGCTGCTTAAACAAGTCAGAGCAACTAGATTTTAAATATAAAGGGTCATTAAATGATATCCCAAAAAATTTAAAACCATGGTTTTGCTTTGATACTGAGCGACATAGCAATGAAACATTAATTACCGGGCATTGGTCCGCAATTGGTTATTATGAACATACATTAGGTTTTTGTTTAGACACTGGTTGTGTGTGGGGCGGTCAATTGACTGCATTATCGCTCGACACTAAAAAAATTTTCAGTGTTAAGGCCGATACGAGAGATTTAGCTTAGACTTTCTTCCATAAGCACCTCTATTTCTTTTAGTTTAACGTTATGATTTTGACCACCTCGATATTTTATTTTGATAGCACCCATAACCGACGCGAGTTTTCCTGTTTTTTCCCAAGAAAACATATTTGTTATACCATAAATTAAACCAGCCCTGTAAGCATCACCGCAACCTGTTGGATCGATTGGTTTTTCTACATGAATAGGTGGAATGTTGATTTCTTTATCGGTATATATTGTTGATCCTTCGGAACCTCTAGTTATGATGAGTGCATCAACTTTGGAGGATAGTTTTCGAATGTCGAGTCCTGTTACTTTCAACATCATTTCAGCTTCGTAACTATTGAGAGCTATATATTTGGCTTGAGATATAAATTCTTCCAATTCATTTTTATTGAACATTGGCAAACCTTGTCCTGGATCAAAGAGAACTGGTATATTTTTTTCATAACAATCTCTAGAGTGGTCAATCATTCCTTGTTTACCATCAGGGGCAATAATGGCTAGATCCATTTTTTCAGTAACAGAAGAAATGCTATTTTGATGAGCTTCCATCATAGCTCCAGGATGAAATGCAGTAATTTGATTATCATCAAGATCAGTGGTTATATAAGCTTGAGCGGTTAAGGTATCTGGAACAGCTTTAATATAATCTTGTACTACCTCTAACCTACTGAGCCTTTCGGAATACGATTGAAAATCATTTCCTACTGTAGCCATTATGAATGATGGATGGTCAAGCAAAGAGAGATTGTAGGCGATGTTTCCAGCAGTGCCACCAAAATTTCTTTTTAACTCTGGGACATAAAAAGAAACACTCAGCTTGTGTATTTGGTCAGGTAATATATGATTTTTAAAATAATCCTCAAAGACCATAATTGAATCAAAGGCCAGAGAGCCACAAATTAAAGTGTTATTCATAAAGGTTTTAGCTCCACTAATAAAATGATTGCTACAAGTAATATTACTGGTACTTCATTGAACCAGCGATAGAAAATATGAGAATGATTATTTTTATTGTGTTTAAAATCTATTAGATATTTAAAGCAATAAATGTGGTAGATGACCAATAAAAAAACTAGAAATATTTTTATGTTTAACCATTGACCATTAAATCCATAATCAAGCCATAACCAAACACCTAAAATGATAGTAATTAGAGCGCCAGGGGTCATGATTCCATAAAAAAGTTTTCTTTCCATCACTTTAAATCTTTCTATACTAATTTTATCAGAGCTCATTGCGTGATAAACGAATAGTCTTGGAAGATAAAACAACCCTGCGAACCATGTCACCATAAAAATAATATGAAAAGCTTTCAACCAAAGCATGAACTAAATCTTTCTAAGTGGTCCTAACAATATGTTCAATCTTCTCATATTTTAAAAGATATCCCTAATAAATATCGTTGATGAGTATGTATCAACATGCTATTATTTATGTATACAAATTAGATAATTTATGAACGCTCCCTTAACCCCTGACTTTCTGAAAGCCCAACCCCAGCTCAATTCGAGAGCACGAGAAATACCATACAATTACACTTCTTTTTCTGACAAAGAGATAACTATTCGTTTTTTGGGCGAAGAGATATGGAATATTATCCAAGATATTCGAAATGAGAGAAAAACTGGCCGTTCAGCAAGAATGTTGTTTGAGGTTTTAGGTGATTTATGGGTGGTTTCAAGAAATCCATATCTTCAAGATGATTTACTAGAAAATCCAAAAAGACTAAAAATGCTTGTCGAAGCCATGAAGCATAGAGTAAAAGGCATCGAAGATAGAAGTTTTGGCAATATGAAGGTAGCAAAGTTAACCAAGGCTGCATATGCTGCAATCTCAAAATTTGTCGATGATTTTAAGAATACAAGAAAATTAAGAAAAAAAGTTATTGCAAAGATAAAAAAAATAACAAACAGACAAAATATTCAGTTCGACGGCTTAGCTAGAGTTTCTCATGTTACTGACGCAACAGATTGGCGAGTTGAACTTCCGTTTGTGGTTCTTCATCCTGATAATGAAAGTGAAGTTCCAGGAATTGTCAAAGCATGTATTGATCTAGAGTTAACAATTATTCCAAGAGGAGGCGGAACAGGCTATACAGGAGGAGTTATTCCCTTAACACCTTATGCTGCAGTAATTAATACGGAAAAATTAGACCATCATGATAAAGTTCTTTATAAGGATTTGCCGGGCGTAAATCATCCTGTACCAACTATTCGTTGTGACGTTGGTGTTGTTACCAGACGCGCAATAGACGCAGCTTCGAATGCTGGATTGGAGTTTGCAACAGATCCAACCTCAGCCGATGCTTCATGTATTGGTGGTAATGTTGCCATGAATGCGGGTGGAAAGAAAGCTGTTCTTTGGGGAACAGCGCTTGATAATTTGGCTTCATGGAGAATGGTCGATCCAAATGGAGATTGGAAAGAAATCGAACGCATTGATCATAATCTTGGGAAAATTCATGATACTGATGTTGCCAAATTTAAAATTACTTCCCTTCAAGAGGATGGAGTATCACCTAAATCAGAGCCAGAAATTTTAGAAATACCTGGAAATAAATTTAGAAAGATTGGTCTTGGAAAAGATGTAACAGATAAATTTTTGAGTGGACTTCCAGGAATCCAAAAAGAAGGGTGCGATGGTTTAATCACCTCCGCTACCTTTATTCTTCATAAAATGCCAAAATATGTCAGAACAGTATGTCTTGAGTTCTTCGGAAATGTATCCAATGCTGTACCAGCAATTGTTGAGATTAAAAGCTACTTAGATGGTCTTGATGATGTCTTACTTGCTGGATTAGAGCATTTAGATGAAAGATATATAAAAGCTGTAGGTTACAGCACAAAAGCAAGTCGGCCATCAAGCCCTAAAATGATTCTGATTGCAGATATTGCTAGTGATAACGAAGATTTACTGGGTGAAGCATCCTCCAAGACAGTACAAATTGCAAATTTAAAAGATGGAGAAGGCTTTATAGCAATATCTCCCGAAGCTAGAAAAAGATTTTGGCTCGATAGAGCAAGAACTGCTGCAATCGCTAAACACACCAATGCTTTTAAAATAAATGAAGATGTGGTGATACCTCTTGAATCATTGGGTGAATATTCGAACGGTATCGATAGAATTAATATTGAGCTTTCGATTAATAATAAACTTAAGCTTGTTAAAGAAATTTTTCAATACCTTTCAAATGTTGATCTTGAGAAGAAAAATGATGATATCGATATTGATACATTTAAAACAAAAAGAAATCTTGCTTTGGATTTACTTGGAAGTGTAGAAAGGAAGTGGGTTTCATATCTTGATAACATGAATCAACCTTCTCATCATATTGATAATATTTCAAGCTTTGAAAACCAGCACCAAACTATTTTTGAAGAAATTCAAGCACGTAACATTAGGGTTTCTTGGAAAGAGGAGTTAAAAAAACCACTATTGGAAATATTCTCAGGAAGAGAGTACAAGGCATTATCCGATAATATAATAAATATTCATAAAGAAATATTGAAATCAAGAGTATTTATTGCTTTACATATGCATGCTGGAGACGGAAATATCCATTCCAATATTCCTGTCAATTCAGATGATTATGAGATGATGCAGGATGCACAAAAAGCTGTGGTAAGAGTAATGAGTTTAGCTAAAAGTCTTAATGGTGTTATTTCGGGTGAGCATGGTATAGGTATTACAAAGATGGAATTTTTAGATGATTTCACTTTAAATAGTTTTGCCTCATATAAAGCAAAAGTCGATCCAAACGGACATTTTAACGCTGGTAAATTACAAGCTGGGTCTGACTTGACCAATGCATACACACCGAGCTTCGGTCTACTTGAACAAGAATCAATTATTATGGAAGAATCTGCAATTGGAGAAATAGCCGATTCAATAAGTGATTGTATGCGTTGTGGAAAATGTAAGCCTGTTTGTACTACTCATGTTCCAAGGGCTAATTTACTATATAGTCCTCGAAATAAAATTCTAGCAACCTCATTGCTTATAGAAGCATTCTTATATGAAGAACAGACAAGACGAGGCATTTCAATAAAGCACTTTGATGAATTCAATGATGTTGCAGATCATTGTACTGTTTGTCACAAATGTTTAAATCCTTGTCCAGTAAATATTGATTATGGTGAAGTATCTATTTCTATGAGGAATTTTTTGCGTGAACAAGGTAAGAAAAATTTTAATGCTGGAACCTTGTTGGGAATGACATACCTTAACCTTCAAGATCCTATAACTATTAAATTGATGCATAAATTTATGATTGATTTTGGTTATAGAGCACAAAGAGCTGCGAGTAATTTTCTAAATAAAATTAAAGCAATAAAATATTTTAAAAAAAATCCACCCCCTACTGTAGGAAAGCCTTCTGTGACATCTCAGGTAGTACATTTTCTCAATAGGCCGATGCCAAAAAATATTCCCACAAAAACCTCAAGAGGTCTTTTAGGAATTGAGGATGACAAGACTGTACCTGTTATCAGAAATCATCAAAAAATTAATGATGATTCTGAAGCGGTATTTTATTTTCCAGGATGTGGCTCTGAGCGTTTATTTTCTCAAGTCGGTTTAGCGACCCAAGCCATGCTTTATGAGGTGGGAGCCATAACAGTGTTACCACCTGGGTATCTTTGTTGTGGATATCCACAAACATCCTCAGGCAATCATGATAAAGGACAAGAAATAACATCTGATAATCGTGTGCAGTTTCATAGGGTTGCAAATACACTAAATTATCTTGATATTAAAACTGTAATAGTATCTTGTGGCACTTGTATGGATCAATTACAAAAATATGAGTTTGAAAAGATATTTCCAGGCTGTAGGTTATTGGATATACATGAGTATCTTATGGAAAAGGGCGTAAGAATGGAAGGAATAAGTGGTCAGCAATATATGTATCATGACCCTTGTCATAGTCCTATGAAAACATACGACTCTTTGGATGTAACGAAGACATTAATGAATAAGGACGTCACTCTCAATGACAGATGCTGTGGAGAGTCTGGTACTTTTGCAATAAGTAGGCCAGATATAGCTACTCAAGTTAAAATGAGAAAACAAGAGGAAATAGAAAAAGGAGTGAGTGAGATTAATGTATCTAATAATAGCCCAGTCAAGATTTTAACCTCTTGCCCATCTTGTCTTCAGGGACTTTCAAGATATGGAGAAGAGACAGATACAACATCGGATTATATTGTTGTTGAATTAGCAAAAAACAATCTTGGTGATCAATGGCTCGAGGAGTATATAGAAAAAGCTACCAATGGCGGAATTGAAAAAATACTGCTTTAGTCTAAATGAATGGTAGAAAAATACCTGTAGTTACATTTTGAATTACACGAGTTATTACACGCTCTGTTTTTTCTGACAAAGTGTAAGCAAAGTAATCTAGTCTTCCAATCATCTTTCCAAATTCTCTTTCAAATGACAAATTTTTAACTTCACCGTTAATTTCATTGCTAATTAGTAGTAATTGACCTTGATCATCTTTTTTGGTTGATAACATCCACATTGTAATTTCGATATTTCTGGCCATATTGTAAAGATTTTGAGGGTCAATAGAATCAGTAATAAAGAACTCTGTCTTATTTCCATGAGCTTTTACAAGCATCGTATGAAGTCCTACGATTAATGACAAAACTCTATCACCATCAAATTCTTTATCAAATGCCTGATAGACAGCCTCAAAATCAGATAAATTATTTATTTGTTTTAAATCCCATTTATGCCCCCCAAAAAAAACCCAGTTCACTGCTTGTTCAGCATTATCTGAAGTAGTTTTTTTTAACTGATTGGGGTTTCTTTTGTATAGCTTAAGCATTAACAATCTTAAACTTTCAATATTTTCTCTTATTTCATAGTCAGCCATTCTGTCTTGATCAAGCTTGGCAAGTTGATTTATCGAACCTTTGTCGTATTGAGTGCTGTTTTTTCTTTCAATATTTGTACTGCTGCAACCAACTAAAAATAAAAGAATAATTAAAATAAATGAATTGATCATTATTCAGTCAATAATACGATTTATAGGAAAAAATAATTTAAATGCGCTCCCTTGATTAACTTTACTACTTATTTTCAACTCTCCCTGATGTTGCATCATCACATTTTTTACTATGGCTAAACCAAGGCCTGTACCACCTGTATTTCTACTTCTGTCAGGATCAACTCTGTAAAAGCGATTACTAACTTTAGCTAGCTCAGTTTCAGCAATTCCGATACCACTGTCAACAACTTCAAAGACTGCATGTTCACCAACTTGATTCCAACGAACATCGATCCGACCCTTCTTAGGGGTATATCTTATTGCATTGGTTATAAGGTTACTAAATGCACTTAAAACTTCATGTTTTGCACCATATATATTTAATTTAGAATCAATAGAATATATAAATTTATGATTTACTCCGTTTACTTCTGCGATATTTTTTTTAATTTCTTTGACTAACAAAGATATATTTATTTTTTCTGAACGATTAATTTCATTGTTACTTTCTACATTTGAAAGGAGTAATAAATCATCGATTAATGATTTCATTCGATATGCTTGATTATTCATAAGATCAATTATTTTCTTCTCATTTTCTTTATTTGAAGTCGACATTTGTAATGTTTCAAGAAAGCCAAGTATCACAGTCAAAGGGGTTTTTAGCTCATGAGAAAAATTAGATACAAATTCTTTTCTCATATTTTGTATATTATTTTCGTACGCCATATCCCTTAAGACTATAATCTTATGATTATTTGAAAAATTTGCCACTCTAACTTCAAGCGGAAGCATATTTGCTTGATTTGTAATTTTTAAAGTTTTTGAAAAATCTTCATTTTCAATATACTGTTTAAAATCACTGTTTCTAAAAATATAGTTGACAGGCTGATTGTAATCATTCCTGGGTATTATATTAATCATTCTTTGTGCAGTTTTATTGCTCCAGATAATTTCATTATTTTCATTAACAGAGATAATACCGTCGTACATGGCTTCAGCAGCTGACTTGAATTGATCAAGCGCTTCAAATAAATTATGGTTTGTTCTTTTTTGCTTTAATTGTGACCTATAAATTTTTGTGAATACTTTATTCCATAAGCCAATGCTGTTCCCATGAGGCAAGGTATCAAGTTTTTTACTATTTAACCAAAGATCTAATTTGATTAACCAATAGGTGTGTGAGATTAAAAGAATGAAAGTAATAATTACAAGGACTATGGTTGCTGTTTGTAAACTAAATATCTTAGTTAGGATAACTAAGGTAATCGCCAATACAGCAATTAAAATAATTAATCTTTTAAATTTAAGCAAAATTTATCCTAAAATATAAACAGTTTATTTACAATCAAGTAAGTATATAGGAATAAATCTTATTCTTTTGAAAGCCTATAACCAATCCCTCTTACTGTTTTTATTATTGATTCTTGTCCAGTAATTTTGAGACTATCTCTGAGTCTTTTTATATGAACATCAACTGTTCTGTCATCAATATCTGATTTATTTCCCCAAATTTTATCTAATATTTGATTTCTGCTAAATACTCTGTCAGGATTTTTCATGAGAAAATTAAGAAGTTTAAATTCAGTGGGGCCAACGCTAATAGTTTTATTATTATGCTGCAGTAAATGTTTACTTGGGTCTAAAATAAGCTCGCCAATTGAAATAGGCTCATCAACAAGCTCTGGGGTCTTACGTCTTAAAATAGCCTTTATTCTAGCTATTAATTCTTTTGGACTAAAAGGCTTAGTCATGTAATCGTCAGCTCCAGTGTTTAAGCCCTTTAATTTGTTATCTTCTTCACTTTTGGCAGTAAGCATTATTATTGGTATAGATTTTGTAGTGGAGTTGCCTCTTACTCTTTTAGCGAATTCTACCCCGTTCATTCCAGGAAGCATCCAATCGAGAATGATAAGATCGGGTAAAGCCTCTTTTATGATATTTTCTGCATATTCTGCATTTAATGCCCGAATAGGATTGAATCCAGCTTGATGAAGATTTATTGAAATTAATTCAAGAATGGACTCTTCATCTTCAACTATTAAAATATTCGCAGCCATTTATAATTTCCTTAAAAGTTAAATCAAAAATAAATAATATGACAGTTATATGAATAAATTATGACAGTTTAATATCAAATAATATCTTTTCATTTAATTTATTGATTTATTTGAATAATTACTTTAGTTTAATGGGATGATTGAAAAAAGGTTTATATATGAGCATTTTAGATAGAGAAAACATCGTCGCGGATAAGTCATTTAATAGATGGATGGTTCCACCAGCCGCTCTTCTTATTCATCTTTCAATTGGAATGATATATGGGTTTAGTATTTTTTGGCCTGAACTTACTCAGCTAATAGGTTCGGAATGTAATTCTAGTATAACTTTTTGGGAGAGAATTTTTACTACATCATGTGATTGGCTAAGAAGTGATGTGGTATGGACTTTTGCAATCGCCATCGTTGTTCTTGGAATGTCGGCGGCTATATTTGGACACTGGTTAGAGCGAGCTGGACCAAGAAAAGCAGGATTTGCTGCTGCAGTTGCTTGGGGAGGTGGGCTCATAATTACCTCATTTGGTGTCTCAACCCATCAACTGTGGTTAATTTGGTTAGGTGCAGGAGTAGTGGGCGGTCTTGGACTAGGCCTTGGATACATTTCGCCTGTTTCCACACTCATTAAGTGGTTCCCAGATAGAAGAGGGCTTGCAACTGGAATGGCAATAATGGGATTTGGCGGTGGAGCTATGATTGGAATGCCGTTGGGAGACAGTCTCATTGAAAGTTATGGTATTGCGCAAACCTTTTTGACTATGGGTGTAATTTATTTTATCGCCATGACCATTGGAGCTTTTGCCTATAGAGTTCCTGCAAATGGATGGAAGCCAGATGGATGGACGCCCCCTGTTAAAAAATCTAATAGTATGATTTCAACCAATCATGTTCATGTAAGCACAGCGCATAAAACTCCTCAATTTTGGCTTCTTTGGGGCGTGCTATGTCTTAATGTATCTGCTGGTATAGGTGTTCTCTCTGTAGCAAAACCAATGTTTCAAGAGATTGCTGCGAGCAGCTTTGATCCCTTAATAATCGGCGCTATTGCAACTGGATTTGGCGCTTTACTTTCTTTAGCAAATATTATTGGTAGAATTTTTTGGGCATCCTCATCTGATTACCTTGGTAGAAAATTAACATATGCAATATTTTTTAGTTTGGGGACTATTTTATATCTCGCTGCACCTTGGGCAGGTTTAAATCAGTATATAGCAACATTTGTACTAATTACTTTAGTTATATTAACAATGTACGGAGGAGGATTTGCAACGATTCCTGCTTATCTTGCAGATATCTTTGGGACTCAACATGTGGGCGCAATTCATGGAAGATTATTAACAGCATGGTCACTAGCAGGAATTGTAGGGCCAATGTTGATATCTTATTTAAGGGAATATCAATTGGCTTTGGGCATACCCACTGACCAGGCCTATAATTCAAGCTTTAAAATTCTTGCACTTCTTCTTGTTATCGGATTTATTTTAAATTTACTTATAAAGCCAGTGAATAAAAAATATGCTATGACTGACGCTCAATTAAAAAAAGAGCAAGGAGCTTTGAAGGGTCAGGATAAAACAATAAATAACGTTACATCTGCAAAAACTAATTCAACTGTTCAAAAATTAATTTTACCTCTTGCTTGGTTAGTTGTTGGGGTACCAATTATCTTAGGTGTTCTTAATGCTTTACAAAAGGGTATAATCATATTCCTTTGAGGGGTATGTTATGACGGTGTATTCGATAGACAATCTTAAGGTAGGTATTGTTTCATCGCGATTTAACAATAGCGTTGTTAATGAATTGTTAGCATCAGCAGTAAATAAATTATTGTCAGAAGGCGTAGATAAAGACAATATTTTACATAAAAATGTCCCGGGGGCATTAGAAATTCCCATAGTAGCCAATGCTTTGGCTGCATCAAAAAAAGTTGATGTTATTTTAGGGGTTGGTGCTGTAATTCGAGGAGAAACTTACCACTTTGAAGTTGTGTCTGATCAATCTGCCTTCGGTCTCATGCAGGTTCAATTAAACCATAACATTCCTGTTGTCAATGCAATCATTACAACCAATTCAAGTGAAGAAGCCTATGCTAGAACTAAAAATAAAGGTGAAGAAGCAGCGCTTGCAGCGATAGAAATGGCTTTTATGTTAAAAAATATATGACGGTTAATTTAAAACCACAAAAACGAAAAAAGAAAGTTATTAATAGTAGACGTAAGGCTAGAGAATTGGCTATGAAGAGCGTTTATAGAGGGCTTGTTAATAAATTTGACATTCAACTAATCAAAAAAGATATTAAAGATGATCCTGATTATACTTTGTCGGACGAGTCTTTCTATTTATTACTATTTGACGGTGTACACAAGAATTTTGATATTCTCAATAAAGAAATTAAAACGTATCTAGACAGAGAAATAGATGAGCTTAGTCCAATTGAATTGGCTATTTTATATTGCTCACTTTATGAATTAAAAAATTGTTTAGAAGTGCCTTATAAGGTTGTTATTAACGAGGCGATTGAAATCACAAAATCATTTGGTGGTTTAGAAGGATTTAAATTCATTAATGGAGTATTAAATAAAGCTGCGAATTATAACCGTAAAACAGAACTTTCTTTATGAATTAATGTAGCGATATTTCAGTTTACCCTCTTTTAATTCAATATAATTAGCTCTTCTCTCCCAATCACCTAAAACCCAACGTTGACAATTATGATCGTTAATTAAATGATGGTGAGTTTTTAATCTATGTGTATGGCCGTGAATCAAAAAAGTAGGGTAGTTATATTTAGAGAAAACTTTCTCAACCGAGGTAAGGTTAACATCCATTATAGCCTCTTCCTTCATACTCTTAGCCATCTCACTCTTTTTTCTCAATTGTAGACATATTTCTAGCCTTTCATCTAAAGACTTACTAAGAAATTCTTTTTTCCATGCTCTTGAACGAGATAACTTTCTAAATTCTTGATAATCTTTATCATCTGTGCACAAACTGTCACCATGCATCAGAATGATTTCTTTTCCATCTACTGTAATAACTGATTCATCAGGCAAAGAATTTATTTTTGTTTTTTTAAAGAAATTATCTCCGACTAAAAAGTCTCTGTTACCACAAATAAAGAAAATTTTAGTGTTGTCGGAAATTTCTGTAAATACTTTTTGTAGTTTTTTGAAATGTAATGAATCATCACCAATCCAGTAGTCGAATAAATCACCTAGAATAAATAAATTAGGATTTTTGGAGCATTCCTGAAGTAAGAATTGCTGAAAATTATCGATTGATGATGGATCTGATTCAGTTAAATGAATGTCAGATACAAATAAAGCATCTCCTTTAATATTTAGCAGAGAGTAACATCCTCAATAATAATAGGTTCTAAAGGAACATCTTGATGACCATTTGCTGAGCCTGTTGGAACAGCCTTAATTTGATCGATAATTTCCTTACCTTCGGTAATTTTACCAAAGACACAATAACCAGCGCCATCCTGACCAGGAAAGTCTAAAAATGAATTATTGGCCACATTGATAAAAAATTGTGAGGTAGCCGAATCTGGAATTGAGGTTCTTGCCATTGCAAGTGTGTACTCATCATTTTTTAAACCATTATCTGCTTCATTTTTGATTGGAGCATCAGCTTCCTTTTGATTCATTTTTGAATCAAAACCACCACCTTGAATCATAAATCCATTAATAATTCTGTGGAAAATAGTTCCTGAATAAAATCCTTTATCTACATAATTTAAAAAATTTTCGCTTGATATAGGTGCTTTTTCTTTGTCCAATTCAATAGTAAACGAACCTTTATTAGTTTTGATATTAACCATTAACTTAGTACCCTTATTTTAATATTTTGATAGATTTTATGGCGACTGTTTTAATGGGAACATCTCCCATACCGTTTGCAACATGAGTTGATAAATTTCCAATTTCCTCAACGATATCCTGACCTTCAGTAACCTTACCAAATACGCAGTAACCATCACCATTATCTAAGAAATAGTTATCAACTAAATTTATAAAGAATTGTGATGTTGCTGAATTTGGGTCATTAGTTCTTGCCATTGCTATTGTATATTGTTCATTCTTGAGGCCATTTTTTGATTCATTTTTTATAGGGTCATTAGTTAGCTTTTGATATAAATTTTTATCAAAACCTCCTCCTTGAATCATAAAACCTTTAATTACCCTATGAAAAATTAATCCATCATAAAAACCTTCATTCACATACTGCATAAAGTTCTTTACAGTTATAGGGGCTTTTTTATTATCAAGCTCAATGGTTATTGATCCCCTCGAAGTTTCCATAATGACAATTTCGGCCTTAGCATTAAAACTAAAACAAGAGAAGATTATAAGAAATACAATATATATTTTATTCATTTTTTTTTGATTACTTTTAAAAGTATTGAAAGAAACCCAAATAAGATTATAGGAGCTACGTGTTATAATTTTTTTAAATTAAAAGTAAATTTAGCATAAATGACACTCCTTTACTACCCACCTATCCACGATATCAAACATGATCACTCTATTTAATAGCTTAACTAATTCAAAAGAAAAATTCATTCCAATTGTTCCAGGAAAAGTTTCTATGTATGTTTGTGGGATGACTGTTTATGATCTATGTCATTTGGGGCATGCAAGGGTATTGATTGTTTTTGACTTAATTAATCGCTGGTTTAAAGAAAGTGGCTTTGAAGTAACGTATGTAAGAAATATTACAGATATAGATGACAAAATAATTTTAAAAGCTAAAGAACAAAATATCTCTACGACACTATTGACGGAAAAATTCATAAATGAAATGAATCAAGATGCAAAGTCCTTGGGTGTCATAAGTCCTGATATTGAACCCAAAGCGACTGAATCAATTGACGATATGATTCATATGATTGAAGTCCTTATTGAAAAGGGAATGGCGTATGTAGGAGAAAATAACGATGTTTTTTATTCTGTAGGTAAGTTTGATAATTATGGCAATTTATCAGGAAAATCACTAGATGACCTAAAAGCTGGTAAAAGGATTGATATTGATGCATTCAAGAAAAATAGCTTTGATTTTGTTTTATGGAAATCAGCAAAGCCAAATGAACCCTCGTGGTCGTCGCCTTGGGGTGAAGGAAGACCTGGGTGGCATATAGAATGCTCAGCTATGAGCAATAAATTTTTAGGTAAAACTTTTGATATTCATGGGGGTGGTCAGGATTTACAATTTCCGCATCACGAGAATGAAATAGCTCAATCTGAGGCAGCCAATGAATGCAAGATGGTTAATTATTGGATCCATAATGGATTTGTAAAGATTGATGATGAAAAAATGTCAAAATCTCTCGGGAATTTTTTTACTATAAGAGAAATTCTTGAGCATTTTAATCCAGAAGTTGTTCGTTTTTTTGTTCTAAAGGCACACTATAGGAGCCCTTTGAATTATTCTGACAAACATTTGGAGGATGCAAAACAAGGCCTTACTCGTTTGTATATAACTATAAGGGGGTTTCATTATAAATGTAATGAGGGCGTTGATTGGAAAAATAAATATGCTATTAAATTTAAGGCAGCATTAGATGACGATTTTAACACCCCTGAGGCTTTGTCTGTATTATTTGCATTGAGTAATGATATTAATAAACATTCACAAAAAGCTGAGATCATCTTACTCATAAAGCTCGCAAATTTATTAGGTATCTTAGAACAAAAACCCGAAATATTTTTAAAGGGAAGCAGCGAGGATCGAACATTTGATATTGAGGAATTAATTCATGATAGAGCACAGGCAAAAAAAAATAAAAATTATAAAGTCGCAGACGAGATAAGAGTTTTTTTAGAAAAAAAAGGTATTTTGCTTGAAGATAATTCTGATGGAACAATTTGGAGAAAAAAATAAAGTATGCCAATTAATCTTTTAAAGCCGTTAAATTCAGATATTCTCGTTATCTCTGGCATATCATTGAGCTCATTTGAAGCAGAACTTAAATATAAGCATAGAAAAGATTTGGCGCTTATTTTTTTGGACGAGGGATCTTTGGTAGCTGGTGTTTTTACTCAAAATAAATTTGCTGCAGCACCTGTGGTAATTGCTAAAGAAAATTTAAATATGAGCCCAAGAGTTAGAGCACTCATTATCAATACTGGATCAGCTAATGCAGGTACAGGGGAAAAAGGTATTGAAGATACAAAAGACATTTGCAATCAATTGGCAGAAAGTTTAAAAGTCAGTTTTGAAGAGGTGCTCCCTTTTTCGACGGGAGTTATCATGACTCATTTGCCTTTAGGAAAAATTAAAAATTCCATTACACCGTTGGTAAATAAATTAAATCCAAATAATTGGTTAGATGCTGCAGAAGCAATAATGACTACCGACACAATACCAAAAGCTTTTTCAATTTCTGGTGAAGTCGATGGTACTGAAGTAAATATAACAGGAATTTGTAAAGGGTCTGGCATGATCAATCCAAACATGGCAACTATGCTTTCTTTTATTGGAACTGATGCAAATATAAATTCAGAAATGTTAAATGAATTAACTCATGAAATTACAGAAAAAACATTTAATAAGATATCTGTAGATGGGGATACATCGACAAATGATTCGTTTGTTATAGCAGCAACAAATAAAGCTAAACATCAAAAGATTGTAAAAAAAGATCATAAATATGAAGCCCTAAAGAATTTAATGGAGATTGTTGCTAAACAATTAGCCCAATCTATTGTAAGAGACGGTGAAGGTGCTTCTAAATTTATTGAAATTATAGTAGAACAAGGACCCAGTGAAATAGATTGTCATAATATTGCTAAGTCTGTTGCTAACTCTCCATTAGTAAAAACAGCATTTTTTGCATCTGATCCAAATCTTGGGAGAATTCTAGCAGCAATTGGAAACGCAGAGGTTGAAAAGCTTGATATTTCAAGCATAAATATTTATTTGAATAATATTTTATTTGCTAGAGATGGGACGATTGCAAATGAATATTCAGAAGAGATAGGTAAGCAAGAAATGAGTAAGGATGAAATTACACTTAAAATTCAAATTGGTAACGGGTTAGCTAATGCTACGATGTGGACCTCCGATTTATCATATGAATATGTAAAAATTAATTCTGATTATAGAACCTAATCTTTATGAAAATAGAGGCATCAGTAGGTATTTTATTTAATCAACATTCAGACCTTTTGATGGCAGAGAGACCGAAGCCAAAAACTTGGAATGGTTGGTGGGAATTTCCAGGTGGAAAAATTGAACTTGGTGAATCACCAGAGCAGGCCTTAAAAAGAGAGCTCAAAGAAGAAATTGGTATTTCAGTTGTGGATTTTAAAAAATGGATTATCAAGAAATATAAATATGAAGATTATGATGTTGTTCTTCATTTTTATAAAATAACTTCATGGTCAGGAAATCTTGAGGCAAAGGAAAAGCAAAAATTAACTTGGGTGAGATTAAAAAAAATAGATGTTTCTCCAATTTTGCCTGCGAATGAATTTATTTTCAAAGCTATTGCATTGCCGGAGATTTATGCAATAACCAATGCTTATGAATGTTCAGGTGATTTTTTAGTCAAACTAACAAATAAACTAAATGATGGTATAAAGCTTATTCAGATAAGAGAAAAAGCTATGCATCGCAAAGGCTTTTTAGATATCGCTAAAAAAATTATTGATATAACTAAAAAATTTGATGCAAAAGTGTTAATTAATTCAGACATAGAATTAGCTTATAAATTAAATGCAGATGGCGTTCATTTAAATTCAATAATGCTTAATAATCTTTCAGATCTTCCAAAAGACTTAATTATTGGCGGTTCATGCCATAAAGATTCAGATATAGAAAAAGCAATTGAATTAGATTTAGATTTTATTACTCTTTCACCAATCAAGAAAACTAAATCACATCCAAAAGCTCAACTTTTGGGCTGGGACAGTTTCGGTAAAATTATCGAAAAATATAATATGCCTACCTATGCTTTAGGTGGCATGACAAAAGCGGACGTCGGTAATGCTCTAAATTATGGCGGAGTAGGGATAGCTTCACAAAGAGCAATATGGAATAGTTAAATTACGTTAAAAATAATAGTCTTTTCAATTAATGTATCCTGATCGAGGAATTTAAACAGTAAAGGTATTCTATCTCCTGCCTTGATTGGCTCATTAATACCATAAAACATTAAATGATCTGCCCCAGGCTTAAGAACAAATCGTTTGTTTGCGATAAGTTGAGGTGTGTCTATTTTTCGCATTAGCATTTTTTTACCCCCATAACCATCATTCTCCATTTTCATGGTGTGAACCTCTATCTTATCCATCAAACTTGACTCAATTGATTTAACCTTTAAATCGTTTGCAGATGTTAAAGTTACGTATCCAGCAGAAATATTTTGTCCTGGTCTTGGAGCTTTAATGACAGGAGAATCAACTTCTAAATCAAGAGAAAAAGCACTTAAATTAAAAAATAATAAAAACAAAAAAATTAAAGGGTTATTAGCTTTCATCATAATGTATTTCATTTGAATCTCCAGATATATTATATTCGTCAGAGGCCCACGCTCCTAAATCTATTAATTTGCATTTTTCAGAACAAAAAGGCCTATACTTATTTTTGTTGTTGTACTCGGTACTTTTCTTACATCTCGGGCAAGGTATTAACATAGTCTAAAATACCCCAAAGCATATCTTGAATTGAATATTATTATCAGATTTAATATTCTTAACTGCGTGATTAAAATGAACACTGAAAGCATATTTATTTGAGGAAACAATCGGTATATATTTTAAATGTTTTTTCAATGTAAGAGTTATTAAATCAAACCTTAATGTTGGATCCAGTTTATTTTGGTAAACTCCTAACGGAGCTTCTAGAGCGATTGATTCGCCGGATGCTCTTAAAATTTGCGTAAGCGTCTTTATAGCATTTTCAATAGGTTGAAAAGATAATAATTTTTGATAAAGATAATTCTTTCTGAAAGCGTTTGATTCATGTTCAATCCAGTATTGAAGTTCAGGAAAGTCAACTTTAGTAATTCCAAATGGACTATCATTTCTGGATTTAATTTCTTGTAAAAATTTATCATTACCAAAATGGTAGCTAGGATTGATTTTAGCTTTTTCTAGATCTGACTTTACAAGAAGTAATTTATCTATTAGCTCGTTATTTTTTTTCGTTTTTGATTTTTTTTTAAATTTTAAAATTTGTCTTACTGTCTCTTGCATAAGGTCAATTCTTAAATCTGATCTTGAGGCTGTTTGCATCAATTCAAAAAGTCTTTCAAAGACAAAATATTCATTATTCTTATCAAATTCCTCCATCAAGTTATTCGTTTTATTAAATAATTCATCAAATCGAAGAAATCGTCGTATTCTTTCATTAAGAGGAAATTCATATTTAATCATAAATTTAGACCTATTATTTTTTGCTTTTTCTTATGAAATCTTTGTATTTGATCATTAAGATCATTTATTGTGCCATTATTCATTATTACATTGTCAGCTTTTTTAATTTTTTCTTTTCTATTTTTTTGAGAATTCATAATTAATTGGACTAATGTGGGTGAATTCATATCCCTTGCTTTAACTCTCTTCAATTGTAGGTTTTCTCTACAGTCAATAAGGAGACTTTCATTTATCAAATCAAGGTAAACAGAGGTCTCAAATAGCAATGGAACAACTATAACAATATAATTATAATTATTACCATCACATCTTTTTATTTGATTTTTACACTCTTCGAGAATCAAGGGATGAAGAATTGATTCAACCTTTTTTTTTATAGAAATGTCTTCAAAAAATTTCTTACGTAATTTTTTTCTGTCTATCTCTTTGGTCTTATTTAGATAATCATTTCCCATAAGCTTAACAAGTGGCGCATATCCAAAACCATCTTTTTTTGTAATATCTTTAGCAATAGAGTCTAAATCAATAACTTCAATTCCAAGCGAAATAAAGATCTTACTCGCCTCACTTTTTCCTGACCCTATGCCTCCTGTTAATCCAACGATATGCATTTTATTTTTGTTGATATGATTTACCTAATATTATCAATATTTAATTAATTCTTCCTTTGAGCAATATATGATGCTAACTCACGCAATTCATCTCGTGTTTCGCTACTATTGAATTTATCTAAAATAAGATTGATCTCGTCAACGAAAGTATTCAATTTTTCCGACACTTTTTTTATTGAATTAGTTTTTTTTAATATATCAATTATTTGAGGAAGATGATTTATATCACCTACTTTTATTGCATCTTTTATAATTTTTTGCTCACTTGAGTCTGCAGCTTTCATTGCATATATTAGCGGTAGTGTCATTTTTCCCTCAGCAAGATCATCCCCAATATTTTTACCCATTTCAACTTCCTTGCCTGAATAATCAAGAATATCATCTGTAAGTTGAAAGATTACTCCAAAATTTCTTGCAAGTAATGCCAAATCTGACACTGATTCTCTTCCTGAGTTATTCAAGGTGCCAGCTAAAGAACCACATGCCTCAAAAAGCTTAGCTGTCTTACAATCAATAACTTGGAAATAATCATCCTCATTAACTTCAGCATTATTTGTATTGAGAAGCTGATATATTTCTCCTTCAGAAATTGAATTGGTAGTATCTGCAAGTATTCTCATCACTTCAAGATTATTGATTTTTGACATCATTTGAAATGAACGAGAATATATAAAATCACCTACTAAAACACTTGCTGAATTTCCAAATATTACATTAGCAGTTTTGCTACTTCGTCTCTGGGTGGATTGATCAACTACATCATCATGCAGCAGCGTAGCAGTATGAATAAACTCAATAATGGCAGCAATTTCATGATGACTAGGCTTAATTTCACCACTTAATTTAGCAAGAAGAAGAAGCAATGATGGGCGTATTCTCTTTCCTCCACTATTAATAATGTGATTAGAGATTTGATTGACAATAGGTATTTCCGAAAAAAGGGATTTTTTGATGACATTGTCAACTAAGATTAAGTCATTTGAAATAGAGTGGGTAATGTTAGAGAGCAAAGTAAAATGATAAATTATATTGATTTGTAATGATTTTATCACATAGCATAGGTTTTATTGACTAGCACATCATGTTTAAGAATCCGTATTGAAATGACCTAATAAATAATTGATAAATCTTAATATTTTGAGTATAATCGCGGGTCTTAAGAGTAATATATTTTAAATAAGGTTGTTAAATATGTACGCTGTAATTAAAACAGGTGGTAAGCAATTTAAGGTTTCAGAGGGCCAAACTTTAAAAGTCGAAAAGTTGGCATCTGAAGTTGGTGGAAAAATAAACATTGATGATGTTCTAACTTTAGTTGATGGAGATAAAGTTACAATTGGATCCCCATTAATTAAAGGAGCTTCAGTCGGGGTGACAGTGGTGTCTCATGGCCGTTTAGATAAAGTGAAGATTTTTAAAATGAATAGAAGAAAGCACTACAAGAAATCTCAAGGACACAGACAAAGTTTTACAGAAATTAAAATTGATAAGATTGCAGTTAAATAATTTAAGGAATAAATCTAATGGCACATAAAAAAGCAGGTGGTAGCTCCAGAAATGGAAGAGATTCAGAATCTAAAAGACTTGGATTAAAGGCTTTTGGTGACCAGTTTGTAAAAGCAGGAAGTATTATTTTAAGACAAAGAGGAACAAAGATGCATCCAGGTTCAAATGTTGGTATTGGAAAAGATCACACCTTATTTGCTAAGGCGGATGGAAAAGTAAGCTTCTCGACTAAAGGGGCTTTAAAGAGAAAATTAGTGCACATAGTAACTGCATAGTTTTTTTAAATATATCTCAAAGCCCTATCAGACGATAGGGCTTTTTTGTTTGATGGATCAAAAATGAAATTTATCGACGAAGCAACAATTAGAATATTCGCTGGTGACGGGGGAAATGGTATTGCTTCATTTCGACGAGAAAAATATGAGCCTATGGGCGGTCCGAATGGAGGCGATGGGGGAAGAGGAGGTTCGATTTTTGTCGAAGCAGACGAAAATATTAATACGCTTATAGATTTTAGATTTGTAAAGAATTATCGAGCAAAAAGAGGAGAGAATGGAAGAAGCTCGGAGTGCTATGGAGCAAAAGGGGAAGACCTAATTCTTCGAGTTCCCGTTGGAACAATTATTTCAGAAACGCAATCTGGAGAAATACTTGCAGATTTTGATGTACATGGAGATAGAAAGGTAATAGCTAATGGAGGAAAAGGAGGTTTAGGTAATGTTCATTTTAAATCGAGCACTAATAGGTCCCCAAGACAATGCACCCAAGGAGAGCCTGGGGAAGAATTTGAACTTTATTTAGAGCTAAAAGTACTCGCCGAAGTGGGATTGTTAGGAATGCCGAATGCAGGAAAATCTTCACTCATAAGATCTATCTCAGCTGCAAAACCTAAGGTCGCAGATTATCCTTTCACAACATTAAAGCCAAATCTTGGGGTAGTTAGAGTAGATACAGAAAGAAGTTTTATTGTTGCAGATATTCCAGGTTTGATAGAGGGAGCAGCAGACGGACATGGGCTAGGGCATCAATTTTTAAGACATTTAGATCGTACTAAATTGTTATTACATATTATCGATATCGCACCTTTTGATCCATCAGTTAACCCAGTTTCAGAAGCAAAAGCAATCATTAATGAATTAGAAAAATATAGTAAAAGTTTATTTAAAAAACCAAGATGGATAGTCTTAAATAAAATTGATTTAGCAGTAAATATAGATATGATCAAAGAAGAATTGATAAAAAATATGCAATGGACAGATAAAGTGTTTTCTATTTCTGCTATTAATGGTAATGGATGCAAAGAGTTGGCATATGAAATAATGAAGCATATTGAGGGATTATCTATAGATGAATAATATAAATTTTAATGCTGCAAAAAGAGTTGTAATTAAGATTGGATCTAGTGTTATCACAAATGATGGTAATAATATTGACAAGAAGCAGTTAAAGTTATTAATAAAGCAGATTGCTGTTCTGATTTCCGAAGGTAAAGAAATAGTTTTAGTCTCAAGTGGAGCCATCGCTGCTGGAATGGTAATACTTGGCTATAAAAAAAGACCCAAGGAGTTGAGTGATTTACGTGTTGCGGCATCAGTAGGCCAAATGGCTTTGGCACAAGCCTATGAATCTTTGTTCACTAAATACAAATTAAGATCCTCGTTAATTCTCCTAACTCATGATGATTTGAGCGGAAAAAAAAGCTTTCTTAATGCACGCACCACAATCAGCAAACTTTTAGATAAAAATATTATCCCGGTTGTAAATGAAAATGACACAATTGCTGATGATGAAATTAGATTTGGTGATAATGATACGCTTGCTGCAATGGTTGCAAATCTTATCGAGGCTGATTATTTATTATTGCTTACAGATCAGGCGGGTCTTTTTTCTGATGATCCAGCTCAAAATAAAGATGCAAAGTTAATTAAGCACGCTTTTATTGATGATGAAAAGATTATGGAAGCTGCTAAAGACTCAAAATCAAGTACAGGGACTGGAGGAATGGTTACTAAAATTAATGCCGCCAAACGCGCCTCCATGAGTGGAACCAATACAATTATTTTATCTGGCAGAAAGAAAAATATTCTTCTTGAATTAGATCAACATAATATGAGTAAGACCCTAATTCAAAGTAAAGGAGTAAAAATAGCCTCGAAGAAGATTTGGATGAATAATCATTTAAAACCTAAAGGTAAATTGTTTATAAATGAGAAAACAGAAGAAGAGATATATCAAGGTAAAAGTATTTTTCCAAATGGAGCGCTCAGATCGGAGGGTATTTATAAAAGAGGTGAAATAATTAAGTTTGTTAACACAAAACAAAAGGTAATCGCAAAAGGATTAATAAATTATAATAATGATGAAGTTGAGAAAATTTGTGGACATGGATCAAATGAGATTGAATTAATACTAGGTTATATAAATGAATCTAATTTGACGCACAAAGACAACATTGCTTTATTAAGAAAGACTACAAGGAAAAGTTAGATGGAGAAAAAAATACCATTAATAGCTATTGTTATGGGGTCAAATAGTGATTGGCCAATCATGAAAAATTGCGCCAAAACCTTAGATGATTTTGGTATATCCTATGAATCCAAGGTTATCTCTGCACATCGTACTCCAGATTTAATGTTTAATTTTGCAGAAAATGCAAAAGATAATGGTTTTAAAATTATTATTGCTGGAGCAGGAGGTGCTGCTCATCTTCCTGGCATGATTGCATCCAAAACAACCTTACCAGTTCTCGGAGTACCTATTCCAACAAAACATCTTGAAGGTCAGGATTCACTTTTGTCCATTGTGCAAATGCCAAAAGGCGTTCCAGTAGCCACTTTTGCAATTGGTGAAGCGGGAGCTATAAATGCAGGATTATTTGCAGCATCAATAATTGCAAATAATGATTTAGATGTTTTGAAAAAGTTAAATCAATTTAGAGCTGACCAAATTGATATGGTTATGCAGATGGAGCTCGAAAAAAGTAAATGAGTACTAGAGATTCAAAGATTTTAGGTATGTTGGGGGGTGGACAATTAGGGCGCTTTTTTGTTGTTGCTGCTCAAAAATTGGGATATAGAGTTTTTGTTTTGGATCCTGATAAAAAGAGTCCTGCAGGACTTGTTGCAGATCAACATATTTGTAAAAATTTTGATGATTATGATGCGTTAGATAATATTATTGAAAATTGCTTCGCTGTCACAACTGAATTTGAAAATATTCCTTCTACCACATTGGCTTATCTTGAAAAAAGTATAACAGTCCATCCGAGCTCATTTGCAGTTTCTATAGCGCAGAACAGAATTAAGGAGAAAAATTTCTTACAAGATAATAATTTTCCAGTTGGACCATTTAAGGTTATTGAAAAAAAAGATCATATTGATCAAGTTCCCCATAACTTTTTTCCAGCTATTTTAAAGGTTGCTCAATTTGGTTATGACGGAAAAGGTCAAAAAATGGTGACAAATATTGAGGAATTAAACCAGGCTTTTGTTCAATTAAATTTTGTCCCATGTGTACTTGAGAAAAAATTATCGTTAGATATTGAAATATCAGTTGTTATGGGAAGGTCCCTAAATAGCAATAGCGTATGTCTCCCACTTGCAGAAAATCAGCATAAAAATGGAATCCTTGATATTACAATTAGTCCAGCGAGAGTTTCAGAAAATATAGCATCTAAGGCTAGAGAATACGCACAAGCCATAGCAGAAAAGTTAGATTATGTAGGTGTATTAGCTGTTGAATTTTTTATCGTTGATAATACTTTATATATTAATGAAATTGCTCCAAGACCTCATAATTCAGGACACTATAGTTTAGATGCTTGTAATTTAAATCAGTTTGATCTTCAAGTAAGAACTCTAACTGATCTTGAGCTTTTGGATCCAGAGCCGCACACTAAATCGGTCATGGTAAATCTATTAGGAGATATTTGGTTTGCTAACAAAGATAAGTTAAGAGAACCTAACTTTAATATTTTGTTGAATGAAGCGAATGTAAGATTGCATTTTTATGGAAAAGAAGAGCCGAGAAGAGGAAGAAAAATGGCACATTTCAATGTGCTTGGCGATGACTTAAATAATATATTAGATAAAGCTAAAAAATTAAAAAAATTGCTCATGAATTAATCATGAGCAAATAAATTTATTACAATGATTTAATTGCGGTGTTTAGTCTAGATTTATGGCGAGCAGCTTTATTTTTGTGAACAATTTTCTTATCTGCCATTCTGTCAATCACAGCTATATTTTCTTTATAAGCGGCATCAGCAAGTTTTTTATCACCACCTTCAATTGCTTTAATAATTTTCTTAACTGCAGTTCTAAATATGGAACGAAGACTTGCATTATGTGATCTTTGTGCATCGTTTTGTCTTGCTCTTTTTTTGGCCTGTGAAGTATTCGCCATTATAGTTATCCTTTGTACTTACTAAATAAAATAATTTCGTATTTTATATACTTTCTATTCGATATACAAGACAAAGATTTTAAATATTATTATTGAAAATTTATGATAATCAAAAGCATAGATTTGTTACACTGATTGTCATGGGAGGCCTAATTAAAACACTGTTGGGAGTTAGCAGCATGACTTTTCTCTCAAGAATCTTGGGATTCTTGAGAGATAGTATAATTGCCCGAGTCTTTGGCGTTGGTATCTCTACTGATGCATTTTTTGTTGCATTTAAAATTCCGAATCTTCTTCGAAGAATATCGGCTGAGGGCGCATTTACACAAGCTTTTGTTCCTATATTGGCAGATTATAAGTCTAAAAAAACAAAAAAAGATACGAAAGATTTAATTAATAAGGTCGCGACCTTCCTTGGATTATCTTTAATTTTTCTCACAACAATAGGAATATTTGGAGCGCCATGGTTGATATATGTAAGCGCTCCTGGATTTGCAGAAGACCAAGAAAAATTTAGCCTTACTGTAGATTTGTTAAGAATTACATTTCCATATATATTTTTTATCTCACTCGTTTCAATGGCTGGGGGAATATTAAATTCATATGGCAAATTTTTAGTTCCTGCATTCACTCCAGTTTGGCTCAATTTAAGCTTCATTATTGCTGCGTTATGTTTTGCAGATAGCTTTACTCAACCAGTTTTTGTATTAGCTTGGGCAGTTTTTATTGGAGGTACTTTGCAATTATTTTTTCAATTACCTTTCCTAAAGCAAATAGGTTTGTTACCAAAGATAAATTTTAATATAAATGATCCAGGAGTTTGGAAAATAACTAAACTTATGGGTCCAGCAATATTAGGAGTATCAGTCACTCAAATTTCATTGTTAATTAATACAGTATTTGCTTCTTTTTTGGCAGTTGGAAGTGTGTCTTGGTTATATTACGCAGACCGTCTAATGGAATTTCCCGTGGGGATTTTAGGAGTAGCATTAAGTACGGTACTACTTCCAAGTTTATCAGGTACTGTAGCGTCAAAAAATAACAAAGAATATTCTAGTTTAATTAATTGGGGTCTAAAGCTTTCTATTTTACTCGCCGCACCAGCAGCCATGGCCTTATTTATTCTCTCGATTCCATTGATCACCACTCTTTTTTTCTATGGCGCTTTTACTGCACATGATGTCAATATGACAAAATATGCTTTAGTAGCTTATAGCGTGGGACTGGTAGCATTGATATTAATTAAAGTTTTGGGACCAGCTTTTTATGCTCAAAAGAACATTAAAACACCTGTTAAAATTGCAATCTTTACTTTATTTTGTACGCAATTTATGAACATGATTTTTATAGGTTATTTAGGTCATGCTGGACTTGCTTTAGCGATTGCTTTAGGAGCTTGGATTAACGCAGGATTACTTTTTTATAATTTAGTAAAAAATAAAATATTTATTATGGAAAAAGGCTGGATAATTTTTTTAACTAAGATAGTCTTCGGTCTTTTTGTTATGGGTGGAAGCCTTTATTACTTTAAAAAGCCTACTGATCTGTGGCTGGTTTATTCGGCATGGGAAAAATTTTATAATTTAATTTTTTTGATTTTAATCGGAACGGTTACATACTTTACCTCTTTAAAAATGATGGGAATAAATTTTTTAGATTTCAAAAAAAATTTATCTCAGTAAATCATGCAAGTCTTTAGACATATAGATCGAAAATATCCAAAATCCATAATGACTATAGGAAACTATGACGGTATCCATCTTGGCCATCAGGCATTATTAAATAAACTTTTATTTGAATCGAAGAAGCACAATCTCCTTTCGTCAGTAATGACTTTTGAGCCTCATCCAAAAGAATTTTTTTCACCACAAATTGCACCAAAAAGAATCATAAGTCTCCGAGAAAAGCTTGAATATTTTATGGCAAAGAAAATTGATCAAGTTTTTATTGTTAATTTTAATCAAAAATTCTCAAGTATGAATTATTTAGATTTTATTTCATTAATCAAGAACAACATACGTGCACAAAAAATTATAATAGGAAGTGATTTTAGATTCGGCAAAGATCGCAAAGGAAATATAGACAGTATAAAAAGTAACAATATAGATGTTTTTACAATGGAAACTATAGAAAATAATGGTGATAGAGTTTCTAGCACTATTATTAGGGAATTACTTGCCAAAGGTAATTTGAATCGAGCAAAAATTTTGTTAGATAGACCTTATGCTATATCTGGAAAAATAATACATGGGGACAAAAGAGGAAGAGAAATTGGTTTTCCAACAGCAAATATTCATATGTTTCATAATAGACCTCCATTAAAAGGAGTCTTTGCTGTAAAATTAAATGGTAGAGATGGTGTTGCAAATTTGGGTACTAGACCAACAATTGCAGGTATATCAAAGCTTAATCTAGAGGTTCATTTATTTAATTTTTCAAAAAACTTGTATGGAGATCATGCACATGTGATTTTTTTAGAAAAAATAAGAGATGAAAAAAAGTTTGAAAATATAAATGCCTTAAAAGTACAAATTCAAAAAGATATAAAGAAAGCAAGAGAGTGTTTGAAAAACTATGAGTGAAGAAAATAAATATAAACTTAATTTGCCAGAGACTACTTTTCCGATGAGAGGTAATTTAGCCAAAAGAGAGCCAGGTTGGGTTAATAGTTGGAAAAAGTCAAAAATTTATACCGAGGTAAGAAAATCACGAGAGGGGAAAAAGAAATATATTCTGCATGATGGACCACCCTATGCAAATGGTGATATTCATATTGGCCACGCTGTTAATAAAATACTTAAAGATTTTATTATCAAATCAAAGACTTTATCAGGATATGATGCACCTTTTATTCCAGGCTGGGATTGTCATGGTCTTCCTATAGAGTTAGTGATAGAAAAAAAACATGGAAAAGACATTGAGCCAAAAAAATTTAGAGAACTTTGTAGGGATTATGCTTCTGAACAGGTAGAGAGACAAAAGAAAGATTTTGAGAGGCTTGGTGTATTAGCGGATTGGGATAATCCATATTTGACCTTAGATAAAAAAATAGAAGCTAATATAGTTAGATCATTGGCGAAAATATATAAAAATAATTTTTTATATCAAGGAAGCAAACCTGTTCATTGGTGTACAGATTGTGGCTCTGCATTAGCTGAAGCAGAAGTTGAGTATGAAGATAAAACTTCAGCTGCTATTGATGTCTCTTTTATTTTAGAGGATAGCAGTAATAAGATTTTTTCTAATATTAAAGCAAAGAAAGTATCAGCCATTATTTGGACTACAACTCCCTGGACTCTTCCAGCCAATGAGGCAATAAGCGTTCATCCTGATCTTATTTATGGTTTGTATGAACTGTCTGATCAATATTTAATAATTGCAGAGGATTTAGCACAACATAATGCCTTAAAGTATAAAAAATCTATTAAACAAATTAATTCTTTTAAGGGCAGGGAAATGGAGGGATTAATATGTTGCCATCCATTTCTTGATAAAAGAGTGCCAATTATTTGTGGTGAACATGTAACTATTGAATCAGGTACAGGCTTGGTCCATACTGCACCAGCTCACGGTTTAGACGATTATATTGTTGGATCAAAATATGGATTACAAGTTGATAACCCCGTAGATGGTCAAGGAAGATTTAAAAAAGATACACCTCATGTTTCAGGGTTAACTGTTTGGGAGTCCAACACAAAAATCATCGATCTCTTAAAAAAAGAGAATGCACTACTCTTTGAAGAAAAGTATACGCATAGCTATCCTCACTGTTGGCGTCACAAAACGCCTATTATTTTTAGGGCCACTCAGCAATGGTTTATTGGTATGAATCATGAGAATCAAAACAAATCTTTGAGAGATCTTGCTATTAAGTCAGTTTCTGAAACTAAATTTTTCCCATTCTGGGGTAAAGCTAGACTTGAGGCAATGATTAAAAATAGGCCTGATTGGTGCGTTTCTCGTCAGAGAAATTGGGGTGTACCTATACCTATTTTTCTTCATAAGGATACATTGGCCCCGCACCCAAAAACTCTCTCATATCTTGACGTTATAGCAAATATGATTGAGAAAGAAGGCATTGATGCTTGGTTTGATCTTGATACTAGAAATTTTTTAGGAGATGATGCAGACAACTACCAAAAAATTTCCGATACTCTTGATGTTTGGTTTGACTCAGGAACAACTCATGAATCTGTCTTATCTGAAAGGAAAGATTTAACTTCTCAAGCAGATCTGTATTTAGAAGGATCAGATCAACACCGAGGATGGTTTCAATCAAGCTTATTAACAAGTTGTGCAATAAATGAAAAGGCGCCTTACAAAGCATTATTAACTCATGGTTTTGTAGTTGATGGAAAAGGCTACAAAATGAGCAAGTCAAAAGGAAATGTGATAGCACCACAAAAGATTATGGATCAATATGGAGCGGATATTCTAAGGCTTTGGGTCGCGACCACTGACTATTCTAGGGAATTAAATGTTTCTGATGAAATTTTAAAAAGGGTAGCTGATAGTTATAGACGTATAAGAAATACTTTAAGATTTTTGTGTGCAAATTTAGATGATTTTATAAGTACAAAACATCTTATAAAAACTAATGAAATGTTAAGTATAGATAAATACGCGATATATAAAGTTGATAAGCTTCAAATAGATATAATTGAGCATTATGAGAAATTTGAATTTTATTCAGCAATGCAAAAATTTGTGGCTTTTTGCTCAGAAGATTTAGGAGGTTTTTATTTAGATATCATTAAAGATAGACTTTACACAACGGATATTAATTCCTTTGCTCGACGATCAGCCCAAAGCGCTCTTTTTCATTTAAGCCATGCATTAATGAGAATTATGGCCCCAGTTTTGAGCTTTACTGCCCATGAACTGTGGGAAATTTTATGTAAAAATGAAAAACATTCTGTATTTTCTGACTCTTGGTATAACCTCCCTGAACATGATTTAAGCAAAAATGACATTGAGGATTGGAATAATATAATAAAAGTAAGAGTAGCCGCAAATAAAAAAATTGAAGAATTAAGAGGGTCAGGAGAGATTGGATCATCATTACAAGCTCATTTAATAATAAAAGCAAATAAAAAAATTCTACATAGCCTCAATAACTTTAAAGAAGATCTTAGATTTATTTTTATTTGCTCACATATATTAATTGATGATTATGACGGCGATGATTTCGTCATAGAAGTTATACCTTCGCCATATAAAAAATGTGAGCGTTGTTGGCATTACGTTAAATCTGTCGGTGAAGATATATCTCATCCATCAATTTGCAAAAGATGTACAACAAATTTATTTGGAGATGGTGAAGTTAGAAAATATGCTTAAGCTCTATATCAATAGCTTTATTATAGTATTTTTGGACCAACTAACTAAAAAAATTATTGTAGCTAATATGATGATAAGAGATATTATTGAAGTTACATTTTTTTTAGACATTATTCATGTTCGCAATACTGGAGCAGCATTTAGTTTTTTGCACGACGCCGGTGGTTGGCAACGTTATTTTTTAGTGACAATTTCTTTATTAGTGAGTATTGCACTTCCTTTCTATATCAAAAAGAATCTTCATCAACCACTTCTCGCGATAAGTCTTTCTTTGATTTTAGGAGGTGCTGTTGGAAATTTAATAGACCGACTCTTTTTGGGCTATGTTATTGATTTCATTTCATTTCATTATGATAAAACTATATTTTGGCCAGCATTTAATATTGCTGATAGTGCTATAACTGTTGGCGCAATTTTAATAATTTATGATGCCTTTAAAAATAAAACACAGTTAAAATTTTAGCAATTAGAATCTCCAACATGATTGTCATTTGTGTAAATCAAAAATTTAATTTATAGTTTTGCCATGTTAAATTATCAAAAAAGAAGATTAGGGCAAATTACTTCAATTTTTGCTCTCATAATAATTCTTTTAAATCCTCTTGTATCAAAAGCGTTTGGAGATGGTTTTTCTGAAACCATCTGCACATCTTCTGGCATAAAGGTGATTGATATAAGTTATTCTGAAGATGAACAAAAAACAAATTTTAATTCGCAGACTATGTGTGAATATTGTAATTTATCATCTAAAGACATTGACTCATCACATACTAAATTTGTTGTAAGATTTAAAAATTCGTTTCTTAATCAATACCAATTAAGCAATACAACTTTTTATAATAAAAATCTATCTTTAATCTTTTATCATAGGCAAGCTCCACCTACTCAAATATAAATTTACCAAACTTCTCTCAAGGAGTTTATTTATTTATTTATTTGGAGTTGTTCCATGTCTTGTAAAAGAAATTTATTTTTATATTTTTTAATGTTCTATCCCTCTTTTTTGTTTGCTGAGCCCACACTGAATTTGCCAGAAATAAGTATTATTGATAATAATGAGCTACCATTCGGAGATGCAAGTTTTGATTTAGATTTCATATCTCCAAAAAAATCTCTTAATGTTGACACTGGCGACTTATTAAATAATTTTCTCGGTACCAATACTATAAAGAATGGAGGATTTTCAAGTTTACCTCTTCTTCAAGGACTTTCGGATGACAGAATAAAAGTGAAGATTGATGGTATGGATATTATTTCTTCATGCGCAAATCATATGAATCCACCATTGTCTTATACCAGTCCAGCAAATATTGATGATATTGATGTTTTAGCAGGATTATCATCTGTTAGCCAAGGCGGAGATAATATAGGTGGCGTTATAAATATAAAATCAAATTCTATGAAATTTTCACAAAATAACACAAATATTATTTCTGGAAAATTACATACTTTTTATAAAAGTAATAATGATGCTATTGGGCTTAATATTCTTACAAAAAGTGCAAATATTGATACAGCTTTTAAATATTTTGGTTCTTTTGTTGAGGCAAATAACTCTTATGCAGGATCTTCTTTTAAAACAAGCGGGAGAGCTGCAAATGACAAAGGCTTTTTATCTGGAGATGAAATAGGTTCCACAAAATTTAAGAATCAAAACCATAAGGTTACCTACGCCAAAAAAAATCAAAATCATTATTTTGAAGCAAATTTTTCTTATCAAGATAGCCCCTACCAGTCTTTTCCAAATCAAAGAATGGATTCTGTAGGGAATACTAATTATCAAATCAATCTTCAACATAATGCTGATTATGTTTGGGGAGAATTGAAATCACAGATTTATTACGATGATACAAATCATAAACACGATTTTTCAGATGATAAAAAATACACATACGTGAACATGGGCAATAGGAGTTTTGGAATGCCTATGGAGTCAGATGGATCAACATTTGGCATGTCACTAGATATCAATTATTTTTTGAATGACATAGATAATATTAAAATGGGTACTGAAATTCAGCTCTACACACTTGATGATAAATGGGAATCAAACTCTTCAGGGGAGGGAATGATGTATGGAGATGATTTTTATAATATTAATGATGGAAAACGAAATCGCTTTGATATTTATGCCCAACTAGATAAAATTTTATCTAATGAATGGTTGACATCATTTGGTCTAAGGTTTGGTTATGTGCAATCTGATTCTGGTGATGTTCAAGGCTATAACAACACGAATATGATGGGTTCAAATCAAGCTAACGATTCGTCTGCTTACAATAACACTGATAGAAAAAAAGAAGATCATAATCTAGATCTAAGTATATTGGGAAAATATACACCAAATAATTTTTCTTCCATCGAATTAGGATATACGATGAAATCAAGAAGCCCAAATCTTTACCAAAGATATACATGGTCAACTTGGACTATGGCTGCAAATATGAATAATTTGTATGGAGATGGTAATGGTTATATTGGAAATATCAATTTGAAGCCAGAAACTGCGCATAAAATAGGCTTTTTATTTAACCATCAAAGTAAAAATAAATTGTGGAGTTTTAAAATAAATCCTTACTATTCATATATCAATGATTTTATTGATGTAGAGAATACATCAGCGATAAGGGCTGATGGCTATAGGAATTTGTTATTTAAAAATCATGACGCAACCATTACTGGTTTAGATATAGCTTTAAGAAAGAGTATTTATTCCGATATGAGTTTCGGTAAGTATGATTTTTTTGCCAAGTTTAATTATCAGCGTGGGAAGAATATTGATAACAAAACAGATCTATTCAATTTGATGCCGCCAAATTTAAACTTTGGAATAAATCATGCAATAAATAATTGGCGTAATAGTTTTAGTATAAATGTAGTTGCTAAAAAAGATAATATTGATGAGGTTCGACAAGAGAGAGAAACCTCTTCGTATGCAGTAGCTAATTTTTATTCATCTTATAAGTTAGACTCAGTCGAAATAGCTGCAAGTATTGAAAATATTTTCGACCGAAATTACCGAAACCCATTGGGTGGTGAATACCTTGGCCAAGGTGCTACAATGTCAACAGGAGTATCTAGAGCAACAGGCATTCAGGTGCCTGGATTAGGAAGATCACTAAATATTTCAGTTTCATATTTATTTTAATTCCTAATCTAATTCTTTAGGAAAATATCATGCAACAGTTTTTTAGTGAAGTCATAAAGCCTACATTCGGAAGGGGGCTATATGACATAACATCTGAGATAAAAAAATGGGTTGATAGCCAAGCTGTCAATGATGGGCTTTTGACTCTACATATTCAACATACGTCTGCAAGCCTTTTAATCAATGAGAATTATGATGGCGATGTGTTAGTTGATTTAGAAAATTTTTTTTCAAGAATAGTAGTTGATGGCGACCATCATTTTACCCACACTACAGAGGGACCTGATGATATGCCAGCACACATAAGAACTGCATTAACCCAGACAAGCCTTTCAATACCATTTCAAGAAAAGGAGATACAACTTGGACAATGGCAAGGTATTTTTGTATTTGAACATCGTTATGGAAATTTTAATCGTAAGGTAAGGTTACATTTATTAGGTAATTAATTATTTAAGATTTGTCCATGCTAAGGGGTTAAATGGCTTACTATTCCTTCTTAACTCGTAATAAAGACCATTAGAGCTATTACCACCACTATTACCTACGGTAGCTATTTGGTCTCCGCCTTTCACCATGGCATTTTGTTTTTTAAGAAGAGATTCATTATTCCCATAAAGACTCATATAATTTCCACCATGATCGATAATTATAATATTGCCAAAACCTCTTAGCCAATCTGAAAATACCACCTTACCTTTAGCAACTGCAAAAACCGGATCCCCCTCATTAGCCTTTATAAAAAGACCCTTCCATCTAATTCCTGTATCAGGGCGTTTTTTCCCAAATTTGTGAATAATTTTTCCTTTTATGGGAAGCTTTAATTTCTTTTTTAATTTCTTGAAATTTAGATTATCTAAAGACTGATCAGGCAGGGAAACATTATCTGCAATAATTTTTTCTTTTTTATCTTTCTTCTTGCTTATAATTTTAGATTTATTCAATAAATCTTCAATGATGCTGGTAAGTTTTTTTTCATCAGCT
Organism: Methylophilaceae bacterium; assembly: GCA_965660175.1. Classification (GTDB taxonomy): domain Bacteria; phylum Pseudomonadota; class Gammaproteobacteria; order Burkholderiales; family Methylophilaceae; genus BACL14. The sequence continues at coordinate 99,881 of CBFHYY010000007.1, forward strand.
ATTAATTTATTTTTAATTTTCCTTTGAGTCTTTATTTCTTTATTTAGTTTTGAAAGTATATTTTTCTTTTTTTTCTTTTCTCGTTCTAATTTTTTTCTTTTCTTTTCTTTATTATTTTTAAGAGTAGTAATTTTTTTTACAGTTTTATTTATTTTATTTTTCTTGTCATCTAATTTTATAAAACTCTCTTTTAATTTTAATATATTATCGTTTTGAGCCTCTGACAAGTATCCAAAATATCTCAATTCTCTCGAAATTTTATTTGGGTTTACTCCTTCTAGAAGCATTTGAAGAGATCCACTTTGGCCTTGAGTGTAGCTATGATAATAATTGAGTGATTGCTTTTTTTTCCTAAATTCAATTTCTTCTTTTAACTTTATTAATTCTTTTTTTAACGAGGATAATTTTTTTTTATTTAACTTTTCCTTCTTTTTAATTTTGAAGATTTCTTTTTTTGTTTTACTTATTCTCTTTTCTTCTTTTTTTAATTTTCTAGTCAATCCCTTTTTTACTTTAGTTTTTTGATTGATTTTTTTATCAAGTAGATCAATTTTTTTTTGTATTTCCTCCAGGTTAGATTTATTATTTTTTACTGAGGTATCTGCAAAAACAATATGTGCAAATAAAAGATTGAGTAGTATAAAAAAGCTTATAACTATTGTTTTAATATTTCTTTTTTTAATCATTGCTAATAATTAAATTTTTTCCTGTCATATCTATTGGAATCTCCTCGTCCATAAGGTGTAAGATTGTTGGAGCAATATCGGCGAGGTTTCCCCCATTTCTGATATTTGCTTTTTCCCCTACATAGATGAATGGAACCAGATTTGTAGTATGCTGTGTATGTGGCTGATTATTTTTATCGTCTTTCATCACCTCTGCATTTCCATGATCCGCAGTTATTAGAAGATGACCATTTTGCTTATCTACAGCTTGTGCAATTTTAAATATACATATATCTAATGTTTCAATAGCTTTAATTGCAGCATTGATATTACCTGTATGACCGACCATATCACCATTTGCATAATTACATATAATTAAATCGTATTTTCCTGAATGTATTGATTCCTCAAGATGTTTCGTAAGTTCGGGAGCGCTCATTTCTGGTTTAAGATCATAAGTTTCCACTTTAGGTGAGGGGATCATGATTCGTTCCTCTCCAGGATAAACAGTCTCTTCACCTCCATTAAAGAAGAAGGTTACGTGTGGATATTTTTCTGTTTCTGCAATCCTTAGCTGACTTTTACCACGTTGCGAAATAATTTCACCTAAAGTATTTTTTATTTCAATAGGCATAAAAATTGGCAATGCTTTATGTTGGCTAGAATCATGATTGGTTAACGTGAGATAACTGACATTTGTAATCTTGTGACTTCTTTGAAATTCATTAAAATTATCGTTCAAAATACTATCGGTTAATTGTCTGGCTCTGTCAGATCTAAAATTCATAAAGACAATAGTATCTTTATCATAAATCTTTATTCTTTCTTCAGTATCTATTATAGTCGGCGAAATAAATTCATCATTTTCACCCCGCTCATATCCTTGATGAAGGGCTTCAAGGGTAGACGAAGCATGATAATTTGCCTGATTATTTACAACTAAATTATGAGCTACCTCTGTTCTCTCCCACCTTTTATCTCTATCCATTGCATAAAAACGCCCACATAATGATATGATTTTGCCGACTTCACGTTCACTGCATAAATCTTCTAAACTCTTTAAATATTTTTCTGCACTTTTGGGGGGGGTATCACGACCATCCAAAAATGCATGAATATATACTTTGTTGATATTTTTTTCTTTGGCTAGTTTTAATAATGCAGCAATATGATCAATATGACTGTGGACTCCGCCGTCAGATATCAGGCCTAATATGTGGAGAGCTCCTTTGGTATTTTTTAAACGTGTAATATTGTCATTTAACAATTTATTTTTAAAAAAAGATTTATCTTTGATGCTCTCATTTATTCTTTCAATGTCTTGATAGACTATTCTTCCTGACCCAATACTTATATGACCAACCTCTGAGTTACCCATTTGACCCTCTGGAAGACCAACATGAGATTCTGATGCGTTTATTAGACCGTGAGCATTATTTTTTTTTAGTAAGTCTAAATTTGGAGTCTTTGCCATTGCAACAGCATTATTATGTTGATTTTCATTATGACCAAAACCATCTAGTATGAGAAGTATTACAGGTGTTTTTTGCATTAAATAAGGGTAAATTTTTTTCTAAAAAAGTTATTTCAATTATAATACCTCTTTAAAAATTAGCTACGAAAATAATTAATTGTTTTTTAGGAGAAATATAGTTGGAATTTTTAATAAATAATATCGCCTTGGTTTTTTTAATTTTAATTTCTGGAATAATGTTGATATTTCCAAAATTAATTTCTTCAAATAATAATATTATTTCACCAAAAGACGCTGTGGCTTTAATAAATAATCAAATGACTGTAATTATTGATGTAAGAAATCCGGAGGAGTTTGAAAAAGAAAAGATTAACAATGCTTTAAACATTCCTTTAGATCTCTTAGCCGAGAACATTGATAGCTTAAAAAAGAAATCAAAAAGGACATTAATTATATATTGTCAAAAAGGTTTTAGATCTGCTCAAGCGGTGAAAATTTTAAAAAAATTAGGCATTGAGATATTAGTTTCAATCGATGGTGGCTTAGATGCATGGCATAAGGACAATCTTCCAACAATAATGAGATCTAAATGATGAAAAAAATAATCATGTATACAAGTAATTACTGCCCTTATTGTATAAATGCTGAGAAACTTTTGGAGAGTAAAGGCTTTAGTATTGATAAAAAAATATTTATAGATCGTGATTCGAATGAGCTCAATAAAATGATTGAAATTACTGGAAAAAGGACTGTCCCCCAAATTTTTATCGGTGAAGAGTATATTGGTGGATTTGATGAATTACGAAAGATTGATTTATCCGGTGATCTAGATAAGATTCTTCAGAATTAATTATTTTATGCTTAAAGGTTCATACATTGACCATAAAAAGATAGAATAACTTTAAAATTTAATAACAAACTGGAAAAAAAATGGCAGAAGATAAAAAAGTAAAAACCGTAAGCAAAAAAAATACTAAGAAGTCGGATAATGGCGCATCATCTGCTTCAAAAGAAAATCAATCACAGGGGCCAGGTTTTGGTATAGAAAAATTATTTTTAAAAGACGTTTCAGTTGAGGTACCTAATTCACCTGAAATTTTTACTAATCGAGAAGCTCCAAAAATAAATATTGAATTAAATAATAATGCAAAACCCCTATCAGATGGCTTTTTTGAGGTTGCACTTCAAATAACTGTTACTTCCAAGCAAGCTGAGAAAACTGCATTTTTAATTGATGTTACTCAAGCAGGTATTTTTGCTATTAAAAATGTTCCTAATGAAGGTTTAGAGCCAGTATTGGCAATAACGTGCCCAAACATTTTATTTCCTTACGCAAGAGAGGCTATATCAGATCTTGTTATAAAGGCTGGTTTTAGTCCTGTGTTGTTGAATCCAATCAATTTTGAAACATTGTATATGCAACAAAAGCAACAACAAGAGGGTGGATCACCGTCAAATGCTAACTAAAAGAAGTTTTTTTTATAATTGCCTCATTTTTTTAGTTTCTTTTATATGTATGCAACCAGGTTTTTCTGCTGAATTTTTAGCTGTAAACGCAAAAAAGTCAGTTTTATATGAAGGCCCTTCTGAATCTACAAGTAAGGAATATATTGTTACTGAGTCATATCCCTTAAGAGTGTTGGTTAAGTTAAAAGATTGGATCAAAGTGCGTGATCACAAAGGAAAAATGAGTTGGATAAAGTTTGCCGAAACTTCTAAAGATAGAACGGTTATGACTTTAAAAAGCAACGTAATTCTTTTTTATAAGCCATCCTATTCAAGTGTCAAATTAGCAGATATTGGAGAAAATGTTGCCCTCAAACTTCTATCTCCTCTAAACACCAATGGCTGGATTGAAGTAAAAACCTTATCTCAAAATATTGAAGGGTATGTTCGAGCTCAAGATGTTTGGGGTATTTGAATATTGAAAATTACTGTACTAGGTGCAGGGGCATGGGGAACTGCGCTAGCAATGCATGTTGCAAAGAAGAACGATGTTACATTATGGGCTCGTGATTCTAGCCATGTTTCTGGCATGCAAAAAGCACGATCTAATCCCAAATACCTGGGTGACTTTGATTTCCCCAAATCACTTAATCTAGAAAATAACCTATTCCAAGCTATAGAACATTCAAAGATTATTATCTCTGCAGTTCCTTCTTCAGGATTTCGTAAGATCTTAATAGATATTGAAAATTTTAACGATAACGCAACCGTTATATGGGCAAACAAGGGATTGGAAGAGGGCACAGCAAATCTTCCACACGAAATTGCAACTGATATTTTAAATAGCTCAAAGTTTAGCAGAAGAGATTTTGGAGTTATATCGGGCCCAAGCTTTGCAGCAGAGTTAGTCCGAGGACTTCCAACTGCAGTAACATTAGCTACTACCAGCACCAAGTCAGCTGATGATATAGCCAAAATATTTCATCACGGAAGTATGAGAGTATATACAAGCGATGATATAGCTGGTGTATCTGTCGGAGGAGCTTTAAAAAACGTTATTGCAATAGCCGCTGGTATTTCCGATGGAATGGGTTTTGGAAATAATGCACGAGCAGCGTTAATTACAAGAGGCTTAGCTGAAATATCTCGATTTGGTCAAGCTTTAGGAGCCAACTATGAAACGTTTGCAAGTCTTGCTGTAGCGGGAGACCTTGTTCTAACCTGTACTGGTGAATATTCAAGAAATAGGGAAGTGGGAATTCGATTGGCACAAGGATTAGAAATTGATGATATTTTAAAAGGGTTGGGCCATGTTGCTGAGGGAGTTTTTACTGCAAAAGAGGTTATTAAGCGTGGAAATAAATTGCATGTTGATATGCCTATCACTCAGGAAGTCTCGAATGTTATTCATAATAAAAAATCCCCAAAGCAGGCTGTTGAAGATTTACTTGGTAGAGAGCTTAAGAAAGAGAGTTGATCTAGATCCCTTCAAAAAAATTATTTTGTCTCCATGCTTCAAATAAAACTACCGCAACAGTGTTTGATAAATTCATGCTTCGATTATTTTTAACCATAGGAACCCTTATGCAAGCCCGGTTTCTCTTATCGTCAAGAACTTTTGATGGTAGCCCCCTAGTTTCAGGACCAAAAATAAAAACATCGTTTACCTGATATTTAAATTTATGATAGTGCTTGTGTGCTTTTGTTGTAACTGCAAAATGCCTAAAGTTTTGTAAATGATCAAAGCATTCTTCGTAATTTTCATAAACTTTTACTTTTGCAAGATCATGATAGTCAAGTCCAGCTCTTTTTACAGGCTTTTCATCCAAATTAAAACCCATAGGTTTGATGAGGTGAAGATTGGAATTAGTATTTACACATAACCGAATAATATTTCCAGTATTTGGTGGTATTTCTGGCTCATATAAAACAATATTAAACATATGATTAATTTTTAAACACTTGTAAATAAATAGTGTAAAATTACTTAACAAGTTTTTTATGTTGATAAAATAATACTTATTTTCAATTAGTTAGGAATATCTATGACAAAAACTAACAGTGATGCCTTAGAGCAAAATATATCCTTTGTAACCAAAAAAAATACTAATCTTGATAGGGTAAAACCAAAGTGGTCAAAAGAAGATATAACAAGTTTATTTAACTTAAAATTTAATGACCTTCTATTCAAGGCACATAGCATTCATAGAAATAATTTTGATCCTAACAGCGTACAGCTTAGCACCCTATTATCAATAAAAACAGGTGGTTGTTCTGAGGATTGTAGTTATTGTCCGCAATCGGCAAGGTACAATACTAAGGTTGATAATACCCCAATCCTTGATCTAAGCGAGGTTATGTCTGCTGCTAAATCAGCAAAAGAAGCAGGGGCATCCAGGTTCTGTATGGGTGCTGCATGGAGAGGGCCGAAACAAAAAGATCTTGATCTCGTTAAGGATATGGTTTCCTCAGTTAAGGCATTAGGACTCGAAACATGTGCGACTCTTGGTATGTTAAAAGATGGTCAAGCTGAACAATTAAAAGATGCTGGACTCGATTACTATAATCATAATCTTGATACATCACCAGAAATGTACGGCGATATTATTACTACTAGAACCTATCAGGACAGACTTGACACCCTAAGACGAGTAAGAGAGGCTGATATTAATGTTTGTTGCGGTGGTATTGTAGGTCTTGGAGAAAATCTTTCTGAACGCGTTGGCCTGATTGAGCAACTTGCTAATCTATCAGAACCACCTGAAAGTGTCCCAATTAATTTATTAACACAGGTTGAGGGAACACCTGCAATGGGTACTGATCCACTAGATCATATTGAATTTGTAAAAACTATAGCTGTGGCTAGAATAACTATGCCAAATAGTTTTGTAAGGTTATCAGCTGGCCGAGAAACTATGAATGATAGTACACAGGCATTGGCATTTTTTGCTGGAGCAAACTCTATTTTTTACGGAGAAGAATTATTAACAACAGGAAATCCCAATACTGAAAAAGATCGCATACTTTTCGACCGATTAGGCCTTAGCACCATCTAGAATGATAAAAGATCAAATCGCTAAAGATATAGATAGCATTAAGTCTAAGAATCTTTTTAGAGAATTAAAGGTAATTGAGGGGATTCAGGGCAATAGAGTATTAGTTAAAGATAAATGGTTGATTAATTTCGCCAGCAATGATTACTTGGGTTTGTCGCAAAATCAAAAAATAAAAAAATCTATCATTGAGGGAATTAGGGAATTTGGAGCTGGTTCATCAGCTTCACATTTGGTATCAGGACATTTTACCTCTCATGATGCAGTAGAGAAGAAAATGGCTCGGTTACTTGGCTTTGAAAGAAGTTTATTTTTTTCTTCAGGCTATATGGCAAATATGTCAGTTCTTGGAGGCTTAGTAAAGAGGAGTGACGCAGTTTTTTGCGATAAATTAAATCATGCATCATTAAATGATTCAGCGGTATTATCTAGGGCGAAAATCTATAGATACAATCATCTTGATTTAAATATGCTTGAGAAACAAATCAAAAGGTCTCAGGAAAAAAATAAATGGATTATAACCGATGGTGTATTCAGTATGGATGGAGATACAGCTAATATAGAAGGCTTACTTGATCTTTGTAAAGAATATGAGGCATATTTATTTATTGACGATGCACATGGCTATGGTGTTATTGGAAAAAATGGACAAGGTATTTTAAGTAATAATAATTTACATAAATATACTCAAAACGATTTAGAGCGAATAATATATATGCATACTTTAGGAAAAGCTGTTGGTATTTCTGGAGCTATGGTTAGCGCAAAAAAAAATATCATCGAATTACTAATTCAAAAATCAAAATCATACATCTATACAACCGCATCATCACCAGCATTAGCAAAAGGGGTGCTCACTTCATTAGATATCATTTATAACGGAGATTTACTGCGAAATAAATTAAAAAAAAATATTGAGTTATTCAGAGATTTAATTATTAATAAAAGTTTATTGCAAGATTCATTAACACCTATACAGCCCTTAATCATAGGAAATCCTAAAAAAACTATAAATATTTCAAAAGTATTAATGAATGAAGGTTTTTATGTTCCTGCTATAAGACCTCCAACAGTCCCAAATAATACCTCACGATTAAGGGTATCCTTGTCAGCATTAAATTCTAAAAAGGATATCCTGCAACTAACACAAATAATAAATAGAGAAATAAAGAAGGATGAATAGCAAAATCAATGGATCTGGAGAAATACTAGTGCTTATTCATGGCTGGGGTATGAATTCAAATATATGGCAAAGTATCGAGAGCGATTTATCTAAACACTTTAAATTAATTATTATTAATTTGCCAGGAATGGGAAGTTGTTCCTCTGGATATAATTATTCAATTGATAGCTTAGTAAAAAATCTGAATAAGCTCATACCAAATAATTCAACGATTTTAGGGTGGTCGTTGGGAGGTCAAATTGCTATAGCGTTCGAAAAAAAATTCCCTCAAAGAGTGAAAAAGCTAATTTTAATCTCAACCACTCCTTGTTTTGTAAATAAAAAAGACTGGATATTTGGAATTGATAAAAATAATTTTGAAAAATTTTATTCACAAATTTTGATTAATCCAAAAAAAACAATACATCAATTTTTTTTATTGCAACTTCACGGTTTGGAGAATATTAGAAAAAAAGCAAGCGACCTTAAAGAGAATATTTTAAAATTAGGAATACCCTCGACAAAAGCCCTCACTTCTAGCTTAAATTTACTGCTGAAAAATGATCTCAGGAAAGATCTTGATAAAATCAATGCACCAACATTAATTATATATGGTGATAAGGATAGGATTACTCCTCCTTCCTCATCCAAATTTATGCATCAAATCATTAAACGTTCATCCATAATCGTTTTTAATGGTTCTGGACACATTCCATTTATAAGTGATCCACAATCTTTTATTCACTCTATAAGAAGTTTTATGAAGTCTTCATAGCATGATAGATAAAACATATAAAAGATTGATGTTTGATAAGGCTGCTGGCTCATATGAACAATTCTCTGAGATACAAGAAAAAATATCAAATGATTTATTTTTAAAGTTTAATGACATAAAAATTAATCCAATAAGTATTTTGGATCTTGGTTGTGGGACCGGGAAAAATGCTTTGCATATTCTTGATAGATTCAAAGGCTCCCAAATTATAAATTTTGATTTTTCAGAGAGTATGTTAATCAAAGCTAGAGACAATATTTTAAGAAGAAATCAAACAAGTATTAACAATACTTTTCATCATCATCATATCTGCGGTGATATTGAAAATTTACCAATCAAGGAAAATTCGATTGATTTGGTATGGAGTTCGAGTTCAATCCAATGGTCAAACGATCTACCAATACTTTTTAGCAATATTAAAAAAATTCTTAAGCCAAATGGATGCTTTATTTTTAGCACTTTTGGCCCTAAAACACTCATCGAATTAAAAATAATTACTAATAAATTATCCAGCTTACCGAGAACTAATAATTTTTTTGATGCACCACATATTGAATCAAGTCTTAGAAAAGAAAATTTTAAAATCCAGACGATTGAAAATGAAATAAAGATATTTAAATATAAAAATGTTAATGACATTTTAAATGCTATTAAAGGTGTTGGAGCAACTAATGGAAATATAAAAAGGGATAAAGGATTAAAGGGAAGAAAATTTATTAAAGATATCAAAAATGAATATAAAGATTTTATAATTGATGGTCTTTACCCTGCAACATATGAGGTTATATATGGTGTTGTATGGAATTAATATTAATAAAAAATGCATAAAATTTATGAAAAATAATACTTTTTTTATCACTGGTACAGATACAGATGTTGGTAAGACTATAATTACAAAAGGCCTCATTACACTTTTTAAACAAAAGAATAAAACTGCAGTTGGTATTAAACCAATTTCAGCAGGCTTAGATAAATTTAAAGGGAAAATGCTTAATGCTGATGTTGCAGAATTGATGCAGGTTAATTCAGTAAAGATTGATTCAGAAATATTAAACCCATATGCATTTAAATACCCGGCTTCTCCTCATATTTCATCAATGAATGAGAATATTTCAATTGATTTTAATTTTATTAAAAAAAAGGTAAATGAAATAAATAAAGAAGTGGATTATCTATTTATTGAGGGTGCAGGTGGATATTTTTGTCCTTTAGATAGCTCAAGAACATTATCAGATTTAATTTATTATATTGGCGAACCAGTGATTGTTGTTGTTGGCTTAAAGCTTGGTTGCTTAAATCATGCTCTTATGACAATCAACGCATTGGAGCAGAAACAACAAAATATTTTTGGATGGATTGCTAACACAATTGAACCAAAAATGAATTTTGAGAAAGAGAATATAAATTATTTAAAAGAAAATATAAAGCATCCCTTTTTGGGCCATGTTCCTTATATGGAAAATAATGCTGAAAAAAATTTCAGCAATTATATTTCTTGGCCTTTATCACCAGCCACGTAACACTTTGTTTGCATTATAAAATCATATATCTCAGGGCTAACATATTTTTTAATTGATTTTTTTTGAGACATTAAACTTCTTATTTCTGTTGAAGAAAATGGAAGCATTGGAAATGATGCAAAATATATACACCCTTTTCTTTTTATTGATAACTCTGACAATCGAGTTGCTTTATGCTTTGTTACCAAATTCTTAATAGACAATGAAAGATTGTTTATGTCGTTCCCACTTATTTTTCTGGGCACAACAAATAGATTACAGTAATCAAGAATCTTATCCCACTGATACCATTCATCTAATTTTTGAAGCGTATCGGATCCAATAATTAATGCATATGAATAACTAGAATTCTTAGTTAGATGCTTGAGAGTATTGATTGTATAAGAGGGCTTATTGTAAATTTTGGATTGACGTAACTCATAATCAGATATATCAAATCTCTCATCATTAAAAGCGAGCTTAGTCATTAAGAGTCGTATTTTTTCATCTGTTAGTTTTTTCTCATAGGCAGATAGTCCGGTAGGAACAATAATAACTTTTTCCATTTTTGCATCAATGAGGCATTGGTTAGCAACTTTTACATGTCCTATATGAACTGGATCAAATGCACCACCAAAAATACCAACAATTTTATGATTCATGTTATTTTCTTATTTGACCATTCCCTAACACAACATATTTCATTGATGTAAGTCCTTCAAGACCAACTGGACCTCTTGCATGAAATTTATCCGTCGAGATACCAATTTCGGCTCCTAGACCATACTCAAAACCATCTGCGAATCTTGTTGATGTATTTACCATTACACTTGATGAATCTATTTCTCTTAAAAATTTCATGGCATTTTGATGATTGTTTGTCACTATTGATTCAGTATGTCCTGACGAATAATGATTGATATGTTTAATAGCATCATCTATATGACTTACAATTTTGCACGAAATAGTTGGACCTAAATACTCTGCATAAAAATCATTATCATTAGCCATTAAAGCGTTTGGAATAATTTTTAATGATTCTTCACAGACCTTCATATCAATTTTTTTAACATTAAATATTTTTTGTATTTTAGGTAAGAACTCTCTTGCAATTGAATTTGTTATTACTAAGGATTCAAGTGTATTGCAAGTTCCTAGTCTTTGAGTTTTTGCATTATCAACTAATTCTAATGCCATATTTATATCAGCATCATCATCTATAAACATATGACAATTTCCGTCAAGATGTTTTATCACAGGAATAGTTGCTTCATCTGTAATTTTTTTAACCAAACTTTTACCACCTCTTGGAATAATCACGTCAATATAGCTGTCCATTGTGATTAGCTCAGTTACTGCTTCTCGATCCTTTGTTTCAATGATTTGAACAGCATATTGAGGGAGTAATGATTGTTTAAGTGATTGGTTTATGAGTTGAGCTAAGAAATTATTTGAAATAAGTGATTCTGAGCCACCCCTCAAAACAATGGAATTCCCTGATTTAATAGCTAATGCAGCAGCATCAATTGTGACATTTGGTCTCGACTCATAAATCATTCCAATTACACCTAAGGGCACTCTCATCTTTCCTACCTTGATGCCAGAGTTCATTAATTTAATATCAGTCATTTCACCAATTAAATCATTGAGAGATTGGACTTGCCTTAATCCCTCTGCCATGACATAAATATTATTTTTAGTTATCGCTAGCCTATCTATAAAAGCGTCATCAAGACCATTTTTTTCTGCAGAAAGAAGGTCTTGTTTATTCGCGTCAATTATTTCTTGTTCATTGGAGATAATTCTTTTTGATAGATCATGTAAAAAAGTATTTTTTTGTTCTGTCGATGCTTTTGCTAAGCTAATTGAGGATTCTTTAGCATTATTACCTACGCTCTTCATATATTCTTTTATATTCATAATAATCCTATATCCTTGATTTATTCAATAGACGAGATAATCCAAAAGATAACCTATTTAATTCCAGCCATGCATCTCCATAATTTATTCCTTTGCATATTAAATCAATATCTTTAATTCTCATTAGAATCATTTCAATTTGTCTTTGACTAAGTGAGCTAAGAGATTTTTTTATGATCATTTGAGTTGTTCCAAAAATGCGTAATTTTATAAAGTCATCATAAGATGGCGAAACGATATTGCTGGACTTTAGTCTTATGATAGCTTTAAAAATCCAGGCAAATAATCCATTGACTGCTATTGGTTGAACGCCATTGTCATGTAAACACTTTGTCGTTTTAAGCACCATTTTCCTATTGCCAGTCATAGATGCGTTTATTAAATCAAAGACATCATATTTTGAACCATTGGATAAATGATTTAGCAATGTTTTATGATTAATTTCTGCGTTACCAAAAATTAAACTTAACTTTATGATTTCATTTTCCACTAGAAGAAAATTTCTCTCTGTAAGCTCACAAAAAATATTTATGGCGTCATTGGTTAAATTTAGTTTATGAAATTTTGCTCTTTGTTTTATTGACTCCTTGATAATATTTTGAGTCGGTTCTGCAGCTTCAATAATTTTACTTTTTTCAATAAGCGGTTTTATCCATGTAATTTTTCTTAATTCTTTTAAATTTTGCTTGAAAAAAAATATATAAAATTGATCTTCCCCATAAGTTTCTACTAAACTAATTAATAAACTTTTAATTTCAACATTTATCTTGTTTGATAAGATATTTATCTTATATACGGAGTTAGAGCTAAATAAAGAATCATTCGATAATTTTTCTTTTAATTGGCTTGTATTAGTTGAGGTGTCAATGTCAATATTAATATTTTCAACATTATTTTGATCTGAAATTTTTTTGATAATTGTATTGATGTGCACAATTGAAACCGGCTCATCTCCAGATACTATTATGGAATTTTTGTCCTGTTTCCTCATTTTTTCAAAAATCTCTTCAGAGAAGTTAAGACTTTCCATAAAATTTATCGACTCTGTGTATTGATTTGAGCAGTTATAGCTCTAATTAACTCATCTTGCATACCAGAAATTAATTGCTTCTCTTCGAGATCTTTCGCTATGATATTTTCATCATCATAAGTATATTCACGACGTAAATCCATTGATATTGGTTCGCCCCATTGTTTGTTTGTTTGATTTTTAAATCTGAAGGTCATTTTGTATAGCAACTCATATTCACTAACTCTTCCAGAGGAGTTAAGTGACAATATCGACTTATCAATTTTATCCTCTAAAATTTCAAGAGTAATTTCACCATTTGAATTTACAATAGTAATTCCCGATTGTTTTACGCGCTTTTTTAATTGTGCAAGAAACTTAGCGCTGCCACCTTTTATTTGAATACTATCAAAATTAGCTTCAATAGAACCCCTTAACTGAAATCCACACGCTATTAATGTAAAAATTGAAAGTATTATTAAAACATTACTTTTTAAGGTTCTTATCATTTTCTATTGTCTAAACTACTATGTTAATTAATTTGTTTTTTACGTATATCAATTTCTTCACTTCAGAGCTTTGCTGCACATATTTAACTATATCTTTATGCTCCATGGCCATTTTCTTAATCTGTTCTTCAGTATCTTCGGTTGATATTATCATATTTGCTCTCAACTTGCCGTTAACCTGAATAACTAAATTGACTTCCTTTTTTTTCAATGCATTTTTATCCACTTCAGGCCATCTTTGTGATTCAATTATTTCACCTGGATTAATTTCCTCCCAAAGTGATTTAGTGATATGAGGTACAAAAGGATTGAGAAGTATGAGTATTTTATCAAGGACTTCTTTTTTAAATTCTTTGGTAATAACTTCATTTATATTTTGTTTATTAAAGAGGTTGATTAACTCCATTATGGATGAAATAGCTGTATTGAAGCTAGTTCTTCTTTCTAGATCATCGGTTACTTTTTGAATAGTCATATTGAGTTTAAAACGTAATTCATCTTCTTTTTCTTCAACTATTTGTGCATTTTTTTCTGTTTTAAAGTCATAAATCATTTTCCATAATTTTCTCAAAAAACGATGCGACCCTTCGATGCCTTTATCTGACCATTCTAAACTTTGCTCTGCAGGGGCTGCAAACATAACAAACAATCTTGCTGTATCAGCACCATATTTATCTATTAGATTTTTTGGATCTACGGTGTTGCCTTTTGATTTTGACATCTTACTTCCGTCTTTTAAAACCATTCCTTGGGTAAGGAGTTTTGTGAAAGGCTCTTTTACTTTTGATAACCCTAAATCAAACATCAATCTAGTAAAGAATCTTGCATAAAGTAAATGCAAAATGGCATGCTCAATTCCACCTATGTAATAATCAACTGGAAGCCAATAATCTGACCGTTTATCTAGCATTTTCTTATTTTGGTCATGCGAAGTGTACCTAGCAAAGTACCAAGATGATTCAAAAAATGTATCTAACGTATCAGTTTCTCTTCGAGCATTACCTCCACAAACAGGGCATTTACAATTTAGAAAACTTGTTAACTTATTCAAAGGAGATCCAGAATCATCAATGGTAATATCATCAGGTAGCTTGATGGGAAGATTTTGTTCATCTTCCGGAACGTCACCGCATTCACTGCATTTAATCATTGGTATTGGACAACCCCAAAACCTTTGTCTTGATACCCCCCAATCTCTTAAACGATATTGTATTTTCTTATTTCCCATACCAATTGATTCAATTTTTTCGGTAATTTTTTTTGCTGCTTTTATGGTAGAAAGGCCGTCAAATTCACCAGAATTTATCAGGACATCGTCACCAGTAAATACGCCCTTTTCATCAACTTTAAGGTCTATAACTTTTATTACAGGAATTTTGTATTTCTCAGCAAATTCAAAATCACGACTATCATGAGCTGGAACAGCCATTACAGCTCCTTTACCATAATTGATCAACACATAATTTGCTATCCAAATAGGCAGCTTCTTATTACTTATCGGATGTTTTGCAAAAAGACCAGAAAAAATACCTTTTTTATCAGCTGTGGCAATATCAGCCTCTGCAACACCAACTTTTTTACATTCATTGATAAAATTAGATATTTGATTGTCGTTTTTTGCTTGCTCAATACTCAATTGATGTTCTGGAGCTATAGCAATATATGTAGCACCCATTAATGTATCTGGCCTTGTTGTATAAACTTTTAATTTATTAGATGAGTCGGAAAGTTGAAATGAAATTTCGCAACCTACACTTTTACCAATCCAATTTTTTTGCATAGTTTTAACTTGTTCGGGCCACTCATTAAGCTCATCAATACCTTTCAATAAATCTTCAGCATAATCTGTAATCTTCATAAAATATTGAGGTATTTCTTTTCTTTCAACAAGTTCTCCTGATCTCCAGCCTCGACCATCTATTACTTGTTCATTAGCAAGGACTGTTTGATCTACAGGATCCCAATTTACCATTGCTGTCTTTTTATAAATTAAACCTTTCTTATAAAGTTGAATAAAAAACCATTGCTCCCATTTGTAGTAAGAACTGTCGCATGTAGATATTTCCCTATCCCAGTCAATAGCTAGGCCAAGCTCTTTAAGTTGACCTTTCATGTGGCTAATATTGGCTAGTGTCCATTTATTTGGGGCTGTTTTATTTTGAATCGCTGCATTTTCTGCAGGAAGCCCAAAGGCATCCCACCCCATTGGTTGCAGGACGTTAAAACCATTTAACTTTTTAAATCTTGAAATCACATCACCAATGGCATAATTTCTAACATGGCCCATGTGAAGTTTACCGCTTGGATATGGAAACATTGATAATGCGTAAAATTTTTCTTTTGATTTATCTTCAACTACATTAAAGGTATTATTTTTATCCCAATAATTTTGACACTTCTTTTCTAATTCCTTAAAAGGGTAATCAATTTTCATTTTTTTAAAAGTTGCAATAGTTCTTGGCTTATCTCATTGGGGTTTTTTGAGCCATTAATATAAATGAAAACTGGTTTAGGAATGGTTTTAGAGTTTTTGTAAAAATTAACCAAAGGTTCTGTTTGTGAATGATAATTTTCCAGTCTTTTTTTAATAGTTTCTTTAACATCGTCGTCACGAATAATTAGGGGATCACCAGTAATATTATCTACTCCTTCAATATTCGGGGGATCATACTTGATATGGTATGTTCTTCCTGATTCAGGATGTATTCTTCTACCACTTAATCTTTCTAGAATAATATCATCAGGAACATCAATTTCTACAACGAAATCTATATTAATACCAGCTAATGCTAAAGCTTCTGCCTGAGGAATAGTTCTAGGGAAGCCATCCAATAAAAATCCATTCATACAATCTTTATCCTTCACTCTCAGACTAACTAAATCTATAATTAATGAATCCGGAACTAATTCTCCTTTATCCATAAAGCTTTTAGCTTTTATACCTAAATCTATATTATTTGCTACAGCATTTCTAAGCATATCTCCGGTAGATATTTGTGGAATATCATAGGTATTTTTAAGTAAAGTTCCTTGAGTACCTTTCCCAGCTCCGGGCGCACCTAACAATATAATATTCATAACCTTTAACCTTTAACCTTTAACCAAACTCAAAATTATATCATCGTCATATCGATATTTTATTTTCATAAATATAATTCTCAATAATAATAAAGTCATTTATATTTAACATCTCTGACCGGCTGCTTGAATTAATATTTAATGACTCAAAATTACTTTCAGTAAGGATATTTTTAAAATTATTTTTAATAGTTTTCCTTTTATATTGAAAAGCTTTTTTTATGACTTTTTCAAAGTTAACTAAATTTTTAAACTTTAACTTTCTTTCTATTTTTGGGGTTAACTTGATGAATGATGATTCTATTTTTGGGGCCGGTAAAAAGGATTTAGACGAAATATGAAATAAAATTTCTGCTTCATAGAAATACTGTATCAATATAGTTAACCTACCATAATTTTTGTTATTTGGTTTTGCAGTGATTCTTTCGGCAACCTCTTTTTGGAACATAAAATGAAGATCTTTAATTGAATCTATGATGCTAATCATTTTTAAAAGAATTTCTGTAGAAATATAATAAGGTAAATTTCCTATGATGCGATCATATTGCTTAAGCTCGCTGGTTGGAATGGATAGAATATCTCTGTCAATAACATTAATTTTTTCTTGAGATATATTTTTTTTAAGATAGTTGATCATATCTGAATCTATTTCAACAACATTCAAGAAACTTATCTTATCGAGTATAGGTTTTGTTATAGCCCCCATACCCGGGCCTATTTCCAAAAATTTATCTTGTTCCTTTGGCTGAAGATTATCAACTATTTTTTTTATTACAGATTGATCAGTTAAAAAATTTTGACCAAATTTTTTCTTAGCCCTCATTATGTTTTTAATTTAATAGCCATATTGATGGCTTCAAAGAAACTTGAAGCATTTATATTTTTAGAACCCACCAGATCAAATGCAGTTCCATGATCTACTGATGTTCTTATCAAGGGTAACCCTAGAGTAACATTGACACCTTCTCCGAATGATAGTGCTTTAAATGGAGCTAAACCTTGATCATGAAACATAGCTAAGAAACAATCTGTATTTTTTAAATATTTTGGTGTGAAGGCTGTGTCTGCTGGAATAGGCCCTTTGATATCCAATCCTTTTTTTATAAATTTTTTTATTACAGGAGAAATAACATCTCTCTCTTCTAGACCAAATTGACCTCCTTCACCTGCATGAGGATTAAGTCCAGTAATAGTAATTCTTGGATCTAAAATTTTGAATTTATGTTTTAGATCATTGTATAAGGTGGATATAACATTAATGAGTTTATCTTGAGTAATATGTTTGGATACTTGTGATAAAGGTACATGCGTTGTAGTCAATGCTACTTTAAGCTTTTTATGAGCAAGTAACATTACCTCTTGCCCATCATTGTTTGTTAGTTTTGATATGTATTCTGTATGCCCAGTAAATTTTTTTGTAGAACTTGAAAGAATTTCTTTTGAAATGGGAAGAGTTACAAGTGCAGAATACTCTTTCCGAAGGCATTTATCGACAGCGAAATCTATCATCTTTAATTGAGCAAACGAATTTCTTTTATTGGGTTCTCCTGGACTTACATTTTCTGGATAAGAGACATCGATTACAAAAATAGAACCATCGCCATTATGTTTACTTAGACTCGTATTGAAAGTTATTTTTTGCTTGAGAATTTTTGCTCTTTCACTTAATGCCTTTTTATTCGCAAGAACAGTTATGAGGGCAGGAAATTTTTTTTGAGATAACAAGACAATTAAATCTAAACCAATACCAGATGGTTCCCCACAATTAACTATAAGACTTGGTAAATTAGCAATCATTTAAATTTCAAGTAATATTTCGATATTAGATTCTTGTTTGAGTGTCTCGAACCAATCTTTGTATCTTATTGCAGCCTTATAATTAAGAATTTGCATTCTAGCTGCAAGTTTTTTAGATTCATTAGTAATATCTTTTTCTCTCTTTTCGATTAATTCAATTAAATGCCAACCTGCTGATGTTTTGAATGGGCCAATAATTGTATTTGGCTTTCCTTTATCAAGCTCTATCTGAAACTCTGGCAAAAGATTGTTACGATCAACCCAACCTAATGCACCATTATTAAGTGATGAAGTTGCGTCCTCTGAGTATTGTGAGGCTGCATCTCCAAAAGAAAGCCCATCTTTTATTTGATTTTTTATATTATTAATTTTTTTGATGACATCATCTTCAGAAATAATTTGCGAATTTTTAAGTAATATTTGATTAATATTGTATTGAGATGAATATACTTTTTCTTGACCTGAGGCCTTAATTCCTTCCAATAAGATAATATGAACTCCATTTTCTGATTCAAAGGGTGCGGATATTTCATTAATACTTAAATTCTTTACTTTATCTACAAAAAGATCAGGTAAATTATTTAAATCTGCCCATCCCATATCTCCCCCATTTTCTGAAAATGGACCATCGGAATATTTTTTCGCAATTTGTGCAAAGGGTTGGGTTTTAAGTAAACTTTGAATTTCTGCGATTTTTTCTGTATTTTTTTTATTTGAATCTTTATGTTTTATGAGTATATGGAAAATATTATATTGATCTGGGTTTGCTACCGCTTCTTTTTCTAGAAATTTATTTATTTCATATTCTGATATGTTAATTTGTGAGAAGATTGCTCTTTCTTTTATTGATCGTAAAATTAGTTGAAATCTAATTTCATCATATAAACCATCAAGGGCTCCTTCTGCTGCAGCACTTTTTTTTAATTCCTTTGTGCTTATATTATTATTTAAAGCAATATTTTTTATAGCATTTTCAATTAATGAGGAATCGATATTTATTCCATTTGCTTCGGCATATTGATTTATTATTTTTTTTTCAATTAATACATCAAGTGTTTTTTTTGATAATTCTTTGTCCTTAAGGTTAACCTTCCCAGTTTTCTTCAAGGCTTCATATAATGACGTGTCAAACTCTTTTTTAGTGATCACATCATTCTCA
This sequence comes from Methylophilaceae bacterium, assembly GCA_965660175.1. Lineage (GTDB taxonomy): Bacteria > Pseudomonadota > Gammaproteobacteria > Burkholderiales > Methylophilaceae > BACL14. The sequence goes on from CBFHYY010000007.1 coordinate 119,427, forward strand.
ACTATCGCAATAATACTATCTAACTCTTCATAATCTTTTTGCGCAATAGATGATGAAATAGTAAAAAAATTTATTGCAATAAATAAAAGATATTTATATTTTTTTATCATCTAATCAACATAATTATTTGAGATTCTCTGTTCTGTAATATTCAGGAAGTTCACTTGAGGAATAAGAACCAGGTATATTTCTATTGAGAACTTCATTGAGAGCTCCAGCTGAACCAGTTCCTAGCGATCCAAGTCCGCCGAGTTCTAACTGAAAGAAGAGTGTATAGTTTGGTTTTTCTGTAGTCGCAAGAGAAAGTCTATGCAATATCACGCTTGTTGACCAACACCCAGCATCATATTCCAAACCACTGAGCCCTTCAATTACACTTGAAGTTTTAATGTCGTAATTATACCTTCCTACTGTTGACCAACCTTTACCAAGCGGCCATTGACCTGCAATATTAATTTGCTTAATGTCGTAATTACTATTTGCAGGATTATTAATCAATCTATAGCTTGCGTCTAACTTTTTCCCTGGTCGTGGACTATATCTTGTATTAAATGTAGCTCTGTTAGTCATATCTTCATCAATATTGTATTGAGTCTCTAGATTAACTTTTAAAGATTTAGTTATTCCTGCAGTTGCAGAAATAAATAAATCCGAGGAATCATTTTGAGCAGATGATCTCGCATATCTCAACTCATTAAGTACTTTTCGATCAGAAACATAAAATCTTTGTGCAATAGTGCCAGAGAATCTTTCTCTTCCATTATCATCAATCAATCTTGATGTTCCACCTAGTGTTATTTGATGAGAATCCATAACCCTATCAGAACCAACAAATTGATTTTCCGTGAAAATAGAATTTTTATTTAAACCTCTAAGTGCAGTATCAAAGATAGGTAGCATAGATTGATCCTCAAAAGGTGTGTAAGAATAAAATATTCTAGGCTCCAAAGTTTGAGTAAAACTATTTTTGAAAATATTTATTTTTTTATCGAAATAAAGGCCACTATCTAATGATAGTGTTGGTATGAATAATGATTTTGATGACGTGTCTGCATCCTCAAGGTCATAGCTTTTTAAATCAACTATGATTTTTGGTGTTAAATAACCATACGAGCGTTCAAGCGGCATAGCTAAAGATTGTTTTGCGGATACTCTCGATCCATTAGGGCTGAGCCCGACAAAGTCATTATTTCTTTCGAACTTCGTATAATTGATGTGTGATTTACTTTCGAGAAAAGTAAAACCATCATTGCTTAAAAAATCTTTTTGATGATTTACGGATAAGCTAGGTAACCTCTCGTAAGGAGAAGACGACGTTAAATTTTGAAACTTTTGCGTTATCAAGCTTGCATTCCAATTGTTTTTTTTATAATTGAGAAACATCTCTTGTCTTAAATTTACTTGACTGGTAACAGTTACGAGAGAAGACATATCAGAAAAATAATCATCATCTGAAACTTTTTCAAGATTGTACCCACCTGAGAAACCATTTTTAAATTGATGTAAATGTTTAAATTTTGCATAATATCTATTATCTTGACTGGATGCTTTATCATCAGGAAGATATTCAATAGAAGATTCTCCTTTATATTGTTTATCAAGATATCTGTATTCACCTGAAAGCTGTGAACCTCTTTTACCCATATATCTTGGTGTTAAAGTGGCATCACTTGTTGGGGAAATATTAAAATAGTAGGGTATGGATGTTTCAAAGCCGCTTCTTGAAGTTGAACCTATACTTGGCATTAAAAACCCAGATTTTCTCTCTTCATTAAATGAAAAGTTCACCAGAGGTGAGAAGAGAATAGGGTAGCCTTTGAACTCGAGTTTTGCATTTTTAGCCCCCACACTTTTGGATGCCTCATTGATTTTCAATTCCTTTGCCGATATAAACCAGTCATCTTGATTTGCTTCACATGTTGTAAAAGAAGCATTTTCCAGCCTCTTTTTATTTTCGCCTTCCAAGAAAAGTAAAGAGGCTTTTCCTCTTAGAGTGTTGTTGAATTTAGGATTTTTGTTGTCAAGAATAGAGGTAAACTTTGCATTGGAAATGGAGCCAGTATTATTATCAATAATTAACTTAAGATCATCTCCACTAATGTTTGATTTTTCCGTTTTGAGCTTTACATTACCCTTTGCGTAAAGCTCATCAGATATTTGATCATACTCGATCATATCTGCTTTTATAGATTTTTGACCGCGGGTAAGCAAGGCATTACCAGAAGCACGTAATTTACGATCGAGGATGTTTTCAAGTGAATCACCTTCAATAATAACTTGACCATCAGCTAGAGGCTCAGCATTAGTGAACGTAGGAATAAGGTATAAAATAAAACTTATACTTATAAAAAATAACTTTAAATTTTTTTTAATCAATTTTTTTATCTCATAACTGGTATAGTAATTTTAAAAAAATACTATTAATCAGTAAGTTAGGCATTATAACTCATGTATAAACAAAAGACAGTCAATTTATTATTAAATTTGAGAGTTTTATTTTGAATAGATATGAAAAATTGACGATATGGCTTAAGGGTATTTTTGATGAAAGAATCATACTTAAGCCAGCATCAAATGATGCCAGCTTTAGAAAATATTATAGGCTTTTTGATAAGAAAAAAACATTTATAGTTATGGATGCACCTCCTGACAAGGAGGATATTTCTTCTTTTATTTCAATTGGCAATAATCTTTATAAAGATAATATTAGAGTGCCATTGATTTACGAAGTGAGCTTAAATGATGGTTTTATTGTTATGGAAGACTTTGGAAGTGAGACTTACGGAGTTTTTTTAAATAAAGAAAATGCTTATCAGGCTTATAACAGTATATTAGATAGCCTTATAAAAATTCAATCAAGATGTTCTTATAAGGATATCCCTGATTACAGCAGAGCTTTGTTTTATGAAGAAGTATTGCTTTTTGAAACATGGTACCTGAATCAACATAAAAAGATATTTCTTAACGAAAATGAAAAAAATAATTTAGCAGTCATCTTTAAGACTATTATTGAGTCAAATATTAAACAGCCGCAGCATTTTGTTCATCGTGATTTTCATAGTAGAAATTTAATGAAAATTGGTGAAGAAAAAGAACCTGGAGTCATTGATTTTCAAGATGCAGTAAATGGTCCTATTACTTATGATTTAGTTTCCTTGCTTAAAGATGCTTATTTTGAGTTAGAGGAGGATGTCGTTCTTGATTTAGTAATTCGTTATTGGGAAAAATCAATAAAATCAAAATTATTAAAAAAAGGAGAGTTTGCTAATTTCTATAAAAGTTTCGAAATGATGGGACTTCAAAGGCATTTGAAAATTCTTGGAATATTCGCCAGATTAAAATTACGAGACAACAAAAGTCAATATCTGAATGATATTCCTTTGGTTGAGAAATATCTCATTCAAGTGACAGAGCGTTACAGTGAATTAGCACCTTTAAGAAAAATTTTAAACAAGGCACTTGAATAGTGACAATTAAAACAGCAATGATTTTATCTGCAGGAAGAGGTGAGCGGATGGGGCAACTCACACAAAATAAACCAAAACCATTATTAAAATGTAGAAAAAAAACATTATTGGAATGGCACTTAGAGAAATTATCCGATGCAGGATTTACTGACGTTATTATAAATGTTTCATATCTCGCCTCACAAATAGAGGATTATGTTGGTGACGGAGCAAAATGGAATATTAACATTACAATTTCAAGGGAAGATCCAATTTTGGAAACGGCAGGAGGCATTAAAAAAGCTTTATCACTAATTAACCCTCAAATTTTCGTTGTCATAAATGCAGATATTTTTACTGAATTTGATTATAAAAAATTAGTAGAGGCAGAACTCCTTAAAGATATCGATGCACATTTATATTTAACAGAAAACCCTACGCATAATCGTGATGGCGATTTTACTCTTAACAAAGAGGGGTTTCTTAGAGCTCGAACATCGCAAGCAAAAACTTTTACGGGGATTGGGGTGTATAAAAAATTATTTTTCGATGAAGTGCCAATAAATTCTTATGCAAAATTAGCACCATTGATAAACAGGGGTATTAAAAAAAATATTATTACCGGAGAATTATTAAATAGTTTTTGGACAGATGTTGGAACACCTGAAAGATTAAATAGTCTGAATGAATTATAATATTTTTATTAAACCTATAGAGGCTTATCCTTAAATTATGAATCAGTTCCATAAAAGAAGAAAATTTATTCAAGATCAGATTCAAGATGGCGTAGCAATAATTTTTAATGCTGAAGAGGCCACAAGAAACAGTGATTGTAATTTTAAATTTAGATCTGATAGCTATTTTCATTATTATACAAATTTTCCCGAATCAGACTCCGTGGTTTTTTTATTAGGCGGTGAATCACCAAAATCAGTTTTATTTTGCAAAACAAAAAATATAGCACAAGAAACCTGGAATGGATTTATTTATGGACCTGACGCGGCAAAAGAAAATTTTGGCTTTGATGAAGCCTACAGCATTGATCAAATTGATGAAATTGCACCTAAAATTATAGCTAATTATAGAAAAATTTATACCTTTTTAGATGCTCACAAAAAAACAAACAATATCATTCAGACTTGGATAAATTACAATAAAAAACAAAAAAGATCTGGTGTAAGAACTCCTGAAATGGTAGTTGATCTAGCTCATTTAGCCGATGATATGAGGGTAGTAAAAACTACAGAAGAAATAGAGACAATGAAGAAATCTGCACAAATTGCATCTCACGCTCACATTCTAGCAATGCAAAAAACAAAACCTAATCTTTATGAATATCAAATAGAAGGTGAGATTCTCAATATGTTTATGCAGTTAGGCGCAAAAGAACCTGCATATCATTCAATAGTGGCGAGTGGAGATAATGCATGTACTCTTCACTATACTAACAATAATGCGCAAATGAAAGATGGGGATTTATTGTTAATTGATGCTGGTTGTGAGCTCGATTTATATGCCTCTGACATTACTCGAACATATCCAATAAATGGAAAATTTTCACATTCACAGAAAATAATTTATGAGTTAGTTCTTGATGCACAAAAAAATGCTATTGATGAAGTGCAGCCTGGAAACAAATTTGATCAGCCACACAAAGCAGCTCTAAAAACATTGGCACAAGGACTAATAGATTTAAATTTATGCAAAGGAAGTCTGGATCAAGTTTTAGATCAAAAGTTGTATCATAAATTTTTTATGCATAGAACTAGTCATTGGTTGGGATTAGATGTGCATGATGTAGGAGATTACACAGATGATCTTGGTAAACCTGTAAGCTTAAAGCGCGGTAATGTCTTAACAATCGAACCTGGGATTTATATTAGTCCGTCCGAGTTTATACCTAAAGAATTTTGGGGAATTGGGGTAAGAATCGAAGATGATGTGGCAGTCACCGATAATGGTCATGATGTATTAAGCTCAAAAGCTCCAAAAGAAATAGCTGATTTAGAAAAAATAATTGGCACATGGAATGAAAAATAATATTGTAATTATTGGCGCTGGCCCCACAGGACTAATTACAAGTTTGCTTTTGGCTGAGCAAGGTTACAAAGTAAGTCTTATTGAGTCAAACTCTGAAGATTTAATATTAGAGGACACCAAAGCATTAGCAATCTCAAAAAGTACTGTATTTATTTTGAAAAAATTAAATATATGGGAATTGCTTGCAAAGAAAGCTATTGCAATCAATGAAATTCACGTAAGTCAAAAAAAATCATTCGGACGTACTTTATTGAGAGCAAGAGATTTTGATGATGATTTCCTTGGTCAAGTGATCTCATATCCTGATTTAATCGAATCTCTTAGATCTAAGATTAATAAATTAGACAATACAGAAATCTTTTTTAATTCCTACGCTAAAAGCATTCATGAACTTAAAGGCTCTCGATATCTTTTAATATCCCAGGGTGAGTCAGAAATTAATATACCTTATGATCTTCTTGTGATGGCGGATGGAGGTCAATCAACAATCAAAGGTATAGATATGATTAAGGAGGAGAAAGAAGATAACCATTTGGCATTGGTTGCTGCATTAAAATCAAACAAACGACATAATGGTAGAGCATTTGAACGTTTTACTAAAAATGGCCCGATAGCATTAATTCCTAACAAATTCGACAAGTATACTTTGATATGGACAGGACCAGCTAAAGTGATAAAACGTATTAAAGAGCTAAACAATATTGCTTTGCTGGATGAATTACAGCAAAATTTTGGAAATCGTGCCGGAATTTTCGAAGAGATCGAAGTTAAACGAGTCTATCCTCTTAAAAATTCTATTTTAAAAAAAATAAAAAACCAAAATATAATTGCAATTGGTAATGCCGCACAGACTATTCATCCAGTTGCAGGTCAAGGATTGAATATTGGTATTAGGGATGCTTTTGAGCTATCCAAAATAATAAAAAATCCAGATATTTTATTTCCTACAAATATTTCCAAAGAGTTTAATAAAATTCGTCAGAGCAAATCAAATGATGTAATTAATATTACCAATAAACTGTCTACGATTTTTTTATCTGATATTGTTGGATTCAATTTTGCTAGAGGAATATCTTTAAGTATTTTTGATGCAATCCCTTTTTTGAAGAAAAAGTTTGTGAGAAAAATGAGTTATGGAGAGTAGGGCAAAGACTATTGCAGTTAAAGGTTCTGGAGTAATAGCGCATTTATGTTCATTAATGTTAAGTAAATCTGGGCTAGATGTGATACACATTAAAGAAGATACATTTAAAAAAAATGATATGTTTTTTGCAATTTCTCCATCCTCAATTGACTGGTTTAAGGGCTTAGACTTTCCATCTATTTTTTTTGAAAAATTACATAAAATAAGTGAAATAGATCTTCATTCCGACATTCTTCAGGAAAAAATAAATTTTAGTGCAGATGATAATTTCATTGAAAGCTTAGCCTTTATGGCTAAACAAGATTATTTTCATGATGTCTTCAAAGTTACGCATAAAAACATTAATGCAGTGAATGCCAACAAAGTCTTGTCCTATATTTTTAAAGATCAGTCCATAGACTTAATTCTTGAAAAAGATAAATTAAGCTGTTCTCTTATTGTTGTATGTGACGATAATGACCCGCTTATTAAAAAAGAGGAATTTCATTCAACTTCAAAGGATTATCATCAAACAGCATTTACCTTTATTTTTAATTCAAAAGAAGGTTTTTTTGATAAGGCTTCACAGTTTTTTTACGAAGATAGTATCCTTGCCCTGTTGCCTTTAAAAAGTAACGAGATTGGAGTGGTTTGGTCTTGTAATGAGCAATTAAAAAAACATCTTGAATCGCTTGATGAAAAAGAATTAGTTAATTATTTACAGAATAGGATCGATAGAAAATTTTTGATAGAAATTCCATTAAAACAAAAAAATATGTTTGCTTTAAAAGATAAATATTTTAAAAGTATTTTAAGCAAAAGGCTCGTATTGATCGGGGATGCGGCGCATAAAATACATCCAATGGCGGGACAAGGACTTAATTTAGGTTTAAGAGATTTGAGGTATTTTGAGGAAATAATTTCTTCTGCACATAATTGTGATTTCGGTGATATAAATTTTTTAAGAAAATACGAAAGAAGAAGAAGAAAAGATGTATCTCAGTTTTTAAATTTAACTTCAATTTTAAGTGATCTGATTTTTGAACATCAAGATAATTTAAAAAAAATTAGTGCTAATAAAATCTTATCTGGTAGCATTAACAAATTATTAAATAAGAACATTTTAAAAAAATATTTAGTAAAACAAGCAACCTTATGAAAATTATTACACTAGCCCTATTACTTATTTTTTCCATAGCTTTAAAAGCAGATGAAGATAAATTAAAAAAGATTATTTTAGATAGTTACCCCGATCTTCCAATTAAAAGCATAAAAAAAACTGATTATAATGATTTATATGAAATTTTTTTAGGAGATCAGATTATTTATTCAGATAAATCTTTCAATTTCTTAATTACAGAAGGTAGATTAATAAACCCTAGGACAAAAATTGATATTACTGGAGACAGGCTTCAGGAATTAACTAAAATTGATTTTAATCAATTACCGTTTGAAAAGGCTATTAAAGTTGTGAGAGGAAATGGCAAAAGAAAAATCGCCGTTTTTTCCGATATTGATTGTCCTTATTGTCGAAAATTTGAGAAAGAAACAATTACTGAGATGGATGATATTACTATTTATACTTTTTTATTTCCTTTAGATTTTCATCCAGACGCCAAATTTAAATCAGCTAAAGTTTGGTGTGCTTCAGACCGTGCTAAGGCCTGGAATAATATTATGCTCCATAACAAACTTGCAGAAAATGCTGGGGATTGCAATACACCCATTAAAGAAACTATTTCGTTAGCAAGAGACTTAGGTATAAGCTCTACTCCAACCATAATCTTACCAAACGGAATAAAATTACCTGGTGCTGTTGGCGCAAAGGATTTGGAAGAACGGCTTAATTTAAAGGATTAACCGGATTACTTATAATTTATATTGCTTGACATTTGTTTTAAATACAAGTAAAAATCGTCTGTAGCATATTATTTCACATGGCAAATGGTTAGTTTATTGCTATTTGATCTTATTTAGGGTGTGCTCACTACAGTAAAGGATGTAAGTAATGGCAACAGGAACAGTGAAATGGTTTAACGATTCAAAAGGTTTTGGTTTTATTACTCCAGATGATGGCGGTGATGATTTATTTGCACACTTTTCAGCTATTGTTGAAGAGGGTTACAAAAGCTTAAAAGAAGGGGCGAGAGTTTCTTTTGAGGTTACTGATGGTCCTAAGGGCAAACAGGCTTCAAATATACAAAAAGCTGACTAATTCAAATGATTTTTTTCCATATTTGCACTCAAAATTGTAGTAATTTTTTATTAATATTAAAAGGATGTATGTAATGGCAACAGGAACAGTAAAATGGTTTAACGATTCAAAAGGTTTTGGTTTTATTACTCCAGATGATGGCGGTGATGATTTATTTGCACACTTCTCAGCTGTTGTTGACGAAGGATACAAAAGCTTAAAAGAAGGTGAAAAAGTAACATTTGAGGTTACTGATGGTCCTAAGGGCAAACAGGCTTCAAATATACAAAAAGGTTAAAATTTAATAGGACTCAATTAAGAGTCCTTTTTTACATATTTGCAATTAATTCATTTGCGAATTGATTGGTACTGAGGGCAGTACATCCCTCTATTTGATTCGCAAAATCAGCTGTGACTTTGTTCTGCTTAAGAGTTTTTGCAAAGCTTTTGATAAGCACATCAGCTGCATCATTCCAACCCATGTGTACCAACATCATCTGAGCAGAAAGAATTAGAGAGCTTGGGTTAGCAATGTTTTTTCCTGCAATTGCAGGAGCTGTACCATGCGTTGCCTCAAAAATAGCTGTAACACCAGATAAATTAGCGCCTGGAGAAATTCCAATTCCTCCTACTTGAGCAGCAAGAGCATCTGAAATATAATCTCCATTTAAATTTAGTGTCGCAACAACATCATGATCTTTTGGATTTAAAAGAATCTCTTGTAAAAAAGCATCAGCAATCATATCTTTTATTACAATCTTATTATTTCCAGTATTTATTTCATAAACTCCGTTATCGTTATATTTTGCACCAAACTCTTTCTTTGCAAGGTCATATCCCCACTCTTTGAAACCTCCTTCAGTGAATTTCATTATGTTCCCTTTGTGAACAAGGGTTACTGAATTTTTATTATTTAAAATAGCGTATTCTATGGATCTCTTTATAAGCCTTTGACTTCCTTCCTTAGAGACAGGCTTTATACCTATAGCAGAAGTTTCAGGAAATCTAATTTTATCTTTATCATTAAATTCCTCCAAAAGTGAAATGATCTTTTTAGTTTCATTCGATTCTGATTTATATTCAATACCAGCATATATATCCTCTGTATTTTCTCTGAAAATAACCATATCAGTATCACTCGGCCTCTTCAGTGGGCTAGGAACGCCTTCAAAATATTTAATAGGCCTCAAACATAAAAATAAATCTAGCTTTTGTCTTAGAGCAACATTAAGCGATCTTATTCCCCCACCTGTAGGGGTGGCAAGGGGTCCTTTAATTGATAATCTATATTTTTTTAATGCTTCAATAGTCTCTTCGGGAAGCCAAATACCTTCACCATAATTCTTAGTTGCTTTTTCTCCAGCATAAACTTCCATCCATGCAATATGTTTTTTGGAGCCGTATGAATTTTTAATAGCAGCAGATACAACCTTTTTCATTGGTTCAGTTATATCCTCTCCTATACCATCTCCAGAAATATATGGAATAATAGGGTTATCTGGAACAATAAGCTTTTGCTCTGTATTAATTTGTATAGCTTCTCCATTACTAGGAATGGTAAATTTGCTTTTCATAAAAACCTTTCTTCACATTTAAAAATTAATGATAATAATTTTCAATAAGCCTTATGGAGTTATCACTCAATTTTCAGAGCATATAAAATATGACTCTCTTAAAAATTTCATACCCATTAAAAATATTTATCCTGCCGGAAGGCTTGACGCCGATAGCGAAGGATTAGTTATTTTAACTGACAATGGAGTTTTGCAAAATAAATTATCTAATCCAGTAAAAAATATTGAAAAAGTTTACTTAGTGCAAGTAGAAAATATACCTAAAAAAGAAGAGCTAAGAAGGCTTGAAAAAGGAATACGAATATCTTCATATACAACAAAAGAATGCAAAGCAAGAGCTATTGAAGAGCCAAAATTATGGCAAAGAAAAACGCCAATAAGAGTGAGGAAATTCATACCTACTTCATGGCTAGAAATAAAAATTTCAGAAGGAAAAAATAGACAGGTTAGAAAAATGACAGCAGCGATTGGCTATCCAACACTCCGGCTAGTTAGAATAAGAATTGGAGAATATACCCTGGGCAACCTCTCACCAGGAGAATATAAAGTTTTATAATGTTGTCTAGGAATTTAAAGTTATTCAAATGATATAATCTAACAATATTTTTTTTGGAATCTATTTATGTCAGGTAATACCTTCGGACAGCTCTTTACATTAACGTCTTTTGGTGAATCTCATGGCCCAGCTATTGGAGGTATCATTGATGGGTGTCCGCCTGGACTGAATCTCAATGAAAGTGATTTACAAAAAGACTTAGATAGAAGAAAGCCAGGAACTTCAAAATTTGTAACCCAAAGAAAAGAAGATGACTTGGTTGAAATATTATCCGGAGTTTTTGAAGGGCACACAACAGGAGCGCCTATTGGTTTTGTTATTAGAAATAATGATCAAAGAAGTAAAGATTATTCAAAAATCAAGGATACCTTTCGACCCGGACATGCAGATTTCACGTATCAACAAAAATATGGACTTAGAGATTATCGAGGTGGTGGTCGATCAAGTGCCCGTGAAACGGCGGTTAGAGTCGCAGCTGGTGCAATTGCAAAAAAATGGTTAAAAGAAAAGTTAGGTATTTCTATTCAGGGCTGTTTAACTCAGCTCGGAGAAAAAGTAATTCCTGTTCAAGATTGGGCTGAAGTGAATAAAAATCCTTTCTTTGTAGCCGATCCCTCATCAGTTAAAGAATTATCTGACTATTTGGATGCTGTAAGATCTGATAGAAATTCAGTTGGGGCAAAACTTTTTGTCCAAGCTTCAAACATGCCTATTGGATTAGGGGAGCCTGTATTTAATCGTCTAGACGCCGATATCGCTTCGGCAATGATGAGTATAAACGCTACCAAAGGTGTTGAAGTTGGATCTGGCTTTTTGAGTGTTTCACAAAAAGGAACAGAACATGGAGATGAGTTAGGTAATGATGGCTTCAAATCAAATAATGCTGGAGGGATTCTTGGCGGTATTTCAACAGGGCAAGATATTGAGGTAAGTATTGCTTTTAAGCCAACCTCAAGCATCCCCCAGGATAGAAATTCAATTGACAAGGATGGAAATGCCGTAGAAATGAAAACAACCGGCCGTCACGATCCGTGTGTGGCAATTAGAGCGGTACCTATTGTTGAAGCAATGCTTGCTCTTGTTTTAATAGATCATGTAATGAGGGATCGAGCTCAAAATATGGAAGTTGTAAGAAAAAATCCTTTTTCCGCGTGACTAACGCATTATTTTGGTGCTTAGCGCGTTTTTATTTTATATATTATTTTTTTGTTGGTCTTTTTACTCCTTATTGGGGGCTTTATTTACAATCCTTACAATTTACAACTATTCAGATAGGTGTTCTTTTATCAATCTTTCAATTTAGTAGAATTTTTGCCCCAATTCTTTGGGGATGGCTTGCTGATAAAACTGGAAGAAGAGCGCATTGGGTGAGATTTATCTCATTGATCGGCCTGATAGGGTTTATAGGAATATTTTTTGCTGATTCATTTTATTTAATTCTTACCATAATGATGGTAATGAGTATTTTTACAAGCTCGACTTTACCGTTGACTGAATCTTTAACACTTTCACATTTATCTTCAAGTAAAGCTAACGGTAATTACAGCCGAATAAGACTTTGGGGTTCCATTGGCTTTATTTGTGCATCCTTTTCTTTGGGGTTTATCATCGATCTTAAAGGTATCAATGCACTAATCTATGCCATATTATTGACGCATATCGTTATTTTATTTTTTGCAATGCATATGCCTGAAAAAATAATAAAAGACGTAACCATAAAAAAAAGATCTATTCATACAGTTATTTTAAATCCCCAAGTTATTTGTATTCTTATTGGTTGCGCACTCATGGTTTCTGCTCACGGATTGCTTTATAACTTTTACTCTATTTTTTTGAGAGAAAATAATTATTCTAATTTTATGATTGGAATTTTATGGTCAATTGGAGTTGTATGTGAGATTTTAATTTTTTTATTTATACCTAAAATACTTAAGGTAATTAATATTAAACAAATCATTCTGATAAGTTTGGCTTTTGCAGTACTACGATTTTTTCTTATTGGAAGTTATACAGATAATTTATTGATCATCATTCTTGCGCAAATGATGCATGCACTAACTTTTGGTGCATTTCATGTTGGATCAATTCATATGATTGAATATTTTTTTAATGAAGATCATCATGCGAGAGGACAGTCAATTTACAACAGCATTACTTATGGTGTTGGTGGAACTGTCGGGGGCATTGGAGGTGGCGTAATGATAAATAATTACGGAGCAGACGTTACGTTTACTTTTTCAGCTATATTGCCATTGTTAGCATTTGCAATTATTTACTTTGGTCTCAAAACATTTCCAAGAGATCTATAGTAATATCTAATTACTCCCTTCTATTAAGGCATAAGCTGAGTGATTATGAATTGATTCAAAATTTTCAGACTCAACTATGAAGTGATTAATATTTTTGTTAAGTTTGAGATCAGAAGCGATATCTCGAACCATATCCTCGACAAACTTTGGATTATCATAAGCTTTCTCTGTGACATATTTTTCATCTGGTCGTTTAAGTAAACCATATAGTTCGCTTGAAGCTTGTTTTTCAACAATATCAATAATTTCTTCAATCCAAACAAAATCATTTGTTTTTATAGTTACAGTGACATGTGATCTTTGGTTATGTGCACCATAATCAGATATATTCTTGGAACATGGACATAAACTTGTTACGGGAATAACTACTTTTGTAGTATTGATAAATTTACCTTCAATGACTTTTCCAATAAAACTTACCTCATAATCTAGAAGGCTTTTAACCTTTGAAATTGGAGCCTCTTTGTTAATAAAATAAGGAAATGTCATTTCCAAATCACATGACCTTGCCTCTAGCCTTGATATCATTTGTTTGGATATATCTTCAAATGAATCAACAGATATAGGATCTTTATTTTCATTAAGAATTTCAACAAATCTAGACATATGAGTGCCTTTAAATTTATGAGGAAGATGCACATACATATTAAAATTAGCAATGGTGTGTTGAACCCCACCTTGTTTATCTTTTACAATAACTGGATGTTTTATCGACCGTATTCCAACTTGATCAATGTCTAGATGTCTTTCATCTTCTGTACTTTGAACGTCTTCGATTAATTCTGGATTAGTAGGTCTATTCATTGATTCATATAGTTGTTAGAAAGCAATGGATTCTAACACTCCTTAAGTTGTTTAACAATTTTACGTTTGATGCTTATTTTATCAAGGCCACACTGAATTTTGACCTCTGATTGAGAGCCGTGTTCAAAAAATTTATCTGGTATTCCAATCACCAATGTTTGTCGAGAAATATTCATAGCACTCATGGCTTCAAGAACTGCTGATCCGGCACCGCCAATAATAGTATTTTCTTCAACTGAAACTATCAGTTTGTGTGTACTGGATATTTCTTTAATAATTTTTTTATCTAAAGGCTTTATAAATCGCATGTCAACTAAAGTGGCATCAATTTCATTTGCAATCTCTTTGCAAATATTGTTAATTGGACCAAAAGCTAATATTGCAACAAATTTTCCAGTACGAATTTTTTTTGCACAACCAAGTGTTATTGAAATACCTTTTTTATTAAGCTTTTGATTTTGACTTCCTCCTCTTGGATACCTAACAGCACATATACCATTGTGATTATAACCAAAATTCAACATTTCATAGCATTCATCCTCATTGGAAGGAGCCATCAATACTAGATTAGGTATACACCTCATAAAAGAAATATCAAAATTACCAGAATGTGTAGCACCGTCAGCACCAACGATTCCTGCTCGATCTATCGCAAATAATACAGGTAAATTTTGTATAGAAATATCATGAATTAATTGATCATATGCCCTTTGAAGAAAAGTTGAATATATTGCAACTACAGGTTTATGCCCGGAAAGTGACAGTCCTGCTGCGAATGTTAACGCGTGCTGTTCAGCAATACCCACGTCATAGAATCTTGAAGGATATTTTTTTGCAAATTCACTCAAGCCTGATCCATCAGCCATTGCAGGCGTTATGGCACACATATGCTTGTCTTTTTTAGCCTTATCTAGCAACCATTCTGAGAAAACTTGCGTATAGGTTAAGGGTTTTGTTTTGCTTTCCGTCAAACCTTCAGCGACATCAAACCTACTTACACCGTGAAATTTGTTAGGATCATTTTGCGCAGGTTCATATCCGTATCCTTTTTTTGTAGCTATATGAAGGAATTGAGGACCTTGTAATGTTTTAATATTGCTTAAAGTATCAATTAATACGTCAAGATCATGCCCATCGATGGGACCAAGATAATTAAATCCAAATTCTTCAAATAAAGTTCCAGGAATAACCATTCCTTTTACATGCTCTTCCGTTTTTCTTGCCAATTCAAGTACAGGAGGAACCTTAGCAAATACAGCTTTACCAGATTTTTTTAATCCTCCATAAAGTTTCCCTGATAATAATTTTGCTAAATAGTTATTTAATGCCCCAACATTATTTGATATAGACATGTCATTATCGTTTAAGATTACTAATATATTATTATCTGAGCTTCCAGCATTATTAAGAGCCTCAAATGCCATTCCTGCAGTCATGGCTCCATCTCCAATGATTGCTATAGATCTATATTTAGATTTTGTCTTCTTTAGTGACTCGGAAAGGCCCAAAGCTGCTGAAATTGAGGTACTTGAATGTCCAGTACCAAATTCATCAAAAGGACTCTCGGATCTTCTTGGAAATCCTGAAATACCATCTTTTTTTCTTAAAGTGTGCATTTCATTTTTTCTTCCTGTTAATATTTTGTGCGCGTAAGTCTGATGACCAACATCCCATACAAATTTATCTTTAGGTGCTTCGTATACATAATGAAGTGCAATAGTCAGCTCAACAACACCAAGGTTGGATGATAGATGGCCTCCAGTTTCAGAAACACTATTAATTAGGAATTGTCTTAATTCAGAGCTTAAAATCTTAATTTCACGACGATTAAGTTTTTTTAAATCTCTTGGAAAGTTAATTTTATCAAGTATGGACATTAATTTTTTCTTGAGTAAATATAAGCAACTAAATTTTGTAACGTATTTAGATTCTTTGGAAAAATTGCAATTTCTTTATTTAAATCATCAAAAAATGAAGCTTTTATTTTTAATGCTTTATCCATCCCGAGGCGAGTAACATAAGTCATTTTATTATTTTTTACATCTTTTCCAGCAGTTTTTCCAAGCGTCCCAGTATCTGAACTTACATCCAATATATCATCTGTTATTTGAAATATTTTACCAATATATCCTCCAATATTAATCATGCATGTTTCATCTGATTTATTAGGATTTGCAGACAAAAGATAAGGCATTAAGCATGATGCTTTTATTAAAGCTCCTGTTTTTAATTCTTGTAAATTTTCAAGAAGATCTATGGATGAATGATTATTATTTGAAATTAAATCTAATGATTGACCTTGTGCCATACCAAAAAGACCAATAGCTCTTGATAAGGTATTAATAATTTTAATTTTAATTGAATCATTAATATCAAAATCTCGACTGGATAGTATTTCGAAAGCTAAGGATTGAAGAGCATCTCCTGCGAGTATTGCTTGACCTTCGGTAAACTTTATATGACAGGAGGGTTTACCTCTTCGCAAGGGATCATCGTCCATTGCAGGAAGATCGTCATGAATAAGCGAATAGGCATGAATAAGTTCTATCGATAAGGCAATTTGATCCAGATGAAATTTATTTTCAATTAACTCGTCTTCTCCAACAGCATAAACAAGTAGGGACCTTATTCTTTTACCACCATTTAGTAAAGAATATTCACAAGCATTTTTAAGCAAGCTCTCTTCTTGACGGTCAAAATATTCCTGAAGTATATTATGAATTCTTTTTTGATGACTTTTAACCCAAACATCAATCAAAATATCAGTCATTGGCGTCAAAATCTTCTAGTTCATTTTTTTTGGATAGTATCTGAACACGTTGCTCAATTGATTTTAAATTTTCATGAGCCATTTTTATTAATGCAACACCTTTTTCATAGGAGGATAAAGAATCTTCAAGGTTTAGATTATCTTCTTCCATTTTTGTTACAATCAATTCAAGATCGCTTAGAATTTTTTCAATATTTAATTTTTTTTCTGCCATATTTATATACTCGTTAAAAATTTTTTGATGTAATCTACTTGCTCAAGAATCACCTCATGCCCCATATTAAAAGTGCGAAGCTCAAAATCTTCTTTCTTTAAATGGTTATGAAAACTTTTCTTTGCATAATCAATATTAATAATATCATCATGCAAACCGTGAAGTGCAAGAATGGGAATTTTATAATCAATTTCTTCTTGTTTTTTAATGGGAATATATCCAGACAATGAAATTACCCCATGTATTTTAATTAAGCTTTGTGCTGCAAAAAATAATGATAAAGCAGCCCCCTGCGAAAAGCCTATAAGACAAATTTTTATTTTCTCATTTGCTGTTTTTAGACGGTTAAGGATTATATCTTCTACAATTTCCATACTCTTTTTGAGGCCTTTCGTATCATGTTGATCAGAATCAAGAGAAATGATGTCATACCAACCTGGCATTCTTAAACCTTGATTGATTGTTATTGGTATTAAAGGTGCATCAGGCAAAATAAACTCAATGTTTTTCATGCGTAAAATTTCAATAAAACTTATAAAATCTTTACTATTTGCTCCCAGACCATGAAGCCAGATTACAATAATTTTTGGATCATTTTGTTTGTTAATGACTAGCATAAAAAAAGCGGATATTAGTCCGCTTTCTTTTTAAATATAACCAAGACTACTTACTTAAAGCACTTTTTAAATCAGCCAGGCCTTTTTCTACAATTTTTTGAACAGCGGCTTTAGCTGTAGCATCATCTTGCCCTTCAGGAATTGGAGGGTTCAGTTTATAAAGCCTATAGAATCTAGCGGTCCATTGGATAACAGACTCATTATCGTTTGATCCTTTATTAACGATAATATAAGCATTAAAATCTGTAAAAGGGCCGTCTTCTTTTAATAATGCGTATTTAACTTTTTTGAGATCATCGTCGGTTGATCTGGTTTTCATAAATTTTTTAAATTCAGCAAAATCCTTGAGAGCTGTGTATGCTTTTTCTGGGGAGATAGCTACAGTTATTGATTCCTGAACTTTTTGGGGTGTTGGACCATGGGCAAAAGATACTAAGGAAAAAATAATTGCTGTAAAAAATAATACAAATTTATTCATTGAATAAAATTCCTTTCGAAAAGTTTTAATTACATTTATTTTACTACAAACAACTTTTGTTTACTTCATAAAGATTTAATTTGTGTAAATAAATTCTCCAAATGCTCGACTTTGAAGCCCTGATTTAATTTCTGTGATAATTTTTTTAGATTCAATGTCTATAACCGATATTGAATCGTCACCCCAATTGGCAACAATCAATCTGCCATTAATTTTATCAATACTCATATTTTCTGGGGTTTCACCAGCATTTATTTTGTTTATTTCTTTAAAGCTTTTTAAATCGACGATACTTATACTGTCTCCTTGAGCATTTGTTACGTATGCTTTATCTTGATAAGCAATGATATTGTATGGATTTAATCCAACTTTAATAATTTTTTGCTCCCATCCATTTATATCAATAATACTTATTGAATCATCATATACATTGGCAGTGAAAATGAAATTTTCTTTGGATGAAATTCCGTAGGGATGCTTACCAACCTCGATTGTTTTTTTAAACTGATAACTATCCCCATCATAGATTTCTATTTTATTAGCATCCCGATTGGCAATGATAATTAAATTATACTTTTCATTAAAAGCTATGCCTGATGGAGTTATTCCGGTATCAATTTTATTTAGAATTGAAAAGTCTTTTGTTGATAGAACTAAAAACTGATTTTCATACCAACTGGTAATAAAAAGCTTATCGTTTGATGGGTGGGTAATCATACCCAAAGGTGCTGTTTTTAAGTCAACAGTTTTAATTACCTTATTTTTTTTGATATCGATAATAGATAAAGACTGACTTTCAACATTACCCACAACTGCAGTACCTCTTTTTTTAATGATTGAGATACCTAATGGACTTTTGCCTACATTAATTTTTTTAATAAGCGTTAGCTTATTAAGATCAATAATTGATAATGTATTTTCACCTTGATTTGTAATCAAGGCGAGGTTTTGAGAATTGTTTTTTTGGACAAATATCAATAGCGGAAAAATAAAAAATAATAATACTAAAATTTTTCTATTGCTATTGCTCATAAATTAAACCTACTCAATTTATCATTTTTATGAAAAAATACATAATAATATAAAAGGATAACATTATGATTGATAAAGAGGGTTATCGAGCTAATGTTGGTATCGTTGTCTTTAACAGCGCAAAGAAAGTTTTATGGGCGAAAAGAGCAGACGAGGACGCATGGCAGTTTCCACAAGGTGGAATAAATGACGGAGAGAGTCCTGAAGAGGCTATGTTTAGAGAGCTCAAGGAAGAGATTGGTCTAGACCCTAATCATGTAGATATTATTGCTCGAACTAAAAGTTGGTTGCGATACGATGTTCCTAAGAGTTGGATTAGACGTGATTGGAGAGATCGTTACAAAGGCCAAAAACAAATATGGTTTTTGCTTAAACTTATTGGTAAAGATACTGACGTTGATTTAGAGAAAACAAAAAAACCTGAATTTGATGCCTGGCGATGGGATGATTTTTGGTCACCGATAGATCAAATTATTGATTTTAAGCGAGATGTATATGAGCAAGCTCTAAAAGAATTATGGGAGCATATGCCATAGAAATCAATTTTAGAGCGTCGCGATTACAGACTCTGTATTTTTTACCGCTTGCCCTAAATTAACCTTTATCTTTGCATTTAATGGTAAATATAAATCAACTCTTGACCCAAATCTTATAAATCCGTACCTCTCGCCCGATGAAATATTTTCACCTTTATTTTTATAGCATAGTATTCTTCTTGCAATTAAACCGGCAATTTGAACACAGGTAATTGTTTCCCCATTTTCCGTCTCAATAACGATTGCACATCTTTCGTTTTCAAGGGAGGCTTTAGATAATGCGGCATTCAGAAACTTTCCAGGAAAGTAAAATTTCTCTAGTATTTTTCCACTAATAGGGCCTTTATTAGAATGAACATTAAATACATTCATAAATACACTTACCTTTAAAGCATTTTTATTTTGATAAGGATCTTTTACTTTCTCAATCGCTATGACCTTACCATCTGCTGCTGAAAGAATTACATTTTGATCAGCTGGTTTTTTTCTTAATGGATCACGAAAAAACTGTAATATAAAAACTGTTATAACCCAGGAAACTAAACAGAAAGGGCTTTGGATATATGTAAGAAATAGGCTTAAAAATGAAGATAGCCCGACAAAAAGCCAACCTTCTTTTGCGATGATAGGATAATTCATAAATTAATTTTTAGATTTATCAACGATTTTATTTATCCAAGGCATCATAGATCTAAGAGATTCACCAACTTCTTCAATTTTGTGTTGTTTCTGAAATTCTCTTTTCTTTGGAAGCGTATCAACGTTTTTTACAAATTCTTTTGCAAATGATCCATTTTGAATTTCATCCAGTATCTTTTTCATTTCTTTTTTGGTCTCAGGAGTTACAACACGTGGGCCACGAGTCACATCGCCATACTCTGCGGTATTTGAAATTGAGTATCGCATGTTTGCTATACCACCCTCATACATTAAATCAACGATGAGTTTTAATTCGTGTAAGCATTCGAAATAAGCCATCTCTGGTTCATACCCAGCCTCCACTAAAGTTTCAAAACCTGCTTGAACAAGAGCGGTAGTTCCACCACATAAAACAGCTTGTTCTCCAAACAAATCAGTTTCTGTTTCATCTTTGAATGTTGTCTCTAGGATACCTGTTCTGCCACCGCCGATTGCAGAAGCGTAGGACAAAGCTATTTTTTTTGCATTCCCTGATGCATCTTGATTTACAGCAATAAGATCTGGTATTCCTCCGCCTTTTACGAACTCAGATCTTACCGTATGTCCTGGAGCCTTGGGTGCGATCATGATTACATCTAAATCTGGGCGAGGTTTAATTAATTCAAAGTGAATATTAAATCCATGTGCAAATGCCAATACAGCACCCTCTTTTAGGTTAGGCTCTATATTATTTATATAGATTTTCTCTTGAAATTCATCAGGGGCTAAAATCATAATAAGATCTGCCCAAGCGGTTGATTCTTCCACCGACATTACATTAAGACCAACATCTGAAGCTTTTTTTGCTGAACTTGATTCTGATCTCAGCCCAACAACAACATCAACACCAGAATCTTTAAGATTGTTTGCGTGTGCATGACCTTGTGAGCCATAACCAATTATGGCAACTTTCATTTTTTTGATGATACTTAAGTCTGCATCATTGTCATAATATCTTTTCATATATTTCCCTTTTTGTTATTAAGCTTTCAGAATACGGTCACCGCGACCTATTCCTAAGGCTCCAGTTCGAACAACCTCGATTAAAAAATCAGTTTTCAAGCTATCAAGATAGGCATCTAATTTACTAGAAGAACCAGTTAATTCAATAGTAAACGTATCATCAGAGACATCAATAATACGAGCTCTAAATATTTCTGAAATTCTTTTTACTTCGTCTTGATATTGATTTACTGCTTTAACTTTAACAAGCATAAGCTCTCTCTCTATATGTTTACCATCACTTAGATCTATAACTTTAACCACATCAATTAATTTATTAAGTTGTTTTATTATTTGTTCAATAACTGCATCTGACCCACTTGTTAAAATGGTCATTCTAGAAAGTGTAGGATCTTCAGTGGGGGCCACTGTTAGAGATTCAATATTGTAACCCCGAGCAGAAAACAGACCAGAAACCCTTGAAAGTGCACCAGACTCGTTTTCCATAAGGAGTGAAATTATATGTCTCAATTATGAATCCCCAGCTAAAATCATTTCTGATAAACCTTTGCCGTTCGGAACCATTGGAAATACATTTTCTGTCTGATCGGTAATAAAGTCCATAAAGACTAACCTCTCTTGAAGTTTTGGACTAAAAGCTTCTCTTAAAGCAGGTTCAATGTCTGAAGCCTTCTCAATAATCATACCAACATGACCATAGGATTCAGCGAGTTTAACGAAGTTAGGAAGAGCATCCATATATGATTCAGCATATCTATTCCCGTAAAAGAATTCTTGCCACTGTCTAACCATGCCCATATAACGATTATTAAGATTTATAATTTTTACTGGTAAATGAAATTGTTTGCACGTAGATAATTCTTGAATACACATCTGAATTGAGGCTTCTCCTGTTACACATGCCACTTGTGATTCTGGGAAGGCTAATTGACAGCCCATAGCATATGGCAGACCAACTCCCATAGTTCCAAGTCCACCAGAGTTTATCCATCTTCTTGGTTTGTCAAAGGGGTAATACTGAGCAGCCCACATTTGGTGTTGTCCAACATCTGAGGTGATGAAGGCGTCACCATTAGTTACTTTATGCAGAGATTGAATAACTTTTTGTGGTTTTATAACAGAGCCGTCATCTTCGTAAGCCATGCAATCTTTATCAGACCAATCAGCAATTTGTTTCATCCATGGCCTTATAAGATCTTTGTCATGCTTTTCTTTGACTTCGTCATAGATCTTTAACATATCTTCTAAAACGATTTTTACATCACCAACTATTGGAATATCAATTTTTACTCGTTTAGATATAGAAGCTGGATCAATGTCTATATGGATAATTTTTCTTGACTTAGATAAAAAGTGATCTGGATTACCAATTACTCTATCATCAAACCTAGCGCCGACTGCAAATAGAACATCGCAATCTTGCATGGCCATATTGGCCTCATAGGTCCCATGCATACCAAGCATTCCTAAAAATTTTTTATCAGATGCAGGAAAACCGCCAAGCCCCATTAATGTGTTTGTTATGGGAAAGCCTAGAAGATTTACTATTTTACTTAATGCTTCTGAGGCATCACCTAAGACTACACCTCCTCCGGAGTAGACCATTGGCTTTTTAGCTGACAATAATAACTCTAAAGCTTTTTTAATTTGTCCATTATGTCCTTTAAATATTGGATTATATGATCTCATAGTAATTGAATCAGGATAAATAAATTCTGTTTTTTCAGCAGTTATATCTTTGGGAATATCTACAAGAACTGGGCCGGGTCTACCCGAAGAGGCAATATAAAATGCTTTCTTGAGTGTACTTGCTATTTTATTTACATCTTTTACAAGAAAATTATGTTTGACACAGGGCCTTGTAATACCAACGGTATCACATTCTTGAAATGCATCTTCACCTATAGCATGAGTTGGAACTTGGCCGCTAATAATAACCATAGGCACCGAATCCATATGAGCGGTGGCAATCCCAGTTATGGCATTTGTTGCTCCCGGACCGGAAGTTACCAAAGCAACTCCTACTTTGCCCGATGATCTGGAGAAGGCATCAGCTGCATGAACTGCAGCTTGTTCGTGTCGAACTAAGACGTGCTTAAAATGTTTTTGATTGAAAATCGCATCATAAATATTTAAAACGGCACCGCCAGGATAGCCGAATACAAAATCAACATCTTCTTTTTGAAGAGACCGTATAACAATTTCAGCACCTGTGATAATTTCTGGTTTCATGAGAAGGGTAAATCAATTAAACGATTATGATACCCTTTTGGCGTAATTTGCTCAAGCAGTCTTGCTCAAATAACCTCTATAAGCATTGAAAAATCAATTGCTTCGACATTTTTAGTGAGTGCCCCAATCGAAATCCTTGGGATACCTGTTTTTGCATAATATAAAATATTACTAATAGTAATATTTCCTGAGGCTTCAAGGATGGCTTGTTTTTTATTTATTGAAATAGCTTTCTTTATATCTTTAATGGAAAAATTATCTAATAATATATTTTTTGCGCCATTATTAATCGCTTTTTCAAGTTGCTCAAGATTTTCCACTTCAATCTGATAACTGGTATCTTTTATTTTTTCTTTTGTTAGTTGGATGATCTTTTTTATACTTCCTACTGATTTAATATGATTTTCTTTAATTAGTATTGAGTCATATAGACCTAATCTTTGGTTTGATCCTCCTCCTATTTTAACGGCATATTTTTGCGCAATTCTTAATCCTGGAATTGTTTTTCTTGTATCAAAAACTTTTGTGGACGTTGACTTAATTTTTTTTACGTATGTATTCGTAACTGTTGCTGTTCCAGAGAGTGTCTGTAGAAAATTTAAAGCAATTCTTTCGCCAGATAAAATAAGATTAAATTTTCCTAAAACTTCACAAATTTTCTGATCTTTTGAAAAGGGCGCAGCTTCATCAACAAACCACTTGAATTTTACATTTGGGTCTAATTTTTTAAAAGTTTTCTCGAACCATGAAATTCCACAAAGAATTCCATTTTGATTAGCCTTTACAGTCGCCAATCCTTTCAATTTTGAAGATGTAATAAAGGAAGTCTTATCTTGAGACTTAATATCTTCGTCAATCGCAGAATTCACATTGACTTCAATCGCATTTATTAAATTTTTTTTTGTAATATTCATTTGAGGTTTATGCCTTTTTCAATAAACCCACCTCCAAGACATTTATTGCTTTCATAGACCACAACTGACTGTCCGGGAGTGATTGCCCATTGTTTTTGACCAAATAAAATAGTGGTATTTTTGTCAGTTAATGCATCAATCTCACATGGAGCATCTGCTTGCCTGTATCTTGTTTTTGCTGAATAAACCCAATTTTCTTTGGGTGGTTTTTGTGAAATCCAATTCATATTATTTGCAATGAGACCGTCTTTTAATAATGCAGGATGATCATGACCTTGGCCAACGATCAGTTCGTTTGTTTTAAAATTTTTATCAAGAACAAACCAAGGCTCTCCCGTACCTTTTTTTACTCCCCCAATTTTTAAGCCTTGTCTTTGTCCTATGGTATAAAAATTTAAATTTTTATGTTTTCCTAATATCTTTCCACTATCATCAATAATCTTGCCAGGACGCTTTTTTATATAATCACTAATAAATTCAGCAAAGGGCCTTTCGCCTATAAAACAGATCCCAGTGGAGTCTTTTCTGTCGTAGTTATGTAAATTATTTTCTTTTGCAATGATTCTTACTTCTTTCTTTAAAAGGCTTCCAAGAGGAAATATTGATTTGCTAAGTTGTTTTTGATTTAAACGATGAAGGAAATAGCTCTGATCTTTTGTTCCATCATCTCCTTTAAGAAGCTCAAAGCCATATGCACTCTCTTGTACTTTTGCATAATGTCCAGTAGCAATCTTCTCCGCACCCATTGATATTGCATGTTTTAAGAATGCCTCAAATTTAATTTCAGAGTTACATAAAATATCAGGATTAGGTGTTAGGCCATTTTCTAATCCATCAATGAACAACGAAAAAACTTTTTCTTTATATTCTTTAGCGAAATTAACAACCTCAATATCAATTCCGATTTTTTCTGAAACTGCTACTGCATCAATTAAATCTTGCTTACTCGAACAGTATTCATCACCATCATCATCTTCCCAGTTTTTCATAAATAATGCAGTGACATTATGCCCTTGGTCCTTGAGTAGCCATGCAGAAACCGCTGAATCTACTCCGCCGGACAAACCTACAACAATATCTTTTTTTTTCATTTAGCTACCAATTTCTTTTGATCTTTGAAATGCTTCATACATAGCTGAATGCAAGTGTTGTTCCACTTTATCTTTATTTAAGCTATTAATTGCCGCTTCCGTTGTACCACCTGTTGATGATATTTTTTTTATAAGATCGTTTAATTCGTTAATATGGCTATTGCTCATAATTGCAGAGCCCAATAACACTTCTTGAGCAAGGAATTGTGATTCTTTATGAGATAGTCCGATTTTTTCGCCAGCTTTTATCAAAGAATTAAGGAAATAAAAAACATATGCAGGACCACTTCCTGAAAGAGCAGTAACAGCGTCAATTTTTTTCTCATCTAACCATATAGTTTTACCTACCGATTCTAGGATCTTATTTGTTTTTTCTCTTAATTTTGGATCAAGCCCTTTATGCCCGCTTAGTGCCGTAACACCATGTTTAATTTTAGCTAATAAATTTGGCATACTTCGAACAATATTTGTATGATTATTTAGCCATACACTAATTTTGGCAATAGAGATTCCGGCAGCAATTGAGATGACTAATTGATTTTTTATTTTATCTTTAATACTTTCACAAACATCTAAAATATTATTTGGTTTGGTTGAAAGAACTATGACATCGTTGCTTTGTATAGCTTCTAATTTATTTGCAGTTATAACTTGATAGTCATAAATTAATTTTTCTAGTTGTTCTGAAGATGGATCAATAACAAGGATACGATCTTTTGCAAAATCATTCTCTATTAAACCATCGATAATTGCACGTGCCATATTTCCGCCACCAATAAAAATAATTTTTTCTTTATTCATTTATTCTCTTGCTCCGAAAATTGTACTACCCAATCTAATCATATTAGCACCGTAATTTATAGCCTTCATATAATCATTTGACATACCTAATGATAGTGTATCGATATTTTTATTTTGTTTTTTAAGTAATTTGAACGTATCAGAAAGCAATTCAAATTCTGTGGTTTGTTTTTGATCGTCAGCCTCAGCAGATGGAATTGACATCAAGCCTCTTAAATTTAATTTTTTATATATTTTCAATTCATTTATAAATTCATTCAGGTCTTCAATCAATATCCCACTTTTTGTATTTTCTCTGCTTATGTTAACTTGAACACATATATTTACTGGAGACATATGCTCTCTAGCATCATTTAAACGCTTAGCAACTTTTATGCGATCGATTGTATGAATCCATGAAAAATTTTCGCCTATCAGCTTACATTTGTTACTTTGAATGGGCCCTATAAAATGCCATTCAATATCATACTGTTTAAGCAACTCTTTCTTTTCTAAAGCTTCCTGAAGATAATTTTCACCAAAGATACGCTGACCGTTTTTTATAGCCTCAATTATTTTTTGTGATGATTGTTTTTTGCTCACAGCAACAATAGTTATGTCTTCTTTTTCTTTAACAGAAAGTAGATTGTCTCTTATTACTTTTAAATTTTCTTCAATATTAGTCATATGAAAAAAAACCAAGCCGAAGCTTGGTCCTTGGGTTCTTGCGAATAAAAATTATCTCTTCTTAGCAGCTGGTTTTTTGACAACAGCTTTCTTAGCAACTGGTTTTTTGGCAACAGCTTTCTTAGCAACTGGTTTTTTGACAACAGCTTTCTTAGCAACTGGTTTTTTGGCAACAGCTTTCTTAGCAACTGGTTTTTTGGCAACAGCTTTCTTAGCAACTGGTTTTTTGGCAACAGCTTTCTTAGCAGCTGGTTTTGGCAACAGCTTTATAGCAGCTGGTTTTTTGGCAACAGCTTTCTTAGCAGCTGGTTTTTTGGCATTATTCCCAAAGAGTGCGTCTATAATTTTTTGAAGCATTTATTCCTCCGAAAGTATTTTTAAAAATAATTACAATTATAACTAATCTTATATGGAATAACTATGTATTTTCACCAACTAACATCGCCATAACAGCCATCCTTATTGCAATTCCAAAAGTGACTTGAGATAAAATCACCGATTGTTTGCAATCAGCAACTTTTGAATCTATTTCAACGCCTCTGTTCATTGGACCTGGATGCATAATGATTGCATCTTTATTTGCAAGAGCAAGATGTTTTTCTTGCAACCCAAATTTTTCAAAATATTCTCTTTCTGTTGGAATATTGTCCATATTCATTCTTTCTTTTTGTATTCTTAACATAATAATTACATCAATATTTTTAAGTCCCTCGTCCATCGTATTATATTTTTTTAAATTTAAAATATTTGTATCATCGGGCATTAAATTTTCAGGACCAATTAATCTAATATCTTTTGTGCCAAGAATTGATAAGGCTATTATTTCTGATCTTGCAACACGAGAATGTTTTATATCACCCACAATAGCTGTAGAAATTTTTTCAAAGTTTTTCTTGAATTTTTGGATTGTAAAAACATCAAGAAGTCCTTGGGTCGGATGAGCATGATTGCCATCTCCAGCATTTATAATATGGACATTTGGCCCAACATGCTTTGCTATTAATTCTGGAATACCAGATTTTGAATGCCTGATAATAAAAATATTCGTTCCCATTGCAATTAAATTATCAATGGTATCTAGTATTGACTCACCTTTTGATTGTGACGAGGAAGGAATGTCAAGATTTATAACATCTGCAGAAAGCCTTTTAGCAGCAATTTCAAAAGTTGTTCTTGTTCTGGTGCTATTTTCAAAAAATAAATTACAAACTGTTTTACCTCTTAACAAAGGAACATTCTTGATAACACGATCATTCACATTTATAAAGGATTCTGCTAGGTTGAAGATTTTACGAATCAGTCCCTCATTCATTCCTTCAATTGTTAAAAGATGTTTAAGATTTCCTTTTTCTGAAATTTGCAAGTTAGTCATTTATTATTCTGGTTTTAAACTTTAATTGACCATGCTCACTTTTTAAATCTATGTAAGTATCTGAAGGAATTCTTGTTTTGACAGCTGAGAAATTTGGTTGTATGGGAAGCTCTGATGACTGTCTATCTATCAATACATACAGTAATATTTCTTTAGGTCTTCCATAATCAAATATTTCGTTGATTGCAGCTCTTGAAGTACGACCCGTGTAAAAAACATCGTCAATCAAAATAACTTTTTTATTATTAATATCAAAGTTTATATTAGTTGATTTATCTTTAACTTTTAAACCAGAAATATCCAAATCATCGCGATAAAAGGATCCATCAATTAAGCCATAATGTATCTTTTCAGCAATCATTCCTTGTAACGATTTGATCAAAAGATGACCGCCGTCAGGAATTCCAACTAAGCATGTATTGGAATCAATTTTTCCCATAATTTTTTGATACATAAGTTTGATTAATGCATCTGCACTAGGAAGACCATTACTAGAATCTTTCAAAATATGAATCCAATATAATTTGTGCAGCGACTTGATCGATAAATTTCTTACCCTTAGAAATATTTTTTGTGCTGTTTCGAATCAATATTTTAGCCTCTACTGAAGTGAAGCGTTCATCAATTAGTATTGTGTCAATTTTAAATTGATTTTGGATATTTTTAGCAAACTTTTTTGCTAGTTCAGTCATTTTACTATTTGAACCATCCTCATTCAGAGGAAGCCCAACTACTATCAATCCAGGATTCCATTCTTTTAATATTCTATCGATCGTCTGAATACGATCTATTTTTTTTAAATCTCTTATTGTTTCAAGTGGATGAGCATTTTTTGTAATACTATTTCCAACAGCCACACCAATTTTTTTCTCACCGTAATCAAACGCTAAAATATTTTTATCAGTATTCAATTTTTTTACTCAAGGGATAATGCAAGTGATAAGTTGATTTTAGAAATATATGAAAATAGTTAAGGAAAAAGAGAAAAACTTCAGTATAAAATCTAAAAATTTTCATAATTAAATTCTATCATATAATTGTAATTACATTAAATATTTTCAATAAATTCAGTTACTTGGAGTCCATATCCGATCATACTTGGCATTTTTCTTGGGGAGGCCAACAACTTCATTTTGGTTACTCCAAGATCAACCAAAATTTGTGATCCAATTCCATAGTTTCTTAAGGCACTCCCTTTATTATTTTCTACATCAGAATTTTTAAAGGCCTCTGTAATTTTATTTTGAGATTCTTGATAGTTTAGGAAAATTATTACTCCTTTATCTTCGCTGCTAATTAAATTCATTGCTTTTAAGGGTGGCCACGAGTGATTGTTCTCTTTTTCAATAAAGTCAAAAATTGAAATAGGTTCATGAACCCTTACAAGTACATTATCATTCTTTGCTATTTTTCCCTTCATAAGAGCTATATGTGTATTTTTTGATAATAAGTCCGTGTAAAGTATCAGCTTCATTTCACCAAATGCTGTCTCTATAAACTTCTCATTTATTTTTTTTATAAGCTTTTCCTTCTTACTTCTGAATTCAATAAGGTCGGCGATCGAACCTATTTTGATATTATGCTTTTTCCCAAATATTTTTAAGTCATCAAGACGCGCCATATTCCCGTCATCATTTAGAATTTCACAAATCACTGAGGAAGAGTCAAGCTCAGCTAATTTCGCTAAATCACATCCTGCCTCAGTATGACCTGCACGGTAAAGAACACCGCCTGGGTGCGCTGTTAATGGGAATATGTGGCCTGGTCTAACGATATCATTGTGAGTAGCGTTTTTGTCAATAGCAGCTTTAATAGTTTTTGATCTATCTGATGCAGAAATCCCAGTGGTTATTTCTGATGCAGCATCGATTGAGATTGTAAAATTAGTTCCAAGCTTGCCTTCGTTATCTTTAACCATTAAAGGTAATTTTAGTTTTTTACATTTGTCTTCAGTTAAAGTTAAGCAAATTAATCCTCGTCCATATTTGGCCATAAAATTAATATGCTCAGGTGTAACATGTTCAGCTGCAACAACTAAATCTCCTTCATTCTCTCTATTCTCATCATCCACAAGAATTACCATCTTGCCTTTAGAGAGATCATCAATTAATTCTTCTATTTTGTTTATCATTTTGTTGTATTCAGTTTATGGACTGTTTCTATATATCTTGCAAGCATATCAATTTCAATATTTAAAGTTTCATTCACATTAATATACTGGAAAGTAGTATTTTTAATGGTGTGAGGAATAAGGTTGATACTAAAAATATTCTCTTTGAAAGAATTAATTGTAAGACTTACACCATTCAAAGATATAGACCCTTTAACTGCAATATATTTCATTAAATCATCAGAAATTTTTATAAACCATTGTTCGCAATCGTCAAGCTTTATAATTTTTTCAACAGATGCAATTCCATCAACATGGCCAAAGACAAAATGCCCCGATATGCGATCATTCATTTTAAGGGATCGCTCCAGATTTACTTTTTGATTCAGCTTGAATTTAGCTACTTTTGATATGGATTCAAGTGATAAGTGAAAACAAAGATAATCATCAGTAAAGCTCTCAACAGTAAGACATATTCCATTTACCGATATACTTTCGCCTAAACTTATATCATCAAAAATTGAATGATCGTATGATATTGTTAGTGATAAATCTTTACCTTTGTTTTGTAGATCAAGGACTTTGCCTTCAGATTCTATTATTCCTGTAAACATGACATAATTCTAGCAGAATGCTTCATGTAAAATTGATTTATATATGATTAAAAAAAATTTATTAAAAGAGAAATTTTATGAGCTTTGGATAGCTTTAAGATATACGCATTTAAAAAATAAGAATCACTTTATATCTTTTATTTCTTTGACTAGTATTATTGGTATCGCTTTAGGTGTGATGGCATTAATTGTTGTTTTGTCTGTTATGAACGGTTTTCAATCCGAGCTTAGGTCTAAAATATTAGACATTGCTTCTGACGTAGAAATAATAAGTCCTATGTCAAACATTTCTGACTGGAGAGTCATTGAGGAACAAGTTAAAGGTATACCAAATATTGAAGCAGTAGCCCCTTTTACAAATAATCAAGCCTTAGTCTCTCTCGGAAAATATAATAGAGGTGTTTTAGTTCGAGGAATTCAGCCCTCAATTGAAAAAAATGTAAGCAATCTGCATTCATCACTCGTGCAAGGTAAATTTAATCTATCACCTAATAAATACGAAATTTTGATTGGTATAGACTTAGCTCGTTATTTTTCATTGGATATTGGAGATAAAATTTCTATGATCTCTTCACAGTCCAATTTTTCTCCACTTGGAATGTTACCTAGAATTAAACAATTTACCGTAGCAGGAATTTTTGATGCAGGGATGTATGAATATGATGCTGGTTTGGTTGTTATTCATTTGAATGCCGCAAAAAGTTTTTTTCAATTACAGAATTCGATTTCAGGAGTGAGAGTGAAATTAAATGATCTGGAGTTTACAAAAAAATCTGTTGAGGACATATACAGTTCAATAAACCCTAAAAAAGATTATATTGTTTTAGATTGGACTCAAAAACATGCAAATTTATTTAACGCCATTCAACTTGAAAAAAGAGTAATGTCAATTATTCTCACACTGATCATTGCCGTTGCAGCATTTAATATAGTTTCAACGTTGGTCATGGGTGTTACGGAAAAAAAATCTGATATCGCCATCTTAAGAACTTTAGGGGCAACTCAGAAAAGTATTCTAATTATATTTATGAGTCAAGGTGCGATGACAGGATTGCTTGGTACTTTAATTGGCGTTTTTGTTGGAGTACTTATTGCTGGAAATATAGGAATTATTGTTCCTTTCATCGAAGGAATTTTTGGCATTCAATTTCTTTCGAAAGATATATATTACATAAATGAGGTACCCTCTGAAATATTGATTGGCGATATTCTTTATATTAGTTTTATGGGTTTATTTTTATCCTTTTTTGCATCTATTTATCCAAGTATTAAGGCTTCAAAAATTGATCCTGCAGTCGCATTAAAATATGAATAAACAACATATTATTAAATTAAATGATGTTACAAAGATATTTAAAGGTCTTGATACGCCTGTTCTTGATAAGATAAATCTTCAACTGAATCAATCAGAAAATATAGCAATAAGTGGAGTTTCTGGCTCTGGAAAAAGTACATTACTTCATCTTATTGCAGGTTTAGATATGCCCAGTGAAGGATCTGTAATTATTAATAATCTTGATATAAAAAGATTAAATCAAAATGAACTAGCTTCAATGCGAAATAAATCTATAGGGTTTGTATATCAAGGACATCATTTATTACCTGATTTTTCAGCATTGGAAAATACCTTAATGCCACTAATTATAAATGGGGGTAATTTCATTAAAAATCAAAATAAGGCAATACAGATTTTAAAAAAACTAGGCCTTGCGCATAGATTAAATCATTTACCTCATGAATTATCAGGTGGAGAAAGGCAGAGAGTAGCTATAGCAAGAGCTTTAATTAATAAACCAAAGCTTATATTAGCAGATGAGCCTACAGGAAATTTAGATTATAAAAATGCCAATGTTGTTTTCGAATTGTTTATTGACTTAGTAAAAGAATATGATGCAACGTTGGTTTTAGTAACTCACGATATAAAATTAGCAAAAAAAATGCAAAAAAATTATTATTTATCTGCAGGAAAACTGTTGAGTAGATAGTATAATCAAAACGTTAAATAAAGGAGTATTCAAAAGTGTGGGAGATTATTATTGCAGCTGGCTGGCCAATATGGCCTTTGATTGCTACCTCTGTCTTTGGAGTTGCAATTATATTAGAGAGGTTATGGTCTCTTAGAGAGTCACGGGTTGTTCCAAAAAATTTACTTCAAGATGTTAAAAAAATTATTGGCGGCGGCGTAGTAAAAAAAGAATCAATAGAAGCGCTCAGATTAAATTCACCTTTAGGTGAAATCATGGCAGCTGCATTAGAAAATCAAAACTCATCACTCGAAATTATTAAAGATTCTATTGAGGAGTCAGGAGCGCTTGTTAGCTATAAGCTTGAAAGGTACTTGGGTGCTTTAAGTACGATTTCAACTGTAGCTCCTCTTCTAGGTTTGTTTGGAACAATTATTGGAATGGTTGAGCTGTTTAGTTCTTTTACCTCAAGTGGTCACGATGTTGCAGTTTTTGCGAGAGGCATATCTATTGCGCTCTACAACACTGCTGGTGGTATCGTTGTTGCTGTTCCTGCAATGATTGCGTTTAGATTTTTTAGATCTAAAGTTGATCATCTTGTTAACGAGATGGAGCAACAGGCACTGCATCTGGTAGAAGTAATGAGAGGTGAAAGAAAATAAACCAATGAATTTTAAAAGAAAATCAAGCCTGGAAGATCCCGAAATTAATTTCATACCTCTGATTGATGTTCTTCTCGTAATAATTATTTTTTTGGTGGTGAGCACAACTTTTTCAAAATTTAGTGAGTTAAAAATCAATCTACCTTTAGCTGACGCAAATCAAAATATAGTTCAAGATATTTCAATAAACGTGACAATTACTAAAGACGGACAATATTCAATTAACGAAAAAAAAATTTCATCTGTAAGTATAGAAAGCCTTATAAAAGAGCTAAGGCTGGAGTCTAACGGAAAAAAAGATATACCAGTAATCATAAACGCCGATGCCATGACCTCTCACCAATCGGTTGTTGATGTTATGGAAGCTTCAAGAATTGTAGGATTAAATCGAATTACTTTTTCAACAAGAGTTAAATAAATACAATATCTTAAATTAATATGTCGAAAAATAAAGCGACTAATTTACAACCAAATAAATTTAAGATAGTTTATTTGAGATTATTCTCCTACGCTTTAAAATATAAACTAGTTTTAACCTTTAGTATTTTTTCTTTAATCATTTTGGCATTAACCAATACTGGTTTTCTTGCATTAATTAAAAAAATTACCGATGAGGGATTAGTTGAAAAATCATCCGAGGTTTCACTCTTATTACCTGTTGCATTAATTATCCTTATGTCAATAAGGGCTTCAGCTGGTTTTATCTCTAGTTATTCCATGAGATGGGTTTCAAGAAAGATTGTAGAAGATTTAAGATTTGATGCCTTTAAAAGGATTATGTCACTTCCAGTACATTTTTTTGACAAACATGCAGCTGGAAATATTGTTTCAAAATTAACCTACGAAACTGAACAATTATCAACAATAGTAACCAAAGTAGCATTGGATGCAATAAGGGACACATTAACAGTTATTGGCATCGTTGGCTATATGCTGTATTTGGACTGGATGCTAACCCTTATTTTTGCAATTATGGCTCCATTGATGGGATTTTATCTAAAAAAGGTCTCTCCACGCCTAAGGGGTGCAGGAGGAGAAGTACAACAATCCATGGGTGACATGACACGAGTTTCTGAGGAGGCAATTGCATCACAAAGAATTGTTAAAATTTTTGGAGCTTCTTTGTTTGAATTAAAAAGATTCGTGAATATATCTATTCGTAATCGAAAAATGCACACAAAATTAGCAAGACTTTCAGGGATTAATAGCTTAGTTATAGAGGTTTTATCGTCGGTAGCATTGGCTTTGGTAGTATTTTATTCTATTAATAATTTTTCTGCAGGAGAATTTGCTGCTTTTGTTGGCGCATTACTTATGCTTATATCTCCAATAAAAAAAATTACAGCAATTAACGAACAAATTCAAGTTGGAATGGCTGCTGCAATAAGTATATTTTCTGTTATGGATGAACCAGCTGAGAAAGATAATGGTAAAAAAATAATAAACAAAGTAACAGGGAATGTGATCTTTAAGAATGTTTCTTTCACATATAAAAATGAACAAAAAACTGCTCTAAAGGATATTTCTTTTAACGTCAAGCCTGGGCAAAAAATCGCATTAGTCGGAAAATCTGGGGGAGGAAAAACAACGCTTATCAATTTGATTCCAAGATTATATGATATTGATGAAGGTGAAATTACTATCGATAATCATAATATTGAGTCATTTAAACTCCAAAATTTAAGAGATAATATTGCTTTAGTCAGTCAGGACATAATTTTATTTAATGATTCAATTTTTAATAATATTGCATATGGTGCTGCAAAAAAATACAAGATTAACGATGTTAAAAAAGCTGCAAAAGCAGCAAATGCTTTAGAGTTTATTGAAAAGCTTCCTCAAGGATTTGGTCATATCATTGGTGATAGGGGTATAAAGTTATCAGGCGGCCAAAAGCAACGCATAGCCATTGCCCGTGCAATTCTAAAAAATGCGCCCATTCTTCTTTTAGATGAAGCAACATCGGCATTAGATTCTGAATCAGAGATGCATGTTCAAAGAGCACTAGATAATCTTATGAAAAAAAGAACATGTATTGTGATTGCACATCGCTTAAGTACAATAATAAACGCAGATAAAATTTTTGTAATACAGGATGGTTTATTAGAGGAAGAAGGTAGCCATAAAGAACTTATCCGAAAAAATGGTAGGTATACAGCTCTTTATAAAAGAGGATTTAATTGATATTTTTTGAAAAAAAAATAAACAATCAATATTATAATAAAACAACGTGGGCAATATTTTTATTACCAATTAGTTTGTTTTTTTATTTGGTTATAATTGTCAGAAAATTTTTATACAAAGCTAAAATCCTCAAGAGTTTTCGTTTCAAGGTTCCAGTTGTTATTGTTGGAAATATTACAATGGGTGGAACAGGAAAAACTCCAATAATAATAAGTCTTGTTAATGATTTAATGGGGAGAAAGTTTAAGGTAGGAATAATTTCAAGAGGTTACAAGTCTAAATTTTCTCATGCTAGAGAGGTCCTGTTTTCTAGTAACTATAAAGATGTTGGCGATGAACCTCTTTTGCTGAAAAAAAAATTGAAATGTCCGGTTTATGTTGGAATTGATAGAGTAAAAACTGGGAAAAAATTACTAGAGGACTATCCGGATACCGATCTTATTTTATCTGATGATGGGCTGCAACATTATGCATTATCAAGAGATTTTGAGATAATAGTAGTTGATGGTAATAGAGGTTTTGGGAATCATTATTTGCTACCAGCTGGGCCATTAAGAGAGCCATTAAATAGATTAAAAAAATCTGATGCTATTATTTTAAATGGACCATCGAAAAATTTTAAGCACACACCAAATACTTTTGACACAGAAGAAATAAACGAAAATTATTTTTCTTTGTTATCGGGGGGGGAAAGAGTTACTTCAAGAATCTTCAAAGATAAGAAAGTTGTCGCAATTACAGGTATTGGGAATCCGAAAAAGTTTTTTGATACCTTAGAATCAAAAGGCATTAGCTTTAAAAAACATATATACCCAGACCACTACAATTTCAAACAGGCTGATTTCGACAAATTTCAACAAAACTATATTATCATGACAGAGAAAGACGCAATTAAATGCGCTGAGATTAAACATAAGAATTTGTGGGTGCTCCCTCTAACACTAAAAATTAATAAAACTATTATAAAAAACATTATTAAAAAGGCTGGACCTGTATGATAGATGAAAATTTACTAAAGATAATTGTTTGCCCAGTTACAAAAGGCCCTTTATTACTTAACAAAAAAAAAGATGCACTGATATCAAAGTCGGCAAAATTATCATATCCCATTAAGAATGGCATACCAATTCTTCTGGAAAGTGAAGCAAAAAAAATAACTTAAGGTAATAAAAATGTCATTTAAGGTCGTGATACCGGCAAGATATAATAGCTCTAGACTACCTGGAAAACCACTAATAGAAATTGAAGGCATCCCCATGGTCATTCATGTTGCTAGAAAAGCTAAGTTGAGTGGTGCCGATGAGGTAATTATCGCTACTGATGACACTCGTATTGAACAAACTGCTTTAGAATATAATTTTAACTCTGTGTTGACTGACATTAATCATATCTCAGGGACTGACCGGATAAACGAGGTATGTCAAAAGATTAATTGGTCTAACAATACAGTTATTGTAAATGTTCAGGGAGATGAGCCCTTAATTGATCCTTTCCTAATAAATCAAATTGCAGAAGGAATGATTAAAGATAGAATTAATTACGCCACTGCAGCCGTTTTTTTTGAAAACTTTGAAGACCTTCAAAACCCTAGCAATGTTAAGGTTATTTTAGATAAAGATGATTATGCAGTTTACTTCAGTAGAGCCTTAATACCATTCAAAAAAAATGTCCAAGTCAATTTCCCCTCTGACACTTATTATCAACATATTGGAATCTATGGGTACACTGCAGATTTTTTAAATAAATTTTGCGCATTACCAAAATCAGACCTAGAGGAAATAGAGGGACTTGAACAACTAAGAGCTATTGAAAATGGAATTAAAATTAAAATTTTCAAATACCAAGGCAATCATTCAACTGGGGTTGACACCGCGGATGACTTAAGAAGAATTAAAAAAATCTTGGGAGCGAATTAAATCGCAGATTCACCTTTTTCACCAGTTCTTATTCTTACAGCATCTTCTACTGGCATTACGAATATTTTACCGTCACCAATTTTTCCAGTGTTGGCTGCTTTCATTATTGTTTCTACAGCTTTATCTACCATTTTATCAGAGACAACTAGGTCTAATTTAACCTTCGGTAAAAAATCAACAACATACTCAGCACCACGATAAAGCTCTGTGTGTCCTTTTTGACGACCAAAACCTTTTACTTCAGTTGCAGTTAATCCCATAACATCGATTTCAGACAATGCTTCTCTAACCTCATCAAGCTTAAAAGGCTTTATTATAGCTTCAATTTTTTTCATAGTTTCTCCAGTTAAAATTTCGGTTTATATTTATTTGTTATTGGGTATCTTCTATCAACACCAAAAGCTTTGTTTGTAATTTTTGGGCCAGGAGCTGATTGCCTTCTTTTGTATTCACTTCCATGAATCAATTTTACAACTTTTTCAACTGTTTGTGCGTTATAACCCTTCTTTATAATCGAGCTTGGACTTATTTTTTTCTCAATATATAAATTAATAATTTCATCGAGAATTTCGTAGTTAGGAAGATTGTCTTGATCAGTTTGATTAAACTTTAGCTCAGCCGTTGGTTCTTTTGTAATTATCCTTTTAGGAATAGCATCATAATGTTCGTTAATATAATTTGCTAATTTATAAACTAGTGTTTTGGGAACATCTTTCAATACACAAAACCCTCCAACCATGTCGCCGTAAATTGTTGAATAACCAACAGCCAGTTCACTTTTATTACTTGTGGCAAGGACCATTCCTTTAAATTTATTAGCGAATCCCATGAGTACAATACCTCTTATTCTTGCTTGAAAATTCTCTTCAGTAATATCTTCTTTCATCCCCTTGAAATCATTAATAAAGCTATCATTTAATGCATCAAGAATTGTACTAATAGATTTGATATCATAATTAACACCAATAGATTTAGCTATTATTTCGGCATCTTCAAGACTATCCTTTGAGGTATATTTTGTTGGCATCATTATCGCGTATATATTTTCTTTATCAACAACTTTAGAAGCTATATATAAAACCAAAGCTGAATCAATGCCTCCAGACAGGCCAAGAAATACTTTTGGAATATTATTCTTGGTTAAATAGTCTTTGAGAGATAAGATCAGACCATCAAGTAAAATTTCCAATTCATCATCTTCATTAATGGATATTTCTTTTGTATCACTTAAATCATGAGTGTAAGAAAGTGCCTTAAATTGTGTGGATTTAAATATTAAGCCACTCAAGCCAGAAAAAATAAATGAGCCACCGTCAAATAGTAAGTCATCTTGACCTCCTAGAGCATTTAAATATAGTAATTTAATATTGGTACCTGAAAGTTTTTTTTGTGCATTTTTAATACGATTTTGTTGTTTTTCTAACTCAAAGGGTGAGGCATTTATACATATGATGGTATCAATATTCTCTTTTTTTAGATTTTCAATTGGCGCATCAGCCCAAAAATCCTCACAAATAAGAATTCCAATTTTATTTGATGCATGTTTAAAATAAGTACACTTATCATCTTTCGTAAAATATCTTTCTTCATCAAAGACTCCGTAATTAGGGAGTGAGTTTTTATGATGGGTTATTAAAATTTTTTTTTCAAAAAGAACAGATGCAGCATTGTAGAGTTTTCCTTTAAATAATTTTGGGTAACCAATTATTATTTTTAATTTTGGAAAATTAGATGCAATATCTTGAATTATTTTTTCACATGAATAAATAAATTCCTCATCAAGTAAAAGGTCTTGGGGGGGATACCCAGTTAGACTGAGCTCTGGGGTGACTAGAATATCTGCATTATTTTTTTCTGCTTTTATAGCCTCATTTGTAATTAAATCCTTATTGTGATTAAGATCGCCAACAATTGAATTTAGTTGGGCCATATGTATTTTCATTTAATATTTTCCACCCGCACTTTTAAGTTTTTTTATCATGTTGGAATTTTTTTGTTTTAATGCATAAACAAGTGGTGTTAGACCAAATTGATCTTTTGATTTTAACTTGACGTTAGCTTCAATTAATAATTCAAGAGCCTCATAAGACCCGCTAAACACTGCATAATGAACTATGTATGTTCCTTCGTCATCTTTATGATTTAAATTGGCGCCAGCATCAATTAATACGCGTGCAATTTTTGTACGTTTCTTTTTGATAGCCCATAATAGAGCTGTCCATTCGCTTTTATCAATGGCTTCAATTTCCGCTCCTTTTGACAATAAATACTCAACAGCTGCTTTATTGCCGTTAATAGCCGCATACATTAAAGCAGTTTTTCCATTTCTATCTTTTAGATTTACATCAGCATTATTTTTTAGTAATGTTTTTATTGTTGAGACATTCCCATTTTTACTTGCCAACATTAAAACTGTAAGACTTGAATTATTTCTTGTATTGGGATCGATTCCACCTTTAATCAATATGTCTAGGGTTTTGTGGTATCCAGATATAGCTGCTAAACCATAAGCTGACCAGCCATCAGGATCTGTTATTTTAGGGTCTGCTTTATTTTTTAATAGAATTGTAATTGCATCAGTATAATTTTTTTTGGCTGCATACATTAATGCTGTCCAACCATCTTTATCAATATCATTTACTTTTGCACCATTTTTAATAAGCAACGAAATGACATCCGTTTGATTTTTTCTTGCAGCATACATTAACGCACTAATATTATCTTTGTCCCGCGTGTTAGGATTTCCCCCACTATCGATGATGGCTTTTATACTCTCAATATCGCCTTTAGCTGAGGCGGTAAGGATGTATGAAACATCTTCTGCAAGCGAATATGAACTAAATATAGTTATTAAGATTGAGAAGAAAAGCTTTATCTTTGTTAAATACATGGTTAACTTAGTACTTCATTCATCATTAAACCCATGTCAGACGGTGAATCAGCAATTACCACCCCGTTTCTTTTTAGACAATTTACCTTATCCTCAGCTCTCCCAGTATTTCCAGAAATAATCGCACCAGCATGTCCCATACGCTTTCCTTTTGGCGCAGCTTTACCAGCAATATGAGCCACTACCGGCTTATTTACATTGCTTTTAATAAATTCACCAGCTAATTCTTCATCTTCCCCACCAATCTCGCCAACCATAATTATTCCTTGTGTTGCTGGATCATTTTCAAACATATCAAGACATTCTATAAAATTCAAACCCTTGATAGGATCTCCCCCAATGCCTATACATGTGGATTGCCCAAGCCCATAAAATGTAGTTTGATTTACTGCCTCATAAGTAAGGGTGCCCGATCTGGATATAATCCCTATCTTACCGGCCATATGAATATTAGCAGGCATAATGCCTATCTTACATTGATTAGGAGTAATGATTCCTGGACAATTAGGCCCAATTAATTTCGAACCATTTGATTCAATTACAGATTTTACTTTGAGCATTTCAAGAATTGGTATGCCCTCAGTAATGCATACAATTAGGGGAATACCTGCCTCGCTTGCTTCAATAATAGAGCTTGCAGCAAAAGGAGGTGGAACATAAATCATAGTTGCATTTGCTGCTGTTTCGACTACAGCTTCCTTGACTGTATTAAACACAGGAAGATTTAAATGAACTTGACCTCCTTTTTTAGGAGTAACACCTCCAACTATTTTTGTGCCATATTCAATAGATTGAGTGCTATGAAATGATCCTTGTTTTCCTGTGAACCCTTGACATAAGACCTTTGTGTCACTATTGATTAGAATACTCATTTTTTAGACTTATTAGCAAGGCTTACTGATTGAATTGCAGCGGCGTTAAGACTGTCAGCGGATATAATATTTAAATTACTTTGCTTTAAAATTTCTTTTCCTTTATTAACATTTGTACCCTCAAGTCTTACGACTATAGGAATCTCAATACCCACTTCTTGAATCGCTGTAATAATTCCATTTGCAATAATATCGCAACGCATAATTCCACCAAAGATATTCACCAAAACGACTTTAACATTAGAATCTGAAAGTAATATTTTGAATGCTTTACTTACTGTTTCGGTTGTAGCACTCCCTCCAACATCCAAAAAATTTGCTGGCGAGCCACCAGAGGCTTTAATAAGATCCATCGTTGCCATCGCCAAACCAGCCCCATTTACCATACAACCTATATTGCCCTCCAAGGCTATATAATTCAAACCTGCATGATGTGCCTCCGCTTCTTTGTGATCAATTTGAGTCCAATCCTGCAAATCAATAAGATGTGGATGCCTAAACAATGCATTTGCATCGATTGTCATCTTACAATCAAGCGCTATTAGATCATGATTTTTTGTGGTTATTAATGGATTAATTTCTAATAAAGCCAAATCATTTTCAATAAATAATTTAAGACTTTGTAAAGCTAAAGTTTTAAAGGATCCATATACATTTTTGTTTACTTTTAATGACACACATAAATCATTAATATCTTGATCTGTGAATTGCTCATTATAAAAAGTACTAATCTTATATATAAGCTCTGGATTTTTTTTTGATATTTCTTCAATTTCAGTTCCCCCAGAGGAAGAACATATCAGCATAATTTTTTCTGTATGACGATCTACTAAAAGAGACAAATATAATTCTTGATGTATCTCGACTGTTTCTTCAATAAGAATGCGATGGACTGGCTGGCCAAATGGTTGATTTTGATAAGTTATAAGGTTTTTTCCCAGCCAAAGCTCAGTAAATTCTTTTGCTTCTGTTGCGGTGGAGATAATCTTTACACCTCCTGATTTTCCTCTCCCCCCTGCATGTATTTGAGCTTTTATAGCAAACCGATCGCCCTTGAGGGCCGACAAAGCCATTTCAGCCTCCTTTGTGGTGGTT
The DNA here is from genome assembly GCA_965660175.1 of Methylophilaceae bacterium. Classification (GTDB taxonomy): domain Bacteria; phylum Pseudomonadota; class Gammaproteobacteria; order Burkholderiales; family Methylophilaceae; genus BACL14. Next base: position 162,144 of record CBFHYY010000007.1, read on the forward strand.
GCAATGATATGATTTGGCGTTTTTAAACCATAGGTATTTAGAAGGTTTTTGGCTTGATACTCGTGAAGATTCATTTAACTTACAATCAAAATTGAATAATACATAATAATATCAGAATGAAGCTTGGAATTTACGTCAAGACTAACATTAAAAAAAGCAAAAATTTATTCTGCTTTTATAATTGTTACTGTGCCACCTTTCATATCTGGAATCATTAGTTTTTTCTTATCAAGACTTAAAGCAATATCAGCTGCAGCAGAAAATCCATCTGCAAATGTTGATACTTTTCCATTTTCTACGCGATACACAATGCCTTTTTTCCAACTGCTTACATATATTATTCCATCTTTGTAGGCGAGCCCATCACCACCATCAAAACCATTGCTAATTGTTGATATTTTATTATTTTTTAGGTTTGCTTCAAGTAATTCGCCATTCCAATCAGCAATTAAAAGCTTTGTGTCACCTATTGGTAATAAACCGTTTGGAGCTTTAATAGCTTCATTACCCTCGAACATTACGCTTACTTCGCCACTTTTTTGGATAAGAAAGATAAATCCACCGTTTTTAAAATCACCGGTATCGGAAACGTATAAATCACCATTTTTAGAGACATCGATATCATTTAAGAAAACAGGTGTCTTTGGGAAAGCCATTGTTCCAGTATGAACATTCCATGATCCATCCAAATTAACCTCAAGAATCACATCTCTATCAGTTACATATAGTTTATTTTCAAAAAAAACAATTCCTTTAGGATCAAAAAGACCTTTTGCCAATGTAGAAATTTTCCCATCTTTATCAATTTTTGAAATTTTCCCATCTTTATCTACATCACGCTTACCAATCTCCGAAACATAAATTGAACCATCTGGACCTTCAGCGACTGACTCCGGGAATATAAAAGGAGTATATGTTTGTTCGGCATAAGTGTTTATTGATAAAAATAATATAAAAGATAGTAAAAACTTATTTTGCATTTATTTAATCCTTTTGTTAGGGCTAGTTAATTTCCACAATGAAGACTTTGGGGAGTCGCTTATTAAAAATATATCGCCAAACTTATCAATTTCAAAATCTCTAATACGTCCTATTTTATCAGTAAAAATTATTTCTTCGTTAATAATTTTGTTGTCTTGAAAATCTAATCGTATTAAAGATTCTCCATTTAAAGAACAAACTATAAGGTCTCCATTCCAATGAGGGAAAGTATTGCCTTGATAGTATTGAATACTACTTACTGCTATTGATGGAACCCAAGAAATGACGGGTTTTTTATATTCTTTTTTAAAAGGTTTATCTCCAATACTTAAAAAAGAGTATTCGCTTCCCCCCCAAGCAATATTTTTCCATCCATAATTAGCTCCAGCTTCAGCAATACCAATATGATCTCCTCCGCGAGGTCCGTGATTCGAGAAATAAACCTTTTCATCGTGAGGAGAAACAGTCATTCCTTGAGGGTTTCTGACTCCGATAGTATATATTTCAGGCAACCAATTTTTTTTGTCGATAAACTTTGGGTTATCTTTAGGAATTTCCCCATTTGTCTTTATGCGAATAATACTTCCAGGATGCTTAGATGGGTCCTGGGCAATCATACCCTCATCACGCTCACCAAAACTTACAAATAAATGTTTATCTTTGATGCTTATTCTTGATCCATAATGCTTTTTAGCTGGAAGAGGCGGCTTAGCCACCAATAAAGTCTCTAAATTGATTATCTTATTATCAGTAAGATTTCCTCTGGCAATTGCTGAGCTGGAGAGTTTATTATTTTTTAAAGATTTATGACTGTAGGTGAAATAAACAAAACTATCATCACCATTAAAATAAACATCGAGAAGTCCTCCTTGATGACCTCCAAGATAAGGTATATGTTTAATATCATGTTGAATTATTTTTTTGTCACCACTTTCAATATTTATTCTTATTAAACCCCCATTTTTTTCAGTAACTAAAAGATTTTTTGTATCTAAAAAAGTAAGTGCCCAAGGATAATTGAGCCCCTCTACAATTGGTTGCAATGCAAATGGTGTTTTTGTTGGTTCATATGTTTTGTAGTTATGCTGAAGCTCATTTGCGTTAACAGAGAATATTGATGAAATTAAAACTATGCAGTTGATGACATATTTTTTACACATTGTATTTTTTGGCAAATTTTAGGATATTTTCAATATATTAAGTTTTTCTCACATCATAGCTTGATAAAAAGATACAAAAAAAGCCAATAAAAAAATTGGCTTTTTTTACGTTGATCAATGCTAGAAGCATCTTTTTTCTGTACACCCTTCATCTTTCATACCAAGTGAAGCTACATATTTAGCCATATCTGCCTTATTGTCTTCATTGAGTGCACGTATCAATGAAACATCACCTTTTAAGTTCTTTTGCTCAATGCCGATATCGATAAGATACTTAACCATTTTCTTATTTCCGTTAAAAGCAGCATGATGAAGTGCATTAAATCTGGTTACTGGATGCGTATAATTAATGTTTGCACCTTTTTCTTTTAAATACTTCATGACTTCCATTTGATTTTTGGCAGCTGTCATAAGAAATGGAGTCCAAGCAAAATAACTGTCTTCAAGGTTTACATTCATTTTTTCTACGTATCTCTTAACAATCTTCATGTCACCATCATTAACTGCAGTTACAAATTCCATCTCTTCAGCATCGTTGAGAGCAAAAACACTCATAGATACTGCGAGCATTGCTGAAAGCATAATTTTAATAATCTTAAACATATTTCATTTCCTCCTAATTAAGCAAAATATTTATTCGCGTTGGCAAACATTCTATACCAAGGACCAAAATCATTCCAATTTTTTGGGTGCCATGAATTTTGATCTGCTCTAAAAACTCTTTCAGGATGAGGCATCATTATTGAAACTCTTCCATCTGATGAATTTAAACCTGTAATACCATGTACAGAGCCATTTGGATTAAATGGATAAGTTAAAGTTCCATCATTATGATTATTAACGTATTTTAGCGAAATGCAATTTGATGATAGTGCTTTATTTAGATGATTGTTATCTTCAAAGCATACTCTTCCTTCTCCGTGAGAAACCACCACTGGTAGGATACTTCCCTCCATTTCCTCAAAAAAAGGTGAATTAGTTTTTTCAATTGAAACACTTAGAAATCTTGCCTCAAATTGTTCGGATTCATTTTTAATAAACTTTGGCCAGAAGTCAGTACCAGGTATGATTTCTTTAATGCTACTTAACATTTGACAGCCATTACATACGCCTAATGTTAAAGTATTTTCATTATGGAAAAATTTATGAAATTGATCTTTGACTTTTTGATTAAAAAGAATAGATTTTGCCCATCCTTGACCTGCTCCTAGAACATCTCCAAAAGAAAATCCTCCACAAGCTGCCAGGGCTTGATAATCATCTAAATTTTTATACCCAGACGCAATGTCAGACATATGAATATCATGGGGTTCAAAGCCAGCATAATAAAATGCAGCTGCCATTTCATTATGTCCATTTACCCCTTGTTCTCTGAGGATAGCAATTTTAGCTCTAGTTTTTTTTATATTGATACTTTTTTCAATATCAAATTTTATTATTGGGCTAATTCCTGGATCATCGTTATCACTTATCGTATTAAATTCCTCCAATGCAGATTGGGGGTTGTCTCTTAATGACTGCATCCTAAAACTTGTCTCGGTCCAATAACTTTGTAACTTTGATCTTGTCTCAGAGAAAACGATATTATTATTATTTTTAATTGAGATTTTTTGATTGATGGCAGGCTTCCCGATTTGCTTGACATAGCCACCTAATTTATCTTCAATTTTCTTTAATACTTGATTTAGGTCATTGTCTGCAACTTGAATAACAGCACCTAATTCCTCATTAAATAGATATGATGCTATTTCATCAGAGGATTGTTCTTCCAGATCAATATTAATCCCGCAGCGCCCAGCAAAACACATCTCAACTAAAGAAGTTATGAGACCTCCATCAGATCGATCATGATAAGACATTATTTTATTATCTCGATTGAGTGACTGGATGACAGAAAAAAAGTCTTTTAAAATTTTTGGATCTTCAAGATCAGGAGTATCGCCGCCAATAATATTATTTATCATATTTATACATGACCCACCCATTCTGCGTTTTCCTAAAGCTAGATCAATGAACAATAAGGTACTTTGTTCATTTTTTTGCATTTGTGGAGTGAGTGTTTTGGATACATCGGAGCATTCACTAAAAGCTGATACAACCAAAGACATTGGGGAGCTTATTTTTTTATCGACTCCATCATTCCATTTGGTTTGCATGGACATAGAATCTTTTCCTACAGGAATACTAATACCAAGTTTGGGACACACATCCAATCCAACTGTTTTAACCGATTCAAAAAGGGCAAAGTCGTTTATATCATCACCGGAAGCGGCCATCCAATTTGCTGATAATTTGATATAGTTTATGTTATCTATTTGGCTTGCCGCTATATTTGTTATCGCCTCACCAATAGCCAGTCTTGCTGATGCAGGAGCGTTAGTAATAGCTACAGGTGATCTTTCCCCTAAGGCAAAAGATTCACCTAAGGTACTCTCAAAATCAGACTTTGTAACAGCAACATTGCTTACTGGAATTTGCCATGGTCCTACCATTTGGTCTCTGGCAATCAATCCGGTAACAGATCTATCTCCAATAGTAATGAGAAAGTTTTTACTTCCAACTGCAGGGTAATGAAGAACTTTTTTAAGTTCTGTATTAAGATTAGTAGGAACTGATTTCTTATTTAATATTTTTGTAATTTTTGATGATATTTTTTTTGAAGTTTTTGGAGGCTTACCTAAAAGAATATTAAGATTCATATCAACAGGATGGTTTTTGAATAAACTATCCTCAACTACCAATCTTTGATCTTTTGTAGCTTTGCCTACAATGGCGAAAGGGCATCTTTCTCTTTTACAAATTTTATCGAAAGTTTCTAAATTGGATTTATCTATCGCCAATACATATCTTTCTTGAGCCTCATTAGACCAAATTTCTTTTGGCGACATACCTAAATCTTCGTTATGTATTGATCTTAGTTGAAATATAGCACCCACTCCACCATCATGAATTAATTCTGGAAATGCATTTGATAATCCCCCAGCTCCAACATCGTGAATGCTAAGTATTGGATTAAAATTACCCATTTGCCAGCATTTATCTATGACCTCTTGCACTCTTCTTTGAAGTTCTGGGTTTCCTCTTTGCACTGAATCAAAATCTAGATTTTCTTGGTTGGAACCAGTTTTCATGCTTGAAGCAGCACCTCCACCCAATCCAATTAACATTGCCGGCCCACCAATTTGAATTAAAAGATTACCCTCTTGCAATAATTTTTTATTCGTATGAATATCGCTTATGTTGCCAATTCCTCCAGCAAGCATGATGGGTTTATGGAAACCTTTAAATTCACCATCTACTTCCACCTCAAGCGTTCTAAAGTAGCCCAATATATTTGGCCGACCAAATTCATTATTATATGATGCAGCACCAATGGGACCATCAATCATAATTTCTAAAGCTGATGCAATACGATCAGGCTTACCTAAAGTATTTTTTTCCCAACTATGTTCAAAATTTGGAATTCTTAAGTTGGAGACGGAGAAGCCTGCTAAGCCAGCCTTGGGTTTTGACCCACGACCTGTTGCACCTTCATCTCTTATTTCTCCTCCTGCACCTGTTGCAGATCCAGAAAATGGTGAGATAGCAGTAGGGTGATTATGTGTTTCAACTTTCATCAAATAATGACAGATCTCTTCATGAGGAAAATATTGATCATTTGCATCAGGATAAAATCTATGTATTTTCCTTCCTTCAATAATTGAAGAATTATCCGAGTAAGCTACAATTGTTTTTTTTGGAGATATTTTATGCGTATTTCTAATCATTCCAAATAAAGATTGCTCTTGGCTTTTGTTGTCAATTGTCCAGTGCGCATTAAAAATTTTATGCCTACAATGTTCCGAATTTGCTTGAGCAAACATCATAAGCTCGCTGTCTGTTGGATTTTTTTTGGTTTTTTTATAATGGTTGGATAGGTATGTAATCTCATCTTGAGAAAGCGCGAGTCCATTTTTTACACTAAACTCCTCTATCGCCTTAGTACCTTTGCCTAAAAAATCGATTTTAAGTAATTCTTTTGGCTTTTGTTGAGCAAATAATTGTTCTATAGATTGTTTATTAAGAAATAAAGATTCTGTCATTTGATCTCTAAGGATATTACCAATAGCTATCTTTTCATTTTCAGATAATACTTTTTCAGTTTGTAACCAATAAACGGTACATCTTTCAATTCGTACGATGTCAACATTACAATGTAAAGCAATATCTGTTGCACGTGAACTCCAAGGAGAAATAGTGCCTATTCTTGGCGTTATAATAAGAGCATCATCAAGGTTAGATTTTACTGAAGAAGTTAGCCCGTAGGTAAGCAATTGATTTAGAATATTTGAGTCACTATTACTTAATTTTTTTTTACTTTCTATTAGGTGTAAAAATGAAGAATCGATTCCACTTACTTTAGGATATTTTGCGATTATTTTATCTAAGATATTTTCCTTACGAAAGGATGAATGCGCTTGACTACCAATTAGCATAGTAATTATATTTTTTTGCATTGAAAATTACTTATCGTATATGAAAAATAATGATGTTAGATTTTAACAGTGTTTTATATAAATAATTTGAGAAAAGTTGAGTTTATATAAAGAATAAATAGCATTGGTAAAAAATAAAGCTCATTAACCATGCAAGCCCTAAAGACCAAAATAATGAGTAAAGAGTGAGTTTTAAACTTTTTGATTCTTGTTTGATGGTTGCTATCGATGCAACACAAGGAGTGTACACTAATGTGAATATCATGAAGCTTATAGCTTGCCCGTTTGTTAAAACTTCTTTTAAATGCTCCCCTAATAATTGCCCCTCAAGACCAAAAATAACTGCAAGCGCTCCAATCAAAATTTCTTTCGCAATAAAACCAAAGAACAGAGCAATTACAAATAACGCCTCAATACCGATAGGAGCAAATATTGGCTCAAAGAAATGCCCAATTTGTCCTGCATAAGTATTTATACTCGCTACAGGATAATCATTTGGAAAATGAGTTAAGGCCCAAACCGCAACTACGCCGAACACAATAAATTTAGTTGCTCGAATGAGAAAAAAACGTACTTCATTCCAGCCACGAATTAGAATTTGCCTGATAGTAGGAAATCGATAAGGAGGAAGTTCTAAAATTAAAGACTCATCCGCTTGATATTTATTCTTGAAAAAAAGAGCCGTTAAAAATATTGAGAGAAAACTGAGCATATACATCATAAATAAAATTAAAGCTCCTTGATTGGATGCAAAGAAAGCAGATACGATAAATAGAAAGACTTGCAGACGTGCTGAGCATAATGAGAAAGGTATAACTAGCATAGTAAGATACCTCATTTCTTTTGAGCGCATAATTTTTGTACCACTTAGTGCGGGTACGTTACAACCGAAGCCCATAAGCATCATTACAAATCCTCGTCCATCCAACCCTATTTTCTCCATAAGCCTATCCATAAGAAGGGCGGCACGGGAGAAATAACCACTATCTTCAATAATTGTCATTATGAAAAAAAATAAAATTATTACAGGTATGAAAGCGGCAACTGTTGAGAGACCAGAAAATATACCATCAATAAAAAAACTTTTAAGTATTGGATGACTCCCATCGAATAAACCTATTAGAATATTTTTTTCAAAATACGCAAGAGAGTTACTAATATATTCTTGTATTGGGCCACTTAAGGTAAAAACAAATTGGAAAATTCCGTAAATTATCATAAGAAATAAAGGAATTCCCCAAAGAGGATGTAGAAAAAAATAATCTAATTTTTTAGTTAATTTATCATTGAGGATTGGTGGAAAAGTTACTGTTTTTTGGATTATCTCTTCTGATGAAAAATTTTTCTCCATGTTTATTGGGAGAGTTTTTTTATTTAATTTTTTGGTAAGGAGATCCATACCCTGGTTATATTTGGCACTCATAGGAATTATAGGGCAACCAATCATTTTTTCTATATCATCAAATTTAATAGTGAGGCCAAATTTTTTGGCTTCATCAATCATATTGGCAATAATTAAAATTGGCACCCCTAATTTTTTAATTTCTTTAATCAAATCAAGCTGTCTGTCTATTTGGGTGCTATTTAAAACAAATAATATTTTATCTAATTTATTATTGGCGATGAACGTTTGTACTACTTTTTCGTCCTCAGAATATCCATCAAGGTTGTAAATACCTGGAAGGTCTATTAATTCTGTTATGGCGCCATCAATTAGTGTTTTAACGCTATAAAGATCGATTGTGATGCCAGGCCAATTTCCAACTGTTGCGGATGACCCACTAATTTTATTAAATATTGTAGATTTACCAGTATTGGGCATACCAATTAAAGCAATTTTTTTCATCTATTTTCTTAGAAGCTCAACATGGATAACATTTGCAATATTATTTCTTATCATAAATTCTGTTGCTCCAATTTGAAGATGAATAGGGCCATTAAATTTAGCTTTTCTCAATACTTTTACTGCAGCCTTTTTTTTAAGACCAAGCGCAGCTAAACGATTGTTTAGAAATTCATCGGTTGTGAGGTTAAGAACTAATCCTATTTTACCTTCAGGAATTTGAGATAAATTTATCATTGGTTTTTTTTAAATGAGAATCATTCTCAATTATATAAGATAGAAACTTTCAGTACAATATAAAATTTTAATTTGTAATATTAATTTGCGCATAAGAGCGAAGTTTTTTGAGGTGAAGTTTAAGTTTTTCTTTTTGCAATTTTGTTTTGATTTCGTCTTTTTTCTCAGATAGAAGAGGTACCTCTAACTTTCTTGTATTATTTAGTCTTATAATATGCCATCCAAATTGCGTTTGAATAGGTTTTTTTGTGAATTTGCCTTTATCAAGGTTAACTACTGCATCGTAAAAGGTCTTAACCATTAAGTCCTCAGTAAACCACCCAAGATCACCTTTATGTTCTTTTGTTTCTTCGTCAATCGTATATTTTGACACTAATTCTTCGAAAAGCGCTCCTTTTGTGAGCTGTTTAATAATTTTCTTAGCTTTGTTTCTTGATTTGACAAGAATGTGACTAGCATTATATTCTTTCGCACTATAATTAAGTTTAAACTGATCATATTCCCTATCAATCGCATCATTCGAAATGGGATTATCTAAAATATATTTTTGAAGATATAGTTTATAGATCAACTCTTTTGTAGATAATTCGGCTTGTGCCATTATCATTGGGTCAGCTAAAAGACCAGATTCTTTTGCAGCCTGATTAATCACCTCGAGATCAATAAGTCTATCAACTATATTTTCTTCCATGTCGCTATTAATTGATCGACCTTGTTTTTTAATTTCACTTTTAATAAAAACAAGTAATTCCTCCGAAATATCTTTGTTATTAACGGAGGCAATACCAGCCTGGCTGAAGTGAAAAAAAATAGTGGAATAGACGAATAGAGTTAACTTTAAAAAATAATTAAACATCATGTTCCTCTATTTTAATACTAAGAGCATGAATTTTTTTAGGTATTAAATCTTCAAGAGCACCGTAAACTAAGCGATGTTTTTCCATCCTTGTTTTATCAATAAATAACGAGCTTTGGATAATAATTTTAAAATGCCCTCCACCATTATTTCCTGCATGCCCCTTATGAAAATGGCTTTCATCAACAATTTCTAGCTTTAAAGGATTTAAGAATGCCAAACGCTCTTTAATAACTTTTTCCATAAAAAGTTAAGGTAAACTTTTTTTGAAAGGTTTAATATCAATATCTGAATAAATTCCATGAAGTAAAAAAGGTTCTTCTTTTGCCCAATCTTGTGCGTCTTTAATGCAGTCAAATTCTGCAATAATAAGACTGCCAGTAAATCCATCATCACCCGGATCGATATTATCTATACTTGGATAAGCTCCAGCTAGCATTAACCTTCCCTCACTAATAAGTTTATTAAGCCGGGCGATATGATCTGGTCTATGCTGAAGTCTTTTAGATAAACTATTTTTAGTATCGGTCGCATTAAAAACGTACCACATATATCAATCCTTACCCACTTTTGAGATATAAAAAGTAATAAAAATCATATATAAAAAGAGTAATCCAGTGATTCCAAATAACTTAAAGTTAACCCAAGCATCCTCGCTAAAGTTATAAGCTACATATAAATTTATAAAACCAAGGAATACAAAAAATAGGCTTGTATTCAAATTAATAACATTCCATGATTTTTCTTTTAATTCAACTTGTTTGCCAAGAGCCATTCTGACTAAATTTTTTTTAAAAATATAATTTGAAAAAAGTAAAGCCAAAGCAAAGCACCAGTATATGACTGAAGGTTTCCACATAATAAACATCTTATCTTGCAGCATAATAGTCAAACCACCTAATAATGTAATCATTGCTCCATTAAATAAAAGAACTTTTTCAACTTTTTTATTTTTAAGGTAAACATAAATAATTTGAAGTAGGGTGGCGAGAATTGCCACAGCTGTTGCAATAAATATGTCGTAAGCTTTAAACGCAACAAAAAATAAAATAATTGGGAATAAATCAAATAAAAATTTTTGCATAAATAAATTTTAACCTATCGTTCGTTAGAAATAGCTAATATAATCTACAAATAAAGCTATGAACACTCCAATAATTGACTTGCACTCACATTCTACTATATCTGATGGTATTTTCTCACCAGAAGATTTGGTTAGATATGCGCACAGTAAAAATGTACAAGTACTTGCATTAACTGATCATGACGACATTAGCGGCTTAGAAAGAGCAAGAGTAATTGCCGATTCTTTGGGTATAATTTTTATAAATGGTGTTGAGATTTCTGTGACCTGGAAAAAAAGAACATTGCATATCGTTGGGCTAAATTTCGATAACTCTAATAAAAAGCTTCAGGATGGTCTAAAGCTAATAAGAATGGGCCGGTCGACAAGAGCTGAAAAAATGGCGCATAGTTTGGGTATGGCAGGAATAATGGGCAGTCTGGAAGGAGCAATGTCGTATTCAAAAGATGGTGTAATCGGTAGGATACATTTTGCTCAGTTCCTCGTTCAAAAAGGATATGCCAAGGATGTTAAAGCTGTATTTAAAAAATATTTAACTCCAGGAAAACCTGGTTATGTCGAGCACTTATGGGCTAAATTAGAAGATGCTGTCAAATGGATTTCAGAAGCTGGAGGAGATGCAGTCATTGCTCATCCTGGAAGATATGATATGGGTAGCAAACTATATCCAAAACTACTTAATGAATTTAGCGATCTTGGTGGTATAGGCATTGAGGTAGTTTCTGGAAGTCAGGACCCATCTCAGTCTAACTATTTTTCAAAGCTAGCAAATGAATCTGGGTTGATGGCATCATGTGGCTCAGATTTCCATGGGCCAGGAATATCCTTTAGAAAAATGGGTCAAATTCAAGAACTACCCAGCGGATGTGAGCCTATTTGGAAAAGATGGCCTGCAGTTCAAGCGATCAATTAGCCAAGGATAGTTTTAATAAAATGGACCTTAACATTATTCAAAAAATTTCTGCTTATGCGATACCTATTATTTTTGCAATTACCATTCATGAAGCAGCTCATGGATATGCTGCTAGATATTTTGGAGATATGACCGCACATTATTTAAAAAGAATAACGCTTAATCCATTAAGACATATTGACCCTATGGGAACAATATTATTACCGGCTTTAACAGTTATGTTAGGTGGTATTTTATTTGGCTGGGCAAAACCAGTGCCAGTAAATTTTTCTAATTTAAAAAATCCAAAGAAAGATATGTTTTGGGTGGCGCTTGCTGGGCCGGCATCAAATTTTGTTATGGCAATATTCTGGACCATTATTTTAGTAAGAATAAACATTTTTCCGGATCATGCAGAGTTATTTTTAAGGGTAATGTGCTTGGCTGGAATTCAAATAAATATTGTACTTATGGTTTTAAACTTACTTCCTTTACCCCCTCTTGATGGAGGAAGAATTGCTGTGAGCTTATTACCAAATCCTTGGTCAAGTTACATTGCTGGATTAGAAAGATATGGATTATTTATTTTAATTGCTTTGTTATTCACAGGAATTTTGGGACAAATTTTAACTCCACTAGTAAGCTTAAGTCAGAGTATAATTTTTTTAATATTCGGATAAAATAATTTATATAAAAGGGATTTTATGGCAATTGATAGAATTGTTTCAGGAATGCGTCCAACAGGAAATCTTCATTTAGGACATTACAATGGAGTCTTAAAAAATTGGGTAAACTTGCAGCACGAAGCAGAATCCCTTTTTTTTGTAGCGGATTGGCATGCTCTTACAACGCATTATGATGATCCAGAAATTATAGAGAAAAATGTATGGGACATGGTTATAGATTGGTTAGCAGCAGGGATTGATCCAGCATTGGCTACTATATTTATTCAATCAAAGGTTCCTGAACACGCCGAGCTTCATACTTTGTTGTCAATGATTACACCCTTAGGTTGGCTTGAAAGAGTTCCAACATACAAGGATCAACAAGAAAAATTATCAACAAAAGACTTATCTACATACGGCTTTCTTGGTTATCCATTACTCCAAAGTGCTGATATTTTAATATATAAAGCCACACAGGTGCCAGTTGGAGAGGATCAGGTGCCTCATATCGAATTTACACGTGAAGTTGCCAGAAGATTTAATCATTTATATGGTAAAGAAATTGGTTATGAAAAGAAGGCTGAGGAGGGCATAAAAAAATTAGGCTCAAAGAAAGGCCAGCTTTATAGGGAGTTGAAAACATCATATCAAGAAGAAGGTGATGATCAGGCGCTGGAGGCTGCTCAAGCTTTAATTGAAGAACAACAAAACTTAAGTCTTGGGGATAAAGAGAGACTTTTAGGTTATCTCGAGGGCGGTGGCAAGATGATACTAATTGAACCAGAGTATAAACTTACTCCAGCATCGAAAATGGTAGGGCTTGACGGACAAAAAATGTCTAAATCTTATAACAACACTATAGCTTTGAGAGAAGACCCCACGGTAGTTGAAAAAAAGATAAAAACGATGCCTACAGATCCAGCTAGAATTAGAAGAAATGACCCAGGCAATCCTGATAATTGTCCTGTATGGCAATTACATCAAGTTTATTCTTCAGAGAAAACAAAATCATGGGTAATGGAGGGATGTAAAGAGGCAAGCATTGGCTGTGTTGAATGTAAGCAACCAGTAGTAGAATCTATTTTAAAAGAATTAAAGCCAATTCAAGAAAGAGCTAATAATTACATTGACAGCCCCGATTTAGTAAAAAGTGTTGTTGCTGAGGGCTGCGAAAAAGCAAGAAAATTAGCTCGAGATACAATGAGAGACGTTCGTGAAGTTATGGGAATCGACTTTTCATGATCGATGATAACCATAATAGCCTTCTTAATACTGCAAAGATTTATGGTGAATCACTTACTAAAGTTCCACAGGATCTTTATATCCCTCCAGATGCATTAGAAATTTATTTGGATTCATTTCAAGGACCACTGGATTTGTTGTTATATCTTATTAAAAAAAATAATATTGACATATTAGATATACCAATGGCTTCATTGACCGTTCAATATATGGTTTACGTTGAAAAAATGAAGCAAATAAAACTTGAGTTAGCAGGCGATTATTTATTAATGTCTGCAATGTTAATTGAAATTAAATCACGAATGCTTCTACCTCCAGTTAATAATAATGATGACGATACGACTGATCCAAGAGCAGAGCTTGTACAAAAATTAATTGAATACGAATTGATGAAAACGGCCGCACAAGAATTAGACGATATTCCTCAAGTTGGTAAAGATAGATTAATAACTCTGGGATATTTTGAAAAATTGAGCGAACCAAAAGTGCTTCCGCAACCGACTATTGATGAATTATTTGTTGCTTGGACAAATGTTATTAAAAGGGCAGGACAATTTCAGTCTCATAAGATAAATCGATCTGAATTGTCAGTTAGAGAGCATATGACTTTAATTTTAAAGCACCTAGACACAAATCAGTTGGTTTTATTTGATTCATTTTTTAATACAGAAAAAGATCCTATTCCAAAATTAGTTGTATGTTTTTTAGCAATATTAGAGCTTACAAAAGAGAGACTGATTAAAGTTAATCAGCAAGAACCATGTTCACCAATTTATATTCAAAAAGTTCAAGGCTAAATGGAACAAACGCTTAAATATAAGAAATTAATCGAAGTAGCATTACTTACAAGCGGAAGACCACTCTCAATCGATGATTTTCAGAAATTATTTGATGAAAAAGTAGAGCGATCAACAATAAGAATGTTGCTTGATGAAATTAAGATTGATTGGAAGGAAAAAACATTAGATCTTGTATTGGTTGCAAATGGGTATCGTTTTGAGGCCAAGCCAATTTTTTCTGAAAATCTTATGCGCTTATCTCCAGACAGGATTACCAAATATTCAAGGGCGGTTATGGAGGTGTTAGCTATTATTGCGTATCGCCAACCAGTAACTCGGGGAGATATTGAAAAAATTCGAGGGGTTTCTCTCAACCCAAATTCACTTAGGCAACTATTGGAGCGTGAGTGGGTTGAGATTATTGGTCAGAAAGAGGTGCCAGGAAGACCATCACTTTATGCAACGACAAAGTTTTTTTTAGATGATTTTGGTATAAAAATGCTATCTCAATTACCGAATCTACCCGTGGATGAAAATCAAACAAATATAAATTTTGAAGATAAAATATTTTCAAAAGACACACTAGATAAATCAAATGAGTAGTAAGAATATTAAAACTAGCATTACCATTGACCCAAAAAAAATATCATCGGATAGAATTCAAAAGGTTTTGGCTCAATCAGGATTTGGCTCAAGAAGGGAGATTGAAAAGGCCATAGTCGAAAAAAAAATTCTTGTTAATAATAAAATTGCTGTAATCGGCCAATCCATAAATTCATCGGATAAGGTTATTATTAATGGTAAACCTATACATCTCAAAGGCACTAAAAATCTCCCAAGAGTTTTGATTTACCATAAACCTGAGGGAGAAATCGTTAGTGAAAATGACCCCAAGGGCAGAGCTAGTGTTTTTCAAAATTTACCAAAGATTAAACAAGGAAAATGGGTATCTATTGGACGTTTAGATTTTAATACGTCTGGCCTCTTGATTTTTACTACATTTGGAGAATTAGCAAACAAAATGATGCATCCAAAATATGAAGTTGACAGAGAATATTCTGTTCGCATACTTGGCGAGCTATCTGATGGACAAATGGAGAAATTTATATCCGGAATTGATCTGGAAGATGGCGTTGCAAAATTTGAATCTATATATTTTGAGGGTGGAGATGGTGCAAATAAGTGGTATAGAGTAGTTTTGAAAGAAGGAAAAAATCGTGAAGTTAGAAGAATGTTCGAGTTCTTTGATTTTGTGGTTAGCAGGCTAATGAGAGTAAGATTCGGTATCGTTATTTTACCTTCCCACCTCAAAAGAGGAATGCATACAGAATTAACTCAGGCAGAGGTTTCTAGGCTCTTAGTCAGACACGATATAGACTGTAACGACTTCATAAAGCCTCAACTAACAAACCAAAAAAAACATAACAGGCGTCTTTAAATAAAGCTAATTTACGAGAATTTTTTCCAGAAGTTTTTTATAAACATTTTTCAATTGTTCAACATCAGAAATAATAATATGTTCATTTATTTTATGAATTGATGCATTAATAGGGCCAAATTCAACGACTTGGTCACATATTGTCGCAATGAAACGCCCGTCTGACGTGCCTCCAGTGGTAGATATAGCTGGTTTTATATTAGTAATATCTTCAATAGACTCGGACACTTTATCAATTAACATTCCTTTTTCAGTGAGATAAGGACGTCCTGAATGATTCCAGGTTATGGAGTAATCTAATTTATGCGTATCTAAAATGCTAGCAACACGCTCTTTAAGTGTGTCGGCGGTATTAGAAGTCGAATACCTAAAATTAAACAAAACTTCAACCTTGCCAGGAACGACATTAGTAGCACCAGTTCCCCCATGAATATTTGAAATTTGCCATGATGTTTTTGGAAAATATTCGTTTCCTTCATCCCATACAGTCTTGACTAAATCATCAATAGCCGGGGCTATTTCGTGAATGGGATTACGAATTAATTCAGGATAAGCAATATGGCCTTGAATGCCATTTACAACTAGCTTTGCAGACAAAGAACCTCTTCTACCATTTTTTACGGTGTCACCAAATTTTTTACTGCTCGTCGGCTCACCAACAAGACAATAATCTATTTTTTCTTTCTTCGCTTTGAGAGCTTCTACAACTTTAACTGTTCCATCAGTAGCAATTCCCTCTTCATCAGAGGTAATAAGCAGTCCAATTGACCCATTATGATTTGGATTTTCAGTTAAAAATTCCTCAATTGCCACTACAAATGCAGCAAGTGAAGATTTCATGTCTGCAGCACCTCTTCCATATAAAATACCATCCTGTTCGGTTGGTGCAAAAGGGTCAAATTTCCATTCATCTAATGGCCCAGGTGGAACGACATCGGTATGCCCAGCAAAAACAATTAATGGAGATGCATCTCCTTTTTTTGCATAGAAATTTTGAACATCCCCAAAATTATATTTTTCTATGGTAAAGCCTAATGGCTCCAAACGATTGATCATTAAATCTTGGCAGCCTTTATCATTTGGAGTAACTGAAGATTTACTAATTAATTCTTTCGAAAGATTTAAGGTGTTTGTCATAGGAATTTTTCTTCAAACATCATTTCATTAAAGCCTATTGAAATAATCTGATTATTCTTGGAAATAATAGGCCTTTTCATCACACTAGGTTTGTTGAGTATCAATTTATATGCACCTTGTTGAGTTGAAGCATTTTCTTTGTCAACAGCATTAAGTTTTCTCCATGTCACTCCTGATTTATTAACAAGGTTTTCCCATGTAAAATCATCAGACATATTTTCCACCCAAATAACTAGGATCTCTTTAGTTAGAAGATTTTTTTTAACATCCATAAATTCAAATGGGATATCTTTTTGATCCATCCAGTCAATTGCTTTTTTTACAGTACTACAATTTTTGATACCATACAGCTCATACATATTGTTATATACCTCTTAAAAGCTCATTGATACCGACTTTACCTAACGTTTTTTCATCAACCTTCTTAACAATTACTGCACAATATAAACTGTATGACCCGTCTTTGGATGGAAGGTTGCCTGAAACTACAACTGAGCCTTTTGGAATTCTTCCAAAAGTTACTTCACCAGTTTCTCTATCTAAAATTTTAGTTGATTGACCTATGTATACCCCCATTGATATTACAACATTATCTTCAACTACAACCCCTTCAACTACTTCTGATCTTGCACCAATGAAGCAATTGTCACCTATTATCGTTGGTCCTGCTTGAATAGGTTCTAAAACTCCACCAATACCTACTCCACCTGAAAGGTGAACATTCTTTCCAATCTGAGCACAAGAACCAACTGTTGCCCATGTATCCACCATCGTTCCTTCATCTACATATGCTCCGATATTTACATAGGAAGGCATTAAAACGGCATTTTTCCCAATAAAACTCCCATGTCTTACCATAGCATTTGGCACTACTCTAAAACCACCCTTCTTGAAATCTTCTTCACTATAACCATGAAATTTAGATTTTACTTTGTCGAAGTAATTTGTATACGAACCATCAATTTTTGAGTTATCTTCAACTCTGAATGATAATAATACTGCTTTTTTAATCCATTGATGTGTCTCCCACTCTTGAGAATTATCAAGGCGAGACGCTACGCGATGTACGCCGTGATTAAGCCCCTCCATTGTTTCATTGATGGCATTTTTAACTTCTGAGCTAACATTATTCGGGGTAATTTCCGATCGATTTTCAAAAGCATCTTCTATAATTGATTGTAGTGTTGTCATGATCACTCTACTTGTTGATAAATAGGAAGGCTATTTTACCTTATTTGGAAGTATTTTGAATGACACTTAATTTCTTTTATTATTTATATAAAGTTGATTTATTTTTTTTGAATGTTCTTGAAGGTCTGCAATACGGTTATCATTTGAAGGGTGAGTACTTAGAAATTCAGGAATCTTAGCATTTGATAATGCATCCATTTTTCTCCATAAACTGACTGCAGCGATTGGATTATAGCCAGCTCTTGCAGCCAATTCCATACCTAATTTATCTGCTTCTCTTTCTTGTTCTCTACTGTTTGGTAACGCAAAAAATAAAGTCGACCCTAGCACTGCTGCTTGAACCGCAGTTTCAGAGACAGTTCTATTCTCTGTATGACTAGCAATATATGATGCAAAACCTATTAACCCAACTTGTTGGACTAACGCAGTAGACATTCTCTCTCTTCCATGTTCTCTCAAAGCATGTGCAATTTCATGGCCAATCACGGCTGCAATTTCATCATCAGTAGCTTGAGTTTTTTCAATAAGCCCCGTGAAGATCATAATTTTACCTCCTGGCATACAATAAGCATTTACATCTTCACTATCTTGTATATTAACTTCCCAATTCCATTCTTCGGTACCATCTCGGAGATACACAACTTGATCAATCAGCTTGTATGTAATATCTCGAACACGTTTTACTTGTTTTTTATTTTGATTTAATTGCTTATTTTTTTCAGCTTTTTGTATTTCTTGTTTGTATGAACTCTCTGCCATGGACATTGCCATAAACTCTGGCAATAGCAGAAACTGATTTCTATCAACTTCAGATTCTGTTTTTATTGTTGAAGATGAGCACCCATTCAAAAGAATAAAAAATATGATGTATATATATTTCATAAAAGAATTACCTATAATAAAACCTGACTCCCAAGTTCCACCACTCTGTTTGCAGGAAGATGAAATTGATTAGTAATATTTTCGGCTCCCCTAAACATAGAGACAAATAATTTTTTTCTAAGGAAATTCATATTTCTCCCAGGTTGGGCAATTAAACTTTCTTTGCCTATAAAGTATGAAGTATTCATTGGGTCAAAAATAAGGCCCTTATTTTTACACTTACCTAAATCTTTAGGAATTCTTGTTTCATCTTTAAAGCCATAATTTATGATAACTTTATAAAAATTATGAGGCAATTCTTTTATTTCAATTAAATTTGTTGGTTTAGAGTGAGGATAATCTTTAAACCGTATAGTCAATAACACTACTTTTTCATGAAGAACTTTATTGTGTTTTAAATTATGAAGCAGAGCATGAGGAACGCCATCTGGATTCGGTGTTAGAAAAACCGCAGTACCTGAAACTCTTTTTTTAAAACTTGAGCCACTCGACTTTAAAAAAGTATCAATAAGTACAGATTCGTTTTTTAATTTTGAATATAGTAATGAGCGTCCTTTTTTCCATGTAGTCATAAGTAAAATGATCATTCCACCAATAAGAAGAGGAAACCAACCTCCGTCAAATATTTTTATAATATTTGCACCAAAAAATGTTAAATCAATGATTAGAAAAAATCCTATAAGCAAAGTTGTTTTCCTCCACCCCCATTTTAAAACCTCAGGAAGAACAACAGCCGCAAGTATCGTTGCGATTACCATATTCATGGTAATTGCTACTCCATAAGCTCCTGCTAAAGCGCTTGAGTTTTGAAAAATTAATACAACGGCCATCACCCCAGTCATTAATAGCCAATTCACTCTGGGAAGATAAATTTGACCTTCCTGATTCTCTGAGGTGTGATCAATACGCATTCTAGGTATAAATCCAAGTTGTAGTGCTTGTCTTGAAACTGAAAAAGCCCCTGTAATACATGCCTGGGAGGCTATTATGGTTGCAAGTGTAGCTAGAATTACTAAAGGAAGGAGAAGAAAATCAGGCGCCATCATATAAAAAGGATTTTCTATATTATTGGGGTTCTTTAAAATAAGTGCGCCTTGACCGTAGTAATTTAAGGTAAGAGATGGAAAAACAAAACTAAACCATGTAATTTTGATTGGATCTCTTCCAAAATGACCCATATCTGCATACAAGGATTCTGCACCAGTGACACACAAGACAACCGCACCTAAAGTTATAAAGGCTACTGAAAATTCATTTACAAAGAAATTAAATGCATAAATTGGATTGAGGGCATTTAAAACAAATGGTGCTTCTAGAATGTTATAGATTCCTAACCCACCAAGTGTTACAAACCAAATAAGCATAACAGGGCCAAACATAAAACCTACTGTACTTGTACCTTTGCTTTGTGCCCAAAAAAGACCAAAGATAATAATTAAAGTTACTGGAATAATGAAGCTTTGAAATGTCGGGGTAATTAAAGCAATTCCCTCGACAGCAGAAAGGACTGAGATAGCTGGTGTTATCATACCATCGGCATAGAACATGCAAGCACCCAACATGCCTATACCCATAATAAAGAATTTTTTAATTTTAGATTTTACATTCCGATTTGCCAATGATAACAGGGCCATGATACCCCCTTCACCATTATTATTGGCACGCATTATAAAAATAATATATTTGAAAGAAACGATAGAAAGCAGTGACCAAAAAATTAAAGATAAAATACCAAGCATGTTTGGCTTAGTAAGCTCAAGAATATTATTACCTATAGAAAAGATTTCTTTGATTGCATAAAGTGGGCTGGTGCCTATATCTCCAAAGACTACCCCGAGAGCTCCTATGGATAGTGCAAAAATTCCCGCATTATGTTTTTTTGATTTCATTATTTATATTTTAAGATTGATTTAATCTTTCAAATTTTTATTAGTGATTTTTGCACTTACATTTCCATTATAAAATGTTATATCAATACTATCATTTACTTTTATATTTTGACTGTCATTAATAATTTTTTTATCTATATTTTTAACAATTGAATAGCCTCTTGCTAGGATACTCTTTGGATTTAATTGTGATAAATTTTGTTCCATTATTTCAATTTTTGCATAGTAATTTTTAAACTGTGATTTGATATTTGTATTTAATCTGATTGAGATATTTTTTAAGCCTAATAAATATTCTTTTACAGCTTTCTTTGGGATAGTGAAATTAGTATTTATTAAACTGAGCTTATATTTGTAATGTTTAATTTTTACTAGCATATTAAGATCTATTCGTTTTTTGATAACGACAAGCAAATCTCTTTGATCTTTAATTTTTCGCAAGGGTGAAATGAGTCTCTTTTCAAGGAAATCAATTTTGATTAAAGCATGATTAATTTTATCGTTAAGAAGACGAACCATTTTTTCGCTATAAAATTGAATGGTGTTTGTAACTTCACTTAAACCATCGCTTATTAATTCAGCAGCGGCTGTGGGAGTTGGTGCTCTTATGTCCGCAACAAAATCGGCAATGGTAAAGTCAGTTTCATGCCCTATAGCCGAGATTATGGGAATGTTCGAATTGTAAATTGCATGCGCAACACTTTCTGTATTAAAGGGCCACAGATCCTCAATCGAACCACCGCCTCTACAAACAATTATTGTATCAACTTCTTTTCTAACGTTTGCTTTATGAATGGCGTCACTTATTAGTTTAGAAGAATATTCTCCTTGAACTAAAGTAGGATAAATTATAATTGAGACTGACTTATTTCTTCTTAAAAGAGTCGTCATAACGTCCTTTAAAACTGCACCATCAGGGGAAGTAATAACTCCAATACTAGTTGGGAGTTTTGGGATAGTTTTCTTTAAGGCCTCATCAAAAAGCCCATCTTTTTCTAGCTGATTTTTTAATTGTATATATTTCTCAAATAACATCCCTAAACCAGCTTTTTGAAGCGAATCAACAATCAATTGATACTTACCATTGGTTTCGTAAAGACTTACTTGACATTCAATTTCAACTAAATCTCCGTCTGAAGGCTGCCAATTTACGCGACGATTTTTTCCAGCAAACATTACACAATCAACTTGTGCATTTTTATCTTTGAGCTTGAAGTACCAATGCCCTGAACTATATGATGAATATCCGGATATTTCCCCTTTGATCCTTACTTGAGAAAATTTAGAATGAAGCACTTCTTTAACTAGACGATTAATTTCGGATACAGAAAAAACTTTTGCATTGATTGGGTCGTATTCGTTTATATTAGAGTAATTCAATTTATGATAAATATTAATTTATGAGTATTTGTAAATTATAATACTCTCTGGAGATATTAATTAATGAAATATATAAGAAATTACAAACATGCTAACATTTTAGGTGCAATCATTGCTTTCTTAATGATTGTGTCGGCTCTTTCTATTCAGCTTGTATATGAATTAGAGCCTTGTCCATTATGTGTAACACAAAGAATAATTTTTATTATTATCGGGATATTATTTTTATTATTTTCGTTGTTACCCTTAAATAAAGTCAATAAGCTTTTACATCTTTTCTCAATAAGTGTTGCAGGATTGGTTGGAGTGGTATTTTCCATTCGACATATTTTGATTCAGGAAAAAATTATTGAGATTCCTGCTGAATGCGGCATTGATCTTAATTATATGTTTGAAAACTTTCCATTGAGCGAAGCAATTAATTTGCTTTTTAAAGGCACTGGAGATTGTTCCAAAATTGATTGGACTTTTTTTGGCGTTACACTTCCTCAATTAGCGTTAATAGGCTATGTGCTGTTTATAGCTTATTCCATTTATATTTATATAAAAGTGAAATGATATTGAATACATTGGAAGCAACAATTGGTAATACACCACTTGCTAAAATTCAGAGATTAACTGCCCAAGGTCAGGGAGCTATTTATTTAAAACTTGAAGGCAATAATCCTGCTGGATCAGTAAAAGATAGACCTGCTTTTTCCATGATTCATCATGCAGAATTAAGGGGAGATATTAAGCCAGGAGATACATTAATTGAAGCAACTTCAGGAAATACTGGTATTGCATTAGCTATGGTTGCGGCTATGAAGGGTTACAAGATGATCTTAGTAATGCCAGAAAATCAATCTATAGAAAGAAGACAGACCATGAAAGCATTTGGGGCTGAATTAATTCTAACATCTCAAGAGGGAAGTATGGAGCTTGCAAGAGATACAGCCTTGACTATGAAAAATGAAGGCAAAGGGATTGTGCTTGATCAATTCGGCAATTTGGACAACCCTAAGGCTCATTACGAAGGAACTGGCCCTGAAATATGGAGAGATACCAACAAAAAAATTACTCATTTTGTATCAAGTATGGGGACCACAGGAACAATTGTAGGAACATCAAGTTATCTAAAAGAGCAAAGCTCTGATATTAAAATTATAGGAGTTCAGCCAGAGGAAGGCTCGCAAATTCCTGGGATAAGAAAATGGCCAGCAGAATATTTACCTAAAATTTTTACTAATAAAAATATTGATAGCATTGTAAATGTAAGTCAAGAAGACGCTGAAAATACCGCAAGAATTCTTGCTAAAAAAGAGGGTATTTTTTCAGGGGCTTCCACCGGTGGCGCATTATTTATCGCAAAAAAAATTGCTGAAAAAAACCCTTCGGCGGTTATTGTCTCCATAGCATGTGATCGTGGAGATCGCTATCTTTCAACGGGTATATTTCCAGCATAATAAATTTAATTATGAAAGTATTAAGCAAAGATGAGGCGGTAATTTCTTCTTTAGATCATGAAGGGAAGGGTATTGCTCACATTGGCGAAAAGATTGTATTTATTGATAACGCTTTAATTGGAGAAACAGTTCGCTTTAAAGTATTTAAAAAAAAGAAAAAAGCATTTTTTGCTAAATCAACTGAAATTATAGATCCATCAAGTGATAGGGTGGATCCAATATGTAAATATTTTGGGATGTGTGGAGGCTGTTCAATGCAACATTTTGAAATAACATCTCAAATTGCACATAAACAAAGAGCTTTTGAACAAACGATGAAGCATGTTGGCAAAGTATCGCCTTCTCAGTTACTTAGCCCAATTTCAGGTCCAATAAGTCAATATAGGCATAAAGCAAGATTCAGAGTAAAGCTTGTAGAGAAAAAACAAAAGGTTCTGATAGGGTTTAACGAAAAACTATCTCATTTCTTAACCGATATGCAAAGTTGCAGTGTTGTTCCAAAGAAAATATCTAATTTGTTGTTGAAGCTTCAAGATATGTTTTATTTGTTATCGATTCGCGATCAAATCCCGCAAATTGAGTATGCCTCAAATCAAATAAAACATATTTTGGTTTTACGAATACTTCAACCACTTAATGATTCAGATTTAAGTATTTTAAAAAATTTTCAAAAAGAGCATGAAGTTGAATTTTGGACTCAAACCAAGGGATACGATACAGTTAAACCTCTTACAGGTTTAATTGATAGAAAAATTTCATATTTGAATGAAGAATACAATCTTAGCTTTGATTTTAATCCAACAAGTTTTACACAAATCAATCCATTTATTAATAAAGTATTGATCAGAAAAGCAATGTATTTATTAAATCCTCAGGCTGATGATCTAATAATTGATTTCTTTTGCGGCCTTGGAAATTTCACATTGCCTATTGCAACATATGGAGCAAAAGTACTTGGTATTGAGGGCGACTCTATTTTGGTTGAATCAGCGAATACCAATGCAAAAAAAAATGCTCTCAATTCAAAAGCAATATTTAAAAAAATGGATTTATTTAAGATTTCAGAGGATGAATTAACAAGCCTAGGCAAGGCATCAAAGTGGCTGATTGACCCTCCTCGAGATGGAGCATTTGATTTAATTAATTCTTTAAATAAATGCAATCAACCAAATATTATTTGCTACATATCATGCAATCCTGCATCTCTTGCAAGAGATGCAAACCTGTTAATTAATGAAAAAGGTTATCGTTTTTCTAAGGCAGGAATATTGAATATGTTTCCACACACTTCCCATGTAGAGTCAATTGCATTATTTGAAATTGATGAGATTTAAGGCACAGCTACTAAATTTTATTTGCATCTTTTTTTTACTTAGTTGCGAAGCCAATTATGAAAATAAAGATATTATTTATTTTGGAATATCACAAAAACCACAAAACCTTGATCCAAGATTTGCATCAGATGCTGCCTCTGAAAAAATTAATAATTTAATATACTCATCTTTAATTTATTTCGATGAGAACTATAAAATACAGTCAGACATTGTTTCTCATAAATTAATAACTGATAAAGAATATAAATTTACATTACAAGAAAATTTACCATCTTTTCATAACGGTTCAGTATTGGATATAAATGACATTATTCGAACATTGGAAAATATAAGAGCAAATCCAATGTCTCCTTTAGCTGATGATTTGAAGAATATTAAGTATATTTCCAAACAATCAGAGCATGATTTCTCAATAAATTTAAAAACTCCTGATATAAATTTTCTTCAAAAATTACATTTAGCAATACTCCCATCAGAATTACTCAATACTGAGCATAATTTTTCTTCCCAACCAGTTGGATCAGGTTTGTTCAAGTACATTTCTTTAAAAAATAAAATCAGAATACAGAGAATAAGTGATGATCAAATTATAGAATTTATCGAAATAAAAGATCCGACTGTACGAGCATTAAAATTAATTAAAGGCGAAATTGATATTATACAAAATGACATTCCTGTAGAAGTAGTAAATTTTCTTGATGATCAATCAGCCATAAAAATTTCACGAACAATAGGTTCAAATATATCCTACTTAGGATTTAACTTTAATGATATCTTATTAAAAGACAAGAGATTAAGGCAAGCAATTGCTATGTCGATAGATCGAAAAGAACTTATAAAATATTTTTTAGATAAAAATACAAGAATTGCTGAACAACTTTTTCCTCCAGAGCATTGGGTAAGTATAAATCTTAACCCTGAAATTTTTAATCCTGATCATGCTCGAAAAATTATTAAAATATTATCACCTGACTCACGAATTACATTAACATTTAAAACATCTACCGATCCATTTAGACTCAAGATTGCAACTATTCTTCAAAATCAATTAGACAAGGTAGGCATAGACCTTATTATTAAAACTTTAGATTGGGGTACCTATTTTCAAGATATACAAAATGGTAATTTCCAAATGTATGGGCTTACATGGGTAGGTATAAAAAATCCAGATATTTACTACAAAATTTTTCACTCAAACGCCATACCACCCAAAGGTCTAAATAGAGGTAATTTCAAATCACCAAAAGTTGACAATTTATTAAATACTTCGATAAAGACAAACGATTGGTCAAATGTAATCCAAGAAATTCAAAGTTCTAAAGGTTTTTTTCCATTATGGTTTGAGGGGAATATTGTTGCACATGCAACACATATATTCGATTATAAAGTTCATAATGACGGTAATTGGGATGGATTAAAAACCATAAGGAAGTTTCATGAATAATAAATTGTTTATTTCTGTAACCGAACAATCGCTGAGCTTTTATCAAAACAATAAGCTAATAAAAAAATATAGTATATCAACAGCTAGCTTAGGTGTTGGACAAAAAAAAGACACCAACAAAACGCCTCTAGGCATTCATATTATTAGAGCAAAAATTGGGGAGCGATTACCTAAATTTGCTGTAATCAAAGGAAGGCGATTTACCAATCAGATATGGAGCCCAAAATTGGAGTCAGATTCTAAGGAGGTTGACTGGATCTTAACAAGAATCCTGTGGCTATCTGGAACTGAAATTGGAAAAAATAGATTGGGTGAATTTGATTCAATGCAAAGGTATATTTATATTCATGGAACTAATGAAGAGAGTCTTCTAGGAACTCCATCATCGCATGGATGTGTAAGGATGGCTAATGAGGATATTATCGAATTATTTGATCTTGCGAAAGTTGGCGATCAAGTAGAGATTGAAGAATAGGTAATTTATGCTGAACAAAATATTTTTTGTTTTTTTTCAGGTGCTTGGTATCTACGTCATTACATTTATGCTTCTTCACATGATACCAGGAGATCCGATACAAGTTATGTTAGGGGATTCTGCATCCTTGGCAGATCAAGATAAACTAAGAGAAGAATTAGGTTTAAATCAACCTATTTTTAAACAATTAGCAGATTCATTAATTAAAGTGACACAAGGAGATTTCGGCTACTCAATCATTCAAAAAACTCCGGTTCTAAATCAACTTTTTTTAGCAGCAAAAAATACATATTTACTGGCTGTAACATCAATTTGTATTGCTATTTTTTTTGGTGTGATGGGGGGAATTTTGGCAGCAAAATATCATAATTTATTTATAGATAGATTTGTCATGAGTTTAAGTATTTTGTTTATTTCAATACCTCATTTTTTCTTAGGACCTTTATTGATAATAATTTTTTCCATAGGGCTTGGATGGTTTCCGGTAAGCGGTATGGTTGGGCCTTATTCTATAATTCTTCCCGCATTCACTCTGTCTCTTGGATTGATAGCAATTATTATCAAGCTTACGCGTAATTGTATGCTCGAGCTTTTTGAATCAGATATTGTTAGAACAGCAAAAGCAAAGGGTCTGGGAGAGTGGGCCGTATTAATTCGGCATACCTTTCGTCTAATTCTTATTCCAGTGGTATCGATTGTTGGTATGCAGTTTGGTTCTCTTTTATCTGGAGCCGTAATTACTGAGACTATTTTTAGCTGGAACGGCTTGGGAATGTTGTTAGTTGAATCTATTGAAACTCGTGATTACCCAATAACTCAAGCATGTATTCTTGTTATTGCTTTATCTTATATCATCATTAATATTTTCACAGATCTGATTTATGGTTCAGTAGATCCAAGATTAAGAGGGGGTAAATTTGCATAAATTAACACTATTCATCATATCTTTTTGGTTACTGGGCGTTATATTTTCATATGTTCTTAATTTTGATCCAAACTTGATGCAACTTGATAATATTTTATCTCAACCTAATTTAAATGCATTCTTTGGTCGCGACGATTATGGTCGATCAATTTTGATTAGATTAATTGAGGGCTTTAAAAATTCTGCCGAAATTATATTTACAGTAAGTATTATTTCTTGTTCTTTTGGAGTCCTAGTTGGAACAGTCTCTGGATTTTTTGGAGGAAAATTTGATCAAGGAATTTCTTTTGTCATAAACTTATTCATGTCTTTTCCTGGTATTTTACTAGCGATAGCTTTTGCGGCTGTGCTTGGCCCTGGTAAAGGAAATTTAATTCTAGCATTGTCTATTGGTAGCTGGGTAGGTTACGCAAGGATATCAAGAGGGCAGACTTTATTGGTTAAAAATTATGATTTTGTTAATGCTTCAAGGTCTATGGGTGCCTCAGATTCACAGATTATTTTAAAACATATTATTCCTTCAATATCCACACCACTTGCTGTTGAGGCAACCTATGCCTTTGCTGGACTAATCATTGCGGAGGCAAGTTTATCTTTTTTAGGTCTTGGATTGCAAGCACCTGAAGCATCGTGGGGCTCAATGATGCGCGATAGTGTAAGGTACCTTTTAGTATCCCCACATTACGCAATTTTGGTTGGAATGAGTATTATGTCAGTGGTGTATTGTATTAATTATGTCGGGGACTATTTTTATAAGATTTGGGGTATAAGTAATAACCAAGGTGGTTTGTCATAAAATACTTGTTTTGATATTTATTTTTAAAGAAAGGAAAACGATGTGTCTTGTTTAATGATTGATGTTAAATCATTTCATCTGGACGAAGATGATGTCAGGAGAATACAACATCCATTAGTTGGTGGCATTATTTTATTTTCGAGGAATTATTCAAGTAAAGATCAACTAATTCAATTAGTTACAGAAATAAGAGCTATCAAAAAAAATATTTTAATTGGAGTCGATCATGAAGGTGGAAGAGTCCAACGTTTTCATGAGGACTTTACAGCTATTCCATCTATGGCTTCCTTGGGAAGACTATATGATAACGATAGCAGAAAAGCTAAAAAATTAGTCGCACTAATTGGTTGGCTAATTTCTAAGGAGCTTGGAGGTTGTAATATAGATTTTAGCTTCACTCCAGTCCTTGACGTAAATCATGGTAATAGTTCGGTAATAGGGGATCGTTCGTTTCATAGTGAGATCTTACCTGTTGAAGAATTGGGGAAATGTCTGATAAAAGGTCTTGATAGTGGTGGAATGCAGGCAATTGGAAAACATTTCCCTGGTCATGGATTTATAAGCGAGGATACACATCATGAAAAAGGGGAGGATAAAAGATTATTCTCAGAAATAGAAAAAAGTGATTTGTCAGTATTTGGTACACTAGTTAAGAGCGGAATTCAAGGCATCATGCCTTCACATATTGTTTATTCATTATGTGATTTAAAGCCATCGGGATTATCAAAATTTTGGCTACAAAATCAACTCAGAGATAGTATGAACTTTAAAGGGGCAATTTTTAGTGATGATATGAGCATGAAAGCGGCAGTATATTCTGAGAAAAATATTACTCTTAGAGTGACTGAGGCACTTTTAGCAGGATGCGACATGGTGTTAGTCTGCAATTCTCCTCAAGAAGTGGATGAAATACTGAAGAATTTAAACTGGGAAAATGATAAAACAACAATTATGCGATTATCTAAAATGAAACTTAACAAGAAAAAAAATAATGTTGATAATTTTTTAGGTTTTAATCTTTCACAAATCCAATCAATGGTAAAAAAAATGACAGAACAATGAATATATTCTTTTAAAAGCTTGAAACTTTATGCAGCAACCCTTATCCTATAAATGTAACTAATTTTTTTTAAAGGAATTTATAAAATTATGCAAAATAATCTTAACATCACATCAAACTCAAGGGCTTTAAGTAACCACAAAGTTCTTAGTCAAACATATGCACTACTAGGTGTGTCTCTGTTTCCAACAGTGTTTGGTGCGCTTTTTGGAATGAATATGAATTGGGGATGGGCTGCTGGATTAGGAATAATGTTTCCAATTCTTATGATCGCTAGTATGTTTGGAATGTTTTATTTAATTAGAAAAAATAGAAACAGTAGCATGGGCGTAGTTTTTCTCTTAATGCTTACTTTTCTTATGGGTTTATTATTAGGACCAATTCTTCAGATGGCGTTTAGTCTCAGTAATGGCGGACAAATTGTAAGCCTTGCCGCAGGTGGAACTGGAACTATATTTCTTGTACTAGCAAGTATTGGTTCATCAGCTAAACGTGATTTCTCATTTATGGGTAAATTTCTTATGATCGGTCTAATCATGCTAATCCTCGCATCATTAGCGAATATTTTCTTTCAGGTACCCGCAGCATCTCTTGCGATTTCAGCAATTGCAGTTATGATTTTTTCAGGCTTTATATTGTATGATGTCAATAGAATTGTACGAGGTGGAGAGACTAACTATATAATGGCAACTCTTGCGCTGTATCTAAATATTTACAATTTATTTGTAAATCTTCTTCATTTACTTATGGCATTTATGGGTAATAGAGACTAACAATTTAAATATAAAAAACCGCTACCTTTTGGCAGCGGTTTTTTTTTGTCTTTTTGTCTTAAAAAATTCTTGAAGTATCCTTTTTGATTCTTCTTCTAGGATTCCACCTTGTACCTTACAGTGGTGATTAATATCCTTGTTACTTGCTAGAGAGAGACGACTTTCACAAGCCCCTGTTTTTTTGTCATATGCCCCAAAAAAAAGATTATTTATTCTAGCGTTAAAAATTGCCCCTATGCACATTGTACAGGGTTCTAAAGTAACAAAAATATCACAATCCACTAATCTATAATTACCTATTTTTTTTGCAGCATCTTTGATTGCAATTATTTCGGCATGATTTGTTGGGTCTGAATTTTTAATAAGCAAATTATGAGCTTCTGCAATAATTTTATTATTTTTTACGATAACTGCTCCAACAGGAACCTCTTGTATTTTTGATGCTTGCACTGCTTGAATCAGTGCTCTTTGCATAAATTTTTTTTTGTTGGTTAAAAGCATAGCAGCAATTGATAATATTTAGTTTTTTTGTTAATTTGATTAAAAATTTGAATTATGAGTAACAATAACATTCTATTCAAATGATATTAAGTTTTATAAATTCATATAAGGACGCTTATGAAAAAGTCTGCAACAACTGAAGTTGAGATTAACGAAACCATAGCCAATAGATGGAGTCCTAGGGCGTTTGATCCTGAATATATTATGGATGATAATGCAATCTGTGCATTATTTGAGGCCGCACGATGGGCTCCATCATGTTTTGGTGATCAACCATGGAGGTTTATACTTTTCAATAAATCTGACGCGACAGCATTTTCAGGTGCATTGAATTGCTTGTCAGTGGGAAATCAAGATTGGGCAATGGATGCATCTATCTTAATTCTTGTTTGTGCCAAAAAGAATTTTAACCACAATGGAGAAGCAAACCGCTTTAATCAATATGATACAGGAGCAGCTTCTGAGAATATATGCTTACAGGCGCAATATATGAATTTAAGCGCCCATCAAATGGGTGGTTTTGATCAAACTAAAGCATCAAATTTAGCTGCAATACCTGAAGATATTGATATACTCTCTTTTATGGCGGTTGGAAAAATTTTAGATCACTCTAAAATGAGCGACTCACAAAAAGAAAGAGAAACCGCACCGAGAAAACGAAAACCTTTAGAAGAGGTTTATAATATTAGCACTTGGAAAAAATAAGGAAAAAAATGACTAATCTAGTTTCATTAACAAAAGATAATTTTAAAAAGACGATCGAAGAGAATGCATTCGTTATTGTCGATTTTTGGGCGCCTTGGTGCGATCCATGTGTAGCTTTTACCCCAATTTTTGAAGCTGCTGCAAAACAAAATAGTGATATTATTTTTGGCATGGTAGACACAGAAAAAGATCCTGAAATAAGTGAGTATTTTCAGGTAGATAAAATACCAGGATTATTGGTGATTAGGGAAAAAGCTGGGATTCATGCCCAGGTTGGAGAGATTGGTGCTCCAGCATTAGACGAGATTATTAAATGGGCACGAGATTATGACATGAGTACAGTGCATGATTTTTATAAAAAAGAAGATAATAACGAGTTAAACTAATTATTTCTTCTTAATGTACAAGAGGGGGTCAACTGATTGGCCTCCCTTTCTTATTTCAAAATACAGTTTTACAGTATCGGTGCCAGTGCTTCCCATAGTCCCAATAGCCTCTAATGCTTCGACAGTTTGGCCTTCACGTACAAATATTTCCTCATTATGACCGTAAACGCTCAATAAATCATGATCATGCTTAATGATGATAAGACGTCCATATCCTTGTAAGTCTTCCCCGACATAAATAACCTTCCCTTTTGAAACAGATTTTATTTCTTGCCCAAAACTTCCTAAAATACTTATTCCTTTTGTATCGCTGTTGCTGTCGAATGGCTTATCAATAGATCCATTAGTTGGGAAGGACCAAGTTTTTTCAGCTTTAGCTTTAGCTTTAACTATCTTGTTTGTCTTCTTTAAGGTTCGTTTTGAATAAACTTCACGAATTATTTTTGGCTCATTGATAATTGTTGGAGTTCCATAACCTTGAAATTCTTCAGCTTCGATTTCTGTAATATCCTCTTCGAGAGGAACAATTTCTGGTTCTTGTTCTAAGGGAATTGTTTCTATGGTCTCTGATGAATAATTATTGTTTTCCTTATCACTATTTTGTTTCATCAAATCAAATCTGATTTCATCTCCTGCTTTTAATTTATAGGGACGTTTTAAGCCGTTTGCTTTCGCAACATCCTTATAATTATATCCACATTTAATGCTGATACTAAAAAGTGTCTCACCTTTTTTAAGCAGATAAACATCAGGACATTGGGATCTCTTTTTCTTATCAATAGAGCTTTCCACATTTTCTTTTTCATAGATTTCTCTATCAACAGGAGCGGGAATTTTTGCAGCACAACTATAAAGTAGGGATACTATCAAAGTATAAAAAAATACTTTTTTTAAAAGAACTATTTTCATTTTAACCAATCTTTCATTTCGTTAAGCAAATCATGATTTGTTAAATCAATTTGCAAAGGTGATATTGAAACATAATTTTCTTTAACTGCAAAAAAATCTGTCCCTTCTCCACAATCTTTCGCTTTTCCAGCTGCACCAACCCAATAAATTTTATGACCTTTTGGGGATTGCTCGCAAATGGCAGGTTCGGCTTGGTGTCTCTTTCCAAGTTTCGTAATTAAAGAACCTTTGATTTCATTAATTGGTATATCAGGTACATTGATATTTAAAAGGAAGGAGTTAGCTTTATTTTGTATATTCATCTTATCAATCAAATCAAGCAGAACATCTGCTGCTGTTTGAAAATGTTTGGGCTCGTGATTTGCCATCGATATTGCAATCGATGAAATACCAACAGTAAAACCCTCTATAGCAGCAGCAACAGTTCCAGAATATATTGTATCGTCACCAAGATTAGCTCCATCGTTGATGCCTGAAATTATCATATCCGGTTTAAATGGTAAAAGACCTGTTAGCCCAAGATGAACGCAATCTGTCGGAGTGCCATCTACTACAAAGGTATGGGAATTAATTTTTTTTACATTGAGAGGTCTGTCAAAGGTCAAAGCACTACTTGAGCCACTTCTATTTCTGTCAGGGGCTATCACAATAACATCTGCTATCTTTTTTAAATTATCTGCTAGAACATTTAACCCAGGCGCAAAGTAACCATCATCATTTGAAACTAAAATCTTCATATTAACGAGTGTATTTACAATAATAAATTGATGAAAGAAAGAACATTAGTGATAAAAGTATTTGACCAGTAGCAAAGACTGAGGAATGACCTGTTTCACTATAAAGCCTTACTACACCTTCAACAAAAAATAAAAGGATTATCATGCTTGACCATTGAAATGTTCTCCTATTCTTTTTGAGAATACCCAAAAGTGGAAAAAGAAGGACTACAGATTTAATCACCATCCATGAACCTTGTGGGCTCCAGGGGTTAAAGAAAATTTCCCATACTAGATTAAGTAAAATCAATCCAATTAAACTGGTAGCTGAGATGAAAAAAAGTTTATGTAGCACTTAATTTTTTAACCAATAAAGACATTCGTTCACCTTGTGCGAAACATATTTTCTTTTCATCATCTGTAATATTATTTTGATTATCATCTCCACTTACATGGCTAGCTCCATATGGGGTTCCACCAGATAAAGTTTTGGCAAGGGAAGGAACTGAATATGGCACCCCTAAAATTAGCATACCAAGATGCATAAGGGGCAATTGCATACAAAGTAAAGTAGCCTCATTTCCACCATGCATCGAACTTGATGAAGTAAAAACAGAGGCTGGTTTATTTTCAAGTGAACCATTAAGCCATAAGGGTGATGTAGATTCTAAAAAAGATTTAAGAGCTGCGGCCATATTACCAAATCTTGTAGGACTTCCTACAATTAAACCATCGCAGCTTTCAAGATCTGATAATTTCGCATAAATATCTCCTTGACGAGGTATTTTTTCCTCTGAAGCTTCAGTTTTTGAAGAAACTTCTGGGACTGTTCTCATTACAGCTTCTACTCCATCAACAGAATTTATACCTCGAGCTAAAATTTTCGCCATTTCTTTTATCGAGCCATCCTTTGAATAATATAGTACAAGTATTTTTTGCATTATGAATTTTTTGCCAAGATATCCGCAATACCTTTGTAACTGTGTGGAGAAAGTTTTAAGAGGCGTTCTTTATCATCATCAGGAAGATTGAGCTCCGCAATAAAGTTTTGTAAGCTTTCTTTGGTTATGTTTTTATTACCACGTGTAAGTTCTTTGAGTTTTTCATATGGGTTATCGATCCCATTTTTTCTCATTACCATTTGAATAGGCTCAGCAAGAACCTCCCAAGCATTATCGAGATCTCTATTGATTTTAAGATTATTTACTTCTACTTTATTTAGCCCTTTTAAACACGATGCATAGCCTACAAAACCATATGCGAGCGCTAAACCAATATTTCTTAGCACAGTTGAATCTGTTAAATCGCGTTGCCATCGTGATATTGGGAGTTTTTGTGATAAATGATCAAGGAGTGCGTTAGATAAGCCTAAATTACCCTCAGAATTTTCAAAATCAATTGGATTCACTTTATGAGGCATTGTGGATGAACCAACCTCATTTTTTATAGTTTTTTGTGAAAAGTATCCAAGCGATATGTACCCCCACATATCTTTATTAAGATCAATTAAAATGGTATGTATCCTCATAAAATTATGAAATATTTCAGCCATAAAATCATGTGGCTCAATTTGAGTTGTAAATTCATTAAACTCAAGACCTAAAGACTCGACAAATGACTTAGAAAAAAGATTCCAATCAATAGTTGGATATGCAGCATAATGTGCATTAAAATTTCCAACTGCTCCATTCATTTTTCCAAGATAGTTTTTATTTTTTAACAGATTAATTTGTCGAGATAAACGCTTACTTACATTAGCGAACTCTTTACCTAGCGTTGTAGGGCTTGCGGTTTGCCCGTGGGTCCTTGCTAAAAGGGTAATATCAGAAAATTCTTTAGCATAGCTATTGATTTTATGTTGCAACAACCCGATATCTGGGAGGATCACTGTATTAATTCCTTCTTTAAGCATTAATGCGTATGAAAGGTTGTTAATATCTTCTGAAGTGCATCCAAAATGAATGAATTCTGATACTTTAACTATTTCTTTATTTTGTTTAAGGCTTTCTTTTATCCAATATTCAACAGCTTTTACATCATGATTTGTTGTTTTTTCAACATCTTTGATCGCTTGAGCATCATACTCATTGAAAGCACTGATAAGGTTATGTAAATCTTTTTCTGTCGAGCAAGAAAACTCAGGGATCTCTTTGATTTGTTTATTTTTACTTAAGGCAATTAACCAAAGTATTTCAACAGTGACTCGTTTTTTAATGAGACCATACTCACTAAAAATAGGTCTTAATTTATCAACTTTTGCAGAATATCTGCCATCGATTGGAGAAATTGCATTTAGTGAAAATGTCATATTTTTCTTTAATTCATATTCAATAGGCGTATTTTACCCTAAAAACCTAAATACTGATTAATACACTCAATTATAATAAGTCGCAGTGTGTATTTGGGAAAAGATATTTTTTACTTTAAAATGATTGCTCCGTTAATGAAAAAATCAAATCAAACAGGATTTCTTAATGCTCGAT
This sequence comes from Methylophilaceae bacterium, assembly GCA_965660175.1. GTDB lineage: Bacteria > Pseudomonadota > Gammaproteobacteria > Burkholderiales > Methylophilaceae > BACL14. Next base: position 198,227 of record CBFHYY010000007.1, read on the forward strand.
AAATATAAAAATCATATCCACGAAAGAAAAAAAATTGGTTTACCACCTCTCCCTTTAAATGCAGAAAAAACCGCAGATCTTATCAATCTTCTCAAAGAGAGACAGGGCGAAGATAAATCTGAAATTTTGAATATTTTGTCTACTCAAGTTCCAGCTGGCGTTGATCAAGCTGCTTTTGTAAAAGCTGCTTTTTTGAATGATATTGCATCTGAAAAAATTAATTTACCATCAATATCTCCTGTTCATGCGATCAAACTGTTAGGAACTATGCTTGGTGGATATAACGTTCAAGCCTTAGTAGAACTCCTAAAGTCTAATCACGCCGACAAAGCAGTTGAGGCACTTTCAAAAATTACATTAATTTTTGATGCATTTTATGATGTTGAAGAGCTTCATAAATCTGGAAATAATTATGCGACGCAACTCATGCATTCTTGGGCTAATGCAGAGTGGTTTACTAATAAGAAAAAAATACCAGACTTAATTGATGCAATAGTGTTTAGAGTAGATGGAGAAGTTAATACTGATGATCTTTCTCCTGCACAAGAGGCATGGTCAAGAGCAGACATACCTCTTCACGCAGAATCTATGCTGCAAAATAAAATGCCCGAGGCTTTAGATATCATTTCTAAGCTTAAAGAAAAAAAACTACCTTTAGCCTTTGTTGGGGATGTTGTAGGTACAGGATCCTCCAGAAAATCTGCAATCAATTCATTGCAATGGCATATGGGCAACCCCATTCCCTTTATACCCAATAAACACTCTGGAGGTATTGTACTGGGAAATAAAATTGCTCCAATTTTTTTCAATACTGCAGAAGATTCTGGTGCTTTACCTATCGAGTGTGATGTCTCATCTCTAAAAATGGGAGACCAGATTCAGATTGATATCGAAAATAAAAAAATAACAATCAACAACGATCAAATATGCAATTTTAAATTAAGTCCTAATACTTTATTAGATGAGTTAAGAGCAGGCGGAAGAATTCCTTTGATCATAGGAAGAGGGCTTACCGATAAAGCAAGGAAATCTCTTGGCATGGATGCAACAAAAATATTTATTTCATCAGCACCTCAAGAAGATAATAATAATGGTTTTACCTTGGCACAAAAAATCGTAGGAAAGGCTTGTGGTGTCGAGGGAATAAGACCGGGTGTTTATTGTGAACCAAAAATGACCACTGTTGGCTCACAAGATACAACAGGTGCAATGACCAGAGATGAATTAAAGGAGCTTGCTTGCTTGGGATTTAGTGCGGACCTGGTAATGCAAAGTTTTTGTCATACAGCAGCTTATCCTAAACCAGTAGATATTGAGCTTCAACATACGTTACCAGATTTTATGAATAGTAGAGGAGGAGTCAGTTTAAAGGCTGGAGATGGAGTAATTCATTCATGGTTGAATCGTATGATTCTTCCGGATACTGTCGGTACAGGCGGAGATTCTCATACAAGATTTCCATTGGGCATATCTTTTCCAGCAGGATCAGGTTTAGTTGCCTTTGGAGCAGCTATTGGAATAATGCCTTTAGATATGCCTGAATCTGTTCTTGTCAAATTCACAGGAACAATGCAACCAGGCATTACATTAAGAGATCTTGTTAATGCCATCCCTTATTTTGCTATTCAGAAAGGGGAGCTAACCACGGGCAAAAAGAAGAAAAATATTTTTAGCGGAAAGATACTTGAAATTGAGGGTCTTCCCGATTTAAAAGTGGAGCAAGCGTTTGAATTTTCTGATGCATCGGCAGAGAGATCAGCTAATGGATGCACGATTCAGCTCAATAAGCAACCAATAATTGAATTCATTAATTCAAACATTACTCTTTTAGAGCATATGATTGAGGCAGGATATCAAGATGCTCGAACATTAGATCGAAGAATAAAAGAAATGAAGAAATGGTTGTTAGAGCCTGTTTTACTTAAAGCCGATAAAGACGCTGATTATGCTTATACGTTAAATATTAATCTTGATGAAATTACGGAACCTTTAATTGCTTGTCCTAATGATCCAGATAACATTAAAACATTGTCTGAAGTTGCAAATAGCAAAATTGATGAAGTATTTATTGGTAGTTGTATGACGAATATTGGACATTATCGAGCTGCAGCAAAAGTTATTGATGGTTTGGGTACTACAGAAGCAACATTATGGGTCGCTCCGCCTACCAGAATGGACGAAAATCAACTGAAGAAAGAAGGAGTTTACGAAATTTTTAAATCTGCTGGCGCAAGAACTGAAATACCTGGGTGCAGTCTTTGCATGGGTAATCAAGCAAGGGTGGAAGATAATGCCCATGTTTTTTCTACCAGCACACGCAATTTTGATAATCGAATGGGTAAGGATGCACAAGTATATCTTGGCTCCGCAGAATTGGCTGCATTCTGTTCAATTTTGGGGTACATACCCTCCAAAGAAGAGTACCTTAAACTTATGTCTGACAAAATTAACCAGAATGTTAATGATATATATCAGTATCTTAATTTCAATTTGATGGATGATTATAAATCTAAAAAATTTATTGAGATAAACCCAGTTAATTAAATAAATATTTTGAAATATGATCCTAATTGTAAAAAATGTAAAAGATTAGATAAGTTTTTACTCAGTACTAAAGAGAAATATCCAAGTTATTTTTGCAAGCCTGTACCGAGTTTCGGAAGTACTGATAAACCCTTTTTGCTCATAGTAGGGCTTGCACCTGGAATGCATGGAGCTAACAATACAGGAAGACCTTTTACTGGTGATCATGCAGGTATTCTGCTTTATAAAACTCTTTATAAATATGGTTTTTCCAACAACCCTAATTCATTCCAAAACGACAATTTAAAATTAAACAGATGTCGAATCACGAATGCTGTGAAATGTTTGCCGCCTGAAAATAAACCCACAACAACAGAAATTAATAATTGTAATAATTTTTTAAAAGAAGAGATTAATGATCTAAAAAAAGGATCAGTTGTTTTGGCTTTGGGAATGATCGCACACAATGCAATATTAAAATCACAGGGATTAATAAAAAGTAACTACAAATTTACGCACGGCGGTCGACATCTCCTTCCAAATGAATTAATTTTATATGATAGTTATCATTGTAGTCGTTACAATACTCAAACCAAAAGGCTTACAGAGGCTATGTTTTTTGATGTTTTTTTAATGATTAATAAAGAGAGGGGTTTATAAAAATGCCATACATCAATGTAAAATTAGCGGGTAATCTTACAAAAGAACAAAAGCAGGAAATTGCTAAAGAAATTACAGATACCATGCAAAGAGTCGCAAATAAACCTCCTTCGTATACTTATATAGTTTTTGACGAAGTTGCGAATGAAGATTGGGCAATCGGCGGAAATTTACTGGGGTAAATGTGAAAAAAGAATTAAAGGAAATGGCTAAGAAATTTCCAAACCTACCTGGTGTTTATCGAATGGTAAATATGGAGAAAGACATAATTTATATTGGAAAGGCAAAAAATCTAAGAAAAAGAGTATCTTCATATTTTTCAAAGACACAAGTAAGTGCCAGGACACGATTAATGGTTGGAAATATTGCCAATATAGAATTCACAGTTACCAACACAGAAGCTGAAGCTTTGATCCTAGAGAATAATATGATTAGGACTTTTATGCCTCGTTATAATGTGATATTTCGAGACGACAAATCCTATCCATATCTTGCTTTGACTGGAGATAAATTTCCTAGACTTAGATTTCATCGCGGCCTACAAAAAAAAGGTACAAAATATTTTGGCCCATTTCCAAATTCTAATGCTGTTCGACATAGCATTCAATTACTTCAAAAAGTTTTTATGCTAAGAACTTGCGAAAATTCAGTTTTTAATAATCGTTCGAGACCATGTTTGGAGCATCAAATTAAAAGATGTACAGCACCTTGTGTTGGCTATATAACAAAAAGGGAATACGATAATGATGTTGCTCAAGCCAGTCTTTTTCTCAATGGAAGAGACAGTGAAGTGATAAGTAACTTGACTTTAAAAATGAACGAATATGCTGATACATTTGATTACGAGAGGGCGGCAGTTTTTAGAGATAGGATCCAGAGCTTACGTCAAGTGAGACTTAAACAATTCGTCAGTGACTTTAGTGAAAATGATGCGGATATTATTGCCTTTTATGAATCTATGGGAAGGATATGTATAAATGTGGTTATGATCAGAGGAGGAAGACATTTAGGAGATAAATCTTTTTTTCCAAAAAATTACGACAATCAATCAAGTGAGCAAATTGAAGAAACATTTATTTCACAATATTATGACTTACAAAAACCTCCCCCAGTAATTGTTACTGAATTTAAAATGAATAAAAATCTTATCGAAGATTTTTTTACAATTAAAAAATATTCCAAAGTAAAATTTATTTCTCGTGTGACAGGAGATAAAAAACATTGGTTTTTGATGGCAAAAAAAAATGCCCAAATAGCTGTAGAACAAAAAAATAACGAAGAAGCTAGCCATATTGAGCGACTTCTTGAATTGAGAAAATTATTAGACCTACCTGATCATGTGAGCCGAATAGAATGCTTCGATATCAGCCATACCATGGGAGAGGCAACTGTTGGTTCTTGTGTGGTATATGATAAGCATATGATGCAAAATAAGGAATATAGAAAATTTAATGTTAAAGATGTTGTGCCTGGCGATGATTACGGTGCAATGGAAGAAGTGCTAGAACGAAGATTTAAGAGAATACTTCTAGAGGACGCTGTTAAGCCTGATCTTGTTTTAATTGATGGCGGTAAAGGACAGTTTAGTGTTGCAAAAAAAATTATGAATGATCACGGTATGCATGATATTTTTTTGGTAAGTGTTTCTAAAGGGCCGGATCGTAAAGCTGGAAAAGAAAAGCTTATTATGGGACAAAATAAGATTATGGAGAATATAGATCCATCAAACCTTGGTTTTCATTTGATACAACAGATTCGTGATGAGTCTCATAGATTTGCTATTACAGGCCATAGAGCAAAAAGAGCAAAATCAAGGCTGTCCTCAGCTATAGAAGATATCGAAGGTGTTGGGGCTAAAAAAAGAAAAAATCTGTTAGTTTACTTTGGTGGTTTAGACGGAGTAAAACAAGCATCCATAGACGAGTTAATCTTGGTGGAAGGGGTAAACAATCTACTTGCTGAAAAAATTTATAATTTTTTTCATTAGATAAACAAAAGGATATTTATGACTCGAAACATACCTAACATAATTACTTATTTTCGCATTGGCCTTATTCCTTGTTTGATTATCATTTTTTACTTACCGGATTCGTATCTTTCAATGAGCCAAAAAAATTTTTGGGCAACCGCAATATTTATTTTAGCTGCTATATCAGATTGGCTTGATGGATTCTTGGCTAGAAAATTAAATCAAACATCAAGTTTTGGAGCATTCATTGATCCGGTAGCAGATAAATTAATCGTTATTGCAGCACTTTTATTATTAATTGAATTAGATAGAGTAAACAGCTTGATTGCTTTAATCATTATTGGCAGAGAATTCGCAGTTAGTGCATTAAGAGAATGGATGGCAACTATTGGAAAGCCAGGAGGTATAGCAGTCGCCTATATTGGTAAACTAAAAACTGGGTTTCAAATGGCAGCAATCATATCCTTACTCTATTATGAGAATATATGGTTTCTACCTATTGCATTAATTGGAGATATTCTGATTAATTTAGCAGTCATTTTGACTATTATTTCTATGGCATTCTACCTTAGAGCTGCTACAAGAAACTAGGTGTTTTATATTTTATATACAAACTCTTAATTGACATGACTTCAAAAAAAGCTAAAATACTGCCTTCGCATTGCGGGAATAGCTCAGCTGGTAGAGCGATACCTTGCCAAGGTATAGGTCGCGAGTTCGAACCTCGTTTCCCGCTCCAGATTTAAAAAAAGGGGGAGCTTATAATGTCTCCCCTTTTTTAGTTTTATAGCGGCGCGTTAGCAAAGTGGTTATGCAGAGGCCTGCAAAGCCTTAGACGCCGGTTCGATTCCGGCACGCGCCTCCATTAACTATCATTACCATCTTAAAGTAATGATAAAATGTCTAAAGGCCCGGGTGGTGAAATTGGTAGACACAAGAGACTTAAAATCTCTCGACCTTTTGGTCGTGCCGGTTCGATTCCGGCTCCGGGCACCATATTAATTTATGAATAAACAAGAAATAAATCAAATCAAAGATATTTTGCAGAAAATTTACAAGCTGCTTTTCTATATAATTATCATTGTAGGTTTTTTCGCTTTTCTTTATTTTGGATTATTAATTTATTTATTTGTAAATTAATACTTCTATTGCATTAATAATTCTCTTATCTCTTTATTTCAATTTAAGCTAAAATTTGTATGAATTTTTTTCTGTCAAATATGTAAAAATCTTATGCTAATTAAAAAAAGAAAAATTAATCAAGAAATTAAAAAAAAATTAATAATTAATAATGTAGATAAAAGATTAGCTTCAATTCTTGCAGGAAGAGATATTGATTCAGTTAATCATATTGATTACAGCTTAAAAAATTTATTACCACCAAATACACTTCATAATGCTATGGAATCTGCATCTTTTTTATTTGATGCTATTGAAAGTAACAAAAAGATTATCATAATTGGTGATTATGATGCAGACGGAGCAACTGCAACTGCATGCGGAGTTTTAGGATTGCGTAAGTTTGGCGCCAACGTAAATTATCTGGTCCCCAATAGATTTAAGTTTGGTTATGGCTTAACTCCGGCTATAGTTGAACAAGCATTGAACAAAGATCCAGATTTAATTATTACTGTTGATAATGGTATTGCAAGTATTGAAGGAGTAAAGTTAGCGAGAGACAATAACGTTGACGTTATCATTACAGACCACCATCTTCCCGCAGAGCAATTGCCGAATGCAAATTTCATTATAAATCCCAATCAGCAAGAATGTTCTTTTGAAAGTAAAAATTTATGTGGTGTTGGAGTTATTTTTTATTTGTTACTTTCTTTGAGGATCATTTACAGGGAAAAAGGAAGATATAAAAAAAAACCAGAACCAAAATTAAATGATCTTCTTGATCTTGTTGCTTTTGGAACCATAGCAGACTTGGTTAAGCTTGATTATAATAATCGTATACTTGTTGAGTATGGTATGAGATGCATTAGAGAAAGTCGATGTAATTTTGGAATTCAAGCAATTGCAATGTTGAGTAAAAAAATACTAAACCAATTAAAAACATCTGATATTTCTTTCTCCATAGCACCAAAAATTAATGCTGCTGGAAGACTTGATGATATGGCCATTGGAATAAAATGTCTTATTTCTGATAATTTTCATGATGCAGAAAACTTTGCAAAACAACTATTATCTCTAAATTCCCAAAGACGTGATATCGAGTTAAAAATGCATACTGAAGCTTTAGATAACCTACAGCTAGATATATTGACTTTGCCATTTTCAGTATGTATGTATGACAAAAATTGGCATCAGGGTGTTATAGGTATTCTTGCTTCGAGAATTAAGGAGAAGTTTTATAGACCTACAATAATTTTCGCAAAAGATGAAAATGGAGTTTTAAAAGGTTCTGGAAGATCAATACCAACTCTTCATCTTAGAGACACCTTAGATATAGTGGCCAAAAAAAATCCAAATCTTTTGGTGTCATTTGGAGGGCATGCCATGGCAGCTGGATTAACTATTGAAGAAAAAAATTATATTATGTTTAAAGAAATATTTGAAGAGAGTTGTTCAAGTCTTTTGAAGGAAGACGATTTAAATCTAGAAGTTCATGTCGATGAATCAATTCTAGATGAATCTATAAAATTTGATTGCGTAAAAAAAATTGATATGAATGTTTGGGGACAGGGCTTTAATGCACCATTATTTATTGATGAATTTGAAATTTTTGAGCAGGAAAAATTACTAAATAAACATACAAAATGTAAGCTTGGTTTAAATAATAAAATATATGAAGGTATTATTTTTAGTTATACGGATCATCTCCCTGATAGAATAAAAGCTGTCTACAGTGTCGAATCAAATGAATTTCGGGGCAATAAAAAAATACAATTAATTTTAAGAGATTTAATTAAATGACTGTTAAAAAAACAAAGATAATCATAGGTAATCTTAAAATGAATGGGTCTTTAAATTTTTATAAGTCATTTTTTGAAAACTTAAAAAAAGACTTAAAAGACCTAAAATCGACATCTATCGGGTTATGTATTCCTTACCCTTATTTATTTCTTGCCGAAAATATTTTAAAAGAAAGTAATATTAAATGGGGCTCTCAAAATATAGCCAAATATGAATCAGGACCTTTCACGGGAGAAGTTAGTGCTGCAATGCTAAAAGATTTTTTATCAACATATATTATTGTGGGTCATTCTGAGAGAAGTACAGCTTATTGTGAGTCTGAAGAAAATATTGCAGATAAATTTAAAATAATTAAAGATCACAAAATGGTTCCTATTTTATGTGTTGGAGAAACTTTAATTGAAAGAGAGGCTGGAATTATGGAGAGTGTTGTAGAATCTCAGCTTAACGCCGTAGTTGAGAAATATGGGGCAAATATCTTTGAAGACAGCATTGTTGCATACGAACCAATTTGGGCTATCGGATCTGATTTGGCTGCCACACCTGATCAAACAAATAAAATGTGTAAATTTATAAAAGATAAAATAAATTCTGATTTAGATAATGAAATAAATAACTTAAAAATAATTTATGGTGGAAGCGTAAATACCAAAAATGCGGTACAATTATTCGCCTTAGATAACGTGGATGGAGGTTTGATTGGTAGATCATCACTTGATGCAACTAATTTCTCATCTATTTGCACTTTAACAGACGCATCCACACTTTAGAAAATATGAGTTTTTAAAATAATATATGGAAAATTTAATTCTTATTGTACACATAATTGCTAGTTTATCTGTGATCGGATTAGTTCTTGTCCAGCACGGTAAAGGAGCAGATGCAGGAGCTGCTTTTGGTGGAGGAAATTCAGGAAGTGTTTTTGGTGTTCAAGGATCTGCGAATTTTCTGAGTCGTGCAACATCAATTGCAGTCACAACGTTCTTTTGTACTAGTATTGCTCTTGCTGTTGTCGCTAGCAATAAACATGGAAATAGTAGTATTGTTGATGTGAGTGATAGTAAAATACAAGAAGATTCTTCTGGGAAATTAGAAAAAGATTCTGAGAAACCTTTAGGCACTCAGGATATACCAAACTAAATTTTTTCTTTTGTTCGCCGTCGTGGTGGAATTGGTAGACACGCTACCTTGAGGGGGTAGTGACGAAAGTCGTGAGAGTTCGAGTCTCTCCGACGGCACCATTATATTTCCAATTTATATGAGTTTTTTATGAGCTATTTAATGCCTTATGCAGGCGTTTTTTTAATATTAGTAATGATTTTCTCAGGCAGGGCCTTTAGGGACAACTGGAAAATTAGAAAGAAAAATTGGGTTATGAATTCTTGGATTTTTGGTTTAATATTCATGGGATCGTTTATCTCAATAATAAATATTCCAATCTAGTCTTAACTTTGATTATTTGTTATTTTTTTTGCATCCAAGTTCATTAACCAGTGGATTATTAGGATCTATATCTTTGTTGCACACTAAACATTTATCACTTCCTGCAACCGCATTTAATCCGCCACAACTACCTTTTATATTTTTACCCATAAAAATTACACCCAGTGACATTAAGGCCACGATGCTTATTAAGAAAAAAAATACTAAAATAAATGTTGTCATACAAAGATTATAAACTAATTAAATTATTTATTCCAAAGCAATGTTTTTAACTATACTTATTGACTGTAAAGGCAATAGAAATGGAACTAAGAGACAGTTTTTACACTCATATATACAAGATAGATTCACATGACGCATTAAGTAGAATATAATCGCACTATCCAATAATTTTGAATGGATATATTTTTGTAATTAATACTTTTATATGGCAAATTTTTCGTTGAGGCAAGGTTTGGATATTCCGATTGATGGTAATCCAATACAAAATATTTTTGAAGGACAATCTCCTAAATTAATGGCTGTGAAAGGTACCGATTTTAATGGTATTAAGCCAAAAATGTTGGTTTCAGAAGGGGATAAAGTAGCTAAAGGCACTCCATTATTTTGCAATAAAGACTTTCCTGATGTAGTTTTTGTTTCTCCCTGTAAAGGTGAGATTAAGTCGATTAACAGAGGTGAAAAAAGAGTTCTTCTGAGCGTTGAAATCGCTGTAGAAAGTTTGGCCGCTAAGAGCAAAAACTATATCAAAGAACACAATAAAGTTAAGAATAAAGAAGAATTTGTTAAGAAATGCATTCTTAGTAGCGGTTTGTGGACTTCATTTTTAACTAGACCATACTCAAAGATTCCTAATCCAGACTCCATCCCTTCATCAATTTTTATTACTGCAATGGATACTGAACCTTTAAGTCCTCATGCTGACTTGATAATAAAAGAATATATTGATGCTTTCAATGAGGGCGTCAGTAAAATTTCAATGTTAACCAAGGGAAAAGTTTTTGTCTGTAAGGAAGAAAAAACAACATTTGATTCTAAGGATTGCGAGGTTCACAATTTTAAAGGCCCACATCCCGCAGGTTTGGTAGGAACTCACATGCATTTTTTAGACACTCCTTCTGCTAATAAAACTGTATGGTCAATTGGATATCAGGATGTTATTTCAATTGGTAAGTTATTTTTATCTGGCTATTTAGATACCGAAAAAGTTATTTCGATTTGCGGGCCACTTGCCAAAAACCCACGTCTTATAAGAACTTATGAGGGCGTTTCACTTAAAGATTTATTACAAAATGAATTTTTGAATAATGACTCATGTAGGGTCATTTCAGGTTCAGTATTATCGGGATCTATTGCTGAAAATGAACTAGCGTATCTTGGAAAATATTCTAGACAAGTCACATTGATTCATGAAGACAGAGAAAAAATACCGTTTGGTTGGATTAAACCTCAACCAAATAAATTTTCAGTTATGCCAGTTTTAGCGTCAGCATTCGGAAAAATAAAATCCTTTAATTTAACATCAAACTTAAATGGCGGACGAAGGGCAATGGTTCCTACTGGAGTTTTTGAAACTTTAATGCCACAGGACTTTCTGCCTACTCAGCTTTTACGATCTTTACTAGTTATGGACACTGATGTTGCACAGTCACTTGGTGCGCTTGAGCTTGATGAGGAGGATCTTGCATTAGCTACATTTGCTTGCCCTGCTAAATACGAATATGGATCAGCCTTAAGAGACTGCTTAACTAAAATTGAGAAGGAAGGATAGATTAAGATGGCATTCCGTAAATTTTTTAACTCCATCGAGCCAAACTTCCAAGCTGGGGGTAAATATGAAAAATTTTACCCAATCTATGAAATGGTTGAGACAATTTTTTATACAAGCGCAACAGTAACAAAAGCAGCACCTCACGCACGAAGCTTTGTAGATATGAAAAGAATCATGACTTATGTGGTTATATCAACAATTCCTTGTATTTTATGGGCTTTTTACAATACTGGATTACAAACTAATTTGGCCTTATCCGATATTAACTCAACCGATTTAAATGGATGGAGAATTTGGTTGCTTCAGCTTTTTGGTGTTCCGTTAAATCCTGATAATTTTTTTGCAAATATGGCTCATGGTGCTTTATATTTTTTCCCAATTTATATTACAACATTAGTAGCTGGAGGCGTATGTGAAGTCTTTTTTGCTACAAAAAGAGGGCATGAAGTTAATGAAGGTTTTTTAGTTTCTTCTATGCTCTATACGCTTACATTGCCTGCGACAACTCCTCTTTGGATGGTGGCGTTAGGGATTATGTTTGGGGTAGTGGTGGGTAAAGAAGTTTTTGGGGGAACAGGGAAAAACTTTTTAAATCCTGCATTGACTGGTCGAGCTTTTTTATATTTTGCTTACCCAGCTTACATGTCTGGGGATTCTGTTTGGGTTCCTGTTGATGGTATGTCATCTGCGACGTCACTAAGTATTTCGGCAGCTGAGGGATATGAGTCTCTTGTTAGTTATGGGATTTCATGGACGGATGCTTTTCTTGGAACCATTCAAGGGTCTCTTGGAGAGACCTCCACGATTGCATGTTTGATTGGCTTAAGCTTTTTGCTAATTACTCGTATTGCAAATTATCGAATGATTGTTGGTTGCTTAGCAGGCATGATTGTTTTTTCCTCTTTTTTAAACTGGATTGGAAGTGACACAAATCCAATGTTTAGCATGCCATGGTATTGGCATCTTGTGATTGGAAGTTATGCATTTGGACTGGTATTTATGGTCACTGAACCGGTATCAGCAAGCCATACAAATCTTGGTAGATATATTTATGGGGCATTAATTGGTTTTATGGTTGTGATGATTAGAGTTTTAAATCCAGCCTTTCCTGAAGGAATGATGCTTGCGATTTTATTTGCAAACGTTTTTGCTCCATTGATAGACCATTTTGTGGTTCAGGCAAATATCAAAAGAAGAGGGCTAGTGCAAAATGCCTAAACTAAAAAAACAAGGGATTTTTTCCAAAATCAACAACATGTCAATAGATAGTATTCCCAAGACTATTTTCGTTGCCGTTGTTCTATGCCTTTTTTGCTCGATGTTAGTTTCTTTTGCTGCAGTCAACCTAAAATCTTTTCAATTAGCCAATAAAGTTCGTGACAAGCAAATTAACATTCTTCAGGTTGCTGGTATTTATTACGAAGGCATAAATGTTGAACAATCTTTTGCATCAATTGAGCCAAAGATTGTTGATATTAACCAAGGTTTCTTTACAGAAAAGTTTGACCCAAATAGTTTTGACGATACAAAAGCTGCATCAGACCCACTGCTAAGCGTGGCTCTCGATGATGATCCAGCTTCTATTGGCAGAAGAGCAGATTTTGCCACTGTTTATCTTTTAAAAAATGAGGATCAAAGCGTCGATAAGATTATTTTGCCAATCTATGGTTATGGTCTTTGGTCAACATTGTATGGTTTTGTTGCTTTAGAGGAGGATGGTAATGAGATTTATGCATTACAATTTTATCAGCATGCGGAGACCCCTGGACTTGGTGGAGAGGTTGATAATCCAAAATGGAAAGCCCAATGGGCGGGTAAGAAAATAAAAAATACTGAGGGAGATTTAATGATTCAAGTTGCCAAAACTCCAGGTGAGAAGGAATATCATGTCGATGCTATTGCTGGCGCGACATTAACTTCTAACGGAGTTCATAATCTTGTCAGATTTTGGCTTGGAGAGTCAGGATTTGATAAATTTCTTACTAATTTTAAAAATGGATCTACTTAATGTCACAAACCAGAAAAAAACTTCTTGTTGACCCGTTGGTCGATAACAATCCGATCGCTTTACAGGTACTTGGAATTTGTTCGGCTCTAGCTGTTACCTCATCGTTAAAAGTAGCTTTTGTTATGACACTTGCAGTAATTGCTGTCACAGGCTTCTCCTCTTATTTTATATCTCTTTTGCGCAACTATATTCCAAATTCTATAAGAATCATTGTTCAGATGACGATAATCGCCTCTTTAGTAATCGTTGTTGATCAAATACTCAAAGCATATGCTTATGAGATATCAAAGACTTTATCAGTATTTGTAGGTTTGATAATTACCAACTGTATTGTGATGGGAAGAGCAGAAGCATTTGCTATGAGTAATAAACCTGTTGATTCTTTTATTGATGGAATAGGAAACGGTCTTGGTTATGGTTTGCTGCTGATGTGCGTTGGATTTTTTAGAGAACTTTTCGGATCAGGCACCTTGTTTGGCGTTGTGATTTTAGAATCAATTAATGATGGTGGGTGGTATGTTCCTAATGGCCTTCTCCTACTCCCACCCTCTGCTTTTTTTATAATTGGTTTTTTAATATGGGGTCTTCGTGCCTGGAAAAAATCACAAGTTGAAAGTCCTGAATTTAAAATTCAAACTGCTCAGGATCACTAGTGGAAAATTTGATCTCATTAGCAATTAAAGCAATTTTTGTTGAGAACCTCGCACTTTCTTTCTTTTTGGGTATGTGTACATTTATTGCTGTTTCAAAAAAAATTACAACAGCAATAGGCCTTGGTATTTCTGTAATGATAGTTCAATCCATAACTGTTCCAGCAAACAACCTTATCTTAACTTATTTGCTCAAACCAGGAGCACTTGCTTGGGCTGGATTTTCTGAGGTAGATTTAACCTTTCTTGGTCTTATCTCCTATATTGGTGTTATTGCCGCACTTGTTCAGATTCTAGAAATGGTACTTGATAAGTATTTTCCACCTTTATACAATGCACTTGGAATTTTTCTACCTTTGATTACAGTAAACTGTGCCATTTTAGGTGGATCCCTGTTTATGGTCGAAAGAGATTATAATTTTTCTGAATCACTAACTTATGGGGTATCCTCTGGTTTTGGCTGGGCACTGGCGATTACTGCCATGGCAGGTATTAGGGAAAAATTAAAATACAGCGACATACCTGATGGCTTGCAGGGACTTGGAATAACCTTTATAACCGCCGGTTTGATGGCTATGGCATTTATGTGTTTTTCAGGAGTTAAACTTTAGGGATAATTATGGATACATTTTTTCTTGGAATATCTTTATTTACATTAATAGTTTTATCACTAGTAATGATTATTATTTTTGCAAGAAGTAGATTTGTTTCATCTGGCGCTGTAAACGTAACTATTAACGGTGAGAAAACTATTCAAGTACCTGCAGGCGGAAAATTACTTCAGGCTTTGGCGGGTGAAAAATTATTTGTACCTTCTGCCTGTGGTGGAGGTGGTACTTGTGCTCAATGCAAGGTAAAAGTATTTTCTGGGGGCGGCTCAATATTACCAACAGAAGAAGGGCATATTAATAAAAGAGAGGCATCATGTGGTTCTAGGCTTTCTTGTCAAGTTGCTGTTAAACAAGATATGGATATTGAAGTTCCTGAAGAAGTTTTTGGAGTTCAAAAGTGGGAATGTAAAGTTCTTAGTAATGATAATGTTGCAACCTTCATTAAAGAATTGATACTAGAGTTACCTAAAGATCAAGATGTAAAATTTAAGGCCGGTGGTTATATTCAAATAGAGGCACCCAAACACAAACTTTCATACAAAGATTTTGATATTGCTACTGAATATCATGAAGACTGGGATCGCTTCAAAATATGGGATGTTTCTTCAGAAGTATCTGAACCAATTGAAAGAGCTTATTCTATGGCTAATTACCCAGAAGAAAAGGGCATAGTTATGCTTAATGTTCGTATTGCTACCCCACCTCCTGGATCATCCGGCATTCCAGCTGGAAAGATGTCCTCCTATATATTTAATTTAAAAAAAGGTGACAAAGTTACAATCTCGGGTCCTTTTGGAGATTTTTTTGCTCGTGAAACAAAAAAAGAAATGGTATTTATTGGTGGTGGTGCAGGTATGGCTCCTATGAGAAGCCTTATTTTTGATCAATTCAAAAGAATCCACACGGATAGAAAAGCATCTTTTTGGTATGGAGCTCGTTCAAAAAAAGAAATGTTCTATGCGGACGAATTTGAGAAGCTTGATCAAGATAATGAGAATTTTTCTTGGCACGTGGCCTTGTCTGACTCAGCCCCTGAAGATAAATGGAAGGGCAATACAGGATTTATTCACAATGTTCTTTATGAGCAATATTTAAAAGATCATCCAGCACCAGAAGATTGCGAATATTATTTGTGTGGACCACCAATAATGAATCAGTCCGTAATCGATATGCTTTTGGATTTAGGTGTGGACAGAGAAGATATATTGCTTGATGACTTTGGTGGATAATTACCAGTAAACAAATGCTTGAAGTTCCTCAATTAATTCTTTTTGATAACTGATCATTTCTTTCACTAGGTCACCTTGAGATACCATTCCTATCAAATTTTTTCCGTCCATGATAGGTAGGTGCCTTATTCTTTTTTTATTCATAAGCTCTAGGCCTTTCTCAAATTTAACTTTGGCGGACAAAGTTATAACTTTTTTTGTCATAATTTCTTCCACTATCGTATCTTTTGACGACCTTCCTTCTAAAACCATTTCACGGGCATAATCCCTCTCCGAGATGATCCCGACCATTTTATTCTTATTAAGTACAATTAAAGCCCCAATTTTATATTTAGCCATTATAGATAATGCTTCCATCACAGGACTTTTTGGATCAACCGTTATAAGATCCTTGATGTCCTTTTCGTTTATTATTTCCAATAATGTTCTGCTGTTGGTTTTGGTCTTTTTCATGGTAATCTTTATCTAAATAATATTTTATAGCTTAATGTCATTATATAATTTATTCAACACCTACTTACCATTGATCTTATAAAATTAAACTTTAATATAACTTAATATGATTTATTTTTTAATTATTCTTTTAGCATTTTTTCTTGCAAACATTCCTTGGTTTTTTAATAATTTTTTTATCTTTTTTAAACTAAGTAAAGTTAAGACTATTCCACTGATTTTTTTGGAAATCATAGGGTATTATTTTTTTATAGGAATATTTGTCACATTTATAGAAAAACAAGTAATTGGAAATTTTCATTCGCAAGGATGGGAGTTTTATGTAATTACATTTTCTCTTTTTATAATTCTCTCATCTATTGGCTTCATCTATAAAATAGTTTGGAAGTAAGCCCAACAGTTCTAATCGTTGGTTGTGGAAAGCTTGGTATCAAGATTGGAGAAAATTTAAATGAACAATTTAATATCGTAGGTATTAAAAGAAAATCAGTTGATGACTACAATGATTTTCGTATGATATACCTTGATGTTTTTGATCCATTATTTGATAAAACTTTAAAATCAATAGATCCAAAATATGTAGTTTATGCTGTATCGGCTGACGACCAATCACCTTTGAGTTATAAAAATGCATATTTTGATGGTGTAAAAAAATCCATTCGATCAATAAGTGATAATTGCACTCAATTCAAACATTTATTCTTTATATCTAGTACGCGAGTATATGGAAGTCAGAGCAATATACTTTTGACAGAATCGACTATTCCTAAACCTCATGAGTTTGGTGGAAAAGCCCTTTACGATGGAGAGCTTTTGGTTGCAAACTCTGATCTTTCTGCTACTACTTTAAGGCTTTCAGGCATTTATGGTGCACAAAGAACTCATCTTGTAAAAATAGCAAAAGAGCAGCCCCTTTGGCCAGAAAAAAATCGCTGGACTAATCGAATCCATGACGAAGATATCGTGAATTTTATTTCACATCTTTTAAATAAACTGGAGAATAACTGTTTAATTGAAACGCTGTATCTTTTAACCGATAATAAACCTGCAAAGCTTTTTGATGTTCTAAATTTTATTCGTTCTTCTGTTGGTTTAAATTCTTTGGATGTAAATAAGTTTGATTCTGTTGAGGGAAAACAATTAAAATCAATTACAACCAAACAGGCTGGATTTATATTTAAATATCCTGATTATAAAAGTGGTTATAGATCAATTATTTTGGATTTAAACAAGCAATCAAAAAATAGTGACGTTGCTTGATATGAATCAGTGATATAAAATAGCGCGTTGCATATATTTTATAGGCGCGTAGCTCAGTTGGTTAGAGCACCACATTGACATTGTGGGGGTCGTTGGTTCGAATCCAATCGCGCCTACCAATAAATCATAGCAATATTGCTATAATAATTTTAAAAATTAAGAAATTTTACTATGCCAGAAATCTTACTTCCTGACGGATCAACCAGATCTTACTCACAAAATATTTCAGTAGCAGATATTGCTTCTGATATTGGTGAAGGATTAGCGCGAGCCGCATTGGCCGGTAAGGTTGATGGCGAATTAGTTGATCTATCTTTTGAAATAACTGAAGACGCTAATCTAAGTATTATTACTTCAAAAAATATTGAGGGGTTGGATATCATAAGACATTCAACAGCTCATTTATTGGCATATGCCGTTAAAGAGCTCTTTCCCGAAGCGCAAGTTACGATTGGACCAGTAATCGATGATGGCTTTTATTATGATTTCTCATATAAGCGCCCATTTACTCCTGAGGATTTGATAGCAATTGAAAAAAAGATGACTGAACTTGCAAAGAAGGATTTTGCAGTTGAACGGGTGGTTATGGATAGATATGATGCTATTGAATATTTTGATGGTATCGGTGAAAAATATAAGTCTCTTATTATTCAATCCATACCAGATAATGAGCAGGTTTCACTTTATAAAGAAGGAGATTTTATAGATCTGTGTCGGGGGCCTCACGTACCATCTACTGGAAAATTAAAGGTATTTAAGCTGATGAAAGTTGCAGGCGCTTATTGGCGTGGAGATTCTAATAATGAAATGCTCCAAAGAATTTATGGAACTGCATGGGCCAATAAAGAGGAGCTTAAATCATATCTCTTTCGTATTGAGGAAGCAGAGAAAAGAGATCATAGGAAATTAGGAAAACAATTAGATTTATTTCATATGCAGGATAATGCCCCTGGAATGGTTTTTTGGCACTCAAAAGGATGGTCTTTATGGCTTACGGTTGAAAATTATATGCGTCAAATGTTTCAAGATTATGGATATAAGGAGATCAAAACACCTACTGTTATCGATAAGGCTCTGTGGGAGAAGTCAGGTCATTGGGAAAATTATCAAGATAATATGTTTACCACAGCATCAGAAAATAGAGTGTATGCAGTAAAACCCATGAATTGTCCTGGGCATGTTGAGGTTTTTAATAAGACACTTCATAGCTATAGAGATCTGCCTTTGAGACTTGCCGAATTTGGATCTTGCCATAGAAATGAACCTTCTGGCGCATTACACGGACTCATGAGGGTAAGAGGTTTTACGCAAGATGATGCTCATATTTTTTGTACAGAAGATCAAATCAAAGAAGAAGTAAAGTTATTCAATGATATGTTGTATAAAGCTTATAAGGATTTTGGTTTTCAGGATGTCGAAGTAATGCTATCTACAAGGCCAGAAAAAAGAGTTGGCTCTGATGCAGTTTGGGATAAATCAGAAAAATCTCTTGAAAATGCTTTAAAAGAGACAGGACTTGAATATAAAATTCAGCCAGGTGAAGGTGCTTTTTACGGACCAAAAATAGAGTATATTTTAAAAGATAGTTTAGGGCGTTTATGGCAATGCGGAACTATACAGCTGGATTTTAACCTCCCAGAAAGATTAGGTGCAGAATATATCGACGAGGATAATATTAAAAAAATACCTGTGATGCTTCACAGAGCAATAGTTGGATCTATGGAGAGATTTATTGGAATTTTAATCGAGAACTATGCTGGGTTAATGCCTCTATGGTTAGCACCAATACAGGTGGTTTTGCTCAATATAGCCGATGCTCAAAAACCATATGCTGAAAAATTGACAGCGTATTTGCGAGAAAATGGTATAAGATGCGAATCAGACTTGAGAAATGAGAAGATTACCTATAAAATACGCGAACATAGCATGCAGCGTATACCTTATTTACTAATTTTAGGTGACCGCGAGATGCAAGAGCAGAGCGTTACAGTGAGAGCGCAAAATGGCGAAGATCTTGGTTCCATGAAGCTTGATAGCTTTGTGGCTAAGCTTAAAGATGATATTAACAATAAGATTTAAATCAAAACTAATAATAGGGGACAGTTATAGCTTTAGATAAAAATGTACGAATTAATAGTGATATTACGGCACAAGAAATTCGTTTGGTAGGTATGGATTCAGAACCTTTAGGAATAGTTACCCTAACAGATGCAATTACACAAGCCGATGATTTAGAAACAGATCTTGTGGAAATTGCTCCAAAAGCAAACCCACCAGTCTGTCGATTGATGGATTATGGAAAGTTTAAATATGCCCAAAGCAAGAAGTTACATGAAGCTAAAACTAAACAAAAAAATGTTCAGGTAAAAGAAGTTAAATTCAGACCTGGTACAGATGAAAATGATTACAATATTAAAGTAAGAAATCTCATAAGGTTTCTTGATGACGGGGATAAGACCAAAGTTACGCTTAGATTTAGAGGGCGAGAGATTGCACATCAACAACTTGGAATGGCATTATTAAAACGAGTAGAAGCTGATTTAGCTGAATATGGTATTGTTGAGCAATTTCCGAAAATGGAGGGTCGTCAAATGGTGATGGTATTGTCACCAAATAAAAAACCAAAACAAAAGGCTAAGCCTGCTGTTGCTAAAGAAAAATTGGAAACAGAATAAACAAAGAAGAGTGATAAGGCCATAAAGGCATGCCGATGCACTCTAAACTTAACTAGGAGATAAAAATGCCCAAAATGAAAACCAAAAGTGGTGCAAAAAAGCGCTTTAAATTTTTAGGAAGTGGTGCTATCAAACGCACGCATTCACATCTAAGACATATTCTTACTAAAAAAACTACGAAACAAAAGAGACATCTTCGCGGTACAGAAATTATTTCATCAACTGATGCAAAAAGAGTTCGCTCTATGATGCCTACACAATAAGGAGAATAAGATGCCTAGAGTAAAACGTGGAGTAACCGCAAGAGCAAAACATAAAAAAGTGCTTGATGCCGCCAAAGGATTTAGAGGACGCAGAAAAAATGTATACAGGATAGCGAAGCAAGCTGTAATGAAAGCTGGCCAATACGCCTATAGAGACAGAAGACAAAAGAAACGTGTATTTAGAGTATTGTGGATTGCACGAATTAATGCTGGTGCAAGAGAATTTGGGTTAACTTACAGTCGATTCATGAATGGGCTAAAAAAAGGCTCTGTTGAAGTGGATAGAAAAATGTTGGCTGATCTAGCAGTATTTGATAAACCAGCATTTCAAAAGTTTGTGGATCTTGCAAAAAATAACCTCGGAAAAGCTTAAACAATTTGGTTTTAAAAAAGGGGGCTAACGGCCTCCTTTTTTATTAGAATAAAAAATTATGGAAGATTTAAGACAATTAATTAATGCATCAAAGCTTGATTTTGCATCTTGTAATTCTTTAACAGAATTAGATAATGTTAAATCTAAATATATTGGAAAAAATGGACCAATTGCAGAGGCGATGAAGAGTATGTCTGGTCTCTCTAATGAGGAAAAACCTAAACTAGGAGCAATTATCAATGAGGTTAAGAAGGGTATTGAAGCCGCTCTAAGTCACCAAAAAAAAATTATTCAAGAAGATATTCTTAATAAAAAATTAAATGATGAGTCGGTTGATGTCACTTTACCGGGAATAAAAAGAAATAGCGGAAGCCTTCATCCAATTTCGTTAACCATGAGACGTATAGAGACTATTTTCCATTCAATTGGTTTTGATTTAGCAAGTGGTCCTGAAATTGAGGATGATTATCATAACTTTACCGCGTTAAACATACCAGAATCTCATCCTGCAAGAGCTATGCACGATACTTTCTATATCGATAAAAATCATGTGCTAAGAACTCATACATCGCCTGTTCAAGTAAGGTATATGAAAAAAAATAAACCACCTTTGAGAATTATTTCACCTGGGAGAGTATATCGAGTTGATTCTGATGCTACGCATTCACCAATGTTTCATCAGGTTGAAGGTCTTTGGATCGATGACTCCGTAAATTTTGCAAACTTAAAGAATGTTGTCCAAGAATTTTTGCAACAATTTTTTGAGGACGATTCACTTACTATAAGATTTCGACCTTCTTTTTTTCCTTTTACTGAGCCCTCTGCGGAAATTGATATGAGCTGGAATGATGGATGGCTAGAGATTGGCGGGTGTGGCATGGTTCATCCTGAAGTTTTAAATCAGGTAAATATTGATACAGAGAGCTTTCAAGGATTTGCTTTTGGTTTGGGTGTAGAAAGACTTACAATGCTCAAATTTGGATTAAACGATCTAAGACCTTTCTTCACGCATGACCTTAGATTTCTTCAGCAATTTAAGGTGTAAAAAATGCAATTCTCAAAAAAATGGTTACAGGAATTCTTTGAAGAATCAATCAATGAAATAGATTTGGATTTAGTCTTAACTGAAGCTGGAATAGAGGTAGAGGATATTCAAGATTTATCATCAATTTCAAATAATATTGTTGTTGGAGAAATTGTTGAAATTACTAAACATCCAGATGCCGACAGATTAAATATCTGTCAAGTAGACATCGGTGGTAAAGATATATTACAAATTGTTTGTGGTGCTCCAAATGCAAGATTGGGTATAAAGGTTCCATGTGCCAAAGTAGGGGCTATATTGCCAACATTTCAAATTAAAAAAGCTAAACTTCGTGGGATCGAGTCTTTTGGTATGCTTTGTTCCGCAAAAGAGATCGGTATTTCAGATGATGCTGATGGTCTTTATGAGCTTGATGCAAGCCTTAAATTAGGTTTAACTATTTTGGACGCTCTAGAGCTTAACGATGAAATATTTCACTTGTCAATAACGCCAAACAGAGCAGACTGTTTTAGTATGATTGGTATTGCTAGAGAGATATCAGCAGCCACAGGCTTGGCAATAAAAGAAGAGATTAAGCCAACACTAAAAGCCACATTCCAAAATTTACAAGATTGTCATGTTATTGATACGGTTGGATGCCCAAGGTATTGTAGCTTGCAAATCAAAGGGGCCAATAATAGCAGCTTACTCCCAGCCTTTTTTATTCAATATCTTGAAAGAGGGGGGATCAAATCAATTAGTCCAATTGTAGATATAACCAATTATGTCCTTCTCAAATTAGGACAACCACTGCATGCATATGATCAAAACAAAATTAATGGAAAAATAAGTGTAAAGCAGACAATTAAAAATGAAAAAATAACACTTTTGAATGACCAAGAAATTCAATTTCAAGGAAAAGAACTTGTTGTGTCTGATGAAAGTGGTCCTATTGCATTGGCAGGCATCATGGGAGGAAAATTATCATCGATAAAAAAAGACACTACAGATATTATTCTTGAGAGTGCTTTTTTTAATCCCACTCACATTTCAGGCCGCGCAAGATCATTTAGCTTAAATACGGAATCATCACATCGATTTGAGCGTGGTGTAGATTTTAATATTACCCAGTATGCCTTAGAGTATGCTGCAGGGCTAATTCTAAAGTATTGTGGAGGTGAAGTATCTAATACTGAGAATATAACTAATGATTTACCAAGTAGAAATTCTATTATGCTTCGTACATCTAAGATAGCTAATATCATGGGCATTTCAATTTCAAATGATGATGTTGCAAATATTTTAGACAGACTAAAACTTGAACATACTCAAAAAAATGGTGAATTTAAAGTAATTCCTCCAAGCTATCGCTTTGATTTAAATATTGAAGAGGATTTGGTTGAAGAGATTATTCGTTTATATGGATACAATAATATCCCAGCAATTCGACCTGACATGGAAGCAAAAATGCTTTCATCAAAAAGTACGAAAAAATCAAATCATAATATTAAAAATGATTTAGTGATGCTTGGTTATAACGAGATTATTAGCTATAGCTTTGTCTCGAAAGATGTTGAATTGAAATTACATGGCAATGAAAATCCAATAGAATTAAAAAATCCAATAGCATCCAATCTTGATGTTATGAGATCAAGAATTTGGGGTAGCCATATAGAAGCTTTGCTTTACAATCTTAATCGCGGGCAAAAAAATATACGTTTTTTTGAAATAGGATCAGTATTTAGTGCTATTGGTAATTCCTATAAGGAAACAAATGTATTATCAGGCTTAGCATATGGAGACCAAATTCCAGAACAATGTGGAGATAAAAGTAGAGAAATAAATTTCTTTGATATTAAAGGGGATATAGAGAAAATATCAGGCAATACATTAAGCTTTACTAATCAAAATAAATCAATTCCAAAATGTTTTCATCCTGGTAAATGTGCAAGTATATCTTTTAATGAAATAAATATTGGTTGGCTTGGGCAATTACACCCATCTTTTCAGCAAGAACATGAATTACCAAGAAATACATATCTATTTGAGCTCAATATGAGTGTATTAATGGATATAAGCGCTGGAGAGTACATTATTCCTAGTAAATTTATTCCCGTTAGAAGAGATATTTCTATTACAGTGGATAAATCTATAATGGTCGGGGAAATCCTCACCTATATAAATAAAGCAAACATCAAACATCTTTTGAGTATTGAACCATTTGATGTTTACGAAGGTGATAGTATAAATATAGATAAAAAAAGTATTGCATTTCTTATACTTATACAAGATACTTATAAAACACTTGAGGAAAATGATGTTCAAAAAGTTGTTGACAAGATATTGGAGTCCTTGAGAAATGAGTTTAATGCGACACTACGTTGATACATTTGTGAATAAATAAACATGACTTTAACCAAAGCAGAATTAGCCGAAATATTATTCGATGAAGTGGGTCTTAATAAGACTGAAGCTAAAGAAATGGTAGATGCTTTTTTTGAAGAAATAAGAATTGCTCTTGAAAATGGAGATAATGTAAAACTCTCTGGATTCGGAAATTTTGAATTGAGAACTAAATCTGAAAGACCTGGGAGAAATCCAAAAACAGGAGAAGAAATTCCCATTAAAGCTCGTCGAGTTGTTACTTTTCATTCAAGTCAGAAACTTAAAACTAGCGTAGAAGAGAATACAGCTGGAAAACAACTCTAAAAAAATTCTACCATCCATCCCAAGCAAACGTTACTTTGCCATTGGTGAGGTTTCTGTTTTATGCGATTTAAAACCTCATGTTCTTCGATATTGGGAACAGGAATTCGACCAACTGAAGCCAATAACAAGAAGAGGTAAGAGGAGATATTATCAACATTCCGACATAGTTCTTATCCGAAAAATTCGAGAGCTTTTGTACTTCGAAGGATTTACTATTCAAGGCGCAAGAACCAAACTCTCTGATCGTAAATTTGTAAAAAATACTTTAACTGAAGTAGATACCAAAAAATCACAATCAGAATTGCCTTTAACAACGGACAGTATTTTACCTTTAGATCAAAAAAATTCCAGCGATGTAAGCAACTTCAAAGTACAATTAAAAGATATTTTAAATACACTAAAATAAGATATATTAAATCAATTCGGGGCGTAGCGCAGCCTGGTAGCGTACATGCATGGGGTGCATGGGGTCGTGAGTTCGAATCTCACCGTCCCGACCAATTATTTTGTTCAAAGATATATTAAATTGATAAGGACAATGCATCATTGATTAATCATAAGCACAATATTATCAATAACAATGATCAAGTATTTCAAAAGGCATCTTCTCTGTCTAAATTTTTATCTGAATTATTGCAGTCAAAACCTTTTTTTAAAAATACTTTAAATAAAAATTTAAGATCAAAAATAAAAAAAGCTCACTTAAATTCTTTTATTACAAACCGCTCAATAAACAATCTTGAAGAACTTAATAAAGCGTTAAGGGAGATGAGAGAAAAATTTTTTGCCTTAAGCTTACTGCGTGACGTAAATAATTTATGTGACTTATCCGAAGTATTTGATACCCATACCAATCTTGCAGATATAGCTCTTCAAATAGCCTATAAATATCACAATAAAGAACTTATTAAGCGCTATGGAAAACCACAAAATTTTAATGGTGTAACAAAACATTTAATTATTGTAGGTATGGGTAAATTAGGTGGAAAAGAATTAAATCCTTCCTCTGATATAGATTTAATTTTTCTTTATGAAGAGGATGGTGTAACAACAAAAAATAAAAGTAATGCAGAGTTTTTTACAGAGTTATCAAAAAGAATTATTTCATCATTAAATGATTACACCGAAGATGGTATTGTTTTTAGAGTAGATACAAGACTGAGGCCGTTCGGATCTCATGGTCTTATTGCAATTCCTCTTGATGCTTTGGAAAATTATTTATCATTGAATGGATTAGACTGGGAAAGATATGCTTGGCTTAAGGCTCGAGTTATTATTGGACCTGAAATGGAATTGAATACCATTATAAATCCTTTTATTTATCGTAAATATCTCGACTTTAATATTTTTTCTTCCCTAAGGAGTATTAAAGAAAAAATTAATAATGAGATGATTAAGAAGATCAATGAGGGAGATATCAAACTAGGCAAGGGGGGCATAAGGACAATTGAATTTATAGTTCAATCATATCAATTAGTATGGGGAGGCAAAGATAAGTCAATTAGAAGTAAAAATTTTTTGATAGCTCTTGAATCCTTATTTATTAAAAAATTAATTGATAAGCCACTTTATAATTTATTGTTTTCCGCATATCATTTTTTTCGAAACTTGGAACACCGTCTGCAGTATGTGAACGACCAACAAACTCATAAAATTCCAAGCGAAAAAAATTCTCAACTACAAATAGCTTATTCAATGAATGAGGATAAATGGGATGACCTCAAATTAAAAATTTCAACATACCAAGATTCAATTGAAGAGGTCTTTAGAGATTTATTTAATAAAGAGAAAAACCAATCAATCATTACTAAAGATAAATTTGAAACAATATGGCATTTAGATTGTTCAGAGAAATCAGCGACAGATTTTTTAGCTAGCATAGGGTATGAAAAACCAATTGATACATATAAATTTCTAAAAAATACAATGACCATGGGATCTTTCAATTCTTTACCCTTGAGCACTCAAGAAAAGATGAATGGGCTTATACCTCTAGTTATAAAAGAAGTCGCAAATACAGATAATCCTGATCGTACAATTGTTGTGATAGTCAATGCTCTTGACATTATTTCTAAAAGATCAAGCTATTTATCGTTATTAAAAGAAAATCAATCAACTTTAATTTTGCTTATAAAAATAGCGAGCTTTAGCGAAGATATTATTGAGAGGATGACTCAGTATCCAGTAATGATTGACGATTTAATAGATACAAGTCGTTTCATCAAGCCTTTTAATATGCATGAGTCAAAATTTATATTATGTGAACAATTAGAACTTAATGATAGAAATATTGAAGAACAAATGGATCTTTTAAGGAAATTTAAATCTTCCATGTTCATGAAGCTTGCTGTCCAAGAGAAAATGAAAATATATTCTATTGAAAAAATTTCTGACGCACTGGCGGATATAGCTGATTTTATTGTTGAAAAATCTTTATTTTGTATTTGGAAATCATTATACCCAAAAGCTTCATTCCCAGAGGTGGGAATAATTGCATATGGAAAATTTGGTGGAAAGGAATTGAGCTACTTATCCGATTTAGATATAGTTTTTGTCTATAAGGATACAAAGAACATTGTAAGGGATAGACTGATTAAGCTAGCTCAGCGCTTTAACAGCTGGATGACATTAAAGACTATGTCAGGATCTTTGTATGATATTGATTTAAGGTTAAGACCCGATGGTGGCAGCGGTCTTTTAGTTTCAAGTTGGGATACCTTTAATGATTATCAATTAAACAAATCTCTAACTTGGGAGCATCAATCTCTAACGAGAGCAAGATTTGTTTCAAAAAATAATGGTCTTAAAATAAAATTTATAAAATTAAGAGAATTACTATTATCAAAGAATAGGGATATTAAATTATTAAAGATTGATATTAAAAACATGCGCGAGAGAATTTATGAAAATAAAAAACCCAAAGGAGATTTGTTTGATCTGAAACATAGCCGGGGAGGGCTTATTGACATTGAATTTTTGACTCAATTCTATATCCTTGGCTTTAGTCATAAGTACAAAGATCTTTTGGAAAATGTAGGTAATATTGCTTTATTAGAAAAAATAGCTTTTTTGGATTTAATGAATAAAGAACAGGCAAATCAACTCATTGCCTCTTTTAGGTGCTATCGACAAAAACAACACCAGCAAGGGTTAAATCCAAAAAATCCAGGGAAAGTAAGAAAACTTTCTGTGTTAGAGCATAGTAAAAATGTGAAAAAGATATGGGACAAAACTTTTAATTAATTTATAGGATTATGGTATGGCTGAGGCAGTTATTTTTGATACGGAAACTACAGGAAAGAAAGATCCTGTTTTGATTGAGGCTGCTTGGCTTGAAATTAAAAGTATAAAACCTTTTAATGTAGGAGTTAGTTTTTGTGAAAGATATAATCCTGGTAAGGCTATCGAGCTTGGAGCTTTAGCCACGCATCATATATATGATGAAGAACTCGTGGATTGTAATCCTGCTGAGTCTTTTAAACTTCCTGATGCTACAAAATATATCATTGGACATAATATTGACTATGACTGGAAGGTAATAAATACTCCAGAGGTTAGAAGAATATGCACATTGGCATTAGCAAGAAAAGTTTGGAAAAATATCGATGCATATTCACAAAGTGCATTGCTATATTTTATTGATAGACCCAATGCTCGCGATGTTTTGAGGAACGCCCACTCTGCTGAGACTGATGTAAAAATATGTGCATCAATACTAGAAAAAATATGTAGTGAACTTGATATTACAAGTCTGGAGAGCTTATGGGAATTAAGTGAGGATGCGAGAACTCCAACAATAATGCCTTTTGGTAAACATAAAGGCACACTGATTACAGACATACCGTTAGATTATAAAAAGTGGCTTCTTGCTCAGGATAATATTGACCCATATTTAAAGGACGCTCTTTTAAATGGTTGATAATACCCAAAAAGTACGTATATCAAAAATATTATCTGAAAAGGGTTTATGTTCAAGAAGAGAAGCAGATAAATTTATTGAGCTTGGTCATGTACTTTTGGACGGTAAAATTGTAAACGAGCTTGGAACTAAAGCATTTAGATCTCAGTCGGTTGTGTTAAAAAAAATAGCAACAAAAATTCAGGATTCTAAGCATACAATCCTTCTTCATAAACCTGTTGGATACATTTCACATCTTGATGACGATAAGGAATTTACCCCTGCTGCAACCCTAATTACACCTGATAGATACTATAAATACTCTGATGACGCAAGAAGGCCAATATTCAAATCTGAAGGCCTTGCTCCAGCAGGAAGATTAGATATAGACTCCTCTGGGCTCTTGGTGTTAACGCAAGACGGAAGAGTTGCAAAAAAAATTATTGGTGAAAATGTTATTGTTGAAAAAGAATATTTAGTAAGGGTCGATGGACAGTTATCCGATAAAGGCTTAAATTTATTAAATCATGGCTTGACGCTTGATGGTTATACTTTAAAGCCTGCTAAAGTTATTTGGCAAAATGAAAATCAATTAAGCTTTACGCTTATTGAAGGACGTAATCGTCAAATAAGAAAAATGTGTGAGCTTGTTGGATTAAAAGTAATCACATTGAAAAGAGTACGCATTGGGCGTGTAAGTTTAGGTAATCTACCAATTGGGAGTTGGCGTTTTTTAAGTGAAGAAGAAAGTTTTTAATTTGTTTGATATATATAAAATTTTGATCATTATCTTTGGTATTTTTTCGCCATTACTTTATGGAAATGAGTTGACGTTTGATGAATTTTCAAAGGCTAATTATTTTTCACAAATAGGCGAGGAATATTTACAGTTAAATGCTAAGTGTCGAAAAAATTATGATGAAAAAGGAAGAAAAAAAGCATTTGAAATTCTTTTATACAACAATGGAAGCCATGTTTTTGATCTTAATAAACATTACAAATCTCATCATGTGGGCCATAAAAACTTAAAAAGACCATTTTATTCCTTCACATTTTGGAATTGGTTTAACAAAATCGCAATAGAAACAAGTTCAGTTCAATTTATGAGTAATACATTGCAAAAAAATATGCGTAGAAATGAGTTAATTTCTGAGCAGTTATTTAAGGAAATTTTAAATGATGGTCAATTCATTATTTATTTTCATTATCTTATGGATAATTCTAAGAGTAAGGGAAAATTTATTATTGAAAATTTATCTGTATTGAATGAATGTTTTAAATAATTTTAAATGACTTTTTTATTTGCGGATTATATTACAGCAATATTTATTTTTTTTGGGGCAATCTTATATTCATCGGTTGGTCATGGAGGAGCTTCATCCTATATTGCAATTATGTCTATTATGGGTACTCCAATATCATCTATTAAACCTATTGGATTAGTCCTCAATTTATTTGTATCTTCCATAAGTAGTTACCGATACATAAAAAATGATTTTTTTAGTAAAGAAATATTTTGGCCAGTAATATTAGGCTCGGTGCCTGCAGCCTTTCTAGGTGGTTACATAGAATTATCTCCATATTTATATAAGCCTTTGATTGGTTTTGTTCTTATTGTTGCAGGATCCCAACTTTTATTTAATTTTTATAAAGCTGCTGTAACAACGCGCAAGCCAGTTAATATTCTTTTGGCAGTTATATGTGGCTCTATCATTGGCTTACTATCCGGCCTCACAGGTACTGGCGGCGGTATTTTTCTTTCACCTATTATATTTTTTTTAGGATGGACAAATATAAAAGAGGCATCAGGAACTGCTGCGGCATTCATTTTTCTAAATTCACTATCAGGTTTGTTAGGAAATATATCTTCAATTCAGGCAATACCTCCAGCTATATTTCTTTATACAGGATCCGTCATAGCCGGTGTTTTAATTGGAACTCAGTTGGGTCTAAAGCACCTAAATATTGCTGGAATAAAAAAAGCATTGGGCATGGTATTGATAATTGCTGGAATAAAATTTCTTTTAATATAAAAGGTCGACTAAATTGCAAATAAGAAAATCACAAAAACAATTTTTTTGGTTATTTTTTATAATCGGATTCTTCTTGAGTTTATTTTTAATTGCGAATGAATTTTTTTCACATCATTTGTTTAAGGAGGAATTAAACAAACAGACAAAAATATGTATTGAAGCTGAAAGATTATGTACTATTGAGGACTTGAACAATCTAGAGTATCAAGCGCTTAACAAAAATCAAAAAAGAATCATAGAGCTACAAGAAGTAGTCGAGGCACATAAAAAAGAATTAACTTCAATATTTTTTATATTTTCGATTTTTATTTTAATAGGCCTTTTACCTATCTTTCATGGGGTATATCAAGAAATTCGATCTCACATAAAATTAATGAGATAACGTTTAAATAGATATCTCTTTGTTAAAGCCTTGGCCTTTAGTGTCCCTCACCATTATATTAAGAGCACCTTTAATTTCAGAATTGACCTTAAATTTAAGATATGGATCTTGGCTCATGGATATTTTATTTTGAGCAACTAGAATGATTTCTTCATTATTAATGTATATAATTTCTTCTACAATCCATCTTGGTATATAACCACCTGAATCAAGATCTTTTTGAAGACCAGTGAAGTTAGGATGTTTAATTCTGGTTGTGAGGTATTCATCTTTTGATTTAAATAATATTTTTCCGAGATTGGCTGTTAGTTCGGGATCAAAAACATCCATATAACCGCTACATCCACCTGATGCTCTAATTGGGATTGCGCTCATGTACAACTTACCTTCCGTGTCTTCAGCCACAACCCTGACAAATGAATCAGTTTCCATTCGTATACGAGTTGATAATTCGATATCTTGAGAATGATTTGTTAATTGATATGTAGCAGCATGTTGGGTGGGATTTGCATCAATAATTAAGAAAACATATTTCATTTCTACATCATCTGGAGAGTCTAATTTGATTGTTACAGGAACCTGAGCTCCACTGGAAGCTCTTTTAGGGCCAGAGATAGTTATAAATTCTGCATCCATAATTGGACGATCATTAAATAGCCTTTCTTTTACGTATGGCCATAACTCAGGGTTCGCATCAGCTTTAATATTAAGCGAAATAAAAGCGAGACATACAAAGCAAACTGTATTTAATAATTTAAAAATTTTATTTACCTTCTTTTGTATATTTGTAATATTTTTGTAATTATAATCTAATACAAATTATGAAGGATGTCCACTTTTTGACCATTAATTTTTTTAAATGCACTATATTATTGCATATACTATTTTATATATGTTTCTATCACTCTGCTTTTGCAGACGATCTTAAAAAAATGGCTAAAGAGGGAGTGCCAACTGCACAGTTTGATTTAGCATTAAGAGAAATGTCTACGAACAATAATTTAATATCTGAATGGCTTGTTATAGCCGCCCTTCAAGGCCACAAAAAAGCAGGTCACTATTTAGCAAAGCTTCCTTCAAAGCCAAACTCTATTGCAAACAATCTCAGTCTTTCTAATAGCAATGATATTTCTTTTCTTCAACAATTTGGTCCTATAAAAAAATTATCCAAAGAGGATCTTAAAACAATAAGAGTAAAAGGAAATAATGGAGATATTGAAGCTCAATACCTTATGTGGGAGTTGTATGTTAATGACAAAGGGGTAAGTAAGGCTGAGGCCTGGACATGGCTTAAACAGGCAGCTGGTAATAATCATGCCAAAGCAAATTTTAGTCTTGGTCTTTTATATTTTTATGGTTATATAGTTCCTAAAGAAAGAAAAAAGGCAACACGTCTGTTCAAGGTATCAGGTGAATTAGGTTTTTTATTTGCATTAAATTTTTTAGAAAAAAATAATGTTAAGGAAAATTAACAAACATAAAGAAAATGGGAAATTTTCATAAATTTGACAAAATGATAGTTTACGGAAATAATGAATTTATGTTTGATCCTAGAACTTTAGATGGTAACAACATTAGCTAAGTTAAAAGAAGTTTGTTTTGATTTTATAGGAGGAATTAAATGAAACATCTACTAACGGCAGGACTCGCAGCAGCTTTTTTAATTGGTTGCGTTCATACACCCCCAGCACCAGAACCTATGGCTGAGGGAGAAGAATTTCACCCTACTGATGCATTGTTAATTGGCGGTAATGGAGGATTTAATCCATCCCCAGATGATACAGACGTAGTTGATTTATTCCCTGAAGATGACGGACCTGATTTAACTGGTTCAACTGAGAAAGCTTTTCATCCAACAGATGCATTGTTAATTGGCGGTAATGGAGGATTTAATCCATCCCCAGATGACACAGACGTAGTGGATCTTGGTTTAGATTAGCAACACATCTCTTTTGTATCAGATACAATTTAAAGGGTTGATTTTGTATCAACCCTTTTTTTTAAAATATTAGAAAAGTGTTCTAATGATTTTACTTAGTAAATCTTCATGTTGATCTTCATAGTTAATTATTACGATAAGATTAATATAGTCTTGTAAATCTCAAGTTGAACCTTGTATTTGTTTAAATGCATCTTCAATGATCTGGTTTATGATTAATGACTTTTATTAACCATAAACAAGGAGAAATACTATGTGGACAACACCTCAAGCGACTGAAATGCGTTTTGGTTTTGAAGTAACTATGTATGTAATGAACAAGTAATTGATCATGTATACAGAAATTACTAATTGGCCGTTTCACATGTGGCAATGTACTTGCCCTATTTGTTCGGCTAAGTCTTAATTATTTAACTTTTCTTTAAGGAGAAATATTATGTGGACTAAACCAGCTGCTACAGAAATGCGTTTTGGTTTTGAAGTAACCATGTACGTAATGAACAAGTAATTTTTATTTGTTCAATTAAAAGCCCAATATTTATATTGGGCTTTTTTATGTCTGTTAAAATTATCTATATGCAAAAAATTATTTCACTTTTACTTGTTATCTTTTCAAATTTAACGTTAGCAGAAAATAAAGACTGGACTCTTTTACATACTGATAGCGAACACAAGAAGACTTTTTATATTAATCTCGGACAATTTTCTTTTGTAAATGGAAAAACTAGAATGTGGATAATGGAAAATTATGAGAGTAAACAAATAGTAGGTTCTGTTCAATTTTTTTCAATAAAAAGCCTCGTGCAGTTTGATTGCAACCAAAATTTAATAAGGATCCTAGCCTACTCTTTGTACGATAAAAAAAATGCTGGGGGCAATGCTATATTTAGTAAAAGTAAACCTATGGAATGGGGGAAAGTTAAATTAAATACTATTAATAGCGCTTATAAGAATGTTGCATGTCAGGAAGCAAACTCGAGTTGAAAAAAAGTATTTAGTTTTTTTTAAAAAGGAATTTGGTTATTTGGGACGTGTTTTATTAGAATATTTTTAAATTCTTTTTGAATCAGATCTAACTCCTTCTTCGTATCTGCCTCAAACCTCAAAACAATCACAGGGGTAGTGTTTGATGGCCTCATTAAACCAAAACCGTTTTTATATTCTATGCGCAGACCGTCAATCTTTATGGCTTCAATAGAATTTGGAAACTCAGCAGTATCTTGCATTTTTGCAATCAACGCATGTTGTTCACCTTCCTGTAATTTAATATTTAGCTCTGGCGTACTAAAGCCTTTCGGGAGTGACTCTAAAATACTTGATGGGTCATCATATTCACTCAGAATCTCAAGAAGCCTCGCTCCTGCATAAAGTCCATCATCAAAACCATACCACTTATCATTAAAAAAAGTATGACCACTCATCTCACCAGCAAGAATAGCTCCTGTTTCCTTCATCTTTGATTTGATAAGTGAATGCCCAGTTTTCCAAATAAGAGGATCGCCTCCTTTATCTCTAATCCATTTAAAAAGATGCCTTGTAGATTTGACGTCAAAAATAATTGTTGAGCCAGGATTTTTTTCTAAAACAGATTCAGCAAATAATAGCAGTTGTCGATCAGGATAAATTATCTCACCTGATTTTGTTACTACCCCAAGTCTGTCAGCGTCACCATCAAAAGCCAAGCCTATCTCGCTTTCAGTTTCATTTAAATTATTTTGTAAATCTATTAAATTTTTTGGGTTGGAAGGATCAGGGTGATGATTAGGAAAATTTCCATCTACTTCAGAATGTAATAATTGAGTATCTATGCCTAATCTCTTATAAAGTAATTCTGCACAAACCCCAGCTGCACCGTTCCCACAATCAATCGTAACCTTGATTGATCGTTTAATTTTTATATCTCTTGTAACAGCATTAATATAATCCTCTAAAATATCATGAGTGCTTAAATTTCCTTGACCTTCTAAAAAATAATCATCCATAATTCTTTTATAAAGCTTTTGAATTTGTTCGGTTGCAAGGGGTTTATTATTTATGACAATTTTAAATCCATTATATTCAGGCGGATTATGACTTCCAGTAATCATTACACCTGAATTAGCTTCAAGAACATGGGTGCTAAAATAAAGCATAGGAGTCGTTACTAAACCAATATGGATAACATCTATTCCAGTTGTTAAAAGTCCTTCTGTTAATGCTTTACAGAGCGTTGGGCTTGATAAACGACCATCATAACCCAAGCAAATACTATTTTGACCTTGGCTTTTTGCCTCGCTACCAATTGCTTTTCCAATAAGAAATACTGAGTTTTTTGTTAATGAATCATCTACTATTCCACGAATATCGTATGCTTTAAAAATATTTTTTTGCATCGTATTCTTACTCATATTCTTCTATCCATGCCAGTTGAATAGCTTCAAGTATCCTTTCACCACATTTTTCAGGATCATCATCAAACTCTTCAAGATCAATAATCCATTTATACAAGTCAGTAAATCTAATTGTTTTAGGATCAATTGAAGGGTTATTATCAAAAAGTTGTTCAGCTATCTTTTGAGTATCAGTCCAGTGCATTAAATTTCCTCACATACCAAATTATTATTGAAAATGTATTTAAAATTAAAGTAAACCAAGTCGCTTGAAGATTTGTCCTACATGTTAAAATACCATATTATTTTTAATAATCTATTAAACTTTATAGAGAGTCACTATGTTCAGCAAATCTAACACCTTAAAAAATAATGATACTGAAATTTGGAATCAAATTTCTAATGAAACAAGACGCCAAGAGGAGCACATTGAGCTTATTGCGTCAGAAAACTATACCAGTCCCTCAGTTATGGAGGCGCAGGGCTCTCAACTCACAAATAAATATGCTGAAGGTTATATTGGAAAAAGATTTTATGGCGGCTGCGAATATATTGATGTTGTAGAACAAATTTGTATCGATAGGCTTAAGGAATTATATGGGGCAGATTACGCAAATGTTCAACCACACTCAGGAAGTCAGGCAAACCAAGCTGTTTACTTTGCTATTTTAAAACCCGGCGATACTATCATGGGAATGAATTTAGGGCATGGAGGCCATTTAACTCATGGTTCCCCTGCAAATTTATCTGGTAAATTATTTAACGTAGTTCAGTATGGCTTAAACAACAATGAAGAGATTAATTATGATGAGATGGAGAAATTAGCTATTCAATCAAAACCTAAATTAATCATTGGTGGTGCTTCAGCTTATTCCTTAAGATTTGATTGGAAAAGAATGGGTAATATAGCAAAAAAAGTAGGAGCTTATTTCATGGTGGATATGGCGCATTATTCTGGATTAATTGCTGGCCATGCATATCCGAATCCAGTACCTTTTGCTGATTTTGTAACCTCTACAACTCATAAATCTCTCAGAGGACCAAGGGGAGGTTTTATTATTGCAAAACCTGAATTTGAAAAAATTATTAACTCATTTGTTTTTCCAGGATTACAGGGTGGCCCTCTCATGCACGTCGTTGCCGCAAAGGCTACCGCTTTTTTAGAGGCTTTGAAACCTGAATTTAAGGAATATCAAGCTCAAGTGGTAAAAAATGCTCAGGCTATGGTGGAAGTTCTTATTTCGAGAGGGCTTCGAGTTATTTCTGGAAGAACAGAGTCACATGTGTTCTTAGTTGATCTTCGCCCAAAAAAAATTACTGGTAAATTGGCTGACGTACTTTTAGGTCAAGGTAACATTACTGTAAATAAAAATTCAATACCCAATGACCCTGAAAGCCCTTTTGTAACCTCTGGCATTCGTCTTGGAACTCCGGCAATAACAACAAGAGGCTTTAAAGAAGAAGAAGCTAAAATGGTCGCTCAATATATTGCAGATATTTTAGACAAACCAGATGATGTTGAAAATATAGCAAAAGTTAAAACTAAAGTCATAGAGCTAACCTCCCGCTTTCCAGTATACGAAAAATAACGATTGTGAAATGCCCTTTTTGCATAACTGATGACACCCAAGTGATTGATTCCAGAGTAAATGATCAAGGTAATTCAATCAGAAGAAGAAGAAAATGTGTCGCTTGTGAAAAACGTTTTACTACCTACGAACATGTCGAGCTTAATTTACCTCAAGTAATAAAACAAGATGGTAAGCGGGAAGAATTTAGTAAAAAAAAATTACTACATTCTCTGTCTCGAGCCCTCCATAAGAGACCAGTGCCAGTAGAATTTGTGGATCAAGCAGTTGACTCTATCATCACAAAAGTTTTAGCTACCGGAGTTAGAGAGATTTACGCTCGGGATATTGGTGAGAATGTAATGCTTGAGCTTAAAAAGTTAGATAAAATAGGATATATAAGATTTGCCTCAGTTTATAGAAGCTTTTCAGATATCGCAGACTTTAATGATGCAATCAAGGATCTTGATTAACACGCCTATGGACCATAAAAAACATAATGGCTTTATGTCTGTAGCTCTAAAGATTGCTAAAAAAGGCAATGAGGATACTAAACCAAACCCAAAGGTAGGTGCAGTAGTTGTTAAAAATGGAGAAATTGTTGGAAGTGGTCATCATATAAAAGCTGGAGAGGATCATGCAGAAGTTATAGCCATAAAGAATTCCGGAAAAAACGCTGTTGGTGCGACGCTTTATGTAACATTAGAACCATGCTCTCATTTTGCCAAAACACCTCCTTGCGTTGAGTATATTGTTAACAGCGGTATCAAAGAGGTGGTAATTGGTTCAATGGATATAAATCCAGATGTAAATGGCAAAGGGATAGATTATTTAAAAGCTCATAATATAAAAATAGTAAACAATATTCTTAGTGATCAATCCCAGGCATTGAATATTGGTTTTTTTTCAAGAATGTCCAGAGGGATCCCTTATGTGAGATCAAAAATTGCATCATCAATTGATGGTAGAACTAGTTTAAAAAATGACGAGAGTAAATGGATAACATCAGATTTTTCAAGAAATGACGTTCAACAACATCGAAAAGAGGCCTGTGCAATTCTGACTGGAGTGGGTACTATTAATAAAGATAATCCAATGTTAAACGTTCGTTCGAATGATGAGGTAAGTCAGCCCTACAGAGTTATTTTAGATACGCATCTTTCCATCAATATAGAATCAAATATTTTGCAACAAAAAAAGATTATTATTGTATTTAATGATGATCCAAATAATCAATTCAAAAAATTGAATGAGATGGGAGTTCAATTGTTTAAGCTCCCTTTATTCAATGGATTTATAGATCTTAATTTATTAATGCAAAAATTATCGGAGCTGGAATTTAACGATATTTTAGTGGAAAGTGGACCAACATTAAACGGTCAATTGCTTGAGCAGAACCTGATTGATGAATTAATTTTGTACATCGCACCGATTTTGATGGGAGGAGAGGCATCATCTATGTTCAATGATCCAGTATTATATTCAATGAAAAATAAAATAAGGCTTGAGCAAAAAGATATCAGATATTTTGGAAAAGATATCAGGCTTATAATGAAGGTAATAAAACACTAATGTGGATTGACACTCATTGTCATCTTGACTTTGAGCCTTTGAGTAATAATATTGGTAATGTATTAAATCAATGCGAACAAAATAATATTGATAGCATCATCATTCCCTCTGTAATGCCGGAAAACTTAAAAAAAGTTGTTGATTTATCAAAAAATCATAAAGATTGTTTTTATGCTTTAGGCTTCCATCCTCTTTTTATCAACAAACTTGACGATAAAGACTTAGAGGTTCTCACAAGCCACATAGAGCTTTCAAATCCTATTGCTATTGGTGAAATTGGGCTAGATCTCTATCTTAGAAAAGATAATATAAATAAACAAGAATATTTCTTTTCCAAGCAATTATTGCTTGCAGAAAAATTTGATTTACCTGTGATATTGCATGTTCGGTCAGCTATAGATCTTATTTTAAAACACTTAAGAAGGTCTAAGGTTAGAGGCGGAGTTGCTCATGCTTTTAACGGTAGCTTTCAACAAGCAGAACAATTCATTCAGTTGGGTTTCAAATTGGGCTTTGGCGGGGCTATGACCTACCCAAGAGCCAAACATCTTAAAAGACTTGCGAAAGAAATTTCTTTGGAACATATTGTGCTCGAGACCGATGCTCCTAATATGATACCCTTTTGGAGCAAAGATAAGGATTACAATCAGCCCGCAGAAATTGCTGGAATCGGTAAGTACTTCTCAGAATTGAGAGGCATGGAATCACTTGCTATTGCTGATAAAATAAGAAAAAATACGCTTAAAGTTTTTCCAAAACTAGCGGAGTTATACACATGACTTCATAGCTTACTTTAAGTTATTAAAAAAAAATCAATGTTCTCAATGACATAGAGTAAGTGTTTGATTTTAATATGTTTTTTTAAGCGATTAAATTTTAAGCGATTAATATAAACCCTTACTAAATCAGGGTTTTCATTTTAATTTAGCTTTTACTCACAAAGTTATCCACAGTAATTGTGGATGTTTTAAATTTTTAAATTGAGGTATTTTTAAATGGAAGTAGAGGGTAAATATTATAGGACGATAGAAGCCATTGAGGGACAGTTCTCGGTGACTATTATTGATCAGACAGCACTACCCTTCAGCTTCAATCTAGTTCGTCTAAGCTCACTCAAAGATATAATTTTAGCTATCACATCTATGCAGGTGAGAGGTGCTCCAGCAATAGGAGTTTGTGCAGCATTTGGCATTGCATTGGCATGCAAAGTGGATGCTTCAAATGAATCTATCAATAAAGCAAGAGATTTACTTATCAAATCAAGACCAACTGCCGTAAACTTATCTTGGGCAGTTAATCAATTATCTAATAAATTACTTAAAATGCCAGAGGATAGCCGTTTAAATACAGCATGGGATTGGTCTAAAAATTTAGCAGAGGAAGATGTTTTAATCAATCAACGGATTGGATTAGCTGGCTTGTCAATATTGAATGAAATTAATAAAGATAAAATTAATATACTTACCCATTGTAATGCTGGATGGCTGGCTACTATTGATTACGGTACAGCATTAAGTCCTATTTACAAGGCTGTTGCAATAGGTATGAATATTCATGTTTGGGTAGACGAAACAAGACCAAGGAATCAAGGAATGAGTTTGACTGCATGGGAGCTTAAAAATGCTGGTATTTCTCATACAGTCATTGCAGATAATGCTGGAGGATTGATTATGCAGAAAGGTTTAGTAGATTGTGTGTTAGTCGGTGCCGACAGGGTAGGTATAGATGGTACAGTTTGTAATAAGGTAGGCACCTACTTGAAAGCACTGCCAGCTATGGAGCATAAAATACCTTTTTATGTTGCAGCCCCAAGGAGTACATTTGATAAAAATTTTTCAATGTCAAATCAATGTTTTGAAATTGAAGAAAGGGATCCTGAAGAGCTTTTTATGATGAGTGGATTGAATGAAAATGGGGAGGTAAAAAATATACGACTTGGTGAAGCAAATGGATATAATCCTGCTTTTGACATAACGCCCGCAAAATATATAACTAGAATAATATGTGAAGATGGAGCGATTAAGCCTTATGATATTAGGAGTTTATTAAGTAGTGAATGACATTTCAATGAGAAAAAGTCTGTGTGATGCAGTGATTAAGCTAAATGATTTAGGGCTAAATCATGGGGCTACCGGAAATTGTAGCATTCGTGGCCAAGAAAATTTTTTAA
Organism: Methylophilaceae bacterium; assembly: GCA_965660175.1. Classification (GTDB taxonomy): domain Bacteria; phylum Pseudomonadota; class Gammaproteobacteria; order Burkholderiales; family Methylophilaceae; genus BACL14. The sequence goes on from CBFHYY010000007.1 coordinate 238,698, forward strand.
TAAGTCCAAGCGGATTAAATAATAATTCAATAAAACCTGATCGTATTGTTGAGATGTCTATGAGTGGGGTTATTTTTGAATCAAACAAAGAGCAACCCTCGACTGAATGGAGATTTCATAGGGATATTTATGAGCAGCGTGATGATATTCAAGCAATAGTTCATACTCATTCAGTTTATGCAAGCTCTTTAAGTGTTTTGAAAGAAACTATCCCTCAGTTTCATTACATGATAGCTGTTAGTGGAGGTAAAGAAATTCCATGCGCTGAATACGCCATGTTTGGAACGCAAAAACTTTCTAATAACATCATCAGTGCATTAGGTAAAAAAAAGGCATGTTTGATGGCTAATCATGGGTTAATAGCAGTTGGCGCAAGCCTTGATGAAGCAATTAATATTGCAGAAGAGATAGAGCACCTATCGCAACTTTATATAAATGCTAAATTATTTGGAGAACTAAACCTTTTGTCAGACATTGAGATGGATGAAGTCTTGGATAAATTTAAATCTTATGGAAGCTGGAAAAAAGAATAAAAGTATTCATTGTTTGTGTTTGGTCTTTAAAGTAAAATATTTACCCGTCAGCAATTTTTTTTAAGATGTCTCTCATGACTAAGTATATTTTTGTAACTGGCGGAGTAGTCTCATCATTAGGCAAAGGCATATCTGCCGCTAGTCTTGCCGCAATCCTTGAATCACGTGAATTAAAAGTTACGATGATTAAACTCGATCCTTATATAAATGTAGACCCTGGCACTATGAGCCCTTTTCAGCATGGTGAGGTTTTTGTTACTCATGATGGTGCTGAAACAGATCTCGATCTCGGCCATTATGAGAGATTTATTTCCTCAAAAATGTCAAAAAAGAATAATTTTACTACCGGCCAAATATATGACAGCGTTATAAAAAAGGAGAGAAAAGGAGAGTATTTAGGAAAAACTGTACAAGTTATTCCTCATATTACTGATGAAATAAAAATTAATATAAGAGAAGGATCAAAAGGTCATGATATCTCAATCATAGAAGTTGGTGGAACCGTAGGCGATATTGAGTCGCTTCCATTTTTGGAAGCAATTCGCCAGATGGGGTTCGAGGAGGGCAAAGATAATACTTGCTACATTCATTTGACTTTACTTCCATGGATTCAAACTGCAGGGGAGTTAAAAACAAAACCAACTCAACATTCAGTTAAGGAATTAAGGCAAATTGGTATTCAGCCTGATATTTTATTATGTAGGTCTGAAAGAGAGCTGCCTGAAGACGAGAGAGCTAAAATAGCTTTATTTACTAATGTATCTCCTAAAGCCGTAATTTCTGCGACTGACTCTGATTCTATATACAGAATTCCTGGAATGCTTCACGACCAAGATATAGATGGAATTGTATGTTCTAAATTAAATATAAATGCAAAAAAACCAAACCTAAATCATTGGAAAAAAATTACAAAACTTATTGATAGCGCATCTAGCAATATTGACATAGCATTCGTTGGGAAGTATGTTGACCTTACTGAGTCATATAAATCTCTAACCGAAGCACTTATTCATGCTGGAATTCACAATAATGTAAAAATTAAAATTCATTTTATTGATTCTGAAGAAATAGAAAAAAATGGCGTAAAAATGCTTGGTGGATTAGATGCTATATTAATTCCTGGTGGCTTTGGGGTAAGGGGTACTGAAGGAAAAATTAAAGCAATTCAGTATGCTAGAGAAAATAAAATCCCATTCTTAGGCATATGTCTGGGTATGCAATTGGCCGTTGTTGAATTTGCAAGAAATAAAGCTAAATTGCAAGGGGCAAATAGCACTGAATTTTCGGAAAATCCTCAACATCCTTTAATTGCATTAATTACAGAGTGGGAAAATGAAGGTGGTTCAATTATTACAAGAGATGAAGATTCAGATCTTGGTGGAACTATGAGGCTTGGTGCACAGAAATCTCCAGTTCAAAAAAATTCTTTGGCATATAGTATCTATGGTTCAGAAGTTAATGAGCGACATAGACATAGATATGAGGTTAACAATAAATACGTTGAAAAATTGATTCAAGCGGGACTTGTTGTTTCAGCTAGAACACCTAATGAGAACTTATGTGAAATCATTGAGCTCTCGCAGACTGAACATCCTTGGTTTGTAGGTTGTCAGTTTCACCCTGAATTCACATCAAACCCAAAAGATTCGCACCCTTTATTTATGTCATTTATGGGCGCTGCAATTAAATTTAATGAGCAGAGGTAATATTGTATGAAATTATGTAATTTTAATGTGGGTTTGGAATATCCTTTATTTCTAATTGCTGGACCATGTGTTATTGAATCGGAGGAGATGACAATTGATGTAGCAGGTAAATTAAAAGAAATAACAGATTCTCTATCAATCCCATTTATTTTTAAATCTTCTTTTGATAAAGCAAATAGAAGCTCTAATAAAACCTTTAGGGGGTTTGGAATAACTGAGGGACTAAGAATTCTTGAGAAAGTTAAAAGTCAAATTGATGTTCCTATTCTTACCGATATTCATACAGCAGAACAGGTTGAAGAAGTTGCTAGTGTTGTTGATGTCCTTCAAACTCCAGCCTTTCTTTGTCGACAAACAGATTTTATTTCTGCAGTTGCTAAGTCGGGGAGGCCAGTAAATATAAAAAAAGGCCAATTTTTGGCACCACAAGATATGGCCCAGGTCGCAGTTAAAGCTAAAGAAGCTAATGGTGGATTAGATAATATTATGGTTTGTGAACGGGGCGTGTCCTTTGGTTATAATACCCTTGTGTCTGACATGAGAAGTTTGGCTATTATGCGCGAAACAAATTGTCCTGTTATTTTTGATGCCACACATTCAGTTCAACAGCCAGGTGGTAAGGGAGATCGAAGTGGAGGCCAAAGTGAATTTGTGCCTCTTTTAGCAAGAGCAGCCGTTTCAGTTGGAATATCTGGAATATTTATGGAGACTCATCCTAACCCAGAGGAAGCATTATCAGATGGTCCTAATGCAGTACCTCTATCAAAGATGAAAGATTTATTAAGGGTATTAAAAGAACTTGACTCCACAGTTAAATCAAAAAATTTATTTGACGTGGAAACTAAATGAGCAAGATAAAAAATATTAAAGGCAGGATGATTATAGACTCAAGGGGTAATCCGACTGTTGAGGCAGATGTTATTTTGGACAATGGAGTTTTTGGAAGATCTTCTGTTCCATCAGGAGCTTCGACAGGAAGTAAGGAAGCTATAGAGCTGAGAGATAAAGAAAAAAATCTTTACCTTGGTAAGGGTGTACAAAAAGCTATAGAAAATATTGATGGCCCAATCGCAAGTAAATTAATCGGTTTAGATGCAAGCGATCAAAATTTGATTGATAAAGAAATGATTAAACTTGATGGAACAGAAAATAAAGCAAATCTTGGTGCCAATGCGATTCTTGCAGTATCAATGGCGTCTGCACATGCATCTGCGAAATACAAACAACAACAATTATTCGAGTATTTAAATACTGACGGAGCCTACAGTCTTCCGACTCCCATGATGAATATTATAAATGGAGGGGCACATGCAGATAATAATGTGGATATTCAAGAATTTATGATAATTCCAGCAGGAAGGCCAACTTTTTCTGAATCAATAAGATGTGGCACCGAAGTCTTTCATGCGCTTTATAAAAATTTAACCAAAAAAGCATTAGCTACAACCGTTGGTGATGAGGGAGGTTTTGCGCCCAATCTTTCATCTAATGAGGCAGCTTTGGATTTAATAATAGAGTCTATTCAAGATGCAGGCTATGACCCTGGGAGGGATGTTTACCTTGGATTGGATTGCGCTAGTTCAGAATTTTATCAAGATGGTCTGTACCACTTGAAATCAGAAGGCTTATCATTAACTTCTAATCAAATGACGGATTATCTTTCTTCATGGTGTGAGAAATATCCCATCATAAGCATTGAGGATGGTTTGGATGAATTAGATTGGGCTGGATGGAAAGGTTTAACTGAGAGATTAGGAAAAAATATTCAGCTTGTTGGTGACGACTTGTTTGTAACGAATCCAAATATTCTCAAGGAAGGAGTGCAAAAAAATATTGCCAATTCTGTTCTTATAAAAGTTAATCAGATTGGAACTCTAACTGAGACGTTTGAAACAATTAATATTGCTAAAAAATCAAACTATACTGCAGTTATATCTCACAGATCTGGAGAGACCGAAGATACTACGATTGCAGACATTGCGGTCGGGAAAGATGCTAAACAAATAAAAACTGGATCAATGTCACGTTCTGAAAGGATTGCTAAATATAATCAATTACTTCGAATCGAGGAATACCTAGGTGATAAAGCATCATTTGCTGGATTATCCGCATTTTATCAGCTAGCTAATTAAATATTGAAAGTATTAAATTATACATTTTGGCTGCTTATTATATTGATTCAATATCCATTATGGTTTGATCGTGGGGGATGGCTGGATGTGTTTGAATTGCAGAGGGATTATGAAGCTCAGATCGAAATTAATCAAATGCTAGACAAAGAGAACAATGCACTTTTAGCAGAGGTAAACGATTTAAAAAATGGAACTGAGGCAATTGAAGAAAAAGCCCGAGATGAGCTTGGGATGATTAGGGAAGGTGAAATTTTCTTTGAAGTAATTAAAAAGTGAAACTAAGATTCCAGATAAGGTGATTTTAATAATTCTATTTGCATATCTTTGACTTTAAGAGAATCAATCTTTGTGTCTACACGAAGCTCCATTAGAAGGAAGGATGTTGAGCTATCTCTCATGTAATCAATAACAAAACCAATTACATCATTTTTTGAAAAAACTTCATCACCATAATTTAATTCATCGGAAGAGGCACATTTTCCAGCAAACATTCTTTTTTTTATTTTCCCTAAGTAATGGGTTCTTGCAATAATCTCTTGTCCGGTATAACAGCCTTTTTTGAAACTTATTGCATTTATAAGATCAAGATTCAAGGACTGGGGGATGTATTTATCCTGTGTGGCTAAATAAATATTTGGTATATTTCTTTGAATATGATACTTCTTCCATTCCTTATATGAAATTATTTTAAGATTCTCATCTTCAAGGAGCAATTCTTTAAGAGATTGCTTACTTCCAACCATCAAAAATATATCACTTTCTTTTGATAGTCTAGTGATATGAACATTATTGAAGCTTGTTGACTGCATATCTAGTGAGCAAGCTTTTACTTTTTTGCCAAGTATAGAATGATCAGATGATATTTTTAAACCAGTTAAGGTTAACTCTTCAGGATTTTTGATGAGTACTTTATCTCTTAAAATAAACATAGATAATTTTTTAATTATCTTTTTCTCAATACTTTTCGGACAAATAAGATAATAATTATTACAAAATTTAAGTATATGAAAAAAGGCTAACAAACGACCTTTTGGATTACAAAGTCCAGCATAAATCATTGTTTCTTCTGTAACAAGATTTATGTCATTCGTGATTTGACCCTGAAGAAAAGTCAAGGAGTCTTCTCCACTAACTTCAATAAGACTGAGATGATCTTCTAGATACATATCTTTCACATCACTCATTTATTTTTTTAAAATATTTTTGGAGTTTTTTAAATGTAACAAACCTCATTAGGAATAAAACTAAAGCGAGAACTACAAAGGTATATCTTAATGGTAATGATGTTTGATCACGCCAGGAAGGTTTTTGATTGGCCATTGCACCAAGAATTTCATTAATATCATCCCCCCTTACATAATTACCTTTAATTTCATTACTTAAACTTATAAGATATTTCTCATCTAATTTAGATAAATACCTGTCACTCTCACTAAAAGCTACTTTTTCATCCCTTGTCCCAATATTTGATTGAGATATTTGAGCTATACCTGGTTGTAAAGCAAAACTCTCTTTTGACCAATAACCTATTAATTGATTTTTGCTGTCATATTTCGGTATCGCAGTACCTTTATCTGAGCCAATACCTACAAGTAACCAATCATTTCCACCTTGAAACTGACTTAAATCTCTAGTATTAAATACATGCAGCTTTGGAGCCTCTTCTCCATCTGTAAAATAAATTACTTGTGCAGACTCGGGAAAGCTTCTAATAAGTCTTGCAAGGTTAACCATTGATTCTCTTATCCTTGTATTCCCCGACCAGGTTGAGCGCCAATCTAATTTGTCGATTGTACTATTGATAACACTGAAGTTTTTGCAAACTTCAATAGGTGTGTAAGTTGCTGCAACGCTCACTCCTGCAAACATTCCAATACTTACCTTTGATTTACATGGAAGTCTTTCAATCAAATTACTTAACATTGTTTTAGTAAAGTCAATTCTTGAAACCTCGTTGTTATCTATGGACATATCTTTTGTATTCATACTTTGAGAGATATCAACAATAAAAATGTAGTTATATATATTTTTTGTTATGGGTAGAGCTGGATTGTATAATGCAATCAATAGACTAATAAAGGTGAGCAATAAAAGTAGATTGGAGCTATGTCTTAGCTTAGTAAAAATTTTAATCATGGTAAACCAACTGGAATGTTGCCCATTATTAATCCAGGAGAATCTGAATCGCCCACTCCTGGAGCATCTTCATCTCCAAGCATCCTCAATAGTCTATCAAGGTTATGTTTTGCATCCCAATGATATGGGTCAAGTTTTAGTGATGATATGTAGGATTTTTTTGCTTGGTTAAAAAGATAATTAGCCTCATCGCGAACGTTAAAACCAGGGCCATTAATTATTAATGCTTTTTTAAAGAAAATATTTCCTATGTTGTATTGAACTGCTGATTTTTGTGAGGCATTTGATTCTTCGAGTAAATTATTAAATAGTATTCTTGACTCTTTAAACATTCCTTTTTTCGCCAACCAATAAGCCGTTGAGAATCTTGATTCGAAGCTTTGGGCGAATATTTCAGTAGATTTACCCTCGTTAATTAAATTATTAAAATCATTTATTTTTTGAATAGTAAAAAAGGAAGAGATAATAAAATATAGACTCACGACAGCAAGAAATATTGCAATGTAAGAAATTTTTTTTACTGTAAAAAATTTAAGTACTTTCATCTAAAAGATCTCACCTCAAGTAGTTTTAATATTAATAAAAGACCAGTTAAAAATAAAGCTAAAATAATCAAGTGAACAGAATAATTTTGCCCTGGTATTCTTTCATTATAGATTATAGGTTTTTTTTCTTTAAGGCTTATATCTTGAATTGCAGTTTCAAGTGATTTTGGATCCTCAGCTTCATAAACTTTAAATGGTGTTTTAAAGGTCTTAAAGTAGTCATGGAGTTCTTGTTGTGGAGGTATTTGATGTTCTTGTAATGGAACAAAATCATCATCAAATAAGCTATATCCTCCAGGTTCTCGAAGAACGATCCAATAAAGACCAATTTGAAAACGCTCAAACCAATCTTTTATTTTTTGTTGAGTATTGGCATCTATCCTTCCAGCGCCATCAGACAATAATATAATCGCTCTAGAACCTGAGTCGGCAACTTCTTTAAACAATGAAGCACTGCTTGATAATCCAGCCCCAATGTTAGTTTGAAACAATGCATTTCCAGAGGTGGCGTTAACTGCAGCTTTAATTGCATCTTTATTCTGAGTTAGAGGTAAAACAAACATTGCTGAATTACTAAAGGTTACAACCCCAACCATATCATTGGTTCTCGATTCAAAAAAATCAATAATTAATCTACTCGCAGCTCCTGATTTAGTTTCTCCAGCTTTACCGTCGGAACTTGCAAAGGGATCGTCCATCGACGCACTTCTATCTAAAACAAGTCCGATTTGAGCACCTTCACCTATGCGCTCAACAATTTTTTGATCAGAGTAGGGCTCTGATAGAAGAATAATAAATAATCCAATAATTATTGAGCTTAAAATCTTTAATAAAAAACCAATCAAGCGTGAAACAAAATCTTGGGGAATCATTTCATTCCAAGAGTATTTATTATTATTAGCTTGATTAAAAATAAAAGGTATAAATACAAGCGGGAGAAAAAGTAAAATCCAGGAATTTATGAAATTCATTTTGCAGTATTAAATCTTTTTAAATCATTCTTATCAATTATCAGTTTTCTTTCACACAACCTACAATGAAGAGAAAATTCTTTTAACCAGCTGTATGTTTCAGCTTGGTTAATTTTTGTATTTTTTTCAAAGAAAAATATTCGTGACAGTTTGAAAAAATCTTTAATTTCATCTTCAATTTTTTTAAAGGATGCATTTTTATCGTATAACAGTTCTAAATTATCAATAAAAACTGTTTGGCCAAGCGAGGTATCTAGGCCATGATGTAAAGACTTTAAAAAACCTTCTAAATTTTCGTTGGATGGTTTAGTTCTATTGTATTTCCTGTAAACCTGACTGAAGATTTTATTTTTACTTGGCCACCATGAATAACGACTATAGATATAAGACAACACAAGCAAGCTAAGGATAAAAATTATTATGGAGCCTACTTGAATTTTCTTTTCTTTAACAGGATTCATAAAAAATGGACCTCGATAATCGCTCATATCGTTCTCAACTTTGACAGCTCCAAAAATTGCAATTGGTGATACTGCAAATGTAAAAGATGGTATTCTTAATTTAAAAATTTCGTCAGAATTCATTGGATTAATTACCCGATAATAATCTGCTGTTATTGCTGCAGGCTTTGCAAACCTTTTATTTGTAAAAATCTGATATGTAAGCTCTATTTCGTACACTGATTTTTCATTAGTTATTTCTTTTGTAAAATTTGATTGCATTAGAGACATCCCTAATAAATCTCCTCTATATCTTTTTTCATAACCAACTATAGGTAACGATTCTTCTATTAATAAAAAAGGTTTTAATATTGAAACTTTAATCTCCCTCTTGATAAGATCACCAACTGTATAACCTACTTTTTGTTTTGGATCAGTAACTTCAATAGAGATAAACTTAGGATCTATATCTTTATATTTTGTGGGGTCTTCATAACTATTGACTAGTGAGACATGGGTAATTAAAAAGAGAATAAATAATAAATTACGCATGATAGTGCTCATTAAAATATTTCGTCATTTCAAGCGCTTGAAAATTATCATTAACGAAAAACGCTGGTGAATTAAATTTTAGAAATAATTTTTCTAATTCCTCTTTTCTTTTTATAAATTTATTTTTGATTTTATTCAGCATTTTTTTTCTAAGAAAGATTGTTTTTTCTTGACCTGATTCTGGATCAGATATAGAAATGATACCAAACCTTGGGAGCTCTTCGTATTCACTTTTATTCCATAAAATGATTGGCACTATTGTATGCTTAGTCATACGGGATAGGCTATATTCAATATCTTTTAATGGCATATGAAAATCTGAAATAAAAAAAATTAATGTGTGATCTTGAGGAAGAATCTTAAAAATGTTTTTAATACCCTCGTGTCCAGCACCAGTAGAATTATGTTTAAGTAGTTTATTTATTAGCAACCGTGTTTTATGAGGTCGATATGAAATTGGTGACCACCATTGAGTTTCTGTTTGTTCGTTGAATCCTATAAAACCAAGAGCATCACTTTTGCTTGTTACAGAATTTGAAATGACAGTAGCTATTTCAGCAGCCAAGTTTAACTTTGTTCTTTTAAGACCATAATTCATGCTTGATGAAAGATCAGTTACTACCATCACAGGGGTCGAGCTTCTCTGATTAAAGATTCTTACATAAACTTGCTCTAAAGGATCTCTCATGGATTGTCTTATATCTATCCTTCTTGGATCCGGGTAGTCAATCAAATTTGAGTGCCCAGCAAACTCTATCCCCATACCCCTTTGGTCACTTTTATGTTGTCCAGGATGATGACCTTTTGTTCTCCAATTGATATGATAATCAAAGGTTTCTGTGTTATTCATTAAGGAGCTGCTACTTTATTTAAAATTTGATTGGTCAGTTCTCGTGCTATCTCTGTTCTTCTGAGTTCATATACTGGATTAAAAACTAATCTGTGTGCCATAGTTTCATGAAAGATTGAATGTATATCTTCTGGAATTAGGGAGGTTCTATTATTTAACCATGCATTTACTCGCGCACATTTCATCATCATGCTAATACCTCTTGGACTCGATCCAGATATAATCAATACTTTTATATCGATATCACTTATTTTCACACCATAGAGCTCAGGGTTTGATGTTGATTTCCAAAGATTCAATGCATATTCTTTAAGTTTTGGCGATGCTGAAATGTTATTTTGAATATCTTCTGATAATTTATTTAATTTATCGAAATCTAGAAGTTCCGCCTTTGCTCCTTGAATTAATTTGTCAGCATCATGAAACTTGGTATCAAAAACTAGATCGGTCATGATTTCATCTTGCTGCGGAATAATTATAGGTATTTCCATCATAAATCTATCCCTAGCCGCAGATGGAATTTCAAATGTTTCTTCTTTTTCAACTTGATTCCGATCAGCAAATACCAAAAGATGAGGAAATTCATATTCTTTGTTGAATGCTGAAAGAGTTCTTTCAGCCATGATACGAAGAAGAAGAGAATGCACTTGAGGTCTTGCTCTGTTAATTTCGTTGAAGAAAAAAATAGATAAATTTTCCCCAGACTTCAAAACAGGACCATCACTAACTCTTGGCTTACCATCTTCACCTAAATATGTGTGATAAATCAAGTCATTGGGCATTAGATCAATTGTTCCTTCAATTCTTTGATAACCTCCACCAATTGATCTAGCAAAAGCTTTAAGAATTGTTGTTTTGCCCACACCAACGTCACCCTCCAATAAAACATGTCCTCTAGAAAAAATTGCGTTGGTAATAAGCCGGATGGGCTCTTGTTGACCAACAATAACCTTATTAATTTCAGCTTCTAAATTCAGGGCAAGTTTTCGCCACTTGGACAGATTTTGGTCACTCATTGTGATATATTCCTAGGTAGTTTGATTCAAATTATATTAACAATAGCTAAACTAAATTAATCTAGCATCTTAAGAGAATAACACAGTATGAAAAAAGAAAGTTATAGCAAAGAGGATCTTCTTGCTTGCGGTCGCGGTGAGTTATTTGGTGAGAAAAACGCACAACTTCCGTTACCACCGATGCTAATGTTTGATCGTGTAATCAAAATAAATGATTCCGGTGGTAAATATGGATTGGGGGCAATAATTGCTGAGATGGATATCACAAAAGATCTTTGGTTTTTTCAGTGTCATTTTGAAGGAGACCCAGTTATGCCGGGTTGTCTTGGTTTGGATGCTATGTGGCAATTATTAGGTTTCTATTTAGGGTGGAAGGGCGGTCCTGGTAAAGGTCGTGCTTTAGGTTGTGGAGAAGTAAAATTTACTGGACAAGTGCTTCCTTCAGCAAAAAAAATTACCTATATTATTGATTTAAAAAGAGTAATTATGAGACGTTTAGTTATGGGTATTGCAGACGCAAAAATGGAAGTAGATGGGAGATTAATTTACCAGGCCTCAGATCTTAAGGTGGGTTTGTTTACTCGTACTGATAATTTTTAAAGGAATAAGCATTTGAGAAGAGTTGTTGTTACTGGCATGGGAATAGTTTCTAGTCTTGGGAATAATGTTTCTGAGGTTGAAGCTAGTTTAAAGCATGCTAAATCAGGTATTTCTTTTCAAAAAGACTATGAAGAACACGGACTTCGTTCGCAAGTTGCTGGGTCTATCGATATTGATGTTAAAGAATTAATTGATAGAAAGTTATTGCGTTTTATGGCTAAAGGTCATGCATATGCTTGGATTGCTATGCAAGAGGCAATAGCTGATGCAGGGTTAAAAGAGGATGAAATATCAAATTTTAATACCGGAATTATTGTTGGAGCTGGAGGAACATCTACAGAAAGTATGCTAGAAGGAACCAACACCCTAGAAGAAAAGGGGATTAGGCGTGTAGGTCCCTATATGGTTACAAAAACAATGTCTAATGGGGTTGCGGCTTGTTTGGCTACGGGAGCAAAAATCAAAGGAATCAATTATGCTATTACATCTGCTTGTTCTACAAGCGCTCATTGTATTGGAAATGCTTATGAGCTAATACAAATGGGTAAACAAGATGTGATGTTTGCTGGTGGAGCTGAAGAGGAGCATTGGACTATGAGTTATTTGTTCGATGCAATGGGAGCCATGTCCTCAAAATATAACAAAGAGCCTGAAAAGGCATCAAGAACCTTTGATATCAATAGAGACGGTTTTGTAATATCTGGTGGAGGAAGTATTTTAGTTCTTGAGGAATATGAACATGCTCTTAAAAGAGGAGCAAATATTTATGCTGAGATAGTTGGTTATGGTGCTACCTCTGATGGACACGATATGGTTGCACCAAGCGGTGAAGGTGCTCAAAGATGTATGGAAAATGCGTTAAAGGAGAATTGCACTTCTGAAATAGATTATATTAATACGCATGGAACTAGCACTCCAGTGGGAGACTCAGTCGAACTAAATGCAATTAAAAATGTTTTTAATGACGGCTTATTTGGCAAAACTCCTTTCATAGCTTCAACGAAATCATTATCCGGTCATGCTTTAGGTGCAGCTGGTTCAAATGAAGCTATTTATAGCTTAATAATGATGAACTCAGGTTTTTTAACACCATCTATAAATATTGATGATCCGGATCCAGCCGCCAAAGACCTGCCTATATTATTAAAAAAATATGAGGGGCCTATACAAAAAGTAATGTCCAATAGTTTTGGTTTTGGTGGAGTTAATGCTTCATTGATATTTTCTAAAGAAAAAATTTAAAGGTAAAAAATAAAATTTTGAAAGCAGTCTTCAAATCAAAAAAGTTAGAAAATGTTTGTTACGACATTCGTGGACCTGTTCTTGCTCATGCTAAGAAAATGGAGGACGAAGGTCATCGTATTATAAAATTAAATATAGGAAATCCAGCTGCTTTTGGCTTTGATGCTCCCGATGAAATTACTCAGGATGTTATAAGAAATATGTCACGTGCAGGAGGCTATACTGAAAGCCATGGTTTTTTTGAACCAAGAAAATCAATCATGCATTACACTCAGCAGAAAAATATTAAGAATGTCGACGTAGACGACATTATTATTGGCAATGGAGTTTCTGAGCTAATTGTTATGGCTATGCAAGGGCTAATAAACAACGATGACGAAGTATTAGTCCCGAAACCAGATTACCCATTATGGACAGCTGCGGTGACTCTTGCTGGCGGCACTCCGAAACACTATGCCTGCGATGAACAAGCTGAGTGGTTTCCAGATATAAAAGATATTCAGTCAAAAATCACTTCCAAAACGAAAGGCATTGTTGTCATTAACCCTAACAATCCGACGGGAGCTTTATATAGCGATGATCTTCTTAAAGAAATAATTGAGATCGCACGAAAAAATAAATTAATAATTTTTGCTGATGAGATATACGATAAAGTTTTGTATGATGGAAACAAACATACCTCCATAGCATCATTGGCAGATGATATTTTATTTGTTTCATTAAATGGCCTTTCAAAAAACTATAGGGCATGCGGCTATCGTGCTGGGTGGTTGATTGTATCTGGAGACAAAGAGGCAGGATCAGATTATTTAGAGGGACTAAATTTACTAGCTTCAATGCGATTATGTTCTAATGTCCCAGGGCAACTTGCGATTCAAACTGCTCTTGGTGGATATCAAAGTATTAATGATCTTGTTGCACCTACTGGAAGGCTTTATAAACAAAGAGAGTTAGCTTATGATCTAGTTACCTCAATAGAGGGTGTAAGCTGTGTAAAACCAAAAGCAGCGATGTATTTGTTTCCTAAACTAGATCCTAAGGTATATCCAATAAAGAACGATCAAGATTTAATTCTTGATATTTTGATGGAAAAGAAAATATTATTAGTTCAGGGTTCTGGTTTTAATTGGCACGACAACAATCATCTGAGATTGGTTTTTTTACCTAATGAGGATGAGCTTAAGATTGCCATCGAAAGATTGAAAGAATATTTAGATAACTTCAGGAAGAGAAAATAATAATGAACGTAGGCTTAATTGGAATTGGTACAGTTGGCGGAGGGACATACAAAGTTCTTAAGGAAAATTTTGAGGAGATCTACAATAAAACTGGAATTGAGATCCAAATTACAATGGTTGCGGATAAAAATTTATCCTTAGCGAGGGAAACGGTAGATCAAGATACTCAAGTTGTTGAAGATGCTTTTGAGCTTGTTGGGCATAAAGACGTTGATTTAGTAGTAGAACTTATTGGCGGTACAGGAGTAGCAAGAGATCTTGTAAAACAAGCACTATCTAATGGCAAGCATGTAGTTACTGCAAATAAAGCACTCATTGCTTTGCATGGCGAGGAATTATTTAAGCTAGCTGAAGATAATTTAGTGAACTTGGCTTATGAAGCTGCGGTGGCTGGTGGAATTCCAATAATCAAGGCACTTCGTGAAGGTTTATCTGGCAATAAAATAGAGTGGGTGGTTGGTATTATGAATGGCACAACAAATTACATTCTTACCGAAATGAAAGATAATAACTTATCTTTTGATGTTGCGTTGAAACAAGCCCAAGAATTAGGTTTTGCGGAGGCTGATCCTACATTTGACATTGAGGGTGTAGACGCCGCTCACAAAATTACAATCATCGCATCCATAGCATTTGGTATCCCTGTCAATTTTGATGCAGTCCATATAGAGGGTATAACTAATCTTGAGCAGAAAGATATTTTATATGCTGAGGAGTTAAAGTATAGAATTAAACTTCTTGCTATAGCAAAATCTGTCAACGAATTTGTTGAAGTAAGGGTTCATCCTACATTAATTCCAGAAAGTAGATTGGTAGCAAATGTTAGTGGAGCAATGAATGCAGTATTGGTTAAGGGGAATATGGTTGGTCCAACTTTATATTATGGTGCTGGAGCTGGTTCGGAACCAACAGCAAGTGCCGTTGTTGCAGACATTATTGATATTGCTCGACAGTCAGCACAAACAGATAAACCGCTTATTCCATCCCTTGGCTTTATAAAACAAAAAATAAAATCAAAAAAAATATTAGGAATAGATGAGGTGCTATCTGAATATTATCTTAGACTTACAATGACAAATAAAGCAGGGTTACTAGCGAAGATTACTAATATATTTTCAAGTTATGATATTTCAATAAATGCTATGGTCCATAAAGAAGTTCAGGTAGAAAATCAGAATCCTGATATTTTTTTAGTAACATCTAAAGTTCACGAATCTCAAATAAATAAGATAATAAAGGAAATAGAAGCGTTTCCAGAAAATAAAGAAAATATTGTTAAATTAAGAATAGAAGAATTATTGTAAATAGGAAGTTATGAAGTATATTTCAACAAGAGGACAATCTAAAGAACTTAACTTTTCAGAAGTTTTATTATCTGGCCTTGCTCCTGACGGCGGACTTTATCTGCCAGAAAAATATCCTAGGTTATCTAGTGATGATTTGAGCTTAATGCGTTCAATGTCTTATTCAGAAATGGCTTATCATATTTTTTCAAAATACATAGATGATATACCGTCAGATGATCTTAAATCCATAGTTAATAAAACATACACAAAAGAAACTTATGGGTTTAGTAGAAAAGAGCAAAATTCAGAGGATATTACACCAACACTGAAGCTAGAAAATAAACTTTATTTATTGTCACTTTCAAACGGACCGACCATAGCTTTTAAAGACATTGCTATGCAATTTTTAGGTAATATTTTTGAGTATGTTTTGAATAAACAGGAAAAAACATTAAATATACTTGGAGCAACATCTGGAGACACAGGATCAGCTGCAGAGTATGCTATGAGAGGTAAGAAGGGTATCAAGGTATTTATGCTCTCACCTAATGAAAGAATGAGCCCTTTTCAGACTGCCCAGATGTATAGCTTGCAAGATAACAATATTTTTAATATTGCGATCAAAGGAGTTTTTGATGACTGCCAGGATATTGTAAAAGCAGTATCTAATGATCTGGAGTTTAAAAAAGAAAATAAAATTGGTGCTGTTAATTCAATTAATTGGGGAAGAATACTTGCGCAAATTGTTTATTATTTTAAAGGTTATTTCGATGTAACAAATGAAAATGATGAGGAAGTTGATTTTACTGTTCCAACTGGAAATTTTGGAAATATTTGTGCTGGTCATGTAGCAAGAATGATGGGTTTACCTATTAGAAATTTAGTAGTTGCTACTAATGAAAATGATGTCCTAGATGAATTTTTTAAAACAGGTTCCTACGCTCCTCGTGGGTCTAAAAAAACATACCTAACATCAAGCCCATCAATGGATATTTCAAAGGCATCAAATTTTGAGCGCTTTATGTTTGATGTGTTTAACAGGGAATCAGATTTGGTCAGACAGTATTGGAGCCAAGTTGATTCAGGCGGTTCTTTCAAATTAACTAAAGATCTTTTTTCAAAAATTAAAGAGTTTGGTTTTATTTCTTCCTCAAGCAAACATGCAAATAGAATAACTCTTATAAAGAAATTTTATGATGACTTTGGTGTAATGATTGATACTCATACAGCTGATGGTTTAAAGGCAGCACTTGACCATTTTGATAATGAAATTCCAATGCTGGTATTGGAAACTGCACTTCCAATAAAATTTGAGAAATCTGTATTTGAAGCAATTGGAAAGTACCCACAAAGACCTGAAAAGTTAAAAGATATAGAATCATTACCACAGTACAATGAATTATTCGAAAATGACGTTAATAAAATTAAAAGCTTTATAACTAACAATACTTAGTATGCAGCAATATCTTGATCTTCTCGAATATGTAAATAAAAAAGGAATTAAAAAGCTTGATAGGACCGGAACAGGAACGCTGTCAGTCTTCGGCTATCAAATGCGATTTGATTTATCGCAAAATTTTCCTTTGCTTACAACAAAAAAAATTCATCTTAAGTCCGTAATATATGAATTACTCTGGTTCTTATCTGGAGATACAAATATAAAGTATTTAAAAGACAATGGTGTCTCTATTTGGGATGAATGGGCTGATGATAATGGCGAACTGGGTCCTGTATATGGTCATCAATGGAGAAGTTGGCCGACTCCAGAGGGGAAAAAAATTGATCAGATCGCAAATCTTATAAATCAAATAAAGGAAAATCCTGATTCTAGAAGACTGATTGTTTCTGCTTGGAATGTGGGTGATATAGAAAAAATGAAACTACCACCATGTCATGCTTTTTTTCAGTTTTATGTCGCCGATGGCACACTATCTTGCCAACTCTATCAGAGGAGTGCAGATATTTTTTTAGGAGTACCTTTTAATATAGCTTCTTATGCATTGCTTAATCTTATGATCGCTCAAGTCTGTGGACTAAAAGCTGGAGAGTTTATACATACACTCGGAGATGCTCATATTTATCTTAATCATTCTAAACAAGTTCAAGAGCAGTTATCAAGAGAGATAAAACAGCCGCCTGTTATGAATATTAATAAAAATATTGATAATATATTTAATTTTACGTTCGAGGACTTTAATCTTGAGGGATACAATCCACATCCTCTAATAAAGGGATCGGTAGCAGTATAGTGAAAAAAATTTCCATTATTGTTGCCATGTCTTTAAATAGAGTTATCGGAATTAATAATAAACTTCCATGGCATATATCTGAGGACTTAAAAAGATTTAAGCAATTAACAACAGGCCATCCAATCATTATGGGAAGAAAAACTTATGAGTCTATTGGAAAGCCCCTACCAGGAAGGCAGAATATTATTATTTCTAGAACTCTTGACTTGAAAATAAATGGTGTTGATGTAGTTAATTCGATTGAGAGTGCTTTAGAGATTTGTGGAAATGAAAGTTTGATTTTTATAATAGGCGGGGAACAGATTTATAAAATTGCAATGCCATTTGCAACCCACCTTAATATTACTGAGGTTGAATCGACTGTCAATGGAGATGCTTATTTTCCAAATTTTAAAAAAAATGAATGGCTTGAAATTAACAGAGAAAAAATTTTAGATGAAAAAGGTTTCAATTTTTCTTTCGTGGACTATGAAAGAAAAACTTGATTAGCTCTAAAAAAATTTCTTGAAATAGATGATTAATGTTTAAATTTTAGGAAGCGTTACACCGCTTTGATCTTGGTATTTCCCCCCGCGATCTTTGTAGGAAGTCTCACATATTTCATCAGACTCAAAAAATAAAACTTGAGCACATCCCTCACCCGCATATATTTTTGCAGGAAGTGGGGTGGTATTGCTAAACTCTAATGTTACATAACCTTGCCATTCTGGTTCGAAAGGTGTCACATTAACAATTATTCCGCATCTTGCGTAAGTTGATTTTCCAACACAAATAGTTAATACATTTCTGGGTATTTTGAAAAATTCAACAGTCCTAGCTAAAGCAAAAGAGTTGGGAGGTATAATACAATGATCTCCGTTAAACTCAACGAAAGAATTTGGATCAAAAGATTTAGGATCTACAATCGTATTGTTGATGTTGGTAAATACTCTAAATTCTGGGGCACATCGAATATCATAACCGTAGCTTGATGTACCATAAGAGACTATTTTTTTACCCTCTCTCTCACGAATCATTTGAGGTTCAAATGGACTAATCATGCCATGCTCTTCAGCCATTTTTCTTATCCACTTGTCTGATTTTATAGTCATAAAAAATCCTATAATTACTTTGTTTTACATATTTTACAGATTATTACACTTTATCTTATCAAATCTTAACGCCAAAATTGATTTGGTTCTTCAAAAATAACTTTTGAAGAATCAGGATCTTTCTCACCCGCTGGATATTGATTAACTTTTCCTTGATTTTTGGACCAGTATTGAATAATTGGATCTATGAATCTCCATTGAGCTTCAACTTCATCAATATGTAGGAATTTTGATTGATTTCCACTCATTAAGTCGAGCATAAGTATTTCATATGCATCTATGGTCTCATCGCCATCGATTCTATTGAATCCAGACAAACTAGTATTTCTTGTTTCTTCTTCGTTGAGACCTGGTTTTTTTGTGGTAATTTCAAGGGTTGAGCTCTCATTTGGCTGGATATTAAATATCATCCAATTTGCATCTTCGTTATTAGGATGTTTATTTTTTTTAAATTTTATTGAGATGTTTGTTCCACTTTGATTAAGTCTTTTTGCTGTTCTGAGGTATACAGGAACTCCTTGCCATCTTACATTATTGATGAATAATTTTACAGCGGCATAGGTCTCAGTAACACTTTTGCTATTTCCAAGTTCTTTAATATATCCCTCCACAGCTCCTTCTCCATGCACATTACCAGAAGTATATTGAGCTCGATACACAGAACTATCAAATTTTTTAGGCTCAATTGGCGAGATAGAGTTTAATAATGTTACCTTTGCATCTCTAATATTGTTTGGTGAAAAAGATTTTGGTGGTTCCATCATTGTTAGTGCCATCATTTGCAGCAAATGACTCTGAATCATATCTCGAAGAGCACCAGTTGAATCATAAAATGTTGTTCTTTCACCAACCCCTAAAGTCTCATGATTTGTAATTTGTATATGATCAATAAAATCCTTATTCCAAACAGGATCAAATATTGGGTTTGAAAACCTTGTGGTTAGAATATTTTGCACAGCTGATTTACCTAGATAATGATCAATTCGATATATTTGATTTTCTTTAAGATGTTTGGATATGGATGATTGGAGTGTTTTTGCGCTGTCAAGATTTGTACCAAATGGCTTTTCAATTAGAACACGTCTCCATCCATTTTTTTCATTCAAAAGGCCAACCTTTGCTAATTTATCAACAATATCTGCAAAATCAGAAGGTCTTACGGACAGAAAAAAAGATAAATTGGAAGTAAAAGTATTTTTGTCATTAAGCCTATCCGCAAATTTTTCAAATGCTTTTAAATCATCAGGTAAGTTTGCATGATATAAATTTCTTTTAATAAAACGATCGTATGTTACTTTGCTATATCCTTTTTTAAATTTCTTTTCTAGCATATCCTTTATTTCGATCTTCCACTCTTCAGGTGATATCGATTGTCTTCCTACTGACAATATCTTCATTTTTTCCGGCAGTTTACCAGAGTCATCCAAATGAAATAAACCAGGAATTAGTTTTACCCTAGACAGATTTCCTCTTGCACCAAATAATACTAATGTTGATTCTTCGATCATATAATTTAATTAACCTTTCTTTTTCATAATATGCCCACCAAAAGCATTTCTCATAACTGATAACACTTTATAACCATATCCCTTAGATTTTTCTTGACTTCTAAATCTCACTTGAAGGGCTTGAGTTAGAACAGGTGCTGGAATTCCCTGTTCAATTGCCTCTACAGCAGTCCATCTTCCTTCACCTGAGTCTGCAACAAAGGGAGCTATTTCTTCTAAACCTTGATCGCTTTGTAAAGCCTCTGCAGTTAGATCGAGTAACCAGCTTCTTACCACTGATCCATGCCTCCATAGCTCTGTAACTTTAGCTATATCTATTGCAAATTCATCTCTTCCTTTAAGAAGTTCTAGTCCTTCAGCAAAAGACTCCATCATTCCGTACTCTATTCCGTTATGGATCATTTTTGTAAAATGACCGGATCCGACTGGACCCACATGAAGCCAACCGTTTTGGGGATTAGGAGCTAATGCCCTCAAGAATGGCTCAACAGTTTTTGCAGTCTCCATTGATGCACCCACCATCAGACAGTAACCATTGTCTAGACCCCATATACCTCCTGAGGTGCCACAGTCCATAAAACCAATTTCATATTCCTCAAGCATACTTCCCATTTTAATACTTTGTTTAAAGTTAGAATTGCCTCCATCGATTATTACATCTCCCTTATTAAGAAGAGGAATAAGATCTGCTATTTGTTTTTTTGTTATTTCACCAGCAGGCAACATCATCCAAACAATTTTTTGTTCATCTAATTTTGAAAGAGCATCTTCAACGGACGTTGATCCAATTATTTTTTCTTTTTCTACAAGCTCACTAACAACTTCTTGATTGTTGTCATAACCCACCACTGAAATACCGTTTCTCACCATACGGGCTGCCATATTTCCACCCATTTTACCTAGACCAAGCATCGCAATTTTCATTTTTTTCCTTTTTGAAGAAGAGTTTTAATTTATTAATCTTTTGGATTAAATTCGCACTATAATTACGTGCAAGAATTATAGCAAAATTGAACTTAAAAAGAATAAACTTTATTCAAAGGAAAAGTGCATGGGCAAGTATGTTAAAAAAAATATCTCATTTGATAGTATTAATTCATTTGAACTTAATGCATCAAACTTTATTATTGATTTAGCCAACAATAGTATTAAGGAAAAAGGTTTTTTTTCGATTGTCCTTTGTGGTGGTGGAACCCCTAAGAATATTTACTCAATGCTTAAACAAATGGATACTGATTGGACTAAATGGAACATCTTTTTTGGTGATGAAAGGTGCCTACCAATAAATGATAAAGATCGAAATAGTTTTATGGCTAAAGAAGCATTTCTTGATCATGTTGCTATACCGACAGATCAAATTTTTTATATGGATGCAGAGTTAGGGAACATTCGGGCTGCCAAAAATTATAATAAGCTGTTACTTGATAAAGGTGATTTTGATTTAGTTTTATTGGGTTTTGGTGAAGATGGTCATACAGCAAGCTTATTTCCTGGACATAACTTTACTAACGATGAAGACACTATAGCTGTAACTAATGCGCCAAAACCTCCCTCAGAGAGGGTTTCATTGACACCTAAAAGATTGAGTCGAGCGAATGTTGTTTTGTTTCTAATAACAGGTACTAACAAGCAAACTGCCCTCAATAGGTGGAGGGACGAGAATGATCTACCTCCATCCCTTATTAAACCAAAAAAAGAATTAGTTATCTTTACTTTTGGGCTTAGTTAATTTTTTTCAATAACAATTTTTGGAAACTTGCTATTAATATCCTCGTTTAGACTGGCAATTTTTAATGATGTTTTAATTGCTATTTCATTATATATCTTTGAGATTTTTTCATATTTTTTATTATTTATTATTGGTTTACCCGCATCCAATTGTTCTCTAATAGCAATATCCAAAGGTAATCTTCCTAAAAGTTCTACGTTATAATCTTCAGACATTTTTTCACCTCCACCACTGCCAAATATATGTTCCTCATTACCACAGTTGGAACAAATGTGAGTAGACATATTTTCTAATACACCAATGATCGGTACGTTAACTTTCTCAAACATTTTGAGTCCTTTTCTAGCATCGAGCAAAGCAATGTCTTGTGGTGTAGTAACAATTATTGCCCCTGTTACAGGTATCTTTTGCGCAAGTGTAAGTTGTATATCGCCTGTTCCAGGGGGGAGATCAACGATTAAATAATCAAGATCATCCCAGTTTGTTTCCTTTAATAATTGTTCAAGTGTCCCTGTTACCATTGGCCCACGCCATATCATGGGAGTCTCTTGATCGACAAGGAACCCAATAGACATGACTTGTATATCATGAGCTAGTATTGGGTCCATTGATTTTCCATCTTTACTCTGCGGCTTTTTGTCTCCTATCCCTAACATTTGTGGTTGGCTAGGCCCATAAATATCTGCATCTAAAATACCAACCCTTGCTCCTTGTTCTGATAATGATAATGCGAGATTAACTGCCGAAGTAGATTTACCAACCCCACCTTTTCCAGAGGCAATTGCAATAATATTTTTTACATTTTTCAAAGGTGTAAGGCCTTGTTGGACTTTGTGGCTCCTAATATTTGTAAGAAATTTTATATTTATATCAAGTTTAATAGTTGCCTTCAGTTCCTTTTCAATGATTATTTTTAATCTATCTAACATATTTCTTGCAAAAAAATTCAGTTCAATCTCAATAGAAATAGATTTACTGCTTTCCTCAATTTTTTTTATATTTTTTTCTTTTAAAAAAATTACATTTGTTTCAGGAAATTTAATTTGTAATAACGTATCAATGATAACTTTTTTCATATTTATTCTTTTTTAAATTAAAAATATAACTTCTGGCAAAATTTTTCTTATTTGCTAAAATGTATTCGACCAAATTTTCCCGAAAAGTTATAAAAATTATGCGAAAAATATTAGCTACTTCTGCTCTGCCATACGCAAACGGTAGTATACACCTTGGACATCTTGTCGAATATATACAAACTGATATCTGGGTAAGATATCAAAGATTAGTTGGTAATGAAATTCATTATATTTGTGCAGATGACACTCATGGAACCCCAGTTATGCTGAAAGCAGAAATGGAAAATATTACACCTGACGAATTAGTAGAAAAAGTTCATGTGGAGCATAGTCAAGATTTTTCTGATTTTAATATTTCTTTTGATAATTTTTATTCAACAAATTCTAAAGAAAATAAATCATTATCCGAGGCAATGTACGAAGCATTAAAAAATAATAATAAGATAGAAGTGAAAGAGATAGAACAATTTTTTGATGAAAAAAAATCTATGTTCTTACCGGATAGATTTATTAAGGGCACATGCCCTAAATGTAACGCCAAAGATCAATACGGTGATTCGTGTGAGATTTGTGGAGCGACATACAATCCAACTGATTTAATCAACGCTTATTCTGTCCTTTCTGGTGATAAGCCAATTAGAAAGAAAACTGATCATTTCTTTTTTAAATTATCAGAGTGCGAGGAATTCTTAAAACAATGGACACATTCAGACACTCTTCAAAAGGAGGCTGCTAATAAGTTGAAGGAATGGTTTATATCTGGTTTGAACGATTGGGATATAACAAGAGATGCACCATATTTTGGATTTGAAATACCAAATGCACCTGGTAAATATTTTTATGTTTGGCTTGATGCGCCAATTGGCTATATGGCAAGTTTTAAAGATTATACAAATAAAAATAATATATCTTATGATGAATTTTGGGAGGAGGGGTCCGGTACAGAACTTGTTCATTTTATCGGTAAAGATATTTTATATTTTCACGCTTTGTTTTGGCCAGCTACTTTGCACTATTCTGGACATAGAACACCCACGAAAATATATGCACATGGTTTTCTTACGGTTAATGGCGAAAAAATGTCAAAATCAAGAGGTACATTTATTACTGCTCGAAGCTATCTAGATCATTTAGAAAATCCAGATTACCTTCGCTATTATTATTTTTCAAAGCTTAATGACACTATGGAAGATATCGATTTAAATCTTGATGACTTTCTTACAAAAGTTAACAGTGATTTAGTTGGAAAGCTTGTAAATATTCCAAGTAGAACGTCAGGTTTTTTAGATAAATTTTTTGAAAATAAAATTTTTCCGTCTAAGAGCTTTAAAACTAAAGAAGCCACTGAGCTTATTCATGGGATATTAAAATCAAAAGAACAAATTATGTCCTCATACGACCATAGACAATTTAGCAAGGCTTCACGATTAATTGTTTCTTGTATTGAGTCAGTTAATGAATATGTAAATAATCAAGAACCATGGGTTTTAGCCAAAGATAATGTTAACCACTGTGAAGGATCAAACTTGCATGAAATTTGCTCAGTTTCTTTGCTTTCATTTAGATTAATTTGCATTTACGCTTCTCCTATAATGCCAGCATTAACAAGCAAAGTTGCCAATTTTTTTATAGAGAGCGAATATCAGTCAATTGAGGTAATAAATGAAGAACCATCATCGGTTAACAGCTACAGTCATCTTCTCAAAAGAGTAGAAAAAAAAGACATTGACTCGATGATTGATGAAAATATCAATACTTAGATTGAATCTAATTGAGATTTAATTCTTTCGATTTCTTCTAATGGATTTTTTGATGAAGTGATCGGCCTACCAATTACTAACATTGTTGATCCTAATTTTTTTGCTTCAGAAGGAGTGGCTATTCTTTTTTGATCATCTTTATTTTCATCATTCAATCTGATTCCAGGTGTAATAAAATGAAAATTCTTTGGAAGTAATGGCTTGAGAAATTTTAAGTCATTTACTGAGCACACAATACCATCAAGCTTATATTTAGAAGCGTTTAAAGCAAGTTTTTTGATTTGATCATTTAATTTATTGTTAAAACCTATGCTGTCAATAGTCTTTTGGTTATGACTTGTAAGAAGCGTTACTCCAATTAACAAAGGGTTATATTTTGATTGATCTACTCCCTCTCTTGCAGCTAAAATCATCTCATCACCTCCTAGAGAATGAATATTGAGCATATATACACCTAAATTCGAAGCGGCTAAACATGCCTTTTTAACAGTATTAGGGATATCATGATATTTGAGATCTAGAAAAACCTTAAAATCCTTCTCGATTGCATAATTTACAATCTTAGGTCCAGATGAAGTAAATAATTCTTTACCAATTTTTACTCCACATAAACTTGGATTTAGATTATTTATAAATTTTTTTGCATCTAATTCGGTTGAAAAATCTAGTGCGACAAAAATTTCAGGATTTATCATTTATTGATCTCATCAAGAGATATATCTATGGGTTCTGATGGCATGGACTCCCAGGAATTGCATGCCGGACATTGCCAGTGAAATTGTCTAGCCTTAAAGCCACATGAGACACAAGAATAAAATCTTCTAGTACTCATAGTATTTTTTATGGTTTGTTGTATTAATTCAACATTATCAATTTGATTGTTTTTACTGATAGCTAGGGTCTGGAATAGATGATCTAGTGCAAGAAGACTTGGCCTTTGAATTAATTCATTTCTAGCAATTTTTTCAGCACTTTTGGCCCCCTCATTTGATATAACTGTTTCAAATAAGGTATTTAGAACAGATCTAAGTTTATAAAGATCATGAAATCTTGAAATTATTGATAGACCTTCGTTGATTTTATTTTTATTTTGATAGGCATTTAAAATTTTGGTTGCTACTAATCCTAGGTACTCTGGTTTTTGATATTCAATATTTCTCCAGGTTGCAATTGCTTCGTCTAATGATCCCTCAGATTCTAATATATCGCCATACAAAATATTAGCCCTAACACAATTTTTATTCTTTTGGATTGCTTGAGATAATGATTTTTTTGCCTGTATATTGCTGTTTGAGATCATTAATGATAATGCAATTTCGCAATAATAATGACTTGTTTCTTTGCTGAAAGAATTTCCTGAAACTTTTTCTAGCTTATCAGCTATTTTGATTGCCTTAGCCCACTCTCTCTCCTTTACATAAATATTTAAAAGTGTACTGAGCTTGTATTCATTATAGTTTTCATTTTTTAAAGATAATAATATTTCCTCAGATCTGTCAAAAAGACCAGCACTAAAATAATCTTGAGCAAGTTCAGCTTTAACAGACTCAATCTGATTTGCGCTCATTTCTTTATTTTCCAAAAGGTCCATGTGCAAATTTATCGCCTTATCTAATTTACCTGTTCTACGATATAAATTTCCTAGTGCAAAGTGCATTTCTATTGAATTTTTATTTGCATTTACTGCATCTACAAGAGATTCTGTTGCTTTATCGTATCTATTAGTAATCAAATAATGAAGGCTTTTAAAATATGCGGCAGGAAAATCAGTACTTTCAGAGATTATCTGTTTAATATCAATTCTAGCTGATACCCATCCTAAGCTAAAGAAAAGAGGAATCACCAAAAGCCACCAAAATTCAAATTCAACCATAATTTAAGATTACTTTATAAATAAAAAAAAAGCATATTTTTTTTAAAAAAATATGCTTTAAATTTAACTGTCGCTTCTATATATCTACTCTAAC
Organism: Methylophilaceae bacterium; assembly: GCA_965660175.1. Classification (GTDB taxonomy): domain Bacteria; phylum Pseudomonadota; class Gammaproteobacteria; order Burkholderiales; family Methylophilaceae; genus BACL14. The sequence continues at coordinate 265,325 of CBFHYY010000007.1, forward strand.
TCTTAATTCTTTTCCAGCTTTAAAATGCGGAACATATTTTTCCGGAACATGAACCTTTGAACCAGACTTAGGATTTCTGCCAACTCTAGAGGGCCTATAACTTAAACTAAAACTTCCAAAGCCACGAATTTCTACCCTATCTTTATTTATTAAACACTTTGACATCGAGCTTAAAATAACATTAACAGATAATTCTGCATCCTTATGAACTAACTGAGAAAATCTATCAGATAAAACTGTTATAAGCTTTGATTTAGTCATTACTATTTTTTATCATCAAGTTTTGCTTTGAGCAGGGCCCCAAGATTGGTTGTGCCGGCATCTTTAACTTCTTCATTCTGTTTTTCAGAAGCTTTAACTTTAGAATCGTCACTATCTTTTGATTCTTTAGTTTTTTTCGATGCTTCTGGGTTAGGGTCATCTGTAAGCTGTTTAATGCCTAATGAAATTCGTTCTTTTTCAACATCGATTGAAACTATCACTGCCTCAACATCGTCACCTTTTTGATATTTTTTAACTGCATTTTCACCACTTTCAGTCCAAGAAATATCTGAAAGATGAATCAATCCATCTATATCACCTTCAAGACCAATAAAAATACCAAAATCAGTTATGGATTTAATTTTTCCTTTTATTTTGTCATCTTTTGCGTGGCTGTTTGCAAATTCATCCCATGGATTTTGTTTGCATTGTTTCATACCAAGCGACAATCTTCTCCTATCTTCATCTATCTCAAGAATCATTATTTCAACTTCATCGCCCAATTGAACTGCTTTGGAAGGGTGAATGTTCTTATTTGTCCAATCCATTTCAGATACATGAACTAAACCTTCTATTCCAGTTTCGATTTCTATAAACGCACCATAGTCAGTAAGGTTAGAAACTTTACCAAAGAGTTTTGTTTTAATCGGGTATCTTCGACTTAAACCAACCCACGGATCATCATCTAATTGTTTTAGTCCTAGTGATACTCTATTTTTTTCTTGGTCAAATTTAAGGACTCTTGCTTCGATCTCATCACCTACATTCAAAATTTCTGATGGATGCTTAATGCGTTTCCATGCAAGATCAGTTATGTGAAGCAAACCATCAATTCCGCCTAAATCAACGAAAGCACCGTAATCAGTAATATTTTTTATGATCCCTTTGATGTTTGCTCCTTCAACTATAGACTCAATAACTGATTCCCTGTCGGTTCCTGACTGTTCTTCTAAAACAGCCTTTCTTGACACAACCACATTATTTCTTTTCTTATCAATTTTAATAACTTTTAATTCACATTCTTTATTCTCAAAAGGAGCAGTATCTTTAACTGGTCTAATATCTACAAGTGAACCTGGTAAGAAAGCCATAATTCCGTTTACAGTTACTCTCAAACCACCCTTCACTCTGCTACTTACGAAGCCATTAACTATTCTTCCTTCCTCCATAGCTTCTTCCAAATCAATCCAAGCTTGTAATTTTTTGGCCTTATCTCTAGATAATATTGTAGATCCATAACCATCTTCCAACTTCTCTATGGCAACTTTAACAAGATCACCTACCTTGACATCAATCTCACCACTATCGCTAAGAAATTCCTCTGTTTTGATAACGCTCTCTGACTTGAGAGCAGCGTTTACGATAACAAAATCATTTTCAACTGAAATTACTTCTGCAGTAATTACTTCTCCTTGCCGCATCTCCTTGAGAGACATGCTTTCTTCAAATAATGCTGCAAAACTTCCTGGTTCGATTTTTTCTATTTTCTCTGTAGTTGCCATGAATAATAATTGACCTTAATTATGTCCCAACTAGCGATGGGGTAGTTTATAAATACTAATGATTTGTGCCATTAGTGCTGTAATTACTTTTAGATAAGTGATAAGATTTTCTTAACCGTTTCGTTTATGGTGAGAGAATCTGAACAAACAATAAATGCATCAGGGGAAACAATCAAAGGCGAGTGTTCACGTTCTTTATCCTGTTTATCTCTTGCATATATCTCATCTTTAAGATCGAGGATGTTAACATCTTTTCCTTTAAGGATCAACTGTTTATGCCTTCTTTTTACACGCTCTTCCAAACTGGCTTCGAGATAAATTTTAAGGTCTGCATTGGGGAACACAACGGTTGTCATGTCCCGACCTTCAGCAACCAATCCCCTCCCATGAAAGAAATTTCTTTGATATTCTAAAATTTGATCTCTTACTTCAATATGTTTTGCTAGGTTAGATGCAGCTTTACCGACTTCCTGAAATCTTATCTGCTTTGAAACATTCTCATTATTTAAAAATATATCTTCGCCTTGAAAACTAATAATTATATCTTCTAATTTTTTTAGTACTACCTGGATATTCTCTTGATCAATATTTTCATTAATTATTGCTAATGCAAGCACTCTATAAACAGCCCCCGAATCAAGATAATTAAGGTTTAGCTTTTTACTTATGATTTTTGCTATAGTTCCTTTTCCAGAACCTGCAGGACCATCGATGGCTAGTAGATAAGGTGTTTTTTTTAGCAAATTCACTGCGTAATTTTTTCAAAATCTTTAAAGAAATTAGGGTATGTTTTATTTACACAATCTGGATCATTCAAAATAATTTTATTATTTTTTAAGGTTACTAATGAGAAACACATAGCCATTCTATGATCGTCGTAGGTATCAATCTCAATATTATTATTTATTTTTTTAGGCGGTGTAATAGAAATCGAATTATTATCTGCCTTGATATCAGCTCCAAGCTTTCTTAATTCATCATGCATCGCTTTAATCCGATCTGTCTCCTTTACCTTCCAGCTGGCGATATTATCAAGTCTTGTAACACCATCACAAAATAAAGCCATAGTAGCCAAAGTCATTGCAGCATCAGGAATCATTTTACAGTCTATATTTGATCCTTTTAATTTTTTTGCTTTTTCGACAATAATAGAATTTGTTTTATAGGTCACTATCGCACCCATGGATTCAATCACATCTAAAAATTTAATATCACCTTGAATGCTGTTTTTATTTAACCCAATAACCTCTACTTTTCCAGCAATTGCAGCAGCACCAAAGAAATACGAGGCAGACGAGGCATCACCCTCAACATTGATTTCAGTTGGATTCTCATAGGCGTATAAATTTTGAAGAGTAAATTGTTTCCAATTATGGTTTTGATAATGTACACCAAATTTTTCTAGTAATTTTAATGTAATATCTACATAGGGTTTAGAAATTAAATCACCCTCAACCTCTATTGAGAATGGTTTTCTTAAAAGTGGAATTGCCATTAACATAGAGCTTAAAAATTGGCTGGATACATTCCCTTTTATCGAAACATTATGGCTAATAGCTTTATTAAGAGGCATTATTTTTAATGGAGGAAAGCCTGATTGATCAGTATATTCTATAGAGGCGCCTATTTTTTTGAGCGTTTCTACCAGGTCTTTAATGGGCCGCTCATGCATTCTTTTTATACCAGAAAGGTTATATTCACCGCTCATCATGGATAAAACTGCCGTTAGGGGTCTAAAAGCAGTTCCTGCATTACCAAGAAATAAATCGCAACTTTTTACAGGATACGTTTGGTTCACTCCATCGACAATGAGCTCATTTTCTTTTCTTTGAATCTCAACACCTAATTTCTTAAGCGCATCAACCATATAATTCGTGTCGTCAGAGCTAAGAAAATTTTTAATCACGGTTCTATTCTTTGACAAGCTTGCCAATAATATTAATCTATTTGTAATACTTTTTGACCCTGGTAAAGTTATCTTACCGTTCACAGACGCATATCCTGGAAGTTTTATTTGTTTCAATTAACTTTCATTCCAATCTGTTCTTGTAGAGCTGGCTTTTGCTAAATATTGGTCTAGTTTTAAAATGTCATTTCCTTCTATAAGATTTATGACGGCATCTATTTCTTGTTTGTAAAGTTGTAAATCACTCAAAATAGCATCTTTGTTTCCAAGAGATATATCTCTCCAAACTTCAGGTGAGCTAGCTGCAATTCTTGAGAAATCTCGAAAACCACTTGCAGCAAAATCAAGCAATTGTTTTTTGTTGGCTTTTTTATTTATTAAATTTACCAAACCAAAGGCAAGCAAATGAGGAAGATGGCTCACAGTCGAGAAAATTTGATCATGTAAATTTGGGTCCATTATTGATACTTTTCCCCCAAGGGATAGCCAAAATTTTTCTATTAATGTTATGAATTCCTTGGGTGATTTTGAATGGGGTGTAACTACAATATCTTTATTTTCAAAAAGATCTGGAATTGCTGCGTTAGGCCCATGTTTTTCAGATCCAGCTATGGGATGCGAGCCTATAAATTGCTGAGATTTTTCTTTCAATACTTCGCTAGCATCATGCATGACATTGGTTTTTGTACTCCCTACATCAGTAATCACAGTATTTTTGCGGAGATAAGGGTAGATGCTTCCTAGTATTTTTTTTGTTTGGGCAACCGGCGTAGCTATTATAATTATTTCGGCTGCGTTAATATCCTCCATTAAATTTTCAGAAGCGCTATCAAGCATCCCTTTAGACACAAGCTTTTTTAGAGAGCTCCCCCCATCTCTTCCAACGCCAGTAACTTGACCGTATAGTTTTTTTTGCTTGACCTTAAGAGCAATGGAACCTCCAATCAAACCTATTCCAAAAATTACTATTTTTTTCATTATGCACTTATCTTTCAAAAAAAAATTATATCATGCAGCTAATCAGACATTTGCTTCCATAAGCCATCTATCATTAGCTCATAAGGTTTAAAATTAATTTTATATTTCATTTTATTGCTCTGATTAATCCAATACCCTAGATATAAGTAAGATAATTTGTTTTTTAAACAATAGTCTATTAGCCACAAAATAGAGAATGTACCATAGCTTTTTTTCTCTTCATCGCAATCGTAAAATGTATAAACCGCTGATAAACCTTCCTCTATATTATCTACAACGGTAACCATTACAAGCCTTTCATTATCTCTAAATTCTATTAGTTTGCTATTTACATTACTGCTGACTAAAAAATCTTTATATTCAACAATATCTTCTTCTAACTTACTATTTAATTGATGACGTTTGTTTTGATAGTCCGTGTATAAATTATAATGTTCCTGGTGAAAAGCAAGCGGAAGTATTTTAGCCTGAATATTCTTATGATTTTTTTTAACTCTCTTTTGCGAGCGGCTCAGTAAAAAATTAGAAATGACAAGTCTTATAGGCACACAAGCCTGACAGTCTTTGCATTGGGGTTTGTAGACGTATTGCCCGCTTCTTCTAAAACCACTCTGAATGAGGTCATTATAAGCTTTAGCATTGACTTTTTTGTATGGAGCAGCAACTAGAGATCTAGCATTCCTTTCCTTTATGTATCCACAGCTATAATTTGTGGTTACATAAAATTGAATATCATTAAGAGATTTGTTGCTAGTGGTATTCATTGATATAAAGATATGTCTAAAAGGTTAATACTAACTGATTTGATTGGTCTTGCGATAAAGATATAAGTTTTACTGATATTATTTAAATAATTTTTAAAAAGGATACTAAAGTGCTTTTCGTTAAATTTCTTTTTGCTTTTATTTTGAGTGGACTAAGTTTTTTTATCAATTCAATGGAGAATTCTGTTTTCTTTGAATTAACTTCTCCAAAGGGTAAAACACATTTCTTATTCGGTACCATTCATGTCGACGATAATCGAGTTTCAAATTTTCATCCAAGAGTTTATGAAAGTATAAAGTCATCAAATATTTTTTTAATGGAAACAGATGAAATACAGAATTATGAAATTTTGCAAAATGAAAATTTAATTTATAAAAAATATTTCGATGAGAATCAAATTGATAAAATAAAGGACCTGGCATATTTTCATACTATGTCTTTTGAGCGAATTATGTTGATGAAGCCATGGCTTTTGGCAGTAATCTTTAATTCACCGAGACCAATAACTCCATTTAATCAAGATAATTTACTCAAAACAAAAGCAGCTGATAATTTATTAATTATTCAAGGGCTTGAATCTGTAAATGAGCATTTCAGTACGCTCGATAGTTTTTCTATTGAAGATCAAATCAAAATGTTAGATTTAGTTTTAGCACGCAGTGAAAATGAAAAACAAATTGATTATGATCTATTGGTAGATGCCTATTTATCAAATAGCCCACCATTAATTTTAAAAACCGATCAGAAGGTTACTAAAAATATTGTCTCAGATTCAATGTGGAATCACATTGAGAGCAAATTATTAATTGAGCGAAATAAATTATTTTTTGAAAGAATTTTAGAGGTTGAGAAAGATAATAAGCTTTTTATTGCCGTTGGCGCATCACACTTGAGTGGGGAAAATGGTCTTCTAAATCAGTTTAAATCGGCAGGCTATAAAATGAAGCCATTAAACCCTTTTGTAAAATAAAATAATGAACGATAAAATAATTAGTTCAACTGAAAATACTTATTTTAAGAATTTAAAAAAAATATATCGCAGCAAAATTCACAGAAAAAAACTAAATAAAACATTACTCGATGGCCCACATTTAATAAGAACCTTTTTGGATAGCGGGCGTGATTGCATTAATTTTATTGTTGATGAATCATCTCATTCAAATGAAATTGAATTATTAATTCGTGGAAATCCTAATGTAGATCTCGTAAAGCTTAACCACGAACTTTTTTGTAAAATTTCTGACCTTAATTCCTCTACTGGATTAATGGCGTTAATTGAAATTCCATTAGAAAATTCGACCTTACAAACCAAGGGATTTCATTTAATTCTTAATGATATTCAAGATCCTGGTAATGTTGGTTCAATTTTACGAAGTCATGCTGCATTGGGAAATGATTTTGTTTTTTTATCCAAAGGATGTTGTGATTTATGGTCACCTAAAACAATCAGAGGAAGCCAGGGTGTACAATTTTTTTTAAGATGTTTTGAGGATCAGGATATAAGAAAATTAATTGAAAACTTCAATTTCCCCACATATTGCTTGAGTATGAAAGGTAAGTCGCTTTTTTCACATAAATTTCAACAAGATATAGCTATGATTCTTGGCAACGAGGGTCATGGAATAGATGTGGGTCTTTCTCAAAAGGCGCATGAGACATTAGCTATTCCTATGGTTAGTGATATTGAATCACTAAATGTCAGCGCAGCGGCTAGTATTGTAATGTATGAATATGCTCGTCAACTTCAATTGACTTAGATTTACTAACATATTTTATAGACCAGTTTGCTATTGCATCATCAATAATCTCTTGTAGGCTCATGGATGAATATGATTCTAAAATTGGTTGCCCTAAAAACTTTAGAGCATTTATCCATATATTTTTTTCATTTCCCTTAACTAAAATATTATCTCCATGACCCTTGCTGAGTTTCTTTTGGTTCTCTGTTGCTATAGGTATATGAAGAGTTTTTGGAAATTTAAAGCCTAAAATTTCGTGAAGATAGTATTGACGGAATAAAGAATTTATTAGATCGTATCCTCTGCATACATGAGTAACTTTATCCAAATAGTTATCAATTACTACTGTAAATTGATAGGCAAAGATTTGATCAGATCTTTTTAAGATAAAATCTCCAATATCCTCCGCTAAATTTTGCTTGATCACTCCTTGTATCTGATCTTTATGGATGATTAGATTATCTTTAACTTTTATTCTTAAAGAGTTTTTTTTAGGATTATCAATATTCTTATTTTTACATAAACCATTGTAGATGATACCGTCAACCCCATTTTTTCCATTCTCATAAATAATTTTTCTCGAGCAATCACACAAATAAAGATAATCTTTCCTTTTTAATTCATCGAGATAATACTGGTATTGGTCGAGTCGATTACTTTGATGAATTACCTTACCGTCCCATTGAAGACCCAAGTGTTCTAAATCAAAGAGAATTGAATGCTCCGATTGCCCCGATACTCTGGGTTGATCAATATCATCGATTTTCACCAACCATTTACCATGATTTGTTTTTGCATCTAAATAGCTGGCAATTGCAGTAACTATTGAGCCAAAATGTAGCAATCCTGATGCAGTTGGGGCGAATCTACCGGTATACATTTAATGTGTCTGAGGGTAGGGAGGTATATGCCAATGTGAAAGTTTTTTTCCGGTCAGGGTGAGCTGGCAATGAATTTTATTTTTTTGATCTGTGCTAACATAAAAAAAATAGATACGCTGAAGGGTTGGCCAATTAGCCTCAGTTCTCACAATTCTAAGCTTTGTGCAATGAACAGTTTCATCAAGGAGTTGTAATTTAAAATCGTGTGCTATCCTTGTGCCAGATGACACTGCTAGCTCCCTTTTTTCTGAAGAATCCCACCAATACCAGACCAAAAAAAATATAAGAATTAATATAAAAAAATCAAACATTAAAATATAATATATGCTTTAGATTAATATGGGTAGGCTGAGGTTTGAAAGAGCTGTTTTTTGGTAAAAAATTGCCATGTTAATACTGTTTATTGAGCCGAATACAAAATGAAATCTACTAATGAAGTGTATAAAAAAACTATCAATTAATTTATTCTTTTCTTATTTTTATTCATAAATAAGAATAGCTTTGCTGAAAAATCATCAAAAATAATTATTAATTTTATTGAAAAAAATTGTAGTAGATTTGAAGTAATTGATAGCCGAAAATTTTGTGTCAAGGAGAGCGATATAACTTTGAATAGCTGTGGTAAAAAAAGTGACTGGCCTTGTATGGAACAAAACGGCTGTTTAAAAATTAATTATTTTGTATTAAATGATATTGAAGAATAACTATTTAAAAAGTCTGTTAATAATTGTTTTGTTAGCAAGCTTATATTTTATATTCAACCCATTTAAGGTTGATACCTATAGATGTTATGAAACAAATAATCACAAACCCCAAAATTTAAAAATCGTTTACTATGTGAGCGGACGGGTAGATGCTTTATTCAAAAATTCTTTCTTTACTGACGACAATTGTAAAAAAACAGACGAGATAAGATGCATTCAGGACATAAAACAAGGTGATCCTGAAAAAATAATATTTAATTTAGTTTCTAAAGAGCTGGAGTATGAATGGATTGAATATGAGTCTGGTAAATATGTTTTTGACAAAACTAAGGTAGTTACCAGTAACAGAAAAAATATTTATTCTTGCGAACTCTCTGATTGATTTGCAGAGAGTTTTTTTAACAAAGATTCTCGACTTCTAGGGCTTTCAAGAGATATTGACCCTAGTTTTCCTTGCCGATAATCATTTAGCAAGGTTGTAGCAGCCTTATAAAAATCCACCTCACCACCTTTGACTATAAAACCTCTTTTTTTTGCGATCAGAGCCAAGAATGCTTCATCCTCCGGAAAAGGCAACTCAATCTTATATTTAGCAGCCAGAAAATCTTTATAATTGTTTTTAATAGCATTGAAAAGGAACAGTGCCGTTTCAACCTCATCATACGCATTGATACCTATCGTATGAGATGCCGCCAAATAATAGCCATCTATTTCATTAGATATTTTAGGCCACATCATTCCAGGTGTATCAGTTAATATCATTGAGCTATTAAGGATTATTCTTTGTTGTTGTTTTGTGACAGCCGGCTCATTACCTACCTTCGCAATTTTTTTATTGTGAATACCATTGATAATTGTAGATTTTCCTACGTTTGGAACACCCATGATCAACATGCGAAGCGGTTTGATTGACGAATTTCGATGTGGGGCTAATTCGGAGCAGTTAGGAAGTATCTTTTTAATATCCTTAGATGACTTTGCCGACACACTTATCGCTCTTGTATTAGGAGTATTATTAAAATGATCTAACCAATACTCAGTAATTTTCGGGTCAGCTAAGTCTGATTTATTTAATATTTTTAGACATGGTCTTTGTCGCTGATTCCTTATGGTCTCAATCATTGGGTTTGTTGAGCTTCCTGGAATTCTTGCATCCAAAACTTCTATCACAAGATCATTGTTTTCGAGCGCTTCTTCTGCTTTTTTTTTCGCAGCAGTCATGTGCCCTGGAAACCATTGAATGCTCATAAATTTTTTTCTCAATAATTTAAAAAGTACAATACAATTAAGTCCTATAAAGCGCTCGGATAAACCATGAAGATGAAACCATTAGAAGAAATTAAATCACAACAATCTATACAGCTTCTAAAAGAACTTCATATCCTAACTAGAGAAGGAAAAATTAATCAAGATTCTAGAAGGAAGCTTAAACAGGTTTATCATCTTTACAAATTCATAGAGCCTATATTAACAGAAGTATCCTCTAGCAACGCTCCTTTCCATCTTGTTGATCATGGCGCAGGAAAATCATATCTTGGCTTCATTTTGTATGACCTTTTTATAAAGCTTACGAAGGGAAGGGTTACCAGTATCGAAATAAATGAACAGTTAGTTGAGCGTTCAAGCTTATTAGCTAAGCGATTAATGTTTGAACGAATGCATTTTATTCAATGTGATGCTGCAAAATCAGCTACATACATCAAAGAAGATATTAATATCGTGACTGCATTGCATGCCTGCGATACTGCTACCGACGATGCAATTAATTTTGGAATCCAAAAAAATGCGCAATGGATTATTGTAATACCATGCTGTCAGGCTGAAATCGCACGTAATTTAAAAAAGCAAAAATCACAAACGCTTCATAAGCCAGTTTCTGAGTTATGGAGACATGCTCTTCACACAAGAGAATTTGGAAGCCATCTTACAAATGTTTTGAGAAGTCTTCAATTAGAATCACAGGGTTATCAAGTCACTGTAACTGAGCTTGTAGGGTGGGAACATTCAATGAAAAATGAGATCATAATTGCTAAATTTATTGATCAAAAAAATAATAAATCAAGATCAAGAATTCAAAAGATACTAGAAGAATTTCATCTCGAGGAATTGAAACCAAAATTTCTTGGAAATTAAATGATAAAAACCTAGAAGGGGATCATAGATTATAAACATTCACTATCCATTGGAACTACCAGTCAGTCAGCGTGTTGATGATATTAAGAAAGTCATTCTTAATAATCAGGTCATTATTGTTTGTGGAGAGACTGGGTCTGGTAAAACTACCCAGCTACCTAAGATATGTTTAGATCTTGGTTTTGGCGATAAAAAAATAATAGGACACACTCAGCCTAGAAGAATTGCAGCAAGGTCAGTTGCGGGGAGAATTGCTGAAGAATTAAACACAAATCTTGGCGATAAGGTTGGATATAAGATTCGATTTATGGATCGGGTGACAAAAAAAACATCAATTAAAGTAATGACTGATGGAATTCTTTTGGCAGAAACCCAAAACGACCCAATGCTCAAACAATATGATGCATTAATTATTGATGAAGCTCATGAGAGAAGCCTCAATATTGATTTTCTTTTAGGCTATCTCAGTAATTTATTAAAAAAACGCTCCGATCTTAAAATTATTATTACTAGTGCGACTATTGATGTTGATAAATTTTCTGAACATTTCAGCAAAGCACCAATTGTGCAGGTTTCAGGACGAACATTTCCTGTGGAAATTGTATATCGACCTTTACAAAAAATTAACGAAGATGTATCTGAGTCAATGGAGGATGGAATATTACGCTCCATTAATGAATTAGTTGGATCCTCTGGCGATGTTTTAGTTTTTCTTCCAGGGGAGCGTGATATCCATGACTCAAAAAAATTTTTAGCAGATAAATTAAAAAATAAATTCGAAGTACTTCCCTTATTTTCTAGATTATCAATGAGCGAACAACAAAAAATTTTTATGCCTGGGGGGAGGCGTCGGATTATTTTAGCAACAAATATTGCAGAAACATCATTGACTGTCCCTCGAATAAAATACGTCGTTGATGCAGGTCTTGCAAGAGTTATTCGATATAGTCCTAAACTTAAAATAGAACAGCTATTAGTTGAGAAAATATCAAAAGCTTCAGCTAATCAAAGGTCGGGAAGATGTGGCAGAATCGCACCTGGAATCTGTATAAGATTATTTGACGAGGAAGATTTTAATAATAGACCTGATTTTACTGATCCAGAGATATTAAGATCTTCTCTGGCATCAGTAATATTAAAAATGGCAGCTCTGAGACTGGGACCTGTTGATCAATTTCCCTTTATTCAGCCACCTTCTTATCGCTTTATTCAGGATGGATATCAGCTTTTACAGGAGTTAGGAGCGGTAAGCGAAACGAATGAAATTTTATCTATAGGAATTCAATTATCAAAATTACCTATAGACCCATCTCTGGGCCGTATTCTTTTAGAATCAAAAAAAGAAAATTGTGTACGTGAAATTCTTATCATTATTAGTGCTTTGAGTGTCTCTGACCCAAGAGAGAGGCCGCTAGACAAAGCTGAACAAGCAGACAAGGCACATCAAATTTTTCATGACCCAGATTCAGGTTTTAATATATTTTTAAACCTATGGAAGCAATTTGAACAGGAGGCAAAACGAGTAACTAATAAGTCTCTCAGACAATTTACGCAAAAGTATTTTTTGTCATTTAATCGAATAAAAGAATGGCATGAACTTCATCGCCAACTCAAACAAATCTCTGATGATTTAGATTTTATCGTTAGTCAATCTGAGGCTACCTATGAACAAATCCATAGAGCTCTATTATCCGGATTGTTAGGAAATATAGGCTTCAAGGACATAGAGGGACCCCAATATACTGGAGGAAGGGCTATTAAATTTTTGATAGGACCAAGATTATTTAGAAACAAAAAGTTTAAATGGGTTATGGCTGCAGAAATTATTGACACTGGAAGGCTATATGCGCAATGCGTTGCTAGGATTAATGTAGATTGGATTGAGAAATTAGCCAAACATCTTCTCGAATATGATTACAGTAACCCACGATGGAATAAGCAGTTGAGGAGAGTAGATGCAACTCAAAAATCATTGTTATATGGTCTGATAATAAATCCAGGAAAAACTATTCACTTTGGCACAATAGATCCTGAACAATCCAGAAAAATTTTCATACGACAGGGACTAGTGGAGCAAGGGTATGAAAGCAGAGGATTGTTTTGGAAGCATAATTTAAGTCTCATTCATGAAATTGAAAGGCTTGAGCATAAGGCAAGAAGGCAAGATATTTTAATCAATGATGATATTTTGTATCAATTTTATGATGACAAAATTGATGAAAAAATAGTAAACGGTGATGGATTCGAATATTGGCGAAAAGAAAAAGAAAGAAATGATCCTGAGTATTTATTTTTAACAAAAACTTTCTTAATGCAACGGGATGCTAATAACGTTGACAGCGTGCAGTATCCAGAAAAGAAGTCAATCCATCACCTGGAATTACCCTTGCGCTATCATTTTCAACCAGGCCATCCAAGAGATGGCTTGTCAGTGGAAGTCCCTTTGAGAGGTATCAGTCAAATTTCATCAAATGATTTAGCCTGGCTTGTGCCTGGAATGATAAGAGAGAAAGTTACATTTCTTATTAAAAATCTTCCAAAAAATCTTCGAGGACAATGCGGGCATCTCCAAGAAGCTGTCACTGAATTTTTAACCAAGGCTAATTATGAAGAAGATTTTTCCGATGCATTTACTTCATTTATTCGTCAAAAAACTAAATCAAAATTTAGGCTCAAAACAAAGGATCTTGATAATCTCCCCGAACACCTCAAGGTTAACTTTATTGTTGTAGATAATGATGAGAATCCGATTGATGAGGGAAGAAATCTGTCGTTAATACAAAAACAAAATAAAGAGAGAGTAGAAGAGGTCTTAGAGGATATATCCTTTGGTATTGAACAAGAAGGTTTGAATTACTGGCCGAATCTTGAGGATATTCCAGATAAGCTAGAGAAAAAAATTGACAATACAAAAGTTGTAGGCTACCCAGCTTTAGTGGATAGAGATTTATACGTTGATCTTGTGGTAGTAGACGACAAGAAGGATGCAATAATCTTGCATCAAGATGGCATTAAAAGATTAGTAAAAATTCAATTACAAGATAAAATAAAATACATTAAAAAGAATCCACCACATTTTGATCGTTATGCTGTTGCCCTCCATACACGTATAACTTCTGAGGAATTAAAAAATAATTTTATTGATGTCATATTTAATGAAATTATTAATTATGATTCAGGGATCATAAGATCGCAAAATTCTTTTGATGAATTAGTGAGTAAGGCGCGAAAAATTTTTTCAGAATTAAGTCATGAGCTATCATTATTCCTTATCGAAATTGCAAAAAATTATCAAGATTTTCAAAGAATCAAAACAAAACTTAAGCATTTACCAGACTATATCCTAGAAGATTCAGAGCAACAGATGGATATTCTTTTACCTCCCTATGAAAAGCCATTATTTTTATTTGATCAATTACGAAACATGCCCCGTTATATCAAAGCTATGACTGTCCGAATTGAGAAATTTGCAACAAGAGAGGTTCAAGACCAAGCTAATATGAATGAGATCGATCGCCTGAACGATAAGTGGATCGAAAAAGTTGTTGAGTATGTTGATGCTGGCGATGCTATACCAACCGGTTTTGTTGATTTTCAGTGGGTCTTACAAGAACTAAGAGTCTCTTTATTTGCCCAAGAATTAAAAACAAGCTTCCCAGTCTCAGTAAAAAGAATAAATAAACGTTGGGCAGATTTGATCGATTGACACTATGGCCACACCAAAAAAAATTTTAATGAAGCTTTTTAGCTATTATGATTCACCATCATTTAATGAGCTACAAAAAGAACCTGTTGAGATAAGTGAGATGAATGGTGTACGCTCATTACATATTGGTACCGATACCATTCAAAGCTCGATGAAAATTGGAGAATCATTTGCCCTTGAGCTTAATTATACAAAAGTTATGGCCTTGTGTACTTTATTTAATTCAGACTCAAAAAAGATTTTTATTATTGGTCTAGGTGGTGGGTCAATGCCAAAGTTTTTTTATAAACATTACCCTCAAAGCAATATTGTTGTTCTTGAATTACATCCTCAGGTTATTAGCGCTGCGTATACCTATTTCGACTTGCCGGACAACTCGAGATTAAATGTGATTGAAGGTGATGGTATAAAATATTTAATGGATAAGGATCATACTTATGACATTTTACTTTCAGATGCTTTTGATGAATACGGAATCCCCGATGTCTTTACAACCATTGAGTATTTCATGCTTTGCAAAAGTAGATTAAGTAACGATGGAATTTTTATGATTAATCTTTGGGGATCAGACTCAGGCACCCCATCATACATCGATATCATCAAAAAAGTTTTCAATAATCAGGTACTGTCAGTTCCATCAGGCAATCCAGGAAATATTATTGTAATGGCTTTTGCGCATACACCAAAAGAAATACGATTATCTATTTTGAAGGAGAAAATAAAACAACTAGAACAAACGCTTGATACAGAATTAATGGTATATTTCAACCGCTTGATTGAGAATAACAACTCCAACAACACACACCGACTAAAATTTGAATAAGGCACACCATTGAAAAATAATTATTTTGCGAGCTGTCCAAGAGGTTTAGAAAATATTCTATTAGATGAATTAAGTACTATCGGAGCAAAAGATTTAAAAAAAGTTGACGGAGGACTTCTTTTCACTGGAAATAATGAAATTCTATACCGAGCTAATATAACAAGTAGAATTGCAACTAGAATAATGTTTCTCATTAAAAAAGGGACTTATGAGAATGAGGAGGATATATATAAATCTGCCCTAGATATAAAATGGGATACATGGTTCGACATAAATAATACTATCAAGGTATCAACAACAGCTATAAAGTGCCCATTGAAAAGTATTGATTTCATGACACTAAGAATTAAGGATGCCGTTTGTGATTTCTTTAGAGAGAGGTCTGGAAAGCGACCAAGTGTCGAAGTAAGAGACCCAGATATTAAAATTCATTTATTTATCGAAAGAGATAATTTCTCTTTGTACCTAGATGCATCAGGCGACCCTCTTTATCAACGAGGTTTCAGATCTGCAACTGTCGAAGCGCCTATCAGAGAGAACTTGGCTGCAGGAATAATAAAGTTATCTGGCTGGGAACCAGGTCAAGCATTTTTAGATCCTATGTGTGGCAGCGCTACCTTTCTCATTGAGGCGGCATTAATCGCAACAAATCAAGCTCCCGGACTAAAGCGAAACTTTGGTTTTATGGCGTGGAAAAATTTTGATAAACCTCTTTTTGTATCATTAAAAAAGTACTATCAAGATGCAGTTATTAAGAAAGATTTTCTTAGAATTTATGGTTCAGATAAAGATTTAAGGGCTATTCGAATAAGTAAAAAGAATATAGTCCTTGCTGGATTTGAGAATAACATTCAGCTTGCATGCAAACAATTTAGCGAGATCGTTCCTCCGCTTGAAGGGGGCGTATTGGTTACTAATCCTCCTTACGGAGAGAGAATTGGTGAAGAGGACGATTTGGTTGATGCTTACCCAAATTGGGCTACCAAATTAAAACAATCTTTTGCAGGCTGGACCGCATACTTTCTTACCAATGATTTAAGAATGCCCAAATTGATGAGACTTTCTCCAAGTAAAAAGACGCCATTATTTAATGGCGCCCTTGATTGCAGATTGTTTGAGATTAAAATGGTGGCAGGAAGTAATCGAAAATAAATTAACCCAACGAATTTAATGCACCCTCATAATTAGGTTCTTTAGTAATTTCTGGTGCTAGCTCGCTGTAAATGACCTTATCATCTTCATCTAGAATAATAACAGCTCTTGTGGTTAATCCTTTGAGACTAGAGTCTAAAATTGCCACTCCATAGGAGTTTGCAAAGCCAGATATGTCTCTAAAAGCTGATAGCGTTTCAATATTATGTGTGTCTTCCGCACCACAAAATCTTTTTTGTGCGAATGGTAAATCTGCTGAAATACAAAGAACAACTGTATTTTCTAAAGCTGAAACTTCATCATTAAATTTTTTGACAGATAATGCGCAGGTGGGAGTATCAATGCTTGGAAATATATTTAATATTTTTCTTTTTCCCTGATAATTTGAAAGATTTATATCTTCCCTTTTATTGTTTGCGAGGTTAAAGTCTGGTGCTGAGGCTCCCGGCACAGGGAAATGACCGCCGATAGATACTGGGTCTCCTTTTAACGTAACTTGACTCATAAACTACTCCTTAATAATTTTAAATAATTCCAAATTACAATCATTCTACCTTAGCTTCTGAGGTAAAATGAATTTTATGTCTAAAACTTCTCAGTTGTCATTTATCCATCTTCGTTGTCACAGTGAGTACTCGATTTCAGATGGAATTGTAAGGATTTCTGACTACGTAAAAAAGGCCTTGAAGACTAGTATGCCTGCCTTGGGCCTTACCGATTTTAATAATTTGTTTGGGGCAGTGAAATTTTATAAATCGGCGACAGCCTCTGGAATTAAACCAATCTTCGGGTCAGATATTTATGTAGAGAACTTAGCAAATCAAGAACAGCCACATCGAATGGTCCTGCTTTGTCAAAACCAAATTGGTTTTACTAACTTATCTGAATTACTTTCAAAAGCCTATAAGGAAAATCAGTTAAGAGGAAAACCTGTCATTAAAAAAAGTTGGATTTTTCAATCACACGAGGGATTAATTGCGTTATCCGGTTCTACGTCCGGCGCTATTGGAAATTTATTGGATCAAAATAAAATCGCAGAAGCTAAAGACGAATTAGGGCTATGGAAAAAAAGTTTTGGTGATCGATTCTATCTTGAAATTCAAAGATTTCGGGATGGAGCCTCAAGAGACAAAGAAAATAAATACATTGAAAGGGTGTGCTTTCTTGCAGCAGAGAATGAGGTCCCTTTGGTGGCTACACACCCAATCCAGTTTATGGAAAATGATGATTTTAGAGCTCATGAATCCAAAACATGCATAGCAGATGGGTACATGTTGGGAGATAAAAGAAGACCAAAACACTATACAAAAGAGCAATTTTTTAAAACATCAGATGAGATGGTAGAGCTTTTTCATGACATACCATCTGCAATTCATAATACTGTTGCAATAGCCAAACGATGTAACTTTGAGTTTAGTCTTGGGGAAATATTCCTCCCTGATTTTCCTATCCCAAGTGACACAAAAATTGAAGACTATCTTTTGCTAGAGGCAAAAAAGGGATTAGATGTTCGATTGGAAAGCTTATATTCCGACCATAATGAAAGAGAAAAACAAATACCAAAATATTTAGATAGGCTTAAATTTGAGGTAAAAGTTATCAATGAAATGGGGTATGCTGGCTACTTTCTTATTGTTGCCGATTTCATTAATTGGTCAAAATCAAACAATATTCCTGTAGGTCCCGGAAGGGGATCTGGTGCGGGCTCTGTAGTAGCCTACAGTCTTGGTATTACTGATTTAGATCCACTTGCTTACAACCTACTTTTCGAACGTTTCCTCAATCCAGACCGTATTTCGATGCCGGACTTTGATATTGATTTTTGTCAAGAAGGCAGGGATAAGGTCATTGAATACGTAAGGAAAAAATATGGCTCTGATTCAGTCTCGCAGATTGCAACATTTGGAACGATGGCAGCAAAAGCGGTATTAAGAGATGTTGGAAGAGTGCTTGATTTGCCTTACAACTTTGTCGACACTATTGCAAAGCTTGTTCCTATGGAGCTTGGTATTACTCTTAAGGATGCTATCGACAAAGAACCACAGTTAAAGAGTCGTATTAAGAATGAAGAAGAGGTGAAAGAGTTATTTGACCTTGCTTTAAAACTCGAGGGCTTGGTAAGAAACGTGAGTATGCACGCAGGAGGTGTTCTTATTGCTCCTTCAAAAATCTCAGAATTTTCACCAATATATTGTCAGCCTGGAGCCGAGGGTATCATCAGTCAGTTTGATAAGGATGATGTTGAGGCGGTTGGGCTGGTTAAGTTTGATTTCTTGGGATTAAGAACGCTCACTATTGTCGATATGGCCTTAGAAAATGCAAATTATATAAGGTCAAAAGATGGCAATACACCATTGCAACTTGACAACATACCTATCGACGATGAACCAACTTTTGAATTATTGAAACAGTCAAATACAACAGCAGTTTTCCAATTGGAATCCAAAGGCATGAAGGATATGCTTAAGCAGGCAAGGCCAGATTGTTTTGAGGATATCATCGCCCTTGTTGCTCTTTATAGGCCTGGGCCTATGGATTTGATACCTGATTTTTGTAAAAGAAAACATGGGCAGCAACAGGTTAAATATCCACACCCAGCAACCGAGGAAATTTTACGAGAAACTTATGGGATTGCAGTTTACCAGGAGCAGGTTATGCAAATCGCACAGGTGGTGGCAGGCTATACTCTGGGGGGCGCTGATCTTCTTAGACGCGCCATGGGAAAGAAAAAAGTGGAGGAAATGGATGCTCAAAGAGCTACATTTGTTGAGGGTGCTTTAAAGCATGAATTGAATCAAAAACAAGCCTCGGATCTTTTTGATCTTTTAGAGAAATTTGCAGGCTATGGTTTTAATAAGTCACACGCCGCAGCTTACGCTATGATTGCTTACCATACAGGATATTTAAAGGCTCATTACCCCTCAGCTTTTATAGCTGCATCCATGTCAGCCGACATGAATAATACGGATAATGTGCATGTATTGTTTGATGATTGTGCGTTAAACAACATCACATTACTTCCTCCCGATATCAACAAAAGTGGGTACAAATTTATACCCGTCAGTCAGGACCAAATTTTATATGGGCTTGGAGCAATCAAAGGCACAGGTTTATCCGCGATTGAAATAATTATTGATGAGAGAGAGGCGAATGGCGAGTTTATTTCATTGTTTGATTTTGCAGCAAGACTTGATTTAAGAAAAGTAAATCGTAAAGCTTTTGAATCATTAATTCGGGCAGGGGCCTTCGATAATATCCATTCAAATCGTGCATCTTTATTGGCCAGTGTAAATTTAGCCATAAATAAGGCTGAACAAACGCATGCACACAAAGGGCAAAATGCATTATTTGAGGAATTTGAACATTCAGATGTTCCTTTGGTGGATGTCGAGAGCTGGGAAGAACGTAAACAATTGGTGGAAGAAAAAATTGCCCTGGGTTTTTATTTTAGTAACCATCCATTTAAGTTTTACGAAAAAATGATTAGAGCATTTATTCCGAATCGACTCACGGAACTTAAACCAAGAGAGGCAACTTATTTGATTGCTGGAATTATTTCAGCGATAAGAATTAGAATGACCAGCAGAGGAAAAATAGCCATAGTCACCTTGGATGATGGCATGGGAAGGGTGGATGTGGTAATTGGAAATAAAATTTTAAACGAAGCCTATGAATTGGTAAAAGAGGATCAGCTACTGATAGTAGAAGGAAAGGTAAGTCATGATGACTTTACCGGGGGTAATCGAGTGAGTGCAATTAAGGTATACGATTTACTGACTATTCAAAGCTCGAAAGCAGCTCTTCTGTCTATTGCATTAAATAAGCCATCGGATGGAGAAAAATTAAAGGAACAATTAAAACCATATTGTGAGGAAATGGTTGGTAATAATCTATCAAAATGTAAAGTAAAAATTGAATACCAAAACCAAACAGGCAGGGTTGAATTACTTTTAGGTACCGACTGGGATGTGGTGCTGCACGAAAAATTAATATTTGATTTATCTAAAACCTTTCACGATGATAACGTTAAAATAATCTATAATTAGTTTTTTTATTTAACCGACCATGCATTCAACATGAAAAAAAGTTACCTAGAATTTGAAAAGTCAATTGAGGATTTAGAGACTAAGATCGATAGCCTTAAGATTGCTCACAAGGACCACCCCACTCTTGATATATCCGACGAGCTGCATCAGCTTGAGGAAAAAGCAGAGAAATCATTGCATGAAATTTACGATAATTTGACAGCATGGCAGATATCTCAAGTGGCCAGACACCCACAGAGACCCTACACACTCGATTATATAGAACAAATATTCAGTGATTTCGAGGAGCTACACGGCGACAGGGCATATGCAGATGATCCAGCCATTGTCGGTGGTATAGCCACTTTTGAAGGAAAGTCAGTCATGGTCATTGGGCATCAAAAAGGAAGGGATGTGAAAGATAGGCAATACCGAAATTTTGGAATGCCAAGACCCGAGGGTTATCGAAAAGCACTTCGCCTTTATAAATTGGCTGAAAAATTTCAGCTACCGATCATCACTCTGATTGATACTCCTGGAGCTTATCCTGGTATTGGTGCAGAAGAACGTGGACAGTCAGAGGCGATTGCAAGAAACCTTTATGTCATGTCCGAATTAAAAACGCCTATTTTGGGGGTCGTCATAGGCGAGGGTGGTTCTGGGGGTGCGCTAGCACTCGGTGTGGTGGATCACTTGATGATGCTGCAACATTCCATTTATTCAGTAATTTCTCCTGAAGGTTGTGCGTCTATTTTATGGAAGAAGCAAGAAAAAGCTTCATTGGCTGCCGAAAAACTTGGCATTACAGCCGAAAGATTAAAAGAGCTGAACCTTGCCGATACCATCATTCCTGAACCTTTGGGTGGTGCTCAACGCGATATTCCTAAAACTATGAATGCGGTGAAAGCTGCTATTAAAAAAGAGCTTGATAAACTAGTAAAGCAGCCCGTCGATATCATGCTCGAAGCTCGATATTTAAAGTTGATGAGTTTTGGTCAAGTAGCCAATAGTGGAAGCTAATCAGGATAAGCTCATCGATGAAGTTAGATCATCTTATGCCCGTCATTTTAAAGACCAAACCACTCCATCGTTAAAGCTCAATATTGCTTTGAGCGGAGGATGCGACTCCATGGTGCTGTTGCATACCTTAAAACAATTAGAAACAGAATTAAACTTGGTATTGAGCGCGACTTATATCAATCACGGGCTTAGTGAAAATGCCCACCAATGGCAGGAATTTTGCGCGTCCTCATGTGATGAACTTGATATTCCTTTTGCAGCAAAATCAATCAATGTCGAAAAAATTTCAGAACTGGGTATTGAGGGCGCAGCTAGAGAATTGCGATATCAAGCTCTTGCATCAACATCACTAGGCGTGGTGACGACAGCGCATCATCAAAATGACCAGGCTGAAACTTTCATACTTCAGCTTATCAGGGGGGCAGGTTTGAAAGGCTTAGCGGGCATGCCCGAATTTGATCCATCGAATAACATTTGGCGACCACTGTTGAGGGTGCAAAGAGATGATATCGAGGTTTTTGCTAAACAAATGCACATCAAATACATTGAGGATGAGTCCAACAAGGATGTCCGGTTTGATCGTAATTTTATACGACGTGATATCCTCCCAGCACTTTACGAACGATTTCCTCATGCTTCGAAGACCATCGCTAGATCAGCCAACTTAATTGCCGAAGGACTTCATCTTCATCAATCGATAGCAGAAGAAGATAGTCAGAAATATTTCTCTAAAAACTTCACCCGATTAAATCTTGGGATGATGCAGGACCTAGGTCATGAGAGGGTCACCAACCTTATTCGGTGGTGGTTGGAAAAGAATGGGCATAAAATGCCGAGCTTGAAGGTTATGCAGCAAATCATCAAGCAACTAGAGACCATCAAAAAAGATGCACAGATTGATATCCAACTTTCCAAAGAGATTTCGGTTAGGGCCTATAAAAATGAATTGTGGTTAGTCCCCATTCAAAAAGATAAGGAAAGCTTTGAAGTTTATTGGCAAGGACAGGAAGAAATAATCCTCCCTGATGCAAGCACACTGATATTTAAGAAGCAAAAGGGAGAGGGTTTATCCATAAAAAAACTCGGGGATCGATTGATAAGAATTCAAAATCGTCAAGGCGGTGAGCGTTTTAAGCCATTCCACAATCAGCCCACGAGAACCTTAAAATACCTACTACAAAAATCCGAGTTGCCACCCTGGGAGAGAGATGTAATCCCACTTTTATTTATTGAGGATCATCTGGTGGCTGTACCAAGTTTTGGTATTGATCATGATTACAAAGCTAATCAGCACGAGGACGCTTATCAGATCCAATGGGTACGTTAGATTTTAGGAATTTTTCCCATCCACTCAACAACTTATATTATGTATAATCTCGGTCATATGAAAACCAATTAAAAGTATTTACCATGAATAAAAAAATCTTAAGCGCTGTGCTTATGGCTCTAGCTGCTCCAGCATTTGCTGGAGAAACAGTAACCACTGGAACTATTGACGTATATTCAACATCACCCCTTCCAGGCATCGGTGTTGAGAAATCAATTATCCCAAGTGCGATTCAAGAAATTAATATGGACGATGTTAAAGCGCAGTCAGGGGTTTCCATCGCTGATTACCTAGTTAATAATGCCCCTGGAGTAATAATTAACGAAGTTGGTGGCAATCCATGGCAACCAGAAATTCGCTTTCGAGGCTATACTGCAGGATCGATAGCTGGTAACGAACAGGGTATTTCCGTATACGTCGATGGCGTTCGAGAAAATCAACCATTCAGTGACGTGGTGCTTTGGGATACGATTCCAAGCTTTGCTTATTCATCAGCGCAAGTGGTTCCTGGCTCTAACCCAATATATGGTCTTAACACCCTAGGTGGTGCTATTTCTTTCCAAACTAAATCCGGTAGGGATTTTCAGGGAAGTAATATCTCCTACACTGCAGGTTCTTGGGGAAGACAGATCAGCCTTGTTGAACATGGTGGTTCAGATGGACAGTTTGATTATTATGCGGGTTATCAACACACCACAGAACGAGGGTGGAGAGATCACTCCCCATCTCACCTTAACCAATTATTTTCTAAGATTGGTTGGGAAGATGATACAACACGTTATGAATTATCATACACCGCAGCTGATAACAAGCTGATTGGTAACGGCTTGGCTCCAAAATATTTGTTAGGGGATGACAATGAGGGCGTGAATACCGTTCCTGACTTTACAGGCAATATGTATCACAAATTGAATTTATCAGCCTCGCATTTTTACGATGACGATACATTAGTGACTGGAAATATTTATTGGAAAAGATCCGATAGAAACACTTGGAATGGTGACGCTGAAATTGAATTCGACGGAGATAATCTTGCTTTAGTTGCAGGTGATATTTCAGTTGGTGGCGAAACCATAAAATTATTTAGATACACGAGCGATGAGATTGATGAGGTCGAGGGTGAAAACAGAACGACCCAAACCAAACAGGATAAATATGGCTTATCCAGCCAAATATCATTGACGCAACCACTCGCAGGTTACGCAAACAACCTCACCATGGGTATTAATCTTGAAACCTCGCTGGTGTCATTCTTCCAAATGGAATACGAAGGTGCTGCTATGACCAGTGAAAGAGGATTGGTGAAGGGCGATGGCGAACAAGAGGTGAATACTGATTTATCTGGCAGAACAAAGACTTTTGGTCTGTATGCAGTGGATACTCTATCCTTAAATGATCAATGGCATGTAACTGCAGGTGCTCGTTATAACTATCAAGAAATAGATAACGTAGATAAAAGAAGTGCAGCAGATCAGGAAGATGGATCCTTAACGGAGGTGCAAAGCTGGGGTAGGATTAACCCTACAATCGGAGTTACTTTCCGTCCAAGTGATGCTTATTCGGCTTATGCATCCTACGGGGAATCCAACAGAGCTCCAACATCTATTGAGGTGGGCTGCTCAAACCCAGAGATTGCATGTACCTTACCTACGCAAATGGCGGATGATCCACCACTCGATGACGTGGTTGCTAAGACGTATGAATTTGGGTTTAGAAGTTCCCAAAAGAATTACGATTTAAGCGGTGCGATCTATCGTGCGGTAAACCATGATGATCTTCAGTTTGTGAATACGAATGCACAAAATGGTTTAGGTTACTTTAAGAATATTGGACGTACTATCAGACAAGGTCTTGACCTTACGGTAGGTGGTAATTCGCTTATGGGTATCAAGGGTACAGAAAAATTCTCATGGTCGGCAACTTATGGGTATTTAGATGCGACTTATGATTCTGATCTTGCATTAGTATCGGATGCCAACGATTCAAGAGTAACTACTACTGACAGTTATGGTGGTTTTGATGAGGAGGCCATATGGTCTGATAGCTCTGATGCATTATCTGAGACAGGTGAGGCAATACGAGACGGATTACTCGGTGACGCAGATTCTGATTTCGATGCATTCGCAATTTCTTTAAGAGATGCAACTGATGAGGATGATATTGAAGACGCTTTAGAGACATTAGAAGCTGCTGATAAAGCCGTAGGTAGTCAAAACTCCATCATTAATGTGAAGAAGGGTGACCGACTCGCATCCATACCTAAAAATAGCTTAAAGTTACGCTTAAACTATGACATGATGCCAAATTTAAGAATCGGAACGACCATGGTAGCCTTTTCTGACAGCTACATGATGGGTAATGAAAATAATCAGCATGGTGGAACGAATGGGGACGGTAAAGTTCCTGGTTATGCCATCATGAACCTTGATGCTCAATATCAGATTAATACTGATTGGAATGTAAGCCTTAAGGCAATCAACTTGCTGGATAAAACCTACTACACAGGCGGTCGTCTGCTTATGAACGGTTTTACTGGAAATGGAAGTGAAGTAAGAGAAGATGTTTATCGAGGTGAGGGCCTGCTTCCAGGATCACCACAGGCAGCTTGGCTGACAATTTCACGACAATTCTAGGGATTAGATATTTAAAAAAAGGGGCTTAAATGCCCCTTTTTTTTTGAATAAGCTATATTAATCATATTGATATTACTGAACGATACGGATGAGTTTAAAGCTACGATTACTTATTTATACTAATGCGTTATTACTGATTACTTTAGTAATCGGGCTGGCAGTCATCATGCTCGTCTCGCAAAAAAATGTTCGTGAAGAAATAATCTCTACACTGTCCCTAGCCGTGTTTGCCATCGAAAACGGTATCAAAAAAAATCCTGAATTTTATTTATTTGAAAAAAATGACGGCACCTTCGGGCTTTCTGACCTTGCGAATATAAGGCACTTACAGATTCAATTCATTGATATAAAAGGTCAAATAGTAGATAAGACAAAAATTAATCTTGATGATATGTCACAACCTCCAGAGTGGTTTAAATCTATCTTGGGTGGGTTATCTGAAAAAATACCGGCACAAAAAATAGATATCCTGCAAAGAGGAAAAATCATAGGACACATTTTAATCAAACCCGAACCCATATATGAATTTTCAGAGATTTGGCAACAGATCATTGTCGGACTATGGATGATGATCACTTTTTTTGGTTTCTTGAACCTCATTATCTTTATATTGTTTTCCTACATGATTAAACCCATCAGTCAGATAATTCAGGGATTTGAAAGGTTGGAAGGTGGTAATTACAGAGCCCGGGTCGACAAATCGAACATTCTAGAACTCAATGTCATCGGTAATAAATTCAACAGCATGGTGAAAAAATTAAAAGCCAACAATCAGAAAATCCATAAGTTAAGTCAGGATTTAATTAACGTGCAGGAGCAGGAAAAAAAGGACTTAGCACAAAACCTGCACGATGAACTCGGGCAGGTCCTCACCGCAATCCAGGCGGAGGCAGCATCGATACCAACCACCACTAATAAAAATTCACGAAATCAGGCGGCTCAAAGTATTATTAATTTATCCAAAAATATGATGTTATCCACCAGGACCATCATCAAAAAATTGAGTCTTGGTCTATTAGAGGAGCTTGGTTTTCAGCCTGCGATTGATGATCTCATCAAGAGTTGGCACAAAAGGTTTGCACACATTAAGCTTCGGTGCGATATTGATGAGGAAGCATTACAATATATTACAACAGACAGACAGCCCCATGTATATAGGATTGTTCAGGAGGCACTAACCAATATCACTAAGCACTCGAATGCTAAGAACGTTTTTATTAAGATATTTTATATGCCAAAGAAAAAGATGATAAAAATTGAGATTTCCAATGATGGAGCTCGTAATGTGAAGCAAGACAATAATGGCATTGGGTTGTTGGGTATCGCAGAGAGGGTGAGTCAAATGAATGGTAAATTACATATCAAATATGGCAAGACTTTTAAGTTAGATATTGAAATGGGGTTAGGACATGGCTAAATTACTTATAGTGGATGATCATGAGGTGGTTCGATCCGGTCTTAGGCGAATGTTAGAGGGTAATGATGCAATCTCTGATATATCTGAATGTGCCTCTGGAGAGGAGGCCTATGCATTTTTATTCAAAAATTCCATCGACATTATTATTATGGATATTTCCATGCCAGGTAAGGGTGGGTTAGAGGCCACAGCACAAATAAAAAAAAGATACCCAGCGATTAAAATTATCATTCTCTCTATGCACGATAACTCAATGATTATAAATAAAGCCATTGATGGGGGCGCTGATGCATACATCTTAAAGAATGAATTATCCGATAACCTTATTGATACTATTAATAGGGTTTTGTCTGGCTCACAGACAATTATGCCATCAGTTAATCTTAAGGAAAATGACCAAAAATTAGAGCAGCTGAACAATAAAGAATTCGAGATCTTTATATCTATCTCTAACGGGGAGGATCTCAAGGATATCGCAACAAAGCTCAATATCAGCTATAAAACGGCTGCTAATTATCAGACCTCAATCAAGCAAAAATTAGACATAAAAAATACCTTGGATTTTTATAATATTGCTAAAACCAACGACCTACTTCCCAAATAATATAAAGATATTGTCTTGCACCGTTGGTATAATATGTTGACTAATACGGAAGGGTTTTAATATGGTATTTGGTACCCCACTATCAAATCTTGCTTGCAAGGTTATGCTTCTCGGAGCTGGCGAGCTGGGTAAGGAGGTGATTATATCTTTGCAAAAACTTGGTATTGAGGTCATTGCAGTCGATCGTTATGCGAACGCCCCTGGACACCAGGTAGCCCACAAATCATATGTTATTGATATGACGGATGAAAAGCAATTGGCTGAAATCATTCATGCTGAACATCCACATTTTATAGTCCCTGAAATAGAAGCCATCAACACCAATTTATTAGCACAAATTGAAGCTGAACAATTCTCTACCATCATTCCTAGCCTTAAAGCTGTGCAATTAACTATGGACCGAGAGGGTATCCGAAAGCTTGCCTCAGAAGTTTTATCCTTACCAACCTCCCTATATGCGTTTGCAAAGAGTTACGACGAACTCAGAGAGGTTATTTTGAATAAGATTGGTTTCCCATGTTTTATCAAACCCACGATGTCGTCATCCGGTAAAGGCCAATCCAAGATAACTAAAGAATCCGAAATAAGAGAAGCTTGGGAGTCGGCAGCAACCGGGGGTAGGGTGGATAAAGGTGTTGTCATCGCTGAGGGAATGATACCGTTTGATTATGAAATTACTCTTCTTACCGTGAGAGCAAAAAATTCAGAGGGCCAGGTGGAGACTCACTTTTGTGAACCGATTGGGCACCGACAGGAAGGCGGGGATTACGTCGAAAGTTGGCAGCCACAACCCATGAACTCGATAGCCTTAAAAAAATCAAAGGATATTGCTTTGAAGATTACCGAGGCGTTAGGTGGTCTCGGACTCTTTGGCGTTGAGTTATTTATTAAGGGTGATGAGGTTTGGTTCTCAGAAGTCAGCCCAAGGCCGCATGACACAGGTATGGTTACTATGATTTCCCAGAAGCAATCAGAGTTCGAATTACACGCCAAGGCGATTTTAGGACTTCCAATCAATACGCAACTTATCAGACCAGGAGCTAGCGCGGTTATTTATGGCGAATACGATGCAAAAAATATCATCATCGACGGCGTTGATAGGGCATTAGGCGAAGATGGCGTGGATATTAGAATCTTTGGTAAACCTGAATCGTTCGTTAAGAGGAGGATGGGCGTCATTCTTGCTGAGGCAGATAGTGTTGATGAGGCACGTTCCAAGGCAACGAGAGCACAATCACAAATTCAAATAAAAGTTAAATAAATACAACCCAGTCCGCATGTTTCTTATCTCATATATGATAAAATCCGCCCCTCAACAATTTTTTGGTAACACTAGATGACCCGTCAAATAAGAAACATCGCAATTATTGCCCACGTTGATCATGGAAAAACTACCCTCGTCGATAAATTACTTCAGCAGTCAGGAACTTTTGCTGAACATCAGCAGGTGAATGAGCGAGTCATGGACTCGAATGACATTGAAAAAGAACGTGGCATAACAATTTTGGCAAAGAATACAGCCGTAAATTATGAAGGCTGTCATATCAATATTATTGATACACCTGGACATGCCGATTTTGGTGGAGAAGTCGAACGGGTGTTAGGTATGGTTGATGGTGTTGTTCTTTTAGTAGATGCGGTAGATGGTCCAATGCCCCAGACTCGGTTTGTTACCAAAAAAGCCCTAGCACTGGGTTTAAAACCAATCGTGTTGATTAATAAAATTGACAGGTCTGGTGCTCGTACCGATTGGGTAATCAATCACACCTTCGATCTTTTTGCGAACCTAGGCGCTACCGATGAGCAACTTGATTTTCCTGTGGTATATGCGTCCGCATTAAACGGCTATGCAAAACTCAAAGAGGACGATGAGTCGGATTCAATGAAGCCTCTTTTTGAGACCATTTTAGATCATGTAGAGACTCCTGATGGCGATCCTAATGCTGGATTACAATTTCAAATTTCCGCGTTGGATTATTCAACGTATACAGGAAGAATGGGTATTGGAAGAATTAGGAATGGGGTGCTTAAATCAGGCAGCCCTGTCACCATAATGCTAGAAGATAAAAAAGTTGGACAAGGAAGGATTAATGAAATTTTTGCCTACAAGGGGCTTGAAAAGGTCAGTGTGGCAAATGCTGAGGCTGGGGATATTGTCATCATTACTGGTATCGAAGATATCGGTATAGGCGTGACGATTGCCGATATGGAAAACCCTGTTGGCTTGCCTTCAATACCGGTAGATGAACCTACGCTCAATATGGATTTTATGGTTAATACGTCACCACTTGCTGGTAAGGAAGGAAAGTTTGTGACCAGTCGACAAATTAGAGAGAGATTGACTAAAGAGCTATTGGTTAATGTGGCGCTTCGTGTGGAAGATACCTCTGATGCAGATATTTTTAGAGTATCTGGAAGAGGAGAGCTTCACCTAACGATTTTATTAGAAAATATGCGTAGAGAAGGTTACGAGATTGCAGTCGGTAAACCTAGGGTAGTTTACAAGGAAATAGAGGGAGTGAAATGTGAGCCCTACGAGAACTTAACTGTGGACATCGAAGATGAAACGCAAGGTGCGGTGATGGAGGAGCTTGGTCGAAGAAAAGGTGAATTGACGAATATGGAGTCGGACGGGCTTGGACGAACACGGTTGGAATACAAAATTCCAGCCAGAGGACTTATTGGGTTTCAAGGCGACTTTCTTACTATGACGAAAGGAACTGGCCTCATGTCGCATGTATTTGAGGAATACTCACCGGTTAAGTCTGAAATACCAGGAAGGAGAAACGGAGTATTGATTTCCTCTGAAAAAGGCGAGGCTGTTGCCTATGCGCTATGGAAACTCCAAGACAGAGGACGTATGTTTGTGCATCCAGGCGATAAGCTCTATGAGGGAATGGTTATTGGTATTCATAGCAGAGATAATGATCTGATCGTTAATCCAATCAAAGGGAAGCAATTAACTAACGTAAGATCCTCGGGTACTGATGAGGCGGTTAGATTGGTACCACCCGTTTTGATGAGTTTGGAATATGCCGTCGAATTTATCGATGACGATGAGTTGGTTGAGATTACCCCTGAATCATTAAGGATTAGAAAAAGGTTCCTGATTGAGCATGAACGAAAGCGAGCCGCAAAAAACGATTAATATTTCAAAATGCATCGTCCTAGGCAATACTGTATGATTTTAACAAGTGCATAACATTACAATTCGATGAATAATAAAAAATTAGCAATTATTGGTTTGGGTTATGTCGGACTTCCTCTGGCTGTTGAGTTTGGAAAAACTAGAGAGGTGGTTGGTTTTGATATCGATGCTAACAGAGTCAATGATCTAAAAAATGCTATTGATCATACCCTTGAATTAACTTCCAATGAATTGAAAGATTTAAAAAATACGACCTTCACAGATAAGATTGAGGATGTAAAGAATTGCTCCATTTATATTGTAACTGTGCCAACCCCAGTGCATATTGATAAAGGACCCAATTTAACCCCATTAATTTCTGCGAGTGAAATGATAGGCGGAGTATTAAAATCAGGGGACTTAGTCATCTATGAATCAACTGTCTATCCGGGAGCAACCGAAGAAGTTTGCATTCCTGTATTGGAAAAAATATCGAAGCTTCAATTTAATAAAGATTTTACCTGTGGCTACTCCCCTGAAAGAATCAATCCTGGTGACAAAAATAGGCATGTGACTTCAATTAAAAAGGTTACATCAGGGTCTAATGATGCCGCAGCAATTGAAGTTGATAATTTATATAAAGAGATTATTAAAGCAGGCACCCATTTAGCAGAGTCCATTAAAGTTGCTGAGGCTTCAAAGGTTATCGAAAATACACAAAGGGATCTAAATATAGCCCTCATCAATGAACTGGCTATTATTTTTAATAAACTTGACATCGATACTGAAGCGGTCTTAAAAGCTGCGGGAACAAAGTGGAATTTTCTTCCCTTCAGACCTGGATTAGTGGGCGGGCATTGCATAGGTGTAGACCCTTATTATCTCATTCACAAATCAAAAGAGGTAGGTTATACACCAGAATTAATTCTCTCTGGTAGAAAGATCAACGAGAATATGGGGAAACATTTAACGCAACGCGTTATTGAATTATTAGAAAATAAAACAATTAAAGTACCAGGCGCTCATATCTTGATTATGGGATTTTCGTTTAAAGAAAATTGTCCGGACATTAGGAATACTCGAATCATTGATGTCCACAATAACTTTATAAGCCTTGGTTGTCGTGTTGATATTTATGACCCTTACGTAAGCGCTGATGAGGTAAAAAAAGAATACGATATTACTTTAATAAATAAGCCGAAAGACAACACATATGACGCTATCGTTTTAGCAGTAGCGCATGATGATTTTAGGGAATTATCTCGAATAAATCTGAATAAATATGGTAGACAAAATTACGTTTTATTTGATGCAAAATATTTACTAAATACCGATGATGTAGATGGTAGATTATAAATAAAAACAGTTACTTAGCTAGCTTTCTTGAGAAATTACATAATCCTCATAATTACCAGAATAATCCATAATTTCATTCTTTCTAAGCTCAAATACCCTAGTCGCAATTGAGCTTACAAATTCTCTGTCATGGGTAACAAAAAATACCGTTCCTTTATATTTCTCAAGGGCAGTATTAAGGGATTCTATGGACTCCATATCCATATGATTGGTAGGTTCATCCAACAACAAGATATTGGGTTGTTCTAACATCAGCTTACCAAAAAGCATTCTTCCTTGCTCGCCTCCAGATAATACCCCAACTTTTTTCTTAAAATCTTCTCCCGAAAATAATAGTCTTCCTAACATACTTCTGATGACCTGATCGTCATCTTCTGGTTTCGCCCATTGAGTCATCCAGTCAAATACCGAGATATCTTTTTCAAATTCCTCGGAGTGATCTTGTGCAAAATATCCCATTTTGGCTTTTTCAGACCACTTTATATCACCATCATTTGGCTGCATGATATTACCAATAATTTTTAGTAATGTAGTTTTGCCTATGCCATTTTCACCAATGATGGCAATTTTTTCTCCTGCTTCCACCATAAAATTTACATTTTCAAAAATAGGCTCATCAAACGACTGATGCATTTTATTGACGATTAAAGCTTGGCGATACAGCTTATCTTTATCGTTGTATTCAAATCTGATAAATGGATATTGCCTGCTCGAAGGCTTCATATCATCCACTTTAATTTTGTCTATTTGCTTGGCTCTTGACGTTGCTTGTTTTGCTTTGGAGGCGTTTGCCGAAAACCGACGCACAAAATCTTGTAATTCTGCAATTTGTGCTTTTGCTTTCTCGTTAGCTTTCATCTGCTGTGCTTTGGCCATTGTGCTGGCTGCCATATATTCGTCATAATTCCCTGGATAGATGGTGAGCTTTCCATAATCCATATCAGCCATATGCGTACAGACTTGATTTAAAAAATGACGATCGTGAGAAATAATAATCATCGTAGAATTTCTCGCATTGAGAATATTTTCCAGCCATCGAATCGTATTTATATCTAAATTGTTGGTAGGCTCATCAAGAAGTAGGATATCTGGATTGGCAAATAGTGCTTGAGCAAGCAAGACCCTAAGCTTCCATCCTGGAGCAACGGCACTCATTGGACCCTCGTGCTGCTCGGTGGGTATACCAACCCCAGATAGAAGTTCTCCTGCTCTCGCCTCTGCAGTGTAACCATCATACTCAGCATAAACGCCTTCTAATTCAGCAGCACGCATGTAATCTTCGTCCGTAGCATCCGGGTTTGTGTAAAGCCTATTCTTCTCTTCATTTGCAGCCCACATCTCCTCATGGCCCATCATGACTACATCCAAAACGCGTGATTCCTCGTATGCAAATTGATCTTGACGAAGCCAAGCCATTCTTTCATTGCTCTCTAAGCTTAAGCTACCAGAGGATGCCTCAAGCTCACCAGCAAGTATTTTCATGAAGGTTGATTTTCCGCAGCCATTAGCACCAATTAAGCCATATCGATTACCATCACCAAATTTATGAGAGATGTCTTCAAAAAGTGGTTTTGATCCAAATTGCATGCCTATGCTATTTGTAACGAGCATTATTTTTCCTTAATGTAAAATGTGATTGAACTGCGAAAAAGCTTGATATTGGGCAGTATGATACCCTAAAAATAATATTCTTAAAATGAGTTACAGTTGTTTGTGGAAACTTAATTTAAAACTATTTGTAAGTAATCTTTTTAATTATGAGTGTTTCAAAGCCTTCGGGTTTAGATAGGACAACCTCATCACCAACCTTACTCCCAATAATTGATTTAGCTATCGGAGACACATAGCTTATCTTGCGTAACTTAAGATCCGCCTCATCCTCACCTACAATCTTGAAGTATTCTTTTGTGTCATCCTCGTTTTCAAGCTCGACCTTCGCACCAAACAAAACAGAATCGCTTGACTGGTTCTCATTCTTTATGACGATCGCAGATTTTAAGCGAGCGGCAAAATACCTGATATCTCTTTCGATTCTCATTTTCATTTGCTTAGATATGGTATCGTCTTTGGCAGTAATTTTTTGCCTTTCATTATGCAATGTTTCAATATTTTCTTTGATTTGAGATAGGCCTATTTCTGTGACATAATTTTTTTCAAGGCTGACAGGGCGCTCAGGTATATCAATACCCGCATGCTCAAGATCATTTTCTTTTACAAAAGCTCTACTCATATTTTATTATTTATAATCATTAAGTTAACATAGTAACATAAAGTAAATTATAATTTTATGGTGATTGTTTTTGTGATGATTAATCTTGCGAGATCATATTCAAAAGATCTGTAAACCGACGTCCTGATAATGATCTATTCGTAATATATGTAATGTGTTTTTTATCATCTGCATTGGGGTTAATTTCGATGCCCCACAAACCACTAATCTCATTTGGAAGCATTGAGTATCTAATATCAATAATTATATTTTTATTATCAGGGTGCACAGCAAGGAAGTCATCACTAAACCAAGCGAAACGTTTAATATCTTTATATTGTTGAGAATTGATATTTAGAGAATTGAAATCCCTTGTAACATTTAATTTTTTTATACTCGAACCTTCAATTATTTTTTCAGTGGGAAGGATTCTTATTGCGTCAGTATAAAATATCCCTTCAGATTCATAGATTATTTTCCATAACAGTAAATTAGCAAATGTGGGTTTTGCTGTGATGCGCTCAATCACATGACCTCTGTCTAAAGCAATTGTCCTTCCTTTTTCCGTGGCTACATAATTCAATATCAAACCAAGCGCGAGATATGATAATGCCCAAATCATTGCAAACAATGGAAGAATCTTTTTTTTAAAGAGGATGCCCATAACGACTAATATTAAGATAGGTATGGTGAACAATGGGTCAATGATCGATATATTATTCCAGGCAATTCTTTCGTAGCTAAATGGCCAAAAAAGTAAAGTGCCATAGCTGGTGCATGCGTCTAAAATTCCATGAGAGCCATAACCTAGTGTTGCGTATAGCCACAAAGATTTGAAGCTAATGGTGGTTTTATTAAACATCCTTAGTATGGAATAGAAGACCATGGCACATATTAATCCACCAATGGGTATGAAGATAAGCGAGTGAGTGAATTGCCTATGAAACTCTAAAAAGAGCAAAGGATCTTCATTTGAGCGAATAAAGATATCTAAATCTGGAGCCATGCCAGATAAAAACCCAATAATACCTACGATGAGTAGAGAGTGCTTTTCTTTTATGGCGACTTGTGACGTAGTGGACCCAATGATTCCCTGACTTAATGGATCCATCTACTTATCCCCCAATACTCCTTTGGCGTTCATAAAAGCTATTTTGAATTCATCATAATTTTTTGTGACAGGAAATTGCGGAAAATCTTTAATGACTTTTTCTGGGGGACAAAAAAGAATACCTGCATCTGCCTGTTGCAGCATTCCGGTATCGTTGTATGAGTCCCCTGCAGATATAACTTGAAAATTTAAACCCTGCAAAGCTTTCACTGCTTTTGTTTTTTGATCCTGTTGCCTCAATTGATAATTAATAATCTCTCCATCCTCATTCGTAATTAGTTTATGACAGAATAAAGTTGGATAATCCAATTGTTTCATTAAGGGTTGTGCAAATTCATAAAACGTATCAGATAAAATGATGACTTGAAATTCTGATTTTAACCAGCATAAAAAATCATAGGCACCATCTAACGGATGGAGTGTGGCAATTACCTTTTGAATATCATTAAGTTTTAGATTATTTTTTTTGAGTATAGCTAATCTCCCAGTCATCAATTCATCGTAATCTGGGATATCTCTGGTCGTTAATTTTAATTCTTCGATTCCTGTTTTTTCAGCGAATTTTATCCAAATTTCAGGAAGCAGTACTCCCTCTAAGTCTAAGCATGCAAGCATTTGTTATTATCCCTATATCTTATAAATTTGTTTAATAAAATGTTTTAATATATTGTTTTATATAATTTTTAATTATTCCCATTCAATCGTTGCTGGTGGTTTTCCGGAGATATCATACACAACACGGTTGATACCCTGAACTTCATTGATAATTCTGTTAGAGACTTTACCTAATAATTCATAAGGCAATTCAGCCCAATGCGCCGTCATAAAATCAGATGTTATAACGGCTCTTAATGAAACAACGTATTCATACGTTCTACCGTCACCCATCACACCCACAGATTTTACGGGAAGAAAAACAGCAAAAGCTTGCGATGTCTTATCGTACCAACCACTATTTTTAAGCTCCTCTATAAATATAGCGTCTGCCTTTCTAAGTAGATCTGCAAACTCAACTTTTACTTCACCCAAAATTCGAACACCAAGTCCGGGCCCTGGAAAAGGATGCCGATACACCATCTCATTTGGAAGGCCAAGAGCAACACCTAATTTTCTGACTTCATCTTTGAACAATTCTCTTAATGGCTCGAGAAGTTTGAGATTTAATGTTTCAGGAAGCCCCCCCACGTTATGATGGCTTTTAATGTTGTGCGCTTTTTTAGTTTTTCCACCAGCCGACTCGATCACGTCAGGATAAATTGTTCCCTGTGCGAGCCATTGAACGTCAGGAAATTTTTCTGCTTGGGATTGGAATATTTCAACAAAATCACGCCCAATAATCTTTCTTTTTTCTTCAGGGTCAGTAATGCCTTTAAGGTCTGACATAAACTTTTCAGTTGCATTAACATGAATGACCTTGACGCCAAGATTTTCTTTAAAAGTTTTCATGACTGTATCGGCCTCGTTTAGCCGAAGCATCCCATGATCAACAAAGATACAAGTTAACTTTTTACCGATTGCTTTGTGTAATAATGCTGCCGCTACTGATGAATCGACTCCCCCAGAAAGGCCCAATATAACCTCATCTTCACCGACTGTTTTTTTAATATGGTTAATGGCTGTCTCAACATAATCTGGCATATTCCAAGAGGGTTGCGCTTCGGCTATATCAATCACAAATTTTTTGAGTATAGATTTCCCTTGTTTTGTATGCGTTACTTCTGGGTGAAATTGCACGCCATAGTATTTTTTCTCTTGATTGCCTATTGCCGCTATTGGAGTTGATGCATTGCTTGCAATAATAGAAAACCCATCCGGTAATGCGGTGACTTTATCGCCATGGCTCATCCAAACATCTAAAAGACCGTGGCCTTGATCGTTTGTTTTGTCCTGAAGATCTATTAATAAGCTGGAATGGCCTTGCGCGCGTATCTCGGCATGACCAAACTCTCTTTTAGCACTATTTTCAACTGCACCCCCTAATTGCTTTGCCAAAGTCTGCATGCCGTAGCATATGCCTAGAATAGGGCAGCCTAATTCAAAACAGATTTTTGGAGCCTCGGGTGTATCCTCATAAATAACAGAATTTGGACCACCGGAAAAAATTATTGCTTTTGGCTTGAAATCTTGAATTTTTGATGGAGAAATATCGAAAGGAAATATTTCACAGTACACGTTTAACTCTCTTACTCTTCGAGCAATAAGTTGAGTATATTGCGAGCCAAAATCAAGGATGAGAATTTTATCCATCAACATCCTTTTTTTCCCACGAACTAATTTTAATAAAGATTTTATTCAACCCTATAATTTGGCGCTTCTTTAGTGATCTGAACGTCATGCACATGAGACTCCCTTACGCCAGCGTTGGTTATTTGCACAAAAGAGGAAAGACTTTTCATTTCTTTAACTGAGCCAGCACCTACATAACCCATAGAGGCTCTTAAACCACCAATTAACTGATGAATCACATTAGCCACAGATCCTTTAAATGGCACTCGACCCTCGATTCCCTCTGGAACCAGTTTCTCGACATTATCCTCAGAATCCTGAAAATATCGATCACTTGATCCTTTTTGCATTGCCCCAATCGATCCCATTCCACGGTAGGATTTATAAGAGCGCCCTTGAAATAATTCAACTTCGCCCGGGGCTTCTTCAGTTCCTGCGAACATACCACCAAGCATTACTGATGAGGCGCCAGCAGCAATAGCTTTAGCAATATCGCCTGAATAACGGATGCCTCCATCGGCTATAAACGGTATATTATTTTTTTCTAGCACTTCTGCTACATTTGCAATTGCGGTAATTTGCGGCACACCCACCCCAGCTACTATACGTGTCGTGCATATAGAACCTGGACCAATGCCAACTTTTACGCCATTTGCACCATGATCCATGAGAGCTTTGGCGGCATCGGAGGTAGCAATATTGCCTCCAATCACATCGGTCTTTGGAAAATGTTTTTTAACCCACTTCACCCGATCCAATACTCCTTGAGAATGACCATGAGCTGTATCAACCACAATAAGATCAGCACCGGCAGATATTAGTAATTCAACTCTTTTGTCGGTATCGTCTCCTACGCCAACCGCAGCACCCACACGTAATCGTTCGTCTTTGTCTTTACAAGCATTTGGATGGTCGGATGATTTTTGGATATCCTTTACTGTAATCAGTCCCTTTAAGGTATCGTTTTTATCAATCACCAACAATCTTTCCAGGCGATGTTGATGCAAAAGTCGCATAACCTCATCTTTGTTAGCACCTTCTGTGACAGTCACTAGCCTGTCTCTTGGGGTCATGACATTCTTCACTGGCTGATCAAGATTTTCCTCAAAACGTAAGTCTCTGTTGGTAACAATACCCACGATCTTGCCATCTAATAATACGGGGAGTCCTGAAATTTTATGTTTCTGCGTAAGCCTTATAACCTCATGCACTGTCATATTTGGATTAATGGTTATGGGGTCATTAACCACCCCAGATTCAAACCGTTTGACTTTAGATACATGTTCAGCCTGCAATTCGGGTGTCATATTTTTATGAATAACTCCGAGCCCACCTTGTTCAGCAAGGGCAATAGCCAGGCTAGATTCAGTCACCGTATCCATTGCCGCTGATACCAATGGTAAGTTAAGACTGATATTTTCTGTAAGCTGAGTTTTGAGTGAGACGTCTTTTGGAAGTATAGTCGAGTGTCCAGGGACCAATAAAACATCATCGAAGGTTAAAGCTTGTTGTGATAAACGCATGTGTTTTCCTTATCGCGCAAAACCAGATTATACAGAATAGTTGGTGAGGAATCGAGTGTGATTTTTAAATTTTATAACTATTTTTTATTTTTTTGTGCTTCTTTCGCTTTTTTACGTCTTATTTCTTTAGGGTCGGCAATGAGAGGACGGTATATTTCAATCCTATCTTTGTCGCGTAAAACTTTATCCAACGAAGTAATCTTGCCAAAAATACCTACTTTATTATTTTCAAGATCAATATCTTTGAATTTTTGTAAAATACCTGAGAGCTCAATGGCCTCTCTCACGCAAATATTCACTGGGACTTGCAATGGAATTATTAATTGTTCACCGGGGTGGGCGTAAGCAATTTCAACCAACATTTTATCCGACATCGTCTGCCTCATTCGCTTTACTCACAAAGCTGTCGATAAATGTATTCGCGATCATAGTAAAAGCAGGTGAGATTAATTTTTCCAAAATGATATTTTTAAACTCATAATTTAGTTCTAATTCAATGCGTGACGATCCTTCCTGAATTTCAATAAAGCGCCACTCACCTGATAATTTTTTAAAAGGCCCGTCGATTAAGCTTATGATCATAATATTGGGGTATTTTTTTTTATTTTCAGTGGTAAAGGATTGTTTGATTCCCTTAAAGCGAATATCAATAGTCGCCTGTGTAATGTTTTCATCTCTTTTTAAAACCTTTGTGTCTCCACACCAGGGTAAAAATGAGGGGTAGTCTTCTACCCCATCGACCAGCTCGAACATCTTTTCTTTAGAGTGAAAGACGATGGCTTGTTTTTTTATTGTGTACATAAAAAAAGATAATTTAATTGGTATAAAGTACAATTATACTTTTAATTAGCTTGATAATCATGAGTATTGTTCAAAATAAAAAAGCTTTCCACGATTACTTTATTGAAGATAGGTATGAGGCTGGAATCGTTCTAGAGGGTTGGGAGGTCAAAGCGATTAGGGATAACAGAGCTCATATCAAGGAATCGTATGTCATTATTCAGCGTGGTGAGATCTACCTGCTTGGATGTCATATTACCCCAATGGGAAATGCATCGACGCACATTAACCCAGAGAATATTCGTACAAGGAAGCTTTTGTTAAAAAACGAAGAGATAGCAAAGCTGATCGGTAAGGTTGAACGTTCAGGTTATACGCTAGTACCATTAGATCTGCATTACAAAAAAGGGTACATCAAATGTGATATCGGCCTTGCCAAAGGTAAAAAACAGTTCGATAAACGTGCGGTTGAAAAAGAAAAAGATTGGAATCGTGAGAAAAGTAGAATCATGCGGGCAGCTAACAAAGGAAAGTAGTATAATGATCAATGTTTTGGGGCTGACCCGGTTTCGACGTGGGTTACAAAGCAGATCAGTGCATACCGAGGCTTCTAGGTACCTCGTTAATAAACTAGAAAAACAGTAATCGCAAATGACGATAACTACGCTTTAGCTGCTTAATTCCAGCTAAACGCTGTCCTGATA
>CBFHYY010000008.1:0-29563 GCA_965660175.1 Methylophilaceae bacterium
AGTAAGTGCATCAAACGCTACAGGAACTTCGATGAATTCGATACCAGCATCTGCACATTTCTTTCTTTCTTTAGCCTTAATTGGTCTTGAAGCACCAGAAATTACTGTATCGCCACGACAAAACTTTTTCATGCCGCCGCCAGTCCCTGAAACACCAACAGTAACTTTAATGCCTGTTTCTTTTTGGAATTCTTCAGCTACTGCTTCTGTGATTGGATAAACAGTGCTTGAACCATCAATCTTGATGATATCAACCGCTGCGAAAGTTGGGTTTGAAAAGGCAAATGTACCGGCAACAACTGCGCCAACACTTAATTTACCTAAGTTTAACTCTTTCATTATGGGATAACTCCTTTGTTGAATGTAGATTTAATTTTTTGGTACGTGTTGAATTCTAGGTATTGTTTGTGACAGTTTAATGACACATTTATGATTAAAAAATTTAGGTATAATGTGAAAAAAAAGCGTAATAAAAATTAAATTTTAAAGGTGTGGTTATGGACGAAGAGGCAATTATTGAGTTAAAAAATTTGATTCAATCAGTGAACAACAAATTTAATGGTCTTAAGGAGTTTCTTTGACTTAGATAGCAAAAAGGCATTAATTGTAAAACTCACCGCGCAACAAGAAGACCCAAAAACATGGTCCGACAGAAAGCTTAGTCAAAAAATTGGCAAAGAAAAAAAGATGCTTGAGGACATTGTGAATCAAGCCGTTCAACTTGATCAACGATTAATCGATAATAAAGAATTGTTTGAAATGGCATTGGATGACAATGATAGTGAAACTTTTAAAACAATCAGGTTAGACAGTAAAGAACTTGAAAAAGCGGTAGACGATATTGAATTCAAGAGAATGTTCTCACGTCCCATGGATGCCAATAATTGCTTCATAGATTTTCAATCGGGTAGCGGAGGGACCGAGGCTCAGGATTGGGCTAATATGCTTTTCAGAATGTATACAAGATATGCTGAGAGAAAAGGTTTCAAGATAGACGTTATGGAATATTCAGAAGGAGAGGTCGCAGGGATTAAGGGCGCTACCTTAAAAATTATTGGTGATTATGCCTTTGGTTTCTTTCGCACTGAAACAGGAATCCACAGACTGGTAAGGAAGTCACCCTTTGATTCTGGGAGTAGAAGACATACTTCTTTTGCTGGAGTTAATGTATATCCTGAGATTGATGAATCAATCGATATTGAAATTAATCCAGCGGATCTTAGGATTGATACCTACAGAGCTTCTGGCGCTGGAGGTCAGCACATCAATAAAACAGATTCTGCTGTTAGAATTACACACGAACCTTCAAATACAGTGGTACAGTGTCAAAATGATCGATCTCAACATCGCAATAAAGCACAAGCGATGAATATGCTTAAGGCTCAGTTGTATGCGCTTGAACTTAATAAGCTTAATAAAGAAAAGCAAGCAATGGAGGATGCAAAAACTGACATTGGGTGGGGGCATCAAATTAGAAGTTATGTGCTAGACCAATCACGCATCAAGGATCTGAGAACGAGCATTGAAGTGGGTAATACACAAGGCGTATTAGATGGTGATTTGGATGTTTTTATAAGTGAAAGTTTAAAGCAAGGGGTATAAGTTGAGTGATAACAAACAAGATGTGATGCAGGATGAAAATTCTATTATTTTGGAGCGAAGAGCAAAGCTTCAAGACATTAGAGAGCGAGGTGTTGCCTTCCCCAATCATTTTAAGCCAGAAAATTTTTCAGAAGAATTACATCGCTTGTATGATGAGAAAAGCAAAGATGAGCTCGCTGACAAAGAAATAATAGTGTCGGTGGCAGGAAGGATGATGTTAAAACGTGTGATGGGAAAGGCAAGCTTTGCAACCGTCCAAGATCGGAAAGGAAGAATTCAGTTGTATGTTGCTAGAGATCTGATTAATAATGAATCTAATCCAGAGCTTTACAGTCAGTTCAAAAAATGGGATCTTGGTGATATCGTTGGGGCGAGGGGCAGGCTATTTAAAACCAATACTAATGAGCTGACTATCGAGCTGAGCGAAATTATATTGCTTACAAAGTCCATCCGACCCTTACCAGAAAAATTTCACGGACTCTCTGATCAAGAAACAAAATATCGTCAACGTTATGTGGATCTCATGGTTAATGAGACTACACGTGATACGTTCATGAAAAGAAGTAAAATCATGTCCTGTTTGCGAGAGTTCATGGAAAAGCATGAGTTTCTTGAGGTAGAGACTCCCATGCTTCATCCGATTCCAGGTGGCGCAACTGCCCGGCCTTTCAAGACACATCATAATGCCCTAGACATGGATATGTATCTTCGAATAGCTCCAGAGCTTTACCTTAAGAGATTGGTGGTTGGTGGCTTTGATAGGGTTTTTGAGATCAACCGTAATTTTAGAAACGAGGGGTTGAGTGTGAGGCATAATCCAGAATTTACGATGATGGAATTTTATGCCGCGTATACGGAGTACCAGTGGCTCATGGAGTTTACTGAGTCTTGTATTCGACACATCGCCGAACAAGTCACTGGCGATAAAACGTTAATGTACCAGGATAAGCCTATTGATTTTGGCAAACCCTTCGAGCGTCTTACGATGGTTGATGCAATCTTGAAGCACTCAAAGGATTATTCCAAAGAGAACCTGATGGATGTCTATTTTCTGAAAAATATTCTTGAAAAAAAAGGACACACATTTACAGGTGATTTAGGTTTGGGCGCCTATCAACTTTTATGTTTTGAAGAGGAAGCCGAGAAACATTTATGGAACCCTACGTATATCATTGATTATCCAACCGAGGTATCTCCTCTAGCTCGAGCATCCGATACAAATCCGGATATTACCGAACGTTTTGAATTATTTATTGCAGGACGTGAGATTGCGAATGGATTTTCAGAGTTGAACGATGCCGAGGACCAAGCAAATCGATTTAAAGCACAGGTAGAAGCAAAAGAGTCTGGGGATGAGGAGGCTATGTATTACGATGCTGACTTTATTCGTGCCCTAGAATATGGACTTCCCCCGACAGGTGGCTGTGGCATTGGTATGGATAGACTGGTAATGTTGTTCACAGATAGCCCGAGCATCAGGGATGTTTTATTATTTCCACACATGAGAGCCGAGTAAATCTAGATTATGCAGACAAATCATAAACTGGACAGAGATACAATGTTGCCTCAACAGGCACTGGATTTATTGATCGAAGGTAACGAACGTTTTATTAATAACATAAAGACCGAACACGATATGATAAGTGTGCGTGAAGAGTTGAAAGATAAACAACAGCCCTTTGCATCAGTTTTGGGGTGCAGTGATTCTCGTACTACCGTCGAATTGGTTTTTGATCAAAACCTTGGCGATATTTTTAGTGTGCGACTGGCTGGAAATATTGCCTCAAAAATGGCTATTGGCAGCTTAGAATTTTCTACTGAATATTTAGGTGCGAAAATTATTGTGGTTATGGGTCACTCAAACTGCGGTGCAGTTAAAGCAGCTTGTGATCATTTTACTGGCGGCAATATCGGAGAAATTATTCAGCTGATAAACCCATCGGTTGAGAAAGAAAAAACTATCCTAGCGAAACAGGAGAGGACCTCGAAAAATAATAATTTTGTGGATAAGGTGTGCGCATTGAATGTTCGATCACAAATACAAAAAATAGTATCAGAGAGCACAGTCATTCAACGTCAAATTGAAAAAAAACAGGTTGGGGTCATCGGGGGCGTTTATAACCTAGCTTCTGGACGCGTTAATTTTGATATGGGCAGCCTAATCTTGTAAACCTAGTTGTTTTTTTACAACACATCCTCTCTTATTTTATTAATATCAAACAAACATAGCGAGTGATTAGCTATTTGTCATCGATTTGTCATATTCAAAATAGAGAATCTTATTTAAGTGAGTAAAACGTTGTATTTGCAATGTTTTATTAAAACTTTAATTTAAATAGGAGACGCAATTTTGAAGATTCAAAACAAAATTTTAGCTGGTGCAGTAGCTTTAGCAACGGCTTCGATGTCTGCTCATGTTTATGCAGACACGACAGAAGACTTGATTAATGCCTTGGTAACGAAAGGCGTTCTTACTGAAGATGAGGGTGCACTTTTATCTCGTTCGCACGGCAAGAAAATGAAAAACACACCAACGATTAAAAATAGTGGTGGAAAATTTACACTACAAAGCGCCGACGGTAAAAACTCAATAGCGATC
Source organism: Methylophilaceae bacterium (assembly GCA_965660175.1). Lineage (GTDB taxonomy): Bacteria > Pseudomonadota > Gammaproteobacteria > Burkholderiales > Methylophilaceae > BACL14. Next base: position 4,202 of record CBFHYY010000008.1, read on the forward strand.
ACAGGTCGTATGCACTTTGATATGAAAGCGTCAAGTATTGATGAAGATGATATATCAGGTGGTACTTATACTGAATATGATCGTGATGGTAAGAGCATCTCTTCACCAGGCGAGTTCGAAATGCGTCGTGCGCGTTTAGGTATCAAAGGTAAATTAGACAAAATTTGGAAATACAACGTGGTATTAAATGCTGCTGGTAAGGGCAAGAAAGGTATGGATACAGCAGAACTAACATTTGCTCCATCGAAAGCGTTCAATTTCAAAATGGGTCAATTTAAACAAGCATTCAACCTTGAAGGCTTAACTTCATCGAACGATATTGACTTCAATGAACGTTCATGGATTAACCAAATTTCACCACACAAAAAATTAGGTATTGCTGCTAATGGCGCGTTTGGTAAAAAGAATGCAGGTACATGGATGGTGACCAGATACCAAGAAAACTTCAAGGATGATGATATTGAAGTGGATGCAAATATGTCAGCACGTGTGACTTACGACTTTGCGAAAGCTGCAAAAATGAAAAATAAAATATTACACTTCGGTATCTCAGGTTTTTCTGAAGATTATTCACAAACACCTAAAACATCAAGTAACGGTATTGACCCATCGGTTACTGGGCATGGTTACCATGCAGATTCACCAGAGGGTACAACACACGCTAAACTATTTTCATTCAAATCTGCAGGACGAGGTCTAAAGCCTCTAGCGTCATTACAATTACAAGGTCACGGCCTTACAAATGGTGGTGCTTCACAAAAAGGTAAAGTTAACGTTGACGTTGAATCAAGCTTTATTGGCCTAGAAGCAATTATTGCTAACGGACCATTCAAGGTGCAAGCTGAGTATACAGACGGTGACTTTGAAGGTTCAAACCCTGGTTACACTAATACTGCTGAGGCAGACATTAGAGCTTATTACTTAACAGCAAGCTACATCCTCACTGGTGAGAAATACTCTAAGTCCTACAAGGGCGGTAAAATGAAGGGTATCAAAGTGAACAACCCGTATGATATGAGTTCAGGTAAAGGGATCGGTATGTGGGAAGTGGCTGCAAGATACCAAAAGCTTGATATTTCAAACATCAATATCAACCAAGGTGACATGACTTCTGGTGAAACACGATTCAGAGGTACTTCAAATTGTGGTTCAGTATCAGCTACATACACATCTTGTACTAATGGTAGCTCAGGTGCCGATCAGTGGTCACTGGGCCTAAAATGGAAGGCGAATAAAAACGTTCAGTTCAAAGCATCACTCGAGCATACAAAGTTTGATGATGGGATGTACGTAGCGGACGTTAAATCTCCTGAGGAGCTCAATAGCGAAACATTAGGTACAGTAAGAATGCAGTATATGTTCTAGAGTTTTATTTAGTTATACTCCTATTGAAAAAGGCCGGTTTACCGGCCTTTTTTTTATCCTTCTTTAGCGAGGTTGATGGTGTATTTTGGAATCTCGATGGTGAGATCAGCTTCGTCAATGATGGTTTGACAGGATAAACGTGATTGTGGGGTAAGCCCCCACGCTTTGTCGAGCATATCATCTTCATTCTCATCGGAGGGCTCCAAGTTATTAAAACCCTCTCTAACAATAACGTGGCATGTGGTGCAAGCACATACCTGATCACAAGCATGTTCAATAGGAATATCATTCTCAAGTAAGACGTCACAAACGCTTTGCCCTTTTTTTGCGTCAACAACATCGCCTTCAGGGCATAATTCGGAGTGCGGCAGTACAATAATTTTTGGCATTAGAGTTCCAATGTATTAATATTTTTTCCAGAAAGTGCTTTACTAATGGATTGATCCATCCGCAAAGCTGCAAAATGTTCTGTTTCTTTGTTCATTCGATCAATGAGTTCCTTGATATCATCAGGGTTGTCTGAGGCAAGTGCTTTGTTGAGCGCGTCTATTGTCTCATGTATTTTCTTTAATTCAGCTTGATTAAGAAGCGACCCATCTTTTTTAATGGCCTCTTCAATTAATGCAATGATTTGCGTGCCCTCAGTCTTTATTTCAGCTAAAGCTCTGTGATCTTTGTCTTCCTCAGCGCTGTCAAAGGAGGATTGAAGCATGGTTTGGATTTGAGCATCGTCCAGACCGTAAGATGGTTTCACCTCGATGGATGATTCAATGCCTGTCGATAATTCTTTTGCGGAAACAGCCAGCAGTCCATCGGTGTCAACCTGAAATGTCACACGAATTTTTGCCGCACCAGCCACCATCGGAGGAATACCCTTTAAGGTAAACTTGCCCAGTGAACGACAATCTTTTACGAGATCACGTTCACCTTGAACAACATGGATAACCATACCGGTTTGTCCGTCTTGATAGGTTGTAAATTCTTGTGCCATCGCTACAGGAAGCGTTGAATTTCTGGGGATGATACGCTCAACAATGTCACCCATAGTCTCGATACCTAAGGACAGTGGAATCACATCAAGTAATAATAAATCATCGTTGCTGTTGCCTATTAAAATATTTGCTTGTTCTGCTGCACCAAGCGCAACCACCTCGTCAGGGTTGATATTATTCAAAAGAGGCATACCGAAGAATGTTTCAACCGCCCTTTGTATGTTTGGCATCCTTGTTGAACCGCCAACCATGACAACTCCATTAATGTTGGATACTTTAAGCTGCGCATCGTTTAACGCATATCTTATGCACTCTATGGTTTTTTGGGTGAGGTGATCCGATAGCCTGGAGAAGGTTTCCTGATCCATACTTTGTTCGATACCTTCTAATGATACCGATTTATTTTTGGTGAGACGCTCTTTAGTAACTCTTGCCAAATCCTTAAGCTGTTGTTTTTTTACAGCATTATTTACAGGCATATCGCTCTCTTTAGTCAGCCAATTTTCTATTACACGATCAAAGTCATCTCCACCAAGAGAGCTATCTCCGTGGGTAGCTATCACCTCAAATAGACCTTTCTCGAGACGAAGTATTGATATATCAAATGTCCCACCACCCAGATCATAAATCACAAAGTTCCCTTCTACATTTTTATCCAAGCCATAGGCGACTGCCGCTGCAGTTGGTTCGTTTATGAGCCTTAAAACATTGATGCCGGCAATGGTAGCTGCATCTTTGGTGGCTTGTCTTTGCGCGTCATCAAAGTAGGCAGGTACTGTTATGACAGCACCCGTAATAACACCACCCAATCTTTTTTCAGCGATCAACTTCAGGTGCTTCAAGATTTCAGCAGACACTTCAACCGGACTCTTCATCCCGGCGTCTGTGTGAATCGTTATATTCCCATCATCATCATCTAGCCTATTAATGAAACTTTCTTTATTAATGTCTTTAAGACTTTTCCCGATCAATCTTTTACCCGATGCAACCGCATTGGTAGGATCTATGGATTGTTTTTGTTGAGCAGCACTACCAATCAAACTTTTATCATCACTGAAATAAACAATAGAAGGAGTGATTTTATTATTATCCTCATCTTCCAGAATAGTAGATTTGCCGCTGACGACTGAAGCTACCAACGAATTTGTTGTGCCTAAATCAATACCAACGGCAAGACGATGCTCATGAGGCAGGGTGCTTTTACCAGGTTCTGAAATTTGTAAAAGTGCCATTTATGTTGGATCCATAGAAAATGTTTTTTGTTTAATTTTTTTATAGAGACTGGTAATGAATTTTAACTTACCCACAAGCACCAATGCTGATTGATAGTCCTTTTTTTCATCGAGCTGAACGGTTAATAGATTTAAGATTGCATTTTTTTCTTCATCAATCTGATGCGCTAAATTATTAAGTTGTTGAGCATCGTTTGAATCTTCCAATTCCTCTTCCCACTCCATTTGTTGCATAAGAAATTCGGGTGGAAGAGTTTCTTCTTTTAAATTTTCATGAAGGCTTATGATATGGGAGGCTCTTGATATTGGGTCTTTAAGGGTTTGATAGGCTTCATTAATCTCTGTGGACTTTATCATCGATTGTTTTTTATCCGAATCGGTTGCATTCACAAAGCGATCAGGATGCACTGCCTTTTGTAGCAGTCTAAATTGTTTATTAAGACTTTCGATTTCCATATCAAACTGGATAGATAAATTAAATACTTCAAAACAATTGCCAATCAAACTGTGAAGCTCTCTCCACAACCACAACTGTCTTTTACGTTCGGATTGTTAAACTGAAAACCTTCATTCAATCCCTCTCGAGCAAAATCAAGCTCGGTACCATCTATATATATAAGACTCTTGGGATCCACCATTATTTTAATTCCATGACTTTCAAAAATATGATCTTCATTAGGTATTTCATCAGCAAACTCAAGCACATAGGCCATTCCTGAACAGCCTGTAGTTTTAACTGCCAACTTGAGACCCACGCCTTTTCCTCTTGACTCAAGATACTTCTCTACTCTCTCGGCAGCTTTCTCTGTTAGTGTGATGGCCATTTATTTTTTCTTTGATTTAAGGTCTTCTACTGCCGCCTTGATAGCATCTTCTGCGAGAACTGAGCAATGAATTTTTACTGGAGGAAGGGCAAGTTCTTCAGCAATAGCTGAATTTTTTATTTCCGATGCTTGATCCAACGTTTTACCTTTCAGCCATTCAGTGACAAGAGAGCTTGATGCTATTGCTGAGCCACAACCGTATGTTTTAAATTTTGCGTCCTCAATTTTTCCTTGATCAGAAACCTTAATTTGCAGCTTCATTACATCACCACAAGCAGGGGCACCAACCATACCAGTGCCAACGTTAGGATCGCTTTTGTCGAAAGACCCAACATTTCTCGGGTTCTCATAATGATCTAGTACTTTATCGCTGTAAGCCATTTAAATTCTCCTTTTTTTTAATGTGCAGTCCACTCTACTTTTTCTATATCAACACCTTCTTGAAACATTTCCCATAATGGTGACAACTCTCTTAATTTACCAATTTTTTCTTGCAGCAGTTGAATTGTGAAATCAACATCGGACTCCTTGGTAAATCGACCAATTGAAAATCTTATAGAGCTGTGTGCTAATTCATCAGATCTTCCGAGTGCGCGAAGTACATAGCTTGGCTCTAAACTTGCTGATGTACATGCTGAGCCACTCGATACAGCAATACCTTTAATTGCCATCACTAAAGACTCACCCTCGACATAATTGAAGCTGATATTCAGATTGTGAGGGACTCTATTTTTTAAATCTCCATTAACGAAAGTCTCATCAATTTTAGTTAAACCGTTCAGCAATCTTTCTTGAAGTTTTTTTATACGAGCGTTTTCTTCTTTCATTTCAATTCTAGCGATTCTAAATGCTTCGCCCATGCCAACTATTTGATGAGTTGCTAATGTCCCTGATCGCATGCCACGCTCATGCCCGCCGCCGTGCATTTGTGCCTCAATACGGATTCTTGGTTTTCTTCTTACATAAAGTGCACCAACACCTTTAGGGCCGTAGGTTTTATGTGCAGAAAAACTCATAAGATCAACCGGTAATTTTTCTAAATCGATATTTACCTTACCAGTCGCCTGGGCAGCATCTACATGAAAAATAATATTTTGATCTCTACATATTTTTCCTAAAGAATCGACATCTTGCACAACTCCAATTTCATTATTCACTAACATAATTGTTGCTAATACAGTATCGGGACGTAACGCTTGTTTAAATTTTTCAATATCAACTAGGCCATCTGCTTCTGGTGACAGGAAAGTAGTTTCGAAACCTAGTCGTTCCATTTCTCTGACTGCATCGATCACAGCTTTATGTTCAGTCGCTAGCGTAATGATATGTTTACCTTTGGACGAATAAAAATTACTGGCCCCTTTGATGGCCAAATTATTTGATTCAGTTGCACCTGAGGTCCAAATAATTTCTCTAGGGTCAGCATTGACTAAAGCTGCAACTTCTTTTCTTGCGGTTTCCACTGCTTTTTCAGCTGTCCAACCATAAGGATGGCTTCTTGACGCCGGATTACCGAAATCTTCTGTAATGAATGGAATCATTTTTTCAGCTACCCTGGGATCAACAGGGGTGGTGGATGAATAGTCCATGTAAATCGGCATTGTCATTTTTTCAATTTTCATAATTTCCTCTAATTTAAATTTAAGCTACCATAGCGGTTAATTGCTTAAGTCTTTGTACCTCTTCTTTTAATGAAGTAATAAAAGCTTTTGCCTGCTCCATATTTGAATCCACACCCATACTCACTCTTATAGCACCTTGGGCTAGTTCATCATCTACCCCCATAGCCAGTAAAACATGGCTAGGTTCATTATTGTTGCTTGAGCAAGCCGAACCGCTTGCCACAGAAAAACCTTTTTTATCAAGCGCTGTAAGCAACGTTACTCCATCTAATTTTGGAAATGCAAAGAATGAAGTATTATCAATTCTATTTGATTCCTTCCCAAAAATTACTGCACCCATGTCGTCTAAACTACGTTCGATAAAATCTCTTACAGGCTTTATATTCTCCTTGAATGTGACAATATTATTTGTAACTCGTTCACAAGCTTTACCAAAACCTACAATACCTGCCAAATTTTCAGTGCCACTTCGAAAACCTTTTTCTTGCCCACCGCCCCTCATAAATGGAGTTAGGTCAATTTTTTTATTCACAATCAAAGCAGCTATGCCTTGGGGACCATAAATTTTGTGACTTGAAATAGTCATAGCATCAAGGTCAAGTTGATCAAAATCAACATCGATTTTACCGAGTGCTTGTACCGCATCCGTGTGAACAAATGCATTATGTTCCTTTGCCCAAGAAACGATGTGAGGCATATCTTGAATAATCCCAGTCTCGTTATTTACCATCATGATAGAAACAACATTGGGAAATTGGTCTTGTTTTTTTAATGCAGCAAAATCTATCAAACCACCCATCGTTACCGGCAGCATAATACTTGAAAAACCTTTATTTGTTAAAGCTTGTATTGGCTGACTAACGCATGGGTGTTCTATTGCGCTGTAAGCAAAAAACGATTCTGGATAACTTTCAGCAATTCCATGAATGATCATATTATTTGATTCAGTTCCGCTTGCTGTAAATATTACTTGGGAAGGATGAGCATTTACCGCATTGGCTACCCTTTCTCTTGACTCTTCAATCGCGGTAAGTGCTTTTCGCCCAAACCGATGATTAGAGGCTGGATTACCGTATTGATTTTCATAAAAAGGCATCATTTCGTTGAGTACTTCAGGATGAATAGCAGTCGTTGCATTGTTGTCGAAATAGATCAATTTACAACCTCCCCGCTTTAATATCATTATTTGATTTTGTAGAGCTTATAAAATTAATACGTTTGTCGGATTTATTTTGACTTTTAAGTAAATCGTCCAAGCTCATCCCGTCCAGATAATCCAAAATCTTATTGTTTAGGGACATCCATAAATTATGAGTGATGCATCGATCACCATCTTGGCAATTTTCATTGCCTCCGCATTGTGTAGAGTCAATTTTTTCATCAACAGCCATAATGATATGTTTTACCGAAATATTTTTGTAGTCATGTGCGGTTAAATAACCACCACCTGGACCTCGCACACTTTTCACCAAACCTTTCCTGCGCATTTGACTAAAAAGCTGCTCAAGATAGGATAGGGAAATGGACTGCCTGTCTGATATTTCAGAAAGCTTAACAGGGCTATTTGATTCATTCATAGCCAAATCAAGCAATGCAGTGACAGCAAATCTACCTTTGGTTGTTAGTTTCATTGTTGATAAAAAAAGTTTAAAATCGGATTTTATAATTCTTGAGTAAATTTATCAAGTATTAAGAGATTTTTAATTATTTCTTTTTGACTTCCATGTCACTGATTCTTTTTTCTTGTTGTTCTAATTTATCAATAAGATTTTTTATAACTTCTGACATTGGGTCGTTATCGTCTTTTCCAACGGCATAAGGGCTGAATCCTGATGTTTTCTTTTGATCTTCATCGACTACTCGAGCTGGAATTCCTAATGCTGTTGCATTCTCAGGTACGTCTTTAACAACTACTGCGTTCGAACCAATTTTAGCGCCATTGGATATAGTAATTGGCCCCAAAATTTTTGCCCCAGCACCAATTACAACACCATTTTCGAGAGTGGGATGACGCTTGCCTTGTTTCCATGAAGTGCCCCCTAAGGTGACGCCGTGATATATTGTACAATCATCTCCAATGATGGCAGTTTCACCAATAACCACACCCATTCCATGGTCGATAAAAAAACGATTACCGATAATTGCTCCAGGATGTATTTCAATACCTGTAAAGATTCGAGCGATATGTGCAAGCAATCTTGCAAGCCAATAAAGTTTAAGGTTCCATATTTTATGCGATAAACGATGAATCATAACTGCATGTACACCAGGGTAAGCTGTCAATATTTCAAGATAAGATCGTGCAGCTGGATCACGGTCAAAAACTATGGCTAGGTCTGATTTAATTTTTTCGAACATTTTAATGATTTCTGATAGATTGAAAAAAAGTTATTATTACACGAAAAATAATTCTTGATAAATTTACTCAGGTATCTATTTAATCTTTTTTTGTATTTCTGTAAGAATGCCACGCATAATATTCAATTCATCCTTGTCCAGCTGAGTTCTGTTGAATAACAACCGAATTCTATACATTAATCTCTCACCTTGAAATTTTTTTAGAAAACCTATTTCATGAAGCATTTTTTCGAGATGCAAAAAGAAGCCATTTAATTGTGATTGATTGACAAAATCCATAGGGCGCTTTTCAAGAATAGGGTTTGAATTTACATCATCAAGCGCCATTCTAATCTCGTGACAACATATTTGAACAGATTGAGCTAAATTGAGTGAGGAATAATCTTTATTGGCGTCTATAAAGCTTAGATGCTGGCAATGTTTTATTTCGTCGTTAGATAAGCCATTGGTCTCATTACCAAAAATCAAAGATATTCTTTGAGATGTAGCTTTTTCAAGTAAGCCGACTGACGTTTTTCTTATATTGAGGTGATTTTGTGACAACTCTCTTTTTCTTGCAGTGAACCCAATCACATAATTGGAATTTTTTATTGCCTCTTCCAGAGTATCAAATATTAATGCATTATCTAAAATATCATCTGCGCCTGCAGCAAGAGCATATGCTTCATCCGATGGAAACATCTTGGGTTGAACGAGATGCAAGCATTTAAACCCCATCGTTTTCATCGCACGAGCCGTTGAGCCAATGTTACCTCCGTGACTTGGGCGGCATAAGACTATTTCGAATTGATGTAATAAATTTGATTTGTTGAACATGATTTTTCTCTGTAACATTATATAACAATCTCTTTCCAATTAATTCATAGGTTATATATGCATCCAATGTTAAATATTGCAGTAAAAGCTGCGCGTCAAGCAGGAGCTTTAATAACAAGAGCATCTGATGATATCGGGGCCTTGACTATCAATAAAAAAAATTACAACGATTTTGTTAGTGAGGTTGATATTGCTTCCGAAAAAATAATTATTGACACACTAAAGAACGCCTATCCTGATCACAGCTTTCTTGGGGAGGAGTCAGGCTTTACTGAGGAATCAGATAATGTGTGGGTGATTGATCCTTTAGATGGAACCACTAATTTCTTGCATAATTTTCCACAATATGCAATTTCGATAGCATTGATACAAAAAGGTGAGATCACTCATGGTGTTGTTTATGATCCTAATCGTAATGATTTATTCACGGCATCTAAAGGGCAAGGTGCTTTTTTAAACGACAGAAGAATTCGTGTTTCAAAAAAAAATAAGATGAGAGACTCATTGATAGGCACTGGATTTCCTTTTCGGGATTTTAAATATCTTTCGGATTATCTAAAAATTCTTGAGGATGTTATTCTCAATACCTCAGGTGTGAGGCGACCTGGAGCTGCAGCGCTTGACTTGGCTTATGTTGCTGCAGGATGGCTTGATGGGTTTTGGGAGATTGGACTTTCAAAATGGGATATTGCTGCTGGAGGTCTAATCGTAAGAGAGGCAGGTGGTATCGTAAGTGATTTTTCTGAACAACAAGAATGGCTTGAATCAGGAAATATTATTTGCTCAAATCCTTTTATTTATGAGCCATTCATCAAATTGATTCAAAAGAAACTTCCTCAAGAGTTAAAATCTTAGTGATGATGTCCACCAGCGCCATGCACATGCTTATGCTGAATTTCCTCTTCGTTAGCCGATCGAACCTCCTTTACGACGGCCTTAAAGATTACTCTTTGTCCAGCCCAAGGATGGTTCCCATCTACAACAACCTTACCATCAGCAATATCTGTAACCGTGTATATGATTACCTCTCCAGACTTATCTTCTCCCTCAAATTGCATTCCTTTTTTTAAATCAGTCTCTGGAAAAGCTGAGGCTGGCTCAATTTGAACTAAATTTTCGTCATAAATTCCGAATGCATCGGCAGGATCTAAGGATACAACGACCTCATCACCAACTTTTTTTCCATGCATAGCTTCTTCAACTTTTGGAAATATATTGTCATAACCCCCGTGAAGATATGCGATTGGTTCACTTGAGGATTCCAGAAGATTACCGTCAGGATCTTTGAGTTCGTATGTAATTTTTACCGCTGAGTTCATTTTTATTTCCATAAAGTGTACCTTTCATTAAATGTGGTTTTTTGATTTAATCATAAAAAAAATTACATCTATTTTCTTTTAACATAATGTTTTTTTTGCTTAATATTATAGAGGTTTGGTGGATTTAATATGGTAATACTTTTTTTATCAGACGTCTTTGGAAAATCCTTACTGTAATGTAAGCCCCGACTTTCTTTTCTTGATATTGCTGATTCAATGATCAACTCAGCAACTTGCAGTAGATTTCTCAGTTCAACTAAATTATTTGAAATTTTGAAATTTGTATAAAATTCATTTACCTCATCTCTTAACATTTTGATTCTATGCATTGCTCTAAATAATCTTTTATTGGTTCTGACGATTCCAACGTAATTCCACATGAAACGCCTCAACTCATTCCATGTATGAGTAATAAGAATTTCCTCGTCAGCATCGGTTACTCGACTTTCATCCCATTTTGGTAGAATTGCTTTGAGAGACAAGTTTTTAGAGAGAATATCTTTTACTGCTGCATCTGAAAAAACCAAACATTCCAAAAGAGAATTACTAGCCAATCTATTAGCCCCGTGTAGACCTGTATAAGCCACTTCTCCTACAGCATATAAATTTGTTATATCCGTTTGTGCAGAAAGATTGGTCATCACCCCCCCACAGCTATAATGTGCGGCAGGAACAACAGGGATCGGATCTTTTGAAATATCTATATTTAGCGCAAGACATCTTTTGAATATCATCGGAAAATGTTTTTTTATAAAACTTAGAGGCTTATGACTGATGTCCAAATACACGCAATCAATACCTCTTTTTTTCATCTCAAAGTCTATTGCTCTGGCTACGATATCTCTCGGTGCAAGCTCTCCACGTTCGTCATAATGATGCATGAATGGAGTGCCGTCAGGAAGTTTTAATATAGCCCCTTCACCTCTTAATACCTCAGAAATTAAAAAAGATTTCTCATGTGGATGAAAAAGACATGTTGGGTGAAATTGAATGAATTCCATATTTGCTACGCGGCAACCTGATCTCCATGCCATTGAGATGCCGTCACCAGTGCTTACATCTGGGTTTGTGGTGTAGAGATAAACTTTGCTCGCACCGCCAGATGCAATAACAACAAAGTTTGAGCTCATTGTCATAATACGACCACTTTCATTTGATAGCACATAAAGACCATGGCAAATATTATTAGTAGCATTTTGATTTAGTTTTTGTGATGTAATTAAATCAACCGCAATATGATCCTCAAATATAGTAATATTTGTATGTTTTTTTATCTTTTCTATTAAGGTTGATTGGATGGCTGAACCAGTTGTGTCATCTACATGTGCAATTCTTCTTTGGCTATGACCTCCCTCTTGGGTTAAATGTAAATTAGAATTATTAATTTCTTTAGTAAAGTTTACTCCCATCTTAATAAGCCAGTCCAGAGCTTTCAAGCTGTTTTGAGTTACAAAATGAGTTGTATCTTCGTCACATAGTCCTGCGCCAGCAATGAGGGTATCTTTAAGATGAGAAGTGTGAGATAAAGAATTTGCTGAAGAAGCAATTCCTCCTTGAGCCCATTGACTTGAACTATCATCAAGTGAACGCTTACTTATTATTGCAATTTTTTTATGGTCGGCTAATTTCAAAGCAGTACTTAATCCAGCTAGCCCACTCCCAACTATAACTACATCAAAATTTATCATTCTATGTGAAATAATATATGAACTTTAATACTATATTGTAGGTCATTACTAAAACATAAAGTTTTTTTTAATTTTAATTACAAATTTGGTGAAAGCGTTCATATGAATACATTAAAAGTAGTTTCAGATCCTAAGCCTGTGTACAATAGTCAAATAGTGCAAAACAAACCACAAAATATGGATGTTAAACCTGTCAATCCTGAAAGAGCAATCGATCAAAAGTTGGTTGAAAAAGCTCAGAAAGGCGATAAGAAAGCTTTTGGCATTTTAGTAGAAAAGTACAATAAAAAGCTAACCAGACTCTTATCACGTATGGTTAGAGATCAATCAGAGATTGAAGATATTGTTCAAGACTCGTTTATTAAAGCCTACAGAGCGATCAATAATTTTAGAGGCGATAGTGCTTTTTATACATGGCTATATCGAATAGGCATAAACACTGCTAAGAACCACTTAGTTTCTCTAGGCAGAAGGCCCAAGGCTGTTAATAGCGTTGAGCTTGAAGATATAGAGAATTTTGTTGACGGCCATGAAATGAGAAACTTAGAAACTCCAGAATCCACAATGATGACAAATGAAATTGTTACTACAGTTAATCAGACCATCGAGTTACTACCAGACGATCTTAGACAAGCGATATCGCTTAGAGAAATGGATGGTTTAAGTTATGAAGAAATAGCCGACATTATGAATTGTCCCATTGGAACTGTCCGATCAAGAATTTTTAGAGCTAGAGACGCAATTTCTGACAAACTAAAACCTTTGTTAGAAAAAACAAATAAAAGATGGTAACAACATTAAATAAGGAATATTAGAGTTATGAGTGAAAAAATATCAAATTTATTTGATAACCAAACAGACAAAGCAGATCTTGATAAAGATATAGATAAATTATCATCCAATCATAAGCTTAAGAAAGAATGGTCTAACTATCAAATTGTTCGTGACGTCATGCAAAATAATTACTCGCACACACCTAATTTGACTGAGAAGATTATGGCATCTATCGACAAGGAACCAACGCAAATAAGTGGCTATGTTGAAAAAAATGGTAACAACAACTCATTAACTTTCTCCTTTAAGCAATGGAAAATTGCTGCTTCTTTTGCTGCGCTATTTGTGGTCGGAGTTACTACCGTTAATCTTTCACCATTGCAAAATAATGGATCTATTCAATTAGTTCAAGAAGATGTAAGTAATGAAATCATCTCCAAACATTATGCGAATACATCGCATAACGCCAGTTATTTCATCCAAGCTAACTTCGCTCAGCAAGACTAACGTGATTAAGAAACTTGCATACTTTGTATTTATTTATTTAAGTACTTACAACCTTTCTATGGCTTTAGAAGATCCATGGAAGGTGTTGTTGGATGCTCATTTCGCAGCTAAGACGCAAAATTATCAAGGTATATATCGTTACACACACAATAGTGAGACACGTTCCGTTGATATTACTCATGCGCTGCATGGATCTGATGAATATACAAGAATGACTTTGATGGACGGCACTCCAGGGGAAGTTTTATCGCATGGTAAAAATACGACCGTTTATCATTCTAGCGAAAAAAATATTCATATTAAAAGAAGAGATTCGAGTAATCTTTTCCCTGCTGTTATTCCTGATGATATTGAGAATTTAAAAAATGTATATAATTTACACTTTGGCAAAGCTGATAGAATTGCTGATCGTGCTGCACAAATAGTTGTATTGATACCCAAAGATAAATATCGCTATCGTTACCACTTTTGGCTTGATAAAAAAACATCCATTCCGTTAAAGATGTTAGTTAGCGACGAGCAAAACAAGCTTGTTGAAGAGGCCGCTTTTGTGAATGTCAATTTCGTTGACGCGCATAATGATCTTTCTTGGTTTGCTCCAAAAATCGACTTAACCAAAGATTATTTAATGAATGAAGGTTCAATTGACCTACCATCTCAAAAATTTTGGAAATTTTCAGATTTACCTGACGGATTTAAAAAAATAAGCGCAAAAGCAACACGAAACAATGGAATTACTATGTTGAGTCACCATTTAGTTTTTTCTGATGGACTTTCGTATCTCTCAGTATTTCTTCAACCAGTTCAAAGAGATCACAAGCCAAAAGTTGGTAGCATCAAAATGGGCAGCACGAATGTGTGTGCAAAATTTACAAATGGGTATCAAGTTATGACAGTTGGAGCGGTACCTAAAAAAACGTGTGAAATGTTTACTGAGTCTATTTCTTTTTAAATAGAAATCAGTTCTTTTTTCTGTAAAATATCGTAATAAAGTATAAGCCCAAACTAAAAGTTATTCTTTTAATTTCATTTTTAGGAAAAGTACTAATGACATTAATTTTTCGTTTTTTCGTAATAATAAATATTTTAATAAGTTCTTCATACGCTGTAACTCTGCCTGATTTCACTATTCTTGCTGACGAACAAGGTAACAAAGTTGTAAACATCAGCAGCATAGTTGAAAGACCGTCAAACAACAATATTCCATTTCAAGATGAAAGAATGCAAGAATTTTTTGAGCGTTTTGGCATACCTAATTTACCAGGATTTCCTAATAATGGCGGTAATCAAGCCCCGCAAGAGATGATAAATGGTACAGGTTCAGGATTTATTATTGAAAGTGACGGGTACATCATTACCAACGCTCATGTTGTGGCTCAAGCCGATACTGTTTTAGTTAAATTAGCAGATAAAAGAGAATTTAAAGCTGAGATATTAGGTTTGGACAGAAAAACTGATGTCGCTTTACTAAAAATTCAAGCGAAAGGCTTACCGAAAGTTAAATTTGGTGATCCTGAAAAAATTAAAGTTGGACAATGGGTCGCTGCAATTGGATCTCCTTTTGGATTAGAGAATACCATGACAGTTGGAATTGTCAGCGCTATTGGAAGAGCATTACCACAAGAAAATTTTGTTCCTTTCATTCAAACTGACGTAGCAATAAATCCTGGAAATTCTGGTGGACCTTTGTTTAGTACAAACGGCGAAGTAATAGGTATTAATTCACAAATTTATAGTAGAACCGGTGGCTATATGGGGCTCTCATTTGCAATTCCAATTGATGTTGCCATTAATGTTGCAGAGCAATTAAAGAAAAATGGAAGAGTTATTCGAGGATGGTTGGGTGTTGCTATTCAAGAAATTACAGAGGAGCTGTCAGAATCTTTTGGCCTAAAAGATACTAGAGGTGCATTAATAGCTATGGTAGAAAAATCATCTCCTGCAGAAAAAGGTGGGGTTGAGCCTGGCGATATCATATTAAAGTTTAATAACAATATTATTACATCATCCTCTGACCTTCCTAAGTTTGTTGGGACAACAAAACCCTCTACCAGAGTACCAGTAGAGATTCTTCGAAAAGGAAAGAAAATTAAACTTTCCATTAAAGTAGGAAAAATGCCAAGTGAAGAAAATATGGTGGCATCCAATAAGCAAAAAATTAAAGAGGTAAATCGAATAGGTCTATCCCTCAAGGAGCTAACAAAAAAAGATAGAAAAAAAATCAATGGAAGAAATGGTTTGCTTGTTGTAGAGGCTCAAGGAATTGCAGGTAATGCTGGCATAAGAGCGGGAGATGTTATTTTAGCTTTCAATAATACGGCAGTTGAGTCAATTGGATCTTTCAATAGAGATATTAGAAAGGTCCCAAAAGGAAAAACTATAGCATTGTTAGTTTATCGTAATGGCAATACTATTTATATACCAGTAAAGATAAACAAATAATATACAAATGTATTTTGTTTGATATGCATTCCTGTAATATCACGGTTTGACAAAAATTTATCAATTTTTTCTCTTTTTAGTTTAATGATGAAGCCCTACAAATATGATGGATAAAGTAAGAAATTTTTCAATTATTGCTCATATTGATCATGGTAAATCAACATTAGCTGATCGTATTATTCAGCATTGCGGCGGACTAACAGATCGTGAAATGGATTCTCAAGTTCTCGATTCTATGGATCTTGAAAGAGAGAGAGGTATTACCATAAAGGCTCAAACCGTAACTCTTAAATATCAAGCAAAAGACAATCAAATTTATACATTCAATCTAATAGATACACCTGGCCATGTTGATTTCACTTATGAAGTAAGTCGTTCATTAGCTGCTTGTGAGGGTGGGATATTAGTTGTCGATGCCTCTCAAGGTGTTGAGGCGCAAACTGTAGCAAATTGCTATACAGCGTTGGACCAAAATATCGAAGTTTTTACAGTATTAAATAAAATTGATTTAGCTTCGGCTGAACCTGAGAGGGTTAAGAAAGAAATTGAAGACGTTATTGGTATTGATGCAAGCACTGCAATTGCTTGTTCAGCCAAAACTGGTCAAGGTGTAGAGGATATCTTGGAGGAGGTTGTAAGTCATATACCAGCTCCATCTGGATCGTTATCAAAACCATTAAAAGCTTTAATTATTGACGCATGGTTTGATAACTATGTTGGCGTTGTTATGTTGGTGCGAGTTATAGATGGAGAAATTAGTCCTAAAGAAAAAATACATTTAATGGCGACAAAAGATGAGTATTTATGCGAACAAGTTGGTGTTTTTACACCAAAACCTGTCCGCATGAAATCATTGAGCGCCGGGGAAGTGGGTTTTATTATTGCTGGAATTAAAGAATTATCTAGCGCAAAAGTTGGCGATACTATTACGCTAGTAAAAGATAAAGCTCAAGATCCTCTTCCCGGATTTAAAGAGATTAAACCTCAGGTTTTTGCTGGCCTTTATCCTATAGAATCGAATCAATTTGAAGCATTAAGAACGGCTTTAGAAAAATTACAACTTAATGATTCATCATTAGCATTTGAGGCAGAAAATTCAACGGCATTAGGTTATGGCTTTAGATGCGGGTTTCTTGGCCTTCTTCATATGGATATAATTCAAGAACGTTTGGAGCGTGAGTATGAAATGGACCTTATTACAACTGCTCCTACAGTAGTATATGAGTTGTTATTAAAAACGGGTCAAACATCATTCATTGAAAATCCCTCTCGTCTTCCTGATTTATCAACCGTAGAAGAAATTCGTGAACCTATCATACAAATGAATATTTTATTGCCTCATGACTACGTTGGCCCAGTCATGACATTAACAAACAGCAAAAGAGGGATTCAGAAAAATATGCAATACATGGGTCGCCAGGTTATGTTGAGTTATGAAATACCTCTAAATGAAGTTGTTCTTGATTTTTTTGATAGACTCAAATCAGTTTCAAGAGGCTATGCGTCTATGGATTATGAATTTTTGGAATTTCGTGCTGCGGACTTAGTGAAGCTGGATATTATGGTCAATGGTGAGAGAGTGGATGCACTTTCTTTAATCGTCCATAGGTCAAATAGTCTTTATCGTGGAAGAGAATTAGCATCTAAGATGCGCCAATTAATCCCCCGCCAAATGTTTGATGTTGCTATACAATCAGCCATTGGGGCAAATATTATTTCTAGAGAAACTGTCAAGGCCATGAGAAAAAATGTTTTAGCAAAATGTTATGGTGGTGACGTAAGCCGTAAGAGAAAATTATTAGAGAAACAAAAAGCAGGAAAGAAACGAATGAAGCAAGTAGGCAATGTGGAGATTCCTCAAGAAGCTTTCTTAGCAATTTTACAGGTAGATGAAAAATGATATTTGCTGCAATTTTAATGAGCGTAACTTTTTTAACGGGGATTTTTTGGTTTGCTGATAAATTTTTCTTAAAAAAGACTAAATATAAAAACAACAAAATAATACACAATATAAAAGACTTTTTCCCAGTTCTTCTTGCCGTATTTATCATACGTACCTTTATTGTAGAGCCCTTCAAAATACCCTCTGGATCAATGATGCCTACTTTAATTGCTGGAGATTTTATAGCCGTGAATAAATTTATTTATGGATTAAGATTACCAGTATTTAATAAGCTTATTTTGCCCCTTAATTTACCAGAGCGCGGAGATGTATTTGTTTTCCATTATCCTGAAGATCCAAGTATAGATTATATAAAAAGAGTTATCGGTCTTCCTGGAGATGAAATTCGTTATGAAAATAAAATTTTATACGTCAATGATAATAAAGTGAGCCAAGAATTTGAGGATAACTATAATTATTTTTTAACCTCATCTCGAGAGATGTCTGCAAAGCAATTTAAAGAGTCATTATCTGATAATGAATACTCTATTTTAATACATGACATAGCTGAGGAAGATTATAAGTTTAATGTACCAAATAATCATTATTTAGCCATGGGAGATAATCGAGATAATTCATCTGATAGTAGGGTATGGGGCTTTGTTCCAGAAAAATACTTAGTTGGAAAAGCTTTTATGATTTGGTTGAACCTTGATGATTTTTCTAGAATAGGCAATTCAATTAAATAAAAAAATGAATGCAATCCAAATCAAGCAAATTGAAGATAAGTTAGGATATGTCTTTAAAGACAAAAACTTGATTAAAACTGCTTTGACCCACCGAAGCTTTAAAGGAACCAATAATGAACGCTTAGAATTTTTGGGTGACGGTATTTTAAACTTTGTAGCTGCAGAATTATTATTTAAAAAATTTTTAAAATTATCCGAGGGTGATTTAAGTCGATTACGCTCTCAGCTTGTAAAATCTTCTACGCTTAGCGATATAGCAAATAAATTAAATTTAGGTGAGTTTATTAGGTTAGGGGAGGGTGAGCTCAAAAGTGCTGGATGGAGAAGGCCATCCATTCTAGCCGATAGCGTAGAAGCCATTTTAGGAGCTATATATTTAGATAGTAATTTGGATGAAGTAAGGGAGTTTTTCAGCAGATGGTTTAGCGACCATATTAAGGAAATAGACCCACAAAAAATATATAAGGACGACAAATCTTTACTTCAGGAATTCCTACAGTCACAAAAAGTAAATATACCTGAATATATTGTTATAGATATTGACGGGGAACCTCATGCACAAAACTTCAAAGTGCAATGTAAAATTAGTAAGCTTAATATATGTTTAACCGGCAAAGGCCCCTCTAGAAAAATAGCTGAACAAAATGCAGCCTCCTTGGCTCTTGAGGCGTTGGGAAAGAAAAATGGATCCTAAACAAAGATGTGGAACGATTGCCATTGTGGGTCAACCGAATGTTGGTAAATCTACTCTTCTTAATTATTTTGTTGGTACGAAGCTCAGTATTACTTCCAGAAAAGCACAAACTACCCGCTATCAACTTTTAGGTATTCACACCGATAAAGATGCTCAATATATTTTTGTCGATACTCCTGGTTACCAATTAAAACACTTAAATATGCTTAATCGTGGTTTAAATAAGACTGTGCAACAAGCTTTAAAAGACGTGGACGTCATTTTATTTCTTATTGAACCAGGATTGTTGGATGAAACTGATAAAAGAATTTTAAATATGATTCCTCAAGAAAAGCCTATCGTCTTAGCTATAAATAAAGTGGATCTATTGAAAGATAAAAATAAATTACTTCATTTCATTAAAGAATTAGATGAGATTAATAGATTTGAGACGATTGTCCCGACAAGTGTAAAGAAAGATAATAACTTACAACCTCTTATGACGGCACTAAAAGATTTTTTACCAAAACAAGATTTTATTTTTTCCGAGGATGAGTTAACTGATAAAAGTGAACGTTTCTTATCAGCAGAAATCGTGCGTGAGAAAGTTTTTCGATTGACAGGCCAGGAATTACCTTACTCCATTGCAGTTGAGATAGAAAAATTTGAAATTATTGATGGCGTAAGAAGGATATTCACAGCAATTATTGTTGATAGAGATTCTCATAAACCTATGATAATTGGCAAACATGGTAAAAGACTGAAAGATATTTCAACAAGCGCGCGTATGGATATGGAAAAACTATTTGGCGGTAAAGTATGGCTTGAAATTTGGGTAAAAGTCCAAAAAGGATGGGCCGATGATCAAAGAGCACTAAAATCATTAGGGCTCTAAACTAATGGCAAATCTTTCAAAAAAAGAAAATCAGAACGTATATATACTTCACACATATCCTTTTAAAGAAACAAGTTTGATAGTGGATATATTATCTAAAGATTTTGGTCGTATTTCAGTTGTCGCAAAAGGGGCAAGAAGACCCAGATCATCTTTGCGTGGATTATTGCTTCCATTTCAGGGACTGCAGGCAACCTGGTCTGGTCTCCAAGAATTAAAAACACTTCATAGTATTGAATGGAGTGAAGCTTTTTTAAACATTGAGGGCGATTCATTAATTTGTGGATTTTATCTTAATGAACTTGTTATGAGGATGGTCCCAAAAGATGACCCTTACCCAGAATTGTTCAATTATTATCATAAAACCATAACTTCATTAACTTCAAAAAAATACCTTAATATATCCTTGAGATGTTTTGAATTAAAATTGTTGCAAGAGCTCGGATATAAGGTTTCTCTGAATATTGATAATCAAGGTGTCAAAATTGATCCAGTTAAAAAATATTTTTATCAAGCAGACTTAGGAGCATCACTTCATAGAGTGTACTCTTCAGAAATTATTGTATCTGGAAAGACACTTATCGACATGGAAGCAAATTGTTATGATGATAAAGTAACAGAAAAAGAGAGTAAGCAGTTAATGCGTTATTTAATCAATTATTATGTAGGTGACAAGCCTCTACATTCAAAAAAACTTTTTATGTCAAATGGGGATAAGATCAATTGAAATTGGGAGTAAATATAGATCATGTAGCCACTATAAGGCAAGCACGAGGAACAGATTATCCAAACATAGTTGAGGCTGCGTTCATTGCTGAACTTGCAGGTGCAGATAGCATTACTCTCCATTTACGCGAGGATAGAAGGCATATGCAAGATGAAGATTTATATGCATTGAGGCCATTACTTAAAACAAAAATGAATCTTGAGCTCGCACCAACAAATGAAATGATAGATATTGCTATAGATGTGTCTCCCCAGGATGTTTGCTTTGTTCCTGAAAGAAGAGAGGAGAGAACTACCGAGGGAGGTTTAGATGTTGTTGGAAAATTTGAGTCAATAGCCAAAGCCAGTGAAAAGTTGATGAAAGAGGATATAAGGGTTTCATTGTTCATCGCGCCATGTATCGAGCAAATAAAAAAAGTCATTGAAATGGGTGTTCCTATAATTGAGATTCATACCGGACATTATGCTGATCTAAATAATAATAAAGATTTACAAAAAAAAGAATTAAAGCAGATCATCAAGTCTGTCGATTTTGCTGTTTCTAATGGATTGGTCGTTAATGCAGGCCATGGATTGCATTATAAAAATGTACAAGAAATTATAGCTTTAGAAAAAATCAATGAGCTAAATATTGGCCATGCAATTGTTGCTGAGGCATTATTTATTGGCTTAGAAAATGCCGTAAAAAAAATGAAAAAAATTATTCATGAGGTCTCCAGCAAATGATTTATGGGATTGGTACGGACGTAGTTGAAGTTTCTCGTATCAAACAATCGCTGGATAAATATGGTGCTAGATTAGCAAAAAAAATACTAACCTTAGAGGAAATGGAAGCCTTTCAAGCTTCATCTCTAAAAGAGAATTTTTTAGCTAAAAGATTTGCAGCAAAAGAGGCATTTTCTAAAGCTATGGGTACAGGCTTGAGAGATGAAATTAATTTACAAGGTATTTCCGTAAAACATAATAAAATAGGCAAGCCATCTTTTAAATTTGATAAAAAAATTAATGCCATTTTATTCAATCAAAAAATAACTTCTCAACATCTTTCTATTTCAGACGAAAAAAATATTGCGGTGGCCTTTGTAGTTCTTGAGCAATTATGACAAAAGAAAATGTAGATTTTAATAGACGTTTTGGTGGAATAGCGAGACTGTATGGAGAAAAAAAATTACAAATTTTCAATAATACCCATATTTGTATAATTGGACTTGGTGGTGTTGGCTCTTGGGCTGCTGAATCATTTGTTCGCCATGGTATTGGAAAAGTAACTCTTATTGATATGGATCACATCGCAGAATCTAATATCAATCGTCAAATTCAGGCATTACATTCTACTATTGGCGACTCGAAAATACGCATTATGGCAAAAAGACTGAAAGATATAAATCCTGAGATATTCATCAAGACAATCGATGACTTTCTTGAACCAAATAATATAGAACAATATATAAATTCAAGTTTTGATTTTGTAATTGATGCTATTGATCAGACGAAAGTTAAAATTGCTCTAGCTGAATTTTGTACAAAAAAGAAAATATCATTTTTAATGACTGGAGGAGCTGGTGGCAAGATAGATCCAAGCAAAATACAAATAGGAACCCTGGATAAAACTCATGGAGATCCACTACTTTCAGGTATAAGAAAGCATTTTAATAAGCAAAAAAAAATCAATGGGTTGGCATATAAAATTCCTACAATCTTTTCTCCGGAAACAGTTATAAAGCCTTCAATAATTGAAGATAACAATCATCTTGAAGGATTAAATTGTGCAGGATACGGATCAAGCGTAAATGTAACGGCAGCATTTGGTTTTTTTGCCACTGCATACGTTTTAAAAAATCTATCATAAATATCGCTATTGAATTTTTTTTATACGCCCCCACTATTTAATAATAAATATTTTAGGACTGTAATTTTATGACTACCAAAAAAGAAACACTAAATTTTCAAACTGAAGTTAAACAACTGCTTCATCTAATGATTCACTCACTTTATAGCAATAAAGAAATTGCTATACGTGAATTGATATCTAACGCCAGTGACGCATCCGATAAATTAAGATTTGAGGCTTTAAATAATAACGAATTATATGAAGGAAATTCTGATTTAAAAATAAATGTTGATTATGACAAAGACAAACGAATTGTTACGATCAGTGACTCAGGTATTGGGATGGATAAGGATGAGATCATAGCTAATATTGGTACTATTGCGAGATCTGGCACCAAGGAATTTTTAGGAAAATTATCCGGTGATAAAGCTAAAGATGCTAATTTAATCGGGCAGTTTGGTGTTGGTTTTTATTCAGCATTCATTATTGCTGATGAGGTGACGCTGGAGACTAAAAAAGCTGGACAAAAAAATGCATACAAATGGCAATCAAAAGGCGATGGAGAATTTAGTATTGAGGAAATTAAAAAAGATTCTCGAGGTACTAACATCACGCTTCATTTAAAGAAAGATGAGGATGAATTTTTAGATGACTGGCGTTTAAGAGAGATCATAAAAAAATATTCTGATCACATCACTCTCCCAATCATTATGAAAAAGACAGACTTTAAGGATGGGGAGTCCGTTAAAACTAATGATGATGAGACAATTAACAATGCATCTGCAATTTGGGCTCGTAATAAAAAAGATATAAAGGCTGATGAATACGATGAGTTTTACAAGGGATTGTCATTTGACTCAGAAAAACCTTTAGCTTATTTCCACAACAGAGTAGAGGGTACCCAAGAATACACTTCCCTTCTTTATATTCCCAGTAAAGCTCCTTTTGACTTGTATGACCGTGAAAAATCGTTAGGCGTAAAGTTGTATGTGAAGAGAATTTTTATTATGGAGGCGACTGAAAAATTAATGCCTCAATATCTTCGCTTTATAAAAGGAGTTATAGACAGTAGTGACTTACCTCTAAATGTTTCAAGGGAAATCCTCCAGGACAGCAGACAGGTTGAATCGATTAAAAATGGTACAGTTAAAAAAATCCTTTCATCTTTGGAGGATATGGCTGCTAAAAAGCCAGAAGAGTATAAAAAATTCTGGAATGAATTTGGGCGTGTACTAAAAGAGGGCCCTGCTGAAGATTTTGGCAATAAAGAGAAGATTGCAAATTTATTAAGATTTTCAAGTACTTACGATGAAACTGATGAGCAAAGTGTATCGCTTGCTGAATATGTTAAGCGTATGAAGCCTGAACAAGAAAATATTTATTTTATAACTGCAGATTCATTTAGTGCTGCAAAAAATAGCCCTCATCTTGAAATTTTTAAAAAGAAAAAAATTGAGGTATTGATTTTAGGTGATCGTGTGGATGAATGGATGGTATCTTCTCTTACAGATTTTGATGGAAAGAAATTGCAATCTATTGCAAAAGGGGATTTAGATCTTGGAAAGCTAGAAGGGGACTCGGAAAAAGAGGAAAAGAAGAAAATTGAAGAAAAAGCCAAAACCCTAGTTGAAAAAATTCAAAAATCTCTTGGAGAAAAAGTAAAAGAGGTCAAAGTTACACATCGTCTTACTGATTCACCTTCATGTCTGGTGGTAGGTGAACATGATATTTCCGGCAATTTAGAACGAATTTTAAAGGCTGCTGGACAAGATACTCCTGATGTTAAGCCAATCCTTGAAATTAACCCAACACATAGCCTTATTGAAAAGTTGGAATTATTTAAATCAGGTGACGATTTTGATCGTTATACCTCTGTTATTTTTGATCAAGCAGTTCTGGCAGAGGGTGGACAATTGAGTGATCCTGTAAATTATGTGAAAAATATTAACGAATTACTTACTAAAAGCTAGTTTGTTAACATAATATTGAGAATATTGTTTGACATGTTTTGAATGGCTTGATATAGTCTCGCGTCTTTCACATATTGTGTGAAAAACATAAACGATTTGGTTGTTTTTGAAAGTTACTAAGAACTTGTGTTTATGCCGTATTAGGCGATTCTAAATAACAAATTTTTATTGACATAATTCAAACAAAGGTGCTATCATCTCTCCTCTTTTCGTCACGGACGTAAAAGCAGCGATAATTTCGTTGAATTCGATCGCGGGGTGGAGCAGTCTGGCAGCTCGTCGGGCTCATAACCCGAAGGTCACAGGTTCAAATCCTGTCCCCGCAACCAATGATCGTTTTGCTCTTTAACAATTAACAACTGATAAGTGTGGGTGCTTATAGACGAGGTCAAATCAAGTTTGATGTAAATCAATACTTGAGACTCGATATATAAGTGCTTACGCAAAATTTGTGACAAGACCACACTAGCGTAAAGCTAGTCAACCTTGAAATGAATTTGAGTATATAAAAGCACAAGCGATACAAATGTCTTTCTAATTTATTAGAAAGATAAGTAAAAGTTAGAGATTAAACTGAAGAGTTTGATCCTGGCTCAGATTGAACGCTGGCGGAATGCTTTACACATGCAAGTCGAACGGCAGCATAGAGAGCTTGCTCTCTGATGGCGAGTGGCGAACGGGTGAGTAATATATCGGA
>CBFHYY010000009.1:0-174702 GCA_965660175.1 Methylophilaceae bacterium
TACAACTGATATGTCCAAAATGGCTAGATATTCTTTTGAGTTCTGCGCCATTGAGTCTTGCGGAAAATGTACTCCTTGTAGAATTGGCTCCACAAGAGGCATGGAGGTAATTGATAAAATTAAGGCGGGTATAGATCAAGACAAAAACGAAGAATTACTCAGAGATTTGGGGGATACTATGGTCAACGGCTCTCTTTGCGCTATGGGCGGTATGACTCCATCCCCGGTAATTAGCGCTTTGAATTATTTTCCACAAGATTTCGGTATTGAAAAGAAAGATGCTGTGGCATAAACTGAAAAAACTTTATTAACTAAAAACAATTTAGAATTTTATATTATGGATGATACAAAAGATTTCGGAACACCAAAAAAAAGTAATTCAAAAACGGTGAATTTAACGGTCGACGGTTTTTCTGTCTCTGTTCCTGAAGGCACCTCAATTATGCGTGCTGCCTCTGAGGCAGGAATTGGCGTGCCCAAACTATGCGCCACCGATAGTTTAGATCCTTTTGGTTCTTGTCGTTTGTGTCTAGTTGAAATCGAGGGTAAACGTGGATATCCAGCTTCTTGTACTACACCAGTATCAGAGGGCATTAAAGTTAAAACCCAAACACCAAAATTAGAAGAGCTTAGAAGGGGAGTAATGGAGCTTTATATTTCAGATCACCCTCTTGATTGCCTAACGTGTGCGACCAATGGCGATTGTGAGCTCCAGGATATGGCGGGTGCTGTCGGATTGCGAGATGTAAGGTATGGATATGAGGGTGAAAATCATCTTGATTCAAAAAAGGATGAAAGCAACCCTTACTTCACCTTTGATCCGTCAAAATGTATTGTGTGTTCAAGATGTGTTAGGGCTTGTGAGGAAGTTCAAGGAACTTTTGCGCTGACAATTGATGGTCGTGGTTTTGAGTCTAAAGTTTCTGCAGGTAATAAAGATTTTCTAGATTCGGAATGTGTGTCATGTGGTGCATGTGTTCAAGCTTGTCCAACAGCAACACTCATCGAGAAATCTATTATTGACAATGGTATTCCTGATCGTTCTGTCAAAACCACCTGTGCGTATTGTGGTGTTGGGTGCTCATTTAATGCCGAAATTCAAGGAGACAAGGTTGTAAGAATGACTCCAAATAAAGACGGAGGAGCAAATCATGGCCATTCATGCGTGAAAGGAAGATTTGCATGGGGATATACAACGCACAAAGATAGAATCACAGAGCCAATGATTCGTAAAAGCATTAAAGATCCTTGGCAAAAAGTTAGCTGGGAAGAAGCAATATCTTATGCAGCATCGGAAATTAAAAGAATACAAAAAAAGTTTGGTGGAGATTCTGTCGGAGCTATCTCATCTTCAAGATGTACAAATGAAGAAGTCTATGTTGTTCAAAAACTAGTTCGTGCTGCGTTTGGAAATAATAATATCGATACTTGTGCAAGAGTATGTCATTCACCTACGGGTTATGGCCTAAAACAAACGCTTGGAGAATCTGCAGGAACTCAAAATTTTGATTCCGTTATGAAATCAGATGTGATTATGATTATTGGAGCTAATCCTACAGATGGCCACCCAGTTTTTGCATCTCATATGAAAAAACGTTTAAGAGAGGGTGCAAAATTAATTATAGTTGACCCTAGAGAAATAGATTTAGTAAATAACTCTGTACATATAAAAGCTGATTATCATCTTAAATTAAAGCCTGGAACTAATGTTGCAACGATTAACGCTTTATCTCATGTGATCGTAACTGAAAATTTAATGGACGACGATTTTGTTAATAAGAAATGCGACCTTGAATCTTTTAATATTTGGAAAGAATTCGTAGCATTAGAAAAAAATTCACCAGAAATGCTTGAGAGCGATACAGGTATCCCAGCACAAATAATTCGTGATGCTGCTCGACTTTTTGCAGGTGAAAATAATGGAGCTATTTATTATGGTCTTGGAGTAACTGAACACAGCCAGGGTTCAACTATGGTTATGGGTATTGCTAATCTTGCAATGGTAACTGGAAATATTGGAAGAGAAGGTGTTGGTGTTAATCCTTTAAGAGGTCAAAATAATGTCCAAGGAGCTTGTGATATGGGATCTTTTCCACATGAATTTCCAGGTTATAGGCATGTTTCCGATACAACAACTCGAACAGCTTTAGAGGATGCTTGGGATGTTGAATTGCAAGGTGAACCAGGATTAAGAATACCTAATATGCTTGATGAGGCTATTTCTGGAAAATTTAAAGCTCTTTATTGTGAGGGAGAAGATATAGCTCAATCTGATCCAAACACACAGCATGTTACCCATGCTTTGGAATCTATGGAATGTGTCATTGTTCAAGATTTATTCTTAAATGAAACAGCGATGTATGCCCATGTATTTCTTCCTGGATCCTCTTTTCTTGAAAAAAATGGAACGTTTACTAATGCTGAAAGAAGAATTTCACCAGTAAGAAAGGTCATGGAGCCAAAGAATGGGTTCGAAGATTGGGAAATTACTGTGATGCTATCAAATGCTCTTGGTTATCCAATGAAATATAAACATGCGAGTGAAATAATGGATGAAGTTGCAAAACTTACACCAACCTTTAAGGGAGTAAGTTATGAAAAACTTGATAAGCTTGGAAGTATTCAATGGCCTTGTAATGATGAAAGTCCAGAAGGAACACCAACAATGCATATTGACGAATTTGTAAGAGGTAAAGGTAAATTTTTTGTTACGGAATATGTACCAACATCAGAGAAAATAAATAGTAAGTTTCCTTTAATAATGACAACAGGAAGAATTTTATCTCAATATAACGTTGGTGCTCAGACAAGGCGAACTAGTAACGTAAAATGGCATGATGAAGATTTGGTAGAAATTCATCCTCATGATGCTGAAGAAAGAGGCATCATAGAAAATGATTGGGTTGGTATTACCAGCAGAGCAGGGGAAACCGTATTAAGAGCTAAGATAACAGATAGGGTTCAACCTGGCGTGGTCTATACTACTTTTCACCATCCTGAATCTGGTGCAAACGTTATTACCACCGATAATACTGATTGGGCAACTAACTGCCCAGAATTTAAAGTTACTGCAGTTCAACTCACTAAAGTTTCAGAATTATCTACATGGCAAAATCAATATAAGGACTTTAGTAAAAAACAAATCAATTTCGTTAATAAAGATGATATCAAGATTGATTAGGCTTTTGAGTGAAACCTCATAACATCATTCATTCTGATGAACCAGTTTTTAATTGTGTAATAAATAAAACAGATTTAAACGAAGATTCAATTGAATGTGTTGCTGAAGAAACACCAATTGCAATGGTTTACAATGGTATTTCTCACGTGGTCATGATGGCGTCCCCAGATAGTTTGAAAGACTTCGCAATAGGTTTTTCGATTACGGAAAACATAGTTAATTGTATTGAAGACATCTATTCAATAGAAATTAAAAAAACGGATATTGGTATAGAGCTTGATATTGATATTTCAACAGAAGCGTTCAATAAGTTAAAAGATAAGAGAAGAAATTTAATAGGAAGGACGGGTTGTGGCCTATGTGGATCTGAAAGTCTAGATCAAATTTTAAAACAACATAATTCTTTAAAAAAAAATAAAGAAAATATAATTTTTAGCAGGGACTGTGTTTTAAAAGGACTTGATAAGTTATCAGAATTTCAAAATTTCCAAAAAAAAACAGGGGCTACGCATGGAGCAGCCTTATGTAATGAGAGTGGAGATGTTTTATTTGCAAAAGAAGATGTCGGACGACACAATGCGCTTGACAAGCTTATTGGAAATTTTTGTAGTGTTAAATTTAGCAATATAAGTAGCTCATTCATCATTATATCTAGCAGGGCAAGTTATGAAATGATACAAAAATCTGCAGCTATTAAGGTACCTCTCGTAGTTGCAATATCTGCACCAACCGCTCTTGCAATAAGATTGGCGGATAAGTTAGGAATTACTTTGATAGGTTTTGCGAGAGGAAGAAATTTTAATATTTATACACACAAAGAAAGAATTAAATAGTAAAATCCGTTCATGAAAAATGATCATTTAATATTAATGGCAAATCAAATCGGAAGCTTTTTTAAAAGTTACCCTGACAAAGATTATGCAGCAAAAGAAATTGCAGCTCATATGACTAAATTTTGGGCGCCAAGAATGAGAGAGGCCATAAAAAACCTAGACGATAATTCACAGAGTAATTCACTTGACGATTTGGTTAGAACAGCTATCAAACAGCATTTATAAAATCATTCCGACAACAAAATATAATAAAACTTATCTCGGATTTTTTTACCGGTCCATATCTCTTTCCATTCAACAAATTCTGCAGGTATTTCACTCCCATTGGATAGAGAAACTAAGGCAAGTCTACATTTCTTATCAGTGTTCATCGAGTCTATAGGTATTATATTGGTATAATAATGCAATAGATCTCTTTGACTATTTGTCAGGTTTCTTGTGAACAAACAACTGGAAGATTGAGAAATAAACGGTTTAATTTGGCTATAAATATTTTTATGACTTTTGTAGTTATTAATAAATGGCCCCCATAAAGCTATGAGTAGGACCCATAGCGTAGTGATGCCAATAGCCCAATTTGTTATGGATGATCTGTTGGTAATTTTATTCGTGAAGGAATTAATTAACCAATACATTGTTAAAGTAAAAGAAATTAAAAAATTTAATATTTCAAAATTTGCTGAAAAATTTCCTGATAAAAAAAACATACGCTCAAATATTTTTTCAGGAATTCCTGTTTGCATTGCAAACCAACCCAACCAAATAATTAAGCTAAAAAATCCAAAAATTAAAAAACCAAACCAATTTAATGCGCTTGCGTAACCTCTTTTTAAAAGATCAATGGAGCCTATGGCTAACAAACAAAAAGGGATAATAAAAGGTAACAAGTTTATTTGATCTTCACGTGGACTGAAAGATATCAATAGAAAGTAAGCTAGTATAAAAACTAGTGGAAGCAATAATTTTTTCTGATCAAGAATTTTTTTATAATTTTTTTGCAGCATCCAAATAGCCAGCGGAAAAGCAGGCCATGTAAACCATGCGATGCCTTGAAGAGGGTACCAAAAATTTGGAGAGCTTTTAAATATCGGTTGTTGTATCCATGAGTTAAATAAATTTGGATCTGAATAATTAAAAAAAACTAACCATGTACCAATAATAATAAAACTTATAAGAAATGAAATACCTAAAAAAATAAAGTATCTTCTATTTTTTCCAAAACTCAAGAAGCTTAAAAGTATTGCTGTTAAAAATATTGATAACGTTGGCAAAAAACCATTTGACAGAAATAAGACTGATATACCACCACCTAAAATAACACTAGCACGAAAAGGCCTTCTAAAATAAAGTGAAAAGGCATAAAGACAAAATGCAAAACCAGTTAGTGCTGAAATTTCTGGTGTAAGCGTATGAATGTTGATTATAAGACCAATAGAGGCTATAAAAAAAAGCCCTGCGGTTCTCCCAAAACCTTTACCCCATAACTCTTTTGTCATAAGAGCTATAGATATCATTGTTAAGGACAGCCATAGTGCGTTAGAAAGGCGTGCACCGTCATGTATTTCAAAAATTGGGCTTAAAATTTTAGCAAAGCTTGCAGCAAAAAAAGCATAGAGCGGCGGATAAGCAGGTATTTCATTGCTTGAAGAAGAGGGGTGAATAAATTGATTATCCTGAAGAATTACTAAGATTTGACTTATGGTGGAGGACTCTAGTGGCCTCCAAGGCTCGTGGCCTATGAGTCCAAAAAATATCCAAACAATAGAAAGGATAATGAATGAATGTAATTTAGTCTTTTCCCCAAGATTTTTTCTTGGAGAAGCCATATTTCCATGCCAATCATGATCTAAATAATGTTTCATATTTGAATTCTATATAAAAAAAGACAGCAATGCTGTCTTTTTTTATATAGAAATTTATTATGAATTACATCCCATATTTCTGTTTAAATTTCTCAACACGTCCTGCAGTATCTAATATTTTTTGCTTACCGGTGTAGAACGGATGACACTGAGAGCAGACTTCTATATTTAAATCTTTGCCCACAGTTGACTGCGTTTTAAATTTATTTCCGCAACTACAGGTTACATTTATCTCTGGATATTTAGGATGAGTATCTTTTTTCATGTTATGTTTTTTAAAAAATTAAAGCGTAATTATCAATGATTATTGAATAAAAATCAACAAAATTGATTAACTATCCACGACGCATACTATCAAAAAAATCATTATTATTTTTAGTCGACTTTACCTTATCAAGTAAAAATTCCATAGCCTCAAGTTCATCCATTGGATACAGTAACTTTCTTAGAACCCAAATTTTTTGTAAAACATCTGCAGGAATTAATAATTCTTCTCTTCTTGTGCTAGATTTATTCACATTAATAGCGGGATAAACTCTTTTTTCAGCCATCCTTCTGTCAAGATGAATTTCCATATTACCTGTACCTTTAAATTCCTCATATATGACATCATCCATACGAGAACCAGTGTCAACTAATGCGGTAGCAAGGATAGTTAATGATCCTCCTTCTTCAATATTTCTAGCAGCTCCAAAAAATCTTTTTGGTTTTTGTAATGCATTTGCATCAACCCCACCAGTTAAAACCTTACCAGAGGAAGGAATAACAGTATTGTAGGCTCTCGCTAATCTTGTTATTGAATCAAGAAGTATAACAACATCTTTTTTGTGCTCAACAAGTCTTTTAGCTTTTTCAAGAACCATTTCTGCAACTTGAACATGTCTGGTTGCTGGCTCGTCAAAAGTAGATGCTAAAACCTCTCCTTTAACTGAACGGGTCATTTCTGTAACTTCCTCAGGTCTCTCGTCGATTAAAAGTACCATTAAAGAAACATCGGGATGATTAGCTGTAATTGCATGAGCAATATTTTGCATCATAACTGTTTTACCACTTTTGGGGCTTGCTACCAATAAACCGCGCTGACCTTTTCCGATAGGAGATATCATATCTATAACACGACTTGTATAGTTTTCAACTCCTTCAGATTCTCTTTCAAGTGTTAAGGGGTCTGTGGGGAAAAGAGGAGTTAAGTTTTCAAAAAGAATTTTATTTTTTGTATTTTCTGAAGCATCATTATTTACTTTGTCTACTTTTACTAATGCAAAATATCTTTCGCTATCTTTAGGAGTTCTAATTTCACCTTCAATTGTATCTCCTGTATGAAGATTAAATCGTCTTATCTGAGAAGGGGACACATAGATATCGTCTGGGCCAGCAAGATAGGATGCTTCTGAAGACCTAAGAAAACCAAAACCATCAGACAACACTTCAAGCGTTCCACTACCAAATAATGTTTGCCCATTTTTTGCTTGATTTTTTAAAATAGCAAAAATCAAATCTTGTTTACGCATTCTTCCTGTATTTTCGATTTTTTCAGCTATCGCTAGGCTAACTAGCTCTGCAATTGGGAGATGCTTAAGGTCGGATAGATGCATATTTTTATATAGTACTGTCGATAAAGGCTGCAAGTTGAGATTTTGATAATGCCCCTACTTTTGTTGCTTCAATATTCCCATCTTTAAAAATCATCAAAGTTGGAATACCTCTTACGCCATATTTAGCTGGAGTTTGTGGATTATCATCTATATTATGCTTGGCAATTTTTAGCTTACCATCATACTCTGCGACTAATGATTCAAGAATCGGCGCTATCATTTTGCATGGCCCACACCATTCAGCCCAGTAATCTACAAGAACTGGAATATTAGAGTCTAGTACTTCTTTGCTAAAATTTTCATCAGTAAGATGAGTTATGGAGCTAGTCATATATTTAATTATTGATTAAGTTTAAAGTAAAGGTAATTGGAATTGCGGAATATAGATTATACACACATAAATTTAATTGGAACAATAGATTTTTTTAATTTATTATTTCAAATAAAGGAACAACTTTTTTTACGCCTCGAGAAGATTTAGCTATTTTTATTGCGATTTCAGCCTCTTTATTATTTAAAATACCCAAAAGATAAACATGTTGCCTTTCGGTATAAACTTTTACATGCAACGGTGAAAGTTTTGTTTCATTTTCTTTTAAGAATAATCTTGATTTTACATTGGTAGTTATTAATACGTCTTCTGCCCTTGATTGAATCGAGCTATTTTGATCTTGAACAGAGGAATAATTTTTAACATTTTTAACATTCTTAAAAGAACTAACTATATCAATAACTTCTTCAATAATTTTTTGAGATCGAACCTCACCAGTGATCAATACGGTTTGATTAAAGCTTACAAAACTAAGATTTGAATCTTCATCTATATCTTTAGTTTTAAGAATCGCGCTTATTTCAATCTTTTGGTCGTAAAATTGTATTTCAGCAGATCTCTTGTCTGATAATGATACTGGCGCAGTTACAACTGCAGCTGGACCACATCCAACTAGTTGAATGATTAGTAAACTAAAAAAAATATAGAAGCGGTATGATTTAAACATTATTATGATTATATATTGAATATTTCTTAAAAATAAAAAAATTGAAACCTGGTCTTTATATTATAGCAACACCAATTGGTAATCGAGAAGATATTTCTATGCGCGCTATAAATACTCTTCAGGATATCGATATTATTGCTTGCGAGGATACAAGGCACTCATCGCAGCTTTTATCAGCTTTTGGAATTAAAAAAAAATTAATATCTTTGCATCAGCATAATGAAAAAAATAAAGCAGTGTTGATTTCAAATTATATCGAAGACGGTAAATCTATAGCTTATATATCTGATGCTGGAACACCTGCTATAAGCGATCCTGGAGCAAATCTTGTAGATCATATGTACAATCAAGGTCTCTACGTATCCTTAATTCCAGGCCCCTCATCTGTAATAGCAGCATTTTCGGTATCAGGATTTCAAACAAACCAATTTCAATTTTATGGTTTTCTTCCTAATACACCAGGTAAATGTAAGAAGTCTTTATTAGACATATATAAATCAAATATAACCACAGTTTTGTTTGAATCTCCTCGTCGAGTAGTTAAAACTCTTAAAATAATTCAAGAGATTTTTGGAGATAATCATATTATTTTTATAGCCAGGGAGCTCACTAAGGTTTTTGAGTCCCTTTACAAGGGAAAAGTAGGAGCGTTAATAGAAATAATTGACGGCAATCTGGACAATCAAAAAGGAGAATTTGTATTAATTTTATCAGCAGTAAGCAAAGACAATAAAGAGGAGCCAGTTGCATTAAAAGATGCATTAAAAAAGACTTTAGAGAAGCTCTCATTAAAGCAATCAGTAGATATAATTTCTTCCATATATAATAAGAGGAAAAAGGAAATATATAACTTAGCTTTGGAAATAAAAAAGAATGAATAAAATCACTATTATAAAGCCTGATGATATGCATCTTCATATCAGAGAGGGCAGTATTATGCGAACTGCTTTACTCCATTCAGAGAGACAATTTGCAAGAGCTATTATAATGCCAAATCTTGATAAACCTATAATGAATGCAGACATGGCCTCTAGATACTTTCATGAAATTAAAAAAGAAGCTCCTAATTTTCAGCCTTTGATGACTGTCTATTTTAATAATGATCTCAATAATGATGAGTTGGATAAAATAAAAAAATTAAAATATGTTTATGGTATTAAGCTTTATCCATCTGGAGTTACAACCAATTCAGAATCAGGCACCAAATCAATTGATGATTGTTTTTCCACTTTTGAGGAAATGGAAAAAAAAGAAATACCACTTTTACTTCATGGTGAAGTTAATGATTTATCGATTGATATTTTTGATAGAGAAAAAGTATTTATTGATAGATTTTTAGGCCGAATATGCGATACATTCCCAAATTTAAAAATAGTATTTGAACATATTTCAACGAAAGAGGCCGTTGATTTTGTAAAAGAGTCTCATGAAAAAGTTGCTGCAACTATTACACCGCAACATATGATGTTAAATCGCAATGACTTACTTTCTGGTGGATTGAAACCTCATAATTATTGTCTTCCAATTGTCAAAAGGTCTTCTCATCAACAATCAATATTAGTTGCTGCGTTATCAGGAAATAAGAAATTTTTTCTTGGAACAGACAGTGCACCGCATTTTAGAAATCAAAAAGAAAGTGCGTGTGGTTGTGCTGGTATTTATTCCGCTTATTCAGCTATAGAAATTTATACGCAAATTTTTGATGAAAATAAAGCCTTAAATAAATTAGAAAATTTTACTAGTAAGTATGGTGCAGAATTCTATGGTATCCCATACAATACGGAACATATAACTCTTGTTAAAAAAGATTATGACATTCCAGAAATTATCAAGATAGATAATCAAGAATTAATACCTTTTCTAGCTGGTGAAACATTGAAATGGCAACTAATTTAAAATTAAGTGTTAACATAACTTTAAGTTGACCAGACAGTCGCTATACATGTTTTTGTGTAGAGGAAAGTCCGGGCTCCATAGAGCGAAGTGATGGCTAACAGCCATACGCCGTAAGGCGAGGAATAGGGCCACAGAGACGAGCGTATTAATTTACGGTGAAACGCGGCAACCTCCACTTGGAGCAAGGCCAAATAGGGTAGCATTGGCATGGCTCATGTCGCTACCGGGTAGGCTGCTTGATTGCGCAAGTAATTGCACAACTAGATGAATGACTGTTCACGACAGAACCCGGCTTATCGGTCAACTTATCCAATCTTAACCCCTTGAAAAATAAAGAATTACTCAAAAATAGTGCTTGCAAAGCACTTTTTTTTTGCCTATAGTGTCTTTGATAGGGAAAAAGTGGTAATTTGTGGGAAATTATCTAATGATTAAAAATGACTAGTTATTCTCTACTTTTTTAGGCGATATAAAATGTATAGAGGTGCAACCCTTTTAAATCTTGATGGAAAAAGTAGGTTAGCAATACCTACGAAGTACCGAGATATATTGATACTTGATTCTTCAAGATCAATTGTATTAACAGCTCACCCTCACGGTTGTTTACTCTTGTATCCAAAATCAGCATGGGAACCAATACAAGAGAAGGTTATGCAATTTTCAAGTTTTGATAAAAAATCTAGTGGACTTCAGAGGTTATTAGTTGGCTATGCTGAGGACGTTAATATTGATTCGTCGGGGCGAATTTTACTTTCATCTGAATTAAGAATGTTTTCTGGGATTGAAAAAAACTTAATGTTAGTCGGGCAAGGCACACACTTTGAATTATGGAGTAAAGATTCTTGGGAAGAAGAAATAAATCAGATTGATATCAATCAGGCAGACTCACTACCTGACCAATTAGGGGACTTTTCATTATGATTAAGGATTTAACTCATGTCCCAGTACTTTTAAAAGAATCTATTGATGGGTTAAATATTAAACCTGAAGGCATATATTTAGATTGTACTTTTGGTCGAGGCGGACACTCAAAGGAAATTTTAAAGAAATTAAATAATAAAGGAATTTTATTGGCTATCGACCAGGATAAAGATGCAGTTGATGCAGCAAGCGCCATAAAGGATAAAAGATTTCAAATATGTCACGGTAAATTTTCATCTTTAGGGGAAATTTTAAAAAAAAAAGAATTTCAAAGGTTGATGGAATTTTAATGGATTTAGGAGTTTCTTCACCTCAAATTGATAATGCCAAAAGAGGGTTTAGTTTTAAAGCTGACGGCTCGTTAGATATGCGTATGGATCAAAATCACTCAGAAACAGCAGGGGATATTGTAAATAACTATGGAGTTGAGGAGCTTGCGTACATATTAAAAGTCTATGGGGAAGAAAGGTTTGCAAAAAGAGTAGCAAAATTTATTGTGAAACATCGTGAAGAAGCAAGTCAAATAAAAACAACTCATGAATTAGCAAAAATTATTAACAATGCTATTCCCAAAAAAGAGCCTGGAAAAGATTCAGCTACTCGTTCATTTCAAGCAATTAGAATTAAAGTTAATCAAGAAATGGAAGAGATCGAAAAAGCATTACCTATTGCTTTTGAGTACTTAAAAAGCAATGGGCGCTTAGCCGTAATAAGCTTCCATTCACTTGAGGATAGGATAGTAAAAAATTTCATTAAAGAAAAATTACAAACAGATAATGTTCCAAAATATATTCCAATTAAAGCATCCGATATTGAAAAAACTAATTTAAAAAAAATTGGTAAGTTAATAACTCCCTCCAAAACAGAGTTGCGAGTAAACCCGAGATCTAGAAGTGCAAAACTAAGGCTAATAGAGAGGTTGTAGATAAATGAGGCTTAATTTGATTCTGTTTATAGTGCTTATAGTTTTTGCATTAGCAACTATTAATGCAGAACATCAATACCGAGTGAATTATTCGAAACTTGATATAGAAAACAAAAGAACATTGGAGTTGAAAGAGGAGAAAACAAAATTACAGTTAGAAGAATCTGATAAATCAGGCATTGAGCGTGTTGAGGGTATTTCAAAAAATAAATTAAAGATGTATGAACCAACCGATAAGGAAAGAATGCTTTTAAAAAATTAAAAATGATTAAAAAAGCAAAAACAAAACCAGAGTTTTTTGAGTTAAGTAATTTTAGAAGACGTTTTACGATCGTTATTTTGCTATCTTTATTTATGGCATTATTTTCCAGAGCTTTCTATTTACAAAGTATTGAATCAGAATCCCTACAATCAAAAGGAGGAAATATAACAAACAGGAATGAAAAACTTCATGCTTATAGAGGAAAAATTTTAGACAGAAATAATGAGTTATTGGCAGCAAGTACTCCAGTAAAGTCAATATTGGTAGATTTAAAAAACTTAAACATAGATAAAAAGCAAAAAGAAGATCTAGCAGCATTACTAAAAATAAATCTTAAAAATTTAAACAAAAGCCTTGATAAAAAAGGTAAACAAACAGTTTATTTAAAAAGAGGATTACCACCAGTGATTGCAGGAAAAGTTAGGGCGTTAAAAATTGATGGCATATATACAACCAAGGAATATGAGAGATATTATCCGGGTAAAGAAGCTCTAGCGCATGTTATTGGATTTACTGGTGTGGATGGTATGGGTCAAGAAGGTATAGAAATGTATGCCAATAAAGTTTTATCTGGCATTTCTGGGCATAGAAAGGTTTTAAAGAATAGAACGGGAAATATAGTTGACGATCTTCAAGATATAAAAATACCAATAGACGGTCAAGATATTAAGTTGTCAGTAGATAAGAGATTGCAATATTCTGCTTATAAAGCATTAGAAAAAGCTGTCGATAAACATGGAGCAAAATCTGGATCAGCTTTATTAATAAATGCTAAATCTGGAGAAGTCTTAGCTATGACAAATTATCCCTCCTACAATCCTAACCCCAAAGGATCAACTCGGAATTCAGAATATTTGCGTAATCGAGTCGTAACCGATATGTTTGAGCCAGGATCAACAATTAAACCTATTACAGTAAGTGCTGCTTTAGAAAGCAAGACTGTTAAGCCGGACGATTTAATTAATACCTTTGAGGGATTCTATAAAGTAAAAAAAGGCTTTACAGTAAGAGATACAAAAGCCTATGGATTGATCACTGTAGGAGAAGTCATTCAAAAATCATCTAATATTGGCACTACGAAAATAAGTAAAAAATTAGAATCAAAATATTTATGGTCTTTACTCAACGCCTATGGATTAGGAAAAAAAACAGGCATAGAGTTTCCGGGAGAGACTTTAGGAAAAATTCATCATCATAAAAAATGGGGCGACAGCGAACAAGCAACCATCAGTTATGGATATGGAATAAGCACAAGCCTAATTCAGCTAGTACAAGCTTATACAGTTTTTGCAAATCAGGGTGAAATAAAGCCAGTCTCTCTTTTTAAGGCTGAAGGACCTATTATAGGTAGAAGAGTTTTGGATAGAAAAACAAGCAATCAAATGCTTAATATGCTTGAATCAGTAGTAAGTACTGAAGGAACTGGAGCATTGGCAAAGATTCCTGGATACAGAGTTGCTGGAAAAACAGGAACTGCAAAAAAGAGTGCAAAAGGAGGCTATAGCAATAAATATATAGGCTCTTTTATAGGTATTGCACCAGCAAGTAATCCAACATTTATTTTAGCAGTACTCATTGATGAACCTTCCATAGGAGGATATTACGGTGGCGTGGTAGCTGGTCCAGCATTTAAATCTATTATGTCTGATGCATTAAAATTATATTCAATTCCACAAGATGAAAATATAAAAACAAAGCAAAAACTAGTATTATTTACTAATAGAAATGAGTGAATCATTAGAGCAACTTATCAAACTTTGTAGTGATGTTACTAATAATAGTAAAGAAGTAAAAAAAGGATCACTATTTATTGCGCTTCCTGGAAGCAAGCATGATGGAAGAGATTATATTTCTGAAGCAATAAAAAAAGGTGCCTCAGCAATCATTTATGAAAAAAAGAATTTTATTTATAACAGCAAAGTTAAAGTTCCAGTTATAGGCATAGATAATTTATACGAGCAGCAAGCTAAAATCCTCAATATTTTTTATAATGATGCACCAAAAACATTCAAGGTCATAGGTGTTACAGGAACGAACGGAAAGACTTCCGTAGCAGGTTGGTTGTCTCAATGCTTAAACCAATTAAAATATAAAACTGGAACAATTGGAACATTAGGGTATGTCGTTCCTGGTAAAAATTATAAAACATCAAATACAACCCCTGACATTATCACGCTTCATAAAATATTAAATAACGCAAAAAAAGATGAATGTAAATTTGTAGTTATGGAGGTATCTTCACATGCAATTGATCAAAATCGAATCAGAAATATTGAATTTGACGCAAAGATTTTAACTAACGTCACAAGAGACCATCTTGATTATCACAAAACAATAAAAAAATATCATGATACAAAAAAAAGATTTTTTTCCGACGTACAAAAAAAGAAAATTATTTTAAATTTAGATGATTCGGTAGGCAGAGAAATATTAAAAGAGATTGATTCAAAGAGTAAA
Source organism: Methylophilaceae bacterium (assembly GCA_965660175.1). Classification (GTDB taxonomy): domain Bacteria; phylum Pseudomonadota; class Gammaproteobacteria; order Burkholderiales; family Methylophilaceae; genus BACL14. The sequence goes on from CBFHYY010000009.1 coordinate 14,931, forward strand.
ATCATAACTTATGCAATAAATAGGAAGGCTGACTTAAAAGCTAATAAAATCGTCTATAAAAATAATAAAATGAATTTTGATATTTTATGGCAAAAAAATACTTATCAAGTAAACGTAAACATTTTTGGTAAATACAACGTTCATAATATTCTTAGTGTTATAGCAACATTGTTAATGTATGAATTTCCTATAATGAAAATAATAAATGCGATAGAAAAACTTCAAAATATTTCTGGAAGAAATGAAGTGGTTCATTTTGACAAAAATGGCCACCCACAAGTCATTATAGATTATGCCCACACGCCAGACGCACTAAAGAATATATTAAAGTCACTGGGTGAAATAAGTTTAAGAGAGATAATTTTGATCTTTGGTTGTGGTGGAAATAGAGATAAAGGCAAAAGAGAGCAAATGGCATTAATAGCTAATAAATATGCTCAAAAAGTAATAATTACAAATGATAATCCAAGAGATGAGGATCCAAGAAATATTTTAGATGAGATAGAAAAATTCTTGGTAGTACATTATGAGGTCATTGAGGATCGAAACGACGCAATTAAAAGAGGCCTCAAATTGTTGAAAAGTGGATCAATTTTATTAATTGCTGGGAAAGGTCATGAAAATTTCCAAGAAATCAAAGGAGTAAAAAAATTATTCTCCGATAAAAATGTTGTAATTTCAAACAAAGGATTAATAAAGCATTGATTCCTATTACATTAAATTCATTGCTTTCAATAATTCATGGAAAAGTTAAAAATGAGAGCTTTAACGACGTTAAGACTTTATATAATTTCTCGATTGATACAAGAACATTAAAAAAGAGAGATATATATATAGCGATTGTTGGGGAAAGATTTGATGGAAATGATTTTATAGAAGAGGCATTTAAAAAAGGAGCCTCTTGGGTAATAAGCTCAAAATCAAATTACAATAATGACCGAATTATTCAAGTAGATAATACTAATATTGCTCTTCAGAATATTGCAGCTTTTCTTATCAAAACATTAAATCCTAAAATTATAGCTATTACTGGAAGTAACGGTAAAACGACAACAAAAGAATTGACAGGAAAAATTTTAAAAAACTATTATACAAATAAGCATGTTCTTGTAACTTATGAAAATTTTAATAACGATATTGGTATGCCATTAACTATTCTTGGGCTCACAAAGCAGCATAAGTATATTTTATTAGAAATGGGTATGAATCATGCTGGAGAAATTGAGAAATTATGCAAAATAGCTTCCCCAGATATTGCGGTTATCACAAATATTGGTGAAGCACATATCGAAAACTTTAAGTCTAGAAAGCATTTAGCAGAAGCAAAAAAAGAAATACTAAAAGGCGCTAAAAATAAATTTATTGCTATTCTTCCTGGAGTTGATGATTATTATAATTTTCTTAAATCATCAATAAATACTAAAAAAATTATTACGTTTGGTTTAGGAGAAAAATGTAATATAAGATTTCTAAAAAATGAAAATACATATTTATTGGGTGAAAAAAAAGTCACCATAAAAAATCAGCTCATAGGTGAGCATAATATCAACAATATTATGGCAGCTCTTGGAGTAGCAGAAGCTTTGAACATACCTATAGATATCTCAAAAAAAGCACTAGAGAGGCAAAAGCCAATCAAGGGGAGATTAGAAACCAAGATACTAGTTAACAATATTATCTTAATTGATGATACTTATAATTCAAATCCATCAGCGATGAGAAGCGCAATTGATGTTTTGGCCCAAAACAAGATGTATAAAATTTTAGTAATGGGCGATATGGCAGAGCTTGGAGTATTATCAACAAAACATCATAAAGATATTGCATCTTATATTTTAAGTAAAAAAATTGATTTAGTACTGTGTGTTGGTGAAATGTCAAAAATGATTGTAAAAATAATAGGTAAAAATGGTTTTTGGTTTAGTTCTAATAATGATTTGACTGTGTATTTAAAAAAAATAATACACAAAGATTGCGCTATTCTCGTAAAAGGATCTAGGGCTATGAAAATGGAACAAATAGTAGGGAGTATTGAAAATTACAAAGTCGGGGAGAGGATTTAATGTTACTTGAATTATTCAAATGGATGGCAGAGGACTTTGGAGCTTTCAGTGTTTTTAATTATATTTCCTTGAGAGCCTTATTGGCTGTAATAACATCTTTGGTGGTATCTTTTATGCTTGGTCCGTGGCTTATAAAAAAATTGGGTGATTATAGTTTTGGGCAATACATTAGAGCTGATGGCCCAGAGGGACACCTGGAAAAAACTGGAACCCCCACAATGGGGGGCGGCCTCATTCTCATATCTGTGGTGACATCATCTTTATTGTGGGGTGATTTGAGTAATAGATTTTTATGGCTATTAATAATTGTTATTCTAGGCTTTGGTTTAATAGGATTGATAGACGACTACAGTAAAATTAAAAAAAAACATGCAGATGGTCTTAGTGCATTTCAAAAATATTTCTTTCAATCATTATTGGGATTAGGAATTGCAATTTATCTCCTTCAATCTTCCTCTACCCCTCAAGAAACCGAATTACTAATTCCTTTTTTTAAAAATCTTACATTACCTATAGGTGTAACTGGTTTTATATTTTTAACATATATTGTAATTGTTGGAAGTAGTAATGCTGTTAATCTTACAGATGGGTTAGATGGATTGGCAATTATGCCAGTAGTGATGGTGATAAGTGCTTTAGGCATTTTTGCATACCTGAGTGGAAATATTATTTTTTCATCATATTTAAGTATTCCATATATTGATGGAGCAGGCGAATTAACTATTTTCTGTGCTGCCATAACTGGAGCTGGCTTAGGATTTCTTTGGTTTAATACTTATCCAGCAGAAGTTTTTATGGGTGATTTAGGGTCACTTTCTCTGGGAGCTGCAATGGGTACTATGGCAGTTATTGTAAGACAAGAAATCATATTAATGATTATGGCCGGTGTTTTTGTTGTTGAAACCATTTCAGTGGCCTTACAAGTTGGATATTTTAGATATACAAAAAGTAAATACGGGCAGGGTAAAAGAATATTTTTAATGGCACCTCTCCATCATCATTATGAAAAAAAAGGTTGGAAAGAAACTCAGGTTGTTGTTAGATTTTGGATTATAACTTTAATGCTGGTGTTGATAGGTTTGGCTAGTCTTAAAATAAGATAATAAATAATGAATAATGAATTATTTATAAATCAAGAAAAAAAAATATCTTTTGAAGATATATTTATTATAGGACTTGGTAAATCAGGTATATCAAGTGCCAAGTATTTAGGTAAGTTTAAAGATTTTTATGGAAAAAATATATCAATAAGCATTTACGATAAGTTTAAAACTATCAAAGAACAAAAAGCTTTGCTTAAAGATATAGATATAGATATAGATCATTTTCATACAGGTCTTTTTAAAAAAGAAATGTGTAAAGAAAATACGTTGATAGTTTTAAGTCCAGGCGTTGATTTTGATGAAGATATTTGCGAGGGAATTATTATTAATGATATTTTCCTTTTTCTTGATTATTTGCAAAGAATTTCAAAAGATTTATCTCATTTAAAAATTGTTGGAATTACTGGTACGAATGGTAAAACCTCCACATGTTTCTTTCTAGAACATCTTATGAACATCGCAAAATTAAATGTTCATAAAGCAGGTAATATTGGTTTATCACCCCTTGAAATAATAGATGATATAAAAAAGGATGATATTGTTATTCTCGAGTTATCAAGCTTTCAATTAAAACTTTATTCAAATATAACTTTCCCAAGAAAAATAAATATTGGTATTTTTCTAAATTTCTCAGAAGATCATTTGGATATGCATAATAGTATGGAAGAGTACCTTAATTCTAAAAAAAATCTTTTATACAATAGCGAAAGAACAATTCTAAATTCTAATCTTAATGAAAAAATTATTAACGAGTTTAAAGATATAATTTTTGGGAATGCAAATGATTGTAAAACTAAGGGTAAAAAATCTAATTATTCAGTAAAGTATCATTTAAGCCAATCAAGAGACAGAACTCATATCGCGGATAATAAAGGATTCGTTATTCAAGTAAACAAGATCAATATCCCTGGGAAACATAATTTATTAAATATGATGGCTGGAGTTGCTGCATTTAGATGTTTGGGCTGTAATTTTGACGATTACCAATACGCATTATCAAGTTTTAAAGGTATACCTCATAGAATAGAATGGATAAAAAATATTCATGGTATTAATTATTTTAATGATTCTAAAGCAACAAATGTTGCTTCAACAGTTGCAGCTTTAAATAGTTTTAATAATAAAGATATTATTTTAATAGCTGGGGGAGATTTAAAAAAACAAAGTTTGAAACCTTTTATAAGAACTATTAAAAATAATGTAAAAATTTTGATATTGATAGGAAAAGATGCAAATATATTTAAAGAAAATACAGAACGACTATCCAATTTAAAAATTGAAATGTGTCAATCAATGAATGATGCAGTTATAACTGCAAATAATTTAGCACAAAAAGACGACATAGTTCTCTTATCTCCGGCATGTGCAAGTTTTGATATGTATTCTAATTATATTGAGCGCGGCAATCATTTTAAGGAAGTCGTCAATCAAATTGACTCATGAAGATATTTTCAACTCAAAAAAATTATAATTTACCCATATACGATTATAATTTAATATGGACAACCTTGTTACTCTTGGGCACAAGTCTTGTGATGGTTTATTCATCATCTATAGATATTGCGGCTGCAAGCAAATCATTAAACTATCAAAATTATTACTATTTATTAAGGCAATCTATTTATATACTGCTTGGTTTAATTTCAGGTTATATAGCCTTTCAGATACCCATATACTTTTGGCAAAAAATGGCACCTTACATATTTATTTTAGGCTTAATTTTATTGATACTAGTTCTAATTCCAGGTATCGGGAAGGAAGTAAATGGAAGTCAAAGATGGATTTCACTGGGAATAACAAACTTTCAACCATCAGAGTTTGTAAAATTAGCAACCATAATATATGCATCGGATTATGTTTTAAGAAAATCAAAACAAATGCGAACAATAGTGAAAGGTTTTTTACCAATGCTTGGTGTTGTAGTATTTACTGGTTTTTTACTTTTGTTAGAGCCAGATTTTGGTGCTTTAGCAGTTATTACAATGGTAGCGATGGGTATTCTTTTTCTAGGCGGTTTATCCTATAAAATATTTTTCGGTTTAATGATTTTTACTCCAATAAGTATATATTTTCTTATTGTTAATTCACCCTATAGAATGCAAAGAATAGTAGCATTTCTGGATCCATGGGCCGATCCATACGGAAAAGGATATCAATTAATACACTCATTAATTGCTTTTGGTCGAGGGGAATATTTTGGGGTTGGACTTGGTGCGAGTGTTGAGAAGCAGCTTTATCTTCCGGAGGCTCATACCGATTTTATATTAGCAGTAATTGGTGAAGAATTTGGTTTATTTGGAGTAACCATTGTTATAGGGTTATTTGTATTCTTAATTCTAAGAATGTTTAGTATTGCAAAAGATTCTATACAAAATAAAAAACATTTCCCAGCTCTTATGGCACAGGGGGTTGCCCTATGGTTTGCATTTCAAGGTGTAATAAATATGGGGGTAAATCTTGGCTTATTTCCAACCAAAGGATTAACTCTTCCATTACTTTCATATGGAGGTAGTGGCATATTGCTTAATATGATTGCTGTTGCAATAGTATTAAGGGTTGATCATGAAAATAGAAGGAATATGAGAGGGCAATATTATTAAAAATAATAATATTTTAATTTCAGCTGCCGGAACTGGAGGACATATATATCCAGGATTATCCATCGCAGATTATCTTCATAAAAAAAAATATAAAATTTCATGGGTTGGAACTCCTTTTGGGATGGAAAATAAATTGGTGAATAAAAATTTATATAAATTTTATTCACTTCAGATGAGAGGAGTTAGAGGCAAAGGATTGCTTACATGGGTAAAAATTCCTTTTAATTTATCTTATGCTATTTTTAAATCCATTTCGATAATAAAAGCAGCAAAACCAAAATTTTTAATATTGATGGGGGGCTATATATGTTTCCCAATTGCATTAGCTGCAAAATTACTTGGGATAAAAATTATTATTCATGAGCAAAATGCAATTCCAGGATTATCAAATAAATTATTATCTCTGGTAGCAAAAAAGATTTTTACTGGCTTTAAAACTAACCTAAAAAATTCTCAGATAATCGGTAATCCAATAAGAGAAAATTTATATAATATTCCTGGACCAAAGCAGAGATTTAAAAATAAGAGAGGCCCTTTAAACATTTTAATTTTTGGAGGAAGTCTTGGCGCAAAACAGTTCAATGAATTAATACCGTCGGTTTTATCAAACGTTTCTAAAAGTAAAAATATCAACGTAATTCATCAATCAGGAGAATCTTATTATGGATTATTATGTAAAAAGTATAAGCAATATAAAGTTAATGCAAAACCAATAAAATATATTCATGATATGAAAAAAAATTATGCATGGGCTGATATTGTAATTTCACGATCAGGGGCGTTAACTGTAACTGAACTTGCAGAAATTGGTATAGCAAGTATTTTAATTCCATATCCTTATGCAGTTGATAATCATCAATATTTCAATGCAAAAGTTTTAAGTAGTAAAAATGGAGCAAAAATAATTTTAGAGGACAATATAAAGATAGAACTAGAAAAATATATTTTATCTTTAACAAGAGATAAATGCTTAAATATAGCTTGTTGTGCCAAAGTAAAGAATAGACAGGAAGCTAATAAAAAGATCTACGAATACTTAAAAGATTATGAAAAATAAAATAAAAAAAATTCATTTTATTGGAATAGGTGGTTCAGGAATGTCTGGAATTGCCGAGGTCATGCATAACCTGGGGTTTTATATATCAGGCTCAGACACATCATCATCAAATATTACAAAAGAACTAAAAAAAATGGGGATTAAAATTTTTAATAAGCATGAAGCAAAAAATATTAAAAATGTAGATGTAATTGTAATTTCTTCAGCTATTTCAAAAAGAAACATAGAGCTGAAAGCTGGCCTAAATTTAAAGATACCAATTATTCCAAGAGCAGAAATGTTATCTGAGCTGATGCGATTTAAAAAAGGGATTGCTGTTGCAGGAACGCATGGAAAAACATCAACAACAAGCTTACTTGCTTGTATTTTATCTGAGGGCAATTTGGATCCGACATTTGTTATTGGCGGGCGCATAAATTCAATGAGAGCCAATTCAAAACTTGGTACAGGAGAGCTTTTTGTTGTTGAAGCCGATGAGTCTGATGCATCTTTTTTGCATTTAAATCCAATAAATACAATTCTAACAAATATAGATAAGGAGCATCTAGAGACATATCAAGGCGATTTTGAGAGACTTAAAACCACATATTTAGATTTCTTACATCAAGTACCTTTTTATAGTAACGTTTTTTTGTGTATTGACGACATAGAGATCAATAAATTAATAGCAAAAATCTCTAGACCCATTGTGACATATGGATTATCAGACAAAGCGCAAATTCAGGCTAAAAATTTAACGCATAAAGAAGAAAAGACGAGTTTTAATGTTATTGATAAAATTTATACAAATTCTCAATTTGTGGTGAGTATTAACTTGCCAGGAATTCATTATGTAAATAATACACTTGCTGCAATTGCTGTTGGTTTAGAGTATGGAGTCTCAGTTTCAAATATTCAAAAAGCCCTTAGAAACTTCAAAGGAGTGTCAAGAAGATACGATGTTTATAGAAACATAAGTAGGGACAATAAAATGTTTACTGTTGTTGATGATTATGGGCACCATCCTACAGAGATTAAGGCTGTTATTAATGCAACTAAAAAAGGGTTCCCAAAAAAAGATATCTATTTAGTTTTTCAACCACACAGATATACAAGAACAAGGGATTGTTATTCAGAATTTTTATCTGTATTAAAAATTCCAAAAAAAGTATTTTTATTTGATATTTATTCAGCTGGAGAGGATTCAATTGCAGATATTTCTACAGAAAAACTAATTAAAGATCTTAAAGGAAATAAAAGCTTTTTTCTTCCTAAGGGGAGCGGAGCAAATAAAATTATTTTAGAGAATATAACCTCAAACAGTATAGTCCTTATTATGGGAGCAGGGTCAATAGGAACATTTGTTAAAAAATTTATTGAATAAAATGGAAAAAAATATCATTTACCAAAACATTAAATTGGAAAGCTTTAATAGTTGGAAGGTAGGAGGTGTTGCTGAAAATTTTTATATTTGTGCTGATAAAAATTTATTAGCAAACAATATTAAAAAAAAATTATTAAAATTACCTTTATATTTTGTTGGTCTTGGATCAAATATATTATTTAGAGACGGTGTAATTAAAGGAACTATTATATTGATTCATAAAGGTATTAATAATATCAATAGAGAAAAAAATTTATTTTATGCAGATGCAGGAGTTACATGCTCTAAACTTGCAAAATATATTGCTAAGAATGGCTTTCAAAGTTCAGCATTCTTAGCAGGCATACCAGGAACTGTTGGAGGTGCCCTTGCAATGAATGCTGGATGTTACGGTTCAGAGACATGGGAATTTGTAACTAAAGTTCTCGTGGTTGACTCTCATGGAAATCAAATCATAAGAAGCAAAAAAGAATTTGATATTGGATATAGAAGTGCTAGAAATTTAATATCAAAAAATGAATATTTTTTGGGTGCTTGGTTTAAATTTCCACTTGGAGAGAAAATACAAGCGCAGGAGGAAATAAAAGACCTTTTGATTCAAAGAAAGAATACGCAACCTCTAGAATGGCCAACGGCAGGATCAACATTTCGTAATCCAGCTAATTACCATGCAGCAAAATTAATTGAGGAATGTGGATTAAAGGGTTATACAGTAGGGGGGGCCCAAATTTCAAAAAAACATGCTAATTTTATTATTAATTTGGGTAATGCAACCTCTAAAGATATAGAGGAGATAATAGAGTTTACTAAAAAAGAGGTTCTAAGGTTAAAAAATATTTCACTTCAAACAGAGATTCAATTTATTGGATTGAAAAATGTCATATAGTAAATTTGGAAAGGTTGCTGTCCTTTGTGGAGGAGAATCCAATGAAAGAGAAATATCCATACAAAGTGGTCAAGCAGTATTTGAAGCGTTGAAGGTATCTGAAATTGAGGCTTTTTTAATTGACCCTAAAATAAATTCCTTAAATTTGATAGATCAAAGTGACAGAGCATTTATTTGCTTGCATGGACAGGACGGAGAAGACGGGAAGATACAATCTTTTTTAGATAAGAAAAAAATACCTTATACTGGGAGTAATGCAAAATCTTCTCGTTTGGGCATGGATAAATTTTTATCAAAAAGTTTATGGGTTAAAAATAATATTAACACACCAGCCTTTTTAAAAATTCTTCCTCATACAGATTTTAGGCTATTAAAAGAATTTCTTGGCCTACCTTTTTTTTTAAAACCAGCCAATTCTGGGTCAAGTCTTGGGGTAAGTAAAATTGTAAGAGAGGATCAGTTTAGAAAATCATTCGAAGTAGCATATCAAATTGATTCTTTGGTAATTGGTGAGGCTATGGTTCATGGAAGAGAATTTACGTTACCAATATTAAATAATTTACCTTTACCTATTGTAGAGATATGTCCAAAAACAGAATTCTATGATTATGATGCTAAATACAATCGTAATGATACGACTTTTATTTGCCCTACAGATCTAGACGAAAAGCTAATTAGAAAAATTGAAAAAATCGCATTAAATGCATTTAATCATTTAGGATGCTCTGGTTGGGGACGTGTCGACTTTATGATAGATAATGAGGATAATATTTACATAATTGAGGTAAATACAATTCCCGGAATGACTAACCATAGTTTAGTACCATTTTCTGCAAGTAAATATGATATTTCATTTGAGAAATTAGTTATTAAAATTTTGGATACATCTTTTGTTTAATTCATTAAATTCTTTAAAAAAAATAATTTTATTTGTTTATCTTTGTATTTTTATTATAATTTTTTTGCTTTTGTGGCAGATGATTTTAAAAGCCGATATTCCCATAAAAGAGGTTTTGATAAAAGGCCATTATCAATCCATCGACCATGATCAAATTCAATTAATTGCCAACAAATACTTAGTAGGAAACTTTTTCACTGTAAATCTCAAGCATACTCAAAACGCTTTTAAGAAATTACCCTGGGTAAGAGATGCAAGTATTAGAAGAAAATGGCCAGATAAATTGTTAATTACCATTGAAGAGCATAAAGTCATTGCTCGTTGGGGCAATATAGGTTTGGTCAACAGAAATGGAGAAATTTTTAATGCAGCCTTTCAAGATGACCTTCCTATATTTATGGGTAATGAAAAAGATGTGCAAGTTATCACAAAAAAATATTTTGAAATAAACGAAATACTCGAAAAGGAATTGATGCATATTGGTACAATAAAGCTTAATGATAGATTGTCTTGGGAAATAGTGACTCTAGATCAAATAAGAATTATTTTAGGTAAAAATAACATTACTGAAAAAATACGATTATTTATTCAAAACTATCAAGCTATATTATTAAATTTAAAAAAAAGAATAGATTACGTTGATTTACGCTATAAGGACGGATTCTCCGTAAAGGTTATCGACGAAAGGAAAAGCAAAAGTGGGAAAGAAAGATCTGTCTTATGATTAACGGAAGAGAAGAAAAAAATATTATTGTAGCTCTTGATGTAGGAACATCAAAAATTGTTGTGATTGTTGCTGAGCTTCAAGAGGATGGTATTTTGAAGATTATCGGTTTAGGGCAGCATATATCAAAAGGATTAAAAAAAGGTGTAGTTATAAACATAGACTCGACGATTCAGGCGATTCAAAGAGCTGTTGAAGAGGCTGAGCTTATGGCAGATTGTAAGATTAAAGATGTCTACACAGGTATTGCAGGAAGTCATATTAAGAGTCTTAATTCGCATGGAATGGTAAAAGTGAAAGACTCGGAGGTGTCTCAAATGGATATTGATCGAGTTTTTGAGACGGCACAAGCAATCACTCTTCCACCAGATCAACAAGTCCTTCATGTTCTCAATCAAGAATATATATTAGATGATCAGCATGATATTAGGGAACCTTTAGGAATGAGTGGAATGAGATTGGAAGTAAAAGTACATATTGTATCTGGAGCTATAGCAGCTGCACAAAATATTGTGAAATGTATTAAAAGATGTGGCTTAGAAGTCTCAGAATTAGTTCTTCAGCCTCTCGCATCAAGTGAAGCGGTTTTAACTAAGGATGAAAAAGAGCTTGGGGTATGTTTAGTAGATATTGGTGGTGGAACAACAGATATTGCAATAATAAAAAATGGCTCAATTCAACACACTGCGGTTATACCAATTGCTGGAGATCAAATCACTAATGATATAGCTGTTGCATTTAGAACTCCTTATCAGTCAGCAGAGGATATTAAAATAAATTACGGCTCTGCAATCAGTAATAAAGCATCAATTAATGAAATCATTGAAATTCCATTAGTGGATGGAAGAGAACCAAAAAAAATTACTTCACATGCACTATCGCAAGTCATAGAGCCAAGAATTACAGAGCTATTTGAATTAATTAGAAATGAACTTCAAAGAAGTCGTTTAGGTAATAGTATCGCTTCAGGTATCGTTATCACTGGGGGGTCATCAATGATGACTGGAATGATTGATTTAGGAGAAACTGTTTTTAATATGCCTTTAAGAATAGGTTTACCAAGAGATATCGATGGCTTACTTCAAGTTGTTGAAAATCCAAGGTACGCTACAGGAATTGGCTTACTAAAAATGGGTAGAGATGAGATAATTGATGAAAAAGATAATTGGAATAAAGGGGACGTTCTTTCAAAATTTATGAATCAAATCAAAATATGGTTTAGAAATTTTTGAAAAAAATAATTGGGAATAATTTATGTTTGAAATTGTAGAAAATAAAAAACAAAAAGCTGTTATAAAAGTAATAGGTGTTGGTGGTTGCGGGGGCAATGCAATAGATTACATGATAGAAAAAAATGTAATGGGAGTAGATTTTATATGTGCTAATACAGATCTTCAAGCTCTTCAGAAAAGTCAAGCAAGTACCATTGTTCAGATTGGTGAAATTTTAACTCAAGGGTTAGGAGCAGGCTCAAGACCAGATACTGGAAAACAAGCTGCAATTGATGATAAAGAAAAAATTGTAGCTGCAATTGAAGGTGCAGATATGTTATTTATAACTGCTGGAATGGGTGGTGGAACAGGAACAGGAGCAACACCAATTATTGCACAAATTGCAAAAGAACTTGGAATATTAACTGTAGCTGTTGTAACAAAGCCTTTTGATTTTGAGGGAAGAAGAACACAAGTAGCCAAAGATGGTATAAAAGAATTGGTCAATCATGTTGACTCACTTATTACTATTCCCAATGAGAAATTAATGGGTGTATTGGGAGAAGAAGTAACGTTTGTAGATGCTTTTGGAGCTGCAAATGAAGTTCTATACAGCGCAGTCTTAGGCGTTGCAGAAATTATAAATAATCCTGGTATGATAAATGTAGATTTTGCAGACGTTAGGACTGTTATGAGCGAAATGGGTATGGCAATGATAGGCTCTGGGTTTGCTGAAGGATCTGATAGAGCAGAAATTGCAGCGAAATCGGCAGTAGCATGTCCTTTATTGGAGGATGTAAATCTAAATAACGCAAAAGGAATATTAGTGAATATTTCTGCAAGTAGTGATTTTAAAATGAAAGAATATTTTGAAATTATGGATATAATTAAGCAATATGCTTCAGAAAATGCAACTATTATAGTTGGCAACGTTATTGATGAGTCTCTAACAAATAGCATAAGGGTAACGATGGTAGCAACTGGGCTAACTTCAATGATTAGCTCTCAGTCAGATGAAAAAAATGAAGATATTATGCAATCATTTGTTTATGAGGATAAAGAAGCTGAGTCACAATTAGAAGGTGGGGTAACTAATGATGATCAATCAATAAACGTTTTTGCAGAAAATTTAAACAACAACGAGGCAATAAAATCAGATAATGATGACGAATATGATATTCCTGCCTTTCTAAGAAAAAAATAAAATGTTTTTGCAAAGAACAATCACAAATGAAGTAAGCGCTGTCGGAGTAGGGCTTCATACAGGAAAAAAAGTAAAAATAATTTTAAAAGGCGCACCTGAGGACCATGGAATAGTTTTTCAAAGATATGATGTTGAAGGTCAACCCAAAATAAAAGTAAACCCAGAAGCAATTACAGAAACTAAGCTATGTTCAACTCTTAGCTCAAACAATTTTTCTATCGCTACCGTTGAACATATTATGTCTTCTTTATCTGCACTTGGAGTTGATAATATACTAATTCAGATAAATGGTTCAGAAATTCCAATCATGGATGGAAGTGCGATTTCATTTATTCATCTAATCAAATCAGCTGTCATAAAAGAACAAAAAAGCCCAAAAGAATTTGTAGTCATTAAGGATAAGATTGAAATAGTTGATGGAGAAAAATTTGCAAAATTTGAACCATATAAGGGATTTGTAATAGATTTCACTATTGATTTCCCTCATCCAGCATTTAAAGATCATGAAAGTAGAGTGTCAATCGACTTCTCAAAAGAATCATATATTGACAAAATAAGTCGCGCAAGAACATTCGGTTTTATGCAAGAGGTTGAATATTTAAGATCAAATGGTTTGGCGAAAGGTGGATCACTTGAAAATGCAATTGTACTTGACGAGTATAAAGTTTTAAATGATGAGGGGCTCAGATATAAAGATGAATTTGTTAGGCATAAAATTCTTGATGCAATCGGTGACTTATATGTTTTAGGCAGACCTATTATTGGTAAATTTACTGCACATAAATCAGGCCATGATTTAAATAATCGATTATTAAGGAAATTAGTTAAAAATGAACATAAATGGGATTTATCAAAACTAAGTAGTAATGATTTCGATTCAAATCAACTTTCAAGTACATTAATCTTTAACGAAGAGCTTAAAAGCTCATTAAAAAATAATTACCTATGACAAGATTGACTCTTTACGTTTTAATAATCGGTATTTTGGTCTTAACTTCGTTAACAGTTCTTTTAATAATTACAAAAAATCCTAAATATTCAAATGCAATAAAAATTTTTATGAGCATCATGTTGTCAATATTATTTATTGCAGTCGTTATCTTTTTATTTTTGAAATTCTTGATGTAAAAAATTGTGAAAGTAATTTCAATTTTTGGCGGAAGTGGTTTTTTAGGTATTGAATTGATTAAAAGTCTTACTTCAAAAAATTTTGATATTCGAGTTTTTACAAGAGATAAAAAAAGAAACAGACATTTAAAAAATTTCACAAAAGTTAGAATAATAGAAATATCATCAGAATCTAATATAAAAAAATTATTACAAGATTCAGATATTATTTTTGATCTTGTTGGGATTTTACATGAGAATAAAGATTACACTTTTGATGATGTTCACGCAGAAAGATTAAAAAAAATTACAAATGCATTATCAAGTTCAGTTGAAAAAAGGTTTATTCACGTTGGCGCGCTTGGTGCTCGCAAAGATGCCCCCAGTAAATATTTAAGGTCAAAAGCAAAAGGTGAGGAATTTATTTCTAAAAATGGTAAAAATTATCATTGGACAATCATCAAACCATCAATTATCTTTGGCGAACAGGACAAGTTCATTAATCTTTTTTCTTATATGGTTAAATATTTGCCTATAATTTTGTTGATATCCCCTTATTCAAAATTTCAACCAATATTTGTAAAAGATGTTGTAGAGATATTAATAAAAAGTATTGATGATAGAAAAACTTATAACAAAACATTTAACATTGGTGGCCCAAACGTATATTCTTTTTTAGAGATAATCAAGCTTATCGCTTTTAGTCAAAAAAGAAAAATATGGGTGCTTCCATTGACTAAAAAAATATCATATTTCATGGTGCGATGTATTGAATTTCTTCCGTTTAAAATTATTACTCGAGATAATTTAGCATCAATGTCAATTGATAATGTGACAAAAAATAATGATAGCTATATATTTAAATCAAAATTAAAAACTCTATATTCGTATCTCTCTGATAAATACTCTAAGAGTGATTTATGAAAATATTTTTAGTTGGAGGTGCTGTAAGAGATAAATTATTGAATATTCCTGTTGAGGATAAAGATTATCTTGTTGTCGGAAGCTCTCCCCAAGAAATGATAAATAATGGATTTAAACCTATAGGAAAAGATTTTCCTGTATTTCTTCACCCAGAAACAAAATTTGAATATGCGCTGGCTAGGACAGAAAAAAAGGTGGGAAGCGGTCATAAAGGATTTGTATTTTATACTTCACCAAATGTGACCATTGAACAAGATTTAGGAAGAAGAGATATTACAATTAATGCTATAGCAGTTGATGAAGATAACAATTATATTGATCCGTTTGAAGGTATTAAAGATTTAAATAGTAAGATTATTAGACACGTTAGCAATGCATTTCAAGAGGATCCATTACGAGTCCTTAGAGTTGCAAGATTCCAGGCAAAATTAGATTCGTTCTCTATTCATGATGATACTTATCTTTTAATGAAGAAAATCGTAGATTCAGGAGAGATTCAAAATTTATCTTGTGAACGAATTATGGCAGAACTATATAAGGGTTTTAGGGAAAATAATTCTATAAAGATGTTAGAGGTGCTCAACAATTGTAAGGCTTTAGATATTATTTTTCCAAATTTAGTATTTGAAAAACATAATAAAAAAATAAAAAAAGTTTTAGATCTCTCACAAGATTTATGCAATTCTTCTCCCAAGAGAAGATTACTTCTTTTTTTACTTTCTTCAAACTTTAATAAAAATAAAATTGACCCTACAATTTATGACAATATAAAAAATATATCATTACCATCTTCCGAAAAAAAAATAATATCTTTAATAGAAAAATATATTTTTGAGCTGATCAATTTTGTAAATTTGAAACAAAAGAATCGATTGGATTGTTTGTATGGATTTGATTTTTTTCGACGCCCAGAATTAATTTATGAATCTATCGAGATTATAAGATTAATTTTAGAAAGTAATGAGATTGATCTCGAACCAATAAAGCTTACTAAAAAATTAATTATTAAATTTCAAAAATTACTCAGTAATTCTAATAATATTATTGATTCGAACTTATCAGGTGAAGAAATTAAAAAAAGTGTTTACAAAGAAAGGCTCACCTTACTATCAAATTTAAGGTAATCTTATTTTTTGTAATTCGTTGAGAGTAGTTATTTTTTTGTCTACATATGTAGGTTTTTTCTTACTTTTGTGAATCCATATCGTTTGAACGCCAAATTGTTTGGCAGTTTTGAGGTTTTCTTTTTCATCATCTACAAAATAAGAACGTTCAATTTTATACTTAGCTAGGAATTTTTTCATATTCTCTCTGCTTGGTTTACCATTGAAATTTGAATTTTCAATAAAATGAAAATCTTCAAAAAATTGACCAATACCACATATTTTAATTACATTCATGGCATATGCTTTTGGTGCATTAGTAAAAAGAATTTTCCTACCTTTTAGGTTGGATAAAATATTCTTTAGATGTTTAGCTGGAAAAACTAAATCATTAAAATTGTTTATTTTGTGAGTGTGATTAAGAAAATGATAAGGATTGATGGCATAATTTTTCATTAACCCCTTTAAGGTAGAGCCATAATTCATCCAATAGTCTTGTCTAATTTTATTAGCTTTTTTTTCATTTATGTGTAAAAAATTTTGAATGTATGTATTCATCTTCTTGTTAATTATAGGGAATAGTTTTCTTCCGGTGTCATGGAGGGTGTTATCTAGATCAAAGATCCAAGTCACTCTCATTTAGTGTGCCTCAATAAGTGTGCCAACACCCTGGTCAGTAAGAATCTCAAGCAAAAGTGCATGCTCGACTCTCCCGTCAATAATATGAACGCTTTTCACACTACTTTTAGCAGCCTTAAGTGCTGAATTTATTTTTGGGAGCATCCCCCCTGACAGCGTACCTTCTTGAATTAGTTTTTCTATATCTTTAGGCACCAACCCAGTTATAAGATTGTTGTCAGCATTTAAAACTCCCTCGGTATTTGTCATAAGTACAAGTTTTTCAGCATTTACAACCTCAGCAATTTTACCTGCAACGACATCGGCATTTATGTTGTATATTTTTTTATCATCTCCATATCCAATAGGCGCAATAACTGGAATAATATTGTGGTCACAAAGATCGTTCATAAAATACGGATCAATACTTTCAATATCTCCTACATAGCCAAGATCTACAAAACTGTTTGTTTTATCATCCTTAATGCTTAATTTTTTTGCTTTAATAAAATCAATAGATTCTTTTTGAGACAGACTATTTGCTTTGCCTCCACTCTGTTTTATGAGATTAACTATATTATTGCTAATAGAGCATAAAACCTCATGAACTACCGACATAGTATCTTCGTCAGTAACCCTCATCCCTTTATAAAATTTACCTTCTTTTCCAAACTTGCTAAGACTTTCATTAATTTGTGGCCCGCCACCATGGACAATTACAGGATTCATTCCAACTAACTTCAATAAAACTACGTCTTTAGCAAATGAATGCTTAAGGCTCTCATCAATCATGGCATTGCCACCATACTTTATAATGATAGTTTTACCATAGAATTTTTTTATGTACGGTAGAGCTTCGCTTAGTATTTTAGCTTTTTCGTTAGGATTCATATTTTTATCATTTTACTTTTGGGCATATATTAAAGCTTTTTTATTAAATATTTTGAATTTCTTTCAGGCTGATAGAATTTTTTTCTTTTCTCAGGGATAAGATCTTTATTTTTTTGGATAAATTTTTTTTCAAGAAACCAATGTTCTGATTGGGTGGTAAATATAAACATTTCACTTAATGATATTTTTTTTGTATATTTTTCGCAAAATTCCAATAATTTATTTCCATAACCTTTATTTTGATAGTCATTATGTATCGCAAAACATGCGATTTCAACCATCTTATGATACTGATAAAGTGCTGTGCAGCCAATAATATTATGATTATGTTCGATGATATAAAATTGTTTTATATCTTTTTCTATTTGTTCTTTTGCTCTATTAATTAATATTCCCTTCGTCCCCAATGGCTTTATTAGCTGATAAATTTTTTTAATATCCTTGATCTCAGCTTGCCTTATTATTTCCAATGGATATTTCGTGAAAATTGTCCCCACCCCTCTCTCTGTAAATAATTCTTGAATGATTGATCCATTTATATTTTTATTTATAAGGTGAACTTTTGGAACATTATTCTTTATCGCGAACATACTACTTTTAAGTATATGAAAGTCGGCCAATGAAATAAATGGGGCTTGTTTTGGAGATAATGATTTTTCAATATTTTCGATGAGTCTCTCTGCTTTTTCTGTTGTTAATTCAGAAATGAGCTTGCCTTGAAGATTTAATATTCCATTGTTATTAATATAGTAAATAAGTTTATCTGCTTTAATAGCCTCTGAAATATGAGCTGCCGTTTGTTCATAGGCAAGATTAAAAATATCCCCAACAGGACTGAAGCCTAATGGTGAGATTAGAACAATTTCTTTATGGTCCAGTTTATTTTGAATCGATTTAACATCAATACGCCTTATTTGACCCGTAAATTTCATATCCACTCCATCAATTACTCCAAGTGGTTTTGCGGTAATAAAGTTTCCCGAGGAAACTTTATTGTCTTTAACGTTAGGAGAAAAATCTAGAGCCTTTGATGATAATGCAGATTCAATTTTAATGCGATTTCTTGCATTTATATCAATGACCGCTTCTAATGTTTTTTGATCAGTTACTCGAATATTATTTATCATAGTTTCAGAGGGTAATTTATTAATTGCCTCATTAATTTGGGGACGTATACCGTGAATAATTACAATACGAATATTTAAGCTTTGTAAGAGATTTATGTCTTGTACTATATTTTCTAGTTGATTGTCAGAAATAATTTCACCGCTAAAAGCTATTACAAAGGTTTGATTAGAAAATTCATTTATGTATTTAGAGGCTTCTCTAAATTGATTTATAAAATTATTTTCGTTACTTTTTAATTTTTCTAATGAAGATTGGTTGGTAAAGAAAAATTGTATTGATGTTCCGAAACAATCAGATATTTTTTGAAGTAACTGTATGTGTATATTTAGAACACCACGCTCGATTCGGGATAAATTACTGGGACTTAGATCTATTTTTCGCGCAAAATCAACAAGACTTAGGCTATGCAATTTACGTATTTTTCTGATGTTTGAAGCAACAATTTTTTGCATTTTATACAAATTTAAACAATTTTTATAAATTATACATTAATAATATTGTATATTAAGCAAAATCTCCGAATTTATATTGCAATAATGATAAAATAGCCAAAGGAGCAGTTTCGGTTCTTAATATTCGAGGGCCAAGACTAACTGGTAAAAAACCTCCAAGCTTAGATGCTTTTATTTCGTGATTTGTGAAGCCCCCTTCAGGACCAATCATAATGTCAATTGTGTCTGGCGATAAATTTCCTATATTATCTAAAGAGTTTTGTGTGTCCGGAGAGAGAATCAACCTTAGGTGTGATTGATTCATTTCATTACGTTCATAAAAATAATCACTTATTTTTTTTGGCATAGTTATATCTGGAAGCTTAGACCTTCCCGATTGTTCGCAAGCGGAAATAATTATTTGTTGCCAATGAGGTAATTTTTTTTCTGCACGATCGCCTTTAAGCTTAATTAAGCTTCGTTCACTATAGATAGGATGAATAGAGGTTACCCCTAATTCCACACTTTTTTGAACAATCCAATCCATCTTATCATTAGAGGTTAATGTCTGAAATAATCTTATATTAATAGATGGATGTGTGTAATTCTCCTTTTTAGAATCTATATATACCTCAACAATTTTCTTATCTATATTTTTGATAATACCAAAATAGTCAAAAGAATCATCATGAAACAATATAATTTGTTCCTCCGGCTTAAGCCGCATCACCTGCGATGCATGATGAGCAGCAGTAGGTGACATAACAATTTTTTGTTGTAGTATTAATGGACTTGGATGGTAAAATCGATGCATAGAATTATTTTTGGAGAAGCTCCTTGGTTAGTTTAAACACCCCTTTGTGTAACTTTGGATGGAAAGCAAAAGATTTTAATTTAATAGATGTCGATGGCCAAAACTGGAATCTTTCTAAAGCAAAAGGGCATAATGGTTTGTTAATCATGTTTATTTGTAATCATTGTCCATATGTAAAAGCCATTCTAACTCGTTTAGTAAATGATTTGACAGAGTTACAAAAAATTGGAATTAATACTGTAGCAATATCAAGCAATGATGTGATTAATTATCCTGAAGATTCATATGTAAATATGCAAAAGCTTAGTAAAGATATGAAATTCTCATTTCCTTATTTATTTGATGAAAGTCAAGAAATTGCAAAAAAATACGAAGCAATTTGTACTCCTGATTTTTTTGGTTTTAATGCATCTCTTGAGCTTCAATATAGAGGAAGATTTGATTCAACAGGGCGCGATAAACCATCAGCTAATAATGAAAGAGATTTGTATGAGGCAATGAAACTTATTGCAAATACACAACTAGGACCAAAAAAGCAGATTGCAAGCATCGGATGCTCGATAAAGTGGAAGTAATTCTTGTTAATTTAAAATGCAAGACAGCTTGATTGAATACTTAGTTTAGGGAATAATTTATGTTTGTTGTAAGACAATATTTAATACACTGCTTTAAAGAAAAAAACTTAAAGGCACGTCATCAATTTAGGGAGATATCATGGCAACACGACAAGATTTAGCAAACGCAATCAGAGCGCTATCAATGGATGCAGTACAAAAAGCAAAATCCGGACATCCAGGAGCACCTATGGGAATGGCAGAAATAGGTGAAGTTTTATGGAATCATCACATGAACCATAACCCTTCAAATCCAAACTGGGCAGATCGTGATCGCTTCATACTGTCAAATGGACATGGCTCTATGTTGATTTATTCATTATTGCATTTGACTGGCTATGATCTACCGATGAAAGAAATAGAAAATTTTCGCCAAATACATTCAGCATGTGCGGGACATCCAGAATATGGCTATGCTCCTGGCGTTGAAACTACCACTGGCCCACTAGGACAAGGGATAAGTAATGCAGTTGGATTTGCTATGGCAGAAAAACTTATGGCTGATCAATTCAACAAACCAGGTCATGAAATTGTTGACCATTACACTTATGTATTTATGGGTGATGGCTGTTTAATGGAAGGTGTTTCTCATGAAACCTGTGCATTAGCAGGAACATGGGGACTTGGAAAGCTTATCGCTCTTTGGGATGATAATGGTATTTCAATTGATGGACACATTGAAGGTTGGTATACAGACGATACTGCTGGACGTTTTGAGTCATATGGCTGGCATGCAATTAGAGATGTTGATGGGCATAACCCTGATGCAGTTGATAAAGCAATTCAAGAAGCTAAAAAAGTAACTGATAAACCAACTATTATTTGCTGTAAAACAATTATTGGTAAAGGATCGCCGAATAAGTCAGGATCTCATGATTGTCACGGTGCTGCTCTTGGTGATGAGGAAGTTGCTTTAGTTAGGAAAGAGATTGGTTGGGATCATGATCCATTTGTAATTCCTCAAGATGTTTACGATGGATGGAATCAAAAAGAAAAAGGTCAAGCTAAAGAGGATGCATGGAACTCAAAATTTGAGGCGTATACAAAAGAATTTCCGGAATTAGCTGCTGAGTTTACTAGAAGAATGGCGGGTGATCTTCCTGCAAATTGGGAGAAAATTTCAACTGATATCATTAATGATGCAAATGATAAGGCTGAAAAAGTTGCTACTCGTAAAGCATCTCAAAATGTAATTACGTCATTAGCCCCTGTATTACCAGAGTTTCTTGGAGGTTCAGCAGATTTAACTGGATCTAATCTAACTAGTTGTCCAAGCTTTGAGCATGTGAGCGGTCCTAAACCGGGAAATTATATATCTTATGGTGTTCGTGAGTTTGGAATGTCAGCAATTATGAACGGCATGGCTCTGCATGGAGGCTTTCTTCCATTTGGAGGAACCTTCCATATGTTCACCGATTATATGAGAAATGGTATGAGAATGGCTGCCTTAATGAAGCAACGTGTTGTTTTTGTTTTGACTCATGATTCTATTGGTCAAGGTGAGGATGGGCCTACCCATCAACCAATTGAAACAACATCTGGCTTAAGATACATTCCACGTATGGAGGTTTGGAGACCATGTGACGCTACGGAAACAGCTACAGCATGGATTTCTGCAGCACAAAATACAGGAAATCCTACAAGTTTAGTTTTAAGCCGACAAGGAATGGGATTTCATAATAGATCCGCTGAACAAATTAAAGACATCAAAAAGGGTGGTTATGTCTTGTCCGATTGCGAGGGTGATGCCCAGATCATTCTTATCGCCACTGGATCCGAAGTTGACTTAGCAATTGGTGCTCAGCAAAATCTAAAAGCCGAAGGTATTCATGCTCGTGTAGTTTCTATGCCATGCACTCACGCTTACGATAGGCAAGAGCAAAGTTATAAAGATAGCGTTCTAACTCCTGGAGTAAAACGAGTTTCTATTGAAGCTGGTGTTACTGATTTCTGGAGAAAATATATTGGTCTTGATGGTGCTTCGGTAGGTATAGATACTTATGGAGAATCTGCTCCTGGAAAAGTAGTATTTGAGCATTTCGGGTTTACCGTCGATAATGTTGTGTCAACTGCCAAATCAATACTGTAATTTTTTATCTTTTAAGAGGATGTTCAGGCGTTGAACATCCTTATTTATTTCATTTAGGCACATAATATGGCAATAAATATTGCAATATCTGGTTTTGGAAGAATTGGCAGATTAATTCTGCGAGCAATTTATGAACATCATTATCAGAATATAAAAGTTGTTGCAATAAATTCTCCAAGAGGGGATGTTGAGAGTAACATTTATCTTTTAAAATACGATACTGCGCATGGAAGATTTGATGCAGACATTAAAGTTAAACAAGAAAGTTTTAGTATTAATGGCGATGAAATTCATTTTTTATCAAGTCGGAATCCGGATGAATTGAAATGGAGTGACTTTAATGTTGATCTTGTTATGGAGTGTACTGGAGCTTTCAAAAGTAAGGCATCAACCTTACCACATATAAAAAATGGTGCTAAAAAAGTGCTTATTTCAGCGCCAGGAGATAAAGATATTGATGCCACCATTGTTTACGGAGTTAATCATCATATTCTTAAAAAAGAACATAATGTGGTTTCTAATGCTTCATGCACAACCAATGGGTTGGCACCAATGGTAAAAGTCATTGAAGATGGAATTGGTATTGAGTCTGGGCTAATGAATACCATTCATTCTTTCACTAACGATCAGTCTTTATTAGATAATATGCATAATGATATCAGGCGTGCCCGAGCTGCAAACTCCTCAATGATTCCAACTAAAACTGGAGCAGCTGCAGCTATTGGTTTGGTTATTCCTTCCCTCAAAGGAAAGATGGATGGAGTAGCTATAAGAGTTCCAACTAACAATGTATCTCTTGTAGACCTGACTCTCATAGCCAAACAAAAAACATCCAAAGAGACAGTTAATCAGCTTATGAAAGAGGCCTCAAATTCAGCGCTTAAAGAGATTCTAGTTTATAACGACGAACCGCTTGTATCTGTTGATTTTAACCACACACCTGCTTCATGTTATTTTGATTCAACTCTCACTAAGGTATCAATGGATGGGAAGCTTGTTAAAATTTTTGGTTGGTATGACAATGAATGGGGTTTTAGTTGTCGTATGTTAGACACTGCAATTGCGATGATGAGTGTGAAATAATATATTTTCACTATGAATCACATTACTGATTTCATAATCAAAGATAAACGGGTATTTATAAGAGCCGATTTAAACGTTCCAATGCGTTCTGGAGCTATTTCTTCTGAAAATCGAATTAAAGCTTCATTGCCAACAATAAAATATGCACTAAATGCAGGCGCCAAAGTTATGGTCACATCCCACATGGGCCGACCTCAAGAGGGCGAGTTTAGCGAAGAGGATTCGCTTGCCCCTATTGCGAAATACTTAAGTGAAGTTTTAGAAAAGAAAGTATTGCTCATTAAAGATTGGACTAAAATACCATTTCTAGTGAATTCAGGAGAGATAGTTGTCCTCGAGAATTGTCGGTTTAATATTGGAGAAAAGTCAAACGATTCCTCTCTCGCCAAGATTTATGCAAGTCTAGCTGATATATTTGTTATGGATGCGTTTGGTACTGCTCACAGAAAACAAGCATCAACATATGGTATTGCTCAGTATTGCCATCAAGTGTGTGCTGGAAAATTATTTAAAGCAGAGTTGGAAGCTCTTGAAAAAGTAATATCAAATCCCAAATTACCTATGCTTGCAATTGTTGGAGGAAGTAAAGTGTCGACTAAACTTTCTGTTTTAGACAGCCTCTCTGACAGGGTTGATCAGTTAATCCTTGGAGGAGGAATTGCAAATACTTTTTTAAAAGCTCAAGGATATAATATTGGCAAATCATTATGTGAGGATGACTTTGTTTCATCAGCACAAAAAATAATTGAAAAAATTGAGTCTCGCGGAGGATCCCTACCTGTCGTTACGGACGTAATTTGCGGTAAAAAATATGATGAAAAAGAAACTGCTGTTATAAAACATATTCAAGATATAGAGGAGGATGATATGATTTTTGATTTAGGTCCTTCGACAATGATTTCCATAACTGAAAAAATTAAACAAGCTAAAACAATATTATGGAATGGTCCTATTGGAGTTTTTGAGTTTAAACAATATTCCTCTGGCACCGAATCTTTAGCTCATGCTGTATCTAATTCAATGGCTTTTTCATTAGCTGGTGGTGGAGATACTATCGCAGCAATTGAGTCGTATGGCATGGAAAAAAATATTTCATATGTGTCCACAGCAGGAGGAGCCTTTTTGGAGTTTGTCGAAGGAAAGAAATTACCTGCTATCGATATTTTAGAGAAACGAGCTATTTAAAAATGTTACTTTATCAATCTGAATTAAAAAGTTTAGAAATTCTCAACAAAGGCAAAGTAAGAGATATATATAATATTGACGATAAAAAAATGTTAATCGTTACCACCGATCGTTTATCTGCATTCGATGTAATTTTGAAAGAGCCAATTCCTAACAAAGGAAAAGTGTTAACAAAAATGGCTAGTTTTTGGTTTAAGAAGCTGTCTCATATAATCCCTAATCATTTATTAGATGACGATCCAGCAAGCTTTGTTAGTATAAATGAGGCAGTTCAAGTTAAGGATCGATCTGTGGTTGTAAAAAAGTTAACACCATTACCAGTAGAGGCAATTGTTAGAGGCTATTTATTGGGAAGTGGCTGGAAAGAATATCAAGAAACGGGGTCTATTTGCGATATAAGATTACCCCAAAACCTACAACAAGCATCTAAATTTAATAATCCAATATTTACTCCTTCAAGCAAGGCAGAACAAGGTAAGCATGATCAAAATATATCATTAACTAAATGTGAGTCATTAATAGGAAAGGAATTAACAGATAAAATTACTAAAATAAGTTTGAGTTTATACAGTGCTGCAGCATCTTTTGCTGAAGATAAAGGTATAATCATCGCTGATACTAAATTTGAATTCGGTTTAGATGCATCAGGAGATCTTTTTTTAATAGATGAAGCATTAACCCCTGACTCATCACGTTTTTGGCCAAAAGAAAAGTACAAACTTGGCATATCACCTCCAAGTTTTGATAAGCAATACATAAGAGATTGGTTAGAGTCAATAAATTGGGATAAGAATTCGCCGGCTCCCTCGCTTCCCGAAGAGGTTATAGTCAATACAGCCCATAAATATCTTGAAGCGTATTCTCGCATAACCGAACAAAAAATATTTTGAAGATAAGAAATATTACAGCGGTTCAGGCTATCTTATTAGCACTTTTTTTTACGGGGTTAATAAATATAGCAATTTTTATCTTACAAACGAATGGCATAACAGGTATGAATTCCAATGAAAGTGAAGTTTTTTTCCCGTCTTCTAAGATTATTGGCTTGGTATGGTCACTATTAATTGCAGGCTTAGCTTTTTCTTTCTCTAAAACTATTAAAAAACAAAAAACTTATGCTGTCTGGATATTTGTATTATTTTTATTTTGTATTTTTTATCCAGTATATACTTTTGGGTTTTCTAACTTACGATTAATGATTGCGGGAAATTTAATGACTGTCACTTTGGCAAGTTTTATCTCAGGATTGTTATACTCATCTTTTAAAATCGAATCTTTCATAATTTTTTTAATAAGCTTATGGGTTATGTTTGTAACCTACTTGATGTTTTTTATTAATTAACTACGTAAAAAAGCCCGCTAAATAGCAGGCTTTTTTATTTCAGAATTATTTATACAAACGGTAATATCGGCACTATTAGTAATGCGACGATATTAATAATTTTTATTAATGGGTTGATAGCTGGTCCGGCCGTATCTTTGTAAGGATCACCAACAGTATCACCAGTTACTGAAGCTTTATGAGCCTCAGAACCTTTACCACCATGATTTCCATCTTCAATATGTTTTTTTGCATTATCCCATGCACCACCACCTGTACACATTGAAATAGCAACAAAAAGACCGGTAATAATAGTCCCCATTAATAACCCACCTAATGCTTGTGGACCAAGAAAATACCCTACTAAGACAGGAACGGCAACAGGAAGAATAGACGGTATGACCATCTCCTTAATAGCTGAAGTGGTTAGCATATCCACGGCTTTAGCATAATCAGGTTTGCCTTTACCAGTCATAATTCCTTTAATAGTTTTAAACTGGTGCCTTACTTCTTCAACAACAGATCCAGCAGCACGGCCAACAGCTTCCATAGCCATAGCAGCAAATAGGAATGGAATTAAACCTCCTATAAAGAGGCCAATAATCACCATAGGCTCACTAAGGCTAAACGTTATGTTGTGCCCATACTCTGTTAATTTGTGAGTATAGTCAGCAAATAAAACTAATGCAGCAAGACCTGCTGAACCAATTGCATAACCTTTTGTAACGGCTTTCGTAGTATTACCAACTGCGTCTAATGGGTCAGTGATATCTCTTACTTTTTGAGGGAGACCTGACATCTCAGCTATACCACCTGCATTATCAGTAATTGGACCATATGCATCAAGAGCAACAATAATTCCTGCCATACTGAGCATTGACGTTGCTGCGATGGCAATACCATATAATCCAGCACAATCGTAGGATGCATAAATCGCAGCACAAACAGATAAAACCGGGAGAGCAGTAGATTTCATTGAAATACCAATACCAGCAATAATATTAGTTGCATGGCCAGTCTCAGAAGCTTTTGCAACATGCTGTACTGGCTTGTATTCTGTTCCAGTATAATATTCTGTAATCCAAACAAGTAATGCTGTTAGAACTAAACCAACAATCGCAGAGCCAAATAAATCCGTAGCGCTGAAATTTTCATCATTAATTGTAATGCCTTGTGGAAACATTTCAGTACTTACGAAGTAAAAAGCAATTGCAGACAAAACACCTGCCACAGCAAGACCACGATAAAGTGCAGGCATCACGTTTGTCATCTTTGAATTTGCTTTTACAAAAAAACAACCAATAATCGAAGCAACTATTGATACTGCTCCAAGCATTAACGGGTAAAGCACGCCGTTTGTTTCAGATACCATTAACATCCCTAGTACCATTGTGGCGATTATTGTTACAGCGTAAGTTTCGAACAAGTCAGCCGCCATACCTGCACAATCTCCGACATTATCTCCGACATTATCTGCAATAACTGCTGGATTTCGAGGATCATCCTCCGGAATTCCTGCTTCTACCTTACCCACCAGATCTGCACCAACATCAGCACCTTTGGTAAAGATACCTCCACCCAGTCGTGCAAAAATTGAAATTAATGAAGAACCAAAAGCAAGACCAATTAGTGGATTTAAAGCTTTTGTGGATGTGAGAGAATCACCACCTAAATATTGATAGAAACCAGCAACACCGAGTAACCCTAGACCTACAACCAGCATTCCGGTAATCGCACCTCCTTTGAATGCAACATCAAAAGCTTGCGGTAGGCTTTTAGTTGCTGCTTGTGCTGTTCTTACATTAGCACGAACAGAAACATTCATACCAATAAATCCACATGCACCCGAAAGGACTGCTCCAATAATAAAACCTATTGCAGTAGCTTGATCAATAAAAAATCCTATCAGCGCAGCTAAAATAATTCCAACAATTGAAATTGTTTTATATTGACGAGAAAGATATGCAGATGCTCCGTTTTGTATGGCACCAGCTATACTTTTCATCTTAGCGTTACCAGCGGGTAAGTTAAAAATCCATTTTGACATTAATGCGCCATACAGTACTGCTAGTAAGGCTGCTCCAATAGCAATATTTATTACAGATAATTCAGTCATTGATTTGTTTCCTCCAGTTTATATATTTTTTTTAACCTTGAGATGTCATCCAAATTTTCAAGAGTAAAATTTTGCAACATTATACCCGTTTTAAAATTAACTCCCAAATGCATATAAATAATTTATACAAGCTATTGATTTACCTAATGATTTAGACTCATTGATACTCCTATAACTAATAAGAGTATGGCAAACCATTTATTCACCTTTGCATCAGATATTCTCATCAGCCATCCGGCTGATAATTTAACAAATATTAAGCTGGGTAATGTTAAAAATATAATTCCCGGGAGATAAATATAACCTAGTAAAGGCAAATTATTCATATAAACGAATGAGGAGCTATTATATAATGTAAGTGTTGCAATTAAACCGATAAGAAGACCAAAAGCACTTGATGTACCTACAGCAACCTTTGATGAGATATGTTTTTTTATCAGATAAGGTACAAAAAGTGTTGCGCCACCTATTCCCAATAATCCTGATATCAGTGCAAAAGAAAAGCTAGTCAAATTTTGTTTTAGTAGACCCGGAAATGATGGTTTTTCAGTTGAGATAGTGTGGGTAAAAAGCTTATAAGCAACAAAAAAAGTATAAATTATAAAAAAGATTCTGAGGTGATTACTAGAAATGAATTGAATTATGATACCAGCAGTAATTGAGCCCATCGCAACTCCTGGAGTAAATTTTTTTAATAATATGTAATCAATATTATTATTTTTTGAGTGTGCATATACAGCCATGGCTCCTGTCAATACCATGGAAGCCAAAGAGGTTCCAATGCCAATCAAGATTGCTTCTGTAAAGGAGATATTGGAAAAAAATACAAGAGAATAAGTTATTACTGGAACAATTAACAACCCACCGCCCAAGCCAAATAAACCTGCAGCTATCCCAATAAAACATCCTGAAAGAATATAAATGATGATCTCAAGCATTTATTTTATTTTTTTGATGCAATGTTATCTGATCTTTTTTGAACCTTAGACCCTACCTTTATTTTTATTTTGATACTTGATATTTCATCACTTGAATTTAACTTTTTATTAGCTGATTGAATAATATCTTTTGATATTAATTTAAATTTATGTGCTAACACGTTTGAAGATGTCGATAAATAAAGAACTCCTTGAAAAAATTTAGTGACTTTAAAGGATTGATTTAAACTAATCGGAAGAAACTCTGATAACAAGCTTTGATATACATCCAATTCTTTTCTTTTTTTTTGTAACTCTGAAAAATATGTTGTTTCAAATAACTTTTTTAGCGGATCCATATTATAATGCTACATCACTTTTGATAATTTTTTCAATCAATGAAAATTCTACTTATAAGAAATAGTCAAAAGAAGCCAATAAAAATTAATTTAAGTATAGCAACATTTTTTGCGGCTCTTTTCTTTTTCAGCAGTGCTTACATCTTTATTAAATTTATAAACTATCCAGACAATAGTTCATTAGGATTAACAGGAGTTGATACCATTGTGGGGATGAATAATGATTTACTATCTCATAAAGAATACGAGAAAAAATTGAATGTTTATATTAAGCAAATTGGTGAATTAAATATCCGCCTAGAGAATTTGGATAAACAAACTGAAAGAATACAAGGTGTTTTAAAAAAACAAATTGTCGGTAAATACAAAGTTCCAGTTATGGATAAAAGATCGTCAAATAGTTCAAAAAAATCTTTTCCATCTAACGGTGAACTTTCTCAAAATAATATCGGTCAAACTCTACAACTTTTAATGGAAGCAGTTGAATCTCGAGAAAATTTATCAAATCAAATTGAAGCCATGGTTCTTAAACAGTCTGTACTAAAAAATACATTGCCCTCATTATATCCTGTTGATGTACCATATAGATCTTCTAGTTTTGGCTGGAGACACGATCCTTTTTTAGGAACAAGAGCATTTCACAGTGGGCTTGATTTTAGTGCGGCAACCGGCGAGCCAATCAAGGCATCGGCTAGCGGAATTGTCATTGTTGCTAGTATTGGGCCCAAATATGGGAAATTTATTAAAATAAAGCATGGTGATGGACTCGAGACATTATATGCTCATGCTTCTAAGCTTTACGTAAAAAAAGGTGATATTGTTCAAAGGGAGCAAATTATAGGATTAGTTGGAAGTACAGGAAGGTCCACAGGACCCCATTTACATTATGAAATACGTCTGAACGGAAGAGCTTTAGATCCACGCCAATATATAAAAAAGTAAAAAACTATGTTTAAAAAAATTATAAATAGCTTTCTTGGAAGTAGAAATGACAGACTTCTTAAGAGTTACACAAAGAATGTTGAGCAAATTAATGCATTAGAAGCTGATATTAAAAAATTAAAAGATACTGATTTTCCAAAGAAAACAGAGGATTTCAAGCAAAGGTTTGCAAAAGGGGAGTCAATTGATAGGTTTTTAATCGAAGCTTTTGCTTATGCGCGAGAAGCCAGCATCAGATCTCTTGGAATGAGACACTTTGACGAACAGCTCATTGGAGCAATGGCTCTCCATGATGGAAAAATTTCAGAAATGAGGACTGGAGAAGGCAAAACTCTTGTCGCAACACTAGCTGTATATTTAAATGCGCTCACTGGCAAGGGCGTTCATGTCGTAACTGTCAACGATTATCTCGCGAGAAGAGATGCTGAATGGATGGGCAAATTATATAATTTTCTTGGTCTTGAAGTTGGTATAAATTTGTCTCGTATGCCAGGCGAGCAAAAGAAAAAAGCATACAATGCCGACATAACTTATGGGACTAATAACGAATTTGGTTTTGATTATTTACGTGACAACATGGTTTATGCTCCGAGCGAAAGAGTTCAACAACCGCTTTTTTTTGCAGTAGTTGATGAGGTTGATTCTATTTTAATAGACGAAGCAAGAACTCCATTAGTCATCTCTGGCCAATCTGAAAATAATACTGATCTTTATCTTAAAATTGATAAATTAATTCCACATTTAGTGCGCCAAGAAAAAGAAGATACTGATGGTGATTTTTGGATTGATGAAAAAGCCAATCAAGCTATTTTGTCTGAAAAAGGCCATGAAAAAACCGAAAGTGAGCTTTTAAAGATGGGCCTTTTAAAAAAAGACTCCAATCTTTACGATGCATCTAATATTAATTTACTTCATCATGTAAATTCAGCATTAAAAGCTCACTATCTTTTTATCAAGGATAAAGACTATGTTGTTAAGGATGGAGCCATTACTATCGTAGATGAATTCACTGGAAGAATGATGCCTGGAAGAAGATGGTCTGACGGACTTCATCAAGCAGTCGAAGCAAAAGAGGATGTGGTGATCCAAAAAGAAAATCAAACAATGGCCAGTATTACTTTTCAAAACTACTTTAGAATGTATACGAAATTAGCTGGCATGACAGGAACAGCAGATACCGAAGCAGAAGAATTTAATCAAATTTATGGTCTTGAAACAATTATAATTCCCCCTCATCGTCCAACTATTAGAAAAGATAATATGGATAAGATATATCGGACTACTGAGGAAAGATACGCTGCAGTTATAAACGATATTAAAGAACGTAATAAAAAACAGCAGCCAGTTTTGGTTGGGACTACATCCATTGAAAATTCAGAATTAATCTCCACGCAACTAACCAAAGCTAAATTGGAACACCAAGTTTTAAATGCTAAACAGCATGAAAAAGAGGCATACATTATTAGTCAAGCTGGACAACCAAAAATGATTACAATTGCCACAAATATGGCAGGAAGGGGAACAGATATTGTTCTTGGTGGAAATATTGAAATGCAAATTGAGAATACGAAGAATAATCAAAAATTAGACGAGAAGAAGAAGAGTAAACAAATTTCAGACCTCACCAAAGCTTGGAAAGATAGCAATAAAACTGTTTTAGATGCTGGAGGCTTACATATCATTGGTACTGAGAGACACGAGTCAAGAAGAATTGACAATCAGTTGCGTGGTAGGTCTGGAAGACAAGGAGATCCTGGATCAAGCTCTTTCTATCTTTCACTTGAGGATTCATTATTAAGAATTTTTGCTTCGGATCGCATTGCATCCATCATGGAAAAACTTAATATGCCCGAAGGAGAAGCTATTGAACATAAATGGGTCAATAGATCAATTGAAGGGGCACAGAGAAAAGTTGAGGCAAGAAATTTTGATATAAGAAAGCAGTTGCTTGATTATGACGATATTCCAAATCAACAACGTAAAGTAATTTATGAACAAAGAAATGATATCTTAGATAATGAAGATCTTAAGGAAACCGTAGACAGTATTTTAGGCGATGTTCTCGAGCAAACACTGTATGAATATATTCCTCTTGAAAGTATTGAAGAAATGTGGGATGTACCTGCGTTAGAAAAAAGATTACAAGCAGATTACGCAATAAAAATCAGTATTAAAGACTTGTTAAAAAAAGATCCTAATATTGCAGTAGAGGATATAGCAGCTCACATTAAAAATAAAGGCTTAGGTCAATATCGAGAAAAAGAGAAAATGGCTGGTAAAGAAGCACTCCAGCATTTTGAAAGATCTATAATGCTTCAAGTTTTTGATCATCATTGGAGGGCACATTTATCCTCTCTTGATAATTTAAGACAGGGTATCCAACTAAGAGCATATGGCCAAAAAGATCCCAAACAAGAATTTAAGAAGGAGGCTTTTGTATTGTTTGAACAACTTCTTGAAATAATTAAGTTTGAAATAACTCGAGTTTTGATGTTAGTCACTGTCAAGGACGAAAACGATGCAAAAAATATAGATAAAAAAAATCAACAAGCCTTAGAAAGTTCTCAATCTATAGAGCCAGATTCTCAAAACGAGAAGTGTTTGAATAATATTCATGGTGAGAGAAAAATAGGTAGAAATGAAGTTTGCCCTTCTACTGGCAAAAAATATAAACATTGTTGTGGAGCATTGAATTAAAAATGAGTGAAAAAAATCAAAATGCGGATTCCCCTTGTGTTGGAGTTTGTCAATATAACGAGGAAGAATTCTGTGCTGGATGTTTCCGCTCTGCTGAAGAAATATCGGAATGGGCTATGATGTCTGAAAAAGAAAGGTTGAAAGTAATTGAAATATTACCCTCAAGAATGGAAGAGTTGTTTTAGGGTTTATCCTTAAATTCACAATACTCATAAATTATACAATTTTTACAATTTGGTCTTTGGGCTTTACATACATATCTGCCATGCAAAATAAGTAGATGATGTGCGTCAACAATAAATTCCTTAGGAATTAATTTAGTTAGTTTCCTTTCTACCTCAAGTGGATTTTTCCCTGGAGCCAATTTGATTCTATTAGCTAATCTAAAAATGTGGGTATCTACAGCTATAACTGGGTCACCAAAAATAGTATTCAAAATTACATTTGCTGTTTTTCTCCCAACACCAGGTAAGCTTTCTAATATCAAACGGTCGTGAGGCACATCCCCTTTAAAACGATCTTCAATAATTTTACTGGTTTGGCTAATATTTTTTGCTTTTGTTTTGAATAAGCCTATTGTTTTTATTAAGTTTTCTATTTTTTCAATGGGTAAGATACTTAATTTTTTTGCTGTTCCTGCAATAGAGAATAACTTATCTGTTGCTTTATTTACTGAAATATCTGTCGCTTGGGCCGATAATATCACTGCAATTAAGAGCTGAAAAGGCGTTGAATAATTTAATTCGGTCTTTGCATTTGGAATTGATTCCTTTAGAAGGGTAAATATTTTTGTACGTTTATCTTTATTCATTATTGATTCTTGCAATTGCATCTGCTATTGCAAGTTTTTTTTCTTTATCAGAAACCCTCATTTTTCTCTTCATATTGGCCTCTTTTTTATCTCTAGCAATCCTAAAATTTCTAAATTCATATCTTTCTCTTGCTAAATCAGCTCTCTTTCTTTTTATGAAATCATTTGGTTTGATTGCCAAAGGCTTCATCTCAATACAGTCAACGGGACAAGGCTTAATACATAACTCACATCCAGTACATTCATTTTCTATGACAGTATGCATTTGTTTTCCAGCTCCTAGAATTGAATCAACGGGGCAAGCTGCAATACATAAAGTACATCCAATGCATTCAGCTTCATTAATAATTGCAGTTGATATCGGTTTATTAACACCAAATTTTTTATCTAATGGCTTGTAATCGACGTTTAATAGCTTTGCAATTTTTTTAATTACATCTTTTCCTCCAGGTGGACATTGATTTATATCAGCAGTACCTTTAATAATTGCCTCAGAATATGGCTTACAACCTTTAAAGGTACATTGACCACATTGAGTTTGTGGGAGTATTGTGTTTATTTTTTCTGCGATATTATTTTGCATATTTAAAATGATGAATTGCTAATTGCTTTCTGAGGTCTGATTTTTTTATATAAAGTATAATTACTATTTTAAACTGCGTTTTATTTTTTTGGGGAATTTATGGAAGATTGGCAGGAAGGAGAAATTGTCGATAATAAGAAATGGACAAATAATCTTGCCTCTTTATTTATTAAAGCTGATATTAAACCTCATCAGGCTGGACAGTTTACTAGACTTGGTTTAATCATTAATAATCATTTTGTTTCAAGATCTTACTCATATGCAAGTGCACCTAATGATGATTTACTTGAAATCATTTATATAGGTATTCCAGACGGTATATTTTCCTCGAAGCTTTTGGAATTAAAAAAAGGAGATAAGATTTCATTAATGAGAAAAGCAATTGGTTATTTCACATTAGACGAAATACCGAATGG
This sequence comes from Methylophilaceae bacterium, assembly GCA_965660175.1. GTDB lineage: Bacteria > Pseudomonadota > Gammaproteobacteria > Burkholderiales > Methylophilaceae > BACL14. The sequence goes on from CBFHYY010000009.1 coordinate 50,189, forward strand.
TAAGAACCTATGGATGTTAGCTACTGGGACTGCACTGGGTGTTTTTTTATCAATTTTAAAAACAGAAAGTCCTTGGAATAGGTTTGAAAAAATCATATTAATTCATGGGGTAAGACGCTCAGAGGAACTGATATATGAGAATTTAATTGAAAATCTAAAAAATGGGCACCCTAAACAATTAATTTATTTTTCATGCGTTACTAGATCTGGTAATAAAAAACACTTCAATTACAGAATACCCCAAGGTCTTAAATTAAAAGATTTTGAGCGTTCATCAAAGATAAAAATTAATAATGACTCTCAATTTATGATCTGTGGAAATCCTGAAATGATTAAAGATACTACAGAAGTACTAAGAGTTATGGGTCTTCAAAAAAATAGAAGAGTTAAGCCTGGAAATATTACGGTAGAAAGGTACTGGGTATAATTTGCTACATCTTTGAATACATTGGACCGCTTGCCCCTTCAGGAGGAACCCAATTTATGTTTTGTTGAGGGTCTTTAATATCACAAGTCTTACAATGAATGCAGTTTTGACTATTAATTTGTAACTTCAATTCATTTCCTTCACTAACAATTTCATAAACACCTGCTGGACAATATCGTTGTTCGGGAGAATCATATTCAGTGTAATTGTGATTTATCGGTATATCTTTATTTAAAATTTTTAGATGGCAAGGTTGATTTGCATCATGACTAATATTACTTAAACTTATAGAGCTTAATTTATCAAAAGTATGGATACCGTCGGGCTTGGGATAATTTATTTTTTTCGCCTTTTTGGAATTCATTAGTGTTTCGTGGTCACCCAATTTATGATGCATTGTCCAAGGAAGATTTAATTTAAAAGATGCTGCCCACATTTCAATTCCACCTAGTAACATGCCAAAACGCGTACCAAATTTTGAAATTAACGGTTTAATGTTTCTCACGGAATATAAATCATCCCAAACCCAAGAATTTTTAATTTTATCTTCGTAATTAAATAGGATTTTATTGCTTATTTTTTCTGAATATAATATTGCTTCTACTGCTGCTTCTGCTCCTAACATCCCTGATTTCATTGCGTTGTGCGACCCCTTGATTTTTGGGACATTGATCATACCCGCACAGCATCCAATAAAAATTCCACCAGAAAAAGCAAGGTCTGGCCAGGCTTGAATACCACCCTCATTTAATGCCCTAGCCCCATAACTCAGTCTTTCAGCACCATCTAATAATTTTTTTATTTTTGGGTGTGTTTTGAATTTTTGAAATTCACCATGCGGCGATAAATGAGGGTTTGAGTAATCAAGATGAACAACAAACCCTAGGGATACTAAATCTTCATCGTAATGATAAATAAAAGAACCTCCACCAGTATCATTCTCAAGAGGCCAGCCAAGACTGTGCTCTATTTGACCAGAATTATGATGCCCTTTTTTTAAACGCCAAACCTCCTTAAAACCTAAACCATATTTTTGTGGGTCACTTTTTTCTCTCAGTAATAATTTTTGCTCAATTTTTTTTGTTATAGAACCTCTTGTACCCTCCGCTATTAGAGAATATTTGGCATGTATCTCAATACCTTGGACAAAGTTAGCTGTCTCATTATCCTCAGCATCTCTACCCATATCACCAGTAACAATTCCAACAAGCTGATTTTTATCATTAAAAATAGGCTCTTGTGCCGAAAATCCTGGATAAATTTCAACCCCAAGATTTTCCGCTTCTTTTGAAAGCCATCCGCAAAGCTCGCCTAAACTCACAATGTAGTTATTTTTATTGCTCATCATTGGAGGCATAAGAAATTGGGGTATGACATGACTGGTGTTCTTGCTAAAAAAACTAAAAACATCTTTTTTTACTTTTGTTTTTAATGGCGCTCCCTTATCTTTCCAATTAGGAATAAGTTCTGTTAGTGCAATTGGGTCAATAACCGCCCCTGATAAAATATGTGATCCAATCTCTACGCCTTTTTCTACCAGACACACAGAAATCTCTTTTTTTTCAATAGTTGCAAGTTGTTTGATTTTAATGGCCGCAGACAAGCCTGCTGGCCCTCCACCAACAATTAAAACATCATAATTCATAACATCACGTTGATTCATACAAAATCTCATTCAATTATAGGTAAATTTATCTGGTCGCTTCTTTTTATACCATCTGTCATTTCTTTACACATTTTTAAGAACTGTTTTATTCCGTTAGTTTGATATTTATCCTTAGGCCATAAAAAATAAAAATATCTATCAAGTTTGATATTAGCACTTTTGAAGTTAATGGCGATAAGATTACCTGCCTTTAATTCGTCTTTAAGTGCAAGCCTTGAAATGCATCCAAGCCCAACTCCTGATTCAACTGAACGTTTTATTGCTTCAGTATGCTCTAACTCAAGCTTAATTTTCATTTTATGCAAACTATCTTTAAAAGCCCGATCAAATACCTCTCTAGTTCCTGAGCCTTTTTCTCTTAAAACCCACGATTGATTAATTAAATCATCAAGTAATATATTTTTTTTTCTAGTAAGTGGGTGATCAGGAGATCCAAAAATAACTAATTCATCTGATATCCAAGATTGCTTATTTAAATCTAGGTGGTCACAGTCTCCTTCAATCATGCCTAAATCTAATTCATGTGACCTAACCTTTTTTATAATTGACTCCGTGTTATGAACTTGTAATTTAATTTTACTTTCTGGATAATTTTGCAAAAATTTAGCAACGATAATATTGGTAAGATAATTTCCAATTGTTAAAGTTGCACCTATATGCATATCACCTAAAATCGCAAAACCTGCAAGTTGAGATTCAATTTCTTTTGCTCTATCAATTAATTCCAAAGCATGCGGAAGTAATTTTTCTCCATCTTTATTTATACTAAGAGACCTTCCAATACGATCAAAAAGTTTTATTCCAAATTGACGTTCTAACTCACCTAAGGATGTGCTCGTTGCAGATTGCGATAAACAAAGAGTCTTTGCAGCATTTGATACATTCTCTGACCTGCTTACTGCAACAAAAACCTCTAATTGTTTTAATGTATATCTCATAGTTATCTGATAAAAAATTACTTATCTATTTTACTGATATATTATACATACAATCAATAGGTTAAAGCTATTTCAAGATGTATAATCTTTTTTGTCAAAATTTATGAAATAAATTAAATGAAAATTCTGGTTGCAGTTAAAAGAGTGCAAGATTACAACGTTAAAGTAAGGCCTAAATCAGACGGTTCTGATGTGGACACTGATGGAATTAAAATGGGTATCAATCCATTTGATGAGAATGCTCTTGAGGAAGCTTTGCGATTAAAGGAAAAAGGAATTGTTAACCAAATTACCGTCACTTCAATCGGGGGCGAAAAAAACATTGATGTGTTGAGACATGGCTTGGCAATGGGAGCTGATAGTGCAATATTAATTGAAACAGAAGAATCAGTTCAGCCTTTAGGGGTTGCAAAACTTTTGAAAGGTTTGGTTGAGAAAGAAAAACCCGATTTAATATTTTTAGGAAAGTTAGCTCTTGATAGTGATGCCGGCCAAACCGGTCCGATGTTGGCTGGCCTGTTAAATTATCCTCAAGGAACGTTTGCGTCAAAACTGGAAGTAGATAGTAATAAAATTTTAGTTACTAGAGAAATTGACGGAGGTACTAATGTTTTAGAAATGAATGTACCTGCGGTCTTAACTGCTGATCTGAGATTAAACGAACCTCGATTTGTGAAGCTTCCCAATTTGATGATGGCTAGAAAAAAGAATATTGATAAAATAAACGCTAATGAGCTGGCGAACGATACTTCAACCAGCTTGAAGCTTTTAGGAGTTTCTAATCCACCATCTCGCAAAGAAGGGGTTAAAGTAAAAAACGTACAAGAATTAATTGAAAAATTACAAAAAAATGAAGGAATAAAATTATAAAAAATAATCTTAAAACCTTAGTAATTGCTGAACATAATAATAATAAGCTGAATGATTCAGTTTTAAAGGTCATTTCTGCGGCAAAATTTTGGGATGCTCCAATAGATATTTTATTAATGGGTAAGGATACGAAAGAGGTTGCAGAAATTACATCAAAAATTCATTGTATTCAGAATGTTATAAGGGTAGATGCTGATCATTTAGAAAACTTACTTGCAGAGGATGCAGCAAAAATTTTAGAGGAATTAAGTGATGATTATGGGGTTATATTAGCTGCACATACATGGTTTAGTCGAAATTTTTTGCCAAGAACTGCAAGCCTCTTGGATGTGTCGTTAATATCTGATGTATTAAAAATTGAAGAAGATAATATATATACTCGAGCAATTTATGCTGGTAATGTACACGCGAGAATACAAAGCAGCGACCCTATTCAGCTTTTAACAATTCATACCAGTCTTTTTGATTCAGCTACGAATAATGGTGGCAATGCTGAGATAGTATTGAGAGATCCACCACCCCCCTTAAATTTATCTAAATGGCATTCTGAGAAAATTAATAAATCAGATAGACCCAGTCTTGTAGATGCTAAGGTAGTTATATCTGGGGGAAGGTCACTTGGCAGTAAAGATAAATTTGATACAGTTTTAAGCCCTTTGGTTGATCAAATTGGCGGTGCACTGGGCGCGACAAGAGCTGCGGTTGATGCCGGATATGCTCCTAATGAAATTCAAGTAGGACAAACAGGAGTTGTAGTTGCTCCAGAGTTATATTTTGCTGTAGGTGTTTCTGGTGCAAATCAACATATATATGGTATGAAAGACAGCAAGGTAGTGGTTGCAATCAATAATGATCCAGATGCAACTATCTTTCAATTCGCAGATTATGGTTTAGTTGCTGATCTTTTTGAGGCTATTCCTGAAATGTGCAGCTTAATTAAAAAATAATGTAAATAAGGTAGATATAAATGAGCAGTAATAGTAAATATTCAACGGAAAAAATATTAAGTGTCCATCATTGGAACGATACTTTATTTAGCTTCAAAACAACACGACAAGACGGATTAAGGTTTGAAAATGGTCAATTTGTGATGATAGGCTTGGAAGTAGACGGTAGGCCTTTAGCTAGAGCATATAGTGTGGCAAGTCCTAATTATGACGAACACCTTGAGTTTTTAAGCATTAAAGTTCAAGACGGGCCATTAACTTCCAGATTGCAGCATATCAAAGTTGGGGATGAGCTTTTTGTGAGTAGAAAGCCCACAGGTACACTTGTGATACATGATTTAAAGCCTGCAAAAAATCTTTATATGTTTTCGACTGGCACGGGTCTTGCTCCATACATGAGCTTAATTCAAGATATAGAGGTTTACGATAGATTTGAGAAAGTAATATTGGTTCATGGAGTTAGAAATATAAATGATCTAGCTTACAAAGATTATATAGAAAATGAATTACCAAAAAATGAATTTTTTGGTGATGAAGTTGCAAATAAATTAATTTATTACCCAACTGTCACACGTGAATCTTTTAAAAACCAGGGCAGATTAACTGACTTGATTGAGTCAGGTAAATTATTTAGCGATATTGGTTTGCCAAAGATGAATCCTGAAAATGATAGAGCGATGATATGTGGCAGCCCTGAAATGCTTAAAGACACTCAGGATCTTTTGAATTCTATGGAATTTAAAGTTTCACCTCGTATTGGTGAACCTGGCGATTACGTCATTGAGCATGCATTTGTTGAGAAGTAACATCATCTTATTGGTAGCTAAAATTTGTAATTATCTATAAAAAAATTTATAACTTTCTTTAGTGTTAATTTTAATAATTTCAATGCAAATTAAAGCATTATTTATATGATTAATGGATTTAAATGTTTATAATTAATATGTTTATTAAATCTTTTTATAAATAAAAATATCAATTAAATTTCATTTAGGAAAATTATGTTTCACGGAAGTATTCCGGCACTTGTTACCCCAATGAATTCTGATGGCTCTTTAGATTTAAAAAGTTTTAAAGATTTATTAGATTTTCATGTGCAAAACAAATCAGATGGAATAGTTGTGGTAGGTACAACAGGGGAGTCGCCCACCGTAGATTTTGACGAACATATCTTTCTTATTGAAGAATCAATAAAATTTCTTCAAGGTCGATTACCATTAATCGCCGGCACTGGAGCCAATTCTACTAAAGAAGCGATATATCTAACTCAAGCAGCCAAAGATGCTGGAGCTGATGCCTGCTTACTTGTCACCCCTTATTATAATAAACCTACACAAAAAGGTTTAATAGAACATTATAAATCTATTTCAAATCAGGTAGATATTCCACAAATTCTATACAATGTTCCGGGAAGAACAAGTGTGGATATGGATAATGAAACAGTTATTGAGCTTAGTAAGATTAAAAATATAGTTGGTATAAAGGATGCTACAGGAGATATTACACGCATTAAATTTCTTAAAGACAAAGTCAACAGTGAATTCGCTTTTATAAGTGGGGATGATTTGACCTTTACTGAATTTTTACAAGAGGGCGGAGATGCAGTTATTTCAGTCACAGCAAATGTGAAGCCTTTAGAGATCCATAAAATATGTGAATTTATCAAGAATAATGATCTTAAAAATGCAAGAGAAATGAATGAAAGGCTTAAATTATTACATAAGGCCATGTTTATTGAGTCAAACCCTATTCCAGTAAAATGGGCTTTGTCATATCTCGGGGTTATTAAGCCGTTCATGAGGTTACCAATGTCTCACTTAGATCCAAAAAATGAAATGTTCTTAAAGAAAGCTCTAGAGGAAGCAAATGCATAGAATTATTATTTTATTATTGATGAGTTTTCTTGTTTCTTGTGGAGCAATACCCGAAATTGATATTATTGATGATATTACAGCACCTGATTATGTCAGCTCTTCAAAGGCAAGAAAACTTGAAATTCCACCTGACTTAAGTGAACTTGAAAGCCAAGACGAATATGTGGTTCCTGGAGAAGCAAAATCATATAAAAATTTTAAAGAAAAGGAAAAAAATAAAACGACAAAGAAAACGGTGAAAGTTATTCAAGACCCCGAGGGTATGAAAATTGTTAAATCAGGAAATTTAAGATGGCTTGTAATTAAAAAAGATCCGGAAACATTATGGCCACACTTACAAGACTTTTGGGAGGATATGGGTTTTAGAGTAAAAGTAGCCAATAAAAGAACTGGTCTTATTGAAACTGAGTGGATTAAAACTTCAGATTTACGAACAAGCTCTGATACTGCTCTAGATAGATGGCTCGATTCAATGTCGGGCTTTGCAGACAAAAGAAAATTCAGGACAAGATTAGAGCGTGGGGTTCAAGATGGAACTACAGAAATATTTTTATCACACAGGTCTTCCTTTTCAGGTGCATCTGACCATAACAGAATTAAAGGTAACAGAGGGGTTGACTTTGAAATAGAAGAAGTTTATCGAATAAGAGAATATCAAAGTGAAGGTGAGGGTGAAGCTTCTCAAACTAAACTTGATGAAATGAAAGTGGAGGATTATGAATTAAATTCAGAGATCCTTAGAAGGCTTATGGTAAAGCTTGGGGCAACTGACTTCGACGCAAAAGAAATAATAAAAAAACCTCAAAAAATTATCAAAGCAGATTTAATAAATACAGACAATGGTAAAGTTATTCAAATGAATGATCCATATGATAGGGCTTGGAGAAGATTGTCTTTGGCATTGGATATTATTGGATTCGTTACAGAGGATAGAGATAGGAGTGAAGGAATATTTTATGTTAAATACAAGGGTATAGAGCTTCCTTCAATGGACGAAGATAAGGATGAAAAAGGGATACTCGATAGTATGCTTTTTTGGAAAGATGATAAAGATGATAAAGATGATAAAGATGGCTTGTCAGCTCCAGCACCAGGAGAAATGTTAAATAAAGGTGATAAATCGTCTTCGGTATGGGATCAGGTAGATGACGAAAATTCAGGAAAAAATAAGATAAAAAAAGTAGATGAAAAAAGTAGCGATAACAATAAAGATGAAAAGATGTTCTCAGAAAAATCATGGGATGAGAAGTTTCCAATATTAAACCTCTGGGGATCAGATGACGAAAAAAAACCTGATGATGAGTATAGATATCGCATAAGAATAGATCCTATGGGAGATTTTACTAAAGTATATGTGGGACTTCCTGATGGCTCAATAAATAATACAACTGAATCCCAAAAAATTCTTAGTATAATTTATGAGCAGTTAAGATAGTGCAGTTTTGCTCTTTAGGTAGCGGAAGTCAAGGAAACTCTTTTTTAGTCAGAAATGAGAAGTCAATAATATTAATTGATTGTGGGTTTGGCCTTTTAGAGACGGAACTAAGGCTAAATAAAAATAATATTGACCCTAAAGATATTTCTGCTATTTTAATTACTCATGAACACGAAGATCACGTTCGTGGCGCTTTTAGCCTGGCAAATAAACATCAACTACCAATTTATTTGACACATGGGACTTATACAATGTGCCAAAAGAGAAATAAATCTTCTTTTGATATTGATTTTAGATTTATAAATAATGAAGAAAGCTTTGAGATTAATAGCATTGATATCACACCAATAACCGTACCACATGATGCCAGAGAGCCTGTTCAATATAAATTTAAGACTGAAAATTCAATCTTTGCGATCGTAACCGATCTAGGCTTTGGAAGCTCCCATCTTCTTAAATCAATCAATGATGTTCATTCAATTATTATCGAGGCTAATCATGACGATAAATTATTAAATGAATCAGATTATCCTCAATCATTAAAAAATAGAATTGGAGGAAGATATGGTCATTTATGCAACTTAGAGGCTTCAAGAATATTAAAAAGTATACAAAATAATAATCTTAATTTTGTAGGCGCAGCTCACCTAAGCGATAAAAATAATGATCCTGATATTGTAAAAAAAATACTATCAAATGCTATAAATAAAGATGAGTCTTTCATAAAAATTATTGACCAAGAAAATGGTCACAATTGGGCTAAAGTTTAAATTAGAAAATTATTTTTTTTAGTAACAATATATCCTTCTTGCAACAGATAAAGAATTAGATCTTTTAATTCCTCATCTTCTTCGTCAGCTCGAAATATTATTGTTTTATTGTCAAAAAATTCTTTAATAAAATTAATATTCTTTTCAGACACAGAAATTTTTTCACCATTCATAAAAAAACTTTTATTATGCTCAACGGCTCTTGATTTGATATCTAAGAATAGAGAAATATCTTTAGATGTATTTTTAAAAAAATTCCTGTCAAATAAATTTTTCTCAAAAACTATTTCTGAATCAATCTCAGACATTATCATGCCTATGAAATCATTAATGCATGTCTTTTTGTTATCTATAATAACGCTTGAACTTATAAAAGAATGTAGTGATTTTGGAATAGAAGACTTTGCTTTAGTATCTATATGTAAATCTTCATATAGTGAGTTATCTTCGTTTGTTTCTAATAAATAGTCTAGATACCTTGATTGGATTTCATTGCTTCTTGGAGACCTGAAACCGATAGAATAAGTGATGCACTCATCACAGAGAGATATGCCATGATGTGGTGTAAACGCTGGAATATACAGAATATCGCCCGCTTTTGAGATTATAGTATTTGTCGCAATAAATTTAATATTTGTATGTTGATTCTTACTTTCCTTAAATGATATCTTGTCAGTTTTTCCAATTTTCCACTGTTTTTCTCCTTGGGCTTGAACTAAAAAAACATCATATGAGTCTATGTGAGCACCAACCCCGCCATCTTTCGATGAAAAACTCACCATGACATCATCATGAAGACAGTAAGGTATAAACTTAATGCTATTTATTAAATTATATGAAAATTCTTGTATGAGGTTAAAATTATGAATAAGTAAAGTTTGCTTTTTGTCTTGAGGCCATATATTAAATGGCCCATATATTGTTTCATTAGAGTTATTTTTTGAGATGATAACTTTACTGTAAATATCAGGATTTTTGATTAGCTTTCGAATATCTTTTTTTGAAATACTCCCTTTTTTTGGAGAAAAAACATTTTCCAAAAAGAGATGTTTTTTACCCCAATATTTTTTTATGAATTCTTTAGGCCGAAGGTTTTTTAGAATATTTATAGAGTTTTTTTTAATCATTATGATGCTATATTAAACGAATAAAAAAACTTCAGTTAAAATTTAATATATGTATTTAATTATCAAAAAATTTTTATTTTTATTTGATCCAGAACAAGCACATCACTTAGCAGTTTATGGTTTAAAAATTTTGAACAAATTTGGATTATTATCCTTGTTATGCAAAAGGCCCCAATCCGCCCGCAGAAAAGTTTTCGGAATTTGGTTTGATAATCCTGTTGGTTTGGCGGCAGGTTTTGATAAAAATGCTGAGTATATAGACATTATGTCTAAGCTTGGATTTGGTTTTATTGAGGTTGGGACAATTACTCCATTACCTCAACCTGGCAATACTAAGCCACGTTCATTTAGATTAACTAATGAAGAAGGCATTATTAATAGGTTTGGATTTAATAATATTGGTATTGATAAAGCTCTTGATAATATAAGAAGTACTAAATATAACGGTGTATTGGGGATTAATATTGGAAAAAATTTTAGCACTCCAATTGAGTTAGCCATAGATGATTATCTGATTTGTTTTCGTAAAGCTTATTTATATGCAAGCTATATTGCGATCAATATCTCATCACCTAATACAAAAGGTCTAAGAAAGCTTCAGGGTAACAACTTTTTTGAGAAATTAATTAAAGATATTAAATCTGAACAGACAAGATTAAACCTTATGCATAATAAATATACACCTTTTGTTATCAAAATTTCTCCTGATGCAAGCAATGCTGACTTAGATAATATATGTAAAATAATTAAGAAATATAACGTTGATGGAATCATTGCTACAAACACTACCACCACAAGAGATAATGTATCGTTAAATAAATATCATAAAGAGGAGGGTGGTTTATCAGGTAAACCCCTGTTACAAAAAGCATTGAAAACTCAGATTTATATTAGTAAAAAATTAAATAATAAAATACCTATTATTGGTGTTGGAGGAATAATGAATGGTAAGGACGGTCTTGATAGAATTAATAATGGAGCTAGTTTAATTCAAATTTACTCAGGATTAATCTTTAAAGGCCATAGCCTAATATATGAACTATGTAACCGAATCAAATAAAAAAAGAAATAAAATGCCATTTTTATATTCTTATCGTAGATGTCCATATGCAATGAGAGCAAGAATGGCTTTAGTGAATTCAGGAATAGATTTTGATATTTTTGAAATTTCACTTAAAGATAAGCCCAAAGATATGCTTGATATAAGCCCAAAGGGTACAGTGCCCATTTTGGTAAATGGTGATCAAATTATTGATGAAAGTTTAGATATTATGGAATGGGCTTATCAAAGTTTTGATTTAAATAATCATTATTCTTGTTTAAATGTGACTCAAAAGAAGGAATCATATGAGTTAATTAATATTAACGATAGTATATTTAAATTCTCTTTAGATAAATATAAATATTCATCAAACTATAAAACAGAATCTATTGAAGATCTGTATCAAAAATGCTTATTCTTTATTGATAGGCTTGAAAAAAAATTATCCACTAGTGAATTTATTATCACAAACAACATCACATTTGCTGATGTAGCAATATTCCCATTTGTAAGGCAGTTTGTTAATGTAAATTTGGAAAGGTTTTTAAAAGGTGATTATATAAAAACAATCGAATGGTATCAGAAAATGTCAGCAGAAGAAATTTTTCTAAGTGTAATGGTAAAACCTAATCCTAAAAGTTAAACAGCAGCTTTTTCTTTATTTTTAAAATTAAGAGAGATGGAGTCATCTTCGTTAATTCCAATTTCTACCTCACCACCATTTAATAAGCTACCAAATAAAAGTTCATCAGCCAGGGCTTTTCTTATCGTATCTTGAATTAATCTAGCCATTGGCCTCGCTCCCATTTGCGGATCAAAACCTTTATTAGCGAGGAATGATTTAAGTTCTTCAGTAAAGGTTGCATCAACTTTTTTGTCATGTAATTGGTTTTCAAGTTGAATTAGGAATTTTTCTACAACCTTAAGTATTACTTCATTATTAAGTGGAGCAAAAGAAACTATAGAATCTAATCTATTTCTAAATTCAGGTGAAAATAGTTTTTTAATGTCTTCTTGTTCATCTCCCACTTGTTTGGTTTGGGTGAATCCAAAAGTAGATTTTGAGAGTGATTCGGCGCCAGCATTCGTGGTCATAATAAGAGTTACATTTCTAAAATCAGTTTTTCTACCATTACTGTCAGTAAGAAAGCCGTTGTCCATTACCTGAAGTAATATATTAAAAACATCTGGGTGAGCTTTTTCAATTTCATCAAGAAGAAGCACGGAATGTGGATTTTTATTTACACTCTCAGTTAGAATTCCACCCTGATCGAAACCAACATAGCCTGGGGGAGCACCAATTAACTTTGACACGGAGTGTCTTTCCATATATTCACTCATATCTATTCTAACAAGCTCAATACCAAGTATATAGGCAAGCTGTCGGGCAACCTCAGTTTTACCCACTCCAGTTGGGCCACTAAATAAAAAGCTGCCAATAGGTTTATTATCTGAACCAAGACCACTTCTTGCCATTTTAATTGCTGATGATAAGGATTCGATTGCTTTATCTTGTCCAAAAATTACAGCTTTTAAATCTCTTGAAAGAGTTTTAAGGGCATTTCTATCATTTTTATTAACATTTTGTTCAGGTATTTTTGTCATTTTCGAAATGACACTTTCAATTTCTTTTGACCCTATTAGTTTCTTTTGTTTAGATTTAGGCAGAATTTTTTGAGCAGCCCCTGCTTCATCAATAACATCAATTGCTTTATCGGGTAATTGTTTATCGTTAATATATTTTGCTGATAGTTCTGCTGCACTTATGATGGCGTTGGATGAAAATTTCACATTATGATGATCTTCAAATTGAGTCTTTAAGCCTTTGAGTATGTTGATTGTCGTAGATACATTAGGTTCTTCAACATCAATCTTCTGAAAACGCCTTGATAATGCATGATCTTTCTCAAATACTGTTCTATATTCTTGATATGTCGTTGCACCAATGCATTTTAAGTTTCCGTTTGCAAGTGCTGGCTTTAATAAATTCGATGCATCTAGTGTTCCACCGCTGGCAGATCCTGCCCCTATGATTGTATGAATTTCATCAATAAACAAAATAGAATCTTCTTGATCCTCAAGCATTTTTAAAACATCTTTAAGTCTTTGTTCAAAATCACCTCTATATTTAGTTCCTGCAATCAATGCTCCAAGATCAAGTGAGTATATGATTTTATTTTTTAAAACCTCAGGAGTTTCATTGTTTACAATTTTCTTAGCTAATCCTTCTGCAATAGCAGTTTTACCAACACCAGCTTCTCCAACCAATAATGGATTATTCTTTCTTCTTCTACATAGAATTTGAACTAATCTCTCGAGCTCACTATTTCTGCCGATAAGGGGGTCTATTTTTCCTTGCCCTACCAATTCATTCAAATTTACTGCATATGCCTCGAGCCCTTTTTTTGTCTTTTTTTCTGGCTCACTTTCACTTGATTGTGGGTCATTTTCATTATTTTCTGAAACTTTTGAAATACCATGCGCTATAAAATTGACTATATCAAGCCTTGTAATTCCTTCTTGGTGAAGAAAATATACGGCGTGTGAGTCTTTTTCTCCAAAAATTGCTACCAAAACATTTGCTCCAGTTACCTCTTTTTTACCAGAAGATTGGACATGAAGCATTGCTCTTTGAATGACTCTTTGAAAGCCAAGAGTCGGCTGAGTATCAACTTCATCTTTACCGTCTACAATGGGGGTGTGTTCTTCAATATGTTCGTTCAGATCATTTCTTAGCTTATCAACACTTATACCACAGGACTTAAGAACCTCTGACGCTGAAGGGTTATCTAACATTGCCATCAACAAATGTTCGACAGTAATCAACTCATGTCTTTTTTGTCTCGCATCCATGAACGCCATATGAAGGCTAACTTCTAATTCTTGTGAAATCATAATTTAACTATATCTTTTCTATAATACATTGCAAGGGGTGCTGATGTTCTTTTGCTAAATTTAATACTTGCTTCATTTTAGTCTCAGCAATTTCCAAAGGATACATCCCACAAACTCCTATACCTTCTGTATGGATTTTTAACATTATTCGAGTTGCTTCGTCATGTGTTTTTTTAAAAACGCTTTCAATTGTATAAACTACAAATTCCATGGGTGTATAATCATCATTCAGTATTACGACTTTATAAATACTTGGAAGTTTCGTTTTAAGTTTCTCTGGATTTACTTTAATTTTTTCTGAGCTATTAATTTTTGACATTTTAATGTTTATTTAAATATTTTTACTGTTTTTACTACCTTATCTTGAGAGCTTAAGATTTCCATTGTAAGTTTATTCATCCTAAAACTTGTATTTGGTTCTGGTATTTCCTCAAAAAATTCAATTATTAATCCATTTAGTGTTTTAGGACCACTAATAGGTAGATTTAATTTCAATTTTTTATTTAATTCTCTAATAGTAATTGAGCCGTCAACAATCCAATCTTTCTCATCAGAGGATATTTTAGACAGTTTAGAGGGTAATTCAACATTAAACTCTCCTACTATTTCTTCTAAAATATCCTCTAAAGTTACTAAACCTATAAATTCACCGTATTCGTTAACAATTAATCCTATTTTTTCTTGGTTGTCCTGAAAGTATTGAATTTGTCTGTATAAACTTGTTCCTGAGGGAATAAAATATGGATCATCTAAAAGTTTTATTATTTGTTCCTTGTTTATATTTTCACTTCTTGATTTAATAAAAAATTTAAATAATTTTTGAATCTCTAGAACACCTTGAATAGATTCATTATCATCTTTCTTAAAAATGATTCTATTATGGTGATAATTTGAAATTTTAATTAATATTTCATCAACAGGTTGATTAAGATTTATTGACTCAATATTTGTGTGAGGCATCATTATGTCCTCGACTGTGATTTTTTCAAGATCAATTAAATTTAGAAATATAGATTTATTTTTATTGGGAATAAACTGCCCAGATTCACTAATAATGCTTTTTAGTTCATCCATGCTTATAAGGCTATTTTGAGTAAAATTTATTTTAATATTAAATATCTTTAATATACCAAGAACAAAAATATTGATAAACCATACTATAGGATAAAGAATCTTGAGTAATGGAAATAAAATAAAACTACAAAAAAGTGCTAACTTTTCAGAATGTGCGGCAGCTATTACTTTAGGAGAAATTTCACTAAATATTAGTATAAGAAATGTTGTTATTAAGGTCCCTGCCATTATAATGCCCTCATCCTCCCCATAAATTTGGACAGCAATTACTGTGACAAGAGTTGCCGATGCAGCATTACAAAAATTATTACATAGTAATATTACGCTTAAAAGTTTGTCAGTTTCCACGAGAAGTTTTGTTGCTAAAATAGCCCCTTTTTTACCTGTTTTTGTAAGGTGTTTTAATCTATATCTATTAATTGACATGAGGCTAGTTTCAGCTATTGAAAAAAAAGCAGAAATTATTAGCAATAACGCCAATAATATTAATTGATTAGTAAATGAGAAGTGTGTCACTTTCTAAGGATTAGAAATCTCTGTATTTTTGTTTTCAGGCTGGGTGATTGCAAGATTATTTTGATTTGTACCTAACCACATTGCAAGAGGGCAACCAACCATAATTGACGAATAGATTCCAAATAGAATACCAATAGTAAGGGCTAACGCAAAATTGTTAAGGATTTCACCACCAAATATTAACATTGATATTACAACAGTTTGAGTAGATAGATGTGTCATGATTGTGCGAGACATGGTTCGGGTGATTGCATTATTGATTACCTTCTCAACAGTATCTTTCCTCATTCTCCTAAAATTTTCTCTTACCCTGTCAAACACAACTACCGATTCATTAACGGAGTAGCCAAGGACAGCCAAAACAGCTGCTAAAACAGTAAGATTGAATTCCCATTGAAAAAACGCAAAAAAACCTAAAATAATAACTACATCATGCATGTTGGCAACAATAGCAGCTACAGCAAATCTCCATTCAAATCTTAGCCAAAGATAAAGCATAATACCGATAATAACAAAAAGTATAGCGAGCGAACCTTTCTCATAGAGTTCATCACCAACTTGAGCCCCCACCGACTCAACTCGCATCACCTCCATTTCACTATTTTTATCTCTTAAAGCAGACGCTACAAGCTCAGATAGCTCAGCAATAGATAAATCAGGCCTAATGGGAAGGCGTATAAGAATATCTTTTGCAGTTCCAAAGTTTTGTACTTGAGTGTCGTTTAAATCAATTGATTTTAATGTCTCTCTTATACTTTCCACATTTGCGGCCTTAGGATAGCTGACTTCCATTATGGTTCCGCCAGTAAAATCTACCCCAAGATTTAATCCTTTCAATAATAAAAATAATATAGATAACACAAAAATAGAGGAAGAAATAACTGCTGAGATACTTCGGTATTTCATAAAAGGGATATCTTTTTTTACTCTAAAAATTTCCATAGATTAGTTATTTTCCACTTTAAATATTTCACCGATTGATAATTTACTTACTTTTCTTCTAGAGCCATAGATTAGATTTACAATGGAACGAGAGACCCAAATGGCACTGTACATAGATGTAAGTATCCCAATAACATGAACAACAGCAAATCCTTTAATAGGACCGGAACCGAACATAAATAAAGCAATTCCAGCAATCATAGTTGTAATATTTGAATCGAGAATTGTTCCCCAAGCCTTTTCATAGCCTATTTTAATACTCGCTTGCGGAGTATTTCCGTTTCTAAGCTCATCCCTAATTCTCTCATTAATCAAAACATTAGCGTCAATTGCCATTCCGAGAGTCAATGCAATAGCTGCTAAGCCAGGAAGCGTTAGCGTTGCCTGAATGACTGATAAAAGCGCAACTAAAAACAGCAAGTTTACCGATAAGCCAATTACTGACACCACACCGAATAGCACATAATAGAAAGCCATAATAAAAGCAATAGCAATGAAGCCCCACACAGTGGAGTTAATTCCTCTGGCTATATTATCTTTACCCATACTTGGCCCAACTGTTCGTTCTTCAACAATTTCCATTGGTGTGGCTAATGATCCAGCACGTAAAAGAAGAGCAACATCTGTGGCTTCTTGAGCATTTCGCATGCCAGTGATTTGCACTCGCCCACCACCGATTTCACTTCTAATAACTGGCGCAGTTACAACTTCTGTTATATTTTTTTCAATCAGTAACAGCGCTATTCTATTGCCTACATTTTCACGTGTGACTTGTTTGAAAATATTCGCACCCTTACCATCAAGTGTAATGGAAACAATAGATTGCCCAGTTTGTTGGTCAACTCCAGGACCTGCATTAATAATTCTTTCACCAGTTAGAATTACTTCTTTTTTTACTAATATTGGACTGCCAAAACGATCGTTGTATATTTCAGTTCCAGGGGGCACATTACTGTTATCCATACCCTCAAGGTCTGTTGGATTTGATTGCTCTTCGTCAACCATACGCATCTCAAGAATAGCGGTTCTTCCAATGATCTCTTTGGCTTTAGCAGTATCTTGTACGCCTGGGAGTTGAACAACGATTCTGTCCTTACCTTGCTGTTGAATCACTGGCTCTGCCACACCTAACTCGTTTACACGATTATGAAGTGTTTCAAGGTTTTGTTTTAAAGCAAAACTAACCGTGTCTTCATCAGAAATATTATTATTTTTTATTACAAGAATAAATTCATTACCATTTATAATTTCAATGAAATCATAAGCTTCTGTCGCTTTAGCAATTCCTCCACCTAAAATATCCCTTCCATCACCTTGACCACGAATAAGATTCTTGGCTTTTTTAAGGTCATCTTCGGTTCGAAACTTAAATTCTACCGAATTAGCAATTTTTTTAGATCCAAAGTATTTAATTTTTTCATCCCGTAACAAAGATCTTGTATCTCTGAGCAATCCATCACTTTTTCTTTCAGATACTTTAGAGAGGTCGAGTTGCATCAAAAAATGAACTCCGCCTCTGAGATCTAAACCCAAATACATGGGTAGAGCACCGATAGATGTTAACCAATTTGGAGAGCTGGATATTAAATTCAAAGCTACTACGTAATCAGAACCTAAAGTTTCTTGCACTAGAGATTTGGCAGTTAATTGATTTTCAGCAGTTAAGAATTTCACTTTAATACTAAAGGGATCAAGAATAATACCGCTATTTGAAATGTTTGCTTTTTCTAGGACGTCTTCAATTTCGGCCAAAACAGAAGGCTCAATTTTTTCTCCGGACTTAATCGGCATAATTTGGATGGCTGGGGATTCACCAAAGATATTTGGGAGCGCATAAATTAAACTCATTACAACTGTAATGATTATTATTGCATATCTCCAAGGGGCAAATTGATTCATTAAATTATTCTGATGGTTTACAGTTTAGATTGATTTGATAGTGCCTTTTGGTAACAAGGTTTGTATGGTTGGTTTTTGAATTTTAATCTCCACGGAATTGGCTATCTCAATGACAGCGAATTGTTCGCTTAACCCGTTAATTTTACCAATGATTCCTGAACTCATTGCTACTTCATCACCTTTTTTTAAGCTTTCAAGCATTGAACGGTGTTCTTTAGCTTGTTTCATTTGTGGCCTAATTAACATAAAATAAAATAATACAAAAATTATGATAAATGGTAAAAAACTCATTAATCCTTCTGTCATTTTAATGCTCCTTAAAAAGAGCTAGATTTTATCATAAGACATGTGTCAAATCATAGCGCTTACGATCTTTTAAGAATTTTGTCTTAAATTTTTGAAATGTTTTATTTTGTATAGAAATACGAGCTTCAATCATTATTTGCTTGTAAAAAAATAAGTTATGAATTGTATTTAATCTTGACCCCAACATTTCACCTATTTTAAAAAGGTGGTAAAGATATGCCCTTGAAAAATTTTTACAGGTATAACAATCACAGCTTGCATCAATTGGACTTGTATCATTGCGATATTTTGCATTTTTAATTTTGATATCCCCAAATCTTGAAAATAACCAGCCATTTCTCGCATTCCGAGTTGGCATAACGCAATCAAACATATCAACTCCGTTTTCAATCGAATAAATAAGATCTTCTGGGGTACCAACACCCATGAGATATCTTGGCTTATTTTTGGGCATTCTTGGAGCTATAAAATTTACTATACGATGCATTTCTTTTTTTGGCTCACCCACAGATAATCCACCAATGGCATACCCATCAAAATCAATATTTGTAAGCGTTTGTAAAGAGCGCAATCTTAATTCCTCATGCATACCTCCTTGAATAATTCCGAATAACGCATTTTTGCTGCCCAAAAAAGCCTCTTTACTTCTGTATGCCCAGTCCTCAGATAACATCATAGATTCTTTAGCCTCCTCAAAAATTGCTGGGTAAGGTGTGCATTCATCAAAAATCATCGAGATATCTGAATTTAAAACTTTTTGAATATCTATGGATTTTTCAGGACTTAAAAAACATTTATCACCATTGATAGGTGATTTAAAAGTTACACCCTCTGGAGATATTTTTCTCATTTTTCCCAAACTCCAAACTTGAAAACCACCGGAGTCAGTAAGAAGAGATTTATTCCAATTTATAAACTGATGAAGACCATTGTGTGTTTCTATAACTTCTAACCCAGGTCTTAACCATAAATGATATGTATTTCCAAGAATGATATCGAAATCAATTTCGTTCAGATCGTCAGGACTAAGAGATTTTACCGCCCCATAGGTACCTACTGGCATAAAAACAGGAGTTTGAATAGTGCTATGTTCTGTTTTGATTACACCACATCGCGCATTATTATCTTCAGATAAAAGATCAAATTCCATCAATTTTTTCCAAGAAAAAGCATAATGCATATCATTATAGATACTTTCATACCATATAACGATGAATATAACTTGATTCTAGGATAGAATTTAGGGATACATGGAAAATTTAAAAAAAAATAAGGTTAAAAATTCTTTAGAGAAAAGAGGATTTTATTTATTACCAAATTTATTTACAACCAGCGCATTATTTGCAGGTTTTTATTCGATTGTTCAAGCAATGAATGGGCATTATGATCACGCTGCTATGGGTATATTTGTTGCATTGATTATGGATGGACTTGATGGAAGAGTTGCAAGGCTAACAAATACTGTAAGTGAATTTGGATCAGAATATGACAGTCTTTCTGACATGGTATCTTTTGGAGTTGCTCCTGCTTTGATAATTTATGTCTGGGCCCTTCAACCGCTTGGTAAACTCGGATGGATTGCAGCTTTTATATACTGTACTTGCGCAGCTTTTAGGCTAGCAAGATTCAATGTGAAGTTAGATATAGATAATAAGACTCATTTTTTTGGTCTGCCCTCACCAGCAGCCGCCACACTTCTAGCAAGTTTTATTTGGTTGTCGTTTGATAACGGAATAAGTGGCAATGAGATTTTTCTAGGTTTCTTTCAAATGCAATGGTTCGCGTTCATCTTGACTATATTTGCTGCATTATCCATGACGAGTGATTTAAGATTTTATAGTGGTAAAGATATTAACTTAAGGAAAAGCCAACCGTTCATTGCAATATTATTTATCGTTCTAGGATTCGGAATAATTTCTCACAGCCCAGCTGAAATTATTTTTATCTTATCATTGGGTTATGCTTTGTCAGGATATTTAATTTTTTTCAAAGGAAAAATTAAAAAAAGAAAAAGTATTTTGGATGAGAATTTCTTTGACTGATCAGCTTATTATTTTTGATACCACTTTAAGAGACGGGGAACAAAGCCCAGGGGCATCCATGTCCAAAGAGGAAAAAGTAAGAATTGCTAAACAATTGGAAAGATTAGGAGTAAATGTGATTGAGGCAGGTTTTGCTGCAGCTAGCCCCGGAGATTTTGAGGCCATTCAGTCCGTATCAAAATCAGTAAAAAATAGCACTATTTGCTCTTTAGCCAGAGCGGTTGAATCCGATATTGAAAAAGCTGGCCTTGCTATAAAAGATGCCAATTCAAAGAGAATACACACCTTTATAGCTACAAGCCAAATTCATATGGAAAATAAGCTGAGGATGTCGCCTAGTCAAGTATTAAGTCGTGCCGTTGAGGCAGTTACGTGGGCATTGAATTTTACGGACGATGTTGAATTCTCTGCAGAAGATGCTGTGAGGTCGGATTTGAACTTTTTGATTGAAGTTTTTGATGCAGTTATAAAAGCAGGTGCCAAGACAATCAATGTCCCAGATACAGTCGGTTACTCAATACCTCATGCTTGGGGGGAAAGAATTGGGGATCTAATTGAGAGGGTGCCTAATTCTGATAAAGTCATTTGGTCAACTCATTGTCATAATGATTTGGGTATGGCCGTAGCCAATTCATTGGCAGCTGTTATAAATGGAGCCAGACAAGTTGAATGCACCATTAATGGACTTGGCGAAAGAGCAGGTAATGCGAGCTTAGAAGAAATTGTGATGGCAATAAGAACTCGCAAAGATATTTTTGACTTACAAACATCTATAAACTTTGATCAGATTGTACCTGCATCAAAATTAGTTTCTACTATTACCGGTTATCCAGTTCAACCTAACAAAGCTATTGTTGGAGCAAATGCTTTTGCCCATGAATCTGGAATTCATCAGGACGGCGTTCTAAAGCACAGAGAAACCTATGAGATTATGAAGGCTGAAGATGTGGGATGGGGAGCTAATAAAATTTCACTAGGGAAATTATCTGGGAGAAACGCATTTAAAAGTCGTTTGAATGAGATTGGAATAGAAGTAGAGTCCGATGAAATGCTAAATGCTGCATTTACTCGATTTAAAAATCTAGCAGATAAAAAATCAGAGATTTTTGACGAAGATATTCATGCTTTAGTTAGCGAGGAATATATAGAGGTTGCGGTTGACTTATATAAGCTTGAATCAATCAAAGTCCAATCAGAAACTGATATAACTCCCTTGGCAGCAATAAAAATTCTTATTGATGGCAAAGAATTTTCTGCGAATGCAGAAGGTAGCGGACCTGTTGATGCAACATTTAAAGCAATTGAGTCGATTGTTGAATCACATGCAGAGTTACTTTTATTTTCTGTAAATAATATTACTTCAGGAACTGATTCTCAAGGTGAGGTTACCGTAAGGCTATCTAAGGGCGGAAGAATTGTAAATGGTCTTGGTGCAGATACGGATATAGTCATAGCCTCAGCAAAAGCATATCTGAATGCATTAAATAAACTTTTCACAAAACTTGAACGTGCTCATCCTCAGGTTTAGTTTTAATGAATCTAGCCATATTTGACTTAGATAATACTTTATTAAAAGGCGACTCAGATTATAACTGGGCTTTGTTCCTTATAAAAAAAGGGCTCATTAATAAAGAAGCCTTCGAAGCAAAAAATGAACAATTTTACCAAGATTATCAAAATGGCACTCTAGATGTTTACGACTATTGTGGCTTTCAATTTGAAGTTTTAAGAAATAATGAAAGAGTTGTTATGGAGAATATAAGAGATGATTATTTAAATGAAATTGTCAGCCCTATGATTCCAAGCAAAGCTTTTGATTTGGTTAAAAAACACAAAGTAAATGGCGATAAACTTCTTATTATTACAGCAACTAATAGTTTTATAACGAAACCAATAGGGAAAATTTTTGGTATCGATGATTTAATTGGAACAGACCCAGAGGAAATCAATGGTCAATTTACTGGAAAAGTCGCAGGAGTTCCTGCTTTTCAGGATGGTAAAGTTGAAAGGCTTCAAGATTGGCTGAAAGATAGAAATCAGAACCTCAAAAGTTTTGCAAAAACCTTTTTTTATAGTGATTCAAGAAATGATATCCCATTATTAGAAAAGGTTACCAATCCAGTTGCAGCGAACCCCGACGAAACATTGCTTGCAAAAGCTAAGCATAAAGGCTGGCCAATTATTAATTTATGGTAGAAGTATTTCTAGAACAAATTTACTGCCAAAGTATGATAAGAAAAGAAATACGAAAGCAATCAATGAAAATTTAACTGCTTTTTTCCCTCGCCAACCAAACAACATGCGACCCAATAATAAAATCGAATAAATCATCCATGCGCAAATAGAGAATATAAATTTGTGGTTAATTATCAAAGTCGAATTAAAAGCTTCTTCTGAAAAATAGGTGCCTGTAATTAAAGTGATGGTTAAAAGCAAAAAGCCTATCCAGTAGACCCGAAAGAGTACTTTTTCTAGATCAAGAATTGATAATCTACTAGAAAATCCAAGATAATTATTTTTTTTACCTTTTAAATTTTTTTCAACCATCAAGAGAAAAATAGAAAATAGGGCACCAAATGCCAATAAGCTATAAGCAAGCAGAGCAATAATAATATGAATTACCGCAATCGAAGAGTAGGCTTCATATGCATAACTTTGATCAGAAACCAGCGGGTTAAGAACTAAAATAATTATAGCTGGAATTAAAGTGAAATATTCAAAACCTTTGTATTGGTCCTTAAAATTCGTTAACCAGTAAATGAAAACCGCGATCCAACTGGTGATAAGAAGGGTATTAGAAAAGTTTAAGTTTACCCCCTTTGCAAACGTTGACTGATCAATAAGAAATAAGTGAAATAAAAGCCCAAAGAATACAATAAAATTATTTACTTTTTTGGTGCTTATTTTTTTTAAATAACTAAATGAAAGGCATGGCAGCAAATACAAAATAAATACAAATAAAAGTAAAGTCCAATAAGTCATGGGTTATTTTGGTTTAGGTTAATAAACAATTATAATGTAAAACACACCATAATTAATTAGAGTATATATCAACATGCTAGAGAATTTAACCGATCGTTTTCAGTCGGTAATAAAAACCATTAAAGGGCAATCACGCTTCACAGAAGATAATATTAGTGAGGCTATGCGTGAGGTCAGAGTAGCTCTTATTGAAGCTGATGTTGCTATACCAGTTGTCAAATATTTTATTGATAATGTGAAATCTAAAGCATTGGGAGCTGAGGTTCTATCAAGTGTAAGTCCCGGGCAGGCCATCATTAAAATTGTTCAAGATGAACTTGAAATTCTGATGGGCTCTGAAAAATCTGTACTCAATTTATCCGCTAAGCCACCTGCGGTAATTCTTATGGCTGGTCTTCAGGGCTCTGGAAAAACTACTTCCTCAGCTAAACTTGCAAAATTATTAACGGAAGAAAAAAAGAAAGTATTGCTTGTCAGCGCTGACGTATATAGACCTGCAGCAATCGACCAATTAAAAAAACTTGCTAAAGATCTTGGTGTTGCATGTTTTGATTCTTCTGAAAAAGATAAACCGAATGTTATTGCAAAAGATGCATTAAAGTATGCAGCAAAAAATTTTTTCGATGTAATTATTTTTGATACAGCTGGAAGGCTTGGTATTGACCAATCAATGATGAAGGAAATAACTCAATTACATGACACTTTATCCCCTATTGAAACGTTATTTGTAGTCGATGCTATGCAAGGCCAAGATGCAGTAAATACTGCCAAAGCTTTTGGCGATGCGTTACCTTTAACAGGAATATTGCTGACTAAGTTAGATGGAGATTCAAGAGGTGGTGCAGCTTTATCAGTAAAACATGTTACTGGAAAGCCAATAAAATATATCGGTGTAAGTGAAAAGACTGATGGATTAGAGCCATTCTATCCAGAAAGAATGGCCTCCAGAATACTGGGTATGGGTGATATTGTTGGATTGGTTGAGGAAGCACAAAAAAATGTTGATCAAAAAGAAGCTGAAAAATTAGCAAAAAAGGTTAAGTCAGGGAAAAGTTTTGACTTGGATGATTTTAAAGCACAAATTAGTCAGATGAAAAAAATGGGAGGTGTTGGGGCAATGATGGATAAAATGCCTTCACAAATTTCATCAGCGGCAGGGAAGATGAACCCAGAGGATGGAGATAAATCTCTTGCCAAAATTGAAGCCATCATCAATTCAATGACTTTTTTAGAAAGAAAAAAACCAGACGTTATCAAAGCCAAAAGAAAAATTCGTATTGCTTCAGGGTCTGGAGTTTCTGTGCAAGAAGTAAATAAACTTTTAAAGCAATTTGAAGAAATGCAGAAGATGATGAAAATGTTTTCCAAAGGTGGAATGGGGAAAATGATGCGTGGTTTATCCGGCCGCTTCCCAGGCATGTAAATTTTTATGTAGTTATGGTTGACCTATCGTCAGTATTCTTAGATAATCTCGTGTTGCTCTTATGGGGTGTTAGCTCAGCTGGTAGAGCACCGGACTTTTAATCCGTTGGTCGCGAGTTCGATCCTCGCACACCCTACCATTTATTTTTTTATGTAACTTTCATTTGAAATGTAAGTTAAAGTCTATGAAAAATAATAAATTCATTACAAAGTTTGTACTTGGATAAAAAAAGCCAGTAATTTTACTGGCTTTTTTGTATTTAATAATTTCTTGGTGATTATTTAATGCCGTTATAAGGACTGTTATAAGGGCTCTTGTAGCCTTTAATTGGTTTAGTAACGATATCACTAAAACTTTGAAGATCGGCCATTAATGCTTTGATGAGCGAATCAGGGAGACCATACTGATAAAATGTTTGTAAACATTCCACCATAATGATGTCAAATTCACGGTCGGTTATATTAAGATGCGGATGTGAATCTTTCATATTTTTACCACGCCCAAATTCATCTGGCTTATATAGTTCAGGACCACCCGTACGAGTAGCTACTCAATTAGTGAGCCATACCTTAAAACCAGCTTTTGTGTGTGCTGCATCATGAACTGCTTTAAGAGCAGGATTTTGATTCAGGGTAACGTTTCTGTAAATATTATCTACTAAATAATCAACTGTCTGCGCAATATTATAAATACCTCCAAGTTGAGTATAAGCAGATTTTTCTTCTGCTTTTGCAACCATGGAGAAGAAACCTATAATAAAAACTGCAACAAATGTAGAAATAATTCTCTTACTCATAGCTAATTCCTCCTAGTTTAAATTAAAAACACTCTATGACGTTATTGGCATAAAAAAAAATTTACTATTGTTTTAATTTTGATGTGTAAATAAGAATCAATCGTATTTATATAATTTCAACAGATGACTATTAAAATTAAAGTGGTACACTAAAATTATGGATATAAAAAAAATAAAATTCATCTTAATTTGTATTTTGTTTGTGTATAGTCAAAATTCCTATGCATACCCTGCTCAATCCGAATTATTTGGACTGAGTGAGTCGATGGTACACGTATGGGTTACATATGGTAATGGTGTTACCGGAACTGGTTCAGGGGTTGTAATTAAAGAAAATCATGTTGCAACGGATTGCCATGTTTTTGCAGATTCAAAGGGAGTGAATGTTGTTAAACATTTTAAAAAGTATGTCCCTATTGCTGTATTTGCCGATTGGAGTCATGATTTATGTATCCTCAAGTTTGATGACTTGCCCCTTTCTCCAGTGAAAATGGGATCTTCAAAAGATCTCAAATATGAAAATAAGGTATTTGCATTAACCTTTCCAAACGACAGCCCAATTCCACTCCCTTCTTATGGGAAAGTAAAAGGTCTTCACCCCTTCGATGATAGCAACATAATTCGAACTTCTGCTGCTTTTACTGTTGGATCAAGTGGTGGTGCGCTGTTCGACTTGGATTTTAATTTAATTGGTATAACGACATTTAAGACCCCTGGAAAAAGATTGGGTTATTTTTATTGCTTACCTTCAGAATGGATAAATGATTTATTAAAAACAACTCCACAAACTAATCTAGTCAGTACAGACACACCATTCTGGAATTTACCTGATAAAGAAAAACCCTTCTTTATGCAGGTCATTATGCCCATGCAACAAGAAGATTGGTCTAAAATGCGAGATATTGCAAGTGCATGGGTTTTGGACGAGCAAGATCATTCAGATGCATGGTTTTTCTTAGGTTATGCTAATTATAAAATGAATAATTTTAACGATGCAATTTTGAATCTTCGCAAAGCTTTTTCATTAAATGATAGACATCTTGATGCACTCAAAGAACTTTTTGAGATAGCAAAAATTCAAAAAGATCAAAAATCTATCGATCAACTTATTGTGCAAATGAAGGAAATTGATGCAGAATACGTGGAATATTTTTTAAATCAATCATCTTGAATTGGCGCGCCCGAGAAGATTCGAACTCCTGACCCCTTGGTTCGAAGCCAAGTACTCTATCCAGCTGAGCTACGGGCGCAATGACCCAAAGAAAAAATGGCGCGCCCGAGAAGATTCGAACTCCTGACCCCTTGGTTCGTAGCCAAGTACTCTATCCAGCTGAGCTACGGGCGCTTGGCGCTATTATAACTTAAATTTATATATAAAAAATTGAATAAATTACTGAGTTACAGGAATAGTCAGTACAGGGCCAATTTTTTCTAATGTACCGGATTGTAAAGCACTAATTTGATTCAGTAACATAAGCGTGTATTTACTTTCCATATCGTTGTCTTTGATATAAAACCAATGATTTCTATATTGAACGGATACACTGGCATCCTTTGGCCTTTCTTTGCTTGAATGGACCGTAAATAAATTTGATAATACGTCATTCCAATCAAAAATATCGCCAGCATCTGTTTTTGTAATCGTAACTCGCCCAAGTGCGAGATCAGCCTTAGGAACAATCACACCATGAGAGAGAAAAAACTGTATTCCAGCCAGTGAACGAAGATTTAATTCAATATTATTACGTTTCGAATTCCCATAAGTATTCGTGGTGATCGGTATTATATTATTATTATTTTCAATCTGTATGAGATCTAAAAATTTCTGAACTGTACTAGTTTCTCGATGAGTGGGTTTGATAAGAAAACCAAGTTTACTTGAGTCTTTTTCAAGCCTATAACCTAAAGCAAAACTGTCATTTTTTTGCATTGCTTTTAATTGCTCGGCAATTTTTTGAAATAATTTGTATTCAGGAGCAATATTAGGAGTCGGGCCAGATGCTTCAGAAGCATTGTTGATTCCGTTTATTTTATTTACCATCAGTCTAAATACTCTATCAGCTGCCCAACCTGAACGTGTTAAAAGTAATATGGTTTCAATTTCAATGGGAGTTAGAATATTTTTCACATAGTCTGCGCCATTAAGAGGAAGGTAGGTGATAGTCGGTTTTTCACTATATGAACCATCCCCTGATAAACCCAAGCTATTATCAGATGCGTCTCCATCAAATATCTTGGCCGCAATGCCAGCACTTTTTTTCCACTCTAACGAGGTGGATACACTATTCACCTCAAGTATTGCAATACTGTCCGCATAACGTCTTCTTACCAAATTTAGAAGAACTTCCTCGTCATTAGTATTAGCGAGTACTTTGTTATATTCATTTCGGTTTCCTTTCATAAAGTCTGGACCTAAATGAGAGCAACCCCCAAGAAAAAAAGTAAAAGTAATGCAAAAAACAATTGAAAGATAAAAAAAAGGAAAAGGTTTATTATTTTTTTGAAGCATGTCTAATTATAGACAATTTTTATTATTTACGGAGGTTAAGTTTTAATGCTCCAAACAAGTGCCTAAAAAATTAAATATGCACCATTTTTTATTTTGTTGGAATGATACTGAATCCCAAGGAGACAAAAGATAGACCCATCTCAATGATATCTAAATCAAAACCTAGAAATGTTTTGACAGATTTTTCTGGATACAAGAGTTCGTCGTTAAAAAAGTGAAGTTCTTTTTCAGAAAGATTGCAATCATCATGAGCAGAATGATTCGCACTTGCTTGTTTTGTATGATAAGAGGCTATTGTATTTGCTAATTTCAAATCATTACTATGATGTGTTGGATTCATATTGGTTGCAAAAATATTAAAGGATAGAGATAGCAAGATGACTGTAAGTAATTTTTTCATTAGTTTTACCTTTTAATTGATATTTAAAATTCAAGCTCTTTAATCTTAAAGAAGCAAAATGTATGCCAATTTATTTACTCATTTATTTAAATAATTTAATTAGAAAACTTTTAATGAATGTTATTTTTTTAATTTAGCTAAGATTGCTTTATGATGAAGTTGTTTAATTTTTAGAGGTTTTTCAATGACAATTAATATGTACGATATGTCCATACCGTTATTTGTGAATCAATTTGATATGTGGACAGATATTTTAAAAAAAGGTGAAAGTTTTTGCCAAAAAAGAAAGATAGAACCATCCATTCTCATAGATGGAAGACTTGCCCCAGATATGTTCTCATTAGCAAAACAAGTACAGATAGGGACTGATATGGTGAGAAAAGGAATAGGGCGTTTAGCTTCTATTGAAGCGCCATCCTATGAGGATAATGAAGCATCATTTCAGGACCTACAATTACGCATAGAAAATACCCTAAAGTTTTTAAAAGAAATCACTCCAGAGCAAATGAACGGCTCAGAAAATAAAGAGATAAGCTTTTCCATAAGAGATAATAATTTTTCATATAAGAATGGATCCGATTACTTAACAAAATGGATCATACCTCACTTCTTTTTTCACATGACCACTTGTTACAATATTTTAAGATCAAATGGTGTGAGACTTGGAAAGCGTGATTTTGTATCTATGTAAAAATTTCTAAGGATTAAGCATAATGAATTTTATTGATAATATGATGAGTAACTTTTTTAAACCTTTAAGATTTTTGAGTTCTTGGTTTCTTCGATTTGGTTTAGGGCTAGCGTTTATTATTCATGGTTATGGAAAATTTCCTCTTCCTCCTGAGAGCCTTATGAAATACTTTGGGTTTCCAGATCTACTTGCTTCGTTTGTAGCAATATCAGAATTAACTGCTGGTTTTTTGATAATTTTTGGTGGTTTTTTTAACAATAGCTTTGGTAGTGTTGTAACTAGATTTGCTGCACTCATAATTGTAATTATAATGGTATTCGCATTTGTAATTGCACATCAAGATTGGTTTATTACAACAAAGTTATTCACAAGCGAGCAGATTTTTCTCTTCTGGATTGGGCTTTACTTTGTAATAAACGGTAATAAGAACTAGAAAATTTTGTTAATTTTTTTTGGATGAAGTAATGATGGACCAAATTGAGCAAATAGTTCAGGATCTTGCAGGTATTGTTTGGGGTCCACCCATGCTTATTCTATTAATTGGTACTCATATTTTCTTATCATTCCAATTAGGCTTTATTCAATTTAGATCACTACCATTAGCTTTTAGAATTATTTTTAGTAAATCTCAAGATGAAGGAGATATTTCACACTTTTCAGCATTAATGACCGCATTAGCTGCTACGGTCGGTATTGGTAACATCGTTGGTGTTGCAACAGCCATAACTTTGGGAGGCCCTGGGGCTATTTTTTGGATGTGGCTTACAGGATTTTTAGGAATGGCAACTAAATATTCAGAAGGTCTTCTTGCAGTAAAATACAGACAAAAAGGTAAGACTGGAATGCAAGGCGGCCCTATGTATTATTTAACCAATGGGCTCGGTCAAAGATGGCTCGGTTGTTTGTTTGCTATTTTCACAATTTTTGCAGCATTTGGTGCAGGTAATATGGTGCAAGCAAACTCAACAGCTAGAATATTTGCCAGTTCATTTAATATTCCCTTAGAAATAACCGGAATTACCTTAGCATTGCTTACTGGAGCAGTCATGATTGGTGGGATAAAATCTATAGGTCGCTTTGCATCGTTATGTGTGCCTACAATGATTATTATTTATTTAGTGACGATGTTGGTTGTGCTAGGAGTTAATTTTGAAAGAATACCAGCTGCATTCGATCTTATTTTTACGGGCGCCTTTAATGGTACTGCTGCATCAGGAGGTTTTATCGGTGCTACTATAGCTGCTGCAGTAAGATATGGGGTTGCGAGAGGCTTATTTTCTAATGAATCAGGATTGGGGTCAGCGGCAATTGCTGCAGCCTCAGCAAAAACAAACGATCCAGTCAAACAGGCATTAGTAAGCATGACAGGAACATTCATTGATACTTTGGTGGTGTGTACATTGACTGCTTTAGTTATTTTAACTTCCGATGTATGGATGACCATCGGTATAGATGGCGCTGCAAAACTTACCAGTAAAAGTGTTGAATCAGCAATAGGACATACAGGGGCAGTAATTATTGCATTTGCGACAGGAATATTCGCATTTACAACACTTATAGGCTGGGGGTTTTATGGAGAAAAATCGTTGGAATTTTTATTTGGCCAAAAAGCAATAATTTTTTACAGGATTATATTTACTATTTTAGTCTTTGTGGGATCTACGATGCCGTTAACGTTAGTTTGGAATTTTTCAGACATAATGTTTGCTATGATGGTAATACCAAACCTAATAGGCTTATTATTCTTAATAAAAATTATTAAATCAGAAACAAACCGTTTTTTTTCGTAAATAAATAGATATGTTTCTAAATAAATAAAATAAAAAACCACACAATGAAACAATTAAGAAAAGCAATGAGAACCGCAGCACTTCCAATATCTTTTGCTAATTTTGACAGGTTATTTTTTTCATAAGAGACCCTATCAACAATAACTTCAACAGCGGTATTTATCAGCTCAACTAGAAGTAATAAAATTAAAGACGTTATCAACAGAATCTTTTCTACAGAATCCTCACCCACGTAAATAGCTACAGGAATGAGGAAAAAAGCAAGAATGAGCTCTTGCCTGAAAGCTTCTTCATTCTTAAAAGTATTCTTCAAACCGTATGCGGAGTTTTTAAATGCACTGAAAATACGGGAAAGTCCGGTTTTATTTTTATAAGGGCTATTCATATGGATATTGTCTAAATTTTTTTGAATTTTAACTTAGCTAAAATGTAAAAGCAAAAATAAAAAAATGTATTTGATAAATAAATTAAATGACTACTATGTTTATATTACATCTATATTACAGACATTAAATAAATCTTATGATAGCCTAAAAAAAAGATAATTTTAGGATGATAAGACATGGGTGGGCTTCCCTTTTACACATATATGATAGGTGTATGCGTTAGTGGTATTTGCGATTGGCATGACACAAGTGAAAATAACACTTTTACATCTTTATCAAATTGTATGGTTGCTGCAGAGATATCAACGCATTTATTAAATAATCAGTATATGGATATACAAAATTTTTCATATCGAACAATTGAGTACCAATGTTTTAATTGGTACGAAGCAAAGATGGAGGATTTTAAAGATAAATATGGTTTTACAGAGGCAATGGGATATTGATGAACGTCTTATTGAAGTATAGAAAAGACAGTATAAATATAGACTAATCTCAGTTTTAAAATTTGTCTTAATTCAGCATGTTCTGATAGTCTGTCAAGAAGGTTAACAAGGACATAACTGCATGAAGACATTTAAATTTTTTACTAATCTACTTTTAATCTTTTTTTTATTTTATCCAATCATTGCACTCACAAGCGAGTCTCAACTAAAAAATAGTGCGGTAGTTAGCTCGAATGCTTTAGCGACCAAAGTAGGCAAAGATATCCTCAAACAAGGCGGTAATGCATACGATGCTGCGATAGCAATGAGTGCAATGCTCTCTGTTGTTGAGCCTTTTGCATCTGGCTTAGGAGGAGGAGCTTTTTGGTTAATTTACGATGCCAAAAAAGATGAATATAAAGTATTGGATGCCCGTGAGACATCTCCCAGTCAATCAAGTAGAGATATGTTCCTTGATGAGCACGGCAAAGTAATAAATAATAAATCCAAAATCGGACCATTGGCTGCAGGAATTCCTGGCATTCCAGCAGCATTTGGTTATGTTGCAAATAAATATGGATCGAAAAAACTTCAGGTACTTTTAGAGCCTGCATATAACGCTGCAAAAAATGGCTACCCTATAAATGACAGATATATTAAAGGAGCTAAATATAAAAAAAAATGGCTTACGAAATACCAAGAAACTGAATCAATCTTTTTAAAAAATGGTGAGGTACCAAAAAAAGGATGGCTTCTTAAGCAAGCTGACTTAGCTAAAACATTAAAAATAATTATGAAAGAGGGGAGTCAAAGTTTTTACTCAGGACCTTATGCAACAAAGATGGTTGAATCTGTAAGAAGTGGAGGAGGAATTTGGACTGAAGAGGATTTATATAATTATAAGATTATTGAGAGAGAGGTAGTTAGGTCAACTTACAAAGGAATAAATATTATTGCCCCAGGCCTTCCATCCTCTGGTGGTTTAGTTTTGAGCAATGCCTTAAATATATTATCTGAGTTTGATTTACAACAACTTAAACCTGTTACTCAAAAACATTTAATCATAGAAGCTTTAAGAAGGGCTTATTATGAGAGAGCTATAAAGATGGGAGATCCAGATTATATGTACGAATCTTTGGATTTTCTTTTAACAAAACAATATGCAGCAAAACAAAGAAAGAGCATTAATCTGTCATTGGCTACAAGCAATCGAATTCTTGAATTTGAGGGACCAGCTTATCAAGGACAGGGCGACGATACTACACATTTTGCTGTAGTAGATAAATTTGGTAATAGGGTGGCAGTAACCCAATCCATTAACTTTTGGTTTGGTTCAGCATTTGTACCTGAGGGCACAGGTGTTTTGCTTAATAATGAAATGGACGATTTTTCTATCAAACCTGGTACCGAGAATGGTTACGGTCTTATTGGCTACAATGCTAATGCTATCGAGCCTGGTAAAAGAATGTTATCAAGCATGACCCCAACATTTTTAGAGTCGGATAAAGGCTTTGTTATATTAGGAACCCCAGGTGGATCAAGAATTATAAGTATGATTTTACTTTCTACATTAGATTGGGTAGATGGGGGAGATGCAAAATCTATGGTTTCCATACCAAGATTTCATCATCAATATCATCCAGACTATGTCTTATATGAAGAAAAATCAATGTCCAGTGATGAAGTAGATGCACTAAAAAATATGGGACATATTTTAAAGAAATCAAAAAGACTTTATGGAAATATGCAAATTATTGAGTGGGATTCAGTTAAGGGCAGATTTGAAATCGCATCAGATCCAAGAGTTAAAGAAAAAAAGGAAACTAATATTTATTAATGTCGGTATTCTTCAGGGATCAAAAAAGTATTTATTTTCCCTTTGGCTTGTATTTTTTCTTGAACCATTGAAATGTTATTAAGGTGGCAAAAACCATAGTAATAATCGCTATATGCCCAAGCATGCTTTTACCGATTGTTACTAATTCCCCCATATATAAACCAAAAGCCAAGCACCAAAAACAGGCCAATATTGAGGTAGCCATATAAGCGTATTCTTTTGGAGCATGTCGCAATGGATTGTGACTTGGATGCAAAAGTAATTTAGCTATTTTCCACATTTAACTTCCTTTAACTTTATTTAAAAATACTTATTGTACCTCTTATTATTTAAAATGGGATATCATTTAAATAGGGACTAATAATTTTGGAGGGAAGTATGGAGAGATTTATGTCAGTTGGAGAAGTTTTTGCAACTGGTTTTCTTCTTACAACAGTAATAATCTACGCCTTTTTTTTTATGATGGAAGAGTCAACACCTAATCCTTTAAAAATATTATGCGGCCTAGTGGGGAGCACAGGTATTTTTATATTCTTAACAGGGTTTTAGGCATTTATAGTGGCGGAGAGCGAGGGATTCGAACCCTCGATACAGGTTGACCCCGTATGCTTCCTTAGCAGGGAAGTGCTTTCGACCACTCAGCCAGCTCTCCGAAATTATCGATGTAACGATACTTCAATCGTTTTAAAAAATCAATGAATTAACTCTTGTCTAATTCAAAAGCTTTATGTAATGCTTTAACTGCCTTATCAAGTAAATTCTCTTCTAAAATAATTGAAATCTTTATCTCACTTGTTGAAATAGTATTTATATTAATCTTCTCATCAGACAAAATTTTAAACATCTTACTTGCAATTCCAGCATGCGTTCTCATACCAACACCAACTAAAGATAATTTGGCAATGTTGGAATCACCCATAATTTCTCTTGCATTAATTTTTGGCTGTACTTTTTCATTAAGAATTTCTTTGGTTTTCTCAAGATCACGTTTGTGGATAGTGAATGTAAAATCAGTCTCACCGCTTTCACCAACATTTTGAATAATCATATCAACATCAATATTTGCCTCTGCTACGGGACCAAGAATTTGATGGGCAATACCAGGAGTATCAGGAACTCCTCTGACACTTACTTCGGCCTCATCACGATTGAAAGCAATACCTGAAATTATCGGATTTTCCATTTTTTCATCTTCCTCAAAAGTTATAATAGTACCTTCCCCCTTTACATCAAAGCTTGATAAAACTCTGAGCGGTACTTTAAATTTTCCAGCACACTCCACCGATCGTGTCTGCAAGACTTTTGCTCCGAGACTTGCCATCTCAAGCATTTCTTCAAAGGTAATCGACTTTAATCTTCTCGCATCAGAAACAACACGAGGATCTGTAGTATATATGCCATCGACATCAGTATATATTTGACATTCGTCAGCTTTGATAGCAGCCGCGATTGCGACAGCAGTCGTGTCTGAGCCACCCCTTCCTAGAGTGGTGATATTGCCATTTTCATCAATACCCTGAAATCCAGCAATAACCACTACATAGCCGTTTTTGGTATCATCAAGAATTTTTTTAGAGTCTATATTGAGGATCCGAGCTTTATTGTAAGCAGAATCAGTTGTAATTTTAATTTGATGCCCAGCATAACTTTTAGCTTTAATACCTTTACTTAACAAAGATAAAGCGGTTAGTCCAGAGGTCAGTTGTTCTCCAGTAGACATAACCATATCCAGCTCCCTAGGATCTGGGTTATCCATCATTTCATGGGCTAAGCTTATTATTTTATTTGTTTCACCTGACATTGCTGAAACTACAACAACTACTTGATCACCATTTTTTTGATACTTAGCCACACGTTCAGCTACATCATTAATTCTTTCTGGATTAGCTACGGAGGTACCACCAAATTTTTGAACAATAAGAGCCATGTCTAACTTTCTAACTTAGTTTTAATTTTTTTAATTGCCACATCAACAAACTCAATATTTGGACCACCCGCCATTGCCATATTATCTCTTCCACCACCTTTACCTCCAACTGATGCTCCTAATTCTTTAGCAATATCTCCTGCGCTAATATTTTTTGTTAAATCATCCGTAACACCAACAGCAAAGGACACTTTATCGTTTGTGTGTGAGGCGAGTATTATAACTGCAGATTTAAGTTTTGCTTTTAATTTATCAATCATTCCCCGTAAGTCGTTAGTTTCCATGTTGTCTAACGTTTTACCTATAAATTTATAATTATGAATAGTTAATGCTTGTTCAGCCAGATCATTACCTTCGTTTCCAGCTATTTTAGATTTAAGAATTTTGATATCTTTTTCATTTTCTTTTATTTGACTCATTAATTGTTTTAATTTTGGCTCAAGTTCATCAATATTTGTATTTAGGTTTTTTGAGAACTCAACTAATATAGATTCTTGTTGATCAATTATTTTAATAACATTAAAACCTGTAGTAGCCTCAATTCGTCTTATTCCAGAAGCAACCCCAGACTCCGATTGAATTTTAAATAATCCTATATCTCCAGTTCTGTTGACGTGAGTACCGCCACATAATTCACGACTATTTCCAATAGAAAGGACTCTAACTTCATCATCATACTTTTCACCAAACAACATCATGGCACCACTTTTTTTGGCTTTCTCAATATTCATATTTTCTGCTTTTGTAGCATCGTTCTTTAATATTTCTTTATTAACTAATTGCTCAATTAATCTTTTTTCATCCTTTGTTATTGGTTTGGGATGAGAAAAATCAAATCGTGTTTTTTCATTGTTAACAAGAGAGCCCTTTTGTTCAACATGTTCTCCAAGGGTATTTTTTAAGGCTTTATGGAGAAGGTGTGTAGCCGAATGATTACGCATCACATCTCTCCTGTGATTAATATTAATTTCTGTTTCAATTAACTCGTCAGTGGTTAATTTACCGCTTGTCATATGACCAGTATGAGCAAATATATTACCTTTAATTTTGATTGTATCCGTAACATTAAACACGCCTCTCTCACCTCTAATTGAACCAATATCCCCTACCTGCCCACCAGATTCAGCGTAAAAAGTTGTTTGATCCAAAATTATAAAACCCGAGTCGTCATTCTCAAGGGTTTTTACGCTTATATCATCGCTAGCCATATACGTTATAGTTGCCTTTGAGCTCTCTTTATCATATCCAAGAAACAGTGTGTCAGGCCCGCTGTAATCTATGATTACTTTATTCTTAAAGCCACCAGCACTTCTCGCCATCTTCTTTTGTTTATCCATTGCAGCTTCGAATTCTTTAACGTTGACACTGATATTATTTTCCCTGCAAACATCAGCAGAGAGATCTAAGGGAAAGCCATATGTATCATGAAGTTTAAAGGCAATTAATCCTGAAATTTGTGATCCTTTAATTTTTTTTATCTCTTTTATTGTTTTTTCTAAAATACCCATACCATTCTCAATGGTCTCAAAAAATCGTTCCTCCTCAAGATGAATTTCTTGTATGACCATATCTGTTTTTTTACCCTCAAAGGCATATGATGGTCCCATGGCATCCATTAATGGGTTAACAAGTTTGTGAAAAAACGGTTCTTTCATACCCAGTTTATATCCATGCCGAATTGCTCTTCGAATTATTCTCCTTAAAACATATCCTCGTCCTTCGTTAGCTGGCAAAACACCGTCACTAATAAGAAAGGTAGTCGCTCTAATATGGTCCGCCAATACCTTAAGTGAGGGGTGAGAAATTTTTTTACTATTAACTATAGTTGCTGCTTCTTTTATTATGGAGTGAAATATATCAATATCATAATTGGAATGAACATCTTGCAAGACTGCGGTTATACGCTCTAGCCCCATTCCTGTATCTACCGATGGTTTTGGTAAGGGGTGCATATTTCCCTGAGCATCTCTATTAAATTGCATAAAGACTAAATTCCATATCTCTATATATCTATCACCATCCTCATCTTTTGATCCTGGAGGCCCACCCTCAATCGCAGCACCATGATCATAAAATATCTCACTGCAAGGACCACAAGGACCGGTATCACCCATCATCCAGAAATTATCGGAAGCAAATTTACTTCCTTTATTGTCACCAATTTTAATAATGCTTGTTTCAGGTATTCCGATAATATTTTGCCAAATTTCATAAGCCTCTTTATCGTCGGCATATACAGTTACTAAAAGTTTATCTTTGGGAATATTATAAATATCTGTTAATAGCTCCCAAGCATAAGTTATAGCCTCTTCTTTAAAGTAATCACCAAAACTGAAATTTCCCAGCATCTCAAAGAAAGTGTGGTGTCTTGCAGTATAGCCAACATTTTCTAGATCATTATGCTTCCCACCAGCGCGAACACATTTTTGACTTGATGCTGCTTTATTGTAATCACGACTCTCTTCCCCTAAGAAGACATCTTTAAACTGATTCATTCCAGCGTTGGTAAATAGTAGGCTGGGGTCCTCGCGAGGAACTAAACTGCTAGAGGAAATAATCTTATGGTCTTTATCTTCAAAGAATTGTAAAAATCGGGCGCGAATTTGTTGGCTAGTAAACATAGTAAAATTATTCAGGTACTTTTCCAGATAAAATCTGATTGATTAAAGCTGAATTAATACCTCGTCCTTTGAGGAAGCGCATTTGCTTAAGCTTTTTTTCATAATCCTCTGGCAATTTCCTAAATTTTTTCTCCCATATATTTTTTGCTAAATTATACTCTTCTGACTTTATTTCATTAAGTGATTCGTTAACGATTGCCTCATCAACACCACGCATTTTTAGTTCATATCTAATTTTTTCAAATCCGTATTTTTTCTTCTTGGAAAAAATGAATTGATCAGTAAATCTGGTATCTGACAACCAATCTTTGTCTACTAATTCAGAAAGAACTTTATCCATCTGTTGTCGAGAAATATCCAGATCATCTGCAAATGATTCAATTTTTTGCTGCAACTCTCTTCTTGAGTATTCTCTTTTGCCCAAATAATACAAAGCTCTTTTTTTTAATAAGATCTGATTTTTTTCAAAAGTATTATTCTGCAGAGCTCTCTTCATCCTCATCAGATAGAGCATTGGCATTAATTTCTGCTTTAATGCTTGAGTTATCCCTGACTAATTGTTCTATTTCGTTAGATATCTCAGGATTTTCTTTTAGGAAAATTCTTGCGTTATCCTTACCTTGCCCAATTTTTTCACCTTTATAGCTATACCAAGATCCTGATTTTTCAACAATATCAAGCTTTACTCCTTGATCAATGATTTCACCTTCCAGAGAAATTCCTTCCCCGTAGAGCACATCAAATTCAGTCATTCTGAATGGGGGGGCGACCTTATTTTTGATGACCTTAACTCGAGTTTCTGCCCCAATAACTTCATCACCTTTTTTTATAGCACCTATTCTTCTAATATCAAGTCGAACTGATGCATAAAATTTTAATGCGTTTCCTCCGGTAGTGGTCTCAGGATTACCAAACATAACACCAATTTTCATTCGTAATTGATTTATAAAAATAACCATCGTATTGGTTTTCTTTATATTACTTGTAAGTTTTCGTAATGCCTGAGACATAAGTCTTGCCTGAAGTCCCATATGAGAGTCTCCCATGTCACCCTCAATTTCTGCTCTTGGGGTCAGTGCGGCAACCGAATCAACCACCACAATATCTACGGAGCCACTTCTTACTAACATATCTGCAATCTCAAGTGCTTGCTCTCCAGTATCTGGTTGGGATACTAAAA
This sequence comes from Methylophilaceae bacterium, assembly GCA_965660175.1. GTDB lineage: Bacteria > Pseudomonadota > Gammaproteobacteria > Burkholderiales > Methylophilaceae > BACL14. The sequence continues at coordinate 89,926 of CBFHYY010000009.1, forward strand.
GATCTTCAATGTTTACCCCTAGTTTAGCTGCGTATTGAATATCAAGAGCATGTTCGGCATCAATAAACGCAGCAGTACCACCATTTTTTTGAAGTTGCGCAACAGTAGAAAGCGATAGTGAAGTTTTACCTGAAGACTCGGGGCCATATATTTCAATAACCCGCCCCCTGGGTAATCCTCCGATACCTAGGGCTATATCCAAACCCAGTGAACCGGTTGAAACTGCTTGAATACCTTCCACAACCTGAGTATCGTCCATACGCATAATGGAGCCTTTACCAAATTGTTTATCAATTTGCGCTAATGCGGCATCCAATGCTTTACGCTTATTTTCATCCATTTTATTTTTGCCTTATTTGTTTTTTATTTAAATCAATTATTTCATACTTGCTGCTTCAAAGTAAGCTTTAGAAGATTATTAACTGCAAATAACATTGCTTTTTCTTGTATTTCATTTCTACCTCCACCAAAAGTTGATTTCGCTTCAAATAATATAGAGCTTTTATCACAAATAGAAAAATATACTGTCCCAACCGGCTTATGCTTTGATCCACCATTAGGTCCTGCAATACCAGTAATACTTAATGAAATATTTGCTTGGCTATTCAAAATAGCACCCATGGCCATTTCATTTGCAACCTCTTGACTTACAGCGCCGTGTTCACTCAAGGTTTTCATGTTTACCTTTACAAGATCGAATTTTGATTGATTAGAATAAGTAATAAAGCCCCTATCAAACCAAGAGGAGCTGCCAGAAATTGCAGTGAATGCATGACAAACCAAGCCCCCTGTGCATGATTCAGCAACAACAAGCTTATATTTATTGTCGATGCATTGTTTTGCTAGATTAACGACTAATAGATGAGTTTCTTTTGCTGGCATTAAATAAAGTTGGTCCAGATGTTTACAATTAGTATAGGTGGTATTGCTGCAACTATGTCATCAAGCATAATCCCTAAACCACCTTTAATATTTTTGTCCACCCAATTTATCGGAAAAGGTTTCTTAATATCAAAAAAACGAAAAAGAATAAAAGCAATCACAAAATTCAATAAGCTCATATCGATACAAATAAGAATAAGAAGCATGGCTACAATTTCATCGATCACAATACTCGAAGGATCCTTTATTTTTAAATTTGAACTCGTTATTTCACAAGCACGTAAACTAAGAAAAAATAAAGTAGTTACAAACAGTATCTGTAATTCTTTTGAAAGTGGGGCGATAATTAAAAATATTGGAAACGCTAAAGTTGTCCCAAAAGTTCCGGGAGCTTTTGGTGTCATGCCAAATCCGAAGCCTAAAGCAAGAAAGTGCCAAAAATTACTAATTAAAAATTTAAAATTAAGCAAAATGAGAAAAACCCTTTTTTTGCCTTTTTATTAAATTATTATTTTCGTCAAATAATTGAAGGCCTTTTATATCCTCTGTAACACCAATTTTGGATATTTTAATTTTATTTTTTTTTGCAAATTCATAAATTTTCTTACGATTCTTTTTTGGCGATGTAAGAATGAGTTGATAATCTTCGCCCCCATATAAGGCAAAGTCATAAGCATTATTTTTCATAATCCAAGGAGCAACAGGTATGTGTTGAGAATATACTTTAGCACCAACTTTTGATTGATTTAGAATGTGTTTAAGATCTTGAGCCAAGCCATCAGAAATATCTATTGCGCTTGAAAAAAAAGGAGAGATTCTTTTCATATCCAATTGAATCGGTTTTGGTTGTTCAAATATGGATAATGCCTTTTTTAAGTCCTGACCATTAAGGCAAATTTGTTTTTTTTGATGAGCAAGACCAATCGCAGCATGTCCAATTTCTCCTGTAACCCAGATATCTTCATTTATGCATGCACCATCTCTCCTCAATACAAAATTTTGTTTAACTTCACCAATAATTGTCACGCTCAGAGATAACTCGCCCTTAGTTGTATCTCCTCCAATAAGATCTACATTATATTTTTTTGCGCAATCAAAAAAACCTTTAGAGAATTCTGTTAACCAACGATCATCATTTTTTTTTAATGCAACTGAAAGCAATGCATATTTGGGCAACCCTCCCATTGCAAGAATATCTGATATATTTACTGCCAAAGTTTTCCATCCTAATTTACGGGGATCATGCTCTTTAAAAAAATGCGTATTGATATTTAACGTATCTTGAGAAAAGATAAAGTAGGTTTGTTTGTTTTTTTCAATTAATGCTCCATCATCTCCTATTCCAAGTGGTATGTTTGGTGTCTTTTTTTTGAAATATTTTTTAATTAAATCGAATTCTTTTAACATTTTATTTTTTTGGCCTAAAAGCATCAACTATACTTTTATTGGTATCTATGAAACCTGCGCCAATAAGATCAAGACAATATGGTACTGCCGAAAATATACCTGGTACTATAATTTTATTATTTGTTTGATCTTTTAATCCTTCCAATGTTTGTTTGATGGCTTTAGGCTGACCTGGAAGGTTAATGATCAATGATTTTTTTCTAATGACAGCTACTTGTCTTGATAAAATTGCAGTTGGCACGAAGTGCAGACTGATTTGCCTCATTTGCTCTCCAAAGCCAGGCAAATCCTTATCAGCAATACTTAATGTAGCATCTGGTGTTACGTCTCTTTGGGCGGGACCAGTTCCACCTGTTGTAAGAATAAGGTCACACTTTAACTCATCAGTTAACTTTATTAATGTATCTTGAATAACAGAATATTCATCTGGAATAATAATGTCTTCAGTTTCGAAAGAGTCAATTAAGGCAGAGGTTAACCACTCTTTCAGAGACGGAATACCCTTATCTTCATATATACCTTTACTTGCTCTATCGCTAATGGATACAAGCCCTATTTTTATGAATTTTTTAGTCATGTTTATGTCATACTAGAAATAAAATATATTACCATTTCTTAAAGGTTATCCCATGCACAAAATTATCATTCATTTCCTAGGTTTATTATTATTTTGCAATATCTCGTCAGCTGTTGCCGAAGAAAATTTATTTGAAAAAAACTTTCAAAGACAAAGTCCAAAAGATTTTCAATCATTTGATAAAAATCTACAAACTAAAATTATGCGTGGATGGGACCAGGATACGGATAAGATAAAAATGTTGGAAGAGGGATACGACTTAATGGGATTTTCCGGTTTTAGTGGACCAAATCTATCTCCAAAATTTGCAAAAAGTCACGGTGAAAAAATAAAAGCAGATCTAGTTTTAATTTATGACAGACAAATTAATGACAATAGTAGAGCTTCAGCAATTCAGAAAGCCAGAGATAAAGTTTTAGCAGCAAAGAAAAATGAAAAAAAAGGCGAGATAACTGAAATTGTTATTACAGAGGAGGATCTTTTAGATTCAAACGCCTTGTTTGCATTTTATGCGTCGTACTGGGTGAAACTTCCTAAACCAACATTCGGTACGCATTTTATCAAACTATCCAACAAACAAGATGAAGGCGATGTTCCTGGAGCGCTTGTCATCGCTGTAATTAAGAACTCCCCTGCAGCAACAGCTGGGATTTTAAGAAATGACAGTATTATTAAAATTGATCAAGTAGATGTAAATAGTCCTGATGATTTGGTTGCAGTCATTAGAAAAAGCAAAGGTAAAAGTGTGAATGTTGAATATATAAGAGGTGGGAAGAAAAATTCTGTCCAAGTAAATCTTTAGCTAAATAATATGTTCCTTAAGATATTTGAATATTAGTCTGAAACTTTTTGGTGGTTTTGATTCTTTTTGCTCCCTTGAACTATTATTTATAAGACGTCTTATTTTTTGAATATCAATTGTCGGATGCTGATTAATCAATTCAGTTAAAGCATCTTTATCACTCATAAGGCGAGTTCTCCATGTTTCAATTTTATGGTTATCTCTCATTTCAATTTTTGAATTATTTTCAAGTTGTTGCATTTGAAAATATGCATTAGTTAAATCTGTTGCTCTTAAAAGTTTTCCAAGATATTGCGTTTGCCTTTTTTTTGCTACATTTGATTTGATCGATTTATACTCTTTAATGGCAATTAGTATATCTTCCTCGAAATTAAAAGAATTAATTTCATCAATGCTTAATGCACAAATTTTTTTCCCAAACGCCTGAATTTTTTTTGAATCTTTTTTTTGTTCCGTCTTACTTATGAAATCTTCATCGTCATTCATTTACTCTCGATGCCTTTTACGTTTTATTTCTGTATGATAACAGTTTTTATAATTACTTATTTTGATGTCTATTAAGGTTCTCGAATATTCAATTGATTCTTTGGCTGAAATTGCGGAGTATACAAAAAAAGTCGCATACGAAAATGGTGCATCCAGTTCCGAAGTTGATGTGACTGTATCATCAGGTAAGAGTATCTCTGTGAGACTTCAAAGATTAGATACGATTGAGCTTCAAAATGATAAAAGTCTTACTGTTACTGTTTTTATAGGATACAGAAGAGGTATCGCTTCTACTTCAGATTTTAGTGCTGCTTCCGTAAAAAACTGTGTATTGGCAGCATGCCAGATCGCTAAATATACTGCAGAAGACTTTTCATTTGGATTAGCTGACCCGTCGTTGTATGCAACAGAAAAAAAAGACTTGAGTCTTTATCACGATTGGACAAAAAGTGAAAATGATATGATAGAAGAGGCGCTGGTATGTGAAAATAGCGCTTTGGAATTTGACAAATTAGTTAATAATTCTGAGGGCGCCCAACTTAATTCATCAATTTCACTCTTTATTTATGCCAATTCTAATGGTTTTATGGACGGCTTTCCATCATCTAGATATTCTCTAAGCTGCTCTGTTCTAGGTGGTAAAGATACTTCAATGCAAAGGGATAGTGCATATTCATCTGCCAGATCATACAATGATCTTAAGACAGCGAAAGCAATTGGTGAAGAAGCAGCATCAAGAACACTTAGACGACTTAATCCAAAAAAAATTAAAACTGGTAATTATCCAGTGATATTTGAAGCTCCTGTAGCAACTTCAATCATCTCTTCATTAGTTTCTGCTATTTCTGGGGGAAATTTATATCGTGAAAATTCCTTTTTAATGAATTCTGTTGGCACAAAGATTGCCTCTGAAATTTTAACCATCGACGAAAACCCCTATTTGATAAAAGGCAATTCCAGTACGTATTTTGATGACGAAGGGGTAGCAGTTAATAAAAGATGCGTGGTTAAAAATGGCATATTAAATGGTTATTTTTTATCATCCTATTCAGCAAGACGTTTGGGAATGAAGACTTCTGGTAATGCAGGTGGAGCACATAACTTAATTATTAAAAATTCCTCTATAGATTTTAATGAATTAGTTAAAAAAATGAATACAGGACTTATTGTTACCGAATTACTTGGCCATGGTTTAAATATGATTACTGGCGATTATTCAAGAGGCGCTGCTGGTTTCTGGGTGGAAAATGGTGAGATACAGTTTGCCGTTGAAGAGATTACAATTGCTTCGAATATAAAGAAGATGTTAAATAATATTGTGGCAGTTGGGAATGATAGTTACACCAATGGAAGTAAATATACAGGGTCTATATTAGTAAGCGACTTTACAGTTGGTTCAAATAATTAAATTATAATAGATTTATTGCTGGTCTAATTTACCAACCAACAACTCATTATCAATATCTGTTAATTTTTCTTCGTTTTCAAGAATTTCATCATATGGATTTGAATCATTGTCTGCTGAACTGTTGTAGTCAACTTCATTATCTACATTGTCATTAATTAAGTTTTCTCTATATTGCAAATATGAATCTCTTTGAAATGCATATGGATCCAGCGCAGCTTGGTCTAAAATTGAAGAAACATTGAGCAACTCTGCTCGAGCATCTATAAATTGTAGAACTCGCACTGAATTTCGAGTTGCAACATGATCGATATATGTTATTGGATCAATAAATAATGTGTCAACCATAAGACCAGAAGCATCTCTAACAGTAGATGGACCCAAAAATGGTACTACCAAATAAGCACTAGTTTCCCACCCATAAAAAGCGAGTGTTTGACCAAAATCTTCCTTTCTTCGCTCGCCACCGGACATGGAATGAACATCAATTAATCCTAAAATACCAGCAGTTGTGTTAACTAAAACTCTTCCTGCATCATTCGCTGCATGATGGATCTTAAATTGAAAAAGGTCATTTACGACTGTAACAACATCCTTTAGGTTATTAAAGAAGTTATTAACTCCCTTTTCAGCAATATCTGGCATTACACTTTTGTAGGTTTTAGCAACAGGTTTCATTACTGCATCATCTACAGTTTCATTGAAACCGTAAATAGAACGATTCATACCTTCAAGCGGATCTATATTTTGCTGAGTTGCACATCCAACTAATTGGAAAAAAAGTACAAGTAAAATTATTTTTTTAAAATACCAAATCATTTTGATATTATCCCTTACTGCAGCGTTTCTACCAAGTTAAAATAAGATTAAATCAAGTGAAAGAATACATAGTGTTGTTTTTTTACTACAGTTTCGTATTTTCATACATTTTAAGCGCTTTCGCTCTTTGTTCAGCATGATCAACAATTGGAATTGGATAGTCGTCGCCAAAAATTATAGGGAAATTTGATGGTTTTTTTAAATAAAAATCATATGGCTGATGAATTTCTTTATTGGATAACGGCTCAAGTGATGGCAAATATTTTTTTATAAAAATACCTTCGGGATCAAATTTTTGAGATTGTAAAAGTGGATTAAAAATTCTAAACCAAGGCTGAGCATCGCAACCCGTCGATGCTGCCCATTGCCAACCACCGTTGTTTGCCGAGAAATCAAAATCTATGAGCTTTTTAGCAAAATAGTCTTCTCCCCATCGCCAATCAATTAGTAAATCTTTTACCAAAAAAGATGCGACAATCATTCGAAGTCGATTATGCATAAACCCGGTGTGATTTAATTGATTCATTGCTGCATCAATGATGGGGAATCCTGTTCTAGCTTCTGTCCAAGCTTTAAAGTATTCGAGATTATTTTCAAAGTTTAAATTATCGTATTGTGGTTTAAAGCTTTTATTATCACAAACATGTGGAAAATTTGATGTAATTTGGAAATAAAAATCTCTCCAAACTAATTCGTTAAGCCAAAGCAATGATCCTTCCGTATTCTTATTGTATGCAATTGATGCTTGCTCTCGAATAGATAGTGTCCCAAATCTATTATGGACAGATAAATAAGAAACCCCTTTTTTCCCAGGGTAATCCCTAAGTTGTTTATATTTATCCATTCGACGATCAAAGTCGACAAGTAATTGTTTTCCACCATTTGATCCTGTAGGAATATTCAATGATTTTAAATTTGATCTGGCGAAGCCTAAGCTCTCCAAGGTGATCATATCTTTGTCTTTAAATGTTGCAAAATTATTTTTATTTTTTTCACACTCATAAATAGGTATTCCATCTTCAGCTAGTTTTTTAAGATGGTTATTTTTGTAAGGTGAGAATACGGTATAGGGTTTGTCTGATTGGGAAAGTATTTCTTTGTTTTCGTAAAGAACAGAATCTTTGTAGGAATTTATATCAATATCATTAAGGTTTTGACATATAAGCTCATCTCTGTTGATTGCATATTGCTCGTAATCTTTATTAAAAAATAATGCTTCGCAATTATAATTTCTAATTATTTTAGGTATTAAATCTACTGGATTACCATGCTGTATGTGAATGTCAGAGCCTATCTTTCTTAACTCATCTTTTATTTCTTTTAATGATTCCCAAATAAATTCCACACGCATATCTTTTTTATTTGTCAAATTATCTAAAATCTGTGAATCAAAAATAAAAACACAATAAACGTTATTGGATTTTTTTAAAGCATGATGGAGTGCTGCGTGATCATGAAGCCTGATATCTCTTCTTAACCAAACCAAACTATTGATAATTGAATTATTCACGATGGTAGGGATGATTAGTTAAAATGGCCGAACTTCTATAGAGCTGTTCATATAAAAATAATTTAATTAATTGGTGAGGAAATGTCATTTTTGAGAAACTTAAAATAGCGTCTGCTTTATCAAGCATTGAATTATCAAGACCATCTGCTCCACCAATTATAAAAGTTAAACATGAAAAATTTTGCTTCCACCAAGATATTTTATAAGCAAACTCTTTTGAATCATATAATTTTCCTTTTTCATCTAAAGCTACAACAAACGAACCACTTATGTGAGATGCAATTTTTTCTGCTTCAATCTTCTTCTTCTTATCTATGGAGTCATATTTTTTTTCGGGTTTAATATTTATAGAGCTTATATTGAATTGTGAGCTCATTTTTTTTGAATAATTATTGATTGATTCTAAAATATTACGATCTGAACTTTTACTAATCGTTATTATTTTAATATTAAACAATATTGGTAATTAAACTAAAGGATCTGACCACAGTTCTTCTAAATTAAAGTACGCTCTAGTTGTCGGAGTCATAATGTGAACAATGATATCTCCTATATCTACAAGAACCCAATCGCCTTCTTCTTCGCCCTCAACGCCTAAAATATCAATATTTATATCCTTCATTTTTACTTGAACATTATTAGCTAAAGCCCTTGTCTGTCTTGTTGAATTTGCGCTGGCAATAATCATAAAGTCAGCTACAGTAGTGATCCTCCTTACATCCATATCTAAAATATCAAATGCTTTTACATCTTCTAGGGCTTCTAAGACACTTTGCTTAATTTTTTCTATTGATAACAAATTATGCCGCTTGAATTGAGATTGAATTTTTACTGATGGTAATTTTATTTTTGTCATCAACATAAACTAATAAAGGCTTGTAGCTATTTAATTCTAATTCGCTGTAATCAGAGTAAGTTGCAATAATCAATTTATCACCTGGGTTGGCTTTATGGGCAGCAGCACCGTTAATAGAAATAATTCCAGAATTTTCTTCTGCTGAAATTGCATAAGTTGTAAATCTCTCTCCATTTGTTATGTTGTAGATCGCAATCTGTTCATACTCCTGAATATTAGATGCTTTTAATAAAGTTATATCTATTGCACATGAACCTTCATATTCAAGCTCTGAGTGCGTAACAGTGACTCTGTGTAGTTTAGATTTAAGCATTTTTCTTTGCATTATTTGAAATTTTCCAAAAATTAATCACGATATTATAGTCAGTTCATTCAATCTATGCAAAATTCAATATTATCTATTAATCGTATCCCATTCAGTTTTGCAGCTGCTAGAGCAACAAGATGTTTAGTTGATGATAAAGGTAACTGAAGGTCTTTTTGTCTTCTAATTGAAATATACTCAACATCCCATCCAGATTTTGTCAAAGTGTCTGTAATTTTTTTTATTGAATTTTGGTGATTAGTATCTAATTTGATCATTTTTATAAGTTCGTTAAGAGCTAAATATAATTGGTTAGCTTTTTTTTTATCCTTTATGTTTAATAGATTATTTCTAGAGCTTAAAGCAAGAGCATTAGATTCTCGGATAGTTTGTTCCTCAATAATATTTATTTTGGGGTAATTTTTTGTAGAAAAATCTTTTATAAGAATGAGTTGTTGATAGTCTTTTTTACCAAATATTGCGTATCTTGGGTTAATAAGACTAAATAGAATATCTATAATCTTAATTACACCCTCAAAATGACCGGGACGATATTTACCGCATAGATCATTGCTAAGATTTGGTAATAAATAACTTGGAGGTGATTTATAAGAAAGAATCGAATCATTTGGAGTATAAACCCAGCATTTAGGGCATGTTTTTTTTAATAAAAATTTGTCATTAGCCAATGTTTTAGGATATCTATTAAAGTCTTGTTTTGAGTTAAATTGTTCCGGATTAATAAAAATAGATACAACAACATTTTTTGATAATGATTGTGCTTTTTCTACTAATGTTAAGTGGCCTTTGTGAAGATTACCCATCGTAGGAACAAAAGCAATATCATGAACGCCATTAATAACATTCCGCAATTCCTCAACTGAGTTTAAACAATTATTCATGAAGTTTAATGAGATTTTTTGATTGTATTTATAAAGTCTTTAAGCAAGTCCTCGGCAGAAGATTTTTTCTGAATTTTTTTCTTATATTTAAAAGAATATGAATTATCAGAAATATTCAGTAAATCGTAAAGAATTTCTACCTCCCCAGTGCATTTTGATGACGATCGAAAGCTGATCGTAGGAATGCTGAGATTTTTTGTAATTAAATCATCAGCATGCTCCCCAGTCATTGATAAAATAATCATAATAGCCCCACAAGCTTCAATGCTTTTTGCTTTTGCGAGTAATTTTTTTGCATCATATTTTTTTTCTAAGACCTCTGAAATTTGAGGAGTAAAGCCAATATGCCCACAAACATTGATATTTGAATTCGTTAGGTGCGCTATGGTGTTATATATATCTGTATCACCTTCAATTTTTACGATATCTGCCCCTGCATCAATTAACCTCATAGCATTTTTTTTTGCTAATTTTTCCGAAGAGTATGTCCCAAAGGGCATATCAGCAATAATAGGTATTGATTTAACACCTTTTTTTACTGCTTTTGTATGATAAATAACATCATCTAATAAAGTATTTTTCGTTGAATTTTCACCCTTAACATACACCCCAAGAGAATCACCGACAAGCAATGCATCGCAATGATTTTTCTCTAACCAACCTGCAAAACTTGAATCGTAGCAGGTAACTATGGATATTTTATTTTTTTTAATTAACTTATCAATACTCATTTTAAGTAAGTCTTGGGTTGAAATATTCTCGAATACTGGTTATGGAGAGAATTCTCTCTATAAGCATATTTAGATTTGATTTATCGTCCAAGAAATCTAAATCTTCGTTGTTAACAATTAAAACATTGGAAATATGTTCGTTATGAAAATAAGCACTATATGACTCTGCAATTCTTTCTAAATATTCAGTAGAAATTTTTTGTTCATAACCAATGTTCCTTTTTGCTACCCTTCTTCTCAACAAATCTACTGGAGTTTGTAAATAAATAACTAAATCAGGAATAGGAGCCTTGAGCTCCAAATGCTTGTATATTTGAACATATAATTTAAATTCCTCATTATCTAGGTTTAATCGGGCAAAAATTGGATCTTTTTGTAAGAAAAAATCTGCTATCACTCCATTATTAAAAAAATCTTTCTGCTTTAATTCGTTCAATTGATTTGCTCTTTGAAATAAAAAAAATAATTGAGTTGGGAGAGCGTAATGACTCATGTCTTCATAAAACTTTGGAAGAAAAGGATTTCGTTCTGCTTTTTCTGAAAAAATATTTGCATTGAATTGATCTGCAAGAAGTTTTGCTAATGTAGATTTACCAGAACCAATGGGACCTTCAACAACAATATAAGGATATTTATTAAAAATATTCATAGCTCTATTTTTTTCACGGTACTATCTGGAGCATTGGAAATTAACTTTTTGATAGATCCGTATGGCTCTATAAAAATATTCGGTGCTATTTCATGTAATGGCAAAAGAACAAATAATCGCTCATGCATTCTTTGATGTGGAATTATTAAATTATTTTTATTCATATGTATATTTTTGAATAATAATATGTCTAAATCTAGGGTTCGTGGACCATTTTTTTCTTTTCTAATTCTACCGAATAAAACTTCAATTTCTAATAAATTCTTTAGCAATAATTCAGGACTTTTTTTGTAAGCAACTTCAATGACAGCATTTATAAAATCTGGTTGGTCCATAAACCCAATAGGCGATGTTTTGTATAAACTTGATTGCTTAGTAATTTTTAAATCAACAATAGCATCAATTTTTTCTATTGACTCAAGGACTAGTTGTTTAGGATTATTTTGGTTACTTCCAATACCAATGAAAATGCCACTCATTTTTTTGTCTTTTTTATTAGAATATTTTTTGTTTTATCATCTGCTTCAACAAATTCTTGCCACCATTTAGCAAGGTTACTATCTACTTCTCCATTTTCCACTCTTAATAACATGAAATCATATGCAGCTCTAAATCGAGGATGTCCTAATAATCTATATATTCTTTTTGGATTCAATTTTTTAAATCTTGGTTGAAGTCTCCATATTTCAGACATTGTGACAGAAAATCTTTTTTGGATTGGGAATAGTTTAGATTGTTTAGATAAGACCTGGTCAATAGCATAGTTTAGCGCGACTGTTTCGTTGATTGATGTTTTTTGTCTTTTTTCAGAAGCAATACAGATATCTTTCCATAGGAAAACCGCAAGAAGAAATCCTGGATTAATTGATTTATTATCTTGAATACGTTTATCGGTATTTTTTAATCCTTGAATAAGAAATTTTTTTGTAGATTGGTCTTGAGTTTGAAGCATTGGAAAAAATTTTTGTGATAAATTAAATTCATTGAATAAATGAAAACTTTTCACAGCATGACCTGTTAGAAAAAGCTTCATAATCTCATCAAAAAGTCTTGAGTAAGGAATATTATCCAAAAGGTTAATTTTAGTATTAAGTATTTTTCTCGTTTTAGGCTCTATTTTTAAGGCGAGTTTTGCAGAAAATCTTATAGCTCTCAAAATCCTTACTGGGTCTTCTTTAAATCTTATTTCAGGAGAACCAATTACACATAATTGCTTATTTTTTATATCTTTTATACCATCATACAAATCAAAAAATTTATGATTTATTGGATCATAATAAATTGAATTAGCAGTAAAATCTCTTCTTTCAGCATCTTCAATGAGTGTGCCATATGCATTATCCTTCTCGATGCCATTGGCCATTATTTCCTTTTTATTTGGCTTTGCTCTAAATGTAGATACCTCGATAATGTCTCTTCCATCTATAACATGAACTAATTTGAATCTTTTGCCAATGATTCTTGATCTTTTAAAAATTTTTTTTATTTGTTCAGGAGTTGCATTAGTTGCAATATCGAAGTCTTTGGGATGATGTTTTATTAAGATATCCCTGATCGCACCACCGACAATGTAGGCTTGAAATTTATTTTTCTGTAATAACGATATAATTTGTAGTGCATGATTAGATATTTTTTTTGATTCAATTTTATTTTTTGAAAAGAATGAGCCAACGGTTTTTTTGAATAAATCGATAAATTGATTAGACATGAAACGTTAAATATTTTTTTGCCAAAAAATATCCTGAATGTTTTTGGTGTGGTTTAAATATCTTGCACATACGAACAAATAATCTGACAATCGATTAATATACATTAATGATGTTTTATTAATTTTATCTTTTTGTTGTAATTGAACTAAGATTCTTTCAGCTCTTCTGCAGACTGTTCTGGCATGATGACATAATGCTGAAGCTTTAGAGCCTCCTGGTAAAATAAACTCTTTTAAAGGATCGAGATCTGAATTCATTCTATCTATTTGTTCTTCTAAAAATTCAACTTTTTTTATAGTTACCTTTGAATAGTTTGGTATTGATAATTCCCCACCAATATCAAATAAATCATGTTGAATTTTTAATAAATTTTGATTGGTGGACTTATGGATATCTTCTGTAAGTATAATACCGATGATTGAATTTAATTCATCAATACTTCCGAGCCCATCAATTCTTGGGTCAAATTTGTCCACCCTTGATCCATCACCAAGCCCAGTCTTTCCAGTATCACCTGTCTTGGTATAAATATGTGTTAATCTATTTGCCATAATTTTCCTTAGGTTATTGTACATTAAAGCTTTTGCTAAAATAATTTAAAAAGTCAAAATAAAAATGAAAAATTCATCACCAATTGCTATTTTTGATTCTGGTGTAGGTGGTCTTTCAGTTTTGGATGAAATCTCTAAAATATTGCCAAACGAAAACCTTATCTATGTTGCAGATTCTAGAAACGCTCCTTATGGTCTCAAATCTTTTGAAGAAATATATATTAGAGCTTCTAAAATTATTAATTTTTTATTAAAGAATCATGAGCTTAAACTCATAGTTGTTGCATGTAACACTGCTACAGCTGCATGTATAAAAAAATTAAGAGAAGTTTATGATGTGCCTTTAGTTGGGATGGAGCCAGCTGTAAAACCTGCAATTCAACTTAGCAAAAAAAAGTGTATTGGTATACTTGCAACTGAGGGCACTATAAAAAGTGCAAAATTTTCAGCATTGCTTGAAAATTATTATGGTGAAGCTAAATTTTATATTCAGCCATGCATTGGCCTTGTGGAATATATTGAAAAAGGACAGATCGATACCATAGAGGTTAATGATGTGGTTTGCAAAAATTTAGCAGCACTTAAGGAAAAAAAAGTTGATGTCATTGTTCTTGGATGTACACATTTTTTATTCATAAAAAGTATTATCGAAGATTATTTTGATAATTCAGTAAGAATTATTGATACTGGAAAGGCAGTGGCAAATCGAGTTGTTGATCTAATAGGCCAAAACGACTCTTTAAATGGTGAAGCAAACAATCTGATTCAATTTTATTCGAACATTAAATATAGCAATGAAAGTATAGTAAAAAGATTATCATCTTCCACTATTCACCAATTCTTTTTTAATGAAGATTTTTAAGTTATGTAATTTAACCAACTCTTATACTGATCATTTTTCCCCTTTACTATATCAAAATAAAGTGATTGAATTTTGTTGGTAATATCACCTTTGGATCCAGTACCAATGTTTCGGCGATCCAATTGTTTGATAGGTGTAACTTCAGCAGCTGTCCCAGTAAAAAAAGCCTCATCAGCAGTATAAACTTCATCCCGAGTAAGATTTTTCTCAATAACCTCATAGCCTAAATCATTGGAAATTTTTATAACCGAATCTCTTGTTATACCCTCAAGTGCGCTTGAAAGCGATGGTGTATATAATTTCCCTTTTTTTACAATAAAAATATTTTCCCCCGATCCTTCGCAAACAAATCCCTGTGTATCTAACAAAAGAGCTTCATGATAACCATCAGCAGTAGCCTCTTGATGAGCAAGAATTGAATTCATATAATTTCCGTTTGCTTTGGCCTTACACATGGTTGCATTAACATGATGTCTAGAAAAAGAGGAGGTTTTAACATTAATGCCATTATCTATAGCCTCTTTACCCATGTATGCACCCCAGCTCCATGCAGCAACTATTAAATGTGTCTTTAATTTATCAGCTGAAATACCCATAGCTTCAGAGCCATAAAAAGCCATCGGCCTAATGTATGCTGATTTTAAGTTATTTTCTTTTACAGATTTTTTTTGGGCATTATTTATTTCATCTCTAGAGAATGGAAGCTTCATTCCAACTATGTGAGCGGAGTTAAATAAGCGATTAGTGTGATCCTCAAGCCTAAAAATAGCTGTTCCACCAGATGTCTCGTATGCTCTTACCCCTTCAAAAACCCCCAGTCCATAATGGAGTGTATGTGTCAAAACATGTGTTTTAGCATCTCTCCATGGTACAAGTTTATTGTCATACCAGATCAAACCATCTCTTTCTTCCATTGAATTGGGTATTGCCATATTAATCCTTTAAAATTGAACTAGAGTCATTTTATATTGACTTAAGTTAGCATGATAAAATGAATTAAGGTTTTGAGGAACATATATGTTTAAAAAAGTAATTTTAATTGGATTAATTTTTTTAATTTCAAGTTGTACAAGCGAGAGTAATTACAGCTTTTATGGATCAAATATTTCAAAAGCAAATTTAGATTCATCCTTTGAATTAATTTCTCACAATGGAGATGTTAAAAAAATTGATGACTTTCAAGGGTCGGTAGTAGCAATTTTTTTTGGTTTTACTCATTGCCCAGATATATGTCCAACTTCGTTGCAGGAACTAAAGATAATAAATAAAAACCTTGCTAATTTAAGCAATCAATTTCAGGTGCTATTTGTATCATTGGATCCCAGTAGAGATAAGCCAGAATTATTAAAGAAGTATGTTCCATCATTTGACAAGAGTTTTATCGGTTTGACTGGGTCTCAAGATCAAATAGATAAAATCGCTAGCCAATATAAAATCTTCCATAAAAAAGTAGGGGATGAAAAAAATTACACTATTGACCACTCTTCAGGAATTTATCTCTTAGATAAAAACGGTAACATTCGGGTTAGATATCCTTATGGCTCAAAGATTGATGGAATGGTTGATGATATCAAGTACTTAATATCAATCTAATCTGTATAAAGTCATGCCATTTTCTTTAAGAAATTTTTCCGCCTGAGTATACTTTGGAAAAATACTCTCTACGAGAGCCCAAAAATCTTTTGAATGATTCATATGCTTAAGATGACAAAGCTCATGACAGATTACATAATCTATTACGAAAAAAGGAGCCTGAATTAATCTCCAGTTCAGCCTTATGTTTTTCTTGCTATTGCATGTGCCCCATCTAGTTTTTGCATTTGATAATGCAATTCCATTAATTGAAAAATTATTTTTTACACAATAAATATTCACTTGCTTTTCAAAATTTATTAAAGCAAATTTTTTAAGCCAACAAAGAAAAAATTCTTTTTTAATATTTTCTGTATCATTTTTTTTATGAAAAAAATAACATACATTATTTTCTAAATGAATTTTTCTATCATCTTCTATTTGTATTTTTAATTTTATATTTCTACCTAATAAATCAAAATATGAGCCATTTGTTAATTCAAATCTAGGTAACTTTGTATTAATAAATTGTAATTTAGAAGTTATCCAGTCAATTTTTTTTTCTAGCAATTCTGCTATTCGCTTTTTACTAGTTAAAAAAGGCGCATGAACAATAAGACCGGTTGATGTAATTTTAAGCCCTAATGACCTACGACTTGTTTTTTTAATTCTATATTCCAATAATTCACCACTAGGGAGAATTATTTTTTCTTTTGAATTAAAGTTAAACATTTAATTTAAGAACTGTTTTCTCTATCCAGCTCTTTGCTTTATTATTTATTTCATTTGCTTTTAATTCTTGACACTTGATTGGGGGGCCTATATTAATTTTTATTTCCCCAGGTTTTTTAATTAAACTATTTTTTGGCCAATAATAACCAGCATTATGAGCTACAGGAATTACATCTCTTTTAGAATAAACGGCTAGTGACGAGCCACCAATATGATATTTTCTCTTTTCTTTTGGTTTTGTTCTTGTGCCTTCAGGGAAAATAACAACAAAAAAACCTTTGTTAATTCGATCTAAACCTTGCTCCAAAATTTGATTTAATGCTTTTCTCCCTGAACTCCTGTTGATTGCTATTGGTGAGGTCATTGCTAATCCCCAACCAAAAAAAGGGATCATCAATAATTCTTTTTTTAGAACCCAAACTTGGGATGGAAAAATTTCTTGTAATGCTAAAGTTTCCCAAGCAGATTGATGTTTCGAAAAAATGATACATGGTTGTTTTGGGATATTTTTTATCCCTGTAACTTTGTAGGATAAGTTGCATGTAATTTTTAGCCAAAAAAGTATTGATTTTGCCCAGATAGAAATGAATTTATTTCTTTTAAGTGGGCTTATAAAAAAAGAGAACATTGTAATAAAAGCGAAAGGAACCGTAAAAATCCACATACCAACATAAAAAATTAAAGAGCGAATAATTATTTCCATTTACAATCCTTCAATAATTTTTTTTGCTGCCTCGTAAAGGTCTTCAAAAATTAACGTATTTTTCGGATACTTTTTTTCAAGTATTGTTGTTTCTCCATTTCCTGTTTTAACTAAGATAGGTTGCGCTTTAACACTATCAAATGCTTGAAGGTCTCTTAGTGAGTCGCCAATTGCTGGTATATTTTCCAGGGAGATAGAAAACCTACGCTCTATTTCTAGCATCATTCCATTCTTAGGCTTGCGACACAAGCATTCATCGGTGTTTATGTGAGGGCAATAAAATATAGCATCAATGGATCCACCTAATTCTGTAATCATATTTAGCATCTTGGTGTGAATATTATTTAGTGTTTGGGTGTCAAATATTCCTCTTCCAATCCCAGATTGATTTGTTGCCAAGACAACAGTAAAGCCACTTTGATTAAGTAATGCTATTGCTTCTAGACTATTAGGTATTGGAATCCATTCATTAGGATTTTTGATATAGTTAGCACTATCTTGATTTATAACGCCATCTCTATCTAATATAACTAATTTCATTAGCTGGATAGTTTTGAAATATCAGCAACACAATTCATTTCATTTTTTAATTGAATGAGCATATTATGGCGATTAATTTTTACTAATTCATCATCAGCATTAACCATGATTTTTTCAAAGAAGGAATCTATTGGCTCTTTTAGATTGATAAGTGAGGTAAGGGCTTTTTTATAATCATCATCTCTTATAGCTACATGGATTTCTTTTTTTGTATCATTTAATGCGCGATAAAGATTTTTTTCTTCGGCTTCTTCAAAAAGATCAATATCAATTTCATTAACAAGACCTTGGTTATATTTTTTTAAAATATTTGTAACTCTCTTATTTGCCGCTGCAAGGTCATTGGATCCTTTCATTGCAATAAAGCTTTTAAGAGCTTCAAGCTTATCGATTATATTATGAAGATCGGATGGGATACTATCGGTGACAGCTTCAATCTGTTGAGAGCTATATTCTTTATCTTTAAGATAATTGATTAACCGATCATTAATAAACGCCTTAAGCTCATCTGAATTTTTCGATTTTTCTTTTGGAAAAAAAGTATCGATAATTTCAACAAGATCAAGAGGTATTTTTCTCTCTATCATAATTCTTATAAGTCCTATAGCGTTTCTTCGTAAACCAAAAGGATCCTTTAACCCAGTTGGTTTCTCATCGATAGAAAAAAGACCAATCAATGTCTCAATTTTGTCTGCTATTGATAGCATACTTCCAAGAGTATCTCTGGGTAGTGTATCTCCGGAAAATTTTGGCTTATAATGATCTTCAATTGCATCAGAAAAATTCTTAGTATGTCCTTCTCCAAGCGCATAGTGGCGACCCATAATTCCTTGTAAATCTGGAAATTCTCCTACCATTAAACTTAATAAATCAGCTTTTGAATAAAGTGCTAATGTTTCAAAATCAATTTCTGTTGAAAAATTTAATTTTTTTGAAATATAAGATAATATTTTTGCGACTCGAAATGCCCTATCATGTTGGGTTCCAAGCTTATTATGATAAATTATTCTATTCAGATTCTTAGAAAATGCTTTAATTGTATGTAATTTATCTTTATTGTAAAAAAATTCTGCATCTGCAAGCCTTGGCTTAATAACTTTTTCATTTCCTTGGATAATATTCTTGCTATTTTTTGAGCTAATGTTCGATACTATTACAAAGTGATTAGTTAATTTATTTTCTTTATTTAATATTGGAAAATATTTCTGGTTTGATTTCATTGTGAGCGCCAAACACTCTTGTGGGATATTTAAATATTTTTCCTCGAATTGCCCAATGAGTACATTTGGTAATTCAACTAAGGATGTGACCTCATTTAAAAGACTTTCATCTTCTGTAATATGAAAATCAGGATTTATTGCTTTCACCTGTGAAGAAATATCATCAGTGATTTTTTGTTTTCTTTTATCAAAATCAACTTGCACACACCCTGACTTCAGCATAACCTTTTCATACTCATCTGAATTATTAATTTGTATTACTTTGTTTTGAGAAGAAAAACGATGCCCAATAGTATAATCAGATGATTTTATTCCCATACATTCAGCATTTAAAACAGTTTCTCCATGAATGACTAAGAGATTTTTTATGGGCCTTACAAAATTAACTGTAGTCCAACCATCTTCAAGCTGATATGACATTAGCTTTTTAATAGACAAACTTTTCAGGCTATTGCTAATAATTTCAGATATTTCATCTGAAAGCTTTTGACCTTTTTGTTCTATATCGATGTATAAATTTTTTTGATTATTCTCTTCGATTGTTTTGATTTTTTTTAGGGAGGATAGATTCTCTCCAAGCGAAATTAATTTTTTTTCAAGGGGCTGCGTTGGATTACCTTCAGAATTATACCCAACGGAGGACGGCATTAGTTTTATAGTTTTAAATTCGCTATCCGATTGAGTAAGTACATGTTTTACTAAAACCCCAAGTCTCCGGGGAGTTGAGAAAAATTGGTGATCATTATGTTCACACAATCGAATTTTTTGGACTGAGTCCGTAATTTTTTGTGCAAATTCTTTCGCAAGTAATTGCTGTGAAAGAGGAGGTAGCTCTTCAGTAAGAACTTCTATCAGAAGATTATTTTTTTTCATTTGCTTTCAATGCCCCTATAACTTCTTTTGCATAAGCTTCATTGGCAAGTGGAAACTCCAATGCCATTCTGCTTTCAAGGTATGACTTAGCTACATCTCTTGAAATATTTCTTATTTTTCCAATATACTCAGCTCTTTCGGTTACCCCTATTACACCCCGAGCATCTAATAAATTAAAGGTATGGGCAGCTTTTAATACTTGCTCATATGCAGGAAGAGGCAACTTTTCTTGTACTAGATGTGAGGCTTGTTGTTCATGGCTATTAAAGGCTTTAAGTAAAAAATCTGCATCACTGTGTTCAAAATTATAAGCACTCTGTTCTTTTTCGTTCTGTAAAAAAACATCACCATATTTAATATCACCATTCCATTTAATGTCATAAACACTATCTACCCCCTGTATGTACATCGCTAATCGTTCCAATCCATATGTAATTTCTCCTGTTATAGGCTTGCAAGCAATGCCACCTACTTGTTGGAAATAAGTGAATTGAGTGACTTCCATTCCATTTAACCATACCTCCCATCCAAGGCCCCATGCGCCTAGAGTGGGATTTTCCCAATTATCTTCAACAAATCTTACATCATTTTCTTGAAGATCAAATCCAAGGTGTTCTAGAGATTTTAAATAAAGATCAACGATATCATTGGGTGAAGGCTTTAATGCAACTTGAAACTGATAGTAATGCTGAAGTCTATTAGGATTTTCTCCGTATCTACCATCTTTTGGTCTTCTGCTAGGCTGGACATATGCAGCTCTCCAAGGCTCTGGACCAAGTGATCTTAGGAAGGTAGCTGTATGCGAGGTTCCTGCACCCACCTCCATATCATATGGCTGAATTAATGTGCACTTTTGATCTGCCCAAAAAGATTGAAGCTTAAGGATGATTTCTTGAAATGTATGATTCATAATTATGATTTATTAAGTGAATTAATATTTTACTGTTTTTTTTATGTATATTAAACCTTGTTGTCTGCTATTTTTTTTCTTCTCAGTAGGCAAAAAATTACGATGACCCATGAGAAAAAAATAATAGGAAAATTGCCGTATTTTACATAAGGCGTAGTTCCCTCAAATCCATAAGCATGACCATGGAGTATTCCCTTTTCAAAGAGTGGAAATTGACTTATGACTCTTCCTTTGGGATTTATAATAGCTGTTGCCCCAGTATTTGTTGATCTAATCATCATTCGCCCTGTTTCAATAGCCCTCGCCTGAGAAATCTGCAGATGTTGCTGAGATGCGATTGATTCACCATACCATGCATCATTGCTAATATTCACTAGAATATTTGCTTCTGGGAGAGTTTTTATTATTTCATTACCAAAAACGTCTTCATAACAAATATTAATAGCAATTTTACTATCTCCAATTGTGATAGGTTTCTGAGGTATAGAGCCTCTCGACAGATCACTAAAAGGAATATTAAGCCAATGCTGATAAATATATTTAAAAAATACTTTAAATGGTATAAATTCACCAAAAGGAACTAGATGAAACTTTCTATACTTTTGAGAGCCATCTACTCCTTCAGAAATAGCGCTATTAAAATATTTGCCATTTTCTTCTTCAATAATTCCATAAATGATATTTCCATTTATTTTTTGTGCATGTTTGGAAATGCGGTCTTTAAAATAATTTGGAAGCTGGCTTTTAATAATAGGAATAGATGTTTCAGGAAGAATAATGAGCGATGCATCTGAGGATTCAATCATTGATAAATATTTTGAAAGACTTGAAGAAATATTAGCCTTGTCCCATTTTTGATCTTGAGAAATGTTACCTTGCAGCAAACTCAAAGATATTGGCTTTTCTATTTGATTGGTCCATTCAATTTTTTTAAATATGTGTCCAGTAAGCCATAAGAAAATAACTAATAAAGCAAATAATAATTTAGTTTTTTTGTCATCAATGCTTATGGTCTTAAAAAGAACGATCACCGTAAATAAAATTAAGAAGGTAATACCATGAATGCCAATTATTGGTAGGTAGCCAGACAGAGGGCTTTTTTCAACTTGGCTATATCCAAAAGATAACCAGGGGAAACCTGTGAAGATAAAACTTCTTATCCATTCTATAATGGTAAATATTGCCGGAAATAAAACTATGGCATATTTATGGTTAAAAGATTTGAGAGAAATGAAAAAAAATGAAAGGAATATGCAAAACAATAAGGTTGCAATTATTGCTAAGATTGACGGCATTTGGCCGTAAGTGTTGAGACATATATATATCCAATATAATCCACCGAGAAAAAATCCAAATCCATAAAATAAACTTGATAAATAAATATTTTGTTTATTTTTCTGACATATCAATAAAAAAACAAGCAGAGATAAAATTGGGACAAAATAATAATTGAATGGCGCGTACCCAAAAATAGAAAATGCTCCAACGATTAGGATAAGAATGTAAGAATAAGGAGCTTTAAGGATCGCTGTACAATTAACCATAATCAATTGTACAACGGTAAAAAGATTTAGGGATTCCTAAAAAAGCGTTCCAGGTTTCTTAATTTCATATTTTTGACCTTCAATAACAGTAGCTTCATCAACATCATTCATGAAAACTACTTCTTCTACAAATCCATCAATGATATCAAGCTCTGTGGTAGGAAAATATTTTCCATTTTCGTTTGTATTTAGGTTGTGATAATACCAAGTACTTGCAATAACTTCTCTGGATGATTTCATCTTTATATCTACTTTTTTTGCAGGCTCACCGAGAATTTTAATTATTTCATCTGTGGTAAGCAAACCAATAATTTCAACAAATTCCCAATAAGGCGTAGGTATTTCTGTGACCAATGGTGCAGGTTCATCTGCTTTGTTTGATGAATGATTGTCAGCGAAAGCCGACAAAGATAAAAGCAAAAGCGTTATAACAATTTTTTTCATTTAAAATTCTCCAAAGAAAGTTTGAGTATAAATCTTAATAATTAGTTCCAAAAACTATTCTTTTATATTATTGAGATTTACAAAAACCATTACAGTATGAATTTGTCGGCTATCAGCTCTGAGAATAGAAATATCAAATCCATCAAAAGATATTTTTTCATTTTTTTCAGGTAAATATCCAAATTTATTAGAAATTAGACCCCCAACTGTTGTAAATTCCTCATCCGCATATTCCGTAGTAAAAAATTCATTAAAATCTTCAATCTCAGTTGATGCTTTTATTCTAAATTGACCAGATTGTTCTTCAATTATGTTATCTTCCGTCTCGTCGTAATCATATTCATCCTCAATATCGCCAACTATTTGCTCTAATACATCTTCAATTGTGACCATTCCAGATACCCCACCATATTCATCAACAACTATGGCCATATGATTTCTATTTTTTTTAAAATCTTTTAAAAGAACATTAAGTCTTTTGGACTCTGGAACAAATATTACCGGCCTTAATTTATCTCTTAATTCAAAGTCATCCCCATCATGAAAGTTTAATAAGTCTTTGGCTAACAGTATGCCAATTACGTCATTCATATTATTTTCCATTACAGGAAACCTAGAATGGGTTGTTTCAATTACAAATGGGATAAATTCTTCTGGTTTTTTTGAGATATCAATGAAGTCAATTTGTGATCTTGGAATCATTATGTCCCTTACTTGCATTTCTGAGACATTTAATACGCCTTCTAACATCATCAAGGAATCCGCATCCAGCATATTCATATCGAATGCTTGCTTGAGAATCTCCGAGATTTGTTCTTTGTCCTTTGGTTTAAGAAGAAGGTTTTTGATTTTCCGTATAATTTTTGATTTCTTTTTATGCATTAACTTTTAATATTTGACTCATAAGGATTATTGATGCCCAGTTTATTTAACAATTTTACTTCTTTTTCTTCCATTATAGAGGCATCTTTTATTTTTTCATGATTATAACCAAGCAGATGAAGATATCCGTGAATAATTAAATGTGCGTAATGATCTTTTATTCTTTTCTTTTGAATGCGCGCCTCTTTTTTTATTATTGGATGACACAATATAAGATCCCCAATCAAAGGATTTTGGTCGATTAAAAAGGATAATATATTTGTAGGCCTCTTAACTCCTCTGTATTTATAATTAAGAATTTGAGACTCATCTTCATTAACTATTCTAATTGTAATAGAGGCATTAAATAGCTGAATCAATGAAAACCAATCAACACATTTCTTTGCGGTTAAAATTTTTTTTTTGTTAACAGTATCTTGAATATAGATATTTGGAATAAAATTCATAATTAGACTTTAATTATCAAATTTTTCATACGCGTTGACGATTTTTTGAACCAAGGGATGGCGCACTACATCTTCTGATTTAAATTTTGTGAATTCTATACCTTTAATATTTTTTAATATTTTTTGGATCTCGACTAAACCGCTTTGTTGACCTTTAGCTAAATCAATTTGAGTAATATCACCTGTTACAACTGCTTTTGTTCCAAAGCCTATTCGGGTAAGAAACATTTTCATTTGTTCGGGCGTGGTATTTTGTGCTTCATCTAGAATAATAAAGCTTTGATTTAGCGTTCTTCCTCTCATGTAGGCAAGCGGTGCAACTTCAAGAATGCCTTTCTCAAAAAGTTTATTTACATTATCGTATCCTGCTAAATCATATAGTGCATCATATAAAGGTCTCAGATATGGGTCTACTTTTTGCGCCAAATCACCTGGAAGAAATCCTAATCGTTCTCCAGCTTCAACTGCTGGACGAACAAGAACAATTCTTTTTATCTTTTCCCTATTGAGAGCATCTACTGCCGAAGCAACGGCCAAATAGGTTTTTCCAGTTCCAGCTGGACCGATACCAAAATTTATATCATTTGACTGGATATTTTTTAGATACGATACTTGTTTTGGTGTTCTTCCTTGTAAATCATTTTTTTTGGTATGAAGTTCTGGAGAGTCATTTTTTTTAAAAGCTAAATTACTGACCGCTACAAGACCAAGTTGTATATCCTCAGAATTTATTGATTTATCCGATCTTAGATAAAGACTTTCAATGAACTGTGAGGCCAATTTAATACTATCTTCTTTTCCATTAAAGCTAAAATTAGAACCTCTTCTTTTGATGTTAATTTCGAATCCAGAAGCAATTTGCTTTATGTTCTCGTCTAAAGGTCCACACAAATTAGACAGCTTTTTATTATCACTATCTTTAAGCTTTATGGTGATTTCCATTAGCTAACAATAACTCCTTCTAAATTTTTTTCTGTAATATTTGTAATTTCAATATCTACAAATCGGTTTAAGAGATCCGCATCTCCTTTAATTTCAATCACTCTATTATTGTCTGTTTTACCCAGATAAACATTATCTTTTCTCTTTGACTTATGGTCTATAAGAACTCTTTGGGTTGTTCCAATCATATTCAGAGTATGAGCTTTGCCTTGAGCGATATTTATTCTTTGGAATTCTTTGAGCCTATTTTCTTTTTCTTCCTTTGTGACATTATCTTTAATGGATGCTGCTGGTGTTCCTGGTCTTGGGCTATATAGAAAGCTAAAGCTATAATCGAAATTAATTTCTTTCATGATCTGTTTTGTTTTGTCAAAATCAACTGTGCTCTCGTTAGGGAACCCAATAATGAAATCTGAAGTAAGAGAGATTTCAGGGCATACCTTTTTTAGCCTTTTGACAAGTGCTTTATATTCTAAAATAGTATAGTTGCGTTTCATATTCGATAATATGTAATCCGAGCCTGATTGAATGGGGAGATGAAGTTGTTTGGATAATTTATCAATCGACCCAAAACATGCTATTAGATCTTCAGTCATTTCGTTGGGGTGACTTGTAGTAAACTTAATCCTTTTGATTTCCTTTATCTCAGCTACATATTCTAGAAGCATCGCAAAATCGCAAATACCATCTTCATTCATTAATCCACGATAGGCATTTACATTTTGCCCTAACAATATTACTTCTTGTACACCAATGCGAGTAAGTTCGATGATTTCTTTTAAAATATCATTTAAAGGTCGCGATATTTCTTCACCCCTAGTATAGGGCACTACGCAGAATGAGCAATATTTGCTGCATCCTTCCATGATGGAAACTGAAGCTGAGGGACCTTTATATTTTGTTATTGGTAGATGATCAAATTTTTCTATTTCTGGAAAATTAATATCAATCTGAGGTTTGCCTTTTAACTCTCTTTGATTTAAAAGATCTGGTAACCTATGCAAGGTTTGTGGCCCAAAGACTAAATCAACATAGGGAGCTTTTTTTAAAATATTATCGCCTTCCTGGCTCGCAACGCATCCTCCAACCGCAATTCTAATATCTGGGTTATGTTCTTTAAGCTTCCTGTATCTTCCGAGGTCACTAAAGACTTTAACCTCAGCTTTTTCTCTAATCGAACATGTATTAAGTATTATTAAATCAGCAGATTCAGGATTATCCGTCAGTGATAAAGATTGATTTTTACTTAAAACATCTATAATTTTTTCAGAATCATATTCATTCATCTGACAGCCAAATGTTTTTATAAATAGTTGTTTTGTCATCATGTGCAAAAATTATTTTAGGATGATTATTATATCTTTTTTTAAGGATATTCTCAGATCTACCTGTATATATAAGCTTGTTAATAGAGTAATATTTTAAAAATGGAAAGTTTTCCCATATTTATTGATATTAAGAAAAAACCCGTAACGATTTTTGGTGGCGGAGATATAGCATTAAGAAAAGCAATTTTGTTGGTGAAGGCAAACCCCACAATAACCGTCATTTCTAAAAATTTTTCAAAAGATTTTTTAAATTTTAAAAGAAAAAATCAAATTATATTTATTAGAAAATCTTTTGAGCCAAATGATATAAAGGAGCAAACGCTAATAATAGCTGCAACTAACGATCAATCGATAAATAAGGCTATATCAAAATCTGCAACAGCAAAAAGAATTCCAGTGAATGTAGTTGACCAACCTGATTTATGTACTTTTACCATGGGATCAATAGTAGAGCGAGATGCGTTAGTTATTGCTATATCAAGCGGTGGTAAGGCTCCAGTTTTAGCACGTATGATTCGTGAAAAAATGGAGGCTCTTATCCCATCCTCATATGCCAAACTTGTTTTGTTTGCTGGAAGTATGAGAAAAATAGTTAAGAAAAAAATTATTCATATGGAAAAAAGAAGAGGTTTTTGGGAGTATTTTTTTTCTGACAATAAAATTCTTGCAAAAGCGCAAAGTAATAAAAAATTTCTTCCTCAAGATATTAATGCTCTTATTAAAAAACGACTTAAAAGATCTGATGGAGAGGTTTATCTTGTTGGAGCTGGCCCTGGCGATAAAGATCTTTTAACTTTAAGAGCTCTTCAGTTGATGCAAAAGTGTGATTTATGTATTTATGATAATTTAGTTTCTTCTGATGTTCTTGAGCTGGTAAGAAGAGATGCTGAGATGATTTATGCGGGTAAGAAGAGAGATCAGCATACTCTTGAGCAAGCAACAATAAATGAACTTTTAATTAAATATTCTAAGAAAGGATATCGTGTTTTAAGGCTTAAAGGCGGTGATCCATTTATTTTTGGGAGAGGGGGTGAAGAAATTGAAGGTTTGATGAAGGAAAAAATACCTTTTCAAGTAGTCCCTGGTATTTCAGCAGCAAATGGTGTCGCATCCTACGCGGGCATACCACTGACCCACAGAGATCATGCTCAGAGCTGTTTATTTTTAACAGGTCATTTTAAGAAAGGCGAGATTTCTTTTGATTGGCCAAAAATAATTTCCGAGAGTCAAACTTTAGTTATATATATGGGCTTATTAAGTCTTGATGTAATGAAAAAAAATCTGATGAAGCACGGCATGAGCAAAAATATGCCTATCGCAGTTATTCAAAATGGAACTACCAATAAACAAAAAGTAATTACGGGCGTTCTTAAAAACATCAAATCTAAAGTCAGCAGAGCTAAACTTGAATCTCCGGCACTCATTATTATTGGTACAGTTGTGGAATTAAGAGAAAATCTTAGCTGGTTTGATAAATAAAATTTTAGCCAAAATTTAATGGGATCGTAATTTTTGCCTCCAAACCACCCTCATCACGATTAAGTAATTCTAATGTTCCTGAATGCGCCTTGATTATTCTGTCTGCGATGGCTAAGCCTAGACCACTTCCGCCTTCGTTACCTCTGGCTTCATCCACCCTTTCAAAAGGTCTTAACAAAATATCTTTCTGATCTTCAGGTATTCCTGGCCCATTATCGATAATACTTATTGAAAAACTTTCTTCCATCAAGACGGCGGACATGATGACTTCACCGTGCGAATAAAAGAATGCATTATTTATCAAATTATCCAAACATCTTTGAAAAGCTAAAGGTCTAATGTCGATGAATAGCTTTTTAGGAATATCTGTTCGAATATTTTTTTTCTTGATCTTAAAGTTATGTCCCATTCTATTGTGCTTATTACGAGTATCAGTTAAGAGCTTTCCGAGATTAGTAGGTGCCATAGGTTCATCTTCAAAGCCTCGAGCAAATTCTAAAAATTGATTTATTATTTCATTTATTTCATTTATATCTTGCTCCATGCTATCTTTCATTTCCTCAGAGCCTTTGGGAAGCATTTCTGCAGATAGACGAAGACGCGTTAGGGGTGTTCTAATGTCATGGGAAACACTCGCCAGTAAAAATCTTCTCTCCTTTGATATTTTAGATAAATTAGCAGACATTTCATTAAAGGCTTGACTGACTTCACGGAATTCGGTGACATTGTCGAGAGGTAATGGTTTGATAGACCTACCCATTCTTATTTGCTCGGCTCCATTTATTACTTGACTCAAAGGTCTGCTAATTCTTTGAGTTGTCGCATAAGAACTTAAAATTGCCAAGGCAAACACAATAGCTCCCCATCCAATCCAATGCCACGGAAATGGTCTATCAATAATTGTTCTTGGGATCACCAACCAAAATAACGCATAGTCAATCTCAAAACTTACCCATATACCAGGAATACCATAATGATTGACTGTTATAAGAGTGTCAGAGGGTAATTTATCTCTAATATTTTTTACGACAAGCTTTAAAAAAGGATCATCAGGGATGGGCTCTAAAGGCTCAAAATAATATGCAGGATAAATACTTACATCGCCCATTCCAGTGAGCTCATCTAATAATTTAAGTCTTTTATTATAGGCAGCGGCACTTAAGGATGCTTTGGTAAAATTTGTTATGGTAACAATTTCTTGTGCGAGCGCTTGGGCTCGGGGCTCTCTTTCAAAATAATCAAATATTTTTAAAGAAACTATTTGGGCTATGAGAAGAAGAGCTGAAATTAACAGAGTTAATCGAGATAAAAAAGATTTGGGTATTAAGCTCAATTAATCAGAATCGCTATCATTAACAAAAATATAACCAAACCCCCACTTTGTTTGTAAAAATTTTGGCTTGTTGGGGTCATCTTCAATCAATCTTCTTAATCTTGAAATTTGTACATCGATACTTCTATCAAACACATCAAGCTCTTTTCCTTTGGCAAGCCGCATAATCTGATCTCTTGATAGAGGCTGTTTGGGATGTTCTGCAAAAACTCTAAGTAAATCATATTCCCCAGCAGTAATTTGAATTTCATCATCCTTATTATGTAAACTTCTGTTGGCTATATCAAAAGAAAACGTACCAAATTTAAAAATATTACTAGTGCTTTTCGGGGTGGAATTTTGTTGCCTTCTCAGAATAGCATTCACTCTCGCTAACAATTCTCTGGGATTAAATGGTTTTGGAAGATAATCATCAGCCCCCATTTCTAAGCCAACAATTCTATCGACTTCGTCTCCTTTCGCCGTAAGCATGATTATGGGTATATCAACTTTATTAACTCTTAATCTTTGACATATAGTCAAACCCGATTCACCTGGCATCATCAAATCAAGAATGATAAGACTTATATCATTAATTTTTAGTAATTCGTCAAGCTCTTCGCCATTAGACGCTGTCTTTGTTGAAAGACCTTGGTCAGAGAGATATTTTGAAGTCAGATCCCTTATCTTTGGGTCGTCATCAACAAGAACAACATATTTTTTTTTATTTTCAGCCATAACGTTATATTTTAGACCAGCTTTATTTAAGATTTATTGATATATTAACCTGATTTGATATAATTGCATGTTACATTTTTGTTACATATTATTAGGTTCGTGCAACAATAAATTAACATTTAGGTGTCAATATAATTGACCCACTTAAGAGTGAATACTATTTTATATATGATCAAAAAACTATATAAGTTATTATTTTTATTTATTACTTTGCAATTCAATGCAGTTTTTGCTGACAGCCAAGATAATTCTGTGTCAAGAGAATCATTACAGCTTGATCAAATTCATGAAGCTTTAGACGAATTCTCAAGATCTAATTCTCAAAGCAACGTAGTATACGAGCAAAAAAAACGCGAGATGCTCGACAGTGTTGAGACAAGATTTTATGCCTGCGATCCTGATAATGACAACACGCTTGATGTCTACGAAACTACCGTTTGTTTGCCGCAAGTAGCTAGACAATTTAGGTATGTGGATATTAATAACGATAACGTCATATCGCTTGACGAGCTTTCTATTTTAGCCAAAGATTTTCATAATAAAATAAATAAAAAAACAGCTAATTCAAACTCAATTAAAGATGATTCTAATGCCTCACTTCCTGTAGGTACACCAATCAACAATTAAGCCGCACTATTGATTTAACTCAGAACTACTCTACAATCAATAAAATATGTTAGAAGTTTTTTCAGACACCACTTTTGTTGGGCATAGTTTTATTCCAAACACCTTTACCCAAAATGCATTCCTATCCAATGATTTTTTTCATGCATTAGAACTTTCTAAATCTATTGGAAAAGGGACAGGATGGATTCCTTTTCCAATTATAGCGAAACAGAATGATGAAATTGTGGGCTGTATACCCATTTTTTTAAAAGAACATTCTTATGGCGAATATATTTTTGATTATGCATGGGCTGATGCTTTTCATAGGCACGGACTTAATTATTACCCAAAACTTTTATGCGCTATTCCTTTTACACCTATTACCGGCCCACGCATTCTTGGAAAAAATAAAGAAATTAAATTAATGTTAATCAAGGCGCTAGAAAAGATAATTCATCAACTTAAACTCTCTTCATGCCATATATTATTTACAGACAATGAGGATCAAAAAATTCTTAATGAGGCTGGTTGGATGCAAAGACAGGGAGTTCAGTTTAAATGGAAGAATGACGGCTTTAAAGATTTTGATGACTTTTTATCTACACTATCTCACCGTAAGAGGAAAAAAATAAGACAGGAACGAAAAAAAGTGAATAGCTATAACCTTTCTATCCAAAGAAAAAAAGGTAAAAACATTGATAAGAAAGATATGTTGTTTATGTTTGACTGTTATTGTCAAACATACGCACTTCATCATTCATCACCCTATCTAACCAAAGAGTTTTTTTCTGATCTTTATGACCGTATGCCAGATAATTTACTTCTTATTCAAGCCTTTAAGGATGCAACACCAATCGCTGCTGCTTTAAATATTATTAGTGAGAATAAATTGTATGGCAGGTATTGGGGGTCTTTAGAATATATGCCTAATTTACATTTTGAGCTTTGTTATTACCAAGGACAAGAGTTTTGTATAGAGAATAAGTTGGATTTTTTTGAAGGTGGGGCGCAAGGTGAGCATAAAATTGCCAGAGGTTTTACTCCTTTTGATACATTTTCAAGTCATTATATTGAGAATAAAGATTTTAGAGGAGCAATAAGTAAATTTTTAACTGAAGAGGAAAATAAAATGAATATTTACGTTGAGGAACTGGAAGAAAGAATTCCATTCAAAAGCTAATTTCTAGCTAAGTACAAAATTGACAAAAAGGTTAAGTAATGCCAAGCAAATTATTACCACGATAAACCCTATAATAAGAAAATATTTTACTCCATGCTGCTCTATCACTTTTTCATCCTCCCGGAATTTTTTATTATTTTGAATTCCTACGAATGCAGATAATATACTGGTGATTATTTTAAATATCTTCATTGGCTAATAAAATTGGTGGTGATGGAGAGACTTGAACTCTCGACCTCAGGATTATGAATCCTGCGCTCTAACCACCTGAGCTACATCACCAATTAAGTGCGAAGAATTATATCAAACATTAAACCTAAAATGCATAACATCTCCATCTTTAACAATATACTCTTTTCCTTCTAATTTCATTTTTCCTAAGTCTTTTGCTTTAGTTTCACTGCCACAGGTTATATAGTCATCATATGAGATCACTTCAGCTCTAATAAATCCTTTCTCAAAATCAGTATGTATCTCTCCTGCAGCTTGTGGGGCTGTTGCACCAATTTTAGTTGTCCATGCACGAACTTCTTGTTTGCCTGCTGTAAAATATGTTTGAAGCCCCAATAATTTGTACGTAGCTCTAATTAATCTATTTAGGCCAGGCTCTTTTAAATTCATTTCGGATAAAAATATTAATTTTTCGTCATCGCTTAGTTCCGAAATATCAGATTCTATTTTTGCGCATATAGTAATTACTAATGAGTTCATCTTTTCAGCATAACTTTTTAGAGCATTAAGATTAGGGTTGTTTTCAAAGCCTTGCTCATCAACATTGGCAACAAACATAATTGGTTTAATGGTAATTAAACATAAAGGTTTAATTGCATTCATCTCATCAGCATCTAAATTGAGATTGATTGCTAATTTTCCTTTATCAAAATTACCCTCAAGTTTCGAATAAATATCTAAAAGCTGTTTTGATTCTTTGTCCCCTGATTTTGATTTTTTTGATTCTCTTTGAATGGCTTTTTCCAATGTTTCAATATCAGCAAGAATTAATTCCGTATGAATAGTTTCGATATCAGATAGCGGATCTATCTTTCCAGATACATGAACAATATTTTCGTCATTAAAACATCGAACAACATGAAGAATTGCATCTGTTTCTCTTATATTAGCAAGAAATTTATTCCCTAAGCCTTCGCCTTTAGAGGCTCCCTCTACTAATCCAGCTATATCAACAAATTCTACGGTAGCAGGTTGTATTTTGTCAGGATGAACAATATCTGCAAGTTGGCTGATTCTTACGTCAGGAACCTCAACAATGCCAACATTAGGTTCTATCGTACAAAAAGGATAATTATTTGCATCAATGCCTGCTTTTGTTATTGCATTAAATAACGTTGATTTTCCAACGTTAGGTAAACCTACTATTCCACATTTCATAATTTTCCTTTAAGCTGAGTGAAGATTTAACATTGCTCTATCGAATTCACCATTAACCAGCAATGAAAATATTTTGTAGCTATTGAATATACTTTCTTCGATAAGTGAAAATTCGTTTTTCATTGGCTTTTTAAGAACGTAAGCGCTTACTAAATTTTTATCTCCAGGATGTCCAATACCAACTCTAAGCCGCCAAAAGTTTTTACTGCCTAATGATTGTATGATGTCTTTTAAGCCATTATGCCCGCCATGACCACCACCTAGTTTTAATTTTATTTTTCCGGGTTCTATATCAAGTTCATCATGGATAACTAAAATTTCTTCAGGTTTGATTTTATAAAAATTAGTGAATGCTTGCACAGCTTTGCCACTATCATTCATAAAAGTATATGGCTGAAGAAAATATATTTCCCCATTTGAATTAGTACTGGTATGTGCCCCAAAGAATTTTGTTGATTTTTTTAACGATAGTCGGTGATTTAACACTACAAAATCAATCCACCAAAATCCAGCATTGTGTCTTGTGGATGAATACTTATCTCCAGGGTTGCCAAGACCAACAAATAATTTAATTTTACTCACTGTACATAACTCATGCTCCCAAAAAGAGAGCATTATGTATTAATTTATTTATCTTATTTTGCGTTACCTTCATCATCAGACTTGCTCTCATCAGCTTTACCATCTGCCTGATCTGAGGAACCATCGCTTTCAGCACCTTCCACGTCTTCTGAAGATTCGCTAACGACTTCCTCTTCAACTACAACTTTTGGTTTGCTAATTGAAGTAATGGCAGGGTCATTATCTTCTGTAAGTGAAGTAAGCTCCACACCTTCAGGTATCTTAACCTCAGATAAATGGATAGATTCACCCATAGCCAACTCGCCAAGATCCACTTCAATATACTGTGGAAGATCTTTAGGTAAACATGAAATATCAATTTCAGTCATTATATGTGACACTAGACCACCTTCAATTTTCACACCTGGAGCGGTATCTTCATTGGTAAAATGGAATGGTACTTTTACACTAATTTTCTCATTTTCGTTAATGCGTTGAAAATCAATATGCTGAATATTATTTCTCACTGGGTGCATTTGAAAATCACGAAGAATGACGGGTTCTTTTTTTCCTTCGAGATTTAATGTAAGAATTGATGCATGAAAGGCTTCATGCCTAAACTGCATAAATAATTCTTTGCTGTCTATTGTAAGGCTGGTTGCTCCTTTTGAGCCACCATAGAGTACTCCAGGCGTAGCTCCTGAATGACGAAGACGGCGGCTCGCACCCGTTCCTTTCGACTTTCTTTCTTTTGCGTTGATTTCAATTTTCATTTAAAACTCCTTAATTTAAACAACCCCGCGACCAGGGCTGTTGTATTCAATATTTTCAACTAATCAATGAATAAAGAACTAACTGAGTCTTCATGACTTATTCGCTTGATAGTCTCAGCTAAAATTCCTGCAACCGACAATTGTCTGATTTTCTTAGTATTTTTAGCATTTTCGCGAAGCGTAATTGTATCAGTAATTACGATTTCATCAAGCTCAGAAGCATTGATGGTGTCTATGGAGGCACCAGAAAAAATTGGATGGGTTGCGTAGGCTACTACTTTAGCAGCTCCTTGTTTTTTGAGGGCAGATGCTGCCTCTGATAGGGTATTTGCTGTGTCCACAATATCATCAATAATGATACATGTTCTCCCTTTAACATCTCCGATAATGTTCATTACTTCAGAAACATTAGGTTTTGGACGTCTTTTATCGATAATAGCTAGATTTGAGCCTAATATTTTTGCACATGCTCTAGCTCTTACAACTCCACCAACGTCAGGAGAAACAATAACTGGGTCTTTATAATTTTGTTTTACAAGATCATCAAGAAGTACGGGTGTCGCGTAAATATTATCAACAGGAATATCAAAAAAGCCTTGGATTTGATCAGAATGGAGATCCATTGTAAGAAGCCGATTAACCCCACCAGTAGTCAACATATTTGCAACAACTTTTGCCGTAATTGCAACTCTAGCAGACCTTGGTCTTCTGTCTTGTCGTGAGTATCCTAAATAGGGTATTGCGGCGGTAATTCTTGCTGCGGAAGACCGTCTTAATGCATCTACGGTTACAAGTATTTCCATAAGATTATCATTTGTTGGGTAGCTGGTAGACTGAAGAATAAACACATCTTTACCGCGAACATTTTCCAGAAGCTCAACCATGGTTTCGCCATCACTGAAGCAACCAACTGTTGCCTTACCAAGACTCATATTAAGATGATCGACCACTTTTTTAGCAAGCTGTTTATTTGCGTTGCCAGCAAAAATCATTAGCTCATTTGTTTTCAAAGTAAATCCCTTTAAAAATGGCTGGGGAGGAAGGATTCGAACCTTCGCATGCATGGATCAAAACCATGTGCCTTAACCAGCTTGGCGACTCCCCAATTAATCGGCTAAAAAGTGTGGGTGAAGAGATATACCCTTAACACTTATAATTTTAATATCTTTTGGCTTATCGTCAATAATTTTTCTCGCAACATCAATATCATCATATTTAAGAAAAAATGTTGACCCTGTTCCAGTCATTGAAGGCTTTCCAAAACCTTGCAACCAAATAAACAGCTCATTTAATTTTGGATAATTTTCTAAAACAATATCCTGTAGATCGTTGACGATATTATCATCTTCTACTTCATTAAAAAAGGATGGTATTTTCAACGTAATCGGTTTATTTGTCAATTTAAAATCCGTAAAAACTCTTCTAGTCGAAATAGATATATTTGGAATGATTAATAAATATTTATTATTATTAACGTGAAGGGGGGTTATGCTTTCACCAACACCTTCTACCCAACCGTTTATGCCATTTACAAAAAAAGGCACATCCGCACCAATGCTTAAGCTTGACTCTGTAAGCTTTTTTTTATCTATGTTTAAATTAAATAATTTATTTATTCCCAGCATAACAGATGCTGCATTCGAGCTCCCACCTCCCAAACCACCACCAATAGGAATTTTTTTATTTATCTTTATATCAACTCCGTAATTTAAGTTTTTTAGCATTAAATTTGCTGCTTTGAGGCCAAGATCATTATTTTTATCAATAGAATTTACGTTGTAGTCAATTAAAATTTTATTATCTGATCTTGCCCTTATAAAAACTTCATCATATAAATCAATTAATTGAAAAACGCTTTGTAAATTATGATAGCCATCCTTTCTTTTGTTTAAGATACGTAAAAATAAATTAATTTTGGCTGGAGATAAAAAACGTTGAAAATCTGAGTATTTTTTATTCAATCTTGCCATTCTTTTATGATCAGCTTAAGAGAAATATTGTCTTTTTTTAAAAATATTTTTTGCGGGACTTTTTTATTTTTACTCAGTCCCTCAATCTTCACATCCCATTGACCTATAGAGGTATTTACTTCATTTTGATAGGCAAGGGTTGATGGGGGGTTAACCAACAAATCTTTTAAAGAGGTGATATTTTCTTTATTAACAAATATCTTTCTTAGTAATTCATTTGTATTCTTTTTATCCTCTGAGAGGTTACTTTTAAACTTAATTTTATCCTTATCATAATTTAAATTTACAGTGGCAATAGGAGTGTTGAATGGATTAAAAATTTTTAAAAGATCTTGGTTATTTTTTGATAGCCATAAAAGACTTCCACTAAAACCTTTGTCGTCCAAAAATATTACAAATTTCCCTGACATTCGGAAATTATCATTAAATAGTTTGGAATTTGACATCTCATGATTAAGAGATAATTCTTCATCTGATATGAGAACTTGATTCGTTATCGAACATCCACTAGATAATAAAACTATAAAGTAGAATATAAATTTGTTAACTTGTTTTTTAAAATTGAAGCCTTTCAAAGGTTTCCAAAAGCACAGTATTTGATGGATGTTGTTTGATTGATTCTTTCCAAATTTCTTTTGCTTGTTTTAATTTGCCAAGTTTCCATAAAATTTCACCGAGGTGAGCAGCAATTTCTGGATCTTTTTGGATTTCATAAGCTTTTTTAACGAACTGTAATGCTATCTCAAAATTTCCAAGACGATAGTGTAGCCATCCCATACTATCCATAATATAGTGATTATTTGGGCTTATGGATAAAGCTATTTCGATGTATTTTTTTGCATCTTCAAGCTTGATATTTCTATCGGCGTAAGAATAACCTAATGCATTATAGGCATTTACATAATTCGGTTTAATTTTTATTGCTTCCTTAAGAAGCTGCTCCATTAGAATGATGTTACCCATTTTTTCAGCAAGAATTGCATAGTCATATTTAAATTCAGCAAAATTATTAAATTTTGAATCTTCACTTTTCATTAAATCAAAAGCATCCTGTTCACGATTGTTAGTAAATAAAAGTGATGTTTTCGCTTTTAAGAATTGAAGCTCGTCTTCAGAGCTTAGATTTTTATATTGGTTTAATGACGCTATGCCTGCATCTAAACTTTTGTGTTCAGCTATTATTTCCGCTGTAAGTATTTTTGCCTCTATAAATAATTGTCCTGAGGTTACTTTATCTAGAATTGATACTGCAGAATCTGGTTCTTTTCTGTCTAAGTAAATCCTTGCGAGATAGATATGAATCTTATCTTTATCAACATAACCTCTCTCCAAGGCTTGATTGAAAAATTTTTCAGCTAAAATATTGTCATTAAGTTCTAACGCTAATAGGGCAACAGTTAGGCTAATTTCTGGGGATGCCAGGGAACCGTCAACTAGCTTTAAAAACTCGCTTTTCGCTTGACTGTACTTTTTTAAATTGGTTAAGATTTTTGCATACTCTAGCCTGACTTCGTTTGAATTCGGGTTGCTTTCCAAGAAAGATTGATAAAACTCTACAGCTTTTTCAGGCCATTCTTTAGTTAAAATATAACCCCTAAATAATGCAGCTGTTTCCCATTTAGGATTTATAGACTCAACAATATCTAATTCTTTTTCTGCAAGTTTTTTATCTCCTGCAAAATATGCTGTATGGGCAACACTAAAACGTGCTTCTAATAAGTTAGGGTAGGGGTTTGCTATAGCCAGGATAAACCTTAATGCATTTCTCTTATTTTCGACTTTAGTAAGAAGATTATTAAGGTATAAAAAACCATCAGCTCTTGTTTTTTCTTTTTCTAAAAGATTTTCAATAATGGGTCTTGCTTTAGCAAGATTGCCGCTAGAAATAAATAATTCAGCTAAAATTTGTTTCGCTTCGAGTGATTCATTATCTAGTTGTCGCCAAAGCTCAGCGGAGTCGAGCGCAAGCCTCCCATTCCTGGCATAACCTGCAATGTTCGTAGCTCTTTGTGCTAAGGGTATGCTTTTGGTCAATTTGGCTAAATCATAATATAAATGTCCAGCAGATGTTAGATCGCCTCTTTGTGCGGCGATTTCAGCTAAAAGAAATTTGTATATAAATTCAGCATTTGTTTTTTGAATTTTAGCTGGTTTAGTAATATCAAAAAACTCTTCTTCAACAGCAAAAGATAAGTTAGCGAGTAAGCATGTAAATAATATTGTTATTAGTTTATTCATTGTTAAGATTTTATGACAAAATATTGATTGATGTAACATTGTTATAATTAGTTGTATAAGTTTAAACTAAAAAACAGTTGTAATATAAGTATTAATGACATGTTTTTTTGCATATAATTCATAGTTTATTTAATTTAAACTTTTCGAAATAGTTACCTCTAATTTTTAAATATAATTTATTAAACGGAAAATTTTAATGGCAACTGCAACTTTACACGCAAATGACTTATCCAAAAATTTTGGAAATAATCTTGCGGTCAATGATGTTTCTTTTACTCTTCAAAAAGGAGAGGTTCTTGGTTTTCTTGGACCAAATGGGGCAGGAAAATCAACTACTATGAGAATGCTTACTGGAAACCTAGCACCTTCAAACGGATCCGTTAATGTTTGTGGGTATGACATGGTTAATAATCCAATACAAGCTAAGGAGATGCTAGGATATCTTCCTGAAATGAGGCCACTTTATAAAGAGTTGACGGTAGATGAATTTTTATCTATTGCTGCTCGATTTCATAAAATTCCTTCCTCACAAATATTTAAAGCTGTGGAAAACGCCAAAGATAAATGTGGCTTATCGCATATGAGCAAAAGACTAATAGAAAATCTTTCCAACGGTTATCAACAAAGAGTTGGAATTGCACAAGCAATTATTCATGAGCCTGAAATTGTTATATTAGATGAGCCAACAGTTGGATTGGATCCAATTCAAATTAGAGAAATCAGGAAGCTTATTAAGCAAATAGGAAAAACACATAGCGTAATTTTATCAACTCATATCCTTCCGGAAGTAGAAATGGTTTGCGATAGAGTGCAGATTATTAACGAGGGTACACTGGTTTTTAATGGCTCTATTGAGGAGCTGAAAAGACAAAGAAGAGGTAATAAATTACTGGTTGGTTTTTCTAATACACCGCCTAAAAAAGATTTATTAGCTATCGATGGGGTTGCCCAAGTTGACATTATTGACAAAAACATGCGTAGAATCCATTTTAAAGAAAAAGATCTTCCGGCAGAAGATATCGTTATTAAGTCAACAAAAAATCAATGGGGTCTTTTTCATATTGCGCCAGATATTACAAGCTTAGAAGATATTTTTGTTCAACTTACTCAAATAGAAAATTAAAAATGATTATTAATGTAGCAAGAAAAGAACTCAAGAGCCTTTTTGCAACACCAATGGGCTGGATAATACTAGCTTTATTGATGTTTGGATTTGGTTTTTTGTATCTCGATGGGGTGAATAAGTATTTCGAAGTAATGTCAGGGTCCATAAGGCCAGCTGAGAGACAAGGTATTACAATTTTCGTTGGGCAAAATGTATACGGCGCTGCTAATTTTTTAATGACGGTGGCTATACCTATATTAACTATGCGATTAATAAGTGAAGAGAGACGAAGTCAAACCTTACCCTTCTTATTTAGCGCTCCTATAACGTTATCTGAAATTGTGATTGGTAAATTTATAGGCTTGGTTCTTTTCCTTAGTATTTTAGTGCTATATATTTTTGTAATGCTCAGCACAATGAATATTTGGGCTGATATAGATTTTGGTTATCTAATTGGAAATTCATTTGGGCTTATACTTTTAATAGGTAGTTTTTGTGCACTTGGAATATATTTTTCAAGCCTAACAAGCCAGCCAATAATTGCTGCTATCTCAACTTTCATAGCACTTTTTGCAATGGTAATTTTTGGAAATTATACTGCCTCTGATCCCAATCATTGGTTTGGCTATGTATCTATGGCAAAGCATTTTCAGTCATTTACTAGAGGTGTTATTGATACATCGGATGTCATCTATTTTATTTTATTTATAGTAACTTTTTTGACATTTACTATAAGACGCTTAGATTCAGATAGATTGACAGGTTGATACAATGAAAATTAATAGAAAATTAAGACTTCAATATATTTTTCAAAATGGTTTTTTCATTTTGTTATTCGTATTTCTTATATTTTTAATAGGAGTTGCATCAAATCAATTTGTATTTGTAAAAGATATGACTCAGGCGAATAGGAGTGTTCTGACAAAAGGAAGCGTTGAAATACTTAAAGAAATGCGTGGTCCAATTCAATTTACTGTATTTGCTACAAATGATGATGCCAATAAAGGCGATAACTTTAGAAAAGGTCTTTTAGACTTTGTTGCCAAATATCAAAGAGAGAAAAATGATATTTTTGTAACTTTTGTTAATCCAACACTTGAACCTAAACTGGTTGAGGATTTAGGTATAAGGTCAGATGGAGAAGTAATTGTTGAGTACAACAAAAGAACGGAGCATATAACTCCACCTTTTGCAGAGCAAGAACTTACAAATCTCTTGGTCAGGTTGTCAAGGACAAACAACAAACCAATAATGTACCTTGACGGTCACGGAGAAAAGA
Organism: Methylophilaceae bacterium; assembly: GCA_965660175.1. Lineage (GTDB taxonomy): Bacteria > Pseudomonadota > Gammaproteobacteria > Burkholderiales > Methylophilaceae > BACL14. Next base: position 131,144 of record CBFHYY010000009.1, read on the forward strand.
ATTTACTTGGCTTGAAGAATCATGATCTTGGTGCTTTTGGCGAGCAGCTTGAAAAAAAAGGTTTTAAATTTTCAAATCCTGATTTAACAGCATTGAAGGAAGTACCAAAAGAGGGTGCTATGCTTGTGATTGCCAGCCCGCAAGTTCCTGTTACGAAACCAGAGGCTCAAAAGATTTTTAAGTATGTAGAGAATGGTGGAAATATTCTTTGGCTTTTAGATGAAAACAATTATCAAGGTCTTGATGATCTTGCTAATTATCTCGGGTTACAAATCTCTGATGGTAAGGTTGTTGATGTTTCTTCTCGTAATTTTGGTTCAAGCGAGGACACATCCTACGCACTGGTTTATGGCGATCATCCAATAACTAGAAATTTTATGCTTCGGACTCAATACTCAGATGCTTACAATATTTCAGCTAGAGGAAGTTACGAAAATGGTTGGAAGGTATCAGATCTAATTGAGGTCGCACCTAATGGATGGCTTACATCTAGCAAGAAACCAATAGAAGAAAAACTTTCTTACAATCCAAAATTTGACTCAAAAGGACCTATAAATATTGCTGTAGCATTAAATCGAAAGTTTGGTGATAAGGGACAGAGAATCGTGGTGGTTGGCAACGCATCCTTCCTTTCAAATTATTTCATTACATCTGGCGGCAATCTAGATTTAGGAATTAATATGGTCAATTGGCTGGCCGGCGATGATAAGCTCATTACAATTCAACCGATGCCTTTAAAAGATGTTAACGTTACTATTCCAGGAGACGATAAAGGAAGGCTTATTGCTTGGACAATTTTTCATTTATTTCAATATTTCATACCAATAGGTCTATTTATCTTAGGTTTCTGGGTGTGGTTTAAGAGAAGAAAGGCCTAAAATGATAACGGGTTGGAAGACGAATGTTTTTTTGCTTGTCATAATTGTTGTTGTAGCTAGCTTCCTTTACAAGAATCAAAAAAAAGAGATTGTCGGATCAAGCAGATTTGAGGTTTCTGATCTAAAACTATCAAGTTTTAAAAAAGTGGATGTTTATTTTCCATCCAGAGCTCAAACTAGCTTTAAACTAACAGATTTGGGATGGAGGATGGAAGAGCCTTTTCAAGCACGAGCAGATGAACTTTATGTTTACCGTATTCTGGCTCTCCTTGCAACAACAAGCCCAGTAAAATTGGATGCCACAAATTTAAAAAAATATGGGCTAGATAATCCTATTTTAAGAATAGTTTTTTCTAACTCTACGAATAGTGAAGAATTTTTATTCGGCACTTATAACGCGGTAACTGAGGATCAATATATGTTGTTTCAAGATAATATTTTTTTAGTTAGCGGAGGCTTTTCTGAAACAGCGTCTTTTGTGGCTGAAGAGTTGATTGATAAAAAATCTATCGCGTCCTATGAAAGAATAAAGAAATATGACTTCTCAAGACTTGAGCAATGGCAAGAGGCACGATTAAAAATTAAATATGTAAATAATAAGTGGACTTCAGAAAGTATAACGACTAAGTTAAATCAGGATGCTATGAACGAATGGTATAATTTAACCTGGAGAATGCCTGAGGCTCTTGGGGTAGAACCCTATAAAATGGATCCCAGAGTTGGTTATAAAAGTTTTGATATGGTCTTAGATGATGGAAAAAAAATTTCGTTTTATAGGATTCAGGAACATCCTGAATTAAAACTATTTCGTAGCGATGAAAAATTACTTTACCGGTACCCTAGCGACCTCGGATTTACTATGCTCAATCCAAATGTAACAATATTAGAAAAAGAATAAATGCCAGAGCTTCCTGAGGTTGAAGTTACCCGTCTTGGTCTTGCGCCTCTAATAAATAAAAATATTCAAAATGTTGTCATTAGAAACGCTTCTTTGAGATGGCCCGTTGATGAAAACTTATCATCTATATTAAAAAATCAAAAGTTGTTAGACCTCACAAGACGAGCAAAATATATTCTTTTTAAATTTCCGAACGGAACATTAATTATTCATTTAGGTATGTCGGGAAGGTTATGCTTATTGCCTTTAAATTCAAAAATCAACAAACATGATCATGTAGATTTTACCTTTAATAATGAAATAATTTTAAGATATACAGATCCAAGAAGATTTGGTTCTATTTTATGGACAGATAGATGTCCATTCGAACATAGGCTTTTATGTAAAATGGGGCCTGAGCCACTGGAAGATGAATTCAACAAAAGTTATCTATATAAAAAAATTAAATCTAAGAATCAATCGATTAAAGCTGCAATTATGGATTCACATAACGTCGTAGGTATAGGAAATATATATGCTAGTGAGGCCCTTTTTTATTCAGGAATAAGGCCTCAAAGAAGAGCTAATAAAGTGTCTCAAAAAGAAATGGATGTGCTAGTAGGATTTATTAAAGTGGTAATTAAAAAAGCAATATTAAAGGGCGGTAGTACCATGAGCGACTTTTTTGATGTAAACGGAGAAAATGGATATTTTCAAAATGAACATCAAGTCTATGGAAGAGAGGGGTTACCTTGCAAAGAATGCGGCATTCCTATTGTTCAAAAAAGAATTGGTCAAAGGTCAAGTTTTTTTTGTAAAAAATGCCAAAAATAAGTTCTGGCTGTACTAAATTTGAATTTTTTTATATAAAAAATATTTTTACAACAATAAAGCTAACGACTAATAACATAAGAATATTAACGATAATCTTATACTTTGCTATTTCCTTTAAGGAGTAATCCAATTCATTTTTAATAATAATATTTGTTTGATTTTGTTGCGATAAATTTTTAATAACATGAGGTATCTTTGGAAGCGTATCCAATAAATAAGGAAATTCTTTCTTAAGATTTTCAAAAATTTTTGTAGGACTTGTTTCTTTTTTCAGCCAGGTTTCTAAAAATGGCTGTGCTGTTTTCCATAGGTCTAAATTTGGATCAAGATCTCTACCTAAGCCCTCTACATTTAAAAGAGTTTTTTGAAGCATAGTGAGTTGAGGTTGTATTTCCATATTAAATTGTCTTGATGTTTGAAAAAGCCTAATAAGAAGTTTACCAAACGAAATCTCTTTGAGAGGTTTATTAAATATTGGTTCACAAACTGAGCGTATTGCATTCTCAAATTCATCAACTGAGGTTTCTGCAGGAACCCACCCTGATTCAACGTGTGCTTCAGCAACACCTCTGTAATCTCTCTTGAAGAAACAAACAAAATTTCGTGCTAAATATTTTTTATCCTCAGCATTAAGCGTTCCCATAATTCCAAAATCAAGGGCAATATATCTCCCATCTTTTCCCACTTGAATATTACCTGGGTGCATATCTGCGTGAAAGAAACCGTCTCTAAAAACTTGAGTAAAAAATATTTCAACACCATTTCTCGCCAAAAGTGGTATATCGATATTATGTTTTTTTAGAAGAGATGTATTGCTAATCGGTATACCGTCCATTCTTTCCATAACCATAATATTTTCATGACAATAATCCCAGTAAACAGTGGGTACCACCAATAATTTCTTGTCTTTAAAATTTTCCCCTAGGTGAGTGCAATGTCCTGCTTCAAGCAAAAGATTTAGTTCTGATTCAGTATGCCTTGCAAATTCATCAACAACATCTCTGGGTTTTAATCTCTTCCCATCGGACCATATCTTTTCCATAATTAATGCAACCCAGCCCAATAGCTTTATATCTTTTTTTACTTTGTGTTGAATATTGGGCCTTAAAATTTTAACGGCAATGTTTTCGCCAGATGTTAATTTAGCAAAGTGGACTTGTGCTACAGAAGCGCTTGCAACTGGGGCTTCATTGAAGTCATGAAATTGTTTTGAAAGTTGAGTCTTGTAGGCTTTTTCTATTATTTCCTTTACGTCTTTAAACTCAAAGGGCGGAACCTGATCCTGAAGTTTTGCTAGTTCGTTTGCAATATCAACCGGCAAAAGATCTCTGCGGGTTGAAAGCATTTGCCCAAATTTAACAAATATTGGACCAAGTTTTTCTAATGCTAATCTTAATCTTTCCCCACGATTTTTTGATGGCTTCTTTAACCTAAAAGGTATCAAAATAAATTGTATTATTTTTATAATGTTTGAGTTAAAAAATTCATCTAGACCATATTTCAGACCTATAAATATTACAAACATTAATCTAAAAATACTCATCACTAATTATGCTCTTTCAGTTCTTGGAATTTTGATTCAATTCTTACAAAGGTTTCTTGAATTTCATCTACATCTGAGTAATATTTATTCAATTCATCTTTTGAAATTAGCAGTTTCTTCTCTTCTTGATAATATTCAACTAAACCTTCAAGAATATTTTGCATCCCTTTTTTCCCATCCCTGATAACAGCATTTCCAAATTTAGTAATTTCTACTGCTGCCATATCTCCTACAAATCGGCTTAAGTCTTCCTCAATATCCCATCGGCTTTTCATTATAGTTTTTGCAAATTTATCAGCAAAATCAACATCGCCCTGTATTTTGATATCTTTTTTTTGTTGGGTGATAAGCATATTTATAAATGCTTTTAATGACATTGAAATGTAGGTATCTACCTCTAAATTTTTCTCAAGAAAAATAATTTCACCATTTTCATTAATTTTAAATTGAAGTGTTATCAGGTCAACTTTTAACTGGATAGTGTTATTTTTAAATGGGATTAATTCATCTTTCATCCATGTATTTTGGGAGAGGACGTGATTTATTATTTTAGTTTTTATCTTCACTTATATTTTATATCCTTTATGAATTGCGACAATCCCTCCATTCATATTTACATAAGATATATTTTCAAATTTTTCTTTTTGCATAATTTTTTTCAATTCCTCCTGATTTGGATGGACCCTTATTGATTCAACCAAATACTGATAACTTTTTTCATCATTTGCAAATATTTTTCCTAATTTAGGGATAACCCTAAATGAAAATAAATCATAAATTTTTTTAAGTGGTTTATGAACGTGAGAAAATTCTAGGATTATTACCTTACCTCCAGGACTAATGACTCTATAAATTTCACTTAATGCTTTATTAATATTAGTCATATTTCTTAAGCCAAATGCTATTGTCACACAATCAAAATAATTATTTGGAAATGGTATTGCTTCTGCATCACATACGATACCTGGGATTATTTTTCCTTGATCCGTAATTTTCTCTTGACCTTCCGCTAGCATTGAATAATTAATATCGGTCTGATAAATTTCAAAATCTTTATCAAGCTTTGAGAACGATAACGTCAAATCAGCTGTTCCTGAGGCAATATCAAGTATCTTTGCCTTTGTTCTTAGGCGGGCACTTTCAATAACAAATTTTTTCCATAGTTTGTGAAGGCCGAATGACATGAGATTATTCATTAGGTCATAATTATTTGTTACTGAATCGAATACCTCTCCAACTTTTTTCGTTTTATCTTTTTTATTAATGATCTGAAATCCAAATTTAGTCTCATTATCTTTCATACATTTGACCTTTTGTGACCTGCTGCATCAAGTTTTCCTATATATTCAAGCCACATACTTTCATAATTTTCTGCAAGGTGATAAAGATAAGACCAAGAAAATATACCAGTGTCATGGTCATCTGAAAAAATTATCTTAATAGCATAGTTACCGATTGCTTCAATATTTAATATGCTTACATTTTCTTTACCAGTTTGAAGGATAGCTTGCTCTGGTGAATGCCCTTGTACTTCTGCAGATGGAGAGTGAACTCTTAGAAATTCTGCTGACAACATACATTCAGTATTATTATCGAAAAAAATTTCAAGAAGATTAGACTCTTGATGAAGTTTAATTTCTATAGGAGTAGGTGAATCCGTCATAGCAGCATTTTAAATTTATTAAAAACAATCTTAACAGATTGATGATTAAAGCTAAACGGATGAATTAGTTAAAATCAACGCTTTAATTTTTTTGAAAGCATTTTGCTCAATTTGACGAACTCTCTCTGCAGAAATATTAAATTCTTTAGCAAGATCGTGTAAAGTTTCAGACTTATCTGACTTTAACCATCGCGCTTCCACAATAGCTCTACTTCGACTGTCGAGCTCTGATAGAGCATGTTGAAGACTTGATGTGGTATTTTCAATGACCTGATTTTGTTCAATTTGTTCAGATGGCCCCAAACCTTTATCTTGTAGATATGAGATTGGTTTGAATTGATCATCCTCAGAATCATCATCAGAGTAATCAATAGCAATTTCTTTGCCGTTGAGACGGTATTCCATTTCCCTTACCTCTTCTTCTTTAACCTTAAGTTCGGTTGCGATTGATTTGATTTCATCTGGATGAAGAGGTTGAAGTTTTTTTCGAAGACTTCTTAAATTAAAAAATAGTTTTCTCTGTGCTTTTGTTGTGGCAGTTTTTACTAAACGCCAGTTTTTTACAACATATTCTTGTATTTCAGCTTTGATCCAATAAATCGCAAAGGATACTAAACGTACCCCTCTCTCAGGATCAAACTTTTTAACTGCCTTCATTAAACCGATATTACCTTCTTGAACTAAATCTGCATGTGGAAGATTATATCCACTATAGGAACGAGCTACTTTCATAACAAGCTTTAAGTGTGACAGAATTAACTTTTTTGCAGCCTCAAGATCATTATCTTTTTTAAGGCGACACGCAAGTTCGTACTCCTCCTCAGCGGTGAGGGAGGGTATTTTTCTCATGGTTTCTTGGTAAATATTAAAATCATCAGAAACTTGAAATGGAGATATAGATAAATTCATTGTCATATTTTATTTAGTTTTAGCAGTCTTCAACATAGACTGCTAATTTTAACTAAAAGTTCCATTTGATACAAGTGGTTAGATATTTTTTTCTAATTTATTAAGATGTTGGCTTACGGAATAATATGATGCTAATAAACCAATAGACATAGAGATAATTGTAAAAAACAAATATTCTTTTATCGATAAATTATGAAGTAAAAAAAGCCCTCCAAGAATATTCTCAAATTTATATGCAATTCGGTTAAAAATATCAGTAATTGCGAATAAAATACCAGCATTTATAATACTGCCTCCAAGCCCATAAAATAGTCCAGTATAAATAAAGGGACGTTGGATGAAGCTGTTCGTTGCTCCTATTAATCTGCTCACCTGAATTTCATTTTGGTAGGTTAATGTTTGAAGTCTTATAGTGTTAGAGATTATTACGGTGAGCACAATTCCAAGCAATGACCCTAGAATTATGAGAATAAATTCAACTAAGTATAAAATTGTCCGCAGTTTTTTTATCCAACCACTATCAATAATAACTTCATGTACTCCTTCAAGAGTTTGTATATCTTGATTTAAATCTTCAATTGTATTGCCTTCTAATGAATTTAAAGTTACAAAAAAAGCATCGGGTAAAGGGTTTTCTGATATTCCAGCATCAAGAGAGTTTAATTTCAATTTTGTTTGCAGTTTTTCCCAAGCTTTTAATTTTGGTTCAAAGTAAACGGCTTGTATATGTTTGCTTTGTTTAAGAGTTGAATCAATAAACTCTATTTGATCCTTTGAAATCGATTTATCAAGAAAAATACTTATTTGCGCTTCATACTCAATTTTACTCGATAGTTGAGCAGCATTTTTAATAATTAAATAGCCTGTGGCTGGAAGGCACAGAGTTATCCCAATAATTGCAATCATGATTGAGGAGGGAATAAGGTTATATCTTATTCTGATAAAAGCTCTAATTAATGCCTGAAAGTGATTATGAAAGTAGTGGAACATCTTTATTTGCTAACACTTTATTCGCTAAATGGAGTTCTTTGTATTTAATTGGGGAGGAGGGCGCTTCGTGAGATGAAATAATAACGGTAACGCCAACTTGTTGGAAACTATAAAAAATATTCATTATCTCATCAGCATATTTTTTATCTAGATTTCCTGTAGGCTCATCAGCAATAAGAATTGAAGGCCTAGAAACAATTGCTCTTGCAATAGCTAGCCTTTGTTGCTCTCCTCCTGATAAAGTAACTGGCATCATCTTCTCTTTATCTAATAATCCAACTTTGTTTAAAGCAGCTCTTACTCTTCTATTCATATCTACAGAGGAAGTGTCGTCTATAAGCAAAGGAAGGGAAACGTTATCAAAGCAGTTTCTGTCAAACAATAATTTATGATCCTGAAAAATCATTCCAAACCTTCTCCTTAAATAAGGCATGTCAATACTATTCAACTCAGAAAGTTTTTGATTTTCGAATATTATTTCTCCGGAAGTTGGCTTTTCTATTACTGAAATTAATTTTATAAGAGTTGATTTCCCAGCACCGGATGAACCTGTCACGAATACCAGCTCACCAGAATTAATTTCAAAATTAATGTTTTCTAATACGCTACTATCTCCTGGAAATTTTTTAAAAATATTATTAAATTTAATCAATCTATTAGTCCATTAACATATTCTTTTGCACTAAATAATCTTAGATCATCAATACCCTCTCCCACACCAATGAATCTAATTGGAGTCGGTATCTCTTTTGCTATTGCAACTACAATACCTCCTTTAGCAGAACCATCAAGCTTTGAAATTACAAGCCCATTTACACTTAAGGCTTCATTAAAAACTTTAAGTTGATTGATAGCATTTTGCCCGGTGTTTGCATCAATTACTAAAATTATTTCATGCGGAGATCCCTCATGACATTTATTCATTACTCTCTTTATTTTTGCTATCTCTTTTATAAGATGATTTTGTGTAGGTAATCTACCTGCTGTATCTGCAATAACGATATCAATATTTTTTGCTTTAGCTGAATTGACTGCATCGAAAACTACCGCACTTGGATCTCCAGTTTTTTGAGAAATTACACTAACGTTATTTCTATCTCCCCATACTTGAAGTTGTTCTGCAGCCGCAGCTCTGAAGGTATCCCCCGCAGCAATGAGCACAGAATTATTTTGTTCTGAAAGATGCTTGGTTAATTTGCCAATAGTTGTAGTTTTTCCAGTACCGTTTACTCCAACCATCATAATAACAAAAGGTTTATCTATATTCGTTTTAAGTGGTTTTTCCAACGTCGAAAGCAGTTCGATTAGATGATCTTTCAATATTTGCTTTAATTCTCGTGGATCAACTATTCTATTTTTAGATACAGTATCTTTTACTTTATTGATCAAATAGTCAGTTGCTGATATGCCTACGTCTGATGATAAAAGAATCATTTCAAGCTCATCATAAAAGGCAGCATCAATTTTTTCACCGGAAAAAAGTTCATTTAATGGTTTCGTTAAACTTTCTCTTGTTTTTGTGAGACCTTCTTTTATTTTTTTTGTAAAATTAAAGATACCACTCTTTGTATCTTTTTTTCTTGACTGATCAGCGTTATCTGTAACAGTTAATTGATCTGGATTATTATGAATTATTTCATTTTTTTCAGGCTTTGGTTTTCTGGTAACTTTCTTAGCTTCAGGCTTTGGTTTTCTGGTAACTTTCTTAGCTTCAGGCTTTTTACTGACTATTTTTTTTAAAAATTCAAACATTTTTTTTAGATATGGATAAAGAACTTAATGATAAAATTAGGGTCACTCATTATTCTATTACAGAAGATATAATTAACAAGGGGTCAATAGTGCAATTATTCAAATTACTTTTAATATTTATTTTTCTTCCCATATCAATTAATGCAGAGGTGCATGAAAGAATATTAAAAAATGGTATGAAAATCATGGTTAAAGAAGACAATCGTGCTCCGGTTGTAGTCTCTCAGGTATGGTATCGGGCAGGCAGTATAGATGAAGTTAATGGTAAAACTGGCATCGCTCATGCATTAGAGCATATGATGTTTAAGGGAACTAAAACTTACAAACCTGGACAATTCTCAGAAATAATTGCTGCAGCAGGTGGCAGAGAAAATGCTTTTACTGGAGCTGATTATACTTGTTATTTTCAGCAACTTGAGAAAAGTAAGCTCCCAATTGCTTTAAAAATGGAAGCTGACCGTATGCAAAACCTAGTAATTACTGAGGATGAATTTAACAAAGAAATCAAAGTTGTAATGGAAGAGCGCTTATGGAGAACTGACGACAAACCTACATCAAAGGTAAATGAACTGATGCAATCTTTGGCATTTGTTTCCCATCCTTATGGAAGGCCTATTGTTGGTTGGATGGATGATCTTCAGAATATGACTTACAAAGATGCTCAGGAATGGTATATGGACTGGTATGCACCTAATAATGCAATTCTGGTTGTTGCTGGAGACGTTAATCACAAAGAAGTCTTTAAGCTCGCACAAAAATATTTTGGAAAAATACCATCCAGGGAAATTAAAAATAGAAAGCCCCAAGTTGAAGCTGAGCAACAAGGCATTAGAAGAGCAACACTGAAGGCCCCAAACAAATTAGGGTATATTCAAATGGGCTACAAAGTTCCTGCCCTTGATAAAAATTTAGAGAAAGATAACAGCGAAATATATGCCCTTGAAGTTTTAGCTGGCGTCTTATCAAACACTAGCACGTCCCGACTTAATCAAAACCTGGTTAATAATTCTGGTCTTGCAATAAGCGCAAGCGCAAGTTACGCAATGCTAACTCGTGGTGGTTTAAGTTTATTTGAGTTATACGCAACCCCAAGTGAAGGTATTAAGGATTCAGCTATAGAAATCGCTCTCAAAGATGAAATCCTAAAAATAATCAAAGATGGCGTTACCAAAGAAGAATTAAATAGAATCAAAACTGGTGTTATCGCCGGAGATGTATACCAAAAAGATTCAGTCTTTTACCAAGGAATGTTAATAGGTCAGTTAGAAACTATGGGTTACCCACATTCTCTTATGGACCAATATACAAGTAACATAAAAAAAGTTACTTCAAAACAAGTTCAAGATGTCGCAAAAAAATATTTAATTGATGAAAAATTGACTATTGTTACACTAGATCCTCAACCTATTGACCCTAACCGCAAGCCGAAAGGAAGACCTCATGTTCATTAAAAAAATTATTTTTTTATTTTTCTTTTTATTTAATATCGGCCTAGTTCAAGCTGGTATTGATATAGATCATTGGGTAACATCTGAAGGAGCTAAGGTCTATTTAGTTAAATCCAAACATCTTCCGATATTAGATATCAATGTAAGCTTTAAAGCTGGAAGTGCGAGAGATAATAAAGCTAATAATGGTGTGGCATCCTTAACAAATCACCTTATGTTATTGGGTTCAAACGGCGTAAGCGAGGTAAATCTTGCAAACCAATTTACCGACATAGGCGCTCAATTAGATAGCAGTTTTGATAGGGATAAAAGCTCTTTTAGTCTCAGAACTCTTGTTGAAAATCAAGACAAAGCAATTGAATTATTCAATCTTGTTTTACATAAACCTAATTTTGATAAATCTATTCTTAACAGAGAAAAGAAAAAATATCTTGCATCTATTCGGCAAGGAGAAACTGAACCATCTAGTATTGGATCAAAAGTTTTTATGAAAGCCTTATACGGCGATCACTCCTATGGGCTTCCAAAATCTGGAACTGTGGAAACAATAAAACAATTAACATCAAAACAATTGAAAGATTTTTATAATAATTATTATCTGTCAAATCAAGCAGCTATAGTTATAGTCGGAGATATTTCTACTAAAAATGCAAAAGCTCTTGCTACCAACATTAGCAAAGGACTTCCAAATAATTCAAAAGCAACTTTTTATACTAAAGTGAAAAAAAGTGTGAGCCAAGAAATAATGATTCCTCATCCATCATCACAAGCTCATCTTTACTTTGGAGCCCCTGTCATGAAGAGAGGTGATCCAGACTTTTTCCCACTTTACGTAGGAAATTACATTCTTGGAGGAGGGGGCTTTGTTTCAAGGCTAACAGGGGAAGTCAGAGAAAAAAATGGCCTAGTTTATAGTGTATATAGTTACTTCATGCCATATTTGGAGGATGGGCCATTTCAAATTGGTCTTCAAACATCCAAAAATCAATTGGATGAAGCATTAAATCTTGTAAAGAAAACAGTGGATAATTTTATAGTTAATGGCCCTAGTGAAAAAGAACTTAAAGCAGCTAAAAGCAACATGATTGGCGGTTTTCCTTTAAGACTTGATAGCAATAAAAAAATTATTCAATATGTGTCAATGATGGCTTTTTATAATTATCCGTTGGACTACCTTGATACTTTTTCTGACCAAGTTAATTCCGTAACTGTTTCGCAAATTAAAGAAGCGTTTAGAAAGAGAGTGAACATGAATGATTTTACTACTGTGGTTGTAGGGGTTGAATAGGAGTAAAAAAAACTTCGTTAAAATCATTGGGGGGTCTTGGAAAAGAAAGAATATTTTTTTTTCTGACAATGAGGGGTTAAGACCAACTTTAGGCAGAGTCAGGGAAACTCTATTTAACTGGCTTGACCAAGACTTAACTAGTAAAAACTGTTTAGACCTTTTCTCTGGAACTGGCGCATTAGGCTTCGAGTCTTTATCAAGAAATGCAAAGTCATGTGTGATGGTAGAGAAAAATAAAAATAATATTAATGAATTATTAAAAAATAAAGAAACATTAAATGCAGAGTTTGCTCAAGTAATTCATTCGTCAGCAGATACTTTTCTACAAAATAATAACAAGATTTTCGATGTTATTTTTTTTGACCCGCCTTTCAACGATGAAGATTCTTATAAGCTTTTGAATAATTTGTCTGATGCACTTCGTTCCAACGGGCTGGTTTATCTAGAGTCAAAATCTCCAATTGAAATAAATCAATTAAAAATTATTAAGAGCTCAAGAGCAGGGCAGGTATACTTTTATCTTTTAACAAGCAATTAAATCTTATGATAGCTTTTTATCCAGGTAGTTTTGATCCTTTTACATTAGGCCATGAGGATATTGTTAGGCGAGCTCTTAAGTTTTGTAATAAGCTAATCATAGGCGTTTCCCATGATAATTTTAAAAATTCATTGTTGACATGCGAGCAAAGAGAAGCGTTAATTAAGTTGATTTTTTCAAAGAATAAAAGAATTGAGGTATTAGTCTATGAGGGTTTAACCGTTGAAAGTGTAAAAAAATTCAACGTTGATGTAATTTTGAAAGGTGTTAGAAATATTGATGATTTTACGATCGAATCGCAAATGGCCCAACTTAATTCAATGATGGATAATGATATGGAAACAATTTTTTTAGATTCTTCAGACAAATTTCGATCAATTTCATCATCTATGGTGAAGCAGATTTATGATTTAAATGGAGATATATCTCCATTTGTACCATCACCTGTTTTAAATTTTCTTCGAGATTTAAAATAATAATGGCGTTATTTATCACTGATGAATGCATAAATTGCGATGTATGTGAGCCAGAGTGTCCAAATGACGCGATATTTCAGGGCATAGAAATTTATGAGATCAATCCTAAATTTTGCACTGAATGTGTTGGGCATTTTGATAATCCGCAATGTGTCGAAGTCTGCCCCGTAGCTTGCATACCCAAGGACCCTAAGCATCCTGAGACAAAACAACAGCTTTTAGTAAAATTTCAAACACTTACAAATAGATGATCATAGATTAAATTTAAAATTCAAGAGTAAATGATATGAGAATATTGCACACGATGTTAAGGGTTAATGACCTTGAAGAATCAATAAAATTTTACGTTAATTTTTTCAATATGAAGGTTTTGAGAAAACAAGACTATCCAGATGGCAAATTTTCATTAGCGTTCGTGGGTTATGGAGGCGAAAATTCTGACACAGTTATTGAGCTAACCCATAATTGGGAGATTTCTGAATACAATCATGGCGATGCGTTTGGACATATTGCTATTGAAGTAAATGATGCGTACGAGACATGTGAGCATATCAAGAAAAAAGGGGGGGTAGTTATAAGAGAGGCAGGCCCTATGATGCATGGCTCAACGATTATTGCGTTTATTCAAGATCCAAATGGATATAAGATAGAGTTGATTCAGAAAGGCACTTTTTAATGTTATGCAAAAAAATCTTTTACTTTATCGAGCCAAGTTTCAGATCTAGGACTATGTTTGCTTGAGTTAGCTTTATTGAGCTCTTCTAATTCTTGAAGTAATTTCTTTTGACTTTCATCAAGTCTGATTGGAGTTTCAACAACAACATGACAATGAAGGTCTCCGTGTTGACTTTCCCTTATAGGTTTAATACCCTTACCACGGAGTCGAAAAACTGCGCCAGTTTGAGTTTCTGCTGGTATTTTTATCTTCGCACTTCCATCCAGAGTAGGAACTTCAATTTCACCACCAAGTGCTGCTGTTGAGAAGCTAATTGGCATTTCACAATGTAAATTTCCTCCATCTCTTTCGAAAATTTCATGCTGCTTTAGGCTGACAACAACATAAAGGTCTCCAGATGGACCTCCGTTAACTCCAGCCTCGCCTTCGCCGCTCAATCTAATACGATCTCCATCATCAACTCCAGCAGGAATTTTAACTGAAAGTGTTTTATTTTCTTCTGTCCTGCCTGACCCTCGACAATCAATACATGGATCTTTAATTTCTTTTCCCGAACCTTGACACTTTGGACAAGATTGTTGGACAGAAAAAAAACCTTGTTGCATCCTTACTTGCCCTTGTCCTTGGCAAGTTCCGCATGTGGATGGTTCTGTGCCTTTTTTTGTCCCTTTGCCTGAACACGCCTTACATGTCGACATAACAGGAATACGAATTTTAGTTTCCGTCCCTTTGTAGGCTTGATTTAAGGTTACCTCCATGTTGTATCTAAGATCTGCTCCTCGATATACATTTGATTGTTTATTTGATCTTCCACCACCAAAAATATCACCAAAAATATCACCAAAAGCATCTCCAAAATCATTGAAGTCTCCACCACCACCACCCATATTTTGATTCACACCAGCATGACCGTATTGATCATATGCAGCTCTTTTTTGTCCATCAGATAGAATATCGTAGGCCTGCTTTGCCTCTTTAAAGCTAGCTTCCGCGTTTGGGTTGTCTGGGTTTCTGTCAGGATGATGCTTCATAGCTTGTTTTTTGAAAGCTTTTTTTATTTCATCATCTGATGCATCTCGATTTAATCCGAGAACATCGTAATAGTCTCTATCTTGGGCCATGTAAAATTTAATAAGGGGCTAAAGTAAGCCCCTTATCTTTGGTTATTTGTCGGATTTTTTTGCTTTAGTATCTTCTTTCTTTACTTCTTCAAACTCAGCATCAACAACCTCGGCATCCACAGTTTTTTCTTTAGGGCTATCACCAGGAGCGTCCTTTTGTTGCTTGGCCTGTTCTTCAGCATAAACTTTTTCTCCAAGCTTTTGTGATGCTTCTGCAAGTATTTTGTTCTTGGCTTCTATCTCGTCTTTCTTGTCGGACTTGATAGCTTCCTCTAGGTCTTTTATTGCAGAATCAATATTATTTTTTTCGTCATCAGAAAGTTTGTCCTGATGTTCCTTCATTGTTTTTTGAACTGAATGAATCATTGCTTCGGCTGAGTTCTTTGCATCAACCAATTCTTTTACCTTTTTATCATCCTCGGCAAATTTCTCAGCATCCTCTTCCATTTTTTTAATTTCTTCTTCGGACAAACCACCATTTGCCTTTATGGTAATTTTATTTTCTTTACCTGTAGCCTTGTCT
Source organism: Methylophilaceae bacterium (assembly GCA_965660175.1). Taxonomy (GTDB): domain Bacteria; phylum Pseudomonadota; class Gammaproteobacteria; order Burkholderiales; family Methylophilaceae; genus BACL14. The sequence goes on from CBFHYY010000009.1 coordinate 146,660, forward strand.
TTTGCATTAACATTAAGGATTCCATTGGCATCAATGTCAAATGAAACCTCAATTTGAGGAGTACCTCTGGGCGCTGATGGTATATCAGTTAAATTAAATTGACCTAAACTTTTGTTGCCTGTGGCTATTTCACGCTCTCCTTGAAGCACATGGATAGTTACAGCACTTTGATTATCTTCTGCCGTAGAGAAAACTTGAGAGGCTTTAGTTGGAATTGTTGTGTTCTTTTTGATTAGTTTAGTCATTACTCCACCCATTGTTTCAATACCCAGACTTAATGGTGAGACATCAAGAAGCAATACATCATTCACATCTCCTTGAAGGACACCGCCCTGAACAGCAGCACCAACGGCAACAGCCTCATCAGGATTAATGTCTTTTCTCGGGTCAACTCCGAATATTTCTTTTACCTTCTCTTGTACTTTTGGCATTCTTGTCTGACCACCCACTAAAATTACATCAGCGATATCTGAAGCAGATAGTCCTGAATCTTTAAGTGCCATCTCGCATGGAGCAACGGTTCTTTGGACTAAATCATCAACAAGGGACTCAAACTTTGCTCTAGTTAATTTTACAACTAAGTGTTTTGGGCCCGATGCATCAGCAGTAATATATGGTAGGTTAACTTCCGTTTGAACACTGCTTGATAATTCAATTTTAGCTTTTTCAGCAGCTTCTTTAAGTCTTTGTTTAGCGAGCATATCCTTCGACAGATCAACCCCGTTTTCTTTTTTGAACTCATCGGATAGAAAATCAATAATTCTATTATCGAAATCTTCTCCGCCAAGAAATGTATCACCATTTGTTGATAAAACTTCAAATTGATGTTCACCATCAACACTACTTATTTCGATAATAGATACATCAAAGGTACCGCCACCCAAATCATAAACTGCAATCTTTCGGTCTCCTTCTTTTTTATCTAAGCCGAAAGCAAGGGCTGCGGCAGTCGGCTCATTAATAATACGCTTAACCTCTAAACCTGCAATTCTTCCAGCATCTTTAGTTGCTTGACGTTGGCTATCATTAAAATATGCAGGGACGGTAATTACTGCTTCAGATACAGACTCACCTAAATAATCTTCAGCTGTTTTTTTCATTTTGCGTAAAATTTCTGCAGAAATTTGTGGAGGAGCCATTTTCTCGCCATTTACCTCGACCCATGCATCACCACTGTCAGCTTTTGCAATGGTATAAGGCATTAATTCAATATCTTTCTGAACCTCTTTTTCATCAAACTTTCTTCCTATTAATCTTTTAACGGCATAAAGAGTATTTTGAGGGTTTGTTACTGCTTGTCTTTTAGCAGTAGCTCCAACCAATGTTTCTCCAGAGTCTTGATATGCAATGATGGAGGGCGTGGTTCTTGCCCCTTCAGCATTTTCTATTACTTTAGCTTTTCCGCCTTCCATAACAGAAACACATGAATTTGTAGTTCCTAAATCAATTCCAATTATTTTTGACATCTTTATAGATTCCTTAAAAAAATATTCATCAAAATATATGATTGGGACAAATGTGTTTTTTTCAACCCAATCTAATTATTTATTTAGCTTTTGATACCGTAACAAGAGCTGGTCTTAATACTCTTTCATTAAGCTTGTAGCCTTTTTGCATTACGTTTAAGATCTTATTAGGATCACCGTCTGACTCAATCATGGTCATTGCTTGGTGAAAATTAGGATCAAATTCTTTGTCAACTGGATCAATTTCTTCAATATTAAATTTAGCAAAGATATTTAGAAGTTGTTTGGATGTTAAATCTATTCCATCTTTATAACTTTCTAAAGAAGCTTTCTCAATTGATAAGGCGGCATCAAGGCTGTCTTTAACTAGCAATATTTCTTGGCAAAATTTTTCTACGGCAAATTTTCGTGCTTTTTCAATATCTTCTAATGCTCTTTTTCTTGAATTATCTGCTTCTGCTTTTGAGTACAAAATAGATGCTTCAAGTTCTTTAATTTGTTCCTCAAGCTCAATTATTTTCTTTGGATCGTTTTTTCCTGCTTTTTGCTTTGAATTAGCTTTTTCTTTTTTCTCAACAGATTGTTTTTTTTCTTTTTCAGCCATGATTTTATAAAGTTATTTGTTAATAGAACTTTAATATGGAGATCATTGTTTTTATTTCAAGTTAATTAAAATATTTTTTTAAATTTGACTTAATACCTTTCTTTAACTGATAATGTCAGCCCATGATTAAATTATTTTATTTATGAAGCCAATAGTCACAGAAATTACTCAAAGAATTCAAGAGAAAAGTAAGCCCTCTAGAGAAGCCTATCTTGAGCGTATAGATATAATGAAAAAAAGATCAAGAGGTACAGATCGCTTGGGATGTGCAAATGTTGCTCATGCAATTGCTGCGTTACCTACAAATGATAAGTTAAGAATCGTTGAAAAAAAATCACCTAATATTGCAATTATTACTGCTTATAACGATATGCTCTCTGCGCATAAACCCTATGAAGATTATCCAAAATTAATTAGACAAACAGCGGCATCTTTTGGTGCCACTGTTCAGGTTGCAGGTGGTGTTCCTGCCATGTGTGATGGGGTTACTCAAGGGGAACCTGGGATGGAGTTAAGCCTTTTTTCAAGAGATAATATTGCAATGGGAGCAGCCATCGGTCTATCACATGATGTTTTTGATGGAGCATTGATGTTGGGCATATGCGATAAAATTGTTCCTGGTTTGCTGATAGGCGCACTTCATTTTGGCCATTTACCAACTATTTTTGTACCAGCTGGACCAATGTCAACGGGTATTGATAATACAAGTAAATCGAAAGTCAGAGAAAAATATGCTCAAGGTCAAGTTGGAAGAGATGAGCTTCTTAAATCAGAATCATCCGCTTATCACGGAGAGGGTACTTGTACCTTTTATGGCACTGCCAATAGCAACCAAATGCTAATGGAGGCAATGGGATTGCATGTACCTGGCTCTGCTTTTATTCATCCAAAAGATGGAATTAGAAAAGCATTAACAGACGAAGCTGTAAAGCAATTAATTGCCAACATGAATGAAGAAAAAATACAGCCAATAGGCGAATTAGTAGATGAAAAAGTTATAATTAATGCTATGTCTGCTCTATTAGCAACTGGAGGGTCTACCAACCATTTGATTCATTGGGTAGCAATTGCTCACGCTGCCGGTATCATAATCGATTGGTCTGATTTTCATGATTTAGCAAAGGTTGTCCCACTACTAGCAAGCGTTTATCCCAATGGAAAGGCAGATGTCAATGAGTTTCAGAAAGCTGGTGGCCCAGCTTTTGTTATAAGGGAATTGTTGGCATGTGGATGCATGCATCCTGATGTCAAAACTGTATCATCCAACGGTATAAATGAATATACGAAGCTACCAGACGTTCATCAAGAAAAATTATTATGGCGTGAGTTACCCGATGAAAGTGGTGATGAATCCATCGTTAGAAAAGCTAAAAATCCATTTAATGAGTCTGGTGGATTAAGACTTTTAAAAGGTAATATCGGTAGATCAGTGATGAAAATTTCTGCTATTCCAGATGATAGACATACAATAGAGGCTCCAGCAATGATTTTCAATAGCCAAGAAGAACTTTTAAGTGCTTTTAATGAAGGAAAGCTTGAAAGAGATTTTATTGCAGTTGTTCGCTTTCAAGGACCAAAATCAAACGGTATGCCTGAACTTCACAAATTAACTCCGCCATTATCCATTTTACAAAATAAAGGATTTAAAGTTGCAATTGTTACTGACGGAAGAATGAGTGGGGCCTCTGGAAAAATACCAGCAGCTATTCATATGAGCCCTGAAGCCTCAGCAGGAGGAGCGATAGCTAAAATTTGTGAAGGAGATATGATCAGGTTAAACGCAGATGTAGGAACCCTTAACGTAATGGTTGATGAGGCTGTTTGGAAGCAAAGAGAGGTTGTCGAAATAACTGAAAAACAGAGACTTGCAAACCATCATGGCATTGGAAGAGAGCTTTTTGGAAATATGAGAAAAAATGTTTTATCTGCCGAAGAGGGCGCAATTACTTGGATTAATTAAAAGAATATATCATTATGCAAACACAAGAACTTTCAAAGTATGGGCCGGTTATACCAGTCATCGTTATAAATCAAATAGATGAAGCAGTTCCAATGGCCGAAGCTCTTGTTGAGGGCGGAATCAAGGTCTTAGAAGTAACTCTCCGCTCGGAGTGTGCTCTTAAGGCTATTGAACTTATAGCAACAAAAGTACCATCTGCTATTGTCGGAGCAGGGACATTAAGAACAAAAGCTGACGCAACTAATGCCAAAATATCAGGAAGCCAGTTTGCTGTAAGCCCGGGTTATACAAGTGAGATGGGCGAAATTTGCAGTCAAATAGATTTGCCTCTTCTTCCAGGAGTATCCACTGGCAGTGAAGTTATGAAAGCAAACAATGATGGTTTTGAATTCTTAAAACTCTTTCCAGCGGTCGCAGTTGGTGGAATCAACTTATTGAAAGGTTTTAATGGCCCTTTTTCAAATATTAAATTTTGCCCAACTGGGGGAATTACTATTGACTCAGCTCCCGATTTTTTGAGCTTACCAAATGTTCCTGTATGTGGCGGAACATGGCTGACTCCAAGAAATTTAGTTGAATCTAAGAATTGGGGCGGAATAACAAAATTAGCTATAGAAGCAAGCAGTCTCAAATAACACGTATGAGTTCACTTGATCGCTATCAAACTATTATTTTTGATTGTGACGGGGTAATTCTCAATTCAAATTTTCAAAAAATTGAAGCATATCGAAATGCAGCTCTTGAATTTGGGGCTAATGAATCACAAGCAGAAGCATTAGTTCAACATCACATCTCACTTACTGGAATATCTCGATACATCAAATTCGAATATTTTTTAACAAATGTACTTAAACAAAAAGTAACCAAAAAGAGTATGGATGCTTTGGTGCATTATTTAAATAAGAATGTTATCGAGCTTCTAAAATCATGTGAGATAGCAAAAGGTTTAGATGTATTAAAAAAACAAACTACTTGCAAGAGATGGATAGTTGCGTCCGGAGGCGACCAGAGTGAGTTACGTTATTTATTCAAGGATAAAAAAATAGATCACTTTTTTAAAGAAGGAATTTTTGGAAGTCCACGATCCAAACATGAAATCATTGAGCAGGAATTAAAAGACAGATCTTGGTACCCAGCGTTATTTTTGGGAGACTCTCTTTATGACATACAAACAGCCAAAAAGTATAGCCTTGATTTTCTATTTATAAGCGACTGGACTGATTTAAATCATTGGAAAAAGGTCTGCAGTCAATATAATGTTTCTCATATAAAAAATATAAGTGAGTTAATTGAAATATAAATTTAATGTATTTTTTTTATAATTTTACTAGAGCTTCTTCCTTCTAAAAGCTCAATTAATTTTACTTCTCCCCCCCAATTTTTTATCTCACTATATCCAACTACCTCATTAACCTTATAATCATTTCCTTTGATTAGAAAGTCAGGCTTTATTTTTTTAATTAGATTTAAAGGAGTTTCTTCATTAAAAATAATAATAGCGTCAATAACCTCAAGACTGGATAAAATTCTAGCCCTATCCTCAGCATTTATGACAGGCCGATTAGTACCTTTTAATTTTTTTACAGAATTATCTGAATTTAGACCAAGAATAAGGTAATCAATATTATCTTTTGCTTTTTCTAAATAAGAAACATGTCCCGCATGAAGAATATCAAAGCATCCATTCGTAAAACCAATTGTATTTTTTTTGGAACGAATTCTTTTTAAATGCATAACTAATTCATTGATTGTCATAATTTTATATTTTTGTGAAGAAGGTTTTTTATCAACTTCATCCATCATTTCATTCTTATTAATTGGCACCGTTCCGATCTTCCCGATAACAATGCCTGCAGCAATATTAGCAAGCTCTAAGGATTGATTGATATTTAATTTTCCAATTAATCCTGCTGCAAGAGTTGCAATGACTGTATCTCCAGCACCAGATACATCAAAAACTTTTTTTGTTTTATTCGTAGGAAGAACCTCTATTTTTCTAGAACTTATAAGCTTTATTCCTTGTTCCCCTTGGGTCATAGCTATGTTTTTAATATTTAGCTTTAAGCATATTTTTTTTAATTCTTTTTCAAGAAGTGCTTCATCATTTAATGTTGTATTGGTTAAAATTAAAGCTTCTTTTTTATTGGGCGTTAAGATTGAAGACCCTCTATATTTTTCAATATCATTTCCTTTTGGATCAACTAAAGTAGTAATTTTTAATTGGTTAGCTAGTTTAATTATTTTTTGAGTAAGCTCAGGAGACAAAAAGCCTTTGGCATAATCAGAGAGAATAATAACCGAAGGTTTTTTCTTTATTAAATTGATAATTTTTTTCATCTCATTTGCAGGTAATAATAAATTTAAATCCTCATCATCAATCCTTACAATTTGTTGCTGACCGCCAATTATTCTGGTTTTTGTTGAAGTGGGAAGCTTAGTTTTTATTAAGCCTTGTTGTAAAATTTTATTTTCTTTAAGTAAATCTCTTAATATCTGACCATTTAGATCATTTCCTACTGCTCCACATAAGGATGTTTTTATACCAAGCCCGTTTAAATTAGCGGCAACATTTGCAGCACCTCCCATTCTAAAAGACTCACTTTCTTTCTTCAGCACAGGTACAGGAGCTTCAGGAGAAATTCTTTTAACCTCGCCAAAAATATACTTATCAAGCATCAAATCTCCAATCACTAATACCCATTGATTCTTTGAATTAAATTTATTTTCAATAATTTCTTTAATTATATTTTTCATTAGTAATCCTTTTAGGCATAACGATCTGAGTGTAAAAGATAGTTTTTCGCATAATCTGTTACGCCTTCATGTACATTGCTAAAATTTAATTTACATTTTGTTCCTCGGAGTTTCTCGATATTAGCTTCAGTGAAGTATTGATATTTATTTTCAAGATCTTGGGGCATATCAACGTATGTGATGAGTGAGTCTGATACATTAAAATTAAACAATAGTGCTTTGGCGAGATTTTTAAAAGATTGTGCTTTGCCAGTACCAATATTATAAATACCTGAATTTTTTTTATTTTCTAATAAATGAAAAATACAGCTCACCGCATCTTTAACGTAGATAAAGTCACGAAGCTGCATTCCGTCTTTATAATTAGGATTTTTACTTTTAAATAATTTTACTTCACCATCTTTTTTGAATTGATTGAACGCATGAAAAACTACACTTGCCATTCTCCCCTTGTGATATTCATTAGGCCCATAAACATTGAAGAATTTAAGCCCATACCAAGAGGGAGGTGATGGTAGATTATTTTTAACTTGACTCTCGACCCACATATCAAAAAAATGCTTAGAGTACCCGTATGCGTTTAGTGGGTTAAGACTGGCGAGATTATTATTCATATCTTCATATCCAAAATCACCATTTCCATATGTTGCTGCAGAGCTGGCATAAACCAAAGGCACTTTGTGTTCCGCTGACCATTTCCATAAAAACTGGCTATACCTAATATTAGATTTTAATAAATTATCAAAATTATTCTCTGTTGTTGCACTGATAGCACCCATATGAATAATAGCTTCGACTTTATTATTTCTTTTGAGATATTTAGTTAAATTATCCTTGTCAATAAAATCTATATAATGACGCTTAGCGATATTTTTTTCCTGTTCAGGAGAAAGTAAATTATCAACGATCACATACTCAGTTTGATTGAGCATGGTATTTAAATGCCATGCAATCATACTCCCAATCATGCCTGCACCACCTGTCAAAATAATCATAGAGAGTTACTAATTTTTTTTGATTGAGTGATGGTTTTTTGCGATGCATTACGCTGTTTTTTTTCAGTCCATTTTGGATCTAACCATCCATGTAAATATGAGTCAGCAATTTCTTGCATGGCATTAATCCATTCAGGAGCATCATTTAAACAGGGAATATAATTGTATGACTTACCTCCATTTTCCATAAATATTTCTTTTCCTTCCATATTTATTTCTTCAAGTGTTTCCAAACAATCACTTGAAAAGCCAGGGCAAATCACATGTACATTCTTTTCATTTATTTTACCAAGATCAGCTATAACATCAGAAAAGTAAGGCTTTAGCCATTCAGCCTTTCCAAAGCGTGATTGAAAGCAAACTTTATATTGATTATCGTTGAGTTTAAGCGCTTCAGCTAAAAGTCTCCCTGTTTTATGGCATTCACAATGATAGGGATCGCCTTGCATTAATGATTTTTTAGGCACGCCATGAAAACTCATAACCAGCTTAGATGGCCTGCCATTTTTAGCCCAAAAATTTAAAACTGAATGTTTTAAAGCATTGATATACGCAGGATGATCATGATAATGCCTTATAGTTCTAATTTCAGGTACGTTCCTAGTACGCAGAAGTATACGCCATAAACTATCCATTGCAGAGGCAGAAGATGATGCAGCGTATTGAGGGTAAAGCGGAAAAAAAAGTATTTTCGTACAATTGTTATCTCTAAGCTTTTTAAATGCTGATGCCATTGAGGGATTTCCATAACTCATCCCAAGCTCAACCAGTATTGGTTGTAACTTTGAGCTTTTAATATTTTGCTGTAACATTTTTTTTTGCTTTTTTGCATTAACTAATAACGGTGATCCACTGCGAGTCCAAATTTGTTTATACTTTTTTGCAGATGCACGAGGACGAAACACTAAAATAATAAAGTGAAGAATCCAGCACCATATGAATCTTGGTATTTCAACAACTCTTCTATCCATTAAAAATTGCCCAAGATATTTTCTGAGAGATTTTGCGTCAGGCGCGTCTGGTGTCCCCAAATTTGCTAAAAGAATACCAATTTTTGGAACATCTCCGTGTTTATATTTTGGTTCATTTTTGTAAAAATTCACTATTGATTCCTTACTTTATTGATTTGCCGAGTAGTTTAGCAGTGATATCAACAATAGGTATAACTCTTTCATAAGCCATCCTGGTTGGCCCAATCACCCCAAGCGTACCCAAAATTTCTCCATCCGTCTGATATGGTGCAGTTATTACACTGCATTCATCTAAGGCTGAATATCCTGACTCCTCACCTATAAATATTTGAATACCTTCTGCATCATGACTGCTTTCTAACAATTTAAGAAGCGCTGATTTTTTTTCAAAAACTTCTAAAATTTTTTTGATACTTCCAACATTTTGTGTCAGCTCTGATGTTTCTAATAATTTAGATTGACCCGACATTACGAGATTTTCTTTATTAAGATCGTTTGAAGAGGTAGCAATTGCTGATGACATAAGATCCGAAATATCGGTTTTCATATTTTTCAATTCATCTACTATCTTTAATTTTGCTTCTTCTATTGAAAACCCTTTGAATTCCTGATTAAAATAATTAGAAGCCTCCACAAGCTTTTCTTTGTCATAATTTTGGTTCGTATGTAGGATTCTATTTTGAACATTGCCATCATCCGTTACCACGATAACTAAAACTCTTTGTGCGGAGAGACTTAAAAATTCTATATGTTTGTAACTAATTTTTTTCGCCTTAGGGATCATTACAACCCCAGCGAATTTAGTTAACTCGGATAATGTATTAGCTGCAGAGCTAATCAAGTGTTTATTGTCGGATTGTATAAGTTGATTTTTTAAGGATGTGATCTCAAAATCTTCTAAAGATTTTACAGTAACTAGACTGTCAACAAATAATCTATAACCTTTGTTTGTAGGAACTCTCCCGGCTGAGGTGTGTGGGCTTGAAACGAATCCCGCATCCTCTAAATCCTTCATAATATTTCTTATAGTTGCTGAGCTTATATCAAGATCTGAATGATCTGATATTGTTTTTGAACTTACAGGATTACCATCATGAATATGATAATTAATAAGTGTTTTTAATAGTGTTTGTGCTCTGCTATCAAGATCCATTTTTTTTCGTTAATTTTGTTAGGATGCTTTAAAATAAAACTACAATGTATTTTACTAATTCAAACCATAATTAGCTAGGTTATTTAAATATTTATATGAAAGCACTTAATAAAATTGCTGTAGTAGGAAAATATCCATCTATTGAGGAATCAAAAAATATTCATAACCAGCTTATCCAGTTGGTCGATTATCTTCATCAAAAACCTATTGAGCTCTTTATAGAGGAAAAAACTCAGCAACAAATAAATTTAAAAGGAATACAATCAATTGCCCTAAGAGATATTGGGGGCAAAGCTGATCTTGCTATTATAGTGGGAGGGGATGGAACCCTTATCGGTGTGGCGCGTAATATGGTTCATTCTGACACTCCTCTGATTGGTATTAATCAAGGCCGTTTTGGATTTCTTGCTGACCTTAATCCTGAAAGTATGTTTTCAAATATTGATACCATTTTGGCTGGTGAATATATTGAAGATAAAAGAATGTTAATAAATACTAAAATTTTGAGAGATAAAAAAATAGTTTATGAGTCTTTCTCGCTCAATGATATTGTAATCAAAAGTGGGGTAAGGCTTGTAGAGCTTGACGTAATTATAGATGGTGCCTTTGTTCACAGACAACGATCAGATGGCCTAATAGTCAGCACACCTACAGGAACAACTGCGTATGCATTATCGGCTGGAGGACCAATTTTCCACCCAAATCTAGATGCAATTTCTATTGTCCCCATTAGTCCACATACTCTTAGCAATAGACCAATTGCTGTAAAAGCAGATAGTCAAATTAATATTAAAATTGTTAGTATGAATGAAGCTTATGCGAGTATTGATGGGCAAATTAAATTTCCTCTTGATTTAAGAGATGTCATTCATATAAGTAAAGCTGAGGAATCAATTTCTATCCTACATCCAAAAAATTACTGTTATTTTGAGATGCTACGAAACAAACTACACTGGGGATAAATATTTACAAATGCTTGAGACATTAATTATTAAAGACTTTGTCATTGTAGAAAAGTTAGAGTTAAATTTTAAAAATGGATTTAGTGCGTTAACTGGTGAAACAGGTGCAGGAAAATCAATATTGATTGATGCATTATCAATATGTTTAGGCCAAAGAGGCGATCCCAGCTTAATCAGAAAAGGTAAAGATAAATCTGAAATTTCAACATATTTTAATATTGACAGTAATGATCGTGCAAAATTATGGTTAGTGCAAAATGATTATGCGACAGAAGATAGTCTTTTGCTGAGACGAGTTATCAATTCTGATGGAAAATCAAAAGCATTCATTAATGGCATTCCAGCCACATTATCTTTACTAAAAAAGCTTGCAACTTTTTTGGTTGATATTTATAGCCAAAACTCGCATCATTCTTTATCTAACAGCTCCACTCAGCGAGAAATTCTAGATAGCTATGCTAAGAGCGGAGATTTAAACCTAGAGGTGAAAGCGGCTTACTCCGATTGGATTAAGCTTTATAAAGAAAACGAAGCTTTTTTACAAAATAAAACAGGTTTTGTCTCTGAGCTTGAAGAATTAAATCAAAAATATAAAGAATTTAAGGATCTCGAATTTAGCGATGAGAATTGGAGTCAACTGCAAAATAAACATAAATTGCTAAATAATAGTGCTGAACTTATATCCGGGATTCAGCAATGTCTACATTGTCTTGATAGCACAGAAAAGAATTCAATAAATAGCCAACTTTTAAATTTGAAAAATAATTTAATTGGTTTGGGTAAGTTTGATAAAAATTTAGTTGATAAATCAAATATTGTAGAAAATTCTTCAATAGAGATTGAAGAGTTATCTCGGGATCTTAATCATTATCTTGAATCATTGGAAATTAATAATGATGAAAGAAAAAATGTTGAAGAAAAGATAGAAATAACATTTAATTTTTTAAGAAAATATAAAATAAATGCTAGCGAGTTAGAAGATTTAAGTAAGCAATGGGAAGAGAGAATTATTGTATTGAACAATCTTGTTAATCAGAATGAAAATAATAAAGCGTTGGATGATGCAAAAGTTAGATACGACAAGTTAGCTCAAGAACTTACATTAAAAAGGCAGGAAGCAGGAAATCAATTGAGCACAAAAATCACAAAAAAATTAAATGATTTATCTTTTAAAGATGCTCGATTTTCTGTTAATTTGCTGGAGACTAATTCTTCAATGAATGGTAATGAAACCCCAGAATTTCTTATAGCTACTCATCTTGAGGGAGATTTAAAGCCTATTCAAAAAGTTGCCTCAGGAGGGGAGCTATCAAGAATTAGTTTAGCTATTCGAGTGTCATCAATGACTGACATTGATGTTCCCGTTATGATATTTGACGAGGTTGACGTTGGAATAGGTGGCGGCGTTGCAGAAATTGTTGGTAAATTACTAAAGTCATTAAGTGATTTTGAAGGGCGACAAATTTTTGTGATCACTCATTTACCTCAAGTTGCTGCACAGTCGGATAACCATTTTAGAGTTTCAAAAAAAATAGTCGACAATGAAACTAAAAGTAGCATTGAACTACTAGACGTTGAGCAGAAAGTAGATGAAATTGCTAGAATGCTTGGCGGGTTAGATATAACTAATAAAACAATTGAGCATGCAAAGGAGATGCTAGATTAAATTGTTTTACTTGTGACATTTATCAATGTTTTCTTTTCCGCCTTGTCGGCAAGAGCATGGCTTTTTTGTACAATCAGCATAAATATAAAGTGAATGGTCTATGATTTTAAAACCTAAACTTTCAGCAACTTCTATTTGAAGAGCTTCAATTTGATCATTTCTGAACTCAGTGACATGACCACACTGAAGGCAAACTATGTGGTCATGATGAGATTTTTCATTAAGCTCAAATATTGCTTTATCACTTTCAAAATGATGCCTTATTAACAAGCCAGCTTGTTCAAATTGAGTTAAAACTCGATAAATTGTTGCTAGACCAATTTCCTCGCCAGCAACTATCATTTGTTTGTATATATCTTCTGCTGAAAGATGTCTTTCTTCACTTTTTTCAAAAATATCAAGTATTTTTAATCTGGGAAGCGTGGCTTTTAATCCTGTTTTTTTAAGTTGGACATTTTCTTCCATAGCAGAAACTCCATAATTGCAAATTTAAAATATTATCTACATGTTATATTATGCATCTTTGCAAATAAACCCTAATTTCATGAGATTTATTTTTTTATTTTTCATCGCTTTTATCCACGGTTGTTCAACTCCGGATATTAATTTACCTAAGATTTATAAAGTTGAAATTCAACAGGGAAACGAGATTGATAGCCAGATGTTGCTAAAACTCAAACCTGGTATGACTAAAGCTCAAGTAAAATTTATCTTAGGAACTCCTTTGATAGCAGATAGTTTCCATAAAAATCGTTGGGATTATTTATTCGTTCTTAGAAACAACGAAACAAATAAAGAAAATATTTTTTCTGAAAAAAGACATGTGGTCCTTAATTTTAAAGATGAGTTACTTGAGAATATTACTGGCGAAGTGATTTCAAAGAAAAGTAATCAAAAAATTAATAAGGATGGTAAGTTTGATGAGTATATTATTAAACCAAATACATCTGCTAATGAGGATGGAGAGAGTGATGTATCTTGGACGGATAAATTGAAATTTTGGGATTCCTCAAAAGATAAAAATATGCAACCTACAATAATTGATAAAAACAAGATTGACCAAACAAAGGATCAAGGCGATTCTATAAACAATAAAAATAATGGTCAGCAAAAAATAAAGATAAAAAAGGATAATGAAGATATTGCTATTGATACTAAGGAATCCATAAAAAAAATCATCCATGACGATATTAATAATGAAAATCAAACCTCAGTTGATAAAAAGATGACTAATGAACCCGCCAAGTTAAAACAAGATATAATTAAAACTGAAACTGAAACTGAAACTGAAACTGAAACTGAAAACAAAGATTATTTCGACATCATGCTTGAAAAAATTGGATTTTAATTATGAATGATTCTTTGAGTATTATTATTGTGGGCGCCACGGGTAGAATGGGCAAAACACTGATAGAGCGAATTATTAGCGATGAAGATTCGGAATTAATTGGAGCTATTGAACAAAAACAATCCATTCATCTAGGTGAAGATGCTGGTAAATTTTTAGGCATTAACACGGGCGTTTCTATTAATACGTCGTTTGATAATTTAACATCTGCAGATGTTTTAATAGATTTTACGAGACCCGAAGCAAGTTTGGCTTATTTGGAAGTGTGTAAAAAAAATAAAATTAATTATGTCTTGGGAACAACTGGGTTTTCAGATGATGAGAAGGAATTAATCGCTGGGTTTTCAAAAGACATAGCAATATGTTTTGCACCCAATATGAGTATTGGGGTCAATGTTTTATTATCACTTGTTGAATCTGCAACTAAATTATTGCACGATGACTTTGATATTGAAATTATTGAATCACATCATAAACATAAAATAGACGCACCATCAGGGACTGCTCTCAAACTTGGGGAGTCTGTAGCTAAAAATTCTGGACGATCACTTAAAGTAAACGGTGTATTTAGTCGCGAAGGCATCTTAAACCCTAGAGGTAAAAAAGATATTGGCTTTTCCACTATAAGAGGTGGAGATATAGTTGGAGATCATACTGTGTTATATGCTGGCGATGGAGAAAGAATAGAGTTAACTCACAAGGCTGCTAGTAGAGATACCTTTGCTAAAGGGGCTTTAACGGCGGCAAAATTTTTAAACGGAAAAACTAATGGTTTATTTGATATGAAAGATGTACTAGGTTTAATATAATTACTATTTTTAAACCAAAAAGCATTTTTTTAAATTGCTGTAAATCTGTTAATCATTTATAATTCCCAAAACGTAGAGAGTGTTTCAACTTACTTTACTTAGCTTTAACTACCTTAGGAGTTATGTTTGTCGCAAAAAAAGCCGGCTATTCTTGTGCTTGCAGACGGAACAAAGTTTCGAGGTAATTCAATTGGTGTTGAGGGATATGCTGTTGGTGAAGTGGTGTTCAATACTTCAATGACAGGATATCAGGAGATTTTAACTGACCCTTCTTATGCGCAACAGATAGTTTGTTTAACTTATCCACATATAGGTAATACCGGTATAAATGATGAAGATAATGAATCTATTGGAGCCATGGCAAATGGCCTAATCATTAAAGATTCAGCTATTCACGCTTCAAATTTTAGAAAAAAAGAAACGCTTTCTACATATTTAAAAAATGAAAATTTAGTAGCAATTTCAGATGTAGATACCAGAGAATTAACAAGACATATAAGAAAACATGGGGCACAAGCTGGTTGTATTTGCGCGTCTGGAGAAGAGGGGTTAGCGTTGAAAAAAGCGCAAGAATTTCCTGGTATTTCAGGCATGGATTTAGCAAAAATTGTAAGCACAAAGAAAAGTTACCATTTTGATCAAGGTGAATGGTCGCTTGATGATGGATATACTCGATCTTCTAAGAGCTTATTAAAAGTAGTGGCTTATGATTATGGAGTGAAAAAAAATATTTTAAGAATGCTTGTTTCAAGAGGATGTTCGGTAGAAGTTGTTCCCGCAACATTACCGATTAGCGATGTCTTAAATATGAATCCAGATGGTATTTTTTTATCTAATGGCCCAGGTGACCCTGAACCATGTGAATATGCAATTAACAATATTCAAACATTACTTAAGAATAAAATACCTACTTTTGGGATATGTTTAGGACATCAGTTACTAGCCATAGCAGCTGGTGCTAAAACAACTAAAATGAAATTTGGTCATCATGGAGCCAATCATCCTGTTCAGGATTTAAAATCAAAAAAAGTATTTATTACTAGTCAAAATCATGGTTTTGCCGTGGATGATAAAAATTTACCCAATCAAATAGAAATTACTCATAAGTCTCTATTTGATAACACCATCCAAGGTATTGAAATTAAAAATGCTCCTATATTTAGTTTTCAAGGTCATCCTGAAGCAAGTCCAGGACCCAATGAAATGAGTTATTTGTTCGATCGTTTTGTACAATCAATGATGAAAGAGAAAAGGCTATAAATGACAAAACGGACGGATATTAAATCGATACTGATTATTGGCGCAGGCCCAATTGTGATAGGCCAAGCTTGTGAATTCGATTATTCTGGAGCCCAAGCATGCAAAGCATTAATGGAGGAGGATTACCGAATTATATTAGTTAATTCTAATCCGGCTACAATAATGACAGATCCAAATTTAGCTGACGCTACCTATATAGAGCCAATTCAATGGCAAATATTATCTAAGATCATAAAAAAAGAAAGACCTGATGCCTTACTTCCTACGATGGGTGGACAAACCGCACTAAATTGCGCACTTGATCTTGACAAACATGGCATTCTAAAGGAATTTAATGTTGAACTTATTGGGGCATCTAAGGATGCTATTGATAAAGCGGAAGATAGACAAAAATTTAAGGAGGCAATGAGTGATATTGGTTTAGGTTCAGCAAGATCTGCAATTGCTCATAGTATGGAAGAGGCATTTCAAGTACAAGCCTCTATTGGTTTTCCCACAATTATTCGTCCATCATTTACGATGGGTGGCAGTGGGGGAGGCATTGCTTATAATAAAGAAGAATTTTCTATTATATGTGAGAGAGGTATAGATGCATCACCGACCAATGAGCTTTTAATTGAAGAATCGCTTCTGGGTTGGAAAGAATATGAAATGGAAGTAGTAAGGGATTCTAAAGATAATTGCATAATAATTTGTTCAATCGAGAATCTCGACCCAATGGGAGTTCATACCGGAGATTCAATTACGGTCGCACCGGCACAAACATTGACTGACAAAGAATATCAAATTATGCGCAATGCATCGATTGATGTATTGAGAGAAATTGGTGTTGATACCGGAGGATCAAACGTTCAGTTTGCTATAAATCCCGACGACGGAAGAATGGTGGTGATTGAAATGAATCCTAGAGTATCAAGATCATCGGCATTAGCATCGAAGGCCACTGGATTTCCTATAGCAAAAATTGCTGCTAAATTGGCTGTAGGCTTTACTTTAGACGAGTTAAGTAACGATATAACTGGAGGGTTAACCCCTGCCTCTTTTGAGCCAACTATCGACTATGTCGTAACTAAAATACCTCGTTTTGCTTTTGAAAAATTTCCACAAGCTGATTCTAGATTAACGACTCAAATGAAATCTGTTGGTGAAGTTATGGCTATGGGAAGAACGTTTCAAGAGTCATTTCAAAAAGCATTAAGAGGCTTAGAGATAGGTGTGGATGGGCTTGAAGAATTATCAGATGATCATGAGAAGATCATTAAAGAATTAAGAGAATGCGGACCCAATAGAATATGGTTTGTTGGTGATGCCTTTAGAGCTGGCCTCACAGTCGATGAAATTTTTCAACATTCAAAAATTGATCCATGGTTTTTGTATCAAATAAAAAGCATCATTGATAAAGAAAGTATAATTACTAAAAGTACATTGAAATCTATAGACGAACACTTCCTTAGAGAGTTAAAAAAATCTGGTTTTTCTGATAGTAGGATAGGTTTTCTAGCTTCTTCCAATGAGCAATCTATTAGAAAATTAAGACATAAATACAATATTCATCCGGTTTATAAGAGGGTGGACACTTGCGCAGCTGAATTTGAAACACAAACGGCATATTTATATTCAACTTATGAAGAGTTCTGTGAATCAGAACCTACAGATAAACGTAAGATAATAATTCTTGGTGGGGGGCCAAATAGAATTGGCCAGGGTATCGAGTTTGATTACTGTTGCGTGCATGCAGCCCTTGCTCTCAGGGAGAGTGGTTTTGAAACTATCATGATTAATTGTAATCCTGAAACTGTCTCTACAGATTATGATACTTCGGATCGATTATATTTTGATCCTGTTACGTTAGAGGATGTTCTTGAGATTGCTTTAAAAGAAAAGCCTTGGGGAGTCATTGTGCAATATGGTGGCCAAACTCCATTAAAACTTGCAAAAGGATTAGAGGCCGAAGGAGTTCCTATTATAGGAACGCTACCAGATGATATTGATGCTGCTGAGGATCGAGAACGATTCCAAAATATTCTAAACAATCTCAATCTAAAGCAACCACCAAATAGGACAGCAAGAACATCAGAAGAAGCACTCCTCTTAGCTAGTGAAATAGGCTACCCCTTAGTTGTAAGGCCAAGTTATGTTTTAGGTGGCCGAGCTATGGAAATAGTGCACGAAAAAAATGATCTTGAGAGATACATGCGAGAAGCGGTAAAGGTTTCTAATGAATCTCCTGTACTTCTGGATAGTTTTCTAAATGACGCATTGGAGGTCGACGTTGATGCTGTATCTGATGGCGGTCAAATTGTAATTGGAGGTATCATGGAGCACATCGAGCAAGCAGGGGTGCATTCAGGTGACTCCGCATGCTCACTTCCTCCTCATAGTCTTTCAAGTGCTATTCAAAAAATAATTATTGATCAAACCAAGAAAATGGCAAAAGCATTGAATGTTATAGGCTTGATGAATGTTCAATTTGCAATTCAAGGCGAAGATATTTATGTGCTGGAGGTCAACCCAAGAGCATCTAGGACCGTTCCATTTGTTTCAAAATCAATAGGAAGACCACTTGCAAAAATAGCTGCAAATTGTATGGCAGGCGTTAGCTTAAAAGATCAAAAATTTACCAAAGAACTTGTGCCAAAATTCTTTTCCGTTAAAGAAGCTGTATTTCCTTTTATTAAGTTCCCCGGGGTTGATACTATTTTAGGACCTGAAATGAAATCAACTGGAGAAGTTATGGGTATCGGGAAAACTTTTGCGGAAGCATTTATTAAGTCACAATTGGGGGCATCTGTTGAATTACCAAAAAAAGGTAAAGCTTTCTTAAGTGTTAGAAAGGAGGATCATGACAATGTTGTTGACATTGCAAATTCTCTCATTAAACTTGGTTTTAAAATTATCGCAACTAAAGGAACCGCTGAGTGCATAAAACAAAATAATCTTGATGTCCAGATTGTAAACAAAGTTGCTGAGGGGCGGCCTCACATAGTTGATATGATTAAGAATAATGAAATTGATTTCATCGTAAATGTTACCGAAGATAAAAGAGCAATAGCTGATTCATATGAAATCAGAAGAAATGCTCTGCAAAATAAAGTCACCTACTACACAACTTTATCAGGAGCAAGAGCAGCATGTGTAGGAATGAATTTTATGGATGAATTGCAAGTAGAGTCTATCCAAAACTTGCACAAAAGCTTTTCTTAAAATAAACTAAATTCTAATATCCGATTTAACCCCCTCTCTAAGGAAAAAAACATGGCACAGATACCTATCACAAGAAATGGAATGGAGGCTTTAAAAAAAGAGTTGCAAAAATTGAAAAGTGTCGATAGGCCAAATGTGGTAGAGGCCATTGCTGAGGCCAGAGCTCAAGGCGACTTGTCTGAAAATGCAGAATATGACGCAGCAAAGGAGAAACAAGGTTTTATTGAGGGGCGAATAGTAGATATAGAAGCTAAAATATCCCAGGCAGAAGTGATTGACCCAGCTTCACTTAATGCAAATGGAAGATGCGTCTTTGGAGCCACGATCGAAGTAGAAGATTTAGATACGGAACAAAAATCAACATATCAAATAGTGGGTGATGATGAGTCAAATATCAAGGAAGGAAAAATATCCTTTAACTCACCTTTAGCAAAAGCTCTTATTGGGAAGGAGGAAGGAGAAGTTATTGAATTCCAAAGTCCTGGAGGGGTCAAGTCTTTTGATATCCTTAGGGTTCAATATGTATAAATAAAATGGAAAAAATACTTAATAAGGTTAGCTATGTTTTAACTGTAATTTGGGTTGGGTCCTTATGGTCAATGTTTATGGTGACATCAATCCTTTTTAACAAAATTCCAAGTACTTTTATTGCTGGTGCAATCGCCGGAGATATGTTCCAGTTTCTAAACTACTTCGGAATATTTTTATTATCTTTACTAATAATTATTGGATGTAAATTTGATGGGGTTAGGATATTTAAGAAATCTGTTTTTTGGATTACATTTGTTATTTTAACTGTTGTTTTAATAAGTTTTTTTGGAATAAACCCTTTGTTAGATACTTTAAAATTAGAGGAAGTACCTCGGGAGTTCATGGAAGAATTTTTTGCTGATCGTTATAATTCTTTGCATGGCATAGCTAATATTGCGTATTTATTTCAATGTATTATGGGAATTTTTTTGGTCTTAAAAATGCAAAAACATTAAGGAAGGTCAATTTTAGTTTTTTTGTTTGCTCTAAAAATTACTAATATTTTTCCAATATGATTAATTGGCTGGGCATTTAGTTTCTGGCAAACTAAATCTAGGGCCTTATTTCTACCCTCCTTGCTATCATTCTGGATCTTAATTTTTATTAATTCGTGAGCAGACAAATTCACATCTATCTCATTAATAACTGAGTCGGACATACCTTTGTGACCCAAAGAAACAACAGGAACGATTGAATGCGATTTAGCTTTTAAAAAAGCAATTTGTTTTGAATTGAGCATGATTTAAGCTATAAATTAATGAAAACGAGATGGTAGCAGATGAAGAGATCAAAAACTAGTAAAAGCTGGATGAGTAAGCATGTATCTGATGTTTATGTAAAAAAAGCCCAGCAAGCAGGATATAGATCGCGTGCAGCATTTAAACTTATTGAGGCTGACGAGAAATTTCAATTTTTTAAAAAAAATATAGTTGCTGTTGATCTGGGGGCCGCACCTGGAAGTTGGTCTCAAGTTCTTGTCAATTTCAAGAATGACAGTGGAAGCTGTATTGCATTAGACCTTCTTGAGATGGATCCTATTAAAGGAGTTGATTTTATTAAAGGAGATTTTCGCGAAGCAGAAGTGTTGAAAGTGCTTGAAAATAAATTAAATAGCACGCCCTTAGACCTTGTAATATCTGATATGGCCCCCAATATTAGTGGTATAAAATCATCAGACCAGGCTGGTATCATTTATTTAAATGAATTATCGTTACAATTTGCGGCAGATTGGCTGAAACCAAATGGAAATTTATTGGTCAAGTCATTTATAGGTAGTGGTTTTGATCAATATATAAATGATGTTAAAAAATGCTTTAAAAAAGTAATTACGTTTAAGCCAAAATCTTCAAGAAACAGAAGCTCGGAGATTTTTGTTTATGGAAAGGGTAGAATTTGAGCTTGTTAGCAATACACTGCCAAGATATTGTAGAATGGTTAACAGATAAATATTTAAAAAAAGGGCACATGATTTGAATAATAATACAATTAAAACTATAGCAATGTGGCTCATTATCGGTTTGCTGATGATGACGATTTTTAATCAGTTTTCCGGATCGTCACGCTTTGAAAATAAATTAGTTTATTCCCAGTTCATGGCTGAAGTAAAGGCGGGTAATATTGCCAAAGTTGAAATTGATGATAATAATCTAACAGGCATTACTGCAGACGGTAAGCGTTTTTCAACTTATGCTCCTACTGACCCATGGCTAGTTTCAGATCTCTTAAAAAATAATGTTGTTGTGGATGCTAAACCCAAAGAACAGCAATCGTTATTAATGAGTATATTTATTTCTTGGTTTCCTATGATACTTTTGGTAGGAGTCTGGATCTTCTTTATGAAACAGATGCAAGGTGGTGGAAAAGGTGGCGGACCATTTTCATTCGGAAAAAGCAAAGCTAGGCAACTTGACCAGACCAATAATAAGACGACTTTTGCCGACGTTGCTGGTTGTGATGAATCAAAAGAAGAGGTTACTGAAGTTGTTGATTTCTTGAAAGATCCTGCAAAGTTTCACAAATTAGGTGGAAGAATTCCTAGAGGTATATTAATGGTTGGGCCTCCTGGTACAGGTAAAACATTGCTAGCGAGAGCTATTGCTGGTGAAGCAAAGGTTCCTTTTTACAGTATTTCTGGTTCAGACTTTGTTGAAATGTTTGTAGGTGTAGGCGCGGCTCGAGTCAGAGATATGTTTGAGCAGGCGAAAAAAAGCCAACCTTGCATTATTTTTATTGATGAAATTGATGCTGTTGGAAGACATCGTGGTGCTGGAATGGGGGGTGGAAATGACGAAAGAGAACAAACCTTAAACCAACTGCTTGTTGAGCTCGATGGTTTTGAGGCAACATCTGGTGTAATAGTTATTGCAGCAACCAACCGAGCCGATGTATTAGATAAAGCTCTACTAAGACCTGGAAGATTCGATCGTCAGGTGGCTGTATCTCTTCCAGATATTAAAGGCCGTGAACAAATTTTGTTGGTCCATATGAGAAAAATTCCAGTTGATAAGGATGTGCAAGCTGATATTGTTGCAAGAGGAACGCCAGGTTTTTCGGGCGCAGATCTTGCTAATTTAGTGAATGAAGCTGCTTTGTTTGCTGCGAGAAGAAACAAGAGAACCGTTGATATGGAAGATTTTGAACAAGCAAAAGATAAGATTTTTATGGGACCAGAGAGAAAGTCCTTGGTTATGAGAGAAGAAGAGAGAAGAAATACAGCCTATCATGAATCTGGGCATGCTCTTGTTGCCAAACTACTCCCAAACGCTGATCCAGTTCACAAAGTAACAATTATGCCCAGGGGCTGGGCTTTAGGGTTAACTTGGCAGTTACCTGAATTCGATCGATTTAGTAGCTTTAAAGAAAAAATGTTAGAAGAAATTGCTATATTATTTGGTGGCCGCATTGCAGAGGAGGTTTTCATGAAGCAAATGTCCACCGGAGCTGCTAACGATTTTGAAAGAGCAACTAAGCTTGCCAGAGACATGGTGACCAAATATGGTATGTCAGACAAATTAGGAACTATGGTTTACAGCGACGATAACAATGATGGTTTTATGGCGATGTCCTCTAAATCAATATCGGAGGCGACACAGCAAAAAGTTGACGCTGAAATTAAAAATATTCTCGATATACAATATGGTGTTGCCAGAAAATTGATTGAAAAGAATAAGAAAAAAATTGAAGCTATGGCTAAGGCTTTGTTGGAATTTGAGACGATTGATAGTGATCAGATCAACGATATTATGGACGGTAAAAAAATGCGTCCTCCTAAAAAATCCAAAGGTTCTGATACACCTAGAAAGCCATCAAGTGGCAATACAGGTAATGGCTCAATAGCACCACAGCCAACCGCAAAATCCTAATAGAAAGGCTTTTCTAAAGCCTTTCTTTCCTCTTTTGATCACAAACCTAATAAACAAAGAAAAATCACCCCTTATTATGGGGGTGTTAAATGTTACTCCGGACTCATTCTCTGATGGAGGTAAATTTTTAAACTCCTCATTAGCTCTAGATCATGCATTTCAGATGATTGATGAGGGTGCTCATATTATTGATATTGGTGGCGAATCATCAAAACCAGGTGCATCAGCAGTGCCAATAGATGAGGAGAAAAAAAGAATTCTTCCTGTTATTGAAGAGTTACGAAAACAATCTCCTGTGTATATTTCCGTGGATACTTACAAACCTGAAGTGATGACCGCAGCCATTGATTTAGGAGTTAATATGATCAATGACATCAAGGCCATGACAAGCAAAGGTGCCTTGGATGTCATTTTAAAATCAGGTGTTGATGTGACTTTAATGCATATGCAGGGTAATCCTTCTAATATGCAGAAGAACCCGACATATGATTCAGTTACTGATGACGTTACTAATTTTCTTAAGCTAAGAATTAATGCTTGTATAGATTATGGTATTGATGAAAAAAAAATTATTTTGGATCCAGGTTTTGGTTTTGGTAAAACCTTTGATGATAATATTACATTATTTAAAGACATAAATAAGTTTGCTGAGCTTAATTATCCTCTACTGATTGGTGTGTCTAGAAAAAGCATGATAAAAAAAATGGTGGGTAATAACCCCAAGGATATTATTGATGCGAGCAGTTTTTTTGCCAGTATTGCGGCAAGGAATGGTGGAAATATTTTAAGAGTACATGATGTTAAAAAAACAAAGCAAATGCTTTTTAATCTTAAAGCGCGTTAATTTATGAAAAAAAATTTTTTTGGTACCGATGGTATTAGAGGGAAAACTGGTACTTTCCCCATTACCCCAGATTTTTTTGTTAAGGTCGGATTCGCAGCGGGCAAGGTATTAACAAAATATTACAACAAAGAAAATAATCCAACCGTAGTAATTGGTAAAGATACAAGAATTTCAGGTTATATGTTTGAATCTGCATTGGAGGCTGGGTTTTCTGCAGCTGGAGTCGATGTTTATTTAACAGGACCTCTTCCTACACCTGCCGTTGCTTTTTTAACTAAAAAAATGAATGCAGATATTGGAGTATCAATCACAGCGTCACACAATCATTTTGAGGACAATGGTATTAAGTTTTTTTCTGACAAAGGCACTAAATTATCAGAAAATATAGAGCATGAAATAGAAAAAATTGCCGATGATGATATTGAAGTTCTTCCATCTAACAAGCTCGGCAGAGCAAAAAGACTTGATGATGCTCGAGATCAGTATATTCAATTTTGTGTAAACTCCATTCCCGAAGGTACAAAGTTTGATAATTTAAAAATTGTTTTAGATTGCGCGCATGGCGCCACTTATAAAGTTGCACCTTCGATCTTCAAATGTTTAGGAGCAAATATTACAGTTATCAATAATAGCCCTGATGGTTTAAATATAAACAAGGATGCAGGATCAATAAATCCTCATATTCTCCAACAAGAAGTATTGAAGCAGAAAGCTGATATGGGAATTGCTTTCGATGGAGATGGAGATAGATTGATTATGATTGATGATATGGGAGAGTTAATTGATGGCGATCAAATTTTATATTTAATTATTAAACTTTACCGAGCAAATAATAAGAAATTTGGCGGGGTTGTCGGCACATTAATGACTAATTTAGCATTGGAAGAAAAATGTAAAGAATTGAGTACTCCATTTTTTAGGGCTGATGTTGGAGATAAATACGTTGCAAAAGCTTTACGTGACAAAGGATGGTTAATTGGAGGAGAGAATTCTGGTCACATTGTTCTTTTAGACAAACATTCGACAGGGGATGGAATTATTTCCTCATTACAGCTTTTATTATTTTTATTAACAACCAATAAGTCACTTCATGAATCATTGAAAGAGTTTCCAATGTATCCTCAGAGGTTGATTAATATCCCTTTACAAAAAGGATTTGATGCTAATGCGAAAGAAATACTTTCTTTGGTAGATGAAGCAAGCGATATGATGAAATCATCAGGTCGTGTTTTAATAAGGCCATCCGGAACTCAGCCAATCGTTCGAGTGATGACAGAGGGACCTCAAAAAGATTTAGTTGATAATGCAGCAGAGTATATTGCCGAGAGTATCAGCAACTTAAATCCTTAATTAATTTTTGACATTTTTGGATAGGCATACTCCAGTCCCCTTTATTTTTTTGATCAAAAATTTTTACGCTGTTATACCAGGTAGATATTCCTTTGACTGAATGCCAGTAATGAAATTTTTTAATACTTATGGCGGTCAATAAATACGTATCTTTCTTTAAAATACCGGCTAAATGGGCATTTATATTGCTGGTCGTAATAATAAAATCACAAGCATTGATAAGGGACGCCACACCGTCAATATTATCAAACAAGTTAAGATCTTTAACTTCTGAGATCTGGATGCCGTGCATTTTATGCAATAAGGCAAGCTCCTCCGATACATCGCCATACTGAAGATTCACAAATTCAATATTTTTTAAGCTTAGCAAAGGAAGTAATTCTTCCAATGCACAGGATTTATCTTTGCCAGCATTACTCTTCCATGAGATGCCACATAAAAACTTTTTCTTTTTTTTGTATATACTTTTAGCAATAGTAACGTTGTAAGATTTATCCTTAAAATCATCAATGTGCAGTCTTAAATATTTCCCCAAATTTCCTATTACAATTTGTGTATCAAATTTTTCTCTTATTTCTCCTAAAGTATCTAAAGAGACAATCGTATATTTGGGAAACATTTTTTTGAATAAAGCTACTATTTTTTTATGAACCGCAATGGTCGTATTTGACGGATCAAAAAAGTGTTCACTAATCATTGATGAGTAAAGTATTTGATCTCCAATACCTTGCTCACCCCAGATAAGGGTATTATTATTATTTGAGCTCGCTGAGGTCCATTCTGGTATGCTTTTCAGCAGGGAGTGTCCGGCTAGTCTATTTATTTGATGTCTGGCTTCATAATTTTTCCAACCCTCTTCGAAGTTACCAATACTAAGCTGGACATTGCCTAGGTTATGCATCGCATCAAAATTTTGATTATTTAAAGCCAATGCACTGACAAAGTACTTTTCCGCCAGCACGAATTCATTGTGATGCATGTACACAAATCCTAAATTACATATTACGCCACTACTTCCAGGGTGATCCTTAAGAATGTCCTTATAAAAGGAAATAAGATTTTCTTTTGGTTCACCCAGATGCAAAAGAATTGTTCCTTGAGTGAGCTTATAGCGAACGTCATCTGGCTTTGCCGTTAGTGCTTTATCGATAAAATATTTTGCATTTTCGTTGTCATCAATATCAGATAATATGTTTGACATGGCAAAGTAAAGCTCCTCAATACCATTGTTATTTAATGCTTCTTCAATAGAAATAGCATGCTCCATATCTTTCTTTGCCTCAAACCATTGCTTTTGTCTTTGAAGAATTAAGGCTCGATTTACTAGGGCGTCTACTAGTTGGGGTTGGTATTTTAATGCAGCATTGTAATTCATTAAGGACTCATCTTCTAAGTCAAGCACTTCATTACATTTTCCAAGATTAAGATGAGTGTTGTACTGAGTGATGTCTATCGATAATGATTGTATAAAAAACTTTTTTGCTTCAGAAAAGTTTTTTAGTTCCACTTGAACTAAAGCAATACCATTGAGAATATTTTCATTATTTTTTAACAGGGCATTGCACTCTAACAAGCAAGTAAGTGCTTTTTCGAAATTTTTATTTTTAATGTGGAGATCGGCTTGATCCCAAAACTTTTGAACTATCTTTTCTTTCTTCAAGACCGTCTATTTAGCCAAATTTACCAGTAATATAATCTTCTGTTTCTTTCTTGGATGGTTTGGTAAAAATGGTATCTGTAGCATCATGTTCAATGAGTTCACCTAAATACATGTAAGCTGTGTAATCTGAGATACGAGCCGCTTGTTGCATATTATGGGTAACAATAAGGATAGATAACTTTTCTTTCAGCCCAGACATTAATTCTTCAATATTTACGGTTGCAATCGGATCAAGCGCAGAGGTCGGCTCATCAAAAAGCATAATTTCAGGCTCGGTTGCTAACGCCCTCGCAATACATAGCCTTTGCTGTTGACCGCCTGATAAATTGAATGCTAAGTCTTGCAAGCGATCCTTCACTTCATCCCATAAGGATGCACCTTTTAATGCTTCTTCAACTTTATCATCTAGAGTACGAGTATTGCTTTCTCCCCTTACGCGTAGCCCGTATGCTACATTTTCATATATAGACTTAGGGAAAGGGTTTGGTTTTTGAAAAACCATACTGATTCGCATCCTTACTTCAATAGGGTCTACCCTAGCGTCCAGCACATTAGTATTGTCAGGGTGAAGAACAATTTCTCCATCATAACGATTACCAGGATAAAGGTCATGCATTCTATTAAAAGAGCGTAAAAAAGTTGATTTTCCACAACCCGATGGTCCAATGAGTGCGGTTATTTTATTCTCATATACTGGGAGATTTACTTTCTTTAAAGCTTGTGTTCCATCCGCATAAAAAAAATCTAAATCTTTTGATTCAGCTTTGATTATCTCGTCATGTTTTTTGGTTACCATTTAATTTTTTTCCTAATTTTATAACGCAATCTTATTGCAAAACCATTCATCGCGGCAGTTAATAAAATAATTACTGCTCCCGTTGCAGCAGCATTGATGTGAAATGCATGTTGAGGTCTTGAAATCCAGTTGAACATTTGAATTGGAAGCACCGTAAAAGCAGCCTCAAGCCAATCAAAGTTAAGAAAAGGGATTTCAGTAGAAACCGGCGCTGGGGGAAGAAATGCAATAAAAGTCAAAGCGCCGATGGTTATCACTGGAGCTGTCTCTCCAATAGCTCTGGCCATCCCAATAATAACTCCAGTCAGTATGCCGCCATATGAATAGGGAAGCACATGATTTAGCACC
>CBFHYY010000010.1:0-93229 GCA_965660175.1 Methylophilaceae bacterium
AAGCTCCAAATTAAAACGTGGTCATTATGTGTTGTTGGTTTTGGAAACTTCCCTTTTTTTATCCATCCTAACAAAGTTGATTTATCAATTTTAAGGGATTCAGTTACATCATTAAGCGTTATATATTTTTCCATGTTTAAAGTTTATCAAATTTCACGGGGCTTAAATAGACGAATCCAATCCTTCTTTAGCAATTTTTTGAATATTTAAGAAGGATGTGTATATTAATATCATGAGCATTGTTGAGCTATCAATTTCTACTGTTGGGGTAATATTTATTATATTAGCAATTAATTATTTTGAAAAAAATAATAAAAAAGCTGGAGTTATTTTTGGAACTTCAGGACTCATTTTAGTGGTATTTACTGGAAATATAGCTTTATTTTTTTAATTTTAATGTCTTCAAAAGTATGCATAATCCTTGTTAACTAATTTTATCGTCAGCAATATGATACTTAGGATCTTCAAGAACATTAACTTCCACCATACTTTTGGCAGTATCGAGAATATCAAGACAATCGGGACTTAAATGAACAAGGTGGAGTTTTTTCCCCGCTGCTTTATATTTATTTGCTAGATTATCTATAGCCATAATTGCAGAGTGATCATTTACTCGAGATCCTTTAAAATCAATAATGACATCTTCGGGATCTTTTTTTATATCAAATAAATCATGGAAGTTTTTTATTGAAGCAAAAAATAAAGTACCGTCAAGCTCATATATTTTCCAACCTTTTTTATTGGTTGAAGTTTTTACTTCAATTTTTTTTGCATGACCCCAAGCAAAGAATAGGGCAGAAACAATAACCCCTAATATAACCGCGATTGCTAAATCAGCAATAATAGTCACACCACCAACAAGCAATCCTACGAAAATATCCTCTCTCGGAACCTTACCAAATAGTCTTAGACTTCCCCATTCAAAAGTTTTTTCTGCAACTACAAACATCACACCTATTAATGCTGCCAGTGGAATAAGCTCGATCCAGGATGATAAAAATAAAATAAAAGCAGCAAGAAAAATAGCTGTAGCGATTCCTGATAATCGTCTTAAAGCTCCATTATTAATATTAATCATACTTTGACCAATCATCGCACAGCCACCCATTCCCCCAAAAAATCCTGTAATGATATTAGCAATACCTTGAGCAAGAGATTCTTTGTTTGGTCGTCCTCGCGTATCTGTCATATCATCAATCAAATTTAATGTGAGTAATGATTCAATTAATCCTATGCAGGCTAGTAGAAAAGCATAGGGGAAAATGATTGAAAAAGTTTCAAAATTTAAAGGAACTTGAGGCACACTGAATTGTGGGAAAGAACCACCTATGGAGCCCAAGTCCCCAACTGTTTTTGTGTCAAAACCCATAAAACCAACAATGGATGAAACTATTACAATTGATGCCAAGGAAGATGGAATAGCTTTTGTTATTCGTGGAAAAATATAAATAATTGCAACCGTAAGAGCAGTTAATCCCAGCATAGTATAAAGAGGGGCGCCAGACATCCAAACCACTTCACCATTAGGACTAAGCTCTTTGAAATGACCGAACTGTGCTAAAAATATGACAATTGCTAATCCATTTACAAAACCTAACATCACTGGGTATGGAACCATTCTAATAAATTTACCTAATTTGAATAAGGCAAAAATAGCCTGCAACAAACCCATTAATACAACAGTAGCAAATAAAAATTCAACCCCGTGCTGAACAACTAAAGCTACCATTACTACTGCCAGCGCCCCTGTTGCTCCTGATATCATTCCAGGTCTTCCACCAAAAATAGCAGTAATTAAACATACAATAATGGCAGCATAAAGACCTGTTAACGGAGAAACGCTTGCGATTAGTGCAAATGCAATTGCTTCAGGAACCATGGCTAATGAAACGGTTAATCCACTCAGGATGTTTGTCTTAATTTCTGAAGGGGTATAGCTGAGTTGTTTTATATTAAACAATTTGATGTGTTCCAGTTGAGTATTTTGAGCGGACAAAGATAACATATTTCAAGAAAAAATTAATTAAATTTTTAATTGTCATCAGCTCTAAATTTATGAAGTTCTGCGTTATATTTTTGCACCAAAATAAAGCAAATTAAGAAAAATAAGAAAATAAATCTCATTAAATCCTCTTATTAGTGCAAAAAATTTAAAATTTATTTAATATAACTTTCAAATTTATTTGGAGAAATAAGAAAATGGAAACTTTAGTCGATCAAAGCAACGTTCTATTTATTTTGCTTGGGGCAATTATGGTGCTTGCTATGCATGCAGGTTTTGCCTTTTTAGAAGTAGGAACGGTGAGGGAAAAAAATCAGGTTAATGCTTTAGCAAAGATCATGGCTGATTTTTCAATTTCAACAATTGCTTACTTTTTTATTGGTTACAGCATTGCTTACGGCATGGATTTTTATGACGCTGCATCTTCACTTGGCGACAAGAGTGCTTATGAGTTGGTGAAATTCTTTTTTCTACTGACTTTTGCTGCTGCTATTCCAGCCATTATTTCTGGCGGTATAGCCGAGAGAGCTAGCTTTAACCCACAATTGATCGCGTCATTTATTTTAGTTGGTTTTTTATATCCTCTATTTGAGGGTGCCATATGGAATGGAAATTATGGTTTTCAAGATTTCTTAACTAATCAATTCGGTGCACCTTTTAATGATTTTGCAGGTTCTGTTGTGGTTCATGGTATGGGAGGCTGGATTGCGCTAGCTGCAGTTTTAATTTTAGGTGCCCGACATGGTAGGTATTCTAAAACTGGCAAATTAAATGCTTTTGCACCCTCAAGTATTCCTTTTTTAGCCTTAGGTTCATGGATTCTAACCGTAGGTTGGTTTGGTTTTAACGTGATGTCCGCACAAACTCTCGATGGCATTACTGGTCTTGTAGCCGTTAACTCACTTATGGCAATGGTTGGTGGTACATTAGCAGCCTTGGTTGTTGGAAAGAATGACCCTGGATTTTTATACAACGGTCCTTTAGCTGGTCTAGTAGCTGTATGTGCAGGATCAAATTTATTTCATCCTCTAGGTGCCTTAACTGTAGGCTTAGTTGCGGGAGCATTATTTGTTTGGACTTTTTCTTTAACACAAAATCGATGGAAGATTGATGATGTTCTTGGCGTATGGCCATTGCATGGAATATGTGGAGCATGGGGCGGCATTGCAGCAGGTATATTTGGTCATGAAATGTTAGGTGGTCTTGGTGGAGTATCTTTCATGTCACAATTAACAGGGACGATTGCAGGAATAATTGTTGCGCTTGTTGGGGGTTTTATTATTTATGGCTTAGTACATAAATTTTTTAATATTAGGCTCTCTCAAGAAGATGAATTTCAAGGAGCAGATCTTTCTATTCATAAAATTAATTCAATCTCATCCGATTAACTTTTTGTTCAATTGAATCTATTCGGCATGCTAAAATTCAAGTATGTCGAATGTTCATGTAATAATTCCAGCAGCAGGTCATGGAAACAGGTTTGGAAGATCAAACCCGAAACAATTTACTATCATTCACGATAAAACAATACTCGAGCACGCAGAAAATATATTTGCTCAAGCAATATCAATCCATTCAATCTATATCGCAGTAAATCCCGAAGAAGACATATTTAAAAAAAATAGTTTTGATTTTTCAGACAAGACTAAGATTTTATATACCGGAGGAGAACATAGATCACAAACTGTATTCAATTCATTATCAAAGATTGTAAATGAGGTGGACGGTGATGATTGGATAATAGTTCATGATGCCGCTAGAATTGGCTTAAATGCATCTATAATTAATAATTTTGTTGATGATATAGTAACGCATCAAGTTGGGGGTATTATGGCATTACCGGTCCCTGACACTGTCAAGAAAGTTAATAATAACCAAGAGATAGTGGCGACAGAAAATCGTGATATTTTATGGCTAGCTCAAACTCCTCAGATGTTTAGATATAAGATTTTAATCGAAGCTTTTAATAATTTTAATGGAATACCAACAGATGAATCGGAGATGGTTGAGGCCTTAGGATTAAACCCAGTAATTATTCGAGGTAATATGTCGAATTTTAAAATAACTTACCCAGAAGATTTAAAACGGGCAGAGCAACTCATACAAACAATATACCAGGATAAAAATGATTAGAATTGGTCATGGTTTTGATGTTCATCCATTAGTGCTTGGAAGGCCATGCATTATTGGTGGAGTTTTAATTGAGCATACTCATGGACTTGATGGGCATTCCGATGCTGACGTTCTTTTACATGCAATAAGTGATGCAATTCTCGGTGCATCAGGTCTAGGCGACATTGGAAAACACTTCCCAGATAACGATCCGGCTAATAAAAATATAAATTCTAGAACAATTTTAAAATCAGTCATTAATTTAATTGAGAATAAAAAATTTAAAGTTGTAAATATTGATTGTACGATTGTGTGCGAGCAACCAAAGATAAGTCCTCATATTCAATCAATAATTAAAAATATAGCAGAAGATTGTTTGTGTAATGAAAACCAGATCAACGTTAAAGCAACAACCACAGAAAAACTGGGCGCTCTTGGAAGGGAAGAGGGCATTGCAGCTGAAGTGGTTTGTTTAATAGAATCTCTATAAATTAATATTCTTTAAGCAACACTATTACGACACCACTCCCGCCGTCATGTTTGGGGGCCTCCGAAAATGCAATTACCTCATCTTTTTGATGTAGCCAATTTCTAACTTTGTTTTTTAACACAGGCTCCTTGTTTACAGAGCCATAACCCTTGCCATGAATGATGCGAATACAGCGTATTTTCTTTTTTTTGCAATCTTGAATGAAGCTAACTACATATTCCTTTGCTTCTTGAGAGATTAATCCATGAAGGTCAATGGTTCCTTGGACTGTCCAATAACCCTTCTTTAATTTTTTTACAATGTCTGGGGAATGCCCATCTCTGAGATAAAAAGTATTTTCGTCTGCATCAAGATCAGGCGCTATGAAATCATCACTCAATGATTCATGCAGTGCTTTACTTTCATCTTCAATTAATTTTCTTGGTATTGGTTTTGGTTTTTTTGTTGGACGATCAATAGTTTCTGATTTTTTTTTTAATGGATTAACATCCTTGACGGCACTAAGAAAAGTATCATCTTTATTTGTCATGAGAAGCTAGATATCTTTCTGCGTCAAGCGCTGCCATGCAGCCAGTTCCTGCACTTGTAACAGCCTGTCTGTATATATGGTCTTGAACATCACCCGCAGCAAATATTCCCTCAATACTGGTAGCTGTAAAATTTCCATCACGACCACATTCGGTAATTATGTAACCATTTTCCATTTTTAATTGCCCGTCAAATATATCAGTATTTGGTTTATGACCAATAGCAATGAAAACACCTTTAAGTTTTATATTTTTGATCGATTGATCTTTGTTTGATTTTATTTGTATTCCAGTTACACCCTGGTCATCACCTATGACCTCATCAAGTTCATGGAATAACTCTAGAACAATCTTGCCATTTTTAACATGCTCATGAACTTTATCCATCATAATTGCCTCCGCTCTAAATTCATCTCGCCTATGTACGATGGTGACTTTAGATGCAATATTAGCTAAATATAACGCTTCTTCAATAGCAGTGTTTCCGCCACCTATAACCGCAACCTCTTGATTTTTATAGAAAAAACCATCACATGTTGCACAAGCTGATACGCCTTTTCCAAGAAAAGCTGATTCACTTTCGATACCTAAATATTTTGCGGAAGCTCCAGTGGATATTATCAGGGCATCACAGGTGTATTCATCATTATCACCAATTAGTTTGAATGGTTTGTTTGATAATTCACATGTATGGATATGATCAAAAATTTGTTCCGTATTGAAGCGTAAGGCATGTTTTTCAAAGCGGCTCATTAGGTCTGGCCCCAATACTCCATCTGCATCTGCAGGCCAATTATCAACTTCAGTGGTTGTCATGAGCTGACCACCTTGAGCTATGCCTGTTATAAGCATGGGTTTGAGATTTGCACGAGCTGCGTAAACGGCAGCAGAGTAACCTGCTGGGCCTGATCCTAAAATAATTAAAGGAGAATATTTTGCCATAAAAAACTTTCAAAAAAATTTATCTGTTTCAATTTTAGTTGACACTAGACATTCAATCAAATGTTTTTTTATTTTTATTTCTTATTTAATAAGTAGGTAATTTTTAAGAACATCCTGATATAATTTAAGAAAAAGGTTTAAGTGAAAAATTGTTAGCAAGCAAAAAATCAAAGAAAACAAGCAAAAAAATTCCATTACTAAATAATGCTCCGCGTGTGTTGGCCAATAGAATTTTTAGAGAAGCTTCTTGGTTCATACTTCTTTTTATCGGTTTATATATAACTTTATCTTTAGGAACATATAATATTGAAGACCCCTCATGGTCAAATGCGGTTGAAAATGGGGTATTAGTGTCTAATCTAGCAGGAACGTTTGGGGCTTATTTCTCAGATTTTATACTTTACTTATTTGGATTATCCTCATGGTGGTTAGTTTTTTTAAGCTTATATAGTATTTTCCTTATTTATCCTCGTATTGAAAATGAGGATTATCAAACAAAACATATTCTTCCTATTCATTATTTAGGCTTTGCCTTACTTTTGTGTTCCTCTTCCTCTTTTGAAGCTGGTCATATTATTTCTATTGCAACTAACTTGCCATCTGAACAAGGAGGAGTAATAGGTGTAACAATAGTTAATTTTTTAATTGAAAATATTGGTTATATAGGGTCATTGATTTTTTTAGTAGTATCTTTTGCAATAGGATTTAGTTTATTTACTGGATGGTCCTGGATAAATATTGCAGAGGGTATAGGGAGCTTTCTTTTTAAAACGGTTAGGAAGATAATTGATTGCTTTTATGATTGGCAAGACAGAAGAGAAGGTAAAAAATTTGAACAACAAAGAAGTGATTTTGTAGAGACTGAAAGAAAAAAACTTGAAAAAAGATCCCCGCTTGCAATTTTAGAATCAAAGACTGAAATTAAAGAAAGTACCCGAGTTATAAAAGAAAAACAGAGTAATCTTTTTGGAGACAGTGATGAAGAATTGCCACCATTACATTTACTCGATGAGCCTTCAAAAACGATTGAAAAACAATCACCAGAGACTATTGAATTTATATCAAGATTAATTGAAAAAAAATTACTTGATTTTGGTATTGAAGCTAAAGTAATTTCAGCTCAACCTGGTCCAGTAATTACAAGATATGAATTTGAACCAGCTCCCGGCGTTAAAGGAAGTCAAGTAATAAATCTTGCAAAAGATCTTGCTAGAGCTCTTTCTGTTGTCAGTGTAAGGGTTGTTGAAACCATACCTGGAAAAACCTGTATGGGATTAGAAATTCCAAATCCAAACAGACAGATTGTTTATCTTTCTGAAATTATGAGTTCTAAGAATTTTGCTGATTCATCTGCATTGTTATCCTTAGTTCTTGGTAAAGACATATCAGGAAAACCTGAGGTAGCCGATATTGCACGAATGCCCCATCTTCTTATTGCTGGTACAACTGGTTCGGGAAAATCTGTTGCTATTAATGCTCTGGTCTTAAGTTTACTTTATAAGGCTAAAGCTGATGAAGTACGTATGATATTGATTGATCCAAAAATGCTTGAATTGTCAGTATATGAAGGGATACCTCATTTACTTACGCCTGTGGTTACAGATATGAGTCAAGCAGGTCATGCATTAAATTGGGCGGTGGCAGAGATGGAAAGACGCTATAAATTAATGTCAACTTTTGGGGTAAGAAATTTAGCAGGATTTAATCAAAAATATAAGGATGCTATTAAAAAAGGAAATCCATTAACAAACCCATTTTCATTAAATTCAGAGGAACCAGAAAATCTCGAAGAAATGACTCAAATCGTAATAGTTATAGATGAGCTTGCTGATTTAATGATGGTGATGGGTAAAAAAATTGAAGAATTAATAGCGAGATTGGCCCAAAAAGCTCGAGCGGCCGGTATACATTTGGTGCTTGCAACGCAAAGACCTTCGGTTGATGTCATTACTGGGCTTATTAAAGCAAATATACCTGCACGAATAGCATTTCAGGTCTCAAGTAAAATTGACTCAAGAACTATTTTAGATCAGATGGGAGCAGAGACTCTTTTGGGCAAAGGAGATATGCTTTATCTTCCACCAGGTAGTGGATATCCGACCAGAATACATGGAGCTTTTGTTTCTGATGAAGAAGTTCATAAGGTAGTTAATTTTTTAAAAGAGAAAGGTGAGCCAAGGTATATAGAAGAAATTCTTAATCCTATTGATAATACAATTCAAGGAGAGACCGAGGGTGCATCTGGGGAAAAAGATCCTTTGTATGATGAAGCTGTAGAAATTGTTCTCCGCACTAAAAAAGCATCAATTTCTTATGTGCAAAGAAATTTGCGTATTGGTTATAATCGTGCAGCTAGAATTATTGAGGATATGGAAAAAGCTGGCCTTGTAACCCCAATGCAAAGCAATGGCAATAGAGAGATAATTTCCCCCAATAATGATTAAACTCATTCTTTTAATTTTGTTTATGCCTTTGCTTTCTTATGGAGAAGACAATTCGGATTTTTCTGAGATAGTAAGTCAGATGAGCACATTAGAGGGTAAATTTTCCCAAATAGTAACGGATCAAAGTAATAATATCATTCAGGATGTTGAGGGAAATTTTTTATTTAAAAAGCCTAACTTTTTTAAATGGAATTACGACAAACCATTTCAGAGTCAAATAATATGTGATGGGGAACTGTTATATTTATATGACCCTGATCTCAAGCAAGTAATTATTAGCGCGCTTAGTAAGCTTGGAGGTATTAGTCCAGCTATGCTTCTTGTAAGTAAGTCCGCCGCTAAACATTTCAATATTCGTATAGTCACTAGAAATAACTCACAGTTTGTATTCGAGGCGCAACCAAAAAAAAATCAAGAGGCTACTTTCAAGAAGGTTTTAATTTACTTTAATAACAAAAAGTTATCTCAGATGAATATTTTTGATAATTTCGATCATAAAACAGAAATATTATTTAAACGACTTGTAAGCAATAAAAAAATAAACGACGCATCATTTTTGTTTAATATTCCTGAGGATGTAGATGTAATTAAAAATTAATGGATAACCTAGATCAGCCTTTAGCAGAATTTTTAAGACCAAAGAAACTAAATGATATTGTTGGCCAATCAGATTTGATCGCTGACGGAAAGCCACTAAGAATAGCTATCGAATCAGGCAATTTACCCTCTATGCTTTTGTGGGGACCCCCTGGCGTTGGTAAGACCACCATTGCAAGAGTAATATCTAATACAATCGATTCAGATTTTTTAGCATTATCAGCAGTTTTATCTGGAGTAAAAGATATAAGAGACGGAATAGAACGCGCTCAACATTCGAAAGATCAACGCAATAGAAAAACTATACTTTTTGTTGACGAGGTTCACCGTTTCAACAAGAGTCAACAAGATGCATTTTTACCCCATATTGAATCAGGCTTGATCATTTTTATTGGCGCTACAACGGAAAATCCATCTTTTGAGGTAAATTCTGCTTTACTTAGCAGATGTCAAACATATCTCTTAAAAGCACTAGATCATAAAGAGCTATCTTCAATTATTGATAGAGCATTATCTTTTTTTAAAGATTTTTCTTTAGATGAAAATGCTAGGTTAATGCTTCTAAACTTTTCATCAGGAGATGCAAGAAGATTAATTAACCTTTTTGAGATCATTATAAATAGATCTAAAGTCGAGGGAAAATATGTAATAACTGAAGATTTGGTACAGGAAACAATTACTGATAAATCAAGACGCTTTGATAAATCTGGTGATCAATTTTATGACCAAATATCCGCCCTGCATAAGTCGGTGAGAGGCTCTGATCCAGATGCAGCACTTTACTGGCTTTTAAGGATGCTTGATGGGGGAACAGATCCGCTTTATTTGGCTAGAAGAATTTTAAGAATTGCCATCGAGGATATTGGTTTGGCAGACCCACGCGCACAAACAATTGCGCTTGAAGCTTATCAAATATATGAGAGATTAGGATATCCTGAAGGTGAGCTGGCTTTAAGTAATGCTGTAATTTATCTTGCCATGGCAGCAAAAAGTAATAGTGCCTATTTGGCATATAATGATGCTAAAGCATTTATTAAAGATCAAGGCCATCAAGATGTACCAATTCACTTAAGAAATGCTCCAACAAAGTTGATGAATGATTTAAACTATGGAAAAGAATATCGTTATGCTCATAATGAACCAAATGGATATGCAGCTGGAGAGAAGTATTTTCCGGATGAGTTGGATCCAATAAGTTTTTTTAGACCTACGGAGAGAGGTTTAGAGAAAAAAATTAAAGACAAGCAAGATTTTTTAAAATCTCTCGATAAAGAATTCAAGAAAAGAAAATAAAATTATGATTGATATTAATCTGCTAAGAAATGACGTGAATGAAGTAGCAAAGGTATTAAAAAAACGGGGTTTTGATCTTAACACTGAGGAATTTTTAGCGCTTGAGCAAGAAAGAAAAAAAATACAGACCCGCACAGAAGAGCTTCAAGGAGTTAGGAATGAAAATTCCAAAAAGATTGGCGCTGAAAAAGCCAAAGGTAATGATATTGAAAGTTTAATGACACTTGTAAGCAAAACTTCCAGTGAATTAAAAGAGCTTGAGACTCAACTTTCAGTACTTCAAAAAACCATCAATACATTTTTATTAAACGTCCCAAATATTCCGCATACCTCCGTACCTGAGGGAATGAATGAAGAGCACAATATTGTAGTTCGAGAATGTGGTGCAAAGAAAATATTTGATTTCGATGTCGTTGATCATGTTGATATAGGAAAATTGCTCGGACTTGATTTTGATTTAGGAAGCAAATTATCTGGATCAAGGTTTGTTGTAATGAGGGGGGGCATCGCTAAGCTGCATAGAGCTATCGCACAATTTATGCTCG
Source organism: Methylophilaceae bacterium (assembly GCA_965660175.1). Lineage (GTDB taxonomy): Bacteria > Pseudomonadota > Gammaproteobacteria > Burkholderiales > Methylophilaceae > BACL14. Next base: position 10,953 of record CBFHYY010000010.1, read on the forward strand.
ATATTCAAGTTAACGAGCATGGTTATGAAGAGTGCTACACACCCTTTCTTGTAAATACAGAATCATTAACAGGCACAGGACAATTACCAAAATTTTCTGAAGATTTATTTGCGACTAAAAGAGGTGGTGATGAAGGCGATTTATATCTTATTCCAACCGGTGAGGTCCCTCTTACAAATCTTGTAAGAGACAGCATTCAAGAGGAAGATAATTTACCTATGAAATTTACAGCTCTCACACCATGTTTTAGGTCAGAGGCTGGGTCTTATGGAAAAGATACAAAGGGGATGATACGCCAACATCAATTTGAAAAAGTTGAAATGGTACAAATATGCCATCCAGACGAATCATATAAAGTCCTTGATGAGATGGTAAAGCACGCTGAAAATATTTTATCAAAGCTAGAACTTCCTTACCGAGTAATTGAGCTTTGTAAAGGAGATATGGGTTTTGGCGCTGCAAAAACATTCGATCTTGAAGTATGGCTTCCATCACAAAATATGTACCGCGAAATATCATCAGTTTCGAATTGTGAGTCTTTTCAAGCAAGAAGAATGAAAGCAAGATTTAAAGATGCTAACAAGAAAAATATATTTCTACACACACTAAACGGTTCAGGTTTAGCTGTCGGAAGAACGCTGGTAGCTATCCTTGAAAATAACCAACAAGAAAACGGTGATGTAACTATTCCTGATGTTCTTTATGATTACATGGGCGGGGAAAGAATTCTTAAACATCAAGAGTAATTTTTGTGACCTGATTATCATCCGCAATTAATGCTATATTTGCAATGTGCTGGAAAATTCCATACTCAATAACGCCAGGTGTTTTTGCAATCTCTTCAGATAAATCTTTGAGATTTGTGTATTCAAATTTACAATCTAGAACAAAATTCCCAGTGGACGTAATTGCAAAAGCATCACCAGCGGTATTTGGCCGTAAAACACAATTTTTTGCTATTTTTTGAATAAGATTTTGAGTGATTTTCCATGCAATTGGAGATATTTCAATAGGAATTGGAAACTTTTCACCGATTTTATCTACCATTTTTGATTTATCTCCGATAACTAAAAATTGTTTACTAATTTGCGCTAATAATTTTTCTCGAAGTAGGTCGTAACCTCGACCTTTTAATACATCTAAATTGTTTGTCACTTCATCGGCCCCATCAACGTATAAGTCAACAACCTCTATTTGATCAAGTGATATGTAATCAAGATTATATTCAAGGGCTTGAACTTGACTTACGGTGGAGCTAGCAACGACTTTTATATTCAGTGATTCTTTTTTGATTTTTTGCGCAAGAGCCTGAATAAATAAGTTTGCAGTAGAACCAGTGCCTAGACCAATAATACTATTATTTTTTACATATTTAAGAGCTTCATGGGCTACAAGTTCTTTGTTATTCATATTAAATTACCTAATTTTTTAACGAATCACGTTTATAATACTTCCTTAATTTTAGATAGCAATCTATGGCAACTTCTTTAGAAGACAGTTTTTCTAGAAAACACTTTCATATTGATACCAATACCTCTCAAAGTCTTGAGATTGGTAGGGTATTTTACGATCATCTTAACTCTACCAAAAGATCCTTAAATATTTTTACTGCTAATGTATTTGACGCTATTCGTGTTAAGGAGGAAATGTCTTGGTTTTATCCAAAACTTAGAATAAATCATTTGCCTGATTGGGAAACCCTTCCTTATGATCAAATTTCTCCACATCCAGATCTCATTTCAGAGCGCCTACTTACTCTATATCAAATGACGCAAAGAGAATTTGATGTCAATTTGCTCCCCTTATCTACCACACTTCATTTTTTACCACCTCGATCTTATATTGAAAAATTTAGTTTCAACTTCAAAAAAAATCAAGCAGTTGATATAAATGCCTTTAAAGCTAGGTTGGTTGATAATGGATATCTTTATGTAGAAAAGGTTATGAATCCTGGAGAGTTTGCAATGCGCGGTGGCATAGTAGATATTTTCCCCATGGGCTCTATCGTTCCTTACCGTATTGATTTTTTTGACAATGAAATAGAATCCATAAGAACTTTTGACGTTGATACACAAAGGAGCTTATATCCTACAAATAAAATTAAGCTTTTACCAGCAAGAGAATGTTCTATGGATGAGGATGGCATAAGTACTTTTAGAAATAACTACCGTGAAAAATTTGAGGGTGATTTATCGAAATCAAAAATATATAAAAGCATTAGCAAGAGCACCCCTTTTTCTGGAATGGAATGGTATCTCCCACTTTTTTTTGATAAAACCGACACGATATTTGATTATATTGATTCAAATGATGCAGTTTTACTTTTAGGAGATACAGCTAAGGCTGCATCTGACTATTGGGCTGAAACAGAAAGTAGGTTTCGTTTGTATGCGTATGATGCAGAAAGACCAATTTTAAAACCAAAAGAATTTCTTATTCCAGCGGATTATTTTTTTAAAAAAATAAAACAATATTCTGAAATCAAGAAAAAAAATAGCTCGACAATAACGATTGATGATGTGGCAATTGACAGAGATACATCTCCACCATTGGCAAAATTATCTTACTCAATCGAAAATACTCCTCATAGAGTATTGATATCTGCAGAAAGTTTAGGTCGCAGAGAGTCACTATCTGAAATGTTAAATCAGTCTCATATTCAACATAAATTAGTGGAGAGTTGGGAGTCATTTGAAAAATCAAAAGAAAAAGTATGTCTAATTTCTGGCCCTTTACATTTCGGTTTTGTTTATCAGAATTATTTAATAATTACTGAAACTGAAATTTTCCCTAACTTTGTAAGACAAACAAAGAAGGCTAAAAGAAATAAAGATTTCAATAGTGATGGCATAGTTAAAGACCTTACAGAGTTGAGTGTTGACGATCCAATAGTTCATGAACATCATGGAGTAGGGAGATATAAGGGTTTAGTTGAAATGGATTATGGTGATGGTATGAACGAGTTTTTAGAGCTACATTATGATAAGAGCGATAAATTATTCGTTCCAGTATCTCATCTCAATTTAGTCTCAAGATACTCAGGCGGACCAACTGAATCAGCACCAATTCATAAATTAGGTAGCGGCTCATGGGAAAAGGCAAAAAAGAAAGCTTTAATTCAAATTCATGATACCGCAGCAGAATTATTAGATCTTTATGCTAAAAGATCTTTGCAGAAAGGTGTTAGCTCCAAAATCAACCTAAAAGATTATGATGCTTTTGTGGATGGCTTTCCGTTTGAGGAGACCTTAGATCAAAAAGAGGCTATTGAGAGAGTAATTCAAGATATGGAATCATCCAGACCCATGGATAGGCTGATATGTGGTGATGTAGGTTTTGGAAAAACAGAAGTTGCATTGAGAGCTGCATTCATATCTATTCTTAATGGTAAACAAGCCATAGTTTTAGTGCCAACTACATTATTGGCAGAACAACATTTTAATAACTTTAGCGATCGATTTGCTCGATGGCCAATAAAGATTGAAGAAATATCCAGATTTAAATCGAAAAAACAACAAAGTGAATCATTAAGGCGATTACATGAAGGAAAAATTGATATTATTATTGGAACTCATCGCCTGTTACAGCCAGACATCAAATTTAAAGATCTTGGGTTGATAATAATTGATGAGGAGCATAGATTTGGAGTAAGACAAAAAGAAAAGCTGAAAGCTTTTAAAAAGAATGTAGATGTTCTAGCACTTACGGCTACTCCCATACCAAGAACATTGTCCATGGCGATGGAAGGCTTAAGAGAGTTTTCAGTAATCGCAACACCCCCACAAAAACGTCTTTCTATCAAAACGTTTGTTGTTAACCATAGCCAAGGAATTATTAAAGAGGCAGTTTTAAGGGAGTTTAATCGTGGAGGCCAGATTTATTTTCTTCATAACGAAGTAAACACAATCGAATCTATGTTTGAGAAATTATCAAAACTTCTTCCTGAGGCAAAAATTGGTATTGCTCATGGGCAGCTTAGGGAAAAAGAGCTTGAACGTGTAATGCAAGATTTTCATCAGCAAAGAATTAATATTTTACTTTGTTCAACCATTATAGAGACTGGAATCGATATACCCACAGCTAATACAATTATTATGAATAGGGCTGATAAGTTTGGCTTGGCGCAGCTTCATCAGCTTAGAGGGAGAGTAGGTAGATCACATCATCAAGCTTATGCTTATTTGTTGGTGGATGAAGATAGAAAACTGACATCAAACGCAAAAAAACGCTTGGAGGCTATCCAGTTAATGGAAGACTTGGGAGCTGGCTATCATTTAGCTATGCATGATTTAGAGATAAGAGGTGCAGGTGAGCTATTAGGGGATAACCAAAGTGGCCAAATGCATGAGATAGGTTTTAATCTTTATTTAGATATGTTAAACGGTGCAATAAAACATTTAAAAAAAGGAGAAAAAATTGATTTAGAAATGCCTATTACATCCAATAAAGAAATAAATCTTCATACTCCCATGATACTTACACAGACTTATTGCCCAAATACCAATGAAAGACTGATTATTTATAAAAGATTATCCAGCTGTAAGGATAAAGACGAGCTTAAAATCCTTAAAGAAGAATTAATCGATAGGTTTGGTTTGATGCCCCCTCAGACAATCAACTTAATATTATTTCATGAACTAAGGATAAACATATCTGAAACTGACATTGTAAAAATTGATTCAAGCAAATCAATGACCGAGATAACAATTAAAAAAAATGCTGATATCGATCCCATCAAGATAATTGATTTATTACAAAATGACAGAAGATTTAAAATGAATGGGCCTGATAAGCTTAAAATTTTATATGATGAGGAGGATGTATCTAAACGAGTAAAGTTCATACGTCAAACAATAAAGGAGCTTAAAGGGTAATAAGTTTTCCTTGGGGAGCAAAGTAAATAGCTTTTCTTACAACCAAAGAATTTTTTGAAAAAATGTTTTCATACATATTTAATTGAGAATGATGTTTCTTTGCTTCAATCATTAGGTTTTTTATCGGTTGAAAAGGGATCTTGTAATCAATAACCCATTGAATATTATTTTCTATAAAACTTCTATCCGGAATTAGAAGGTTAGAATTCTTTTCATTTTCCATAAGGTAATGAGCCTCAGAATTATCATTCAAATAACTTCTAGAAATCCATCGGCCATCAGAACTTTCTTTTAACATTGTAATAGAATCTTTTACCAATTTTAAAGCAATTGAAATATCATTTTTCGTAAAATTATTTGTTATAAAAAGGGATTCAATATAACTTAATTTATTACGTAAAATTAAATCTACATCTAATTGTTTTTTAATAATAATTTCTAAATATTTGTGAACAATTATTCCAGTAAATCTTTTGATATCTTGGCTATCTTGAGGGTAGGAAAATTCATATAATTTACCATCATCTTTTTTTGTAAGACTTTTATTATCAGTGAAAAACTTATTTGATAATCTTCTTAATTTTGGAACAAAATTTTCATACCTATTTATAGTTCCTTGAGCATCTATTTCAATCAATTTATCTTTCATAAAGGGCCATAGAATCGCCATAAATGTTCCTGGCTTTGGTTTGACGATTTCACCATTTTTTTCAATAGCACCTATTAGATAGCATTTATTTATAGCTCTTGTTATTGCTACATACAACAATCTAATTTTTTCATTATCGAGCCTTTTTTGTTCCATGTATGAATGATACGTATGAAGATTTCTATTTTTAGCTGGATCCTTTATGGATAAAGCATATTTATCATAAAGAATTAAGTCAGTTATTTCATTTCTACTACCTTGATTAAGATTAGGAATAATAACGCAATCAAATTCCAATCCTTTTGATTTATGTATTGTCAAAAATTTTATTGGATTTTTTTCTGAGCTTGTTTCTGATTTATAAATATTTTTAATCATGCGATCTAATTTTAAGAAATCAATTGATAGTGTAGTGCTTGATTTGTCAAGCAGCTCAAAAAAAAGATCAATATTTGTAATATCATTTGTATCAATCATTGATTCATACCCTCTCAATTGCCTCCAAATACTTTCAATAAAATATCTGTGAGAGACTCTTCCGCGATATTGGATATTATTTTCGATGACACTAATAAAATAATCTACTCTTTTTTTACCGTCATCATTTAGTTTGCTGATGTGCGCTTTATTATTAATAATTTCCCATACTGTGAGCTTGTGTTCCTGCTCAAATAATAAAGCCAGATCATTGATAGTTAGACCGCACCAAGGACATTTTAGAATGGATATCCAGTTAACTCTGTCGTTAAAATTAAACATAGCCCGAGTTAAGGATAGAATATCTTGAAATGTCTGGTTTGATTGAATTTCTGATATCTCAATAGCATCAATTGGAAGGGATGGTTCTTTTTGATTTATTAAGGTTATTATTTCATTAAGATGATTTTTCGAACGTGTGAGAACAGCGATATCTTGTTCGGAGTTATTTTGTCTGAGATTTATAATTATATCCAATACATATTGAGCCTCAGCTTCATATAATTCTTGTTTTGAATCTACGGTTGATACAATAGGTCTGAGGTAAATGCTTTGGCCAGAATTACTACTGTTTGATTTAGACCTTGAGAAAGATACAGCTCCTTCGTTAATTATATTATGCTGTGGAAATGTCTTGGAATAATTATCATTAAGCCAATCGACAATACCTTTATTTGAACGAAAATTAACTTCAAGAAAAAGTGATTCTAATTTTAAATCACCTAAACCAATTTTTTGAACTCTACTGAAAATTTCAACCTCTGCTTTACGAAATCTATAAATAGATTGCATGGGATCACCCACAGCAAAAAAAGATTTACGATTATTTCCAGAAAAATTTTCTGTAAGAAGTTCTAGAAAGTTAAGTTGAGATTCATTAATATCTTGAAATTCATCAATTAGAATATGAGAAATATTTTGATCTAATATTAAGGGTAGGTGAGTTCCTTTTAAAGCCTCTGTTGAGTTAGCCATTACCTGTGTAAAATCTAATACTCTTTGGGCATTGAATTTATCATTAAGCTTTATAACCATATCAATTAGTAACATGCCGAACATCTTAATTATTGGGTAGATATCCTTTATATTTTTTTGATAAACGACATTATAAAATTCTTTTATTATATTGATTTCATTTGTTTTTTCTTTTATTAAATTTATTAACTTATCTTTTATATCTCTTCCATTATCTGTGGGAGGAAAACCTTTTTCATGTGTGAATCTTTTTAAAACTGTTTTACCATCCTTACTTATAATTAAGTCTCGAAAATAAAACCAAAACTCAGGATTATTAATAAGTCTTAGATTATTTTGTTGATCAATTTTTTTATTATCTGCACTAAAATTAACTATAATTTCGATCTCTTTTATTTGTTGCTTAGAGAAAATGGGCTTAATTTTTTCCTCAATCCATAGATTTATTTCATTTGAATAATAATTTTCGTATTCCCTTTTAATCTCATTATCCTTTTTTTGCATCAAGGAGCTTATTAGGGGTAGCCATTGGTCTCTTTTTTTGATGAGAGTTAATAACTGATCAGTTAATTTATGATAGTCATATTGAAAATATTTTAATAATACTGAATTATCTGAATGAGTTGTTATCGATTCTTTTATTACCTCCTTATATATTTCTTCAGGATCATCGTCGGTTATAAAACTTATTCCAGATTTGCTTAGAATGGGTGTTTGTCTTATTAATTTAAGGGCCATTTTATCAATAGTCATTATCATTAGTGAGTCAATGTATCCCTCTTCCCAATTATTTTTTATTGCCTGCTTTGATATTTTTTCAACTATGTCATTTAGTTCTGGATTTTTTATTTCCCCTTTTAATGTTTTTTTTATTCTTTGCTCCATCTCTGATGCAGCTTTATTAGTAAAGGTTAGAGCTAAAACTTCTGTTGGAGATTTAACTTCTAGAAGATGGTTTAAAAATCTTTTAATTAGTAATGAAGTCTTTCCTGAGCCTGCAGGGGCTTGGACAATAAAAGAGCCTTTACCTACAGCTTTTTCTCTTATCTTTTGATCTTCAGGTTTCGATGACATTTTATTTATATTGTTCAAATTGATATTTCTTTTCTGCTAATCTTAATAAGGGTAAGACCTCACAGTAAGTAAAATCAGTATTTTTATTGAAAGTTACAGAGGCATTACCAGATAAGTATTGTTCTGCAGTCTTCTCGAGTCGTTGTTGCCACATTGACAACAAACCACTCCAATCCTTTGCCACTGGGTGATCAATTTTGTTATTGAGCTGCGGAGTAATATTTTCAATTTTTGAAGATGTAATACCATAAAGGTTAATTTTCCTCCTATTTATGTGTGCTATGGCAACACCAGCAAGATTTTTATTAGGTAGAAAGCAGGCATAAATTGGAATCTGAAGATCTGTTAATGTATCCGAAAAAAAAGCTTTTCTTGTAGTTGGATTTTTTCCTGTTTTATAATCAACTATTAATTCATATTTATTTTGTATTACATCAATACGGTCAATACGTATATTAAACCTAATTCTATTAATTTTAATTTCAACAGTTTTTTCTAAATCCTTTATCTGAAATAAAGGCCTCTTTTTTTCTTCAGATAGCCATGTATAAATTTGATTTTTTAGATTTTGTTGCTGCATTAGTAAAAGACGACTATCAATTTCGCTATGATCTTCTTCAAATTCTTTTAAAGCTTGAGCAATATAACCTTCAATTACCTTCTCGAGATTCAAATCATTCATTGATAATAATTTATCTAAAGACTTTGTTTGTGACCAAAATAGCTCTAGTACTCTATGTATTAATAATCCTTCAGCACTTTTAGAAACTTCATCTTGATCATCAGCTTCATAAGTTGAACAGCCCAACCTATGTGAATAAAATGCCCAAGCTGGACATTTTGTTTGATTTTCAAGGCAAAGTCTTCCACTTTTAATGAAAATTTCACCACTAAGTTTTATAGCAGGCGCCTGATGATCATCAATAAAGTATTGATTTTTAAGTAATGATGTAGATTTTATTTTGGTATGTTTATGTATAGATATATCGAGGTTATTCCATGGTGATGGAGATAATAAGGAATCGTTGTCCTTGAGAGCATGAGATATGGATATTTGGGAAGTTATGTTCGATAATCTTTCTATTTTTCGAAAATATATATTCCTGTAATATGTATTATTAAATAAATTATATTTACTTTGAATATTTTTTGATAAGAAAGGATTAAATCCGTCCTTGTTTGGCCAAAAATTATCATTCATATTCATCAGCCATATTGCATCGTACTTTTTTGTGGGGTTTTCATAAAAACCATAAATATCTATAAATGCATCATCATTAGGCTGGCTAGGAATAAAATTTTCGAGATAATATTCAATGAACTCAAGGTATTCAGATAATGTTAATTTTCGAGGAATAACCTTGCTAGAATTAACATAATTAATAACTTTAAAAAAAAATTTTAAGTTATTGTTTTCAAAATATAATAAATTATTTACTTTACTAAAATTTAATCGATCAAGGTATTGAAATATCTGTTTAGACCAGTAGAGACCAGTACTTTTTTCGCGCCAGATTTCCTGATTTTTTTGGATTAAATTTAAAGAATCTCGAAGCCCTCTACAACTACTATCCTCATATCGTTCTGAATAACCTTCCACTATATTTTGAAGATTTTGTAGAGAAATGAATTTTTTCTTGGACAGTCTAAGTGTGTTTGCTAAATCTTCTCTTAATAAGAAACTCTCATTATCAATCCAATTATTAAAGAGCAGTAGCTCACATATATCATTTATTGGAATAAATTTTTTGTCATTTAACTTAATTAGGTTTAATGCACTTCTAAGAATTGGCTCTGCAGATAAAGGCCTTCGGAGACTGAAATTTGCGATACTTTCAGTCTGTATTTTATTAAAAACAATTGGTTGGATATGCCTATCTATTTCATTTTGAATTTTGATTTGAAATCTTTCAAGTGCTGGAGATATTATTAGTAATTTTTTATGTTTTTTTGATATATTTTCTTTGATCCATTCGATTATTGCTGATACTTCATGCTCATAACTCTGATAAGCATTGTTAATTATTTTGACTTTAGGAAATTTTTTGTTTAATTGATTTTCAATAATATTGCTTTTACTTAATTCCTTGAATAAAGCTTCATGACTTTTTTTCTCTTCATCAATACTTATAAATAGAATTTTTTCATCATTAATAATTTTGTTATTTTTTTGTAGGTTTGTGAAAAAATTTATAAAGTCATATTTTGTGATGAGATTGGTTTCACTGCATTTTTTTTTAAAATCTTTCCTCCACTCTAAAAAATATTTTAGCTCTTTATAGACAGCGTTTTGTTCGAGCTCGACTTCTTTTATGTGGTGTGTTGATATTATTCTATTGGCATTAATTGCTTGTTGGGCTAAATTTGTTATGTCAGTTACTGCACTTTCTTTCCTTATCTTAAGGTCACTTGTTATAATTTTTTCCCATAGTATTTTCTCCTCAATACCATTGAGCAAACTAAGTTTTATTTTGTTATTTTCGACCATTAGATAGTTTTGATATTCTTCTGCCAACCATATATCTAATGTCTCAATTCTGGGAATCTTCAACGCCTTAATTTGAGATTGTTTTTTATAGATAAGCCGAATATCATAGGCTTGATTATCATCTTCACAAATTACGAGATTGTAGGACTCTTTGATCATAGATATTCAATTGTAACCTGTAAATAAGTTTAGGTTTTTGAAAAATGGAAAACAAAATGAATTATATAACTGAGGAAGGTTTTAAAATTCTTCAAACAGAGCTTGCTCAGATTATAAAAATAGAAAGACCTGAATTGGTTAAGGTTATAAGTTGGGCTGCAGGTAATGGTGATCGTAGCGAAAATGGAGATTATATATATGGTAAAAAAAAGTTACGACAAATTGACTCCAGAATTAAGTTTTTGCTAACCAATATCGAGGATTCAAATATCGTCTATCCAGATAAAAATATTGATAAAACTAGAGTCTTTTTTGGTGCGTATGTATCTTTATTTGATGAGATAAAAAGGCTCACATTGAAGATTAGAATTGTTGGTAAAGTTGAGATTAATCATAAATCAGGTTACATAAGCTGGGTATCTCCCCTAGCCAAGTCATTAATAGGAAAAGGTTTTAATGATATTGTTGAAGTTATGACACAAGACAGTGTTCGCATTTATTCTATTTTAGATATTAAATACTAGATGTTATTAAAGTATAATTTCTTGATAATTTATAGGAAATTTACTAAATGAAAACTGCACAAGAGGTAAGAGTGGGAAATGTCATCATGGTTGATTCATCTCCAATGGTGGTTCATAAATCTGAATACAATGTTTCAAAATCTGGTAGACGACAAAATGCAGCAATTGTTAAAATGAAGATGAGAAATTTGCTAACTGGCAATACTACTGAAACAATATTCCAGGCAACAGATAAGTTTGATTTAATTATTTTGGAAAAAAAAGCGGTTACTTTTTCTTATTTTGCCGACCCAAACTATGTCTTTGTAGATTTAGATTTTAATCCGTATGAAATTGAAAAGGAAAACATGGGTGAGGCTTTAAAATTTTTAGAGGATGGAATGGAATGCGATGTCGTTTTTTATGAGGATAAACCAATATCTGTTGAGCTTCCTAATTCAGTAGTGAGGGAAATAACATACACAGAGCCTGCGGTAAAAGGAGATACGACATCAGGGAAAGTTTTAAAACAAGCAAAAATAAGCACAGACTTTGAGTTAATGGTACCTTTATTCTGCGAAGCAGGGGACAAAATAGAAATTGACACGAGAACGTTTGAATATAAAAATAGAGTAAAGTAAATACAAAGGCTAATTAGTTCCGCCAACAATTATATTATCAATCTTTAATGTTGGCTGCCCAACACCAACAGGAACACTTTGACCATCCTTGCCGCATGTACCGACACCTGTATCAAGCTTCATGTCATTACCAACCATACTTACTTCATTTAAAATTTGAGGACCATTTCCAACAATTGAAGCTCCTTTAATTGGGTGTATTAACTTTCCATTTTTTATAACCCAAGCTTGTGAGGCAGAAAAAACAAACTTACCGCTAGTGATATCTACCTGACCTCCACCAAAGTTATCTGCATAAATTCCATCGTCAACTGACTTAATAATTTCATCCGGCTCGTATTTGCCGTTTAACATGAATGTATTCGTCATTCTTGGCATTGGGAGATGTGCATATGACTCTCTTCTGCCATTACCTGTTGTTGCAGTATTCATTAAATTGGCGTTCATAGTATCTTGCATATAACCAACTAACCTTCCTTTTTCTATAAGTGTCGTCCTTGTTGTTGCATTTCCCTCATCATCAACATTTAGTGATCCACGTCTATTAGGAATTGTGCCGTCATCTACTACCGTCACCTCTGAACTTGCAACTTTCGTTCCAATTTTTCCACTAAAAGCAGATGTTCCTTTTCGATTAAAGTCACCCTCAAGACCATGCCCGATTGCTTCATGCAGCAGTATCCCAGGCCAACCTGAGCCTAACACAACCGTCATTAAGCCTGCAGGGGCAGGCTTCGCATCAAGATTGATAATAGCTTGATTTACGGCGTCAGTGGCATATTGATGAAGGATTTGGTCGGTGAAGTAATCCAGCGGATATCTACCACCACCTCCTGCAGATCCTTGTTCTCTCCGTTGATCCTTGTCAACAATAACACTAAGTGAGAGTCTCACTAAAGGCCTGACATCTTCAACAAGATCGCCATTAAATGTTTTGATCAAAACTACTTCGAATTGTGATGCTAATGAAGCAGAAACTTTTACTATGTAGGGGTTTAATTTTTTTGCTATTGATTCTACACGCTCCAGAAGAGCAATCTTATTTGCACTTTCAATACTGTCAATCGGATTAATTGGCCTGTATAAATTATGCTTATTGACTAAATTTTCATTTTTAAATGAGACATTTTTATTGTTTGAGCTAATAGTCTTAACAATTTTTGCACCACTTTCAAGAACATCCATAGATATTTCATCCGAGTATGTAAATGCCGTCTTTTCTCCTGCTATTGAGCGAATACCTACACCTTGCTCTATCGAAAAACTTCCATTTTTTACATCACTATCTTCAAGCGACCAGAACTCATTCTTTGAATATTGAAAATAAAGATCTGCATAATCAATATTATTACTAACTATTTTATTTAGGGCGGTATCAAGATCTTGATGATCAAGACCACTTGGCTTAAGAATATGTTTTTCTGATAAGGGATGGTTGGGCATTATAATTTTAACTTACTCAGATTATTGTAATTTTCAAGGATCTACTTTGGTCAAATCTTAAACAAATACTTTGATAATTATTACATATTATAGTTTTTCTCTAAGTTGGTCTAATATTGCGGGATTTTCAAGTGTTGATATATCTGTCGTGATCTCTTCATCCTTTGCAATAGACCTAAGAAGGCGTCTCATAATTTTCCCTGACCTGGTCTTGGGTAGGTTATCACCAAATCTAATTTCATCTGGCTTTGCTATGGGCCCAATTTCGTCACTAACCCAATTTCTCAGAGATAATATTATGTCTTTAGAGTTTTTACTATCTGGCCGTTGAGATTTTAAAACAACAAAAGCTACTATTGATTCACCTTTAACGTCATGTGGGCGACCTACAACAGCTGCCTCAGCTACTTTTTTGTTTGCAACAAGAGCAGATTCTATTTCTTGAGTACCCAGTCTGTGGCCAGAGACATTCAATACGTCATCAATCCTTCCCATTATGGTGAAATAACCATTATCTTTATTTCTAACAGCGCCATCGCCAGCTAAATATAAGTTTCCTCCGAGATCTTCTGGAAAATAACTCTTTTTAAATCTTTCAGGGTCACCCCAAATATTTCGTATCATGGAAGGCCAAGGCTTTTTTATCACTAATAAGCCTCCGTTACCCCATTCTATATCCTTACCTGTTTCATCAACTACGTCTATATCTATTCCAGGGAAAGGGAGCGTACACGAACCAGGTATTAAGGGAGTTACCCCTGGCAATGGTGTGATCACATGTCCACCTGTTTCAGTTTGCCAAAATGTATCAATGATCGGGCAAGACTCCTTACCAACTTCTCTGTGGTACCACATCCATGCTTCTGGATTAATTGGTTCTCCAACAGTACCTAGAAGCCTTAACGAAGAGAGGTTGTAATGCTTAGGATGTGTTTTTGGATCAACTTCGGAGGCTTTGATGAGAGCTCGAATAGCCGTTGGAGCAGTATAAAAAATACTTATCTTATGTTTTTCTATCATTTGCCAAAACCGACTCGCGTCAGGGTAAGTTGGTACTCCTTCAAATATAACTTGTGTTGCTCCCATCGCAGTTGGACCGTAAGCAACATAGGTATGCCCGGTAATCCAACCTACATCCGCTGTACACCAATATACATCATCATGCTTTAAATCAAATGTCCATCTTGAAGTATTGATTGCATGAAGAAGATATCCGGCAGTAGAATGTTGGACCCCTTTAGGTGTGCCTGTTGACCCCGATGTGTATAAAATGAATAACGGGTGCTCAGCATCAACATATACAGGTGGGCATTCATTTTTTTGGTTCTTAATTAATTCTGACCATAAAAGATCTAAATTATTAAGTTTTACATCATCTTTTGTTCTCTGCAAAACGACTGTATTTTTAACCGAATTACATCCACCCATTGCAAGTGCATCATCAACCGCCGATTTAAGAGGAATTTTTTTCCCGCCTCTAAATTGAAAATCAGCAGTAATGATTAGTTTAGCCGCGGCATCCACAACTCTTTCTTGAATACTCTTCGATGAAAAGCCACCAAAAACAACTGAATGCGTTAAGCCAATTCTGGCACATGCCTGCATAGCTATAACTGCTTCAATTGTCATAGGAAGGTATATGATGACACGATCACCAACTTCTAAATTTAAAGTCTTAAGACCGTTAGCAAACTCACATACTTTATGGTAGAGCTCTTTGTATGAAATTTTGGTTATTGAGCCATCATCACCTTCAAATATAATGGCTGTTTTATTTGGTTGTTTTTCCAAATGCCTATCAAGACAATTATATGACGCGTTTATTTTGCCATCTTCAAACCAACTATAGAATGGTGCATTTTCTTCATTTAAAATTTTGGTAAAAGGTTTTTCCCAAATCAAAAGTTCTTTGGCCAATTCACTCCAACTTTCCTCATAATTATCCGCAAATTTTTTACAAATCGCATCATAACTATCCATACCTGAAATATTTGCTTTTTCAATGGTTTCTTTATGCGGATGAAACACTCTATTTTCATGGTTTATTGACTCAATGCCCATATAAATAACCTCAAATAATGATTTAACTCTTATATATGATATATAAGACTATATAAAAAAATAATACATCCCTTTGCTTTCAATGTAAAAAAAATTTAATGTTTTTTTCTCTTGTAAGATAATAAAAGCTTATGATACAAGTTAATTGTACAAAATTAAAAAAATTAATATTTAAATTAAAAACAATAAATACATGATGCCTCTAAGACTTAGACTTAACATTTTGATATCAGTAATCATGGTTTTATTCATTTTTGTTTTGAGTACTATATTGATTTTTGCATCTAAGAAATCTATTGAAGAAGGTGTCGAAGCAGCAAATAAAGTAACCTTACAGTTGCTAGATTCAGTCATCATAAGCTCTGTTCAGAACCCAGATTGGGGTGATACCGATATTGTTATGAAAAGATTTCTTGAGGATTTAGGTTACGTCAGAAGTAACAATATATCTTTATATGATCTTCAAGGCACATTACTTTATAAGTCACCTGTTAGTACTTACAGAAAAGATACCAATCCACCTGAATGGTTTGTAAAGTTTCTAGCACCAGCCCCAAATATAAATAGCCGATTGATACGGTTTGGAAGATTGATTGTAGAAGCCAATCCATTAGGGACCATAAAAGAGGCATGGGTTGAAATGAGCAGACTTTTTTATATTGCTATTTTTTTTCTAGTTATTCTCAATATATTTATTTATTTAGTATTAGGCAGATGGCTTGAGCCAATAAAACCGATGTTAAAAGCTATTGAATCGATGGGGGGAGGTGCTTTAAATATAAGATTACCAAAATTTGAGTTACCCGAATTCAATTCCATCTCGAATAATTTCAATAAAATGGGAGATTCTTTAGAAGCAAAAATAAACGAAAACCAAACATTAGCTTCTATTGCAGAACAAACAGCAGATGCAATTATTATGCATGATAAGAATCTAAAGATCTCTTTTTGGAATCATTCGGCCGAATCAATTTTTGGTTACAAGCGCTCTGAAGTCATTGGTAAGGATGCTGGAGTGATCGTACCTGAACATTTAATAAGTGAATTTCAAAAAAAATTAACTAGCATTAAGATGAAAAAATCAATCAATAATTATGAAACTAAAAGAATTACCAAGAAAGGTAGACTAATTGATGTTTCAATTTCAGCGACACCTTTAGTGGACAATAGATCAAAAAAAATTATTGGAGATATTGTGAGTATTAGGGACATATCAGAAAAAATACTTGCAAAAAAATCTTTAGAGGAACTAAGACAGAATAGAGAGCTTACTGCGATTATTCAAGAGCATATTGAAGACGAAAGAAGAAGTCTTGCTCGAGAACTTCATGACGAATTAGGTCAATATGTATCAGCAATAAAGATATTTGCGGCAAATATAATGAACCGTACAAAGGGTAAAAATAAGGATATTGAAGAAAGCGCAGAATCTGTTACTTCAGCAGCCAATCAAATTTATGACGGTATGCATAGTATTATTCGTCAGCTCAGACCAGGTTCGTTAGATAATCTTGGTTTAAGCGAAACTCTCAATGACATGGTGAGTAGTTTTAAGGTTAAATACGAAGACACAAAAATTGACTTAAAGTTGAAAGGGAATTTAGATCATTTAGGAGAGGTCATTAATATTAATATATACCGTATTATTCAAGAGGCTATGAATAATTGTATGAAGCATGCCAATGCAAAAAAAATAGTAATTAATTTGAATCATATTAAAAAAGAACTAAAATTATCTTTTACCGACGACGGTGTTGGTTTTGATACCAAAATACTCACAAATACAAAACAATTTGGGCTTATTGGCATCCAAGAGAGAGTTAAATCTTTATATGGAACATTTCATATAAAAAGTTTTAAGGGAAAAGGTACGTCAATCAATATTTCTATCCCTTTGGATAATTAGGAGCACTATGAGTAAAGTAAAAGTTTTGTTGGTAGATGATCATTCGGTTGTAAGGATGGGTTTTAAAATGCTCATTGATGCTGAAAATGATATGGCAGTGATTGCGGAAGCTGAATCTGGTGAGCAAGGGATAAAAACTTTCAAGGAAAATAGCCCAGATATTACTGTAATGGATATAACCATGCCGGGTATTGGAGGCTTGGAGGCTATCGAAAGAATATTGGCTTACGATAAAAAAGCTAAAATTTTAGTATTATCAGCCCATGAGGACTCTGTCCATCCTAAAAGAGCACTGAATGCTGGAGCCTTAGGGTACCTGACAAAAAGAAGTGCAGCAGAAGAGCTTATAAAAGCCATAAGATCTATTCAGAATGGAACAAAATATTTAGAATCTTCAATAGCACAGCAAATGGCAATTACTCAGTTATCCGGAGAGAATAATCCCGTTGAAATTTTGTCCGACAGAGAATTTGAGGTTTTTATTGCTTTAGCTAAGGGTAAAAGCACCAATGAAATCGCTGAAACCATATGCTTGAGCCCAAGAACAGTAGGCACTCACCTTTACAACATAAAACAAAAGTTAAATGCAAACAACTCTGCTGAGCTTGCTTTGATTGCTATAAGGTGCGGTTTACTTGAGCCTTGATTGTTTAATTGAAATATAAATCCCACTCACAATTATGAGCGTCACTCCAAATATGCTCAATAAATCTAGCGATTCTTCGAAGAAGATAACCCCGAAGAATGCAGAAAATATGATGGTTAGGTAAGATAGCCCAGCATTACTAAGTGTATTTCCAACACGATAAGCGCGAGTTATTGCAATTTGAGCTATGGTTGCTGAAATACCAAGATATATTAGTATTTTAATATCTTGAATTTTAGGTACATGGATTTCTTGATTAATTAAAAGTATTGCTGATCCAACAGTTGAAATAAGGGTAAAGTAAAATACAGTTCTTATGTCAGGCTCTTTTACTTGCCCTAGTTGAGTCACGTAAAGATATGCAATGCCTGCCCCAAAACCTGAGAAAAGACCAATCAAACCAGCATAAATATTTTGACCATAAAAGGTTGGTTTTAGAATGAAAAAAACCCCTATGAATCCCACAAACACCAACGTAAAAATTTTATAATTCACTTTCCTTTTGAGTATTACGGGCATCAATAGACCTACAAATATAGGAGAGGTATAGTTCAGAGATATTGAGGTGCTCAAAGGTAAATGGCTTATTGCATAAAAGAATAAAATTAAAGAAATAAATCCAATCATTGACCTTTTAAAGTGAAGCAAAAGATAGTTTGTTTTTGTGGTAATTTTATTTATTTTCATTATAAAAAAAATAAATAAAAGGCTTACAGCAGAACGATAGAAGACTAATTCAATTGCAGAAAAATTCTCACTTCCTAACTTAACTGATGCGCCCATTATAGAAAAAAATAATGTTGCAATAAGCATCCATAAGAATCCTTTTTGAAGTTTTAGCATGTTGAAATTAAATTCATTATGAGTATATTAATTAAACAACTTTCAGTATAATCACATTAACTTAAATTTAATTTTAAAAAGGACAATTAAATGAAAAATCCATTAGATTCAATTAAAGGCACAATAATCGCAGGTATTATTTTGAGTGCCGTAATATTGTACGTTCTGATGTCCTCTCCATCATCTTTTTATCTTGGTTTTATGAGATTTTTTCATGTAATTGCTGGCGTAGCGTGGATTGGTCTTTTATATTATTTTAACTTTGTTCAAGTCCCAGCTTTGAAGGCAGCTGCAGCAGATGGTTCTGCTGGAGGTATCACTAAACATGTTGCTCCTCTTGCTCTTTTATGGTTTAGATGGGCAGCACTTGCTACCTGGTTAGCAGGGGCCGCACTTCTTGGAGCAAACTTTTCCGATGCTTTTTTATTGCAAAATGGATATGAGGCAATTGGATTAGGCTCATGGCTAGGAACTATTATGCTATTTAACGTATGGGGTCTGATATGGCCTAATCAACAAAAAGTTTTAGGCCTAAAAAAAGCAACTGATGAAGAAAAAGGAAAGGCAAGAAGAGTTGCCCTGTTAGCTTCTAGAACCAACACGCTTCTTTCTATCCCTATGTTGCTTCTGATGACAAATGGCTTGTCTCATCGAGCACTGCTTGGTTTATAAATTTACTGGTCTATTACACGGCGACCTAGGTCGCCGTTTTTATTTCTATTATGAATTTATTAAAAAATAGCTTACTTAATACATACAAAAGGCTTCCTGTTTCTTTTGAAAAAGGAGAGGGGGTTTGGTTGTTTGATAAATTTGGCAATAAATATCTCGATGGTCTTTCGGGGGTTGCTGTGAATACTCTTGGCCACAATCATCCAAAACTTATCAAAGCTATTAATGATCAAGTATCAAAGTTAATCCATGTATCAAATTATTACCATATTGAAAAACAATGCATGCTTGCAAAAAAGATAGCTTCAATTTCAAAGCTATCATCCTCCTTTTTTTGTAACTCAGGTTGTGAGGCTAATGAGGCAGCTATAAAAATTGCTAGACTACATGGACACAAAAATAAAATAAATTCTCCAGACATTATTGTGATGGATAATGCTTTTCATGGGAGAACTATGGCTACTCTCTCTGCTACAGGAAGTCGAAAAGCGCAGGCAGGTTTTGAGCCTTTAATGCCAGGTTTTATTAGAGTTCCATATGATGATGTACAGGCAATTAAAAAAATAGCAGATCATAAAAATAATGTAGCTGCTATTTTTGTTGAACCAATTCAAGGTGAGGGTGGCATTAATATGCCTCAAAATTTTAATTCATATCTCTCAGACATCAGAAAAATATGTGACGATAATGATTGGCTTTTAATTTTGGATGAGGTTCAATGTGGTATTGGAAGAACAGGCAAATGGTTCGCATTTCAACATAGCGATATTAAGCCCGATGTGATGACCTTAGCAAAAGGATTAGCTTCTGGCGTTCCTATAGGCGCATGCGTTACTAATGAAAGTGCATCTGATTTATTAACTCCAGGCAAGCACGGATCGACCTTTGGAGGAAATCCTTTGGCTTGTGCAGCAGCAATGGCTACTTTGGAAGTGGTTGAAGATGAACAGTTAATCAATAATGCTAATGTTCAAGGTGATTTTATCGCTAAGGAATTAGAGAAAAATATTGGAACATTTAAAGAAATAAAAAATATAAGGCATATGGGCTTAATGATAGGAATTGAACTTGAAGTTCCATGTTCTGGTTTAATTGAGTTAGCTCAGAGCCAGCATTTATTAATAAATGTCACCGCTGATAATGTTATTAGACTTCTTCCACCACTTATTATTAAAAGGGATGAATCGATTATGTTGGTTGAAAAATTGAGTAATTTAATAATAGATTTTATAAAGAATAATTAAAAAATGACTATAAAACATTTTCTTCAATTCAACGATTTTACTTTCTCTGAGCTTGATATTATTTTTGATAAATCAAAAATGATTAAAGCAAAATATAGGGCGTATGAAAAGTATTGGCCGCTTGAGGACATGACATTGGTTATGATTTTTGAAAAAGCAAGTACAAGAACAAGACTATCATTCGAAGCTGGTATGCAACAACTTGGTGGTACAGCGATTTATTTAAATACTCGAGATTCACAATTAGGAAGAGGCGAGCCTGTTGAGGATGCCGCAAAGGTTATCTCCAGGATGTCTGATGCGGTAATGATAAGAACTTTTGAGCAAGATATTATAGAGAGATTTGCCGCTAATTCTAGAGTTCCAGTAATAAATGGGCTCACCAACGAGTATCACCCATGTCAAATATTAGCTGATATTTTCACTTTTATTGAAAAAAGAGGCTCTATTAAAGGGAAAAATGTTGCATGGATTGGTGATTCAAATAACGTATGCAGTACCTGGCTCCAGGCAGCAGAACTTTTGGATTTTAATGTTAATGTTTCAACACCCAAAGGGTATGAAATTGATCTGGATAAAGCGGGGATTAAAGGAGTAGGCCATTTTAAAGAATTTAAAGACCCAATTGACGCAGTTAGAGGTGCGGATATTGTCACTACTGATGTTTGGACAAGCATGGGATTTGAGGATGAAAAGAAAGAAAGAATAAAAGATTTTGCTGACTGGCAGGTTAACAAAGATATGATGAATTTAGCTAATAAAGATGCAATATTTATGCATTGCCTGCCTGCCCATAGAGGTGAAGAAGTCTCCTCTGATGTTATTGATGGACCTCAAAGCGTAGTTTGGGAAGAAGCAGAGAATAGACTCCATGTTCAGAAAGCATTACTTGAGTATTTACTATTAGGAAAATAAATCAATGATTAACGACGTCAATAAAATTGTACTTGCATACTCGGGTGGACTTGATACCTCGGTTATTTTGAAATGGCTTCAACAAACATATCATTGCGAAGTGGTAACTTTTACTGCAGATTTAGGGCAGAAGGAAGAAATAGAGCCAGCGAGAGCAAAAGCAAAAGCAGCAGGTGTTAAAGAAATATTTATTGAAGACCTAAGAGAAGATTTTGTAAAAAATTACGTTTTTCCTATGTTTAGGGCAAATGCTATTTATGAAGGAGAATATTTACTTGGTACATCAATTGCTCGACCATTAATAGCAAAAAGGCTTGTTGAAATAGCTGATGAAACAGGAAGCAATACTATCTCTCATGGCGCTACTGGTAAGGGAAATGATCAGGTTAGATTTGAGTTGGGTGCGTACGCGATTAACCCTGAAATAAAAGTTATCGCTCCATGGAGGGAATGGGATTTACTAAGCAGAGAGAAACTTCTTAATTTTGCTAAAAAAAATGACATACCAGTTGAAATGAAACATCGATCTGGTGGAAGTCCCTACAGTATGGATGCAAATTTATTACATATTTCATACGAAGGAAGACACTTAGAAGATCCAAAAAATTCTCCCGAGGATTCAATGTGGAGATGGACTGTTAGTCCAAAAGATGCCCCTGATGAAGCTGATGAGATTACTATAGGATTTGAGTATGGTGATCCTGTAAGTTTGAATGGAACAAAGAAAGCACCTCATGAAATATTAGAATATCTTAATGAGCTTGGCGGTAAACATGGAATCGGAAGGCTAGACTTGGTAGAAAATAGATATGTTGGTATGAAGGCCAGAGGATGTTATGAAACTCCAGGTGGAACAATTTTGCTTAAGGCTCACAGAGCTATTGAATCATTAACTCTTGATAGGGAAGTTGCCCATCTTAAAGACGATATTATGCCTAGATATGCGGCTTTAATTTATAACGGATATTGGTGGAGTCCAGAGAGAACAGCAATTCAAAAATTAATTGATCACACGCAATTAAACGTTAATGGATGGGTCACACTGAGTCTTTATAAAGGAAATATTATTATTGTAGCTAGGGATAGCCATACCTCATTATTTGATCCTGAAATTGCAACATTTGAGGATGATGATGGCGCCTTTGATCACGAGGATGCGGCAGGATTTATCAAGCTAAATGCATTAAGATTAAGAATTGCAAATAAAAGTAAGAAATCATAAGGAAAATATTATGCCCTCATTTGATATTTCATCTAAAGCAAACATGGAAAATATTAAAAATGCCATCGACGTTTCAATGAGAATGATTTTAAATAGGTACGATTTTAAGGGAACTAGCGCTAAAATTGAATTGATTGAAAAAGAAATGAAGATAATTATATTTGGTGATTCAGAATTTCAGATCAATCAAGTAAAAGATATCTTATATCCTGGTATGGAAAAAAAAGAGGCTGATAGCTCAAAAAGAATGGAGTCAGAAGAAATAGAATCGGTATCTGGCAATAAGTCGAAACAACCTCTCAATATAAAAAATGGTATCTCAATGGAGCTTGCCAAGGAGATTATAAAAACTTTAAAAGACAATAAAATTAAAGTTCAGACGTCCATTCAAGGTGATGAATTGAGAGTTAGTGGGGCTAAGCGAGATATCCTTCAGGAAAGCATCAGGCTAATAAAAGAAAAACATAATAACTTCCCATTACAATTTGGTAACTTTAGAGATTAAATTATGCCATTAACTTTATACGATAAAATATTTAAAAGGCATATTGTACGAGAAGAAAATGATACCTTTCTTATTTATATTGATCGTCATCTGGTTCATGAAGTAACTAGCCCCCAAGCATTTGAAGGTATCAAGAATGCTAATAGAGAAATTTGGCGCAAAAATTCAATCTTAGCAGTACCTGATCATAATGTTCCTACCACTGACAGAAAATTAGGCATCACAGATCCTGTGTCCAAAATACAAGTAGATACCTTAGATAATAACTGCGACTATTTTCAATTAAAGCAGTTTAAGATGGACGATAAACGTCAAGGTATAGTCCATGTTATTGGTCCGGAACAGGGTTCTACCTTACCTGGAATGACTATAGTTTGTGGTGACTCGCATACAAGTACTCACGGGGCTTTCGGCGCTCTTGCCATGGGTATTGGTACTTCTGAAGTTGAACATGTCCTTGCAACGCAGTGTTTGATTGTTAAAAAATTTAAGACTTTACTGATTAATGTCAATGGCACTCTGGGTGACTTTATAACTGCAAAGGATATGGCGTTATATATTATTGGAAAAATTGGAACTGCTGGCGGAACGGGTTATGCTATTGAGTTTGCAGGAAATGCGATCCAAGAATTAAGCATGGAAGGAAGAATGACTCTTTGCAATATGGCTATTGAAGCTGGTTCAAGAGCAGGATTGATTGGGGTTGATGAGAAGACAATAAATTATTTAAAAGATAGACCTTTTGCACCCAAAGAAGAACTTTGGGATGATGCAGTTGAGGACTGGAAAAATTTAAGAAGCGATGACGGAGCTCCTTTTGACAAAGTCATCAATTTAGATGCATCAGATATAGAACCCCAAGTAACATGGGGAACTTCGCCAGAGATGGTGGTTGGTGTAAACAATAAAATTCCAAATCCGGTTGAGCAAAAAAATGCATCCACTCAAAAAAGCTATAAAAGAGCTCTGGATTATATGGGTTTGGAAGAAAATAAAAGTATTACAGATATATCGCTCGATAAAATTTTTATAGGATCTTGCACTAATTCAAGAATTGAGGACTTAAGAGCTGCTGCAATGATCGTTAAAAATAAAAAAATTGCTGAATGCATTCAATTAGCTTTAGTTGTTCCAGGGTCTGGTCTTGTAAAAGAACAAGCTGAAAAAGAAGGGTTGGATAAAATTTTTCTTGATGCGGGATTTGAGTGGCGTGAACCTGGATGCTCAATGTGCTTAGCCATGAATGCAGATAAATTAAATTCGCGTGAAAGATGTGCGTCAACATCTAATAGAAATTTTGAGGGTAGGCAAGGTCAAGGTGGAAGAACACATTTAGTAAGCCCACAAATGGCTGCAGCTGCAGCTATTAATGGTAAATTTGTTGATGTAAGGGGGATGGTTGATGCTTCCGATTGTTAAACATACAGGAACTGTCATACCTCTTGATAGATCAAACGTAGATACAGATGCAATTATTCCCAAACAATTTTTAAAATCAATTAAAAAATCAGGTTTTGGCCCAAATTTATTTGATGAGTGGCGATATCTCGATCAGGGGGAGCCTGGAAAAGATATTTCATCTAGAAAAATTAATCCAGAATTTATTTTAAATAAGCCTCAATATAAAAATGCAACAATATTGTTAGCCAGAGAGAATTTTGGTTGTGGATCTAGCAGAGAGCATGCTCCTTGGGCTATTTTAGATTATGGTATTCGTATAATATTGGCACCAAGTTTTGCAGATATTTTTTATGGAAATTGTTTTAAAAATGGAATATTACCGATATCTCTTGATAGTGAGATCATTGATCTATTTTTTGAAAAAGCAAACAAGCCTGAAGGACTAATATTGAATATTGATTTAGAGAATCAAAAAATTATTGATGCTGATAAAAATTATAATTTTGAAGTCGATACATTTAAGAAGTATTGTTTATTGGAAGGACTTGACGATATTGGTTTAACGCTAAAACATCAATCTAAAATAGCGGCCTTTGAAAAAAAATATCATAGCCAGTTCCCCTGGTTATTGAATTAGGAAATAAATATGAAGATTGCAGTTTTCCCTGGTGACGGTATTGGTCCAGAAATAACAAAGCAAGCTGTTAAAATCCTTGAAGCTTTCGGATTAACAAATAATATCGAATTTGCTCCAATAGGTGGTGCTGGATACGATGAGTATCAAGATCCTCTGCCTAAAGCTACTTTAGATTTAGCAAATAAAGCAGACGCCATTCTGCTTGGGGCAGTTGGAGGATGGAAGTATGACAAATTACCAAGGGATATGCGCCCTGAAAGAGGACTACTTAGAATAAGAGAGGGGTTAAATTTATTTGCTAATCTGAGACCTGCAATAATGTTTCCTGAATTAATAGATTCCTCTAGCTTGAAACCTGAAATTATTTCAGGTCTTGACATAATGATCGTAAGAGAGTTAACAGGCGATATTTATTTTGGTAAGCCCCGAGGTATTTCAATTAACGCCAATGGTGAGGAAGAGGGTCTCAATACCATGCGCTATTCAACCTCAGAAATAGAAAGAATTGCTCATGTTGCTTTTAAAGCGGCTTCAAAGAGATCTCGAAAACTTTGCTCAGTTGATAAGTCAAACGTTTTAGAGGCTACAGAGCTTTGGAAGAGGGTTGTTATAAGCGTTGCGAATGATTATCCGGATGTTGAATTAAGCCACATGTATGTAGATAATGCAGCTATGCAGCTCGTCAGAGACCCAAAACAATTTGATGTAATAGTAACAGGAAATATTTTTGGAGATATATTATCTGATCAAGCTTCAATGCTCACTGGCTCGATTGGAATGCTCCCATCAGCTTCATTGGATGAAAATAATAAAGGTATGTATGAGCCGAGTCATGGATCTGCACCAGATATTGCTGGAGAAAATAAAGCCAACCCAATAGCCACAATTTTGTCATTGGCAATGATGTTCAAATATACCTTTAACGATATAAATAAATTTAATATTATTGAACATGCAGTTAAAACCGCTTTAAAAGATAATTTAAGAACTCAGGATATTGCATCTAAAGGATCACATATATTGGGTTGTGAAGAAATGGGTGACGCCATTGTGGAAAGGTTAAGAGTGAAATAATGAAAAAAATTGGCTTTGTTGGTTGGCGAGGAATGGTTGGGTCAGTTCTTTTGAAGAGAATGAAAGAGGAATCGGACTTTGATCAAATTGATTCATATTTTTTTTCAACTTCACAAAGTGGTTTGCCTGCTCCAGATTTCCAACAAAATGAAACATTATTATTGGATGCTAACTCATACGATGAATTAGTTAAAATGGATATTATCTTGACCTGCCAGGGAAGTGACTATACGCAGAAAATTTATCCTTTGTTAAGGGAGAATGGTTGGAACGGTCATTGGATTGATGCTTCATCCTCATTGAGGATGAACAAGGATGCCTTGATAGTTTTAGACCCTCTTAACAATAAGGCTATAAACGATGCATATACTAAAGGAAACAAAACTTGGGTTGGTGGTAATTGTACGGTTTCTTTGATGCTTTTAGCTATTCAAGGCCTGATCGAGTGTAATGTTGTCGAATGGGTTTCCTCAATGACATATCAAGCTGCCAGTGGAGCTGGTGCAAGAAATATGGAAGAATTATTAGTTCAAATGGGGGAGATACATTCCTCGGTATCCAAAAAGATTGATAATCCAAATTATTCTATTCTTGATTTGGATAAAGATGTTCAAGAAAAAATGAGATCCAACAGCTTTAGTACGGAATACTTTGAAAACCCTTTGGCCGGCAGTTTAATTCCTTGGATAGATAAAGACTTGGATAATGGGAGGAGTAAAGAGGAATGGAAAGGGCAAGTTGAATCCAATAGAATTTTATATCCTTATTATGACCGTATTAAGGTTGACGGCGTTTGTGTAAGAATTGGAACTATGAGATCACATAGTCAAGCATTAACAATAAAATTAAAGAAAAATATAAAGCTTGATCAAATAAATGAATTAATAGCCTCTGGGAATGAGTGGGTGAAGCTTGTAAGTAATAATAAGGTTGATAGCATGAAATACTTAACTCCTGCGAACGTTTCTGGTACCTTGGATATAGCAATTGGAAGAATTAGGCCAATGGATTTAGATGAAAACATTATTTCAGCTTTTACAGTTGGCGATCAACTTCTTTGGGGTGCTTCTGAACCATTGAGACGTATGCTGTGTATATTAATTAATAAAGAGAATTAAACGTTATGTCAAAATTATTACTTATTGTTTTTTCAATTTTATTTTTTGGAAACAGCTACGGTATTCAGCTTGGGAATATCAATGTTACGTCGAATCAAAATAGTCTTTTTGATGCTGAAATAAAAGTTACCTTAAATCAGGGAGAGGATATTAAAAAAATTAATGTATCCATAGCATCCGAAGAAATGTATACATCACAAGGAATGCAAAGGAAACCAATCCACTCTGATATGTCTATCGCCTTTATTGATACGAATATCGATGATATTAAATTAGCATTAAAATCTACCAAACCTGTCAAAGAATCATTCATAGATTTGTTGTTACAAATCGAATCACCAAAAGGAAAAATCTTTAAAGAATACACAGTCTTATTGGATGCACCACTTCCATCATCAAAACAAAATATTTCAAATAATGAGCCAACAAAAATTAAGACTAAAACAAGGATTGCAAAAAGTAATAATTCATCTAAAAACTCTTTATCACTAGTAACAAAGTCGGGTAAGACATTATTCCAGATAGCAAGAGAAAACAGTATATCTGGAATTACTACTGAGCAATATGCAGTAGCAGTTTTTCAGCTAAACCCAAAAGCCTTTGCAAAATCAAATATTAATGGATTAATTAAGGGCCAAAAAATTATTCTTCCAGAGAAAGATTTTTTCGAGAATCTATCTCATCTTAAAGCAAGAAAAATATTGAGAGAGCAAAACCTTAGTTGGAATAAAGCGACTGTAAAGGTCAGCCAAAAAAATATTAAGGAAACAAAAAAAGAATCAAACAATTACCTAAAGGAAATAAATCAATTAAAGGCTGAAATAGAAAAGTTAAATAAAGCTTTAGCTGAGCAAAAAAATCTAACCAAACAAATAGATTCTGATAAAACTGAAGTTAAATCTAATACACCCGAATCTAGCCAACCTAAAAAAGCACTCGATAAAAAGAATGATTTAGATAGCCTGAAGGATTCAATCCAAGTCGAAGAGGAAATAGCAGAAATTGACGAGCAGACCTTTATCTCTTCAATAGCGGTTGACGATGATGTGATTATTGAAGAGGTCGTTATTGACGATATAGTTGAATCTAAAGCAAATAAAAGTTCAGGCGTGATATATCTTGTAATATTGTTATTTTTAACGTTAGGTGGTTTTTTAATCTTCCTTTTAAAAAAACGTTCTAAGTTAGAGACTCCTTTCAATAAGGATTTGAAAAGAACATCAGTTGATCAATACATCCATAGAAAAATAATTGAAAAAAGAAATCTTAGATAAAAGATGGAAGAATGATTAACCCTTTTCTTTTGTTCGTTGGGTTATTTTTTTTGTTTAGTATTGGCTCCTTTTCAATTTCTGAACAGGGTATTATTTTTGTTTTGTTAGTCTTGGTATCAATTTTTTTATCTATTTCAATATTTCGGTTTTTTAACAAAATTAAATTTTTTTTGTTAGCTATTGTCCTTATATTTTCCTTTACAGTTCCTGGTGAAATAATGTTATTTCAAGGTTTATTGCCGATCACAAGAGAAGGGGTTGAGCTTGCCTTTTTTAATGTTTTGCGATTAAGCAATATTTTTCTTATTGTATTTATTATGATGAAAGTTCTTCCTCAGCCATATATTGTTGAGAATGTAGTGAGAGTGATTTTATTTTTAACTTTCTTTGGCATTAATAAGGATAGACTTATTTCACGAGTGTATTTGACTTTCGAATACCTTAAGCTTTATAGGAATAAAAAATTTAAATTTAAAACACTTGATCATGACATAGCTGAAATTATTAAAAATGATTCATCAAAAAAAGTTAATCCTAGGATAATGCAAGTAAATTTCTGTAAATTAAATTTTTTATGGATAATTATATTTATCTGTCTTTATAGTTTTATTCATTTTATTTGATCATGAGAATTGCGTGTTCAGTAGAATATAACGGATATGATTTTTCTGGTTGGCAAAAGCAACCTGATCAACCAACAATTCAAGGCTTTATTGAAGATGCACTTAAGAAAATTACCAAACATAATGTTAAAACTTATGCATCAGGAAGAACTGACAAGGGTGTTCATGCTTTAGGACAAGTATTCCACTTTGATACTATGGAAAAAAGATCCATATATTCATGGGTTAGAGGAGTTAACGCATTTTTACCTGACTCCATTAGAATTAAATGGGCTAAAATCGTTGATGAATCTTTTCATGCAAGACACTCAGTGCTAGAAAGAGAATATCAATATATTTTAATAAATGATGAGTATAATTCGGCCCCTTTTTATACCAATGTGGGATGGACTTATCATAAAATAAATAGTGATTTAATAAACTCCTCATGTCAAAAGTTTATAGGAAGTCATGACTTCAGCTCCTTTCGCTCCTCTGAGTGTCAAGCTCAATCTGCAATTAGATGCATAAAACAATTTAAGCACAAACAGGACGGTAAAATTCATTTATTCTGTATAAGAGCCGATGGTTTTTTACATCACCAAATTAGAAACATGATTGCTGCAATAATTCATGTTGCTAAAAGTGAGTGTTCAGCTGATTATATCGACGAATTGTTAATGAAAAGGGATAGATGCTTTGCACCACCAACCTTTATGCCCAATGGTTTATATCTAACAAATATAAAGTATGATGATGCTTGGGATTTTCCAATATTTAAGAATAAAATAAATATAATAAATATAAATGACAGTTAAAATAAAAATATGTGGAATAACTCGTGTGGAGGATGCAGTTAATGCATCTAAGCTTGGTGCTGATGCTCTCGGGTTTGTGTTTGTTGAAAATACCCCAAGGTATATTTCCCCTTCCGAAGCTTCAATTATAATGAATAAAATTCCACCATTTGTAAATAAAATAGGCTTGTTTGTAAACCCGCAACCAAAAGATGTTGAGAATGCTAAAGAGATATGTAATTTTAATTTAATCCAGTTTCATGGTGATGAAAGCCCGTCATTTTGTGAGCAATTTAATTTACCTTATATCAAGGCAATTTCAGTAAAAGAAGGTATTAATTTGCTAGAATATGAATATAAATACAACACTGCATCAGCTTTTCTATTAGATACTTTTTCACAAAAAGTGAGGGGTGGTTCGGGCAAGACATTTGATTGGAATTTAATTCCAAAAAATCTATCCAAACCTATAGTTGTTGCAGGTGGATTGAGGAAAGAAAACCTTGTCGAACTTTTTAAGGTGATAACTCCATATGCTGTTGATGTCAGTAGCGGAGTTGAGTCCGGCAAGGGAATAAAAGAATATCAAATGATGAAAGATTTTATTTTGGGAGTAAAAAATGCAAGCTTATGATTTGCCGGATCAATTTGGTCATTTCGGTCAGTTTGGAGGAACGTTTGTAGCTGAAACATTAATTGAGGCCTTAGATGAGCTTCGGAATATGTACGATAAGTACAAAGATGACCCCGATTTTTTGAAAGAATTTCATCATGACCTTAAGCATTTTGTTGGAAGACCCAGCCCAATATACTTTGCCGAGCGATTAACCAATCAAATTGGCGGTGCGAAAATATACCTTAAAAGGGAAGATCTTAACCACACAGGTGCTCACAAAGTGAATAATACTGTTGGCCAGGCATTACTAGCAAAAAAAATGGGTAAACCCAGAGTTATCGCAGAGACAGGAGCTGGTCAACATGGAGTTGCTACAGCCACAATTGCCGCACGACTAGGTTTGGAGTGTGTCGTGTATATGGGCTCAGAGGATGTTAAAAGACAATCACCTAACGTATACAGAATGAAGTTATTAGGTGCAACTGTTGTTCCTGTTGAAAGTGGATCTAAAACTTTAAAAGATGCATTAAATGAGGCTCTTAGGGACTGGGTTACAAATGTTTCAGATACCTTTTATATAATTGGAACTGTTGCAGGCCCTCATCCATATCCAATGATGGTTAGGGATTTTAATTCAGTGGTTGGACAGGAGTGTAGAAAACAAATGCCCGATATTGCATCTAAACAACCTGATGCAATTGTTGCATGTGTCGGAGGTGGTTCCAATGCAATGGGTATTTTTCATCCTTATATAAATGATGAAAGTGTTCGTTTAATCGGAGTAGAGGCGGCGGGTGATGGCATTGATACAGGTAGGCATGCTGCTCCTCTTACCTCAAATAGTTCTATTGGAGTTTTACATGGAAATAGAACATATCTTATGCAAAATTCAGAAGGACAAATCATAGAAACTCATTCAGTATCTGCAGGTTTAGATTACCCCGGAGTGGGACCAGAACATTCATGGCTTAAAGATTCTGGGCGAGCTGAATATGTGGGGGTAAAAGATGATGAGGCATTAAAGGCTTTTCATAATTTATGTCTTGTTGAGGGGATAATACCTGCTTTAGAGACCAGTCATGCTCTTGCTCATGCAGAAAAAATGGCTGCTGAGATGTCAAAAGATGAGGTTATTTTAGTCAATCTATCTGGTAGGGGTGATAAAGATATAAATACCGTTGCCAATATTTCCAATATTTCGTTATAAGATATTAATTATGTCAAGAATAAATAAAACTTTTACTGAGCTCTTTAATAAAAATCAAAAAGCATTGATACCCTTTATTACTGCAGGCGATCCACATCCAAATATGACCATAGACTTACTTGATGCATTGGTTGATTCAGGTGCTGACATGATTGAGTTGGGTATACCATTTTCTGACCCAATGGCTGATGGGCCTGTCATTCAAAGAGCGAGCGAAAGAGCTTTGGCTAACAATGTCGGAATTAATCAAACAATAGACTTGGTAAAGAAATTTAGAGTTAAAAATAAAACAACTCCTATTATTCTTATGGGGTATGCAAATCCAATTGAGGCAATAGGAGTGGATAATTTTGTTGATTCCATAAAAAATGCAGGAGTGGATGGAGTAATAACAGTAGATTATCCTCCTGAGGAATCAGTAGATTTTGTTGGGTTACTCAAAAAAAATGAAATTGATAGCATATTTCTTCTTTCACCAACTACTGAGGATGAAAGAGTGAAGCTAATTGTTGAACAAGCTTCTGGTTTTATTTATTACGTTTCATTAAAGGGTGTTACTGGGTCAGCAAATATTAATATAAATCAAGTTACAGAAAGAGTCGATAACATAAGAAAATTTACCAAGATGCCTGTTGGTGTTGGTTTTGGTGTTAGGGATGCTAAAACAGCTAAAGAAGTATCATCCTTCGCAGATGCTGTGGTGATTGGTAGTAGATTAGTTCTGGAGGTCGAAAATTCAAAAAAAGAAGATTTGATAAAGAACATCAAAAATTTGATGGGTGAAATTAAAGAAGCAATTCAATAAGTTAAAAAAAATTATGAGCTGGTTAAAAAACGTATCACCAAAAATTAAAAAGATTGTTGGTAGCTTGAAAAAAAATATACCAGAAGGTTTATGGTATAAATGTCCCTCATGTCAATCTACTTTATATCGCTCCGAATTAGAAAAGAATAGTGAAGTGTGTCCAAATTGTGGGCATCATAATAGAATATCCTCAAGAGATAGAATAAAACTCTTGCTCGATAAACCAAAGCAAAATGAGCTTGCAAAAGATATTAAATCTACTGATCCGCTGAAGTTTGAGGATACACAGAAATATAAGGATCGCCTCGTGTCCATGAAGAGTAAAACAGGTGAAAATGATTCTTTAATTATCACAGAAGGTTTTATTGAATCGCTCCCAGTCGTACTTGCCGTTTTTGAATTTAAATTTATGGGTGGCTCAATGGGTTCCGTCGTAGGAGAAAAGTTTATTTTAGGAGTGAATCAGGCTATTAAAAATAACTGTTGTTTTATTTGTGTTTGCTCAAGTGGTGGTGCAAGAATGCAAGAGGGTTTAATGTCTTTAATGCAGATGGCAAAAACTAGTGCAGCACTTACAAAATTAAGTAATAAAAAACTACCTTTTATTTCAATTCTTACAGACCCTACAATGGGTGGAGTATCTGCTAGTTTTGCGATGCTCGGAGATATCATAATGGCAGAACCGAAAGCATTGATTGGTTTTGCAGGACCAAGAGTAATAGAGCAAACTGTAAGAGAAAAATTACCGGAAGGGTTTCAACGCTCAGAGTTTTTACTTGAACATGGGGCTATCGATTTAATAGTGGACAGAAGACAAATGCGCCAAAAAATAGTTAAACTAATTACTTCCCTAACAAATTAGTTTGTGCATAAAAGACCTACCAAAAAAAATAATTTATCATCTTGGCTTTCGTATATTGAAAAGCTTCATCCAAGTACAATTGAATTAACTCTTGATCGTGTGCTTGAAGTAAAAAAAAATGCAGCAATTGAGCCAAAATTTCCACTAATACTTGTCGGAGGAACAAACGGGAAAGGTTCAACCTGTACTTTTATTGAGTCAATTTTATATGAATCAGATTTAAAAGTCGGATGCTATACGTCGCCACATTTTAATAATTTCAGTGAGAGAATAAGGGTTAATAAGAACCAGGCGGAAGATTTAAAAATTATTGAAGCATTAAATTTTGTAGAGGACAATAGGGAAGATATTTCTCTAACATACTTTGAAATTACTACATTGGCAGCCATAAATATTTTTATAAATGAAAATATTGATATAGCAGTATTAGAAGTTGGATTGGGCGGACGATTAGATGCAGTCAATGCTTTTGAGCCAGATGTATCTATTCTTTCATCAGTAGGTCTTGATCATCAGGATTATCTTGGAGATACAATTGAGAAAATAGCTGTTGAAAAATCAGGTATTTTTAGAAGAAATAAGCCTGCAATCATAAATCAAGAAAAACCTCTCCCAATTTTATTAAATCAAGCAGAAAAAATACAAGCTCAACCATCAATTTTAAATTTAGACTACAGTCTTGCCGAGTGTAAAGATAGTCTTATGTATGAGAGTAATATTTCTAAGTATGATAATCTTCCTTATCCAAGAATTAGCGGGCAGCATCAATTAAAAAATTTAGCTGGCGCTTTAAGGTGCATTGATTTTATTCAAGATTATTTTAAAATAACTACGAATAATATAAAAAGCGGTATTGAGAACGCAAAAATTCGAGGTCGTTACGATGTTGTTTGTAAAAAACCATATGTTGTTACCGACGTAGCTCACAACGGTGATGCATCTTTAAGTCTTTCTACAACATTCCTTGATCATAAGAATAAAGGCAAAACCATTGCAATTTTTTCTATTATGAATGACAAGGATATAAAGTCAGTAGTAAAACCCTTTCTTCATATTATTGACGAATGGTATATATCAAAGCTTGATTCATTAAGGTCTGCATCGATTAGTCATATTAAATCAGAAATTGAATCTGAAGAAAAATCAGCCTGCATAAAAAAATATGATTCTATTAATTCAGCATATCAAGATGCTTTAAAAAATTCTGAGTATGATGATAATATACTTATATTCGGTTCTTTTTTAGTGGTATCAGAAATTATTCATGAGAATTAATTATGGCAAGTAATAACGACACCCTGCAAGAAACTATTTTAATTAAAAAAGCCAGAAGAAGACTAGTTGGTGCTTTTACTATTTTAATTACGCTTTTAATTTTATCTTATTTTTTTCTAAAGGATCCTCAGGATGCTGTAAAAAATTCAAGCGTAAAAGTATCATTCATGCAAATTTTTGATGAAAATATAGATCTTTTAGCTAAGAATAATCTTAATCCCTCTAAAACCAAAAATTACTTGTTAAATGAAAGTGAAAAGTTCAGCTCTGAAAATGAGAAAAATAATTTTTTTATTCAAATTGGAATTTTCTCCAATACTGAAAACGCCAAAAAAGCTTCTTTTAAAATTGATCGAATTGGTCTTCAAACAAAAATGATACCGATAATGCTTAATGGACAAAAAAAAATTCAATTAGTTACATCAAGTTTTGATGATAAGAAAGAGGCTGATGTAGCGTTAAAAAAAATTAAACAAGCAAAACTTGCAGGAATCATAAAGAAAAACTAACATTTAATGACACCTATTGATTATTCCATTATAGCAATCATTATTCTCTCAATGGTTTTTGGTTGTTTTCGTGGCTTTGTTCGTGAGCTTTTATCACTTGTTGGTTGGGTAGCCGCTTTCTATTCTGCAAATTTTTTAACTTCATCTTATTATCATTTAATCCCTTTTGATTTTGATGAAAGTTTTAAATATATTGCTTGTTATTTTCTTATTTTTATAACAATACTAGTATTAGCTTCTATTTTTATTAAACTACTAAATAAATTTATTAATAGTGTTGGCTTAAGCTTGTCGAATTTTATACTTGGTGGTTTTTTTGGAGTAATCAGAGGTCTTTTGATTGTTTTTGTAGTGATCTTTTTGGGAGAAAAAACTTCATTCTCAATCAATCCAGCTTGGGCTAATTCAACATATATTCCTATAATTAAAAATTCAGTGAAAAATACTTTGCCATATTTACCCGAAGAATGGTTTAAAGATGTAAAATACGACTATATTCTGGCCTATTGAGATGATCTTATGTGTGGAATCTTAGGTATTGTTGCTAATCAACCGGTGAATCAACTTCTTTATGATGGTTTGCTCGTTTTGCAACATCGCGGGCAAGATGCTGCGGGTATTGTCACAAGCGATGGAAGTCGCTTTCATATGCATAAAAATAATGGATTGGTGAAAGATGTTTTTCATACAAGGCATATGAGGACATTAAAAGGTAGAACAGGGATAGCTCATGTCAGATATCCAACAGCAGGATCCTCATCATCAGCAGAAGCTCAGCCGCTTTATGTAAACTCTCCTTATGGCATTGTTCTTGCCCACAATGGAAATTTAACAAATGCTGAACAATTAAAAGATGAAATGTTTAAACAAGATTTAAGGCACCTTAATACTAATTCTGATTCTGAAGTACTTCTTAATGTTCTTGCTCACTCTATCATTGAGTCAAACCAGAAAAATGTGTTGACTTCAGATATTATTTTTGACGCAACAACATCAGTATTTAATAGGTGTAAGGGAGCTTATGCTGTTGTTTCAATGATTGCTAATTTTGGTTTATTAGCTTTTAGAGACCCTTTTGGTATTCGACCTCTTGTTATAGGAGTAAAAGAAACTCATGATGGCCCTGAATATGTTGTGGCTTCTGAAAGTGTTGCATTGGATGTTTTAGGCTTCAAACTTCTTAGAGATGTTAATCCTGGGGAGGCAATTTTTATTGATTTAGATGGTAATTTTTATTCAAAACAATGCATCAAAAATATTAAACAAACTCCTTGTATATTTGAGTACGTTTATCTTGCTAGACCAGATTCTATGATTGATGGCGTATCTGTATATCAAACCAGACTTAATATGGGGGCTACTTTAGCCAAAAAAATAAAAAAAGATTGGGGTCATCTATCCATTGATGTTGTTATTCCTATTCCTGATACAAGCAGACCCTGTGCTCAGGAAGTTGCTTTGATGTTAAAAACAAATTTTCGAGAGGGATTTATCAAAAATCGTTATATTGGAAGAACATTTATTATGCCTGGACAAGCCTTAAGAAAAAAATCAGTAAGGCAAAAGTTAAATCCAATTAAGTTTGAATTTAAAGATAAAAATGTTTTACTAATCGATGATTCAATAGTTCGCGGAACGACCTCAAAAGAAATTGTTCAAATGGCCCGAGAAGCTGGAGCAAAAAATGTTTATTTAGCTTCTGCTGCCCCGCCAGTAAAATTTCCTAATGTATATGGTATTGATATGCCCTCAAGAACTGAGCTGCTTGCCCATAATAAAAATGACGATGAAATTTTAAATGATATTGGAGCCGACGCTCTCATATATCAAGACTTGGACGATTTGAAATTTTCTGTTGCTAAGGAAAATAAATTACTACAAAATTTTGATTGCTCCTGTTTTGACGGTCAATATATTACTAATGATATAAGTGAGGTTTATTTAAATAAAATTGAATCCATTCGTGCCGATGATGATTTAAAACAAGAATTAAATACGAGCAATCAATTAGATTTAAATTTAATAGAGATGGTTACAGAAAATGATCAGGAACATGCTTAGTTTTCTTGACCAAAATTTAAATCAAGTAGATAATAAAATATTAAGCGCTGATTTGATTCGTTTCAGCTTGCGGGCGCTATAAAAAACAGCTAAAGCGGTGAAAACCCATCAGATAGCTGATTGGGTTTTTTTTTGTTTAAACGAGATAATATTTAAGAAAAAAATAAATGAAAAAAAATAAGTTCAATACAAATGCAATTCGTGCAGGAATAAATAGAACAGAAGAGGGAGAACATTCAGAAGCAATGTTTCTGACCTCAAGCTTTGTTTTTAAGAATTCAAATGAGGCGGCAGAACGTTTTAAAGATTCAAAGGAAGGCAATGTTTATTCTCGTTTTACAAACCCTACTGTCAGATTGTTTGAGGAGAGGCTTGCTGCTTTAGAGGGTGCTGAAAAATGTGTTGCAACTTCAAGTGGAATGTCGTCAATGCTTGCATGCTTTATGGCATTATGTTCTCCAGGTGATCATGTAATTGTTTCTAAAAGTATATTTGGCTCTTCGGTTCAATTATTTAATACAATTTTACGAAAATGGGGTCTCGACATAACTTTTGTTGATTTAACAAAAGAGGAGCAATGGAAAGAGTCAATTACCAAAAAAACAAAATTCTTCTTTGTAGAAACACCCTCTAATCCTTTAACAGAGCTTTGCGATATTCGTAGTCTTGCTAATCTTGCTCATAACTCTAAAATTAAATTAATTGTTGATAATTGCTTTTGTACTCCAGCACTTCAAAAACCATTAATTCATGGCGCAGATATTATTATTCATTCTGCAACAAAATATCTTGATGGGCAAGGGAGGTGTTTGGGAGGTGCAGTTTTAGGAAACAAGGAAGATATGGATCATGTATTTGGATTCTTAAGAACAGCTGGTCCAACATTAAGTGCTTTTAATGCATGGATATTTGCTAAGAGCTTAGAAACTTTGGATATAAGAATGCAAGCGCATTCTAAAAACGCATTGTTATTAGCTGAGTGGCTTGATCAACAAAAAAAGGTTAAGCATGTATTTTATCCAGGCCTAAAAAATCATCCTCAGTTTGAAATTTCAAACAAACAACAATCAGCAGCAGGTGGAGTTTTATCTTTTGAAATTGATGGTAAAAAAGCAGATGCTTGGAATTTAATTGATTCGACTGACCTTATTTCAATTACAGCAAATCTTGGTGATGTTAAAACGACCATTACGCATCCTGCCTCTACGACTCATAGTAGATTAACATCAAAGGAACGCGAGAGTTCCGGTATCCATGAAAATCTAGTTAGGATAGCTGTTGGGCTAGAGAATATCGAGGATATAATTAGCGATTTAAATTATCTATCAAATTAATGTAATATTGAAATATTGTTAAGTCATACATGCTAAAATTTTAGTGTAAAAATACACAACCATCCAGAGAAATTATGAACCAATTCGCAAAAGAGACAATCCCTGTAAGTCTTGAAGATGAGATGAAAAAGTCCTATCTGGACTACGCAATGAGCGTTATTGTTGGTCGCGCACTTCCAGATGTTAGAGACGGCCTCAAACCAGTTCACCGAAGAGTTCTTTATGCTATGCATGAATTAAGTAACAATTTTAATAGACCTTATAAAAAGTCAGCAAGAATTGTTGGTGATGTTATTGGTAAATATCACCCTCATGGCGATACGGCAGTTTACGATACAATTGTAAGGATGGCGCAAGATTTTAGTCTTCGATACATGTTGGTAGATGGCCAAGGAAATTTTGGTTCAGTTGATGGAGATAATGCTGCAGCAATGCGTTATACAGAAATTAGGATGTCCAAAATCTCTCATGAGATGCTTGCAGATATTGATAAAGAAACTGTTAATTTTGGGCCTAATTACGATGGATCTGAACATGAACCTTTAATAATGCCTACTCGTCTTCCCAACTTGCTAATTAACGGAAGCTCTGGAATTGCAGTAGGTATGGCGACAAATTTCCCGCCACATAATTTAAGTGAAGTAGTGGATGGCCTTCTTGCACTTTTGGCCGATGACAGTATCTCTATCGATGATTTGATGAAGTATATTCCTGGACCTGATTTCCCAACCTCAGGCATTATACATGGAGTTTCTGGAGTTAGAGACGGTTACAGAACTGGAAGAGGTCGTGTAGTGATGAGAGGTAAAACTCATGTCGAAAATCATGAGAAAGTTAATAGAGAGGTTATTATTGTCGATGAACTGCCATACCAGGTAAATAAAAAATCATTTATTGAGAAAATTGCAGAATTAGTTGGGGATAAAAAAATAGAGGGAATTGCTGATTTAAGAGACGAATCAGATAAATCAGGGATGCGTGTGGTTATAGAGCTTAAAAAAGGTGAAATTCCCGAAGTTGTTTTAAATAACTTGTATAAACAAACACAACTGCAAGATAATTTTGGTATGAATATGGTTGCTCTAATTGATGGACAGCCTAAGCTTCTTAATCTTAAAGAAATATTAGACGCCTTTTTAAAACATAGAAGAGAGATCATAACTAGAAGAACAGTTTTTGAATTAAAAAAAGCTAGAGAAAGAGGCCATGTTCTCGAAGGTTTAGCAGTTGCACTAGCTAATGTTGATGAAATGATCAAGATAATCAAAGCAGCTCCAACTCCTCCGGATGCCAAAAAAGCTTTAATGGAAAAAAGCTGGAAATCTAATGTAGTCGAAGATATGCTAAAAAAATCGTCGCATGAACTTTCAAGGCCAGATGGACTGTCAAAAGCTTATGGACTTAAAGATGGTGGTTATAAGCTGTCAAATGTTCAAGCACAAGAAATTTTACAGCTTAGATTGCAAAGATTAACAGGGCTTGAACAAGAAAAAATTGTTAAAGAGTACTATGAAATTATGGATATCATAATTGATCTTTTGGATATTTTGAATAATGCAGATCGTGTCACTTCAATAATTTCTTCTGAACTTAAAGAAATTAAATCACAATATGGAGATGAAAGAAGAAGTGAAATCAATACAGATGCTTATGATTTATCAATAGAGGATTTAATTGCACCACAAGATATGGTTGTAACACTCTCTAACTCGGGCTATATAAAAGCTCAAGTATTAGATGATTATCGTGCACAGAAACGAGGTGGTCGTGGCAAGCAGGCTATGACAACTAAGGAAGATGATTTCATAGAACAAATGTTTGTTGCTAATTCACATGACAATATTCTTTGTTTTTCTAGCCGCGGCCAAGTATATTGGTTGAAAGTGTACGAGGTTCCCCAGGGTAGTAGAGTAAGTCGTGGTAAACCTATTGTTAACTTATTTCCTTTAATGCCAGGTGAAAAAATAAATGAAATTCTTGCAGTAAAAGACTTTGTTGATGATCAGTACATATTTATGGCAACTGCAAAAGGAACAGTTAAGAAAACACCACTTTCTGACTTCTCTAACCCCAGAAAGTCA
Source organism: Methylophilaceae bacterium (assembly GCA_965660175.1). Lineage (GTDB taxonomy): Bacteria > Pseudomonadota > Gammaproteobacteria > Burkholderiales > Methylophilaceae > BACL14. Next base: position 51,903 of record CBFHYY010000010.1, read on the forward strand.
GGAATTATTGCAATAAAATTAGTCAATGGAGATTATTTGGTGGGTGCTGGTGTAACTAAAGGCGACCAAGATATTATATTAGTTTCTAATGGTGGAAAAGCAGTGTGGTTTGACGAGCACGATGTTAGAAGTATGGGAAGAAATGCTGCAGGAGTAAGAGGAATGAAACTCCCTGATGATCAACAAGTGTTATCACTTCTTATTGCTAGTTCAGAAGAGGAATCAGTTTTAGTTGCTACTGAGAACGGTTTCGGTAAAAGAACCGTGCTATCTGAATTTAGGAAATCTGGAAGAGGTACCCAAGGTGTTAAAGCCATTCAGGTGAGTGATAGAAATGGCATTGTAGTAGCCGCAAAATTAGTTGGTGATCATGATGAAATTATGTTGATAACTACAGGGGGGGTATTGATTAGAACTCGTGTAAGTGAAATTAGAGAATTAGGAAGAGCGACACAAGGGGTTACACTTATAAATTTATCAAATGAAGAGAAATTATCAGGAATAGAGAAAATCATAGAAACAGATCAAATTGATAATGGTCAGGATGATCTGCCGATATAATTTTTCTGCAGGCCCTTCTTTAATTCCTAAAGAAGTTTTAGACCAAGTTCAAAATGAACTTTTGGATTATAAGAGTACGGGCATGTCTGTGATGGAAATGTCTCATCGCAGCAAGCAATACCTCCCCATTATTGAAGAAGCAGAAGAGGATCTTAGATCATTACTATCTATCCCAAAAAATTATAAAGTTCTTTTTTTGCAGGGTGGAGCAATCACACAAAATTTTATGGTACCAATGAATTTGTTAAATGGTAGATCGGCATCTTATGTTGCATCTGGATATTGGTCAAAAAGAACTTATACCGATGCTCAAGTTTTTGGAGATATAAAAATGGCTGCAACTTCCGAACCAATAAATTATAAGAAGGCACCATCTTATGATGTTTGGAATTTTTCAAAAAAAGATGCATACATACATTTTTGTCTTAATGAGACAATTCATGGGGTTGAGTATTTCGATAGACCACCTCAATTAGATGTTCCACTTGTTTGCGATATGTCTTCAAATATCTTATCAAGGAATATAGATGTAAATAATTATGGTGTTATTTATGCTGGTGCCCAAAAAAATATTGGCCCTGCTGGATTGACTCTAGTTATCGTCAAGGATGACTTATTAGAATTGGCAGACCAGAAGACACCAACAACTTTTTCATGGAAAATTCAGGCCGATAATAGGTCAATGATTAATACCCCGTCAACATTTTCTATTTATATCGCAGGACTTGTATTTAAATGGCTAAAAAAATTAGGTGGATTGAATGAAATTGACAATATAAATCAACAAAAAAGTAAAACTTTATATAAATATATTGATACATCAGAGTTCTATTATAATGATGTAGATATAGAAAATCGCTCAAGAATGAATGTACCTTTTAGAATTCGAGATGAATCTCTTACAATGATATTTGTCGAAGAAGCTGAAAAAAATGGACTATATCAGTTAAAAGGACATAGACTTGTCGGTGGATTAAGAGCTTCAATTTATAATGCAATGCCGATTGAAGGAATTTATGCGTTAATCGACTTTATGAAGGATTTTGAAAAAAAATATATATGAAGAAAGAATTATCTAAATTTAGAGAACAGATAGATCTTATCGATAAAAAAATTATCGATCTCATTTCACAAAGGGGGAGTTTAGCTAAAGAAGTTGGCACTTTGAAGAACGATGGCATTATCTATAAACCTGAGCGTGAGGCTCAAATTTTTTCAGCATTAAAAAAATATAATAAAGGACCCCTTAAACCGGAAAGTATTGTAAATATTTTTAAAGCAATTATTTCTAATTGCCGAGCGTTAGAAAAAAAACTGAACATATCATTTCTTGGACCATTAGGGACTTTTAGTGAACAGGCAACAAAAAAGCATTTTGGAGAGAACATTGAAGTTTCTCCTACAGAAAGCATAGATGAGATTTTTAGTCATGTTCAGTCTGATAATTCAAATTATGGTGTTGTTCCTGTAGAGAATTCCTCAGAGGGAGCTGTGAGTAGAACTCTAGATCTTTTGCTTATAAGAGATTTATGTATATGCGGAGAAATTTCATTGCCTATACATCACTGTTTAATTTCTAAATCTAAATCTAACAAGAGCATCAATAAGATATATGCACATGGTCAATCTATTGCTCAATGTCATGACTGGCTAATAAATAATATGCCTAATGTCGAGAGAATTGCTGTGTCCAGTAATTCGGAGGGAGCAAAATTAGCATCAAAGGATAAATATTCCTCAGCTATCGCAAGTAGTCAGGCTGCAGAGCTTTATAAGCTAAATATTATTTATGAAAATATAGAAGATGAAATTAATAACACTACAAGATTCCTAGTTATTTCTAGGGATATGATTGGCAGAAGTGGAAACGATAAAACATCCATCGTAGTAGCAACTAAAAATCGCCCAGGCGCCATTGCAGATTTAATTGCTCCATTCTCTAAAAATAAAGTTAGTATGACTAAGCTTGAGTCTCGTCCATCTAAGATGGGCTTATGGGAGTATGTTTTTTTTATAGATATTGAAGGACATATGAATGACAAAAAAGTTAGCAATGCTTTAAAGGAAGTTGAATTAAATGCTTCATTTATGAAAATTTTGGGTTCATACCCAATAAGTTAGCTAAATGAATAGTATAAATGTCTCGAGTCACATTAAATCCATAGAGCCTTATCAAGGCGGTCTACCTATTGAAGAGGTGGCTCGAGAGCTTGATATCTCAAAGTCAGAAATTGTTAAGCTTGCTTCAAACGAAAACCCCCTTGGTATTAGCCCTCTCGCAAATAATGCTATTAGAAAATCAATGACGGAAATTGAGAGGTATCCTGATGGTAATGGTTATTACCTCAAGCAAGCTATCGGTAAAAAGTTCAACCTTGATATCTCCCAAATTATCTTAGGTAATGGGTCAAATGACATTTTGGAGTTAGTTGCAAGAACATTTCTCACAAAAAATGACGAGGCAATTTATTCAGAACATGCATTTGCAGTTTACCCTCTTGTCATTAAAGCAATTGGGGCAAAAGGCATAGAGGCAAAATCGTTAAACTTCTCGCATGATTTAGAAAGTTTTAAAAAGGCTATTAATAATAAAACTAAAGTTATTTTTATAGCTAATCCTAATAACCCAACCGGCACTTTGTTAAGCAAAGAAATAGTTAAAGATTTTTTAGATTATATTCCAAAAAATATTATTATTATTCTTGATGAAGCATACGATGAATATTTGTCTGATAAAAATAAATCCGAAGCGTTTAGGTGGCTTAAGGATTATGAAAATTTAATTATTTCTAGAAGCTTTTCAAAAGCATATGGACTTGCAGGATTAAGGATAGGTTTTGGTGTAGGTTCGTCCAAAATCATTGAATTTATGAATAGAATTAGACAGCCATTTAATGTTAATTGTATTGCACAATCTGCAGCAACTGCATCACTTCAAGATGATAATTTTATCCAATTAAGTAAAAAAATTAATGATCAGGGTATGAAGCAGATTACTGATGCGTTTAATGATTTAAAAATTAAATATATTCCATCATTTGGGAATTTTATTAGTTTTAATTTAGAAGACGAAAATCAAGCAATGCTGTATTATCAGCACTTATTGAAAAATGGAGTTATTGTTCGGCCTATAGCAAACTACATGCTTCCTAATTTTTTGAGGGTAAGCATAGGTTTGAAAGAGGAAAATGATAAATTTATTAAAATTTTAAGAAATTGTAATTTATAGGATTCTTATGATTATCGTAATGAGCAAAAGTGCAACAGATGAACATATTGAGATTGTTCTTAGTAAAATTAAGGAAAAGGGTTTAGAGGGCAATGTTTCTAAAGGTATTGAGAAGACTGTCATTGGTGCTGTTGGAGACGAGCGTTTATTAGACCCCGAATTGATAGAGTCTTTACCAGGGGTTGAACAGGCATTAAGAATCGTAAAGCCATATAAAATTGTATCAAGAGAGTGGCGATCAGATGACAGTGTAATTGATATATCTGGGCATCCTATTGGTGGAAATAATATTCAAATTATTTCGGGACCATGCTCAGTTGAAACCCCTGAACAAATGGATAATTCAGCAAAAGCAGTAAAAGCTGCTGGAGTTAAACTTATGAGAGGAGGTGCTTTTAAACCTAGAACCAGTCCTTACAGCTTCCAGGGTACAGGTTTTGATGGGCTTGAAATGTTCAGAAAGGCTGCTGATAAAGAGGGATTACCAATCGTAACAGAACTTTTAGATGTGAGGCACCTTGATAAATTTCTAGAGCAAAATGTAGATGTTATTCAGATTGGCACGCGAAGCATGCAAAACTTTGAATTATTGAGGGAAGTCGGAAAATTACAAGTTCCAGTTATACTCAAAAGGGGTATGTCTGCAACAATATCTGAATGGTTAATGGCTGCAGAATACATTGCAGCTGGAGGTAATCATAATATAATTTTTTGTGAAAGAGGCATAAGAACCTTTGAAACATATTATCGAAATGTACTCGATGTAACTGCAATTCCTGTAATGAAAAGGGAAACTCATTTACCTGTAATCATTGACCCCTCGCATGCTGGCGGAAAGGCTTGGATGGTGGCAGCACTATCTAGGGCTGGAATTGCTGCTGGTGCTGACGGTTTATTAGTCGAAATGCATCCAACACCATGTGATGCATGGTGTGATGCTGATCAAGCTATCAATCCAACAGAACTAAAATCATTAATGAAGGAGTTAACTGCAATAGCAGAAATTCTTGGTAGAAAGATTTCGGTATAACTCATGGATTTCATGAGTTGGCTTTAGATATTTTCCCCTGTCAGAAATAATTCATCTAATTCAATATTCATTTTTAATTAAATTCTTGATTGGAAAATAATGCACATAAGAGTACTTGGTTCTGGAGCTGGTGGAGGTTTTCCTCAATGGAATTGTAATTGTGAAAATTGTTCTGGATTGAGAGCCAAAAATCCTAATTTACAGGCAAGAACTCAATCGTCTATAACTGTCAGTTCTAATGGAGAAGATTGGGTGTTATTTAACGCATCACCAGATATAAGGGCTCAGATTGAATCATTTCCTCCGCTTCAACCTGCGAGAAAAATTAGAGACACAGGTATATCCTCAATAGTTATAACAGACGGACAAATAGACCATACAACCGGCCTATTAATTTTAAGAGAGCATGATAAACCCTGGGATATATATTGTACCAAATCAGTATATGAAGATATGACTACAGGTTATCCTATCTTTGATATATTAGGCCATTTTCGAGGGGTCAATTGGCACGAAGTTTCTACTGAACAAGTACCTTATACAATACCTAATGCTGACAATTTGATATTTACCGCAGTACCTCTTAAAAGTGAAGCACCGCCATACTCACCTCATAGACATAATACTGTCCCTGGAGATAATGTCGGATATAAAATTGAGGATACAAAAGCTAAAAAAAATCTCTTTTATGCTCCAGGTTTGGGTGTGATTGAGGATCATGTACTTGAATATATGAAGAATGCAGACGTAGTTCTTATTGACGGAACGGTTTGGACAAATGACGAAATGTCTAGACATGGAATTAATGATAAATTAGCAAGTGAGATGGGCCATCTTGACCAATCAAGCAAGGGTGGGATTATGGAAACTTTAGCATCTCTTGAAAAACCTAGAAAGATTCTTATTCATATCAATAACACAAATCCAATTTTAATGGATGATTCTGATGAAAGGAAAATCTTGAATTCTAACAATATAGAGGTGTCCTACGATGGTATGGATATTATTATTTAAGGATACAAAATGACACAACCATGGACGAGAGAAGAGTTTGAAGACAGGTTAAGACAAAAGGGTAAGGGTTACCATATTTACCATCCTTTCCACGTAATGATGTACGAGGGTAAATTAACCAAAGAGCAGCTTCAGAGTTGGGTGTTAAACCGTTTTTATTACCAAATTAGCATTCCTTTAAAAGACGCGGCAATTTTATCAAACTGTCCTGATAAAGATATTCGTAAAGAATGGATTGTTCGTATTCTTGATCATGATGGTGAAGGTGATGCTGAGGGCGGTATCGAGGCTTGGATAAACCTTGGAAGAGCTGTTGGATTAAAGCGTGAAGATGTTACTTCCTTGAAGCATGTTAGTCCAGGAGTGAAGTTTGCTGTAGATGCCTACATCAACTTTGCTAAACAAAGGACATGGCAAGAATCTGTTTGTTCTTCGTTAACTGAGCTTTTTGCTCCACATATTCATCAACAAAGAATAAGTTCATGGCCTTCAATGTATCCTTGGATAGATGAGTCAGGACTTTCATATTTTAAAAAAAGACTTACAGAAGCCAGAAGAGATGTTGAGCACGGTTTAGGGGTTACTCTTGATTATTTTAGCCAAACAAGAGAGACTCAGGAAAAAGCACTAGAAATTTTACAATTTAAGCTTAATGTTCTTTGGGTTATTGCGGATTCGATTATGCTTGCATCATCTAACATAAAAGTAGAAAATCAAGATTACTTAAGGCAACCGGTGAAATAATGACTGTTGAACACCAAGATATATACAGTATTGCAGCCCATCATAGATTTCAATGGGAAAAGGCTCAAGATTGCTACGTCATTCTTTTTCCAGAGGGTATGGTTAAGTTAAATGGTGGCGCGGGTGAAGTCTTAAAATTAGTAAATGGCGAAAATACAGTAATATCAATAATTGATGAATTGACTAAAAAATTTCCAGATGTACCAAAACTTGAGAATGACATTGTTGGTATGGTTGAAATGGCTCTAGAGAAGGCATGGATTGAGAAGGTTAATTAAAGAGGTTTTAAAATGACTGAAAAAAATAATGGAGTATCCAGCTCGACAACTGCAACGCAACCTCTATGGTTGTTAGCTGAAATAACTTATCAATGCCCACTTCAATGTGCATTTTGTTATAACCCGACCGACTTTGACAAGCACACACAAAATGAGCTAGATACAGAATCTTGGATTAGAGTTTTAAGACAAGCACGAGATCTTGGAGCTGCTCAACTTGGTATTTCAGGTGGAGAGCCATTGTTGAGAAAAGATATCGAGGACATAGTAATAGAAGCAAATTCTTTAGGTTATTACAGTAATCTAATAACTTCAGGCGCAGGAATGAATGAAAAAAGAATTGACGCATTAAAAGATGGTGGCCTTGATCATATTCAGCTTTCAATGCATGACATAACTGAGGAAATAAATAATTTTATTACCAATACAAAAACCTTCAAATTAAAACAAAAAATTGCAGCTATGATTAAAGATAGGGGATACCCTATGGTACTCAATGTTGTTCTGCACAGATATAATATTGATCATATTCAAGAAATTCTTGAAATGGCAGAGGGTCTAGGGGCAGATTATATTGAACTGGCAAATACTCAGTATTATGGATGGTCCTTAGTCAACAGAGATCAGTTGATGCCAAAAAAAGAACAGGTCTTACACGCAGAGAAAGTTACCAATGCATTTCGAGAGCGCATTGGTAATAAAATGAAGATATTCTTCGTTGTACCGGATTATTACGATGAAAGACCTAAAAAATGTATGAACGGCTGGGGTGAAGTTTTTATGATTGTTACTGCCAATGGCGACGTTTTACCTTGTCATTCTGCGAGAGTAATTCCTAATCTAGAATTTCCTAATGTCAATGATACAGGGTTGAAAGGTGCTTGGTATGACTCGCCGGCATTTAATAGGTTTAGGGGTGATGACTGGATGAAGGAACCTTGCAGATCATGTTCTGAAAAAGAGAACGATTTAGGTGGCTGCAGATGCCAAGCGCTCTTATTGTCAGGCGATGCAGAAAGTGCCGATCCAGTTTGTACGAAATCACCAAACCGTCATTTGATTGACCAAGCCATAAAAGATACAGAAAATCCTGGTGTCGAAGCTAAACCTATCATGTTTAGGTCTAATAAAAATTCTAAAAAGATATCAGACGGTGAAGAAAAAGATAGGTTAGAAAAATTTCACGCCATTCCTTAGTAAGGGCATAATTTTTTATGCAGCTTTTTTTTAATTCAAGAGTTATTACACTCGCGATGCTTGCGAGCCTTGCACCCTTTGCTATTGACACCTATCTTCCAGCATTTCATATTATTGCTGAAGATTTTTTTACTACCCCAGAATCCATTCAACAATCTCTCACATTCTATCTTCTTCCGTACACATTAATGACATTATTTCATGGAGCGATATCAGACACTATTGGAAGAATTAGAACTATTCAATGGGGGTTGGTATTATTCTTTTTCGCCTCTATAGGATGTGCATTGTCAACAACAGTTGAGTCATTATGGTTTTTCAGGGCACTACAAGGAATAGGTGGGGGTGCTGGTAATGTTGTAGCAAGAGCAATGGTCCGAGATCTGTATCAAGGCCCTCAAGCTCAAAGAGTAATGGCCACTATACAAATTATCTTTGGTATAGCTCCAGCAATTGCACCAATGATTGGCGGATTATTGCTTGGTTTTGATTGGCATGCTATTTTTATTTTTCTTGCATTTTATGCAGCATTGATGATTGGCATGAGTTCTTATATTCTTCCAGAGACTATGCCTTTATCCGAGAGGTTATCATTTTCTTTTAAAGATGTACTAAACAGATACCATTCACTCACTATAAATAAAGAATTTTTATTATTGATAGTTGCAGTTTCTTGTAATTTTTCGGGTTTTTTTATTTATGTTCTTGCTAGCCCAATTTTTTTAATTGATCATTTAGGATTTAGCACCCAAGAGTTTGGCTATTTATTTGTACCTACTGTTACAGGAATGATGGTTGGATCCTTTATAGCTAAGAGATCTGCAGGGACTTACAGTCCTTCGTCGTTATTACGTTATGGTTATTATTGGATGCTTTTTATGGTTACCTCAAACATAATATATTGTTCTTTTTTTGACAATAACCCAATGATCAATATAGGACTCGTAGCGCTTTACAATATTGGTATGGCAGCAGTCATGCCAGTAATATCAATTGCGGCACTCGATCAATTTCCTAAAATGAGAGGTACAGCTGCATCAGGCCAAGCTTTTATGCAAATGTTATTTTCTACAATTGTGGCGGGAATATTCGTACCAATATTGTGGTTTTCAACATTCGGACTTTCCCTTGGATTTTTTGTGTTACTTTTATTAGGCTTTATCGCTATTTATAAAACAAAATTGTGGCATGCTTAGGAATAGATCCTCATTAAGAATATTTAACTTTCTAACAATAAATCTTTTTTGTCAGTCTGTTTTGCGAAATCATCGGCATTTGGTAATGCATCTTTTTTAGCTGTAATTATTGGCCACACCTTTGCCAATTTTGCATTTATTTCAATAAAATCAACTTGATCCTCTGGAACGTCGTCCTCAGCAAATATAGCCTCAACAGGACATTCAGCAACGCACAATGTGCAGTCTATACATTCCTCAGGATCAATCGCTAAGAAATTTGGTCCTTCAACAAAACAATCAACCGGGCATACATCAACACAATCGGTGTATTTGCATTGTATGCAGCTTTGCGTTACTACGTAAGTCATAATTTTCCTTATCTAATTAACATGCTTTATTCTAATTAATTTTATTGTCTTAATCTAACGATTCAATCATTCCTGCACCTACGGTATGGTATGAAGATTCATCAACAATAATAAATGATCCAGTTTCTCTATTTTCTATATATGTGTCAACAATCAATGGCTGTGCCAACTTAAAACCAACACTTGCAATGTCATTTGTTTTTAGTATTGATGCTGGTTCTTTTTCTGTTGAATTTATATTCATTTTATAATAAATGTCAGTTATTTTTGCTTTTGAAGTTCTAGAAGTATGCATTATAAGATAAGTTCTATTTTGTGTTAAATCTGTTTCAGATAACCAACACACTGTGGCAGTAAAATTCTTAACTGCGGAGAGCTTATCATTTTGATGAACAATCATGTCCCCTCTTGATATATCAATTTCATCATAAAGCGATACCGTAACTGATTGCTCATACCTAGCATTGCTGAGAATACTTTCACCAATCCTTATCTCTTTAATTTTAGATTCATGATTTGAAGGTAAAACTTTTACCTTATCGTTTATCTTCATATGTCCTGATTCAATACGACCCATGAATGCTCTAAAATCATGCAAATCCTTGTTGTCAGATTCTCTGGGGCGACATATATATTGCACTGGAAACCTTAATGATGATTCATTAATATTTTTTTTGACGTCAATATTTTCAAGAATGTTAAGTAGTGTAGATCCCTCATACCAATCCATAGCACTTCCTCGATCTACAATCATATCCCCATTTAAAGCAGACATTGGAATAAACTCAAGACTTACCCCTGGTTGTATTAGATCTATTGCTGTTGCAAAAGCTTTATATTCATCACATATCAATTTAAATTTAGATTCATCATATTCAACTAAATCCATTTTATTTATTGCAACTACGATATGCTTGATACCTACAAGTTTTGCAAGATAGGAATGCCTTTTTGTTTGAGTAAGCATACCCTTCCGACTATCAATTAATATGATTGCGAGTTCAGCTGTTGATGCGGCAGTAACCATATTTCTTGTGTATTGCTCGTGTCCGGGTGCATCAGCAATAATATATTTCCTTGTCCCAGTGCTAAAATATCTATAAGCCACATCAATTGTTATACCTTGCTCACGCTCTGCTTGTAATCCATCAGTAATAAGAGATAAATCTAACGCGGACATTCCCCTTTTTTTTGAAGTTTTTTCAATATTACTTAATGTGTCCGTCAGGATTGTTTTTGTATCAAATAACAATCTTCCAATCAGCGTACTTTTTCCATCATCAACGCTTCCACAAGTTAAAAAACGTAAAACGGTATTATTTTTATCCGTATCATTCATTAAAAATAACCCTCCTTTTTACGTTGCTCCATCGATGCTTCTGAAACTTGGTCATCCAATCTCGTTTCACCTCGCTCTGTAATAACTGTCGATGCAGTTTCAATGATTATTTTTTCTACTGTATCTGCATCACTTAAAACAGGGGCAGTGCAAGTAATATCTCCAACGGTTCTAAAGCGAACAGCAAGATTTTTTATTTCCTCTCCCGATTTCGCTGGGGTAACCTCAGTGATTGGGACAATTGCCCCATTTCTTTTAACAATATCTCTATTGTGAGAAAAATAAATACTGGGTAAATCAAGCCCCTCTCTTTCAATATATTGCCAAACATCCATTTCAGTCCAGTTAGATATTGGAAAAGCTCTGATATTTTCTCCTTTGTGCACTTTAGCGTTGTATAGATTCCATAATTCAGGTCTTTGGTTTTTAGGGTCCCATTGTCCAAATTCATCTCTAAAGCTCATTATTCGCTCTTTAGCTCTAGCTTTTTCTTCATCACGCCTAGCCCCACCAATACAACAATCAAAGCCATGCTTTTCAATTGCTTCAAGAAGTGTGATTGATTGATATTTATTTCTTGGTTCGTCAGCGCTTTTTAAGACAATTGTTCCTTGATTCATTGAATCTTCGAGGGACGCAACGATTAATCGCTCACCTAATTCATTTGCTTTATCATCACGAAAACTTATCACCTCGGGATAATTATGTCCTGTGTCAATATGCATTAACGGAAAAGGAAAGCGACCTGGACGAAAAGCTTTTTCTGCGATTCTTAATAAACAAAGTGAATCTTTACCACCGGAAAACAAAAGAACAGGATTTGAGCATTGTCCTGCAACCTCTCTCATTATATGTATTGCTTCAGATTCTAACCAATCTAGGTGACTAATCTTTCCTTCCATTACTTATCCTCTCTATTATGAAGTCCGCATTCTCTTTTTTCGTCAACTTTTGTCGGATCAAAGTAGTCGTATTCATTAATCAAGTTATTAGAATTCATGTAACCATCAAGATCTGTATCTGACCAATTATAGAAGGGACTTATTTTTAACAAACCATCATCTGTGCTGGATAGAATATCTAAGCCATCCCTGAATGCTGTTTGTCCCTTTCTTAGATTCGTTATCCATAAATCAGGCCTAATTTCATGCATCGCTCTTTTAAAAGGCTCAAGCTTTACTTGCTCTGTAAATTCCTTATGTCTGGGGTCATCAATTTCAGGAACACTTCCCATGAAAACAGACCTATGGGCTGAGGTGTGAATCGGGGTGTACAGTTTTATATTGAGTCTAAGGCTCTTAATAATCTTCTCAGCATAAACATAGGTAGCTTTGGTATTGTAACCTGAGTCACACCATACGATTTTAAGGTCTGGTTTTATAGAGGTACATAGATGTAAAATGGCGACCTCGTAGGGCCTAAAATTTGTTGTAAGTATTGGGTTTTTTGAATGTGACAAAGCCCACGACATAACCTGTTCAGGCGTTTTATTTGATAAAGATTTAATTTGTGTTTTTATATCATTCATATCTTAAACTACGTACCTCTGTTCACCCTTTTCCATGCAGGCAAATTGTCATCAACTGCGCCTTGGTAGGGTATAGTGAAATCCTTCAGTGCTCTAAGAGCATCCTTCGCATCTCTATCCTCTCGAATAAGATAACTATCAAAGCCAGTTCTCTTTAAGAAAAATAATTGATCTTTCAAGACATCACCAAATGCTCTGAGTATATTCTTGTATTTATATTTAATACGTATCTGTGCCCCAAGTGAGAAAATACGTCCATCCGCAAACTTCCCGACCCTTACTGCTATGATTGGGAGAATAGTGATATCAATAGATTCATTAAGCACCTCAATATCCTCATGCGTATCAATCCAAATTCCAATTTCTCTATTGTTCAATCGACTCTCAAGGCTGTCTTTGTGCTCAATAAAAACCCTCATTGGAAGGATTACTTTACCTGTATTTGGGAATACAGTTTGAGTAATTTGCTCTTGAGAAGGTGACTTATCTCCGGTGAGTTTATATATAACAACTTTTCCTGCCTGTTTTTTTACTTCAGTATCAATTTTTGGAAGATTAATAATTTCCCATTCGTCTTTAATGATTTGATTGTTTACGATTAATTGGGAGCTCACAATGCCACCTCTTTCTTGTCATAAACAGACGATTTAAATGGACCCATTCCTACCCTAACAAAACAATCAATAAATATCTCACCAGGATGTCTCTCGCTAACATAGGTATCAATAATTTTTTTAATCACATTTGGCATTTCTTCAGCTGAAAATGATGGACCAATAACTTTTCCTATACTCGCAAAGTTTCCTTGATTTCCACCTAAAGTGACTTGGTACCATTCACTTCCATCCTTATCAACACCCAATATACCAATATGCCCAACATGATGGTGGCCACAAGCATTCATACAGCCAGAGATATTAAGATCAATGTTACCAATATCATGAAGGTAATCCATATCGTCGAATACTGCTTGAATAGATTCTGCTATAGGTATACTTTTAGCGTTAGCTAGGGAACAAAAATCTCCACCCGGACAACAAATTATATCTGTGAGTAGTCCAATATTTGGCGTAGTTAAGTTTTGTGACTTAGCTTTTTCCCACAACTCAAATAGATTGTCTTCCAGTACATCCGCTAGGATAAGATTTTGTTCATGAGAGACGCGTATTTCACCAAAGCTATAGGCATCTGCTAGATCTGCAACCATTCTCATTTGATCTGATGTTGCATCTCCAGGGGCTTGATGATTTGATTTTAATGATAAGGTTACTGATCTATATGACTTTTCTTTATGTGGATGAGTGCACCTTGCAAGCCATTGTGTGTATGCTTTGTCTTTCAAGTGCATATCAATTTTAGTATTTTTGTTTGTAATATAGGGTGGATCGGTAAAGAATCTTTTTACTCGATTTAATTCCGAGTCATCTATAGTGTTTTCACCATCTTTAATATGCATCCATTCCTTGTCGACTAAATCTCTAAATTTATCTATCCCTAGAGCTTTGACAAGAATTTTAATTCGTGCCTTGTACATATTGTCTCTCCGACCATAAAGATTGTATACGCGAAGTATCGCTTCACAATATGTCAAGATATGTTGCCATGGCAGTTCCTCATTTATCACTACACCAAGGATAGGTGTTCGACCCATTCCACCGCCAACCCAAACCTTGATAGCCATTTCCATATTATGGTTCGTAAAAAACTCCAACCCAATATCGTGAGCTTGGACTATGGCACGATCCTTTTTGGATCCCGTTACTGCTATTTTAAATTTTCGAGGAAGTAAAGCAAACTCGGGATGAAAAGTACTCCATTGCCTAATAATTTCTGCTATGTATCTTGGGTCAATAATTTCATCTGGATCAACACCAGCAAATTGATCGGTTGTAATATTTCTAATACAATTACCCGATGTTTGAATTGCGTGCATTTCTACCTCAGCTAATTCTTTAAGAATATTTGGTGTTTCCTCAAGTTTAGGCCAATTTAATTGCATATTTTGACGTGTACTAAAATGACCGTATCCTCGATCATATTTGTCAGAAATATCCGCTAACTTTCGAAGTTGTTTTGAGGACAAGAGTCCATATGGAATTGCTATTCTGAGCATGGGCGCATGACGTTGAATATACAGTCCATTCTGTAGTCGAAGTGGTCTGAACTCTTCATCGGTAAGCTCTTTATTTAAATATCTATCTAGCTGATTTTTATATTGGTTGACTCTCTCGTCAACAAGCTTATGATCTACCGCATCGTATTTATACATACACTGCCTTATTTAATTTAAGATTAATTCTAATCCAACACCAAAAAGAATTATAACTAAGATGTAGCGTAATTTATCCTCATCTATTTTAGCGCTTAGATTACTACCGATCCATACCCCAGGTATGGAGCCGATTAGTAAAGATAACAGTAATATTTTATCAACATTTCCTTGTGTATAGTGCCCTAATCCAGCGAATATAGTTAAAGGAACTGCATGCGCAATATCCGTTCCAATAATATTTTTAAGCTTCATATTTGGATATATGAGTAAAAGGGCAGTAACACCCATTGCTCCTGCACCAACCGAAGTAAGTGTAACCATTCCCCCTAAAAAAAAACCTAAAAAAATGGTAAGCAGTTTTGTGTTTTTTGTGGAGCTTAACTTATTCTGATTTGATTTTAAAATAATTAACGGTTGTGCTAACACTGCTACTGACGTAAAAATTAGTGCTATTCCAAGCCATAGCTCAATAAAAGTTATAGCATCCGGTGAACTTGTATTTATCTCTTGGATATAAAAGTTCATTGCAATTGATGCTGGTATGCTCCCGAGCATTAAATAGCCAACGATTAACCAGTTAATATTACCAAGTTTGTTGTGATTGAATACGCCGAATGTTTTGGTAATACCGGCATAAAGAAGATCTGTTCCTACAGCAATAGCTGCAGGAAATTTGAAGATTAATATTAGTAAGGGCGTCATCAAAGAGCCACCGCCAACTCCCGTAAGACCTATCAACAAGCCTACAAAAAAACCAGAAAAAATGTACTCAATACCCATAAATAGAAAATTGATTCTCAAAATATTTTTGAAATATAACAGATTGTAATATATTATTTTAATAATATTAAATTCTAATAATATAACTATTCGATATAATGAAATTACAACAATTGCGATGCATATATGAAGTGGTCCAAAATGGCTACAATATTTCAAATGCTGCCAACACCATGCACACTTCGCAGCCAGGAGTAAGTAAGCAAATTCTTCTTATAGAAGATGAGATTGGCACACAAATATTTAAAAGACATGGTAAAAGATTGGTAGGATTGACAGATCCTGGTAAAAAAATTTATAACTCTATAGCTAATATATTAAGAGAAAGTAACAATATAATAAATATTTCGGCAGAGTATAAAACTAATCAATCTGGACCATTCACAATTGCAACGACACATACGCAGGCACGTTATAAGCTTCCGGCAGTTGTTAAAGCCTTTGTTAAAAAATATCCAAATGTCGATTTAAATATTCATCAAGGCAATCCAGCACAAGTTACTGAGCAGGTTTTATCGGGAGAAGCTGAAGTTGGTATTGCAACCGAGGCAATCAGTCTTCATAGTGAAATATTTTGTTTGCCATGTTATTCATGGAACAGGTCTTTAGTTTTACCCAAACGACATCCTCTTGAAAATAAGAAAAATATTACACTTAAAGACATATCAACATATCCGCTCATTACATATGATTACGCATTTACTGGAAGTACAATCGTCTCCAACACCTTCAAAAAGGCAAATCTTCAGCCCAATATTATGCTAACTGCCATAGATGCTGATGTCATAAAAACCTACGTCAATTTAAATTTAGGTATCGGTCTTGTGGCAGAGATGGCTTTTAATCAAAAAAATGATACAGGTCTTGTTGCCAGAGACGTCAGTCACCTTTTCCCGATAAGCACCACTTTTATCGGGGTCAGACAAGACGCGTTTGTCAGGGGCTTTACAATGGAATTTATGAGTATGTTTATCCGTAAATTAACCAAGAAGGAGCTGGAAATACTTCTTCAAAAAAGAGATGCCAAATAAATGATATTCATATTTAACATATGTCTTTAAGGCTATTTTTCAAACTCTTGTAGAACCTTATTGAATACTATATAGTTAATTTTAACTGTCGTTTAACAGCACCCATTGTTATTGTCAGTCAAATAAATCAAAGGAAATAACGACCAAAAGTCATACCTTGTTTTATATGATGGTGATCTAACGCCCTGCAATTACAGATGTAATTTAGACGAAGCTTACTTTTATAGAACATATCACGAGTAAACATAATTTTTGTCTAATTAGCATGGTCAATTGACACCAAAAAAATAAATAAAATAAACTTTTACTTTGGAGATTAAGACTTTGAAATCAGATTTAGACATAGCACAAGAGGCAAAATTAAAACCAATCGAAATTATTGCAGATAACATCGGTGTTCCAAAAGATTCATTACATCAATTTGGTCCAAGTATCGCAAAGATTGACGCAAGCAAAATAACAAATATAGCAAATAACGACGCTAAACTTATTGTTATTTCAGCCATGAGTCCAACGCCTGCGGGGGAGGGTAAAACTACAACCACGATTGGTTTGGCAGATGCAATTAACAGTCTTGGTAAAAAAGCTGTCATATGTGTCAGAGAACCATCCCTAGGACCAGTGTTTGGGATGAAGGGTGGCGCCACAGGAGGAGGTTTCTCTCAGGTGTTGCCTATGGAAAATATCAATCTTCATTTTACTGGTGATTTTCATGCTATTACGTCTGCTAACAATCTTCTCTCTGCACTTATAGATAATCATGTTTACCACGGCAATGATCTGGGTATTGATGTAAACCAAATAACATTTAAAAGATGTCTTGATATGAACGATCGTTCTTTACGAAAAATTTCAGTCAATAACGCGAGATATCAATACGATAATGGATTTAATATTTCTGTTGCTAGCGAAGTCATGGCTATTTTCTGTTTAGCCACCTCACTAGATGATCTAGGTTTGAGATTGGGTGAGATGGAGGTCGCTAAAAATATTGATTCCTCAAAAGAACCAATTTATGCCAAAGACCTTAAAGCAGAAGGATCAATGGTCGCCCTTTTAAAAGACGCTTTTATGCCAAATCTAGTACAAAGTATTGCCCATACACCAACATTGATTCACGGCGGACCATTCGCAAATATAGCCCACGGCTGTAATTCATACATAGCCACAGAATTGGGTATGAAGCTTGGTGATTATGTGGTTACTGAGGCAGGATTTGGAGCTGATTTAGGTGCCGAGAAGTTTATTGATATCAAATGCAGGCAGACAGGGTTAAACCCTGATATGGTTGTTATTGTAGCTACGATAAGGGCTCTAAAATATCACGGTGGATTGGAAGTAAAAGATCTTAATACCCCGAATTTGGATGCTTTGGAGAGAGGTTTCTCAAATTTAGAACGTCACATTAATAATGTCAGCAATCATTATGGGAAAGATTTGGTGGTGGCGATCAATCATTTTGTATCCGACTCCGAAGAGGAGATAGATTTTGTAAAAGACTCAGTTAAAAATTTGGGTTTTGAAGCGATAGTATGCAAGCATTGGGCCAAGGGCCCAGAGGGTGCAAAAGATTTAGCCTCTAAAGTAATGCAACTTACTGAAAAAAATGCATCTCCTATCAAATACCTCTATGAGGATAATGATAGCATTCAGGAAAAAATATCAACTATTGCAAAAAATATATATCATGCCAAAGATGTCGAATATGAAAGTTTGGCTCAGGATCAACTAAAGGAGCTTTCACAGTATAGTAAATTTCCTGTTTGTATCGCAAAAACACCTTATTCATTTTCAAGTGATCCAGAATTAAGGGGGGCAGCTTCAAACCATACGTTGGTTGTTAAAGAGATAAGGCTTGTTCGAGGCGCTGGTTTTTTGGTTATAATCTGCGGCTCGGTAATGACCATGCCAGGCCTTCCATCAAAACCGGTTAGTGAAGGTATTTCTTTAAACAAAAATGGAGAAATTGAAGGATTAAGTTAAATTGAGAACTATTCATCAGACAATAATGTCCGATGAACTAATTGTAAATAAATCAAAATTTATTGGTTACTGCCTTGTTGGTAAAAGTAGAGATGATTTTATTGATGCTATACGTTTTATTAGCAAGAATATGGTGTCTGCAAATCATGTCGCTTTTGCA
The DNA here is from genome assembly GCA_965660175.1 of Methylophilaceae bacterium. GTDB lineage: Bacteria > Pseudomonadota > Gammaproteobacteria > Burkholderiales > Methylophilaceae > BACL14. The sequence continues at coordinate 70,595 of CBFHYY010000010.1, forward strand.
TATCGCTTAATCACGAAACAAGGTGTGGATGGATATTTTAATGATGCTGGAGAACCTTCGGGAACTGCAGGCAAGCCTTTACTCAATATTCTTGAAAAACAAAGCATTGTTAATAGTGGATTGGCGGTAGTACGTTTCTATGGCGGCATAAACCTGGGCACTGGTGGCTTAGCCCGCGCATATACAAGATCGGGTATGGCAGCACTTAATATGGCTAAGGTCACTGATTTTATTCACTATTTTGAATATAAGTTGTCTATTAGATACAATATGTTAGACAAAATAACTAATGAAATTTCTAAGAATCAAGGAAGTATCTTAAAAAAGACTTTTAATGAGGATATAACTATAATAATAAGAGTCACAGAAGAAGTCTTCCTAAATATTCTAAAACTTTTCCCAACCATACACACAGAACGACTCAACTGAATATACCTTGTTTACTATTCTGTTAAAATGTAAAAAACACTGGATTGAAATTATCTATATATAAGGAGCTGGAATCATGAATCTTGAATCTATTGCATTGCATCATGGCTATGAATCAGAAAGTACTACAAAAGCGGCAACAACACCCATCTATCAGACATCATCCTTCACATTTGATAACACACAGCATGGCGCTGACCTTTTTGATTTGAAGGTAGAAGGGAATATTTATTCACGCATCATGAACCCGACTAACTCAGTACTTGAACAAAGAATTGCCGAGATGGAGGGCGGTATCGCATCATTATGCCTTGCCTCTGGGATGGCTGCCATTACATATGCTGTTCAATGCATAACTCGCACAGGAGATAATATAGTTAGTGCAAGTCAATTGTATGGGGGGACCTACAACTTATTTGCACATACACTGCCTCAACAAGGAGTCAATGTAAGGATGGTTGATGCGGGAAATTATGATGCTATTGATAGTGCTTTCGATAATCATACAAAAGCATTATATTGTGAAACGATTGGTAATCCGCTTGGAAATGTTGTGGATCTAAAAGCGCTTGCTGATATTGCTCATAAGCACGGAGTCCCTCTAATTGTTGATAACACTGTTGCCACCCCTTATTTATGTAAGCCATTTGAATTTGGAGCAGATATAGTTGTACATTCATTAACAAAATATATCGGTGGTCATGGAACTACTATTGGAGGCGTAATAGTGGATTCAGGTAAATTTGATTGGGCAAAGGATAAAAAGAAATTCCCTATGCTGAACGAACCAGACCCATCCTATCATGGGGTTGTTTATACCGAGGCTCTTGGCCCAGCTGCATTTATAGGAAGGTGTAGAGTAGTTCCATTAAGAAATACAGGCGCTGCACTTTCACCTCACAGCGCGTTCTTGATTATGCAAGGCCTTGAAACTCTTGGGCTTCGAATGGAACGTCATTGCTCAAATGCTGAGGCCGTCGCAAACTTTTTAAATGATCACGAGCAGGTTGAGTGGGTTAATTACGCGGGCCTGAAAACAGATAAATATTTTGATAACTGTCAAAAAACTACATCAGGATTAGCTTCTGGTATTATTTCTTTTGGTATAAAAGGCGGCATTAAATCTGGAACTAAATTTATTGATGCTCTGCAAATGATCCTCAGACTGGTAAACATAGGCGATGCAAAATCATTGGCTTGCCACCCGGCATCCACCACCCATAGACAGCTAAACCCAAGTGAATTAAAAGCTGCCGGAGTCAGCGAGGAAATGGTAAGAATCTCTGTAGGCATAGAGCATATTAACGATATAATTGCTGATATATCTCAAGCATTGGATGCATCTAAATAACCCTATGGTTATCATTGGTTTATTGATAGCAATTCTATTTATATTGTTACTATTGACATGGAAGATATTCAAAGAAAACAGTTCAAACAGCACCTTTGTTTTACTTGAAGAAAAGCATAGGCAGATGCTTGTTGATATCAATGATTCCTTAAACAAGCTATCGGATAGATTCAACAAAACCGTGACCGACGAACTTACTTCAACAAGAGAGTCATTGCAAAAACTTCAATTATCACAGCAAGAGTCATTGGCTAAAATTCGTGAGGAGGTAATTGAAAAATTGCATAAAACTCTTTCTGAGCAAGGAAAATCGCAGCAGGATAGCCTACAAAACTCATTGAAGAACACGTCTGTACAACTAATGAATTCATTGGAAAGTCTCACTAAATCTGTCGATGAGCGTTTGCAAGAAATAACTGGAAAGGTTCATGAAAGGCTTGAGGAGGGATTTAAAAAAACGAATGCAACTTTTGTCAGCGTTATGGAGCGTCTTGCCACTATAGATGAGGCGCAAAAAAAGATTGATGGATTAACTACAAATATGGTCAGCCTTCAAGAGCTTTTGGGTGACAAAAGATCGCGTGGTGCGTTTGGAGAATTGCAACTGGAGGGTCTTATTAAAAATATTCTTCCTCCCGATGCTTATGCCTTGCAACACACCTTTAAAAATGGATCGAGGGCTGATTGTGTATTATTTTTACCAGAACCTACAGGAACTGTTGCGGTCGATTCAAAGTTTCCAATGGAAAATTACCAAAAGATGTTTGATGTTAATTTGTCGGATATCGACAAAGCTAAAGCTCAAAAGCAATTTAAGTTGGATGTTAAAAAACATATTAGTGACATTGGAAAGAAATATATCATCCCTGACGAAACATCCGATGGAGCTGTTATGTTTATTCCGGCAGAAGCAGTTTTTGCAGAGATTCATGCCTACCATCCTGAGCTCATACAAGAATCTATGGCTAAAAAGGTATGGCTTGTCTCACCGACTACACTTATGGCCGTTTTGAATACCGCTCGTGCAGTTCTCAAGGATGTTGAGACTAGGAAACAGGTACATATAATAAAGTCTGAACTTGGTAAGTTGAGTAAAGATTTTGAGAGATTTGATGGACGCATGAAGAAGCTGGCTGACAACATTAGAATGGCGCATGAAAACGCCCAAGATGTTCATATTTCAAGTCAAAAGATTTCAAGAAGATTTTCTCAAATTGAGAGAGTCGAGCTCAAAGATGATCCTAATGAATTGCTTGAGTTTGAAGATAAAATTAGAAAAGATACTTCCGATGAAAGTTGATATTTTATTTTTTGCAAGTCTTAGAGAGCTTTTTGAGGAAGATAAAATTAAAATCAATGTGGACGATGATATGTCCTCACCTGAGGAGCTATTACAATATTTAGCAAAAAATCATAAAGGTCCATGGTTCGAGTTACTCCAAAAAAGAAAGAATATTCGAGTAGCAATAAACCATAACATCGAGGACTGGGATTCCTCCTTAAGTGATGGAGATGAATTAGCATTTCTACCTCCAATAACTGGAGGTTAATTTGATTACGATTCAACAAGAAACTTTTTCCATTGAATTAATCACTGAAAAAATAAGAAGAAGCTCTAAAAATATTGGTGCCATTGTTACTTTTGTTGGTTATGTTCGTGATTTTGATAAAGATGAGCATAAGAAACTCTTTTCAATGAAGCTAGAACACTACTCAGGTATGACTGAAAAAATTCTTACTGATATCGATAAAAAGGCTAATTCAAGGTGGGCTCTGACAGCAACAGAGATTATTCATCGTGTGGGAGAATTAGAACCTACCGAACCTATTGTGTGTGTTGCTGTTGCAAGCAAACATAGGAATGACGCATTCGATGCAGCCAGGTTTATTATTGATTTTTTAAAAACTGACGCACCTTTTTGGAAAAAAGAAAAAACAAATAAAGGCGAATATTGGGTGGACGACAAAGACTCTGATCACAAACAAAAAAAATCATGGTCTAGGACTTCAGAGAAGAGCTAGTCTTAAATTTAATCTGCTATTATTTGACTATCTAAGTTAAAAGTAAATAGGTTTTTTATATGAAATTAAGAAAAGTAGTGTTCCCTGTAGCAGGTCATGGCTCACGCTTTTTGCCAGCCACAAAGGCAACTCCAAAGGAGATGTTACCTGTTGTCGACAAACCTTTAATTCAATATGCAGTTGAAGAGGCACTTGATGCCGGCTTTACTGACTTAATTTTTATTACAGGGAAAACAAAAAGAACCATCACTGATCATTTTGATTTATCCCTTGAAATGACCTCAAATATGACTGAACAAAAAAAAGAACTCTTTGATAGGATGAATAGAATAATACCTTCTAACGCATCATGCATCTATCTAAGACAGGGAGAACCGCTTGGTTTAGGGCATGCCATTCTTCAAGCTAAACCAGTTTTGGGGGACGAGCCCTTTGCAGTGGTCTTAGCTGATGATCTAATTTATTCCAAAAAGGGTGTTTTAAAACAAATGGTTGAAAGCTACAATGATGATTATTCATCCATAGTATCAGTTCAAAAAGTAAATAGAGATGAGGCTAGGCAATACGGAATAATCTCAACACCTGATGATAGCGATCAAATGATGAAGCTATCTGGAATTGTAGAAAAACCAAAACCTGAGGACGCCCCTTCAGATTATGGTGTGGTTGGTAGGTATATATTTTCAAATAAAATTTTATCTTTTTTAGCAAAAACTAATCCTGGTGCTGGCAATGAAATACAATTAACAGATGCTATAAAATCAATGTTGAGTGATTTGCCTGTTTACGCTTATAAATTTGATGGGACACGTTATGACTGTGGAGATAAACTCGGTTTTATTAAGGCAAATATTGAGTACGCACTTAAAAATGAAAAATTTGGAAATGAGCTAGAGGAATATCTTAAAAAAAGATTGGGTCAATGAAAATAGATGAACTTGTTCTAAATTCTAAAGTTATATATAGGAACGAGGAAATTTTAAATGCAATTGATGAATTGGCGTTTAAGCTTAATAGTATTTATGAGAGTAGAGAGGTTACTGTGTTGCCAGTAATGACAGGGGCTCTTCCTTTTGCAGGTCAGCTTATTCCAAAATTAAATTTTAATCTACACCTTGATTATTTTCATGCTTCGAGATATCAAAGTAACAAGGGGACTAATTCAATAAGCATTAAATACGAACCTCGAGAAGAAAAAATAAAACAAAAGGAAGTATTGTTGCTTGACGACATTTTTGATGAGGGGCATACCCTTGCATTCATTCGAGATAGGGTAGTAAAGCAAGGCGCATTATCTGTTAAGACTGCAGTTTTGTTTGATAAAGTCATTGAGAAAGCTAAACCTATTAATGTAGATTATTTTGGGCTGACAGTTCCAAATATTTATGTCTATGGTTTTGGTTTGGATTTTAATGAAATTGGGCGTAACATGAGCCACCTATACGCGTATGAAACCAAACAATCCAGTGAAAAAAAATAAAAAAAATAAATCAAGGGTAAGAGATAGAGACCCACAAAAGGCTCGCGAGACGGAACAGTACGAGAACCCAATTCCAAGCAGAGAACTTATTCTTGAGGTAATGAATGAGGTAGGGATACCTATTAAAAAAAATGATTTAGCCTCGATGCTTGAAATTAATGATGATGAGATTATTTTTTTTGAGAAACGTTTGCGAGCAATGGCTAGAGAAGGTCAGATACTGATTAATCGTAAAAACGTTCTTTGTATTGCTACGAAGTTAAGTTTAATTGCTGGGCGGGTTAGTGGACATTCTGATGGGTTTGGTTTTTTGATCCCAGACAATAAAGAAGAAAAAGATGTTTTTTTATCACCAAAAGAGATGTCTAAAATATTCAATGGTGATCGAGTTATGGTTCAGGTTACTGGTCAAGATAGAAAAGGTAAACTTGAAGGAACGATCGTTGAGGTTCTTGAAAGAGTCAATAAAATTTTAGTTGGACGTGTGATTCAGGGCAATGGAGTTACCATAGTTTCTGCCGAGGATAAGAGAATTAGTCAAGATATATTAATTCCCTACAATCAGGACTTGGATGCCGATGAGGGCCAGGTTGTTGAGGTTGAAATCACTACCCAGCCCAGCCTTCGAGAAAAGCCAATGGGTAAAATTATCAAAATCCTTGGTAATTATACTGATAGTGGTATTGAAATTGATATTGCTTTAAGAAAGCATCATCTCCCATATGAATTCTCAAAAAAGGCATTGGACCAAGCACAACAATTTGGATCTGAAATTGATATTAAAGAAATTTCTAATAGAGTAGATTTAAGAAATTTACCATTGGTGACCATTGATGGAGAAACTGCTAGAGATTTTGATGATGCCGTTTATGCAGAACCAGTTGATGGCGGTTGGAGATTAGTAGTTGCTATTGCGGATGTAAGCGCTTACGTAAAATTAGACTCTGACTTAGATAGTGAAGCACTTGAAAGAGGCAACTCGGTATATTTTCCAAGAAGAGTTATTCCTATGCTTCCTGAGTCACTATCAAATGGATTATGCTCTCTTAACCCAAATGTTGATCGTCTTTGTATGGTTTGTGACATGAATTTAGACGCGATGGGGAATGTTACTTTTTATAAGTTTTATCCTTCGGTAATGAAATCTAAAGCACGACTGACATATACAATAGTCGATGAGATCTTAAATAAAAATAATTCTTCGTTTATAGACAAATATAGCCACATTCATAAGGATTTAAAAAATTTACATTCAGTTTTTACCTTGCTTTTTAAACAGCGACAGCAAAGAGGAGCATTGGAATTCAACTCAACAGAGACCTCCATTGTTTTTGATGATAACGGTAAGATTGATTTTATTAAACCCATTTACAGAAATGAGGCGCATAGAATTATTGAGGAATGTATGTTGGCTGCTAACGTTTGTACGGCTAAATTTTTGCTAGATAAAGATAGGGAGGCATTATTTAGAAATCATGAAACACCCTCAGAAGAGAAGTTAGAAAATTTAAGGGGTTTTCTTGTTGAGTTTGGATTATTTTTAGACGGAGGTAACAAGCCGACCGTTCAGCATTATGGCCAGTTGATAGAGCAAATATCAAACCGGCCAGATGCCCATTTACTGCAAACGGTTTTACTCAGATCTATGCAACAAGCGGTTTATAGTAACGAAAATAAAGGTCATTTTGGATTAGCCTATGAGGCTTATACACACTTTACCTCTCCGATTAGAAGGTACCCTGATTTGATTGTTCACAGGGCAATTAAAAATAAACTAAATGATAAAAAAACAAGAATTAAGGATATAGCTCAATTAGGCGAACATTGCTCAGGAACTGAAAGGAGGGCGGATGATGCTACTCGTGATGTTGAGGCATGGCTAAAATGTTATTTCATGCAAGATAAAATTGGTGAAGCTTATGATGGAACGGTTGCCGGTGTTACTGGCTTTGGATTATTTGTTGAGCTGGATGGAGTTTTTATTGAAGGCTTGCTTCATGTTACCGAACTTGGAAATGATTATTTTACCTTCGAAAAAAGTAAGCATGCAATGGTGGGCGAGAGAACTCATCTATCCTACAGGCTTGGTGATAGATTGAAGGTAAAAGTAGTTCGAGTAGATATGGATACCTCAAAGATAGATTTGTCATTAATTAATGGTCCTGAATTCAAACTTAAGAGTAAGCAAAAAGATACTATCAAAAAAAGATCTTCTACCTTCAAAAGAAAAAGAAAAAAGAAATGAGTGTAAAAAAAATTATTTATGGATTTCATTCCATCACCTCTCGCATAAGGTTGGATTCTAATTCTATTAAAGAAATTTATCTTGATGAATCAAGAAATGATGCAAGGATGTCTGATCTGATTAAACTTATCAAAGCAAATAATATTAACTATCATTTAAGCACCAAGGAAAGATTGGATGGATTAATATCAAACTCTAAACATCAGGGCGTCATTGCAAATATTGTAGAAAATAAACAAAGATATATTACCGTTGAGGATATTGTTGAGGAAGGAACTGAAGAACCCTTACTATTTCTTATTCTTGACGGTGTAGAAGATCCCCATAATCTCGGAGCATGCTTTAGAGTTGCAGATGCAATGGGTGTTCACGCGATTATTTGTCCCAAAGATAATGCAGTTGGGGTAAATGCCACTGTTCGCAAGGTTGCTTGTGGGGGTGCTGAATCAGTACCATTTATTGCTGTTACCAATATAGGTAGAACAATAAGGTATTTAAAAGAAAATGGCTTATTTGTCATTGGGACTGATGGGGAAACGAGAAAAAATATATATCAAGAAAATTTATCTGGACCTATTGCGATAGTATTAGGATCAGAGGGTAAGGGAATGCGCAGACTTACTCGTGAACTATGCGATACACTTGTTTCAATTCCAATGTTTGGTCAGGTTCAAAGCTTAAACGTTAGCGTAGCAAGTGGGATCTGTCTGTCTGAAATAAGAAGACAAAGAACTCTATCCTAATCTTATTTTAGGGATAATCTTTTCTCAATCCCTTTCTTTTTTTAAATTCTTTGTCTTCGCTTTTCTGATGTGAGCGAAAAAATTCTTTAAATCATCATAAAATTTATCTTCGATTATTTTGAGAACTGTTCTTGTAACGCGAATAAAAGAAAAAAGTAGGAACCTTGGCTTTGTAATTGCATCTACTACTTAGTTGGAAAGAGATATTCCTGAATATCTCAATCTTGATTTAAAAACCTTTAGTACGACTTACATTAGGTTTCCTTCACCGGATGAAATACCTTATGCAACTATTATGAGTTCTAATGATGTTTTGGAATTCTACAGTCGCTAATTAAAATATTTAAAGGAAAATTATGAAAAGTATTAAGTTATATGCAATGTTATTTTTATTAGCATTTTATGGAAACGCAATTTCAGCTGATCATGTAGTCAAAATGTTAAATGGAGCACCCCCTAACATGTTTGTATTTGATCCTCCTGTTATAAAGATAGCAGTTGGAGATACCGTCACATGGGATGGAGATGCAATGCATAATTCTGTATCTATTGAAACTATGCTTCCAGCGGGAGCAAAACCATGGTCTGGAAAACTCACTATGAAACCAGGCGAGAAGTCCATTACTGTGAAGTTTGATGTAGAGGGTGTGTATGGATATAATTGCACGCCACACGCCATGCTTGGTATGGTTGGAATAGTAGTAGTAGGTGATCCATCTTCTAATTTAGATGCAGCAAAAAAGGCGGTCGAAACTCAAGCTGGTGGAAAAGAAAGATTCATGAAATATTTGTCTGAAATTTAAGATAGATAAAAAAAAGGACTCTAGTTAGAGTCCTTTTTTATTTGGCTCCCCAACCTGGGCTCGAACCAGGGACACATGGATTAACAGTCCATTGCTCTACCGACTGAGCTATTGGGGAATAAACTTTGCATGAGATAATAAGCAGAAATTTCACTTCGGTCAACTAATCAAACATTTTTTTTAAATCTCGACGGCTTTTTTTAATCTTTTCATTGCGTTAATCAGGTTGTTCATTGATGTTGCAAAAGAAATCCGAAAGTACCCTTGCAACCCAAATGCTGAGCCAGGGACCACTGCAATACCTTGGTTTTCTATGAGATACTCTGTAAATAACAAGTCACTTTTTTCTGCTATTTTTTTTGCAACAAACAATTTTTTTATAGCTTCGTTTGCATCAATAAACATATAAAATGCACCCTCAGCAGGAATACAGTTTAGCCCATCCACTGCATTAATTTTATCTAAAACAAAATTATGCCTCTCTTTAAATGCTTTCACCATAGGTATTATACAATCCTTACCGCCGTTTAGAGCTGCCTCGGCGGCAACCTGAGATATTGATGTTGGGTTAGACGTTGATTGAGATTGAAGTTTACTCATTGCTGATATAATTTTTTGTGGGCCAGCAGCAAACCCTATTCTCCATCCTGTCATAGAGTAGGCTTTTGATACTCCGTTGAGGACTATGACTCTATCCTTTAGTGTTGGCTCCACCATAAGAATGTTGTGAAATGGTTTCCCTGATAAGTTAATATGCTCGTATATATCATCTGTACCTATATAAACATGGGGATTTTTTAATAAAATTGACGCAATTGCTTTCAATTCTTCCTTGCTATATACAGCTCCGGTAGGATTTGAGGGTGAGTTCAAAAATACTAATTTTGTTTTTTTATTAATACTTTGCTCTAGCTGTTCGGGACTGATTTTATAGCTTTGTTTTATGTCACACTCGATAACTTTTGGCGACGCACCAGTTAAATTTACTATATCGGTATAAGATACCCAATAGGGGGCTGGAATAATAACCTCATCGCCATGGTCTAAAATTGCTAAACATAGATTAAAAATACTTTGCTTGCCACCAACACTAACAACCACTTCATTGGTTTGATATTCAATTCCATTGTCTATCTTAAATTTATTTACAATTGCTTGCTTAAGTGATGCAGTTCCAGATACGGGAGTGTATTTTGTAAATCCATTTCTTATGGCTTGTATGGCTGCTTCTTTAATAAAATCAGGCGTATCGAAATCAGGTTCACCTGCTGCAAGTGCAATAATATCTTTACCTTCAGACTTTAGCTTGATGGCTTTTGCTGTGATGGCAAGTGTCGGAGACTCCTCAATGCGATTTACACATAAAGATAGTGGGTATTGTGACAAAATAACTTCAAACCTTCTATAAAATTTTAATTCTACTTAGTATAATAGTTTTCACAAAATAAATTACTTATTTACTTACAATTATTTATACAATTGATTATTTCATCTAACTCATCTGCTCTGGCAGGGTCAAGATTTGTTAGCGATGTATGAACCTGTTTAGCTTTATCTTTTTCTCCTAGTGCAATTTGAATAATACCAATCCTAAAAAGAGCGTTCGAATTTGTACTGTCAAGATCTAAGGATTTTTTATAAGCCTTAAGGGCTTCTGTAAAATTTTTAAGCATCTCATTAGCAAATCCATGCTCATACCATGCTTCAGTATTACTTTTTTCTTCAGCAATCCAATCAGTTGTGACTACCATAAAATCATCCCAGCTTTCTTTAGCTTTAGGTATCGCGATTTTTAAAAAGTATGGTTTATTATCCTCTTCTTCTTCCCAAAGCGCCTTTCCTATAATAGGAAAATTTTCCATTGGCTCTTTTCTCAACTGATGAATCCACTCAGCCGGCATTGAAAAATATGAGCCGTACCCTGTAGTTTTAAACGTGTTGATACCAACAAGATTACCGTTCATATCAAAAAGACCACTTCCACTTGCGCCAAGTCGAAATTTGGCAGAGCTTAAAATAATATTACCTCCCTTGACGTTGTAGGTTGAAATCATATAACCACCAGACGTAAGGGGAACTGGAGAACCGCCCGAATGACCAATACCTGCAAGCTCTTGACCTCGAACCAAGTCATTGCTATTGCCAATAGGCACAGGATCTCTGTTGAGTTGGAATAATGTTAAAAGGCATAAATCCTGCCATCTATTAGCTTGAACCGACTCTATGTGAAATGAGGTATCACCTTGTGATACCCATGGTTGTTTTGTTTTTCTTAAAACATGACAATTTGTAACTACTTCATTTTTCCCCACTATTACTCCAGAGCCGTATGCTAGTGATCCGTCATCCGTGTAGCCTCTGATCATTACTACTGAAGACCAAGCCTTCATAAGTTTAGCTTGATCGTAGGAATTAGCGGTAAAAGAAATGGAAAGTAAAAACAGGACCTTTAGGATTTTATGCATTATATAAGCTTTTTTTAATTTTTCATTATACACATGGACTAATATTAAACACTATAGTTCGCATCCCTGCTAGAATTGTATTTTACCCTGTATTTATCTTTTAAATTGAAACAAAATTACCCAAAAAGTCCCTATACACTTCATAAGCCATTTGAACCTGCAGGTGATCAGCCAGGAGCTATTGAAAAACTTATTGATGGTGTAAACGGGGGTGAAAAATTTCAAACATTATTGGGCGTAACTGGATCCGGCAAGACTTTCACAATTGCCAACGTGATTGCTAAAACCGGCAGGCCTGCAATTGTTATGGCCCCAAATAAGACGCTTGCAGCTCAATTATATTCTGAATTTAGAGAATTTTTCCCTCATAATGCAGTGGAATATTTTGTCTCCTATTACGATTACTATCAACCCGAAGCCTATGTACCTGGCCGTGATGTATTTATTGAAAAGGATTCAAGCATTAATGACCATGTTGAACAAATGCGCTTATCAGCAACCAAGGCCCTTTTGGAAAGAGATGACTCAATTATAGTCGCAACAGTATCAGCAATCTATGGTATTGGCGATCCTGTTGATTACCAAGGTATGGTTCTATACATCCAGGTCGATGAGAAATTATTGCAAAGAAATATTATTCTCAGGTTGATAGCAATGCAGTACGAAAGAAATGATTTTGATTTTTCTAGAGGATGTTTTAGAGTTCGTGGAGATGTTATTGATATATTTCCTGCAGAAAATTCTGAGACCGCAATTCGCATAACACTCTTTGATGATGTTATTGAGAGTATTTCAACTTTTGATCCCTTAACTGGGCAAATATTCGAAAAGGTCAAACGCTTCACTGTTTACCCATCTAGTCATTACGTTACTCCAAGAGAGACTGTCTTGAATGCAATGGACAATATTAAAGATGAACTTCAGTCAAGGATTAAAGAATTTACTGACCAAAAAAAATTAGTTGAAGCGCAAAGAATAGAACAACGAACAAAATTTGATCTTGAAATGTTAAATGAAATTGGGTTTTGTAAGGGTATTGAGAATTACTCTCGGCATCTTTCTGGACGAAAACCAGGAGACGCTCCACCAACTCTTCTTGATTATTTACCAAACAATGCATTGATGATTATTGATGAGAGTCATGTAACTGTGTCACAAATTGGAGGAATGTCAAAAGGAGACAGGGCAAGAAAAAATAATCTTGTAGATTTTGGTTTTAGGTTGCCATCAGCACACGATAATAGACCTTTGCGCTTTGAAGAATTTGAACGTATTCTTCCACAAACTATATTTGTATCTGCTACTCCAGCAGATTATGAGGCAGAACATTCAAAAATTATTATCGAGCAGGTTGCTCGACCGACAGGATTAATTGATCCAGAGATAATTGTTAAGCCTGCAGATTCTCAAGTAGATGATTTGTTGGGTGAGATTAAGAAGTGTGTCAAAAAAGAAGAGCGTGTTTTGGTAACAACACTCACTAAAAGAATGGCTGAGGATCTTACTGATTATTTAATAGAGCATACTGTAAAGGTTAGATATTTACATTCTGAAATAGACACAGTGGAAAGAGTCGAAATTATTCGTGATCTTCGCCTAGGGAAATTTGATGTAGTTGTTGGGATAAATCTTCTAAGGGAGGGACTGGATATACCTGAGGTATCTCTTGTTGCAGTATTAGATGCTGACAAGGAGGGTTTTTTGAGATCAGAAAGATCACTTATTCAAACAGCGGGACGGGCAGCAAGAAATTTAAACGGTAAAGTTATTTTTTATGGGAATACCATAACGAGAAGTATGAAGGCGGCAATTGATGAAACCTCGAGAAGAAGAACCAAGCAAATTATTTTTAATAAAGATAATAATATTATTCCAGTCGGGGTTAAGAAAAAAATAAAAGATATTATTGATGGCTTGGAGGATGTCGAAGAGCATAAAAGACTGCAAGATGTAAAAAAAGAAAATAGAAAATATGAAGATTTTACAGAACCCCAAATACTAAAAGAAATTTCCAAATTAGAAAAAGTCATGCACAAATATGCCAGAGATTTGGATTTTGAAAATGCGGCTAAAACTAGAGATCAAATTAAATTCTTAAAAGAGCGTTTGTATGGCCCCAATCTAAGTGATCGCCTGTAAAAAAAATTGATTTTATTCAAAAAAACAATATAATGTTTTTTCTTTTAATCCTTGTCTCACAGTTTACTGGAGACTACAAACCATAAGGAGAGTCTATGAGACACTACGAAGTAGTATTTGTTGTACATCCCGATCAAAGTGAGCAAGTCCCGGCTATGATTGAGCGCCTCCAAACATTAATCGGCAATCACAAAGGAAAGGTGAATCGTCTCGAAGATTGGGGAAGGCGTCAGTTAGCTTATCCTATACAAAAAATTCATAAGGCTCATTATGTCCTAATGAATATTGAATGTACCTTAGAGGCGTTAGCTGAGCTCGAGCATAGCTTCAAGTTTAATGATGCGGTAATAAGACATTTAGTATTCTCAACAAAAGTTGCGATTACATCACCGTCACCCATGATGAAGGAAGAAAAATCTAAGTCCTTAATTGGTGATAAGGTTAAGGATGTGGCCGACGATTCAAAAGAGGCGCCTGAACCTAAATTAGAAAAAAAAGTTGAGGAGGCGAAAGCTTAAACATTGAATAAATTTTCACTCGAGGGTGAGATTGTTTATTTAGATGAGATACGTTTTACTCCTGCAGGGATATCTGTTTTAAATATGCGAATCAGATATTCATCAATGCAAAAAGAAGCAGGACTAAATAAAAAAGTAAATTTAGAAATTGAATCAGTGGTTATTGGAGAATTAGCAAAAGTTGGTTTTATACTTGGAAATAAATTTATATTTCATGGTTTTTTAGAAAAAAAATCCTTAAAATCAACCCAAATAATCTTTCATATAACCCATTTAGAAAATAAATAGGAGTCATTATGGCTAGAGAAATGTATAAAAGAAGAAGATACTGTAGATTTTCGGCAGAAGGTATAGAAGAGGTTGACTACAAAGACGTAAGCCTTTTGAAAGATTTTATTACAGAAAATGGAAAATTAATTCCTGCTAGAATCACCGGTACTAAATCAAGGTATCAAAGACAACTGGGAACTGCGGTTAAACGTGCAAGATTTTTAGCGTTACTTCCATATACCGATAAACACTAAGGGATCACATAATATGCAAATTATTTTATTAGAGAAAATTGCTAACCTTGGCGAGTTAGGCGATGTGGTAAATGTTAAAGATGGTTTTGGCCGTAATTTCTTAATACCGCAAGGAAAAGCTAAAAGAGCAACTGAGGCAAATAAAGCTGAATTTGAAACAAAAAGAGCAGAGCTTGAGAAGGCTCAAGCGACTTTGATGAAAGCTGCTGAAAAACGTGCTAAAAGTGTTGATGGAGTTAAGATAGAAGCTAAACAAAAGGCTGGTATTGATGGAAAACTTTTTGGATCTGTTAGTAATATTGACGTTGCTGAGCTACTTGTTACTGCTGGACACAAAGTAGAGAAATCTGAAATACGTATGCCAGATGGTGCCATTAAGAGTCTTGGCGACTATGACATAACGCTTGCTTTCCATCATGAAGTAACGGCGACAATTTCCTTAACCGTAATAGCTGACGAAACACAATAATTTTTTTTAATTTTTTTTGGCTGCCAATAGGGCAGCCTTTTTTTTTATTCGTTATAATCATTAGATGGCTGATGATCAAATAGAAAACTTAAAATTACCTCCTCACTCAGTTGAGGCAGAGCAATCATTACTTGGCGGCTTACTTATAGATAATGAGGCTTTAGATAAAATAGCAGATATCGTAAGTGCTGTAGATTTTTATCGCCACGATCATCAACTAATTTTTCAGCATATTGTAAAGGTAGTCGAAAGTAATCAACCGGCAGATATTATTACAGTCGGTGAGTCTCTTGATAAGAATGCTGAATTGGCTACGGTGGGTGGTTTGTCTTATTTGGGTCTTTTATCTGAAAATACCCCAACTTCAGCGAATATAAGGGGTTATGCTTCTATAGTTAGAGAGCGTTCAATAATGCGCAGCCTCGTTCAGGTTGGCTCGGATATCGCAGAGAGTGCTTATGCTCCTCAAGGACGAGACGCACAACAGCTTTTAGATGAGTCTGAGGCAAAGATTTTTAAGATTGCGGAGTCTGGAAAAAGAGAAAATATAGGATTTGAAGATATACAGCATTTACTGCCTGGGGTTATAGAGAATGTAGAGACCAGAATGGAAAATGGTAGTGATGTCACTGGCATAGCCTCAGGATTTACTGATCTTGATAAAATGACATCAGGACTTCAGCCAGGGGATTTAATAATTATTGCTGGAAGACCTTCAATGGGTAAGACTTCTTTAGCTTTAAATATTGCTGAAAATGTTGCTATTGAAAAGAAACTTCCTGTTGGTGTTTTTTCTATGGAGATGGCCTCTAGCCAACTTACAACACGACTTATTGGTTCTGTTGGCAAGGTGGATCAGCATAAGATGCGAACGGGTCAACTCGATGATGATGATTGGGAGAAGCTCACCGATGCCCTTGGACATCTGAATGAGGCTCCAATTCACATTGATGAGGGTTCTGCATTGAATTCCTTTGAAGTGAGAGCAAGGGCTCGACGACTTCAAAGACAAGCAGGTCAATTGGGACTTATTGTTATAGACTATATCCAATTAATGGCGGCTCCAGGAGGAAAACAAAGTGAAAATAGAGCCACTGAAATATCTGAAATATCTCGATCACTTAAAGCATTAGCTAAGGAGCTTAATGTTCCGGTGGTTGCATTGTCGCAATTGAATCGAAGCCTTGAACAACGCCCTGATAAACGTCCTGTCATGTCAGATTTAAGAGAATCTGGGGCTATTGAGCAGGATGCAGATGTGATTTTATTTATTTATCGTGACGAGGTGTATAACCCGGAATCAGCGGATAAAGGATTAGCTGAGATAATAGTCGCCAAACAAAGAAACGGACCGATTGGCCGGGTAAAGCTTACTTTTCTGGGACAATTTACTCGCTTTGAAAATTTTGCAGGCCTTGGTTATGATGTTGGTTTTGAGGAATGAGAGCACTAAAGGCAACTTTTAACACCAAGGCATTAAGCAATAACCTTAAAAAAGTCCGTGAATTAGCTCCTAAAAGCAAGGTAATGGCGGTCTTAAAGGCGAATGCATATGGTCACGGACTTATAGAGGCAGCACAATCAATATCATCAGCTGAAGGATTTTCAGTTTTATCTGTATCTGAAGCAATAGAATTAAGAGAATATGGTTTTGATCAATATATCCTTCTTCTCGAGGGTTTCTTTAGTCCATATGAAGTGTCTATTTGTAGTCAAATGCAGATAGGGGCTGTAGTGCATAATCAACAACAAATCGATTATATTCTGAAAAATAAACCTAAAAAACCTGTCGATATTCATTTGAAGATAAATACCGGAATGAATAGATTGGGTATCTCACCTGGGCATTGTAATGAGATTCTGAAATTATTAGAGAATAGCCCTTATGTGGGAAATATTATTTTAATGACACATTTTGCAAATGCAGATGGTCCGATTGGTATTGATGATCAACTAATGAGATTTAAAAAAGCTACCGATACCTTTAGTAATGAGAAATCAGTCGCAAATTCAGCAGCAATAATAAAATTTAAAGAATCTCATATGGATTGGGTAAGGCCTGGAATTATGTTGTATGGAGCAAGTCCTTTTGAGGATATGACCAGTAAAGCTATTGGATTGGAGCCTGTAATGTCAATGACAAGTGATATTATTGCAGTGCAAGAGCTTAATGAAGGGCAATCAGTAGGCTACGGATCAGCTTACGTAGCTTCAAAAAAAATAACCGTTGGTATTGTTGCCTGTGGTTACGCAGATGGTTACCCGAGACATGCTCCTTCAGGAACACCAATCATGGTAGGTGGACAGAAAACGTTCACCGTTGGAAGAGTTTCAATGGATATGCTTTATGCGGATATAACTGAGTTATCAGATATTGGGATAGGAAGTTCTGTAGAGCTCTGGGGTAATAATGTATCAGTCGATGAAGTAGCAAAAAAAGCAAATACAGTTGGGTATGAGTTATTGTGCGCTATATCTTCATCAAAACGCGTACCTATGGAATACAATAATGGCTAAAAATAAAGTTGTATATAACTGTACAGATTGTGGTGGACAGTCAACCAAATGGCAAGGGCAATGCCCTCACTGTTTTGCATGGAACACTTTTGTAGAGGAAGCTGTCGAGACAAAATCTAACAATAGATTCTCATCCCTTGCAAAATCATCGAGTATTCAAAAACTAAGCGAGGTTGAAACATCAGAAGTTCATAAAAGACAAACGGGTATTAGTGAATTTGACAGGGTACTCGGTGGCGGTTTTGTTTTTGGTGGGGTTATACTTCTTGGGGGAGACCCTGGTATAGGAAAATCAACGATTCTGATTCAAGCGTTATCGAAAATTACTACGCAACCTTCTACTCCCTGTAATGTTTTGTATGTCAGTGGGGAGGAATCATCGCAACAAATCGCAATGCGGGCTAAAAGACTAGAATTGGAAGTATCCGATATCTCAATGTTGTCTGAAATCAATCTAGAAAAAATTATTAATAATATAAACAAGATAAAGCCCGAGGTCGTAGTTATCGATTCAATCCAAACGATATACTCCGAGGAGCTTACATCAGCCCCAGGATCAGTAACACAGGTAAGAGAATGTGCCGCACAGTTAACCCGAGTAGCCAAACAAAATGCAATCACCATGATTATGGTAGGGCACGTTACCAAGGAAGGAACTCTAGCAGGACCAAGAGTATTGGAGCATATTGTTGATACCGTACTTTATTTTGAGGGTGATACTAATTCGAGCTTCAGGATGATCCGTGCGGCCAAAAATCGTTTTGGTGCGGTCAATGAATTGGGTGTTTTTGCAATGACGGAAAAAGGCCTAAAAGAGGTCGCTAATCCATCAGCACTTTTTTTATCCCATCATCAAGATCAAGTAAACGGAGCATGCATTACAGTGACTCAAGAAGGGACACGCCCCTTGCTTGTAGAAATTCAGGCTTTGGTCGACAATACTCAAGCCCATGCACCCAAGAGACTATCTATTGGTCTTGAAAATAATAGACTGGCTATGTTGTTGGCTGCATTACACAAACATGCCGGAATAGCCTGCAACGATCAAGATGTATTTGTAAATGCTGTGGGCGGTGTAAAAATTTCAGAGCCAGGTGTGGATCTTGCTATTTTGTGTGCCGTGGTCTCTTCATTTCGAAATAAACCCATCGATCAGAAAACTGTCATTTTTGGTGAAATCGGTTTAGCAGGTGAGGTTAGGCCAGTTCAAAGAGGTCAGGAAAGAATAAAAGAGGCAGCAAAACTTGGCTTTACAAGAGCTATAATCCCCAGAGCAAATCAGGCGAAACAAAAAATTAGCGGTATTTCAATACACCCAGTAAATAATCTTTTGGATGCAATAAAACTTATCTCTAGTTAATCCACGTCTTACCAAAAAAAGTTGTCATTGCGATAAAGAACTTATACAGTGAAGAAATTTTTATTTTCCCCTCGAAAGATTTAGCTTTATTATTTTTAGTTATTTTTTTTAGCAGAGTAAAGTAGATATTACCCATAATGAGACCTGGCTTTTGTTTGTGCCTATCTTCTTTTGCAAGATGTTCCATAGAGGATTTATAGAAATCTTGGGCTTTTACACTTAAAGTATCAATCATATTATGCAATCCAAAAGTACTATTTCTGTTGAATACGTCTTCCTCCGTAACTCCAAATTTATTTAATACTTCTTTTGGTATGTAGATCCTTCCTCGAAAACTATCCTCGTCAATATCACGAATGATATTTGTTAATTGAAGGGCTATTCCAAGATCTTTGGCATATTTTAGGGTGCTCTGATGAGAGTAGCCAAAGATACTCGCCGATAATAATCCTACCGTTGATGCAGCTCTATAACAATAAAGCTCCAGGTCTTTAAAACTATCATAACGATTTATATTGATATCCATCTCCATCCCATCAATTATCTCAATGAAATATTTTTTCCTTAAATGAAAAGAGTGAATATGGGGCAATAGTGCTCTGGATATCAAATGTTGTGGTTTATTGTTATATAGTTGATTTATCTCAGTACGCCATTCATCAAGCCTTTTTTTTGCGTAAATTTTATTATCATAATTATCAACAATATCATCCACTTCTCGACAAAATGCATAGAGTGCATTGAGAGCTTGCCGTTTTTCTTTATTTAAAAAAAGAAAAGCTAATGCAAAATTTGAATGACTTGCTTTTATTTTTTCAAGGCAATATTGATCAGGATTCATTGGGAAAACAATGCCTTTAAAAATTCATAACCCCAATCAAATTTTGATAATTTTGGGGCATCAATGAAAAGATTATTTGGGCTATTTCGTAATCGTTTCACTAATAAATTACTTGTCCTTATAAGTACTTTTATCTGAATCTTTAGCCTTCCTTTTAATTGAAGTTGTAGATCAGATCCTTGAGTAATGTGATCTTCTATTCTTGATAGCCATTCAAATTTAAAAGCCTGCCAGTTTGGTGAAAATTTTTTTTGTTTAATATCGTTTTCTTTTAGCCCAAATTTTTTAAAATCTTCTTTTGGTATATAAATTCTTTTCTTAAGAAAGTCCTCATGAATATCTTGCAGCATTCCTATCATTGCAAGTGCTATGCACAAGTGGTTTGAATACATTTTATTTTTTGAATTTTGTTGGCCAAATAATGTAAGGATCATTTCTCCTGCTGGACAAGCTGCCATATGACAGTAATCGATTACCTCATTCATATTCTGATAACGTTTTTTATGAATATCTTGAGTAAAGGCACTCATAAGTCTAGATATCAACGATGTATTAAGATTAAAATTGTTGCATATTTTATTAATATCCAAAAAAAGGTCTGTTTCTGGTTCTTTTGAATGTTCTATGCGCTTTATATCCTCTTGGTAAGGTTTAAGTTTTAATAAGCGTGCTTTTGGACCTAGAGATCCTTCGTCGGCTATGTCATCACATTCTCTCGCGTACTGATAAAGAATTGTTGCAGCGAGGCGCTGTTTTTTTGGCAAAAGTAAAGAGGCTACCGGAAAGTTTTCATAATGCCTTTTTGTATTGCGAGCTTTTTCTAAAGTTATATAATGTTGCATGACAAAAGTATGCCATATGAGTAATATAAATTTAATTAAATAGGAAAATTATGTTGGGTCTTATTGGTGGAACTGGTCTGAATAAAATAAAAGACCTTGTTGTTGATTCTGAGGAGAATATTGATACTCCATTTGGGGCTATGTCCTCACCAATAGCTATCTGTCATTTAGGGAATAAAAAATTAGCATTTATACCAAGGCATGGCAAAGAACATTCCATACCTCCCCATAAAATCAATTATCGGGCAAATATTTGGGGTCTCAATCATTTGACCGTCAATGAAATTATTTCGGTGGCAACAGTAGGTTCTATTAAAAATGGAATAACCGAAGGAATGCTTGTCATTCCTGATCAGATTATAGACTACACCTACGATCGAGAGCACACATTTTTTGATGGTACTGATGGAGATGTAAAACATGTTGATTTCACATACCCCTTTGACCAAGAACTAAGACAGCGACTCCTCCTAGCTTCTAAAAAATCCGAAGCAACCATTTTTGAGGGAGGGGTATATGCGGCGGTTCAAGGACCTAGATTAGAATCTGCTGCCGAGATTGATCGGATGGAAAAAGATGGCGTAACCATAGTAGGTATGACAGGTATGCCCGAAGCGGCTCTCGCAAGAGAGCTATCCATCTCATACGCATCCATATGCCCAATTGCCAATCAAGCTGCAGGTAGGGGAAATAGTCGTGACGGTATATCCCATGAGGAAATCAAAAAGCAATCACTATCGATGATGGATAATGTTATGACCGTCATTACAAATTTTGTAGAACAAAATGACAACTAGAGAAATTCTTAAAATGGGGCATCCTACTCTTTTAGAGAAGGCGTTACCTGTAGACAATTTTAACACGTCAGAGCTTAATGAGATTATTCAAGATATGATTGATACCATGAAGGAAAATGAGGGCGCTGGTCTTGCAGCGCCACAAATTGGGCTGGGTATTCAGTTGGTTATTTTTGGGTTCGATAAAAATGACCGCTATCCAGATGAAGATCAAGTGCCTTTTACTGTTCTTATCAATCCAGTCATTACCCCTATTGGTAAAGAAATGGAAGATGGTTGGGAAGGTTGTCTGTCTGTTCCGGGTTTGATGGGAGTCGTCCCAAGGTTTACAAAAATTCGCTACCAAGGAAAGGATCAGTTTGGTAATTTAATCGACAAAGAAGTCGATGGATTTCATGCACGAGTCGTTCAACACGAATGCGACCATCTAATCGGAAAGCTTTACCCAATGCGAATAAAGGATTTTTCTAAGTTTGGTTATGTGGACACGCTTACAAAGGAATAATATTTCAAGAATTTGAATGGCTATGATAAAATTTGGCATTCGGAAGAGTGGCAGAGTGGTTTAATGCACCGGTCTTGAAAACCGACGTGGGTTCGCGCCCACCGTGAGTTCGAATCTCACCTCTTCCGCCATATTCAATTAGTTATTTCCCATTAAAATCAATGCTTTACAAGGATATGACTGTATCTTAAAATCAAATAGTATACGGTTTGGTATACGGTTTAGTTAAAAAACTCCATGTTTTATAGTATGCGAGAGATAACTATTAACTAGTTTAATATCCATTTATATACCCTTGATTGTTAAGAGTCTAGACTTTTACTACACACAATTCAAACTAGTATTTATGATAAGTTATGTCCTGTGATTGTTAAACTCCACCAATTAACTCCCACCCATACCCCATACCACCATTGAGTTTTGGGACTCCAAGCTCTACCTATACACTATGATTTAAACAAATGATTCTATACATTTTGAATACCTACTATTACTGCAAACCGTATACTCAAAATAAGAGTCATATATAAAACATACCCCCTATAAAAAGTATACGGTCTGATCAAAAAATATTTCTAGCAAAAA
>CBFHYY010000011.1:0-10844 GCA_965660175.1 Methylophilaceae bacterium
CTTGCTTATAAAAGTGATGGTCTTGTTGGGGTTGATATGGGAAAACCTATTTTTGAATTCGATAAAATACCTTTTAACCCAGCAAGTGAAAATAGCATTAAAGTTCATAATGAAACCTATAACTTTCACCCTATTTCCATGGGAAATCCCCATGCAGTAATAAAGCTCGATACTTTTGACAGCTTAGACTTTACGAAGATTGGAGAAACTTTACAAGATTCAACAATGTTCCCTGAGAGTGTCAATGTCAATTTCTTGAGAGTGATAGATGATCATAAATTAGCCCTTAAAGTTTTTGAAAGAGGAAGTGGTATGACCTTAGCATGTGGCTCCGGTGCATGTGCAAGCGCAGTTATCGCGATAAAAAATAAATGGGTAAAGTCTCCTGTACAAATATCTATGGACGGAGGTCTTTTAGAGATCAATGAAGATTCCTCTGGAAAAATTGAGTTGATTGGACCTGCCAAATTTATATTTGATGGAGAAATGAATCTTAGTACTTTCATATCGCATGAATAATGAAACAAACATCGCTGATTACTTAGAATATATTCAATTTGAAAAAAGATTAAGTGTGCTCACGATTAAAAATTATCACCAGGATATTCTTTTATTGCAAAAACAATGGCCAAATAAAAAATTTAATGCCTATACGAATAGAGATGTCAGACAAAGCGTTTCTATTCTTCATCAAAAAGGATTAAATGGTAAATCATTATCACGCGTTCTTTCATCATGGCGAGGTTTTTTTGATTTTCTAATCCATAAGCACAGTTTCCAACAAAATCCAGTGCTCGGTATCAAAGCTCCAAAAGCAAAAAAGAATCTGCCTCAAACACTTTCAGTTGATCAAATTATTAAATTAATAAATATCACAGATGATTCTTTCTTGGGAATAAGGGATCGCGCTGTTATGGAGCTTTTTTACTCTTCTGGTCTTAGACTTTCTGAATTAGTTAATCTTAAAATAGCGGATTTAAATATTCACGACAATACAGCTTCTATTATCGGCAAAGGGAATAAATCAAGAATTGTACCTATTGGTAAATATGCTATGAAATCCCTGGCTCGTTGGATCTCTATGAGAGAAAAAATAAAAAATTTGAGCCAAGAAAATAAATTTATTTTTTTATCTGAAAAAGGCAATCCTTTAGGGCCAAGGGCAGTCCAGTATCGCTTAAAATATTGGGCAATAAAACAAGGTATTCCGGAAAATATTCATCCGCATCTTATGCGTCATAGTTTTGCCAGTCATATTTTACAATCTAGTCAAGATTTAAGAGCCGTTCAGGAGCTATTAGGACATGCAAATATTAGTACCACACAAATTTATACACATTTAGACTACCAACATTTGGCTAAAATCTATGATGGAGCCCACCCAAGAGCAAAAAAAAATAACAACAACAGCTAAACTGTTGATGGTTGCTCAAATTTAAACTATAGTGAAAACATGGAAAAAGAAATTAATTTACTGGAAGAAAAGCTTAATTTATTAGTAAAAAAAACTAGTGCCCTACAGCTTGAAAATGAATCAATTAAGCCTCAACTTTATGATGCAAAAGATGAAATTAGAGATCTAAAAGGTAAAATTACTGAGGCCACAGTAAAAATTGAAAATTTATTAGCTCAGATTCCTTAATATTATGGCAAAGCAAATTGAAGTAAAAATTCTTGATCGTGATTTTTCTATCGCTTGCCCTGAGCATGAGGAAGAAAATCTCAATAAATCCATTAATTACTTAAATCACAAAATCCAAGAAATTCAAGATTCAGGTGCGGTTATTGGTGTCGATAAAACTATAATTATGGCAGCACTCAATATAACTCATGAATATCTCAATCAAAATGATGGAACTGAAGTTCACACCCTTGGTTATAAAAATAAAATAATTGAGTTTAATCAGCTTCTCGACAGCATTCTGGATTAAAATATACCTAATGTTTTTTGGTGTTGCTTAGGCTAATTATTCCTTGAACTAGTCTATAGCATCGGTTTTAATCCATCAGAATGTGGTGCGATCGCTCACGATTGGGTAACCTTTTAAGGGCTCTTGGCGAGCGAACCTTAAGCTTCTTAGATTATTACCACTTGAACCTTTGGTTCTGGATGCTGGTCTAGGCAACACCAAAAAATTCATTTATTTAATTTATGATACTCCAAATCACTCATTGATATAAGATCCAGTGCCCCTTCATGAGTCGCCTCTAATATAACAGGGGGTGCACAACCCTCCTCAGCAGCCTCGAGCCATCGACTTGCGCAAAGACACCAACTGTCTCCTGCTACTAATCCAGGAAAATTAAATTCAGGCCGAGGAGTTGATAGATCATTACCTTTATCTTTTGAAAAAGCTAAAAATTCTCTATTCACTTCTGCACATACGGTATGTTGACCGCTATCTGTTGAACATTGATCGCACTCACCATTTCTAAAATAACCTGTAATTGGATCTAAGCTACAAACAGCTAAATGTCCACCTAAAACATTTTTTTTCTTTTCCATATTTTATCTCTTGTATTAAACTTCTAATAAGATAACAATAATTTATTATTTAAGGGATATTAAATATGAAATATTGGCTGATGAAATCAGAGCCCTCTGTTTTTACAATTGAAGATTTAGAAAAAGCGCCAAAGCAAACAGTTGATTGGATACCTACTAAGGGTATTAGAAATTATCAAGCAAGAAATTTTATGCGGGACGATATGTCTCTTGGAGATCAAGCATTTTTTTATCAATCAAATTGTGATACTCCTGGAATTGTTGGGATTATGGAGATATCAAAGCTCGCCTATCCAGACCCATTACAATTTATAGAAGGGCATAAATACTTTGACCCTACTTCATCGCCTGAAAACCCAAGATGGTTAAATGTCGATGTAACTTTAGTAAAAAAAATACCGCTCATTGAGCTGAAAAAATTGAGGATGCATCAAGAACTTGAGGAAATGATGATTTTAAGAAAGGGTAATCGACTATCGATTACCCCTATCACAAAGAAAGAATGGTTATTTATTAACGATATAAAAAGTTAGCTAGCTTGATCTAGACTTCCTAACGCTTTTGGATAAGTTATGATTCCCCATGGAATGCCGCTTACTGGTATACGTTTCTTTATATTAAAGTCTTCAGCGTCAATCACTAAAACCTCATCGGACCTTCCGCAAGCAAGAAGAATATCTTTGTTATCGGGTGTGAACGTAAAATGCCAACATCTTCTTCCATTGGTTTCAATTCGGTTTATTTTTTCATACGTTTTACCATCATAAACCTCTAAAGAACTTCTTTTCTTGTAGCCTCCACTTGCCGCAACGAATAATTTATCGCCTGAAGGGCTGAAACTTACTCCGTAAGGAGATTTTCCTTTATGTAAATTATCTTCGGAAACATCATGTTGAGTCTTTACTGTTTTAATATGATTAAAATCTTTATCCAAAACAACAAAATTATCGCTATGTTCTAGTGTAGCTATGTAAACATTACCGTCTGGTGACACTTTAATACCTCTTGGTCTTAAGCCATAAGGTTCGGCTTGAAATGTTTTGATGAGATCTCCTGAATTAAAATCATGTACAGTAACGGTATTATCAGCCTCATTTGTCACAATAATCTGTTTACCATCTTTACTAAATTCAATACCCTCAGTTTCAGGCCCAGCTGTTATTTCTCTTATTTTTTTACCCATATTAATATCTACCACTGCAATCTTTGCTGGGGTTCTATCGTCATCGTCATCGTCATCATCTTCTTTCATCATTTCACCCTTTTTAGGAGGTTTTCCTGTTGAAGATGGCTCAGTGGATACAAAAACTTGACCGTTATAAACTCTTACAAACTCAGGGTTGATACCAACCTCAACAACTTTTTCTATTTCATTTTTCATTTTGTTAGTTATCGTAATAGATGCATCCGCTTTGTTAGCTGTAATAAGCTTAGTTCCATCTGAGGTAATGCCAATACCTCTTGGGTAAGCCCCAGCGTTTAATTGGTTTGTTACTTCCATTGTATTTAAATCAATTACGGATATGGCACCTTCTTGAGAAGTAATATATGCCTTACCTCTATCTTCCTGACCACATCCTGTTAAAAACAAACCTAGCACTACTATTCTTAACCAACTCATCTTATCTCCTTAAATTTTATCTTTTTCCTAAAAAATGCTTATAACCTATATTATTTGTCTCATTTATATAAGGGTATTCTAACTGATTTAAAAATGAAGTGAAATTTTCCTGATCTTTAACAGGCACTTGCATTCCCACTAAAACACGTCCTATGTCTGCTCCATGATTTCGATAATGAAATAAACTTATGTTCCAATTTTCTCCCATATTTTTTAAAAAACTTAATAATGCCCCTGGTTTCTCTGGGAATTCGAAACGATATAATAGTTCATCTTTTGCTTCGGGAGCATGACCACCCACCATATATCTTAAATGGAGTTTAGCCATTTCGTTTTGTGTTAAATCGTTGGCAGATAAACCAGCATCACTAAAGCTTTTTAATAATTTATCTATATCTTTTAAATCTGCGATTGTAATGCCAACAAAAATCTGCGCCTGCTTGGCATCAGAGTAACGGTAATTAAATTCAGTGATATTTCTATCGCCTAATAAATCACAAAAAGATTTAAAAGCACCTGGTTTTTCAGGAATATTGACCGATAGGATTGCCTCTCTTTGCTCTCCAATTTCAGCCCTTTCTGCCACAAAACGTAAGCGATCAAAATTTATATTCGCTCCAGATGCAATACCTATTAAATTTTTTGCTGTGATCTTATTTTTCTGGACGTAAACTTTTAACCCTGCTGCAGCTAATGCTCCCGCTGGCTCAAGAATAGTTCTTGTATCCTCAAAAACATCCTTTATAGCAGCACATATTTCATCGTTATCTACCACTATCATTTCATCAACACATTCCGATGCAATTGCAAAATTATTAATTCCTATCTGTTTGACTGCCGCACCCTCTGCAAATAAACCGACTTGATCCAAAGATATTCTTTTATTTTGTTTTAATGCTTCAGTCATTGCCTCAGAATCTTTTGCTTCAACGCCAATAACTTTAATATCTGGCCTAATAGCTTTGACGTATGTGGCTATGCCAGATATCAGCCCTCCGCCACCAACACAAACAAATATAGCGTGTATTGGGTCATTAAAATCATCCAATATTTCTTTAGCTATTGTTCCTTGACCGCCAATAACATAAGGGTCGTCAAATGGATGTATAAAAGTTAGACCTTTTTCTTTTTCTATTTCATGCGCTAAATCTAGTGATTCAAAAAAAGATATCCCATGCAGAATCACTTCAGCTCCAAATTTACGAACGGCATCTGTTTTTATTGTTGGGGTGGTTTTTGGCATCACAATGGTTGCATTGCAACCTAAAGTTTTAGCCGCCATGGCTACGCCTTGAGCATGATTACCTGCGGATGCTGCAATAACTCCTTTTTTTCTTGTATTTTCATCTAGATGCACCATCTTGTTATAGGCCCCTCTGATCTTAAATGAAAAAACAGGCTGAAGATCTTCTCTTTTTAAGTAAATTTTATTATTAAGTCTTGTTGATAAAAGGGATTGAAAATCTAGTGGTGTTTTTTTTGCAACATCATATACTTTTGCATCATCAATATATTTTTTAAATTTGTCTATCATTCGTTCTTCTTTTTAAAGAATAGCTTCACAGTGTATTATATTAACCTAATTAACAATAAATAAAGGTATCTGGAATGACCCTAACACAGGATCAATTAAAACAACAAGTTGCAAAAGCTGCAATTGAATACGTAAAATCTGGAATCATTGGAGTAGGTACAGGATCCACCGCAAATTTCTTTATAGATTATCTAGCAGAAGTTAAATCCAAAATTGATGGAGCTGTTGCAAGTAGTGAAGTTACTGCGGATAGACTTCGAAAACATGGCATTGAAGTGTTTGATTTAAATAGTGTCGATGGTATGGATATATATGTGGATGGAGCAGATGAAATCACTGAGCATATGCATATGCTCAAAGGAGGTGGAGGCGCTTTAACACGAGAAAAGATAGTAGCAGCCAACGCCAAACAGTTTATTTGTATTTGTGATGAATCTAAATACGTGCCTGTCCTAGGAAAATTTCCTCTCCCAGTTGAAGTTCTTCCGATGGCAAGAGGCTATGTTGCACGTCAATTGTCCGCTATGGGTGGACAACCAAAGCTACGAGATTTTACAACCGATAATGGAAATATTATTTTAGATGTGCATCATTTAAACATTACTGACCCAATAAAAACTGAGAATGAAATCAATCAGATCGTTGGAGTTGTGACAAATGGGCTATTCGCTAAAAGACCAGCGGATATATTGTTATTAGCCACTGAGAATGGAGTAAAAACCTTATCTTAGGCAGTCATATTTTTGTCATTTAAAGTAAATAGTATTAAAATAGTTTTATAAATTTTTTAGGTTTTACAAAATAAAATGGTCACAAAACACATATATTCTCAGTTCGATGACGAAATGGAATCCATCCGATCAAAAGTTGTAGAGATGGGAACAATAGTCGAAGAACAATTGGTTGAGGCAGTGCAATCACTTGTTGAAACTGACGTAAAGCTAGCCAAACAAGTTATTACTAAAGATGAATCTATTAATGATTTAGAGATGGCTATTGATGAAGAGTGCTCTTTATTAATAAGTAAGCGATCCCCTGTAGCTGCTGACTTGAGAAATGTTTTGATGGTATTGAGGATTATTGGTGATCTTGAGCGTATTGGTGATGAATCAACAAAAATTGCAAACGCTACTATCCGTATTATCGAAAATGATTTAATGAGTAAGCCAAAATTTAAGACAATTAAATCAATGCTCGGCTCTGTTCAATCCATGTTACATAAATCTTTAAATGCATTTGCTCGACTTGATACCACAGAAGTCATTGATGTTCTTCAGCAAGATAAAGAAGTTGATGAAGAATACAGAGGCCACATGCGACAATTATTGACTTATATGCTCGAAGATCCACGAACAATTTCGATTTCATTGGAGTTAATGTTCGCAACCAAGGCTCTAGAGAGAATTGGTGATCATACAAAAAATATCTCTCAGTCTGTAACGTACATCGTGAAAGGTACTGACGTGCGTCACGCCTCTATAAAAGAAATTAAAGCTGAATTAAAACACTAATTTAAGTTTTTGGTGGCACATACCCTGTAGCTTCATCCGCACCATCTCCAAAAAAATACGCCTCTGTCTGCTCAGCGAGATATTTTCTTGCCTGTGGGTCAACTAAACTCAATCTATTCTCATTGACCAACATAGTTTGGTGTTTTAGCCAAGCCGCCCAGGCTTCTTTAGATACATTTTCGAAAATACGCTGTCCCATTTCTCCAGGATAGGGAGGGAAATCAAGTCCATCTAATTCTTTTTTTAATCTGACGCACTGTACTTTTCTAGACATAAGTATAACTCCTTAATTTTATGAATATGATAATGCAATACGCAAGTGATGAAAATAAAATTTACTTCAATTTTTAAAATTCATGCTAAGATTTAAAAAATTAGGTGACAAATATTTTAGCCAAAATATTTGTTTAAACGGGAAGATAAGTGAAAATCTTACGCTGCCCCCGCAACGGTAAATAAGTATGGATAAATATACACGCCACTGAGTTCATTCTTGGGAAGGCATTTATCTCGTCTTATGAGTCCGGAGACCGGCCTGATTTAAATACCACATAGTAAATATTGCGGGAGGGCAATATTAAATAAGGCATATTTTATTTTTTCCTTCTTATGTATTTACAGTTTAAATCTGTTCGGGGTTGAACAGAACAACGAATCCTAGGATCAATATGCTTAAAAAAATAATACTGCTAAATATATTTATGACTCATGCAATTTCAGCTGAAATATTGCAAACCGACACAATCTTAATACCAGGAAATCAATACGCAGCAAAAGAAATAACCTCAACATCTTCCAAAGAAATATTTTCCTCAAAATACATAGAGCAATCAGGAAGCCATACAGTTTTTGATTTTTTATCTCAACACACCGCAATTAATATTCATTCGCAGTATGGGAACACTTCAGCACCCCTCATGGACATGAGAGGTTATGGTTCTGAGGCAGGATATCAAAATATTATTATAAATTTAAATGGGAAAAGACTTAATCGTCTTGATAATGCCCCACAAATCATAGGTAATATTCCTTTAAAAAATATAGAAAGCATAGAAATAATCAGAGGTGCTGGTTCTGTTCGTTTCGGGGATGGCGCTATGGCGGGCGTAATAAATATCATCACAAAAAATACTATTGAAAATTCCTTGGAAACGTCTTTTGGAACTAATAATATCCAAAATAATAGTTTAAACGTTGGATTTCAGGATGAATTATTTTCGATCTTACTGAATGCAAGTGAAGAAAAAAATGATGGCCAAGCCAGCGCTGATCCTTCTGGGGATACAAATCGCAGCAAAAATCAATTTAATAGCCTTGGCATAAATATTACTCCTACTGAAAAATTAAAATTAAATCTGGGCTTAATGAATACGCGTAATAATTATTACTTTCCCAATTCATTAACCAAATCTCAGCTTATTTCAGACCCAAGTCAAAATGGAACGGGTAAGGAATATACAAATGATGACTACGATATTGATGATGTTTCATTCCAATTTGACTATCAAATTAATTCTTATTTAAAGATTCAAGGTGATTATTTTAAGGAAGAAAAGTCGCTTTTTTCTCAAGCCTCGTATGGAAATGCTTTACAAGATTATGATACAGAAAATTTTAATCTAGTAATTCCATACTCTGGTGAGAATTTCTCAATAACCTATGGTGTGCAGCTTATTGATAGTCAAAGAAAAGATAGTTCCGGCTTGGTAACCAAAGATAACAAAGGCTACTTTGTTGATACTGAAATTAGGATGACCGACCAATTGTTGCTTAATGCTGGAACACGATTTGAAAAAGTGGACTATACTTATAACGGTTCTTCGTCTTTAAAAGCGAATGAATCATTAAATGCTTACGAAATCGGAATAAATTATGCATTCAATGACTCTTTTGCTATTTTTTCTAATTTTAATCATGCTTTTCAAGCACCTGATGTCGATAGATTTTTTAAGGGTGAATATCCAGCGCCAGCCTATACTTTAAGCTCTCGATCGTTCAATGCTTTCATTGATCCAGCAAAGTCGAATACTTTTAATATTGGATTTAATTTTAAAAATAATAAAGCCTCCACCTTATTTACAACTTATTTCTCAACACTCAAAAATGAAATAGTATATAACCCAACCACCTTCCTAAACGAAAATATCGATAACTCAGAAAAGTATGGTTTAGAATTTAAGCAAATTATTAATCCAACAAAAAATATATCATTTGGGCTAAGTTATAATTTTGTGAAGGCTAAGATTGGAAAGAATTCACAAGGATTAATCAATGGAAAAGATATGCCAGGGGTACCAAGACAAACTGCGGTAATTAACTTACGCTATCAATTTGATCCTCAAGGTTCTATTTCTGTGAGTCATGCTTGGCGAGAACGCTCTTATGATATGGGAGATTTTGCAAATGTTCGTGGAAAAGAGCAGCCTTTATATAGCTCTACGGACTTAGCAGTTCAGTATAATTTAAAACAAGTTGGGCAATTTAAAACAGTGGCCCTCTTTGGTTCTGTTACAAATTTGTTTGAACATACCAATGCGATCGCAGTGTCAGGTTCCAGTTTTTATGCATCTAACTACGAACGAGTTTTCATGGGTGGATTGAAGATTAACTTTTAATTAAAATGGCAATGCAAGATGATAGAATCATCAATGCTAACAACGAGACGAAATATGAAAAATATCAAAATTAATTTTACAAATATACCTACTTTAAGCTTACTCTTATTTCTTATATGCTTGACACGAATAAGCCATGAATTGACTGCTTTTTCTTTGCCTGACGCAAGTCTTATTATTTTATTTGCGGCGGGTATTCTTTTGAGAAAAACTAGATTTTTAATAATCTTGTTGCTTGGAATTATTTTTTTAGATAACTTTGCTATTTATAGTTATAGCTATGAAAAGATTAGCTTGTTTAATAGTGGCTACTATATCCATCTCGCAAGCTATATTTTTGTCTGGTTGGTAGCTCATCAAATGAGATCATTAAATCTTGCCATCTTTTCAACTCGATCGTTCCTGGTAATTTCTATTGGCTTTGTATTGTCTTATGTAAGTTATTTTTACTTGCAAAACATTGGATCGTTAAATTCACTGAGTATCTGGGCATTCCTCAGTAATAATATTTATTCATATTTTTTATCGAACGGTCTTTATGCGGCGATATTATATGTCCTCTTAAAAGCTCATGAGTCTCTAAGTTCCAGCTCAAATGGTTTATTTGCTAAATAATAATTATCCGAAGAACTAAAACATAGATAAATTTGATATAATCTCGCACTTGATCATCGATGGCCAGATAGCTCAGTCGGTAGAGCAGTGGACTGAAAATCCTCGTGTCGACAGTTCGATTCTGTCTCTGGCCACCACTCATTGGTTTGACTGTTATTTATTTTTTTGAGGCAGGTCTTGAGTATATCTTTTATTAATGATGTTCACCAAATGAAGCATAACAGGAACTTCAACTAATACCCCAACAATGGTTGCTAATGCAGCAGGTGAATTTAAACCAAATATTGTAATTGCGACTGCAACTGCCAACTCAAAAAAATTTGAGGTTCCAATCAAACAAGCAGGTCCTGCGATGTTTTTAGTTAACTTTATTTTTTTTGAGAAAAAGTAACCTAGATAAAATATAAGGTAAGTTTGTAAGATGAGTGGAATTGCAATTAGC
>CBFHYY010000012.1:0-6360 GCA_965660175.1 Methylophilaceae bacterium
TAATGAGGAGGGACACTTTGCGGCTTTAGAAGGTGACTCCGTGATCTTCTATGTCGGTGGTGTCTATGTTGGTATGGCGACCAGCGATCAGATTGAAAATGGCCAGGTGTTCCTTCAAGACTTAGCCGGCGTCTCTCGGTCGGATCTGAATAACGAGTACGTCGAAAATATGGCGGTTTTCTTACAGTCAATTGATGATAATAATGATGCCTATGACAATATTGTCATCACCCAAGAAATGCGCGATAAGTTGGCCGACCAAAATTTAGACCTGCGCGTAGCGAGTGAATTAGAAGTGGCTCAGATCGTTGACAATGTCGGTGGCACATATGTGGATGAAGATGCCGCAATGCAGCACGTTAAGGACATTTTAATGGAAGATACCGGCATGATCGCGGAAGATTTTGATACACGTGTCTCTGACAATACCGACATTACTGTTGAGTCCTTACTTGTTGATGATGCCAACAATGTGGATGACCTAATCAGTAATCTGCTAGAAACTACTAAGACAACAGATGGGGAAGAGTTTATTTCCGAACCAGAAGAAAAAAATACAAATGAAGTCTTCGATGAGCAGTTAGAGCAAGATATTGCTGCTATCAATATGGGTGAGGTTACTCAACCTGAACTACAACAACCTGAAATTATTATCTAAATTTAACTAATTTTCTTAGTATTTTTTTTAAAAATAAGGCATACTTAAAGCCATTTATTAAAATAAAAATCGATGGAAAAAAAGCAGCTCCATGACTCTATTTTTAGTGCATTAAGATTATTATCCAAACATTTTAACCTTAGCTTTTCTAAAGATACCATCCTCTCTGGTCTTCCGCTCAAGGAAGGTCATTTAACTTTAGAGCTCTTTATACGTGCCAGCGAAAAAATCGGCCTTCAGGCAAAACAATTTAAGAAAAATTTAGCCTATATACATAACCCAACTCTACCTGTTGTTCTCATTCAAAATGATAATCTGGTCACCGTTTTATTATCAATTGATCGAAAAAATAGTAGTGCAACTATTTTTTCAAATGAGAAAGAATCCAAGATCAAACTTGTTGATTTAGAAAAAATATATTCAGGCTCTCTCTTCATGTTAACCCCCATACCAACTTTTGACGCTAGGGTTGAAGAAATAACTGAATCTCAAAGTGCTGAAGGTCACTGGTTCTGGAGTACCTTATGGCAGTCCAAAAAGATTTACCGTGATGTGTTATTGGGATCACTACTGGTTAATGTTTTTGCGGTAGCCCTGCCACTTTACATCATGAATGTTTATGACAGGGTGGTGCCTAATAATGCACAAGAAACACTCTTTGCTTTATCATCAGGCATCATTATCGTCTTTTTTTTCGATGCCTTAATTAAGTACTTTAGGGCCTACTTTGTTGATATTGCTGGTAAAAAGTCAGATATCTTAATTTCACATAGCCTTTATGAAAGGCTGATGAATATGAAACTTGCTGCATTTCCAAGATCGGTAGGTTCGTTTGCAAGCCAACTTAAAGATTTTGAATCCATTCGAGAGTTTATAGCCTCAGCGACCATCGTCACACTCATTGATATTCCTTTTGTATTCTTATTTTTGTTTGTTATTTATCTCATCAGTGGGCCATTATTAGTAGTTGTGTTAATTGTCATATTTATCATCTTGTTTCAATCCTTCATTGTGCAAAAATATATGTTAGGTTATATTGAAAAGGCATCCAAAGCTTCGGCTATGAAAAATGCTAATCTCATTGAAAGTCTCTATGGAATCGAACAAATTAAATCCTCTAATGCACAAGGCTTTTTTCAAAAAAAATGGGAGACCATGACAGGGTACCTCTCCGAAATGTCTATCAGTAGCAAAACACTAACAACTAAATCCAATATCGTAACCCAGTTCTTGCAACAACTGACAACCGTTATAGTCGTGATTATGGGTGTCAGCCTGGTCAATGATAAATCACTATCATTAGGTGGTTTGATTGCCACCATCATGCTTTTATCGCGAGCCATAGCTCCCATCGCTCAGCTTGGTCAATTAATTACACGCTACCAGGGTGCTAAAATTGCTTACAGTGCTCTGGATAGAGTGATGCAATCTCCTGTTGAGATTGAGCTGGGGAAAGGTTACCTCAGCCCACAAAAAGTGTTAGGTAACCTTGAGTTATTTGGTGTTAATTTTATATACCCAAATCAAAAACAACCTTCACTCACGAACATCACGCTAAAAATTAAGGCAGGGGAGAAGGTTGGGATTATAGGTAAAGTGGGATCGGGTAAATCTACCTTATTTAAAATTTTGATGAATTACTATCAACCTGCAGCCGGCCTTATTAAGCTCGATGGGTTGGAACTCAATCAGATTCATCCTAATCACCTCAGGGATAATATAGCCTATGTTGATCAGAACCCTTATCTCTTTTTTGGTACGATACGTGAAAATATCACACAGGGAAAAAATCATATTACTGATGATGACATCATTGATGCGGCAAAATTAACTGATTTATTAGACTATATTTCAGATCACCCTGACGGCCTTGATTTGCAAGTGGGTGAGGGGGGCAAGTACCTTTCTACAGGTCAGCGTCAATGCGTGGCTATTGCCGGTGGGCTTCTCCAATCGAAGCCAATTATTTTGCTTGATGAACCAACCTCTTATTTAGATAAAAAAAATGAAGATCTATTTAAATCGCATTTGAAAAAAATTACATCGAAGCAGACGTTGATTATAACAACCCAACGTTTTTCCATGCTCGATAATGTAGATCGAATTATCGTGCTTGATAAGGGCAAGATCGTTGCAGATGCAAATAAATCAGAAATCTTAAGTAAATTTAGTAACCATGGCTGAAGAACAGAAACAACAACAAAATATATCGATGGAGGAGATGGAGTACGTCTCGGATAAAAATGCCGCGCTGCTTCTCAATGCACCCTCAGGCCCATCCAAACTTATCTTGGCAGTACTGTTCTTTTTTATTATTTTTATTGTCTGGGCTTTTTTTACTGACATAGATGAGGCAGTTGTCGCACAAGGTAAGATTGAAACAACAGGTGAAATTATGACGATTCAAAGCTTGGAGGGCGGTATTATTGAATCCCTTAATGTAAAAAATGGAGACTCCGTCAAAGCAGGCCAAGTCTTGCTAAGAATTAATTCAGAAATATCGGATCAAAAATTACAGGAGCTCAAAAAAGAGTTTTTAGTTTATCAAGTCAAACGAGACCGCTTAACAGCAATGCTTGATAACAAAAAACTAACGTACGGCGCAAATGTAAAAGAGAATTTACCTCTTCTCATCGACAAAGAATTATCACTTTATAGGACTGTTTTAAAAGAGCATCAAGAAAAAATTAATTTTTATTTAATAGAAATTGGTAAGGCTAAAGAAAGAGCCGCTACCTTGAATAAAAATTTCGCATTAAGCCTGCAAGAATATGAAAGGTTAATACCCTACAAGGGCCGTAATATTATTCCAGAGACCAAAATCATTGACCTTGAACAAGAAGTTATTCAAGTTCAGGGGGATATTACTGATAATAATCTCGAGATCAATAGTTTGAAAAATCAATTCTCTGAATATAAATTTTCATTCAAAAATGAATTAAATACCGAGCTCAATAAAGTGCTGGGTGATATTAAGACGCTTGAACATCGCATTTCGCAATCTAAAGATGTGGTCAAACGTACGCTAATTCGCGCGCCATCCAATGGTGTTGTTCAAAATATTATTAAAACAACCATAAATTCAGTAACCAAACCTGCTGAGACGATATTGGAAATTATTCCCACCGATGATTTAGTGGCTAAAGTTAAGATCAAGCCGAGTGATATTGGATTTATCGAGATGTATCAAAAGGCGACGGTTAAAGTGACGAGTTTTGATTTCACTATCTATGGCGGAATCAAAGGTAGAGTCATCAATTTGAGTCCAAATACCCTGATGGATGAGGATTCGCCTCGTGGTCAAAGAGAATACTACTATGATGCAACCTTGCAGCTGGCCAAAAAATCTATTGGAAAAGGCAATAATAAAATCATCCCTGGAATGGAAGTCTCTGCTAATATAATAACTGGTCAAAAGAGAGTTATTGATTACATTTTAAAACCAATTAAACGCGCAAAGTTTGATGCCCTTAAGGAAAGGTAAGACTTGGATAGACCGACAAAAATAATTTTATTATCGATGTGCGCATTTGTTCTTATTAATCTTGCGGTCACTAACGTTTTACTTTTCAGGCACTCATCGCCAGCTAGCAACACTATTCAAACAAACTTTAATCCTGAATTTGATCCTGAATTTGATCCCATTCCAACAGATAACCTTGCTAGGGACATTGGAGATAGGAGTATTTACCCTCAAGACAAGAGCATTGAAATTGCTCGTCAGGAAACTCAAGCAAATCAAAAAAATCCTGTTAAAAAGAAAGAAGTTGATATTGCTCAAAGAACAGAGGATAGCCTTGATGATTTTAAAAATGAAATCATGAATTTTTTGAATGAGGAGGTTTTTAAAATAAAAGATGAAATTACAAAAATTAAAAAGCGCTATAATGATGATCAAGCACCTGTCTTAACACCGGACCCTATTGAGCAAAATATCGCCAATACGCAGACCTCTGTGCCTAGCAACCCTGTCAATAGGGCTGAGCCAGCACCGCAATTATTAGGTATTGACATTATAGAGGGAGATACTATTGAAAATACACTTGATCGTAAATTAAAGGCATCTGGTAACGCAATGTTTAATCAAGGAGTCAAACAGCTAGCGTTAAATAAATTTAGCCGCGATGGCATTTTTACTGACCAAGTTAAATTAACTCAATATGCCGTTGATCTTAATAATGAAGTCACAGATGGTTATGAGGTAGGACAAGAATTTAAGTCCCTTAAGGATGTGGTTGATGAATTACTCATCTCGCATCCAAATATTTTAGCAAAATCTCAAGAAACCGAAGCTGATCGAATAGGTATTGAGATAGCCAAGACTGGTTTATTGCCAACCCTTGATATGTCATTAAGGTGGGGGCATGAAGATACCTGGTCGGATAATCAGACCACTGACAACGAGAATCATCATTTAAAACGAAACTTTAACTTATCCTTTAAATACAACCTAATCGACTTCGGTTTTACTGATGCTGAGATTGTACGTAATAATAAAAAATACTTATCTAGTCTTTATGGGCTCATTAGGTTAAAACAGGATGTAGCGCTCAACACTATCAAAGCTTACATTGACACTTTAAAGAACAAAGAGATGATGAATTTAGTAGCCAATCATGCTGCAAAAGTGGATGAGATATATCAATACACTGAAGAAAGTTTAGGGGTTGGTCTATCAAATACTTCGGAACTTAAGCTTCTTGAGACCAGCTTAAACCGAGTAAAAATCAACCACTTGGCAGCATTTAATAACTTTGAAGACTCTCGTGCAGCATTTAAGGCCAAGGCTTTTTTCTTGCCACCGATAGATTTTGATCCATTTAAATTTACACCCGACGTGAATATCAACTTCTTTTCAGGTCACCCCTTCGCTGATGTGATTCATATTGCTAAAAAAAATCATCCAACATTAATAGGAGCTGAATACGATATTGATGAGGCGAGGGCAAAGCTTGAAGCAGCCTCTGCACTAAATATGCCAACCCTTGATTTTGAATTGGACGGTTACTCAAATAAAAACGAATATTACGGTGGCGCAACATCATTTGATCGAGATTACACAACAACAATGCTTGTATTACGTTACAACATTTTTGATGGCGGTAAAATTAAAAAAGAAGAATCAAAGGCCAGAGTTGAACTTAACTCTGTAACTGATTTGAAGGATCATAGAGTTCTTGAGGTTGAGGAAAGTGCCAGATTGGCTTGGAATGCATACAGAACGCTAGAAAAACA
This sequence comes from Methylophilaceae bacterium, assembly GCA_965660175.1. Classification (GTDB taxonomy): domain Bacteria; phylum Pseudomonadota; class Gammaproteobacteria; order Burkholderiales; family Methylophilaceae; genus BACL14. Next base: position 5,894 of record CBFHYY010000012.1, read on the forward strand.
GACCGGTTACTATAAGACTCAATTACAAAGTTCGGTTGACTCACTAGATGCAGCTTTACAAAGATATGCTTTAAACGAGGGTAGCCTCATGGATATCTATGAAAAACAAACCATCTTGCATGAAACGCAAAGAAATTTTACTATCGCCTACTATGACTTTATCTATTCATACTTTAGAGTTTTACATGCTACAGGTTCGCTTCTAGAACCATTCTATAAAGAAAGCGACAATCGCATGTATGGTAAAGGTTTTTAGGCTCAACGTTAACTCCCTCAATATGTATATTAAGTTACGAGTTTGCTATCCACTCAGCTAAATTTTTCTCAATAGATTCTAATACAGGTTGCCAATCACCCACTGATTTTTGACGGAATAAGGTCATGGATTGATACCATGGCGTGTCATCACGGTACATGAGCCAACGCCAATCGGGCGAGAATGGAATGAGTGTCCAAGTTTTTTTACC
>CBFHYY010000013.1:0-75241 GCA_965660175.1 Methylophilaceae bacterium
TTAAAGTGCTGGATTTCCCGTTCAAAGTGATTGGCTTTCGGAACAATTTCCTCGGTGAGTCCTGACTTTTCGGTCGTATAGATAATTTTTGCGGTCTGATCCTCGGGCTGCCATACGGTCGGACATTTCACTCGGCCATTAGGACCAAACACCTCAAATTCTGATCGTCGTATACAGTTAAAGCTAATGTCGAAGGCCGCACGTTTATGATTGCCGAAATCAATCATGCCGGTCGTACTCATATCAGCACCATGCTCATTTAGCTGAGATTGACCATAAACTCTAATCGGATCCTCATCAAAACACTGCCTGAGCGTGTGAATGGCATAGGGGCCGATATCCCATAAGGCGCCACCACCTTCTTTGATTGATCTGTTAATACGATAAAAACGTGCTGGCTTAATGGGAAATGAGAACATGGAATGCGCGTAATTTGCCTCACCAATGATATTAGACTTTATGATATCTTTTATTCTGTCAAATTGAGGATGAAATGAGTACATAAAGCCTTCCATTAGCACGACATTATATTTAGTGGCTTCACTAAATAAAAGCTCAACCTCTGAAGACTTCAGGGCCATAGGTTTCTCAATGAGGACATGTTTTTGTGCTCTGATGGCTTTGAGTGCTGTGGGAACATGTTCCTCATTGGCTAAAGGAATATATATGGCATCCACTCGTTCATGATTGATTACCTGATCAAGCCCATCGAAGCATTGAACCCTATCCTCAAGGCTAGGCGCATGCTTGAGAAGGCACGTCTTTGCAGCATCTCTTCTTCTGCTTCCTATGGCTATTAATTCTCCATTATTTGAGCTGATAATAGCCGGAATCAAACGTTCAGTAACTCGTGCAGCTCCAGCTACACCCCATCGTATTTTATTCATCATTATCCTTGTGTAATTGTTTGCCAATATGCATTTCACCCCTGACTTTGGCAAGCTGAATTTGTCTTTGCCGTTCAATAACGCTCGCTTTTTTTTCTTCGGATAGCTTATTGACGCAATAAGGGCAACTTATACCTTTACTATAATGTTCGGATGCTAATTCATCTGGTGAGAGAGGATGCCTGCAAGCAAAGCATTGATCATATTGACCCTCTCGTAAACCATGCGTAACTGCAACCCGTTGATCGAATACAAAACATTCGCCATCCCATAAACTTTCTTGTTCAGGTACTTTTTCTAGATATTTTAGTATGCCACCTTGGAGATGGTATACCTCATCAAATCCTTTCTCTAGCATTAGTGAGGTTGCTTTTTCACAGCGTATGCCACCCGTACAAAACATAGCAATTTTTTTTGGAGTCTCAGGATCTAATTGATCTTTAACATAATTTGGAAATTCTCTAAATGTACTAGTTTTTGGATTAATTGCATTTTTAAATGTCCCTATATCGACCTCGTAATCATTTCTTGTATCGATCACTAAAGTATTCGGGTCACTGATCAGCGCATTCCAATCCTCTGGCTTGACATAGGTGCCTACTCTCTTAACGGGACTTACATCCTTAACACCCAGCGCTACAATTTCTTTTTTTAGCCTTACCTTCATTCGATAAAAAGGATTTTTTGTTGCCCATGATTCTTTGTGTTCTAAGGCTGAGAATATTCCATTAAAAAATTGATTGCTCTTAATGAATTCTAGAAAATCTTTAATCGCATCTTCTTTTCCTGCGAGCGTTCCATTTATTCCTTCACTCGCCAAAAGGATGGTACCTTTAATATTTTGCTCGTCACAAAAGCGAGTTATTTTTTTTTGTATTTCTTCAATATCGTTAAGAGAAATGAAATGATAAAAGGCAATGGTGAGAAACATCAGTTTTTGATTTAAATATCGTTTATTTAATGGTGTAAAAATGTTATTTTAACGCTCTTTTATCAATTAATATAAATTCTTTCGGAGAATAAAATGACTATGGAACAAACACTATCAATCATCAAGCCTGATGCAGTAGCTAAAAACGTCATAGGTGAAATATATACACGATTTGAAAAAGCGGGTTTAAAAATTATAAAAGCGCAAATGATTCATTTATCAAAAGCGGAAGCTGAAGGATTTTATGAGGTACATAAAGAGCGTCCTTTTTTCAACGATTTGGTTGCATTTATGATTTCTGGTCCAGTCATGATTCAAGCATTAGAGGGTGACAATGCCGTATTAAAAAATCGTGAATTAATGGGAGCAACAAACCCAAAAGAAGCTGATGCAGGCACCATCCGTGCAGATTTTGCTGAAAGCATTGATGCAAACGCAGTTCACGGGTCAGATTCTTTAGAAAATGCTAAAATTGAGATTGATTATTTCTTTGGCTAATATTTTTTGCAAAATTTACTTGAATTTAACTTAAAAGAGACAACGGAATTTTTATCATTACGCGGTCATCAATCATTTAGAGCTAAACAGCTCTTAAAGTGGCTTTATCAAGTTGGTGAAGATGACTTTACGCAAATGACGGACCTAGCTAAGTCTTTTCGAGAGGAATTAAAAAGTTTTGTAAACGTTCAACTTCCAAAAGTTGACTTAGATCACCTGTCACAAGATGGAACAAGAAAATGGTTATTGGACGTTGGAGAAAAAAATAGTATCGAGACAGTTTTTATTCCAGAAAAAGATCGAGGAACATTGTGTATATCTTCACAAGTTGGATGTGCATTGGAGTGTACTTTTTGCTCTACAGGAAGACAAGGGTTTAATAGAAACCTTACATCCGGTGAAATCATTGGTCAGTTATGGCTTGCGAATAAACTACTTAACGATCAAAAATCTCAAAATCAAGTAAAAAAAGATAATAGGCTAATTACCAACATCGTTATGATGGGTATGGGAGAGCCTTTAACAAACTATAACAATGTTGTCCATTCTCTAGAGATGATGCTGGATGATCATATTTACGGATTAAGCAGGAGAAAAGTAACGCTATCAACCAGCGGACTAGTGCCTGCAATGGATAAGTTAAAAGAAGATTGTCCTGTATCACTTGCTATATCCCTTCATGCTCCCAATGATGAGTTAAGAGATGAGATTGTACCTATCAACAGAAAGTATCCACTAGCGATGTTAATGGATGCCTGCAGAAGGTATATTGAAAAAGCTCCTCGGGATTTTGTGACATTTGAATACGTAATGTTAAAGGATGTTAATGATTCTGAGCAACAAGCAAAGCTCTTGATTGAACTTGTTAGGGACGTTCCATGTAAATTTAATTTGATCCCCTTTAATCCATTTCCTCAAAGTGGTTATGAATGTTCACGTCAAGAAACCATTCAAAATTTTCAAAACATATTAATGGATAGCGATATTGTCACAACAATAAGGAAAACAAGAGGGGATGATATTGATGCAGCTTGTGGACAATTAACTGGAAACTTTCAGGATAAAACAAAAAGAGCTTATAAAATACAACAAATATGATTAAAAAAAATACAACTCAGGTGATGGTAGGTAATATTGCCGTTGGGGGTGGTGCCCCGGTGGTGATACAGTCTATGACAAATACAGACACCGCAGACTCAAAGTCAACCGTAAATCAAATTTTAGAATTATGGAAAGCAGGTTCTGAAATGGTAAGAATTACCGTCAATGACGAAAGTTCTGCAAAAAAAGTATCCGATATCAAGAAAGAGCTTATGGATAATGGATGCGACGTCCCTTTGGTTGGGGATTTTCATTTCAATGGACATAAATTGCTTGCTAAATTTTCTGATTGCGCCTCTTCACTGGATAAATATAGAATAAATCCAGGAAATGTTGGTAAGGGAAGTAAAAGAGATGAACAATTCTCGACCATGATTAAGCTAGCAATGGAACACGATAAGCCAATTCGTATAGGAGTTAATTGGGGAAGTTTGGATCAAGAATTATTAAAAGCTTTGATGGATAATAACGCTGCTCTAAAGAATCCAGCTCCTGCACAATCAGTCATGAAGGAGACGCTTATACGATCCGTATTGGATAGCGCAGAACATGCAGAATCTCTTGGTCTTAAAGCCAATAAAATCATCGTTTCTTGTAAGGTGAGTGACGTCAAAGATTTGATTGAAATATATACTCAATTATCAAAAAGATGCAGTTATCCTCTCCACTTGGGGTTGACGGAGGCAGGTATTGGTTCAAAGGGTATCGTAGCCTCTTCGGCTTCCATGGGTATTTTATTACATCATGGTATTGGAGATACGATTCGTGTTTCACTTACCCCGCAGCCTGGGGAGTCACGCACTACTGAGGTAACTGTTGCCCAAGAACTTCTTCAAACTATGGGTATTAGATCTTTTACTCCCTTAGTTACTGCCTGCCCTGGATGTGGCAGAACAACCTCAACTTATTTCCAAGAGTTAGCAGCAGACATACAACTTTTTTTGCGTAACACTATGCCAGAATGGAAAAAATCATATAATGGGGTGGAGACCATGTCCGTCGCGGTCATGGGTTGCGTCGTGAATGGCCCCGGAGAATCAAAGATGGCAAACTTAGGTATAAGCCTTCCAGGTAATGGCGAAACCCCTGTTGCCCCTGTTTATGAGAATGGTGAAAAAACTATTACCTTGAAAGGCAGTAAAATCGGAGAGGAATTTAAAGCAATTATAAGTACTTACATTAAAAAAAATTATTCGAAAAAAAATAAATAATTTATGGGAAAAAAAATACAATCAATTAAAGGATTCTACGACGTATCTCCTAAACGTCAGAAACTATGGCGTTTCTTTGAATCAAAAATTTTAAATATTCTTGACCAATATAGTTATGAAGAAATTGGTTTACCAATGCTTGAATCAACTGATCTATTTGTGTCGGGTGTTGGAACCCATACCGATATTGTTGAAAAAGAAATGTACAGCTGGATTGATTCTCTCAATGAAGATAGATTAACTTTAAGACCTGAGGGAACGGCGGGTTGTGTGAGGGCGGTGATTGAAGGAAGTCTTACATACAACGGCCCAATTAAACTTTTTTATAGAGGTCCAATGTTTAGACATGAAAATGTTCAAAAAGGGAGGCAACGTCAATTTCACCAAGTTGGAGTAGAAGCTTTTGGTTTTGATGATCCATCAAGTGATGCTGAGCAAATTTTACTATTAAATCGCTTATGGAAGAGTCTTAGATTAAAGAGGGTTGAGCTTCAGATTAATTCCATTGGAGATACAAAGGATAGAGAGACATACCGAGAAGAACTCATAGCATACTTTGAAAAGAATAAATCAAGTCTTGATGATGATGCATTGAGGAGACTCTATGAAAACCCCTTACGCATTCTTGATAGTAAGAACCCAAATATGCAATCAATGCTTGATAAGGCCCCTAAACTAATAAATTTTTTATCCAAGGATGCTCATCAACATTTTGACAGTCTTTGTAAGATATTAGATGATTTTGATATTCCATATACAGTTAATGATCGTTTGGTGAGGGGGTTAGATTATTACAATCGCACTGTATATGAATGGGTTACCAAAGACTTAGGTAGTCAAGGAACAATAGCTGGAGGTGGCCGATTTGATTATTTGGTTGAAAAATTAGGTGGAGTAAATACTCCTGCATGTGGATTTGCCATTGGTATAGAAAGAATAATTTTATTGTTAGAAAACAATATTTTAGAAGATTTAATTAATCCAGATATTTATGTATTAAATTTAGGATCTAGTGCAAGAACAAAAGCATGTAACATAGCCGAACTACTTCGGGATAATAATTTCAAAGTATCAGTCAATATGGATGGCGCAAGCTTTAAATCCCAAATGAAAAAAGCGGATAAAAGTAATGCAAACCTAGCACTTATTATTGGCGAGGATGAGGTTACAAATAAAACGATCAAAATTAAATTTTTGCGAAATGAAGGACTGCAAGAAGATGTCTCAGATGAACATTTAATGACATATCTGTCAAAGTTATAATAAATGAATAATAAATTATTAGAGATCAATAAACTTTCAATTACTCCAAAAAAAAATGGGTCATTGATGTTAGTTGATAATATCTCACTGACACTTGAACATGGAAAAACAACATGTATTGTTGGGGAGTCTGGAAGTGGAAAAAGTCTTACGGCCTTGTCGATCATCAAACTTCTTTCTAAACAATTATCAGCTACAGGCGAAATTCTTTTCCAAGGTGACAATATTTCTCATTACTCTGAGGATGAAATGCGAAAAAAAAGAGGTCAGGATATTGCGATGATTTTTCAAGAACCAATGACTTCATTAAACCCAGTATTAAGTATTGGTTATCAAATTCAAGAGGCCATTGAAGTTCATAGTAAGCTTGATAAAAAACAAATAAATTTGAGAATTGATGAGTTATTAGAATTAGTGGGTATTCCGTCTCATAGAAGATCAAGCTTTCCTGATGAATTATCGGGGGGTCAGCGGCAAAGAATTATGATTGCTATGGCTATGTCCTGTAACCCAAAATTATTAATTGCTGATGAGCCAACAACAGCTCTTGATGTGACTGTTCAAGCACAAATTCTTAATTTGTTGGATGATCTCAAAAATAAACTTAATATGACTATGTTGTTTATTACGCACGATTTTGGTGTGGTGAATGATATTGCCGATGATGTGATCGTAATGTTTAAAGGTAAAATTGTTGAACAGGGTACTGTTGCCAATGTTCTTTCCAAACCAAAACATCCTTACACCAAAGCATTATTAAATTGTGTTCCAGATGCTACCGGCAAGAAAATTTTAAAACCCATCGATTATGAAAAACTTAACAAGCTTATGGCTTAGCTATGAATATTATATTAAAAGCAGAGAATCTCATTAAAACGTATACGCAAACTCAAGGTTTTTTTTCTCGTACTAAAACTATGATTCATGCATTAAATGAAGTGTCTATTGAGGTTGAGCAAGGAAAGACGCTTGCTGTAGTGGGTGAATCTGGAAGTGGGAAATCTACACTTGCAAGAAGTCTCATTAAGCTTATTGATGTCGATAAAGGGACCATCATTTTTAACAAGGTAAACCTTGATACTATCTCACCCCTAGAATTAAAAAGAGTGCGCAAGGATATTCAGATGATTTTCCAGGACCCATATGCGTCTCTTAATCCAAGAATGAAAATTTTAGATATTATGCGCGAACCCTTAGATATTCATCGGATGGGAGAGCCTCAAGACCGTTTAATTAAGATTAGCAAGATGATTGTTAGGGTTGGTTTGAGTGAAAGTGACCTTAATAAGTATCCCCATGAATTTTCTGGTGGTCAACGTCAAAGAATAGGTATCGCGAGGGCGCTTATATTAAACCCCAAGCTAGTAATCTGTGATGAACCAGTATCAGCCTTAGATGTATCAGTGCAAGCTCAGATAATACAATTACTTAAATCTTTACAAAAGGAATATGGATTGACATATTTATTTATTACCCATGATTTAAGGATTGTGAGACATATTGCAGATAGTGTTTTTGTTATGAAGGAAGGTAAATTAATAGAGCAAGGAAAAACTGATATAATTTTTAAAAATCCCAAGTCTGATTATACAAAGGAGCTATTAGCTTCAATCCCAGGAAATCGAAAACTAAATAAGGAATAAAAAATAATGGCAGTTGATATAGATGAAAATGAACAAAATGATAAATTAAAAGAGCTTTGGGCAAGTTATAAAAACTATATATTTATTGGATCAGGATTATTCTTAATCATTTTTTTGGTATTTAATTTTTTATCATCAAAGAAAATCAAAGAAAATGAGTTGGCGTCACAACTTTATCAAGAAGTGTTGATTGAAAAGATGGACAACATGGAAATAATCCAAGAAAAAACTGAAATATTAAAAAATAACCATGGTAGTTCACCTTATGCCGGGAGAGCATCGTTGCATTTAGGCCAGTTGCTATCTAAATCTGGTGCCCATGATAAATCAGTCGATGAACTTAAATGGTCCTCAGTCAATGCCAAGGAAATATCTATACGATCACTTGCTTTTTATACGATGGCTCTGAATTATGTGGTGTTGAAAGACGTACCTAATGCAAAAATATCAGCCCAATCGATTGAGAGCGAAGGATTTGAAGCTTTAAAGAATGATCTTCTTGGGGATATTTACCTGCTAGAAGGAAATACAAATGAGGCGAGAAAGGCTTACGCAGCAGCACTTATTTTTTACGAGGGCAGGAACGATCTTTCACAGGTAATTCAAACAAAAATTGATGCGCTTGGTAAATGAGATTTTTATTTTTATTAATTTTATTTGCTATTTTATCTTCTTGTTTCGGACCTGTTAAAGAGCTTAAATATCAAATTGAGGACAGCATGGCTGAAGATGAGCCAATTACTGAGCCAGTTAAAATTAAAAAAATTGCACAAACAAAAAGCGCAGAGATTCTATGGCAAAGTAATATCAAGGGAGATTTAAATGAAGGTTTTAATCTTTTTTATAGAGATGAAAAATTATTTGTATTATCCACCAATGGCATCTTAACTGCTTTTAATCACAGTGATGGAGAAGAAATCTGGTCAAAAAATTTTAATACTCAAATAGCAAGTGGTATTTCTGGAAATGACTCCATCCTTGTTTTTACAACTAATGACGGATATATATTCGCTGTTGATTTAAAAGGATCATTAGTTTGGAAAACTTTTTTTGGCAAGGTTATATCCTCACCGCTTGTTTTAGAAAATAAAATAATCGTAAGAAGAGATGATAATAATTTTGCTGGAATGGACATCCAAGAAGGAAGCATAGATTGGACCTATCAGGCACCTAGCTCCTCATTAACTATCAATGCACACGGAAAAATGATTTATGCCGATGGCGTTGTTTATTCTGGCCTACCTTCTGCAAAATTAATTGCACTTGAGGCAGAAACGGGTTTATTGATATGGGAAGCAAATGTCTCAACCCCAAAAGGAGTATCAGAGATTGATAGAGTTTCTGACATCACTAGCCAACCCATTGTTGATAATTCTCTTATTTTTACAGTTTCAATGAACGGAGATATTGCTTGTCTTGACAGAAAAACGTCTGAAATTCTTTGGTCACGACCTTTATCAAGTTTTGCTGGCATCACGGATCATTTAGACGAAGTTTTAGTAATTCATAAACGAGATTCGATTTACTCATTAGACAAGTTGACCGGTAAATCATTATGGAGAAATGCTGATTTAATTGGTCGATCACTCACATCAGGTGTTGTCGTTGATGATTTTTTTATTGTTGCTGATTACGAGGGTTTTGTGCATACCATTAACATCAATTCAGGAAAAATTATTGGCAGAGCCCCTCTTTCATCAAAAGATAAAGTCTTAAATAATATCTTAACAGTTGAAGGCCAATTTTTTTACGTTGCATCAATCAAGGGAGACATTCATAAACTTCAATTAATTGATGTAGATATACCAATGGACATCAATAATTCTGAGTCGGAAAATGAAGACTATGAGGATTCAACGACATTAAAACTATTTGATAAATTAAAAGATGCCATCCTAGACTAATGCTTACCATTGCAATAGTTGGCAGACCTAATGTTGGAAAATCGAGTCTATTTAATCGTCTTACGAAAAGTAGAGAGGCTCTTGTTGCAAATATTCCTGGACTAACAAGAGACAGACATTATGGAAAATTTTTTATTGATGAGTCGCAATTTATTCTTGTCGATACTGGAGGTTTCGAACCAAAAAAAAAGTTAGGCATAGCCAAAGAAATGGCTTTACAAACAAAACTTGCAATAGATGAGTGCGATCTGATTTTATTTGTTGTTGATGGAAGAGAAGGTCTTCATCAAATAGATCAGCATATCGCTGATATTATCAGAAAGAATGGCAAAGAAAAATTTTTGCTTATCAATAAATCCGAAGGAATGGAAGAGCACATAGTAAGTGCTGATTTTTATGGCCTAGGTTTTAAAAATATAATGCCTGTCTCTTCTGCACACGGTGAGGGTATTAGTTACCTTAAGGATCAAATTTTAAAAATAGACGATCAAGAAAATCTTGTTGAATTACATGGGAGTAAAAAGCCAAGAATAACCATAGTTGGAAGACCGAATGTGGGTAAGTCGACACTTACCAATACTTTATTAGGAGAAAATAGATTTATAGTCTATGACGAGGCTGGTACAACCCGTGATTCAGTGTCGGCTGATTTTCTCTACAATAAGAATGAATTCACATTAACTGATACTGCTGGTATAAGAAAAAAAGGAAAGGTTTTTGAGACAATTGAAAAATTTTCTATCATTAAAACATTATCTGCGATTGAGTCATCTGATGTCATTATCTTGGTTATAGATTCCACAGGTGGTATAGCATCTCAAGATATGCATCTCATTGGATTTATTTTAGAGGCTGGAAAATCCATTGTCATTGCAATAAACAAGTGGGATTCAATCACATCGTACGAAAAAGAAAGAGTAAAAAATGAGATCGATCAAAAATTACCCTTCGTAAATTTTGCTGAAAAAGTATTTATATCTGCTCTCAATGGAACAGGTTTGAATATGCTCATGAACTCTGTTCTTAAAGCATATAAGTCATCATCAAGAAAATTTACCACTCCTCAGATCAATGAAGTTCTTGCGAACGCTATTCAAACCCATCAACCAAAGATAATCAAAGGGATTCGCCCAAAACTAAAATTTGCACATCAGGGAGGTTTGACTCCACCTACGATAATTATTCATGGAAATCATGTAACGGAAATAAGAAAAGATTATGTAAGATTTCTCGAAACTTTCTTTAGAAATGCATTTGGGCTAGTTGGTACACCATTGCGCGTTGAGCTTAAAAGCGGAAAGAATCCATACAGTGACAGTAATGAAAAAATCAATAAAACTGGACTTGTTACAAGAAGAAGAAGAATTGATGACTTTAGAAAGAAAATAAAGGATAAAAAAGCTTTAAAAACTAGCCAATAATATCCCAGAATTTCCACCAATCACCAGTGTCGGTCTCTTTTTTTTCAATATTAAAATTACTTTCCGGAAAATTAAGGTCGAGAACTCTTTTTGTATCTTTTTCTAAATCATATATACCTAATTTATTATAAGCGCTTATAGAGATAACGAGTGCCTCTTCCTGATGTATAGTCTCAGGAAATTTTTCTAGAACATATTTAGATCTATTTAAGGCAGCAACATAAGCATCTCTTTTCATATAATACCTAGCAACGAATAACTCTCTTTCACATATTTTATTCATTAGGTAAGTCATTCGATTTGCAGCATCTTCTGAATATTCACTTTCTGGGAATAACTTAACCATTTGCTTCAGGGCTTGAAAACTTCTTTCTAATTGAGAAACGTCTCGATCACTTATATCTTGCATGGTAATCTGGTCAACAATTCCTCTGTCCTTGAACATAACGACGCCCTTTAAGTAATAGGCATAGTCCATGGCTGGATGATTTGGATAGCTGATAATAAATTTATTGAGAATAGCAATTGCTTCCTCATCTCGATAAAAATTTTTATAAGCGTAAGCTAGGTTTAGTTTTATTTGGGGCGCAAGAGGGGAATTAGGAAATCTTTTCTCAGCTTTTTCTAAGAATTCAATTGCTCTTTGCCAATCTTTATTACCAGAGAAAATTTCCGCAGCCCTAACAATTTCTTTATCCGTTCTTCCTAATGTTTCGTCAAATTCAGTAGGCTCACCAAAAATAACGCATCCAGAAATTATCATTGATAATAAAAAGGTGGCTAATAGCTGCAAAATGTTAATATTCATGAATATACAAAATTATACATTATGACCTCTAATAAGAAACAAATTTTAATTCCGATAGACATGACAGGCATTCGTGTTGATGCTGCTCTTCATAAATTATTTCCAGAATATTCCAGAGCTAAAATACAATCATGGATAAATGATGGCCATGTTTTAGTGGATGGTAAAAGTTTACCTTCCAAGAAGAAATTAGTTGGCGGAGAAATAATTTTATTAGAGCCGCAAACTGATGAAGAGCTTTCCCAATATATTCCTGAAGAAATACCCATACAAATCGTTTATGAGGATGCGGATATTTTAATTGTTAACAAGAAGCAGGGCATGGTTGTTCACCCCGCTGCTGGTAACTGGGGAGGCACTCTATTAAATTCCATTCTCTTTCACTACCCAAAAAATGAAATTCTTCCTAGAGCAGGAATTGTTCATAGGCTTGATAAAGATACCTCTGGCTTGATGGTTGTTGCCAAAAATCTTATTGCTCAACAAAATTTGATTAAACAGTTGCAAGCGAGAACTGTAAAAAGGGAATATAGAGCTATAGTTTGGGGTCAAGTTTGGAAAAATGGTACAGTAAATCAACCTATTGGAAGACATCCAACAATAAGAGTAAAGATGGCTGTAAACAATATACATGGAAAAGATTCAATAACTCATTACGAGGTTTTAGAAAGATTTGGACATCATACATATCTCCGATGTAATCTTGATACCGGACGTACCCATCAAATTAGAGTTCATATGCATCATATTCAATCTCCTATTGTGGGTGATTCTACTTATGGTATGAAAAAAATAATTCCATTGAAAAAACTTTCTACGAAACTCAAAGAAGAGGTTTTTAATTTTCCAAGACAAGCACTTCATGCTATTAAATTAGGTTTAATTCATCCTAGCACTTCAAAATTTATGAGCTGGGAAATTGATCTACCAGAGGATATGAAAAATCTGCTTGATATCATTCGATCTGAACCAAATGACTCTATGCTTTTGGATTGTAATAATTCTGATACAGAAGTTATTTATCAAAAAGATAACTTAAGTGACGCAGAAATTGAGTGATAAAAGTTTTATTTACCCTGATTGGCATGTTCCAAATTATATTAAGTCTTTTCAGACAACTCGAAATGGCGGATTTAGCAAGAAAGAAGATTATCGCTCATTGAACCTATCGAAGAATGTTGGAGATGATCGCAATTGTGTTGACCTTAATTTAGGTCAAATCGAAAAAAAAATAAAAAACTCATTATTTTTTTTATCGCAAAATCATGGGAATGAAATTATTCAGTTACCGCAAGCACAATTAAATTTGAATGCAGATGCAGCGTATACTAAGGATAATATACAGGTATGTTCTGTGCTTACTGCAGATTGCTTACCAATTTTATTGACCGATACAAAAGGCTCCTTTGTTGCTGCAATTCATGCTGGTTGGAGGGGGCTTGGAAATGGAATAATAGAAAATACCGTCCATACAATAAGATCACCAAATGATCTTATTGTATGGTTTGGTCCCTGTATTAGCCAAGAAATGCTTGAAGTTGGCCCGGAGGTATATAGTTTGTTTATGCAGCGTGATGAAAATATAAAAAAAGCTTTTATTCCAAAAAAAAATAACAAATTTTTATTAAGCCTTACAACGGCAGCTCAAATAAAATTTATCAACTTAGACGTCAAATTGCTTTATGGAAATGGTATTACTCAAAAATACTGTACTTTTGCGCAACAGGATCAGTTTTACTCCTTTCGAAGGAACCAAAAAACTGGAAGAATGGCAACAATGGTGTGGATTGATAAAAACTAAACCTATCTTCTTTCGTAACTTCAAATTATAATAGGCTACGAATATGGACTCCACCTCATTTACACTATTATGGATTGTTGGCACATGCTTGGCAGGCGGTATTTTGAGCCTGTTGATGGCTTTTATTTTTGTAAAAAAAGCTAATTCCAACACAATAACAAACATACTTAGTTTATCTGTAGGAACTATGCTTGGCGCTGTTTTTCTTGAAATCCTTCCTCATGCATTAGAGCAAAATACTAATGCACACAATATTATGTTGGTGGTTTTAATTGGATTGCTGATTTTTTTTACACTGGAAAAACTTTTGATTTGGCGTCATTGTCATGGCGAACATTGCGAAACTCATTCAGAGGAATTGCATAACAAGAATCAGGGTAATAGTAATTTGATACTCATTGGAGACTTATCTCATAATTTTATAGACGGCATTCTTATTGCAAGCGCTTTCATATTTGATATTAAACTTGGCTTTGTAACTGCCTTAGCAATTTTTGCGCATCAAATTCCACATGAGATGGGCAATATATCAATCTTTTTAAGCAAAGGATTAAAAAGAAATAAAGCCATATTGCTCAATATTATCGCAAGTTTATCGATGGTATTTGGTGCTATAGTTACATTTTTGTTGATTGACTCTGCAGGAAATATGCTTCCTATTTTGCTTGCTTTCACTGCCTCTAACTTAATTTACGTAGCTGTATCAGACCTTATTCCTGGTCTTCACAAAAGAACCGACATCAAAGACTCGCTCATGCAAATTACAATGATTATTTTTGGTGTAGCGATCATTTATTTTTTTCATACGTTTCTTCACTAAATGACTTCGATTACTGATTATAATTCTCCGAAAATTGGGTTCGTTTCACTTGGTTGCCCAAAAGCTGGATCTGATACAGAAAAAATGCTTAGTAAAATTAAGGCTGAGGGTTATGAGATAGCCAATAATTACAAAGACTCTGAGCTGGTCATCGTTAATACCTGTGGCTTTATCGATAGTGCGGTAAAAGAATCCCTTGATGCTATTTCAGAGGCACTTAATAACAATGGAAAAGTTATTGTTACTGGCTGTCTTGGTGAAAAAAAAGAATTAATAGAAAAGCATTTTAATAATTTGGTTGCAATTACAGGCTCCGAAGCTTATGAAGAGGTTATGAATGCTATTCATAAAGAAGTGCCTAAACCAAACAATCCACATATCGATCTTATACCTGCACAAGGGATTAGGTTAACACCAAAGCATTATGCCTATATTAAAATTTCAGAAGGGTGTAATCATAAGTGTACATTTTGTATTATCCCCTCAATGCGAGGTAAATTGATAAGCAGACCCATTGGTGAAATAATGCAGGAGGCAGAAAATCTCGTCAAATCTGGAGTTTCTGAATTGATTATAATCTCACAAGATACGAGTGCCTATGGTGTGGATGTAAAATATCGACCTGGATTTTGGAACGGTAGACCAATAAAGACAGATCTTTATAATTTAGCTGAAAGCTTAAGTATGTTGGGGGTATGGGTGAGATTTCATTATGTATATCCATATCCAAATGTTGATCAATTAATAGAGTTAATGGCGCAAGATAAAATCCTTCCGTACATAGACGTTCCATTTCAACATGCAAATCAGGAAATATTGAAAGCTATGAAAAGACCTGCAAATGTGGAAAATAATCTTGAAAGAATTAATGGGTGGAGAGAGATTTGTCCAGAAATAACCATTAGAAGTACATTTATTGTTGGATTTCCCGGAGAAACGGATGATCACTTTGAAGATCTATTACAATTTTTAAAAGAAGCAAAACTAGATAAAGTAGGTTGCTTCAAATACTCCAATGTTGATGGTGCTTCATCTAAAATATTAACCAATCAAATTTCAGAAGATTTAAAACAATATAGATTTGATCGCTTCATGGAGATTCAAAATCAAATAAGTCAAAGAAAATTATTGGATAAAGTTGGTTCAGTGCAAAGAGTTCTTGTCGATGAGGTTGGAAGTGAATTTGCAAAAGCAAGATCTTCAGCAAATGCACCTGATATTGATGGATTAATTTTTCTTGAGAATCCAGAGGGTCTTCAACCTGGTGATATGCTTGATGTTAAAATTAAAGACTCTAAAGACTATGATTTGTTTGCTGGGCCATATTAATTAGGAAAAAATTTTGAAAAAAATTATTACTCGTTTTGCTCCAAGTCCTACCGGTTTTCTCCATATTGGAGGCGTGAGAACTGCTTTATTTTCATGGGCATACGCAAAAAAAAATAACGGTAACTTTATTTTACGGGTTGAGGATACTGATCTGGAACGCTCCACACCAGAAGCGATAGAAGCCATTAAAAAAGGATTGCAGTGGTTAGGGATTGATAATGACGGACCTATTGTTTATCAAACTGAACGTTATGATAGATATAAAGAAATCATCATGCAGCTCCTAGATGAAGAAAAAGCTTATTATTGCTATGCTTCGAAAGATGAATTGGATGCTCTAAGAATTAAACAAAAAGATAGCGGGCAAAAACCTAAATACGATAATAGATGGCGTCCAGAAAATGGTAAGGACCTACCAAATCCCCCAGATGGTATAAATCCTGTTGTGAGATTTAAAAATCCTCTTTCGGGATCTGTGACCTGGAATGATAAGGTTAAAAAAGAAATTACAATAAGCAATAATGAGTTAGATGATTTTATTATTGCTCGGTCTGATGGTTCTCCTACTTATAATTTTTGCGTTGTGGTCGACGATATGGACATGAATATCAGTCATGTTATTAGGGGTGACGATCACGTTAATAACACCCCAAGACAGATTAATCTCTTTGAAGCACTCAATGCTCAAATTCCAACATATGCACATTTATCTATGATTTTAGGCAGCGATGGGCAAAAATTATCAAAGCGTCACGGAGCTGTAAGTGTTATGGAATACAAAGAGAACGGATTCCTACCTGATGCTTTAAAAAATTATCTTGCAAGACTGGGATGGAGTCATGGTGATGATGAAATTTTCTCTATGCATGAATTTTGCTCGTTATTTGATTTTAAAAATATCATTTCATCAGCCGCTCAATTTGACGAAGAAAAACTTAATTGGTTGAATAATCATTACATCAAGGAAATGAATATTGATGAACTGGCATCGCATATTGAAGTCGGTGCCTCAATTGATCAAGATATATTTCAAAAAGCTATTGCTTTATATCGTGACAGGGCTAAATCATTGAATGAGATTAGTCAAAATATTAAATTTTTTTTTGAGATACCATGTATCCCTCAAGATCTTATTGATAAATATATTAATAAAGATACGATGGAATTAGTCGATTCACTAATTGCTATGCTCTCTAAAGAAGCTTGGGATGACGATACAGTAAATCTATGTGTAAAAAAATTTGTAAAAGATAAGGAAATCAAGTTTCCAATAATTGCTATGCCATTGAGAGTGATTTTAGCTGGAACAGACCATACACCAAGTATCGGTAGTATAATGTCTATTTTGGGAAACAATGAAGTTAACAAAAGACTCCAACATTTCAAAAAAAACCATGACCTTTAAGGAAACCCCTTTGCAAGAATTATTTTTAAATCAGCTGAGTGAAAGTAAGGTATCTGTCTCTATTTATCTGCTTAATGGTATAAAACTTCAAGGCCACATCGAGGCTTTTGATGAAAATGTTTTGGTACTAAGCGGAACCACGCCGCAACTAATATATAAACACTCTATTTCCACTATCGTACCATCGCAAAAAATTGATATTAAATGGTAAAAAATAAGTTTTAATGTTTGATAGGCCTAAGATTGGGGAGAAAGCGATATTGGTTAATATTAACTTTAATAATATTAATCATGAGGAGGATACTGAGGAATTGTCACAACTCGTTACAAGCGCAGGGTTTGTTGTCAGTGAGATTATTCAAAGTAAAAAAAATCGTCCTGATGCTAAATACTTTATTGGTTCGGGAAAAGCTAATGAATTAATACATCTTAAGGCAATTACCGATTCCTCCACCATAGTATTTAATCACGAGCTCACGCCATCCCAGGAAAGAAATATTGAAAAACTCACTGGCTTGAGGGTCTACGACAGGACGGCTCTTATTTTATATATTTTTTCACAACGAGCTAAGAGCTATGAGGGTAAATTACAAGTTGAGCTGGCTCATCTTGCTCATTTATCATCAAGGCTAACCAAGGGATGGAGTCACTTGGAGCGACAAAAAGGCGGCATTGGGGTAAGAGGCGGTCCAGGCGAAAAGCAAATTGAACTAGATAGACGGATGCTAAATATTCGGATTAAACAGTTAAAAGAAAAATTAAAAAAACTGGATAAACAAAGAGGAATGCAAAGAAGAGCGAGAAGAAGATCAAATGTGCTGTCCGTATCTATTGTTGGATATACAAATGCTGGAAAATCTACATTATTTAATACATTAACTCACGAAAAAATCTTAGCTGAAAATAAGCTTTTTGCGACTCTCGATACAACCTCTCGAAAATTATTTATTGAGCCTGGGCATAAAATAGTGGTGTCTGATACGGTGGGGTTTATAAAAAATCTTCCCACAACTCTTGTTGAGGCTTTTAAGTCTACTTTAGAGGAAGCTACAGATTCAGATTTATTGATCCATGTCGTTGACGTAAGCAATAATAATAAGACAGAACAAATAAGCGAAGTTAATAAAATTTTAAAAGAAATAAACGCAGAAAATTTACCGCAAATTTTAGTCTTAAACCAAATTGACAAAATACCATTAAAATCAATGTATGACAGAGATGAGTATGATAGAATCAACCGAATTCAATTATCAGCAAAAAATGGTGATGGAATTGAATTTTTAAAGCTAGCGATAGTCGAACAAAATACAAATTATAACAATCAAAGAAATGGACAATATGTTTAAATATTTATCAAAATTTACAAAATTACCTCTTGCTGCGAGGCAGGATGGACCTCCTGATTTAGATGAGCTTTTTAAAGATTTGAAAAACAAAGTTGATAACATTTTTAGTGTCAAAACAAATAAAAATAACAACAATAATAATGATTTCAATAATAAGCCTAGCAAAATCACTGGAGAGCCACTCCCCATAACCCCGATTCTAGTTATTATTCTTCTTGTATGGTTAGCCTCTGGTTTTTATATTGTTGATCAAGGACAAAGAGGAGTGGTTCTGAGATTTGGTGAAAACACTGAGGTAACTCAGCCTGGCCCAAGATGGCATATCCCTTTTCCAGTTGAGTCAGTTGAAAAGGTTAACCTTGAGCAAGTCAGAACAATTGAGGTTGGGTACAGGTCTTCAACAACCTCAGGATCATCCACTTCTGATTTAAGAGAGTCTTTGATGTTAACTGGAGATGAAAATATAATTGATTTACAGTTCGCGGTACAATATAACTTGAAATCGGTTGAAGATTTTCTTTTTGAAAATAGATCAGCAGAGTCTGCTGTGAGAGGTGCTGCTGAGACTTCCATAAGAGAAGTTGTTGGAAAAAGTATGATGGATTTTGTGCTTTATGAAGGTCGAGAAGAAATTGCTATCAATACCCAAAAATTAATGCAAGATATACTCGACGGGTATAAAACAGGTATCAATATTACTAGTGTCACTATGCAAAATGCTCAACCCCCTCAACAGGTTCAAGCAGCATTTGATGATGCGGTTAAAGCGAAACAAGATCTGGAGAGACAAAAGAATGAAGGTCAAGCATATGCTAATGATATTATCCCAAAAGCTACAGGTACTGCGTCAAGATTGATTGCTGAAGCTAATGGATATAGAGTATCTATAGAAAATGAAGCATCCGGTAATGCAAGCAGATTTGATCAAATACTCACTGAGTACAATAGGGCCCCAGAAGTTACCAGGAACAGACTTTTTCTTGAAGCTCAAGAGGGAATAATGGGGTCTGTATCAAAAGTTATTATTGACCAAAAAGAATCTAATAGTTTGCTTTATCTTCCACTAGATAAGATCATTCAACAATCGAATACAACCAGGTCAACAGATTCATCTTCAAATCAAATGATGAATAGTCAAAACAATCCATCTACATCAGATGTAATAAATTCAATCACAGATCGTACTCGTGGAGCCTTAAGAGCCCGCGAAAGGGATATAAGGTAAATTTAATGAGATACGTACCAAGAATATTTATTGTAATTATACTTTTTTTAATATTATTTTCATTGTCGACGTTTACAGTCGATCAAAGAGAGCATGCTTTGGTATTTAGACTAGGTGAGATCGTTTCTGTTAAAGAAGAACCCGGTTTATATTTAAAAGCCCCTTTAGTTGATAACGTGAAATTTTTCGATAAAAGAATATTAACTTTTGATTCAAGGAACCCTGATAGATTTATTACCAGTGAAAAGAAAAATGTTTTAGTAGATTCCTACATTAAATGGAGAATTATTGATCCTTCTAAATATTACGTGTCTGTTAACGGAGATGAGCGGCAAGCAGAGCGTCGTTTAACGCAAACAGTTAACGATGGGCTAAGGGCTGAATTTGGTAAAAGAACTATTCTTGAGGTTATTGCTGGCGAACGTTCAGAAATTATGAGCATCTTACGAGAGCAGGCTGATGAAGACTCCAGACAAATTGGTGTAGAGATTGTTGATGTAAGGCTTAGAAGGGTTGATCTTCCTGACGAAGTGAGTGATTCTGTTTACCAGAGAATGCGTGCTGAAAGACAAGAGGTTGCTAGTGAGTTGAGATCACAAGGTTTTGCTGAGTCAGAAAAAATACGAGCAGACGCGGAGAAACAAAGGGATATCATTATTACGCAAGCATACAAGGAAGCGCAAGAGATAAAGGGTTCAGGCGATGCAAAAGCTTCTAGGATATATGCTGACACTTTCTCAAAAAATAAGGAATTTTATGATTTTTATAGAAGTCTTGAAGCATATAGGAAAAGTTTTAGTGGCAAAGACGATATTATGGTTCTAGACGCCAATTCTGATTTCTTCAAATATTTAAGAAACTCTAAATAAGTTTTAGAGATAATACAAACATAGGTAATATATATGAGAAACTTTTATTTAATAAAGTTATCATAAAATTTACTCTCTTTTCAGCTCAATCTTTGGCATAATATTGTATTTATTAGTGAATTAATTTTATGTCAAAGTGGCGCCTTCCCAATAATCTTGAGGATCTCTTCTCAAACAAAGCAAAAAAATTAGAATTATTTCGAAGAAAACTTATTGATTTATTTGCGGATTATGACTATCAATACATTATGCCTTCACTGCTTGAATATGAGGATTCTTTAAAAGCTTACGGTAAAGATCTTGACATTGATACTTTTAAAGTAGTTGATCAATCCTCTGGTCGTATGATGGGTATTAGCTCTGATTTAACAACGCAAGCAGCAAGAGTGGATGCATATTTGTTGTCTGAAAATAACAGTATTAATAAACTTTGTTATGCGGGCCAAATTCTCAAGACTAAAGCTGGGCCTGGTTCCTCAAGGGAGTTATTTCAAGTCGGCCTTGAATATTTTGGAAATGCTGAATTAGCGGCCGATATTGAAATTCAAACTATTTTAATAAAATCATTAATGTTGTTAGGTTGTGAGGATGTAACTATTGATGTTAATGATTTAGGAATATATAGAATTCTCACAGGAAATTTAGATTTATTAGGACAAGAAAGAGAGGAGCTAGCTGCAGCAATGATGTTAAAGGATAAGTCGTTAGTGAAATCAATTTTAAAAAGATTTAATAACAAAAGTGATGTCAAAAAAATAATATCATTATTGGATATGGTGGGTGATAAATCAATATTAGAAAAATTAAAAAACTTATATGGTGAAGATAATATATTTGTAGAGTCTATAAAAAAATTAGAGATGTTAAGTAAGAATATTGAATCTCTTGATTCTGTGGTTACTTTTGATTTTTCAGATATCAGAGGCTATCAATATCATAGTGGTATTGTTTGTAATGCTTATGCAAAAGGCTTTACCGCACCTGTAGCCCAAGGTGGACGTTACGATAATCTTAATGAGGCTATTGGTCTTAAAAGGCCTGCTACTGGGTTTTCTCTCGATTTAAGATATTTAATTAACAATTTATAAAAAAAGATTATAAAAATGCAAAAAAATGTTGTAGTTATTGGTACTCAGTGGGGTGATGAGGGAAAAGGTAAAATTGTTGATTGGTTAACAAATCATGCCGAGGCTGTAGTGAGATTTCAGGGGGGGCATAACGCAGGACACACATTAGTTATTGGTCAAGGAAGCAATCAAAAAGAATTTAAATTAAACTTGGTACCTTCGGGCATAATTAGAGAAGGCGTTAATTGCTTTATTGGAAATGGAGTCGTTCTTGATATAAATCATTTAAAAAATGAAATTACTATGCTTGAAAATGATGGTATCAACGTGCGAAATAGGTTATTCATAAGCCCTGGATGTCCATTAATTCTAGACAGCCATATAAGTATTGATCAAGAAAGAGAGCGAAAAAGAGCTTCAGGAAAAAAAATTGGTACAACTGGAAAAGGAATAGGCCCTGCATATGAAGATAAGGTATCAAGACGAGCTATCAAAGTCTATGATTTATTTAATCTTGATACTCTAAAAAATAAACTGCGCGATCTTCTTGAATATCACAATTTTATTCTTACGAGTCATTTAGATGCAGAACCTATAGACTTCAACGAGCAATGGGAAATTATACAATCCCATGCTAAATTTATCAGCCCTTTAGTTTGTGATGTCTCTGAGAGATTGCATGCATTAAATGATAATGGTAAAAGTATCTTATTTGAAGGAGCACAAGGAGCATTACTTGATATTGATCATGGTACTTATCCATATGTAACCTCATCAAATTGTGTGTCAGGACAGGCTGCCTCGGGAAGTGGTGTCGGGCCAAATATGCTAAATTATATTTTAGGTATTACCAAAGCATACACTACAAGAGTGGGTGGTGGACCATTTCCAAGTGAACTTGATATTGATAATGAAAAAAGTCCTGGGTTTCAAATGTCTCACAAAGGGAAAGAATTCGGTACTGTAACACAGAGAAAAAGAAGGTGTGGTTGGTTCGATGCAGCAGCTTTAAAAAGGTCAGCAATGATAAATGGTTTGTCCGGCTTATGTATCACTAAACTTGATGTACTTGATGGCATTGAAAAATTATTTATTTGTACTGGTTATGAAATTGATGGGAAAAAAATTGGCCTACTTCCCTTGGGTGCTGATCAGGTTGATTCGTGCGAACCAATTCTAATAGAAATGCCCGGATGGCAAGATAGTACATTTGGCGTGAGTGATTGGGAAAAATTGCCGTTAAATGCAAAGAATTATCTTTTAAAAATTGAGGAGCTTTGCAATATTCCTATTCATGTAGTTTCAACAGGTCCTGAACGTGATGAAACTATCATGCTTCATCATCCGTTTGAGACACATTAATGATCAATTATTTTATGTATGGTTAAAGCAGACAAGATTATTTCTGCATCGTGGTTATTTACCGCACACAATGACGATCAGCTAAAAGAGGATCATTCAGTTGTTGTGAGCAATGGAATCATTCATGATATTGTCCCGACTTCTGAAGTTTTTGGTTTGTATGATGCTTCTGACACCTACCAATTAACCGATCATGTGTTGCTTCCAGGTTTTATAAACGCCCATACACACGCGGCAATGACACTTTTTAAGGGTTTTGCCGATGATCTAGCTTTGCAGGATTGGCTAAATAATTATATTTGGCCAGCTGAAAAAGAGTTTGTAAATTATGATTTTGTTAGAGATGGATCTACTCACGCAATAGCTGAAATGATTAAAGGGGGCACAACAACTTTTAATGATATGTATTTCTTTCCTGAAGCTACTGCAGAAGTTGTAGGTAAGATTGGTATTAGAGCAAATATAGGTTTAGTTTTGTTAGAGTTTCCTACTAACTATGCTAAAGATCCTCGGGAGTACTTAAACAAAGGTCTAGAATTTAGAGATAATTGGAGAGATAATCCCTTAATTACAACCTCATTGGCTCCGCATGCACCATATTCAGTTTCTGATGAATCCTTCGAGATGATCAATACCTATGCTGAGCAATTAGATCTTACAATTCATTCCCATATTCATGAAACATTAAACGAAATTGATGACAGTAAAAAACAATTTGGTTGTTCTCCCATAGAGAGGTTAAGTGAGCTTGGGATTCTAAGTCCAAGATTAATGGCAGCTCATTGTGTTCATTTAAGTAATAATGACATCAATTTATTATCAAATAATGGAGTGTCAATATTATCGAACATATCCTCAAATATGAAGCTTGGAAGTGGGCTAATAAATATATCGGAATTATTCAAAAATGAAATGAATATTGCGATTGGTACAGACAGCTCTGCAAGCAATAATAGGTTAGATATTCTTACAGAAATGAGATCTTTAGTCTTAATATCAAAAGCCCTTACCATGAAAAGTGAATTTTTAAACCCATCTGATATTATAAAGATGGCAACAATAAATGGAGCAAAAGCATTAAATATAGATGACTTTACAGGATCAATTGCAAAAGGTAAAAGTGCAGATATCATAGCTTTTAATCTTGACAGCATTGAGACTCAGCCTTGCTATGATCCTTTATCAAGTTTTTTGTATTGCGCTCATAGGCAATCATGTTCCTATGTTTGGATAAATGGAGAAATTAAACTTAAAGAAAATAAACTAGTCTGTATAGATGAAAGTGAAATACTACAAAAAGCTAAAGCATGGAAAAACAGAATAAAAACATAGATCAAGAAGAGATTGATAAGTTTAATCAATTGGCTCATAAGTGGTGGGATGAAACTAGCGAGTTTAAGCCGTTGCATGATATAAATCCCCTGAGAGTTAATTTTATTAAGTCTAAGATTGAATTAAATGGTAAAAAAGTTTTGGATGTTGGCTGTGGAGGCGGCATTCTTGCTGAGGCTTTAGCAAAAGAGGGTGCAAGTGTCACTGGAATTGATCAAGGTGAGAATGCAATAAAAGTCGCAAATATTCATAATATAGAATCTAATTTAGATATAGATTATAAGCAATTGAATGTAGAAGATTTTTATAAAAATAATAAACAAAAATATGATGTTATTACATGTTTAGAAATGCTTGAGCACGTACCTCAACCATCTTCTGTTGTTGCCACTTGTGCAAAATTATTAAAGCCTGATGGAAAAATTTTCTTTTCTACTCTTAACAGAAATCCGAAATCATTTTTGTTCGCAATCATTGGTGCCGAATATATACTAAACCTTTTGCCAAAAGGGACGCATACATACGAAAAGTTCATAAAGCCATCTGAATTAAAAGCTTGGTGTTCTCTTAATGATCTACATTTTAGCGATTTGGTTGGAATGACATATAACCCAATAACAAAAAAATATAAATTATCTTCAGATTGCTCAGTTAATTATATTGTTGAGACAGTGAAGTAGGTGGTCAATGCATTTTTATTTGACTTTGATGGCACATTTGCGGATACAGCATTTGATCTTATTGATTCTGCAAATTTAATATTTACAAAATATAAAAAAAGATTGATTTCCTATGAGGAAGGAAGAGAAGTTGCCTCTGATGGGAGTCGGGCATTATTAAGTTTAAGATTTGAACCCGAAAAACTCCAAGATGATGCGTTGATTAATGAATTTCTCTCATGCTACACCAATAATTTATTAAAAAACCCTATTTTATTTGATGGAATTGTTTCGTTATTGGAGCTTATACGTAAAAAAAATTTTAAGTGGGGTGTGATAACTAATAAACCTCGAGAGTTTACTGAAAAAATTTTAGATCATCACAATTTGTTAAATAGTATAGATGTCTTGATTTGTGGCAATGATGGCTATAAAACCAAACCGTCACCGGATATGATTCTAGAAGCGAGCTCTATGATGGGTTTAAATGTTTCTGATATTGTTTATATTGGAGATGCTCAAAGAGATATTGATGCTGCAAATGCTGCAGGAACAATGTCCATTCTTGCTTGTTACGGTTACTTAAAAAAATCAGATATAATATCCGAGTGGGGTGCTGATAGATTTATACATGCTCCATTAGACTTATCTGAAATATTTGATTTGAACCACTAAACTATTCTGAGGTCAATAATTTATGAGAACAATATTAATTAGTCTGTTTTTTTTCTTACCTTCATTATCTTTTGGAGCGTGTATGGATTTTTACAATCAAGATTTGAAAACTTTACAGGGTGAAAAGTTTGATCTTTGTCAGCACCAAGACAAACCCATTATCTTTGTCAATACTGCAAGTAAGTGTGGTTTTACGTCACAATTCGAAGGGTTGGAATCACTTTACAAGAAACATAATAAAAAAATCACTGTTGTTGGTTTCCCTTCAAATGACTTTAACCAAGAATTGAGTACTGATAAAGAAATTCAGGATTTTTGTAAACTTACTTATGCCGTTGAATTTCCAATGATGAGTAAATCAAGCGTTATTGGAAAAAAAGCTAATCCTGTTTATCAATATCTTTACGAAAAGACTGGTAAAGCCCCGATGTGGAATTTTTATAAATATTTAGTAATGCCTGGAGCTAAAGATATTCATGTTTTTTCAAGCATCACTCAGCCTGATTCTGATAAAATTTTAGGTTTATTAAAGCCTTATCTAGCTGATTAATTCTTCATATTTTGAATAATAATTGCGGATAGTTCTTCAACAGAACGCGATGTTGAATCTGCGGTAGGAATCCCCATAGATTTCATCAAATCTTCTGCCAAACCTATTTCTTGCCGACAATTTGATAATGAAGCATATTCACTATTTGGCCTTCTTTCGCTTCTTAATGAGTGCAGTCGCTCTGACTTAATAGTTAAACCAAAAATTTTATCCATATATCCCTCTAATATTGGTGGCATTGTTCCTCTTTCAAAATCTTCTGGAATAAGAGGATAATTAGCTGCTTTTATACCAAATTGCATAGCTAAATATATACTTGTTGGTGTTTTTCCTGATCGCGATACCCCCACTAAAATAACTTGAGCTTGATTTAACCCGCTATGAGTCATCCCGTCATCATGGCCAAGAGCAAAATTAATAGCTTCCATTCGATTTCCATAATTCGATCCAGTTATGCTGTGCGAAACACCTGGACGAGTTAAAGGTTCCTCAGCTATTTCTTCCCCTAATGGATATAAAAAAGATTCAAATAAGTCTACATAAAATGCGTCAACTTGCTTTAACTCTCCTCTAAGATCTTTATCTCCAATGGACATAATAACTATTGGCCTAACACCACTCATTAATTTTGCATTAGCGATTCTTTTTTGGGCATCCTCAATTTTTGATGAGTTATTGGTAAATGGTATACGAATTTGTTCAAAGTCTGTTTCAGGAAAGTGTGCCAAAAGACCACCGAGAGAGCCTGCAGTTATTCCGGTACCGTCTGATATGAAAAACGCAACTCTTTTGTTTTTTTCCATGATGTCAAAAATTATTTTTTAGTTAATTGCTTCCATGTGCTGATAACTGTATCTGGATTCAATGAGAGAGAAGTGACACCTTGATTAACTAACCATTCTGCAAAATCAGGATGATCTGACGGGCCTTGGCCACATATTCCAATATATTTATTTTTACTTTTAGCTGAGGCAATTGCCATTTCAATTAGTTTGATTACTGCAGGGTCTTTTTCATCAAAACCATCAGCTAATATTCCAGAATCACGATCAATTCCAAGTGAGAGTTGGGTTAAATCATTTGAGCCTATGGAGAAACCGTCAAAAAATTCCATAAATTGATCTGCAATGATGGCATTAGATGGCACCTCGCACATCATAATTATTTTGAGATTATTTTCCCCACGAGTTAAACCATTTTGCTCCATGATACTAATTACAGATTTAGCCTCTTTTAAGGTTCTTACAAAAGGTATCATCAGTTGCACATTATCTAGCCCAAGAGTATTTCTCACCTTCAGCATAGCTTCACATTCCAGCGAAAAACATTCCTGGAAATCCTCTGATATATATCTCGCTGCACCTCTAAATCCAATCATTGGATTTTCTTCATCGGGTTCATATATATCACCTGCAACCAATTTCTTATACTCGTTTGATTTAAAGTCAGAGGTTCGGACAATTACAGGGTTTGGATAAAATGCCGAAGCTATGGTTGCGACCCCTTCAGTGATTTTATCAACATAGAATTGTTTTGGATTTTTATAACCCCTAGATCGATAATCAATTATTTTTTTTATATCTGAGGGCATTGCATTGTAGTTAAGTATTGCTTTTGGATGAATGCCAATCATATTGTTAATAACAAACTCTAATCTTGCTAGACCTACTCCATGATTAGGTATCTGTCCAAATGTAAATGCCATATCTGGACTACCAACATTCATCATCATTTTAACTGGAGGTTTATCTAATTTGCCATCCTCTTGAATTGAAACCTCATATTTAAGTTCTCCTTGGTAAACTATACCTGTCTCACCCTCGCAACAGGAGACTGTTACAATATCACCATCGCTGAGTAACTCCGTTGCATTGACACTGCCTACAATTGCTGGAATACCAAGCTCTCTAGCAATTATTGCAGCATGGCATGTTCGACCTCCACGATTTGTTACAAGGGCAGAGGCCCTTTTCATAACAGGTTCCCAATTAGGATCTGTCATATCTGCAACAAGTACGTCCCCAGGTTGAACTGTATGCATTTCAGCAGGATCATTTACGACTCTTACAGGGCCTAGACCAATTTTTTGAGTAACAGCTCGTCCAGCTACAATAGCTTTACCTGTTTCAATAAGCTTGAATGTTTCAGTAACATTTTTTGATTGGGACTTTACTGTTTCAGGGCGCGCTTGAAGAATATATATTTTTCCATCAATTCCATTTTTCCCCCATTCAATATCCATTGGACAATTATAATGAGCTTCAATAGTCAATGCATATTTTGCGAGCTCAATGATGTCGTCGTCATTAATGCTAAAGTTGTTAGATAGTTTTTCTTCGACATCAACAGTTTCAGTACTTAAACCAGCTTGTGTATCTTTGCTAAAGACCATTTTTATTTTTTTTGATCCTATTGTTTTTCTAACTATTGTAGGCTTTCCCTTTGATAGTAGTGGTTTGTGAACATAAAATTCATCAGGATTCACAGACCCTTGAACGACCGTCTCCCCTAAGCCGTACGACGAGGTTATAAATACAACATCCTTAAATCCTGATTCTGTATCAATGGTGAACATTACCCCTGCACAACCAATGTCACTTCTAACCATTTGTTGAACACCGGCAGAAATAGCAACATCAGAATGTATAAAGCCTTTGTGTACTCGATAGGAAATTGCTCTATCGTTATAAAGTGACGCAAAAACTTCTTTGATAGCATTTTTAATATTGTCGATACCTTCTATATTTAAAAAGCTTTCTTGTTGACCTGCGAAAGAGGCATCAGGAAGATCTTCAGCAGTTGCAGAGGATCTCACAGCATAGGTTGTTCCTTGTGCTGATCGTGAGATTAAATTATCGTATTCCTTACTTATCGCATCTTCCAGTTCTTTAGGGAAGGGTGTGTTAACAATCCATTCTCGTATTTTTGTTCCGCTTTTAGCCAATTCAACTACGTCATTAATATCAAGGTCGATTAGTTCCGATTCAATTTTTTTACCAAGATCGTTATGCTTTAAAAATTCATTAAATGCATTAGCTGTAGTGGCAAAGCCTGTTGGAACTCTAACTCCTTTAGCATTTAGTTGGGAGATCATCTCTCCAAGAGATGCATTTTTTCCACCAACGGAACCTACATCTGAATTTCTGAGTTTTTCAAAAGGAATTACATAATCTGTCATGCTGTTAAAGATCCTTATTTAGTAAACACATTTAAACAATATAAAAGCTTAGTGAGCTTAAATATGTAATTTAATTTAATGAATTGTAATTCTGCCAAATATGAAGACTATTGTCATTAAAGTTATATAAATAAATAAAAGCAGGTCTCAAGTAAAAATTTACTAAAAAATTAATTGGAGATATAAATTTAATATTGTTAGAATATTCATCATAATTATATTTACTTTAAAAATACTTTAAATATGGAGAAACATATGTCCACACTTCTGGATCAATTGAAAGAAATAACAACTATTGTAGCGGACACAGGTGATGTTGAAGCTATAAAAACTCTTAAACCTGTTGATGCAACAACGAACCCTTCATTATTACTGAAGGCTAGTACATTGCCTCAATGTGAACCAATGATTGAAGAGGCGGTTGCTTATGCCAAGTCTCAAAGTTCTGATAAGGATCAACAGATTGAAGATGCTGCCGATAAATTAGCTGTACTTGTTGGCCTGGATATTTTGCAGCATATACCTGGTCGAATCTCTACTGAGGTTGACGCTAGCCTATCTTTTAATGTTGATAAGATGGTTGCAAAAGGGAAAAAATTAATTGCGCTTTATAATGAAGCTGGAGTTTCAAATGATAGGGTTTTAATTAAACTAGCATCAACATGGGAAGGTATCAAGGCTGGGGAAATTCTTGAAAAAGAAGGTATTAACTGTAATTTAACTCTTTTATTTAGCTTTGCTCAAGCAAGAGCATGTGCGGAGGCGGGAGTTTTCTTAATTTCACCTTTTGTTGGACGTATTTTAGACTGGTATAAGGCTAAAACTGGTGAAGATTATACTTCCGAGACTGATCCAGGTGTTGTTTCTGTCAGAAATATATATGCTTGGTATAAAGAACATGGTTTTAAGACTGTTGTTATGGGTGCATCGTTTAGAAATATTGGTGAAATAACAGCTTTGGCTGGTTGTGACAGATTAACAATTGGACCTGCATTAATAGAAGAGTTGGCAAACACAGAAGGGGATCTTCCTCAATTTCTGAAAGATAACGGTGCAACTAAAGATAAGCCGCAAAGACTTGCCGAGGATCAGTTTAGAAATGATCATAATGAAGACGCAATGGCAACTGAAAAGTTATCAGAGGGTATAAGAAACTTTGTTAAGGATCAAAATAAGCTAGAGGCTGCATTGAGCGCAAAATTGTAAGATTAGGAATGATTAAATACAATTGACAATAAATGATTCAGACTATATCATCGCGGTCTGCATTTAATAAATGTAAGGAAATTAATTACATTTTAAGTAGACTATTTATAAATACGTTTTGGAGATTAAAACCATGGCATTAACACAAATGGCATTAGATTCATTAGACTTTGACGCAACAGTTGCACTAGCAGAAACAGTTGCACCTCATGTTGATATTCTTGAGATTGGTACACCTTGCATTAAGCATAACGGTATCAAACTTCTTGAAACACTAAAAGCAAAATTCCCAAACAACCTCATTCTTGTTGACCTTAAAACAATGGATGCTGGTGAATACGAAGCTGAGCCTTTTTACAAAGCTGGCGCAGATATTTGTACAGTTTTAGGCGCATCTGGAATTGCTACTATTAAAGGCGTTATTGCTGCTGCAAAAAAATATGGTAAAGAAGTTCAAGTAGACATGATTAATGTTGATAACAAAGAAGCTCTTGCTAAAGAAGCAGTTGCTGCTGGAGCACAAATCATTGGTGTTCATACAGGGCTAGATGCTCAAGCTGCTGGACACACTCCATTTGCTGATCTTGCATCAATCGCTGCTTTAAATACTGGAGCTAAGATCTCTGTTGCTGGTGGTGTTAAAGCTGCAACAGCTCAACAAGTAAAAGATGCTGGCGCTGCAATTATTGTTGCTGGTGCTGCTATTTACGGTGCTGCTGATCCAGCTGCATCTGCTGCTGAAATTACTGCTATTGCTCACTAATTTATAGCAATAAGTATTAAATTAAAAAAACCCGAATTTAATTGTTCGGGTTTTTTTTGTTATGATAAGAATATTTTAAAGGAACAAATGTATGGATACGCAAAAATTAATTCTTGATAGAATATCAAATGTGCTGGACGCAACAAGTAAAGATCATGCTAATCATTTAAAAAAATTGATTGATGAATCCGGTCGTATCTTTGTTGGTGGCGCAGGAAGATCATTATTGGTAGCACGGTTCTTTGCTATGAGACTTGTTCATGCGGGTTATCAAGTAAATATGCCAGGTGAGATTGTTACCCCAGCTATTGTTTCTGGTGATTTACTTGTGGTCATATCAGGTTCTGGTGGAACGAAAACATTGCTACCAATGCTTGAAACTGCTAAAGCAAAAGGGGCAAAAATTGCTGTAATTTCAATGAAATCATCATCTGCAATGGCTGATATTGCAGATTATACTGTACAGATAGGCCAAGATGACAGCTTTCCATTAACGAAAGGTTTACCTATGGGAACATCATTTGAATTATCAACTCTTGTATATCTAGAGGCAATTATCGGTGAAATTGTTTTCGATAAAGATTTAACTGAAGAGGGTATGCGTGCAATTCATGCAAATCTCGAGTAAAAATTAATTTTATAAAAAAAGAGCACATGTGTGCTCTTTTTTTTGTTCTAATAGATTTAACACTATATTTCCTTTTTTAATTAATGCTTAAAATCTCGATACCTTATTATTCTGACAGCTCTGTTTATTTTGAAATAATTCGACATTTTGACTGGCCCGTATTTCTTGACAGCTCATATCAAGAAAGTATGCCTAAAAACAATCTCGTCCGTTTCGATGTACTAACCGCAAGACCTTTTATTAAAATTTCTATGTTAGAAGACCGTGTACATGTTTACAATGTATCTTTAAATACTATTGAAAAAAAAGATGCAGACCCTTTCATAATTCTTGAAAATCTGATGTCAAAATATCAGCTTCCAAACAGTGAGTTACCTTTTACGGGTGGTGCCTTAGGTTATTTTTCATATGATATAAAGAATAAAGCACAAAAAGAGAATGTAATTCCCGGAATGCAATTTGGTATTTATGATTGGGCATTTATAATTGATCATCATACTAAAAAAGCTTTAATTGTTAGCGCAAATTTTCAAGATGATACAAGTGATTTCATTAAAGATTTATCCACTAGTATAAATAAATCATTACCAAGCAAAGATACTTTTTATCTTACTAATGATATAAAAAGCTCAATGAATAAAGGTATGTATAAGAAAAAATTTGATTCCGTAAAAAATTATTTACGAATGGGGGATTGTTACCAAGTAAATATTTCAAAAAAATATATAGTGGAATCTAAAGGAGACCCTTGGATATTGTATAAAAAATTTCGTAACATAAATAAATCACCATTTATGGCTTACATTAAATTTGATGATATAACTTTGCTATCAGGTTCGCCTGAAAGATTTATAAAGTCAGATTCAAATATTGTTACGACAAGACCTATTAAAGGCACTGCTGCGCGTCAATCAAAAAAAGTAGATGATGATAAAAAAAAAGAAATATTACAAAATAGTGTTAAGGAAAAAGCTGAAAACTTAATGATTGTTGATTTATTGCGAAATGATTTGGGCGTAAATTGTAAAATTGGCTCAATAAAGGTTGATGAGTTATTTACAGTTGAATCTTATCCAAACGTTCATCATCTTGTAAGTTCAATATCAGGTATTTTGAAGGATAAATCTTCTATTTATAAGCTCTTTAGAGATGCTTTTCCTGGTGGCTCTATAACTGGAGCACCTAAAAAAAGAGCTATGGAGATAATTGATGAACTTGAAAACCACGCCCGTGATTTATATTGCGGAAGTGTAGTTTATTTTAGCTTTGATGGTAAATTGGATAGTAATATTGCTATAAGAAGTATGATTCACAAAAATAATACCTTGCATTTTTATTCAGGTGGAGGTTTGACTATTCAATCTTCAATGGAATCTGAATATCAAGAAATTGAAGATAAAGTAAATAATATTAAAAAAACACTTTTATATTTTAATGAGGATGAATGATGCTTAACAAAAATGAAATTAACAGTGAGCTTGATAAACTCGATGGTTGGGTAATTGACGAGAATAAAATAGTAAAAAATATTCCTATGCATAACTGGAAAGGCGTGCTTATGCTTGCAAACACCATTGCCCATCTCAGTGAGGTGGCATGGCACCATCCAGACCTTATTTTAACCTACTCAAGTATTACTATAAATCTCACTAGCCATGATGCGAATGGATTGACAATGAAGGATTTTGATTTAGCAAAAAAAATTGATGAAGTAATAGGATGGAACCCTCGAAAAGATGGCGGTTCATTGACCGGGACTCCAACAAATTCCGAACATAGATATTTAAACTAAAATTTAAAAAATCTTCTTGGTAAATGATCCATAATTCAATAATACTGTTGGTAGGATCAGTAGGTTTAATATTGTCGATGTAAATAACCCTCCAATAATAATTGTCGCCATTGGTCCAGTTATTTCATTTCCAGGTTCTCCTGATCCCATTGCAATTGGAAGGAGAGCTAGACCAGCCACAAGAGCTGTCATTAATATAGATGGTAGCCTTTCTTTTGCCCCTCTCACACAAGTATCAAGGTTCCATTGCAAATTTTCATTTTCGATAAGATGTTGATAATGGGAGATAAGCATTATTGAATTTCTAAGCGTAATCCCAAATAATGTTACAAATCCAACTAATGAACCAATTGACAGCCATCCTCCATACATAGAAGCAGCCAAAACCCCTCCAACAAGAGCAAAAGGTAGATTAAGTATGGTTATTAATAAGTTTTGAAAAGAGCCAAAGGCTATGAGTAGCATCAATAGAACTGCTGTTCCTGCTAAGAATGAATGGGTAATAAGTTCTTCTCGAGATTTGGCATTTTCTTGGGCAGATCCAGTGAGGTCATAAAAATTATTTTTCCCCAGATCAATTTTTTCAAGCTCTTCTTTTAATTCTGCATTAAAATTATTAATATCTCTTCCTGATATATTAGCTGTAATGGTTTGGACACGCTTTCCATTTTGGTGAAGGATTTTGGACCTACCATTTTCTTGATTTATGTCTGCAATGTCAGCAAGTACATAAATTTTATTGTCACTGGATCGTATTGGTAACTTTTTTATTTTAGCAATATCGTCCTTATAATCGCTTTCGAACGTAACAACCACAGGTTTTTTATTGATACCATCGAAAACATAAGATGCAGTTATTCCCTCGTATGCCGTCCTTATAATATCTAGTACATCTTTATTTAAAATACCAAGCTGTGCAATCTTTTCTTGTCTAAGTCTAATGCTTACCTGAGGTGTTCCAGGTGGAGATTGAACCATAATATCTTTAGACCCATCAATTTTCGTTAAAATTTGTGAAATTCTTTGAGCATCTTGATCTAGAGAATCCAAATTATCTCCATACACGTTTATGACGACTGAAGCATTATAGCCAGAAATTGTCTCCTCTATTCGTTCGGTTAAAAAAGTGTTTACCGAAAAATTGACTCCGACAAAACCACCATCTACCACAGTCTTACTATCTCCATGAACGATACTATTTATTTCTTCTAACACTCTATCTTGATTAGGGCCATCAAGTGCATCTAGCTCAATTTCAAATTCACTGTAGTGTGTACCAAATGTGTCTGCACCCATGGGCGATCTTCCAACCCATTGAGCAACATACTTGACCCCATCAATTTTTAAAATTTTATTAGTTACAAGATTACCTATTCTTATAGATTCTTTTTCGGACGTTCCAGGATAGGCAGTCATATGCATAATATAGTGGCCCTCACGGAGGGGTGGTATAAATTGTGTTTTTAAGAATGGTAAAAAAGATAACCCAATAGATATTAAAACAAACGTCAGTATAATTATTTCTCTAGACTTACCTTCAATTATATGTAATGTTTTATCATAATATTTTTTTATAATTAGAATGAGTGGTGAGTCATCACTTTTTATTTTTGCATCTCCAAGTATAAGATAACAAAGGGCAGGAGTGATGGTAATAGCAACAAACAATGAAGCAATAATAGATGTTATGTAAGCTATACCCAATGGGCCAAAAAGTTTACCTGCAACTCCAGATAATGAAAGAAGTGGAAGAAATACAAGGACGATGATAATCGTTGCAAAAATAACGGATTGGCGCACCTCCATGGAAGCATTAAATACAACTTGATATGCGGGAATAGGTTTTATTAATAATTTATTTTGACGTAATCTTCTAAATATATTCTCAACATCAATGATTGCGTCATCAACTACTTCCCCAAGAACTATGGCAAGGCCACTTAAAACCATAACATTAAGACCCATACCAAAAGAATTCATAACACAAATTGCTGATAATAGTGATATCGGTATCGCTACAGCTGAGATAAATGCTGTTTTTATATTAAATAAGAAAATATAAAGTACAGTAATAACCATGAAAGCACCGATCAAAATATCGAATCGTAATCTCTTTATGGAGGCGTCAATAAAATTTGCAGGTTTGAAGAGATCGGGAATGAGCTCTATGGATTCTTTTTTTAGGATTGGAGTAAGGCTTTGCAATGATTCTTCCAATGTCTTAGTTAACATGTAGCTGTTAGCACCTAATTGCCCTTGTATGGAAAGATATACTCCATCATTTTTATTAATCGATACCGCGCTTATTGAAGGCGCCTTACTTTCTTCTACAGTTGCGATATCTTTTACTCTTAATATCACTCCTTTTTTGTTAATTATGGGAAGCATTTTTAATTGGGTGATATTTTTAATTTGAGCTTCAGAGTTAATGATAATTCTTTGATTTTCATTTTCAATAAAACCACCAGCTACCTGCCCAGATGATTTTTCTATAGCAATAATCACATCCTCAATGGTAACCTCATGGTTATAAAGCTTGTCTGGTAAAAGTTTAATCTGTAATTGAGCTACATCACCGCCAAATCTATTTACATCAGCGACTCCAGATACTCCCATTAAATGTGGAATAATGATGTTTTCAGCAAAAGTTCTAAGCTCAAGGTTAGTTTTATTGTTTGATGTTATTCCGATACCAAGAACGCTTGATGCAGAAGATGTCAATGGGGTGATTAATGGTGTAATTCCTTCTGGCATTGAGCGCGATAAATTTGATAATTTTTCAGAAATAGATTGCCTGTTTTTAAAGATATCAGTATCTTCATTAAAAATTATGGTTACTACCGAAAGGCCAGGAATAGACTGCGATCTGATTTGTTTTATTCCAATTGTTCCAGCGACTGATTTTTCAATTGGATTTGTAATTAAAGTTTCAACAAGATTTGATGAAAAGCCTGGTGACTCGGTTTGGATAATAACCTGAGTGGGCGCAAATTCTGGAAAAACATTTAGCGGACTTTCTTTTATTTGGTAGATTCCATAAACAATTATAAGTATAGAGAGCCCTATAATTACTCCAGGAAATTTGATAGAGAATTTTATTAATTGACCCATCAAGGGTTAATCCTCATTTTCATTTTTAATCTGATATTTAAATTCTTCTGATAAGAGTAATTGTGCGCCATTGATTACAAGAGAATCACCTTTCTTTAAAATGTCTTGCTTTATAACCCAACCGTTATTTGTTTCTAAAGGATCTAAAAGTGGTCTTCTAAGAAAGTGACCTTCCTTGTTTATGTTTTTTATATAAACCCAAGGTTTGCCAATGCTCCAGACAACAGCACTGCTGGGGATAAATAATGCTGTAAATTCATCATCTTTTACATTTTGAATTAAGTTTGCCTTAATCCGTGCACCTATATTAAGCTCATTATTCTTAACTACATAAAAAAAACTTTTACCTTGCAATGAGCTGTTTGTGCTTGGAGCTTCCGAAATGAATTCGGCCTTGAACTTTCTAGTTTTATTTGGAATAGAAATATTTATAAACTTGGGCATTGTTTTAGGTAAATTATATGAGGGTATTGTAATTGTCACCAAACGAAATTGATTACCCAATATTTCTTTTGCAATAATATTTTTTGATAAGTAAATATTGTTCTTGAAATAATTGCCCCATTTATGTTCTGTGTTTATAAAAATATTTTGTATATCATTTTTAATAATTTCAATATCATTTTCCAGGATATCAATATCACCTTCTTTTTCAATTATTACTTGATCAGAAATATTTTTATTATCTTTATTGAGGGCTACAAGTTTGGATAATTCATCTAATTCACCACTTAATATATTATTAAGTTTATTTTTTTTTCGATGCAGATTAAGGAGATCATTTTTTTTCTCAAAAAGATCAGATAAATTTAATACCTCACCATAGATGAACGAGTTTGATGTTTCATTGCTAGTACTTATAGTCTCAATTTCAATCCCGCTATTTTTTTCAACAACAGAAGGCAATATTACGTAAGTAAGTCCATTTAGCGTTGTCGTATAGTCAATAATAATCTGCTCTTCATCGTCATCACTATCCTCATCCATAAAAAATTCATCCGAACCAACAAGAATGACAGTCCATATGAGAGTAACAATTATTAGGAATTGAAATATTATGATTATTAATGTTTTATTTTTCATTGTTTGTAATTATCTGTAAAAATTGGTTCTTGAACAATTGACTCAGCATCAAGTCCTTTTTTAATGACATTGTAAAAAGCAGTATGATAATTTCTTTCGATCTCATTTAATTTTATTAATTCTAATTCTAACTCCAATCGATCAAGAATCCCATTATCAAACCTTGTCATCAATTGTTTTTTTAATTGGTCTTTTGTTTTACGTAAAGTTTCGTTATATTTTACAAGGTCCATACTGTAATTAAAGTCAGATAATAATATTTCAGATTCGTTGATAATCTCTAATTGATATTGCATAACTTTTCTTGCCTCAGATGCTCTAATCTTTCTCGCTTTATCAATAAACATTTCATATTTTTTATTCGATTCTAAAATTACATCTATTCCTAAATCCCAAATATAGCTTCCTAAATCATAGGTGTAGGCGGGTGAAAAATTAAAGTCAGGATATTGATTCGCAATCTCATATTTTAATTTGGATTCTGCAATTGCATAAGATGCCAATAAAAGTCTTAATTTTTTGCTATTCATAGTGGCTCTATACTTAATATCCGTTATATTATTTTCATGAATAAATTTATTACCTGTTTGATTGAGATAGATTTTGATCCCTTTTGTGTCTATTGGAATTAAATTAAATTTTTCTATAGACAATCCTATGGATGTAGCTAAATCTTTTTTTATTCTTGTGTGCTTATGTTGCATCATTAATAGTTCTTGATTAATAAATTTTAAATCAAGAAATGCCTTGTTGTAATCGACCTGGGATAAGACGCCAAATTCAACTCTTTTTTTAATCATATTGAGAATTGAATGTTTGAGTTTGAGTTCATCTCTCGTAATATTTATTAAATCTTGTAATTCAATGAAGCTAACTATCTTTTTAAGTAAATCCGTCCTTAATTCCCATAATCTTAATTCGTGTTTAAGAATTGCATGCTGCGTTTCATTAAAAGCGATTTCATATCTTATTAACTTTTTATTAGCTCTTTCAAATAAAAACCTTAGATTAACTCCAAAAATATTCTTTGATAATTCTTGATTACTATCGCTTCGTCCAACACTGACACCTATTGAGGTTGATGGATTTTGTAGTGCTATATTTTCGTTTACTTTTATTGCCTCAATTAATTTTTTTTCTGTCTTAATTTCATAATTAAAATACTGTTGGGCTAGAGTAATTTCGTTGAGACCCCAACTTTTTAATGGCAATGACTTATCTTGATAACCATGATCAATTAAATATCTATTAAAATCTTTATTATTTATATCCTCGGTGTTGATAGATTCGTTTATTTTTGAAATTTCAATTTCTTTTTTTTGGTAGGGTATGATGCTACAAGCTATGAGGAAAAAACCTAACGATAAAGAGATAACAGTTTTTATCATATGATTTTATTTTGATTTAATGAATTTTGCATAAATAGTATTTTATCCTCAATCAAATAAATGGGTAATAAATACATGGAATTTTTTACAACCTCTAGAAACTAAACTGATATAATACGCGATTGACAAAAATTGAATACGCGAGAGTGGCGGAATTGGTAGACGCACTGGATTTAGGTTCCAGCGCCGCAAGGCGTGAGAGTTCGAGTCTCTCCTTTCGCACCAATATTTTATTAGGATAAGATTATGGCACAAGCAGTTGAAAAGATAGGTGAGATTGAAAGAAGGGTTAAGGTGGTTGTTCCTATAGCACCTTATCAAGTTGATATTTCCAATAAGTTCCAGGAGCTTTCTAAAACTGCTCGTGTTCAAGGTTTTCGTCCAGGGAAAGTCCCTTTAAGAATCATAGAACAACAATATGGGGGAGATGTAAAAAGTGAGGTATACACTAAAGCCATTGAAAAAATGTTTGGTGAATTTGTTCAACAAAATAAATTAAGAGTTGCTGGAATGCCTGACATTCAACACGAGCCTCTCGATAAAGTTAATAAAGATTTTGAATTCACCGCTACTTTTGAAATTTTTCCAGAATTTAAATTAGCTGATTTTAAAAAAAATAAAATCATTAATTATGAAACATCAATTACAGCTGCTAACGTAAAAAAAACTATCGATGTTATTGTGAAACAAAGAGCTACTTTTTCTAAGGTCGAACGAGCTTCAAAAAAAGGGGATAAGGTTAAGGCCCAAATGCAGTCATTCATAGACGGCAAGGTAGCCGAATCTACAGGCAAAGAATCTTTAGAGCTTATTCTTGGAGAAGCGGGTCGAGTCGAAGGATTTGATGATCAATTAATAGGCATTAAATCTGGGATTACAAAAGAATTTACTATTAATTATCCAAAAGATTATCCAACGAAAGAACTATCAAGCAAGGATGTTAAATATATAGTCTCAATTCACGAAGTACTAGAACCATCTTATCCGAAAGTTGACGGGGAATTCGCAAAAAACCTAGGCGTTGTTGATGGTGATATTAAAAAAATGAATGACGAAATAAAAAAATCTCTAGTCCAAGAGAGTGACCGAAGAATTAAGGCGAATCTAAAGCAGCAGGTGTTTAAATCTCTTGTTGATAGTCATACATTTGAGCTTCCAAAATCTTTAGTTGGTGCGGAGATAAACCGACTTGCTCAAACAGCCTATCAAAACATGCAAAAAGAAGGCGCAGACCCAAAAGACATTAAGCTTGAGCCTGCAATGTTTGAAGAAAATGCTAAAACTGCGTGTAAACTTCGTATTGTACTGGGAAATATTGTTGATGATAATTCTCTTCAGGCCTCTACGGATCAAATTAAAGCTAAGGTAGAAGAATTTTCATCTAATTATGACGATCCTGAGCAAGCCATAAAATGGTTCTATGAGGATGAAAAAAGATTAGACGAACCAAGAGCTTTAGCCACAGAAGATAATGTAGTGGAATGGTTTTTGGAGAAATGCAAAAAAGATACAAAGAAAATTGAATTAGATCTCGTATTAGCTGGTCAATTTACATAGATGAATAAAAATACTACAAAATCATTCAACACATTTGAAGCCAATAACCTTGGTTACGTTCCTATGGTTGTTGAGCAAAGCGGAAGAGGGGAGAGATCTTATGATATTTATTCCAGACTTCTTAAGGAAAGAGTTATTTTTCTGGTAGGTCCAATTGATGATATGACCGCTAATGTTGTTGTAGCGCAACTTCTTTTCTTGGAAGCAGAAAATCCCGATAAAGATATTTATTTATATATTAACTCTCCTGGTGGTTCGGTAACCGCTGGTATGGCAATTTATGACACAATACAATTT
Source organism: Methylophilaceae bacterium (assembly GCA_965660175.1). Taxonomy (GTDB): domain Bacteria; phylum Pseudomonadota; class Gammaproteobacteria; order Burkholderiales; family Methylophilaceae; genus BACL14. The sequence continues at coordinate 41,111 of CBFHYY010000013.1, forward strand.
ATCAAACCCGACGTTAGTACGCTTTGTATAGGTCAAGCTGCAAGTATGGGGGCATTATTATTAACTGCAGGTGAAAAAAATAAACGTTTTTGTCTTCCCAATTCACGCATCATGATTCATCAACCTCTTGGAGGCTTTCAAGGCCAAGCTTCCGATATTGAAATTCATGCGAAAGAAATTCTTTATCTCAAAGAAAGATTAAATACAATTTTATCTAATCACACTGGACAGAAAATTGAGAAAGTATCCAAAGATACTGATCGAGATAATTTCATGAGCGGTCAAGACGCTATGGATTACGGGCTTGTTGATAGGGTAATTTCAAATCGTTCTGACGTAAAATAATCAATCATGTCTGATAAAGATCAAGAAAAGCTTCTTCTCTGCTCATTTTGTGGTAAAAATCAATCTGATGTAAAAAAATTAATAGCTGGTCCTTCTGTATTTATTTGCGATGAATGCGTTGATTTATGTAATGACATCATCAAGGAAGAGTCAACGCAAGAAAAAAAAGAAGATTCTCTTGATTCTGAAAAACACCTTCTAACTCCTAAAGAAATATTTCAAAAACTAGATGAGCATGTCATCGGCCAAGTTGATGCGAAAAAAAGTTTAGCCGTTGCTGTTTATAACCACTATAAACGTCTTGAGAATACCGATGTCGATGATGATTTATCAGATGTAAAAATATCTAAAAGTAATATCTTATTTATTGGCCCTACAGGGTCTGGTAAAACATTATTGGCACAGACTTTAGCTGAATTATTAAATGTTCCATTTGTTATGGCAGATGCTACCACCTTGACTGAAGCTGGTTATGTTGGAGAGGACGTTGAGAATATTATGCAAAAGCTTTTACAACGTTGTGATTATGATGTTGATAAAGCTCAAAAGGGAATAGTGTATATAGATGAAGTTGATAAAATATCTAGAAAAACTGATAACCCTTCAATTACAAGAGATGTGTCGGGTGAGGGAGTTCAGCAAGCCTTATTAAAGCTAGTAGAGGGAACCGTAGCATCTGTGCCTCCTCAAGGAGGAAGGAAGCATCCAAATCAAGAGTTTGTTCAAATTGACACCACCAATATTTTATTCATATGTGGGGGTGCTTTTGATGGTCTGGAAAAAATTATTAAAGAAAGGACAGAAAAAAATAGTATAGGTTTTGGAGCTGAAGTTCAAGGTAAGTCAGATATAAAAACTTTTGGAGATATTGTTCGTAATGTTCAATCAGAAGATCTAGTAAAATTTGGTTTGATTCCAGAATTTATAGGTAGGTTGCCTGTTATAACAACATTAGAAAGTCTTGATAAAAGTGCCCTAATAAAGATTTTAACCGAACCAAAAAATGCATTAACAAAACAATTTAAAAAATTATTTAGAATCGAGGGAGTTGAACTAGATTTTCGTCCAGAAGCATTAAACGCTATTGCTGATAAAGCATTAGAAAGAAAATCAGGTGCAAGGGGATTAAGATCTATTTTAGAAATTGCCCTTAAGGAGACTATGTTTGATTTACCAACCATAACCAACTTAGAAAAAGTCGTTATAGATGATGGTGTAATTAAGGATAACACTGCTCCATATCTAATTTTTTCAAAAAAACAACAAAAGCAACAAAACAAATAATTTTTACTATTTATAGCCTTGTAAAATTATATATCAACTCCATAATTAATTAATAAAATAATATAAAGAAAAAAATGATAAAAAATACAAAATTTGAAACTCTTCCTATGCTACCCCTTCGTGATGTTGTTGTTTACCCACAACTTGTCATACCCCTTTTTGTTGGAAGAGAAAAATCAATACAGGCTATTGAAAATGCAAATAATGGAGACAAAAGAATTTTTCTTGTTGCTCAAAAAAATGCAAACAAAGACGAGCCAAATATAAAAGATCTTTATCGGGTAGGTACAATTGCAACCATTCTTCAAATGCTGAAATTACCTGATGGTACGGTAAAAGTATTGGTTGAGGGTTTGGATAGGGCTGAGGTACTCAAATTTGATGAAAAAGGTGCCTTTTGGTCGGCCGATATAAATTTAATTCAAATTAAAGAGCGCAAGGACAAGAAAACAATGGCTTTTATGCGCTCCGTTTTTTCTCAATTTGATCAGTACGTTAAGCTAAATAAGAAGATACCACCGGAAATATTAACATCTTTAACATCCATTACTGATCCGGGAAGGCTTGCAGATTCAATTGCAGCGAACCTAACATTAAAACTGTCTGAGAAACAAAATATTCTTGAAACCTACGATATAAGATCTCGTTTAGATTTACTTCTTAACGTGATGGAATCTGAAATAGACATTCTCCAAGTTGAGAAAAAAATTCGTGGCAGAGTTAAAAATCAGATGGAAAAATCCCAAAGGGAATATTATCTAAATGAACAGGTAAAAGCTATTCAAAAAGAACTTGGTGAGCAAGATGAAAATGCGGAATTGGAAGAATTAGATAAAAAGATAAGAGAGATCAAAATGAGTAAAGAGGCAGAGGATAAATGTCTCTCTGAGTTAAAAAAATTAAAATTAATGTCCCCAATGTCTGCTGAAGCATCAGTTGTGAGAACCTATATCGATACAATAATTGGTTTACCATGGTCGCAAAAAACAGCCATCAATAAAGATCTTAATGATGCTGAATCTAATTTAGATAAGGATCATTATGGCCTAGAAAAAGTCAAGGAACGTATTACGGAATACCTCGCAGTACAAAACAGAGTGGGAAAGTCAAAGGCTCCTATCTTATGCCTTGTAGGTCCTCCTGGTGTCGGTAAAACATCTCTTGGTCAAAGTATTGCTAAAGCAGTGAATAGGAAATATGTACGTATGGCTCTTGGCGGAGTTAGGGATGAGTCAGAAATAAGAGGTCACAGAAGAACATATATTGGCTCTATGCCAGGGAAAATTCTTCAAAATATGGCTAAAGTCAATTCTAATAACCCATTATTTTTATTGGATGAAGTTGATAAAATGGGCCAGGATTTTAGGGGTGACCCTTCATCAGCTTTGTTGGAGGTGCTAGATCCTGAGCAAAATCATACATTTACTGATCATTATGCTGAGATTGAGTATGACCTTTCTGACGTAATGTTTGTCGCAACTGCAAACTCAATGAATATCCCAGAACCTCTACTTGATAGAATGGAGATTATTAGACTCGCAGGGTATACCGAGCAAGAAAAAATTAGTATTGCTCATAAGTATCTGATACCAAAGCAATATATTAATAATGGATTAAAAAAATCTGAACTTACCATCACAAAAAGAGCAGTGAAGGATATAGTTCAGTTTTATACAAGAGAAGCAGGAGTGAGAAGACTTGAACAAGAAATTGCAAAAATTTGCAGAAAAGCTGTAAAACTTCTCGCTAGCTCTAAAAAATTATTGAAAGTTACTGTTAGTAATAAAAATATTTCAGACTTTTTGGGTGTCAAAATATTTGATATTGGATTAGCGAATAAAAAAAATCAGATTGGTCAGGTTACAGGGCTTGCTTGGACCCAAGTTGGAGGAGAACTTCTTACAATTGAGGCCGTAGAGTTACCTGGTAAAGGGAAGACAATGCTAACAGGTAAATTAGGTGAGGTAATGCAAGAATCCGTTCACACTGCTTTGAGCGTTGTTAGAAATCGTTCTAACAAGCTTGGAATTGATGATCTTTTTCATGAAAAAAAAGATATTCATATTCATTTTCCAGAAGGAGCGACTCCTAAAGATGGCCCAAGCGCTGGCATTGGAATAACTACAGCTATCGTATCCTCACTAACAAATATTCCAGTTAAATCTGATGTAGCTATGACGGGAGAAATTACACTCAGGGGGGAGGTTCTTCCTATAGGAGGCTTAAAAGAAAAATTATTAGCTGCTCATCGAGGTAATATTAAAACTGTAATTATTCCAGAGCAGAATGCAAAAGATTTGGCAGATATTCCAGAGGATGTGAAAGGTAAGTTAGAGATTATTCCAGTTCAGTGGATAGATAAAGTTTTTGACATAGCATTAACTCGTGTTCCGGAATCTATGAATAATAAGCCTAACCAAAAAAATCGACATGAGACAAAAAAAATATCCTCAATTGATAAGCCAATTGCTCACTAAACCAAATGAGTAATATACAAGACTTTTTACTAGCTTTGTTTTTCAGTATATTGTAAAATGGCGAGCTCAAATTCTAAAGAATTTGGGTGCTTAGCTCAGTTGGTAGAGCGTCGCCCTTACAAGGCGAATGTCACAGGTTCGACCCCTGTAGCACCCACCAAATTGGAGTGGTAGTTCAGTTGGTTAGAATACCGGCCTGTCACGCCGGGGGTCGCGGGTTCGAGTCCCGTCCACTCCGCCAATATTTATTAGGCGAACACGCTTCGCCTTTTAAATTATTTACTGATAAAGCTGAATGATTATAATATTTTATACATCGATAACGTTGGGTAAAAAAAATGCTTGAAAAGATAAGAAATAGTACTGACTCAAAATTAGCTAAGGTTATTTTAGCTATCATCATTATTCCTTTTGCATTGTTTGGGATCGATTCATATCTTAGTTCCGTGGGCTCAAATGTGTATGTCGCTAAAGTTAATGGCACAGAGATATCAGGACAGCAATATCAAAATTCCGAAGCATTAATTAAGGATCAGATGGGGTCAGAAAATAATGATCCTGCCTTATTTCAATCCCCAGAGTTTAAAAAAGCTGTTATAGATAATTTAATCTCAACCGAGTTAGTTAATCAATCAATAAGTGAAAATGGTTTTGTGATAAGCAATGATCAATTAAGTAGCTATATAGTAGGAATGCCAGATTTTCAAAAAGATGGAAAATTTTCCCAAGAAAGATATGACGAAATTGTCCAATATAACAACCTTACGCCTAAGAGGCTTGAGGATAGAATAAGAGTTCAAATGGCAACCCAGCAAGTAAAAGATAGTTTAAACCGTATGATTCATGTACCCAAGGAAATCATTCAACCCTTAGTAAATCTTGCATATCAAAAAAGAGACATAAGTCTGCATGAAATTAAATTGGATGATTACAAGAAAAAGATAACCCCGACCGATGAGGAAATATCTAAATTCTATGAAGAGAACACAAATGCATTTGTTAGGCCAGATAGAATTAAGATTGAATTTTTAATATATTCCGTTGCAGGAATTGTCCCATCAATTTCTGTGACAGATGATGAGGTAAAACAATTTTTTAATGAAAATAAAGATAATTTCCAGGCTGGCCAACAAAGAAAAGCCAAGCATATTTTATTTGCGTATCAACCTGGAATAGATTTTGAAGAAAAGGCTAAAATCAAAGACCTAGCCCAGACAACTCTAAATGAGATAAAAAAAACACCAAGTATATTTAACAAAAAGGCTGAAGAATTATCTCAAGATATCGAGTCTGCTAAAAATGGAGGGGACCTAGGTTTCTTTTCACGAGGCGACATGGTCAAGCCATTTGAGGAAGCTGTATTTTCTCTAGAAGAAAATGAATTATCTGAGCTTGTTGAAACAGAATTTGGACTACATATTATTATGCTGACAGAAATTAAAGGAGAAAATTTAAGCTTTGATAAGTTAAAAACGCAAATAAAAGGTGAGTTAATTTATGGTAAAGCGCTCGAAGAATACTCTACAAAAGCTGAAGATTTTAATAATATTGTTTATGAAAATTCAGAAAATCTTGAAGAAGCTGCAAACACCTTCGGCTTAGAAATTCAACAAAGTCAATGGTTAACCCTCGATGATGCAAGAAAATTCTTCAATAATGAAGCCTTTGCTAATGAAATTTTTTCAACACAATCAATCGAATCAAAGACCAACACACTCGCTATTGAGGTCTCACCGAATAATTTAGTCTCCGCTAGAGTCATTGATTTTAGCCCATCTGCTATTGAACCCTTAGATGTTGTGAGGGAAAAGGTTAATGATTATATTATCAGTTCTAGAAGTCAGGAGCTTATTATTGAAGACGGTAATAACCTTGTTGAAGAACTAAAAACGAATAAAAAAAATGTTGAATGGTTCGACGAGCTGGTTATAGATAGAATTGATAAACAGGGCCTGTCAGATCCACTTGTAAAGAAAATTTTTCAGGTTGATACTAAAGAATTACCAGCGTATGAGGGCTTTTATGATTTAAGTGGTGAATACGTAGTTATAAAGGTGAATAAAGTAATTACAGATAATGTTGATGATGAATTATCAGTCGATTTGTATAGAGATGAATATGAAACTGCTATTAAGACAGCGATACAAGCTGCATACGTAGATGATTTAAGAGCTGATGCTGACATTCAGGTAAACCAACGAGTTTTTCAATAATTAATCAATAGTACCTGCAGCAGTTATATTCATTCCACCATCCACGTAAGTAATTTCACCAGTAATACCGCTTGCTAAGTCACTACACAAGAACGCCGCTGTATTTCCAACTTCTTCAATGGTTACATTTCTTTTAAGCGCTGCATGTTTCTCATTATAACCAATCATTTTATCGAAATTTGCTATTCCTGATGCCGCTAGGGTCTTTATTGGTCCCGCTGAAACAGCATTAACTCTAATGCCTTTACTACCAAGACTATGTGACATATATCTTACGTTTGCCTCAAGACTAGCTTTTGCTAAACCCATAACATTATAATTTGGCATAGTTCTCTCCGCACCAAGGTAGCTGACTGTAAGCATAGCCGAATTTTCGTTAAAATAAGGAGTAGCAGCTTTTGCTAGTGCTGTAAAACTATACGAGCTAATATCGTGTGCTATTTTAAAATTTTCTCTCGTTGTTGCCTTAACAAAATCCCCATCTAAAGCCTCTTTGGGAACAAATGCTATTGAATGCACGATAGCATCAAATTTATCCCAATGATCTGACAGTTTTGGGAATAAATTTTCAATTTGGTCATCGCATGAAACATCACATGGTAATACAATTTTAGAGTCAAAGTTTGATGCTAATTTTTCCACTCTTCCTTGATGTTTTTCCATCTGAAAAGTAAAAGCAAGGTCTGCCCCTTGTTTTTTCATAGCTGTCGCGATGCCATAGGCGATTGATCTGTCGCTTAACAACCCTAAAATTAAAACTTTTTTACCTTGTAAAAATCCCATTAGATACCTTTATATTTGATTAATTATTATTCTTTGGGTCCATAACATCTCTTAATCCCTCGCCAAGCAAATTATAACCTAATACAGTTAGTAGGATTGCAAGACCTGGATAAAGGGAAAGCCACCAAGCAAATTGTATGTATTCCTTGCCGTCGGTAAGAATATTCCCCCACGAAGCCGTTGGTGCTTGCACACCGAGTCCAAGAAAACTTAACCCTGATTCAACAAGAACTGCACTTGCAATACCAAGAACGGAACTTACTATGATAGGAGTTAAACTATTCGGTAACAAATGTTTCGCGATGATTGTAATATCATTGGATCCCATAGTTTGAGCTGCCAATACATACTCTCTCTGCCTTAAACTAAAAAATTCTGCTCTTACTAAACGGGTTACCCCCATCCACGATGTAAGCCCGATCACAATCATAATATTCCAAATTGACGGCGTCAAAAAAGCGATAACCGCAAGTATTAGAAAGAAGGAGGGGATAGACAGCATAATATCAACAAGGCGCATTATTACTGAATCTACCCATCCTCTGTAGAATCCTGCAATTGAACCGAGAACTATACCAATAGCTGTTGCTATTCCAACAGCAACAAAACCAACTAACAATGAAATTCTCGCTCCATAAAGCATACGCGAGAAAACATCACGTCCCAATCCATCAGTACCCATAAAATGTAATGATGATGGCGCTACTAATATTGACTCTATGTCTATAAAGTTTGGATCATACGGAGCTAGAATTGGAGCTAATAAAGCCATAAAGAGTATTATCGTGATGATTATTGATCCGGATAATGCTAAAGGATTTCGTAATATATTCTTCATCGAACAATCCCTTTTCTTACTCTTGGATCGGCCCAAGCGTAACCTAGGTCGGCTAATAGGTTGCCGAACAATGTCAGCACTGAACCAATGGTCAATATACCCATAATGACTGGAAAATCGCGCATTAATACGGAATCATAGAATAATTTACCCATCCCAGGAATGGCAAAGATAGACTCAGCGATTACAGAGCCGCCAATTAGCCCCGGAATAGATAGCCCTATGATTGTTATTAGCGGGAGAATTGCATTTTTTAAAGCATGAATAAATATAACTCTTTTTTCAACTAGGCCCTTCGATCTGGCCGTTGTTATAAAGTCTTGATGCAGGACTTCAAGCATGCCATTTCTCACATAAAGAGAGATACCTGCCAAACCACTGAGCGACGAAACAAATACAGGAAGAATAAGATGCTTTAATAAGTCAATAAATTGTGAGAATGCATCTAACTCAAGGTATCCAGGACTATGCAAACCAGATATAGGTAGCCATTGATTAGCGACCCCAGTCCAATACATCAGTAAAAGTGCAAGCCAGAAGCCTGGAATAGCAAATCCAATGAACACAAACAATGTGATCGATCTATCAACCCATGAATTTTGTCTAATAGCCGAAAGCGTCCCAAGTACTATTGAAATTGAAAAAATAATAAAAATGCCAAGAAGATTTATCAGCAATGTAATTGGTAAAGATTCTTGAATAAGACCTTTGGATACATTGCCATTCTTATCCTTCTCTTCCCATAAAACAGGCCTTTGATGAGATGAAAATGAGTTCCCAAAATCTAACTTAATTATTCTTTTCAACCAGAGACCATATTGAACAATCACGGGCTTATCGAGGTTGTATAGCTCTCTTAGTTTTTGTCGCGACTCCTCCGATGCTTTTGGATTGAAGGAAGCTTCGTTTGAGGTCACATCGCCCGGGGCTAAATGCATTATAAAAAATGAAATTAAACTAATTCCAATGAGCATTGGAATCATCCATAAAATTCTTTTTATAAGATATTTAAACATAGCTAATTAGAAATCTCATTTCTTCTTAGCTCACTTGGAACAAACCAATCATGACTATTGTGATAAATACCAGCTGGCGGTGATGGTTTTTTTATGCCCTGAACTCTTTTGTTTACAGCAGATAAACCATACCCGGCATATAAATAGACAATGGGACTATCATTTAATAAATAATCAGAAAATTTATGATAAATCAATTCTCTTTTGTCTGGATTTAATTCTTTTCTGCCATTCTCGAGCAGCCTATCTACCTCATCATTTTCATAGCCAATAAAATTAAATTGCCCAGGACCTTGTTGGCTTGAATGCCAGATGTTAAATTGGTCTGGGTCAAGCGATAAGCTCCAACCTAAAACAACAGCATTAAAGTCACCTGTCTTAATAAATCTGTTGATAAAGCTTGCCCATTCGAGTACGCGAATACTTACATCAATTCCAATTTCTTTAAGTCTTCTTTGGACCAATACTGCTGTCATTTCTCTTTGTTTATTTTGATTGGTAAGAATTTCAAATGCTAAAGCCTTCCCATTTTTTTCTAAAAAACCATCTTTATTTTTAGTATACCCAGCTTTATTGAGTAAATCGATAGCCTTACCTGGATCGTAAGCGTAGGGTTTTAAGTTAGGATTATTCCAACGAGTTCCAGGCTTGTAAGGGCTTGAGATTGGTTCGCCTAGCCCTAAAAGAACCCCTTTAATCACCTCGTCTTTATCGATTGCAAAATTAATTGCTCGCCTAACGTTTACATCATTAAATGGAGCTTTTTTAAGATTGAAGCCTAAATAGGTATAGCCATTACCCAGTTCTTTATAAAGATTAATCTTATCAAGCATATCTTTTCTGGCAGGAAAAACTCTTTGATATTGAATAGGGTTGATTGACATGTAATCCAGGTTGTCTGCAGTAAGCTCCAAAAATTGTGAAGAAGTGTCTGGAATAATTCGAGATATTAATGTTTTTATGTATGGCAATCCCTGAGAGCTTTTATCGTTAGCAACAAGTGATACTTGTTGACCACTGATCCATTTATCTAGCTGATAGTAACTTGATCCTGTGGGGTTACGGGAAAAGAATGTATTGTTAATATCCTCATTTTTTAGTATATGTTTGGGGAGAATATGGAGAGATGCCCAAGTGTCAATTGCAGGGGCGTATGTTTCACCGTAGGTTACTTTAAATGTACGTTTGTCAGGGGCCGTCGCTTTTTTTACCAATAAATAATCAGATGCATAGGGAGTTCTCGTTTTCGGATCAGTTACAAGTTGCCAGGTAAATAGCACATCATCACTTGTTAACGGCTTCCCATCCGCCCAAAAAATATTGTCTTTCAAGGTGAATGTAATGGTTTTTTGATCATTGGATACGACCCAGCTCTCAGCTAATTCCGGGGCATGATTTAATTTTTCATCGTATTTAATTAGTGCATTAAATAGCTTGCCAGCAATTGCTGATGAAGCAGAATCACCGGCAATCATCGCAATTAAGTTGCTTGGCTCACCAACCATTGCATTAGTTAATGATCCACCACTTTCAATAGCATAATTTTCTTTATAATCAATATTTTGTGTATTATCTTTTGAGCAACTTATTAAAAAAATTATTGCAAAAATTAGAAGTGAATTTTTCATGATATTTTTAAATCTATACATAATTTTATTGTGGGATATCTAGGATATCACCTATTATTATTTTTGATGAGCTGAGCTCATTAAAGTCTTTAATGTCTTTAACACTCACATCATAAATAAGAGAAATATGTCCAAGCGTTTCACCTGGGCTTACTCTATGAGTTACTATGGTGTTGTAATCTATTATACCTCCACCACTGCTAGGAAAACTTGTTCCAATGGCATTGGTGTTTGGGATCAATAAAATACTTCTTTTTCGAAACGTTCTTTTGCTTCTGACCTGGTTAACCTTAGCAAGAATTTTCCAATCTATTTTAAATTTTCTTGCTACACTTTTAAGGGTCTCTCCTTTTTTTGGTTTGTATACTTTCCAACTACTAATTGGCTCTTTATAAGCATAGAAGTTTTTGTTAAACCGTTCAATGGAATCAACTGGCAGGAGAATTGAATTTTCTCCATGAACTGATTTCATTATAGGTCTTTTATGTTCCGGGTTAAGTAACTGAAATTCTTCGAGTGAAATCTCAGCAAGTCTTGCCGCTAACTCGGCATCAATTTTATCTGGAACACTTACGCTTTCAAAATATGGGCTAAAGGGTATATCAATAATTTCAACTCCATATTTACTGGGATTTTGCATAATATTTCTAATAGCTAGTAATTTTGGTACATAGTTCCTTGTTTCCATCGGAAGATTTAGACTGTAATAATCGATGCCCCGTTTATTTCTTTTATTTTTTCTTTGAGTTCTGGCAACACGCCCTTCACCACAGTTATAAGCAGCAAGTGCTAATTCCCACGTACCAAATTCACCATAAAGTCGCTCAAGGTAATCCAGAGCTGAGTCTGTTGATTGCTCAATATTTCTTCTTTCATCTCTCCACCAATCTTGTTTTAAGCCATATAGACGTCCTGTAGATGGTATAAATTGCCACATTCCAACTGCCTTTGCCTTTGATTTAGCTAGAGGGTTATAAGCACTTTCAATCATCGGCAGAAGAGCAATTTCCATAGGCATATTCCTTTTTTTAACCTCTTGATACACATAGTATAAATATTTGTCGGCTCTGATCATCATACGGTTAATATAATCAGGACGTTTTTTATACCAATTTTCGTATTTCTTAAGTCTCTTTAACCCTTTTTTGCTTGGTTTTGTATTCATTTGATAACCAGCATTCAATTTCGGCCAGAGACTTTGGGTCGGCGCCTCTTTTATTACTTCAATAGGAATGGAGAATGATTTATCGTCAACTTCTGTGGTTTCATTATCTAAGATAATTATTGGATCGCCTATAACATTCGTTATGGACCATGCTTTGATAGAGAAAAAAACACCTATGAAAGAAAAGATAACAACCAAATATACATTTTTTTTAATACGCATCTTTTTTCAACCTAATACTTTTAAATTCTTCAGAATTTCTTGCTAACAAAAAAGGATTTGTTTCTAATTCAACTTTTATAGTCGATGGAAGAGTAATAGATTTTAGCCTATCTTCATCAAATCTTCGATTTAATAGTGAATTATTTTTTTTAAGCGACATTGCAAAGCGAATGTTGTCCAATGTGTATTCGTGTGCGCAATAAACCTTTGTTGATTGACGAAGTCCTTTAATTTTTTGTAAGGAGTTAAACATTTCTTCTGCGGTACCTTCAAAAAGACGACCGCATCCACAGCCAAATAAAGTGTCTCCACAAAATAAAGCATCGTCATTGTAAAACACAATATGATCATCAGTATGGCCTGGGGTTTCTAAGACATTAAATTTTAGATTCATATTATCTATTTCCACAGAATCTCCCTCAACAAGACCATGATAGTCAAAACAAAATATTGAATTTTTAGGTGCATAAATCTTTATATTAGGAAATCTATCTGAAATTTCCTTGACTCCCCCCATATGATCATGATGCTTGTGGGTAATTAAAATTACATTGATATTAAGAGGGTTGTCTTTAAGATATTTAAAAACTGGTTGTGCGTCGCCTGGATCAACAAGAACTCCATTCATATCTTGATTTATTAGCCAAATATAGTTGTCTTTAAATGCCTTTATTGCTGAGACAGTGGTGATAGAATGTGGTTTATTGATGAAACTCATATGTATACTAATTTTACTACGATTTTAATTATTTAAAAAAAAATATGACTTGGTTTGATACAAAAAATGGTAAAAGAATCCTGGATCTGGAGGATAAAATTCTTAATGATTTTATGGAAGATAAATTCGGCTACTTTGCACTTCAGATTAACTGGAATGGCAGAGATTTATTAAAAAACTCACGAATGAAGCACCATTTAAGTTTAGAAGGAAAAAATAAGAACATTGCTTGCGATTGCAATCACCTACCCTTTGACAACGACTCAGTCGATCTTACGATAAGCCAGCATTCCATTGAAAAAAATAATAATGTCCAAGATTTTATGAATGAGCTTTACAGGATAACGATACCCGAGGGCAGAGTGATTATTTTTTCATTTAACCCTTTTAGTTTTGCAGGCCTTCGAAATCTTACTTATTTTGATACAAAATTTCCATTTAATAGTAAATTTAGTTCAATGCAGGAAGCTCAAAGTAAACTAAAAAAATGTGGTTTTTCTATTGAGTTAGGGAAAATCTTTGACTATCAACCACTGTTCACAGATGAATCTTATTTCTCAAAAACCATCGATGATATTGGGTCGAGATGGCTTCCATTGTTGGGAAATATTTATTATATAGTTGCTAAGAAGGAAGTCCCAGGATTGACTCCATTAAAACCAAAATGGAATAAAATTAAAACTGTTAATGCAGTTAGCAGCAAATAAAGTGAGCGGATATGATTAAAATTTATACAGACGGAGCTTGCAAGGGTAACCCAGGGGAAGGCGGATGGGGTGCTCTTATAGTCGAGGGAAAGACTAACAAAGAAATCTATGGCGGTGAAAAAAACACTACGAACAACCGTATGGAATTGATGGCAGTAATTGAAGCGTTATCTATCATGGTTCATAAAAATAATATTATCGTATACACAGATTCAACATATGTTCAGAAGGGGATAAGTGAGTGGATCATTAACTGGAAGCGCAACGGTTGGAAATCTAGTAATAAAAAACCTGTAAAAAATAAAGATTTATGGATAAAATTGGATGAGCTAAACAATACTATGTCTATAGACTATCAATGGATTAAGGGACACGCAGGACATGCTGAGAATGAAAGGGCAGATCATCTTGCAAATCTTGGTGTTAATCATTCGAGCACATAAATAATAATGAGACAAATTTTTTTAGATACTGAAACAACAGGACTGGATCCTACTCAGGGTCATCGTATTATTGAGATTGCAGCAGTTGAGTTTAATAATAGACAACCTACATCCAATACATTTCATTCATACATCAATCCAGAAAGAGAGATAGATCCTGCTGCGCAAGAGGTTCATGGAATTACATTAGACTTTTTAAGCGACAAACCTTTTTTTAAGGATGTTGCTAGTGATTTTGTGTCATTTGTCAAAGAGGCTGAGCTTGTTATTCATAATGCTCCTTTTGATGTTGGTTTTTTAAACATGGAATTAGGCAAGATAGGCCTTGATGATTTGAATAACTTTTGTGGTGACATAGTTGACTCTCTAGTTTACGCAAAAGATATTCGACCAGGGCAGCGAAATAGCTTGGACGCACTTTGTAGGGCATTTAGCGTTGATAACTCCTCAAGAAGCCTTCACGGAGCTCTTTTAGATGCGCAGCTATTAGGCGAAGTTTATATTCAGATGACCAGGGGGCAAGAGGCATTCGAGATAAATTTCAAAGAAGATTCAACCAACATTAAACTGGAGCCCATTAACTATGATGATCTTATAGTAACAACTCCAAACAAAAGTGAAATTGAAGCGCATAATGAGTTTATAAAAAAAATTGGCAGCAAAGAAGTTTGGTAACATTAAATTAAAGGAATTTGTTCAATGGAAAAATTTTATATCGACTATCCGCAAGAAAAGATTGACCCAAATACAAATAACTATCGATGTGTTTATTGCAAAATATCTACATTAAAAATCAATGGTTTACTAGAAAATCATAAACATGATTGTGAGTATAGATTATCAAAGGGATAGGGTTTTTGGCTTATAAGAACAAAGATATCTCAAGCTGTAAGGTTGCTGTCAACTTCATTCTTGATGATGACTGGGAAAAAGCGCATGCCATCGTCCAAGAGATTGATAATGATATTGCGCAATGGATACATGCCGTTCTTCATAAAATTGAGGGTGATTCTGGTAATAGCAGATATTGGTATGCCAAAAGCTCAATGGCAACGTATGAAAAATTTGAAAATCCGAACAAGGAATTGCTTCACATCTTAGAACAAATAAATTTTCTAGCCTTTCCAGAATAAATCTACATAACTATTTACTGACATTTCTTCCAGAGTATTTTGATCAAGACTAACTTTTAAAATTTTCTGTGAATGTTCGATACTAAATTCTCGATTTAGGTTAGCTTTAAATTTTTCGACTAATTTAGGGATGCCTTCTGGCCTTCTTTTCTTGTGGCCAATAGGATACTGTACTTCAATATTGTCAGAGGAAGTCCCATCTTTGTAAAAGATTTGAATGGCGTTGGCGATCGATCTTTTTTCTGGATTTAAATAATCGTCTGTGTACTGACTAGACTCTTTACAAATCATTTTTTCTCTAAGCTTATCAATTCTTGGATCACTTGAACTCTCATCTTCATAATCCTGAGCCGTCAAATTCCCTTTCAACAATCCTATCGCTGACATATATTGGATACAGTGATCTCTATCCGCTGGATTATTAAGAGGTCCTTGCTTATCAATAATTCTAATTGCAGATTCGTGAGTAGTAATGATAATTTTATCAATATTTTCTATTTTATTAAGAGTGTCAATTCTCTCAATTTCATTTTCGTGAAGGATGAGTGCGCATTCAACCGCAGTTTGGGCATGAAATTCTGCAGGAAATGAAATTTTAAATAAAACATTTTCCATCACGTAGCTTCCATATTCTTTTGTAAATTTGAAGGTATTACCTTTGAATAAGACATCATAAAACCCCCATCCTTTTGCTGACAAAGCTGTTGGATAACCCATTTCACCTTTTACAGCCATCATTGCTAGGGTTACTGCTCGGCTTGTCGCATCTCCGGCCGCCCATGATTTTCTTGATCCTGTATTTGGTGCATGCCTATAAGTTCGAAGACTTTGACCATCAATCCATGCGTTAGATAACGCATTAATTATTTCTGCTCTATTAGCCCCAAGCATCTTTGAGATGACTGCCGTAGAAGCAACTTTCACTAAAATGACATGATCCAGTCCAACTCGATTAAAGCTATTTTCTAACGCCAAAATACCTTGAATTTCATGTGCTTTAATCATTGCTTCTAGGACATCACGCATTTTTAAGGGAGAATTACCTTCGGTTATTTTCGTCCTTGAGATCCAATCAGCAACTGCAAGAATACCACCCAAATTATCAGATGGATGACCCCATTCGGCAGCAAGCCAAGTATCATTAAAATCTAGCCACCTTATCATTACGCCAATATTAAATGCGGCATTAACTGGATCGAGTTGAAAATTGGTCCCAGGAATTTTTGCTCCATCTGGCACCTTTGTTCCCTCTACAATGGGACCCAGTAGCTTAGTACATGCCCTGTAACTGAGAGCCTCTAGGCCGCAGCCAAGTGTATCAATAAGACAATTTCTCGCAGTAGAAAATGCTTCACTACTGTCAACTGAATAATTAATTACATAATCTGCTATATCCTCGATTACTTGATCTGATTTCTGTGTTGAACTCATATTTTTATTTTGTGTCATTGATTTCCAGTCTTAATTAACGATCATTAATGTTAGGGATAGGTCGATTTTCTGGGCCAATATATTCTGCATTAGGTCTTATTATTTTATTATCTATTCTTTGCTCAACGATATGAGCCGACCAACCCGTCGTCCGTGAAATTACGAAAAGTGGTGTAAAAAGTTTTGTTGGTATACCCATAAGGTGATAAGCAGAAGCACTGTACCAGTCAAGATTTGGGAACATAGACTTTTCATCCCACATTACCGTTTCAATTCGGTCAGAAATATCATAAAGATTTGTTGAATTTCTATCAATCGATAAATTGTGTGCTACTTTTTTAATGCATTCGTTTCTTGGATCACCAATGGTATAGACTGGGTGGCCAAACCCGATGATAATTTCTTTATTACCCATCCTTTTTCTTATATCAGCCTCAGCTTCGTCTGCAGTTTTATAACGTTGAATTATTTCCATTGCGACCTCATTCGCTCCGCCATGCTTTGGCCCTCTAAGGGCGCCGATTGCCCCGGTAATACTGGAATAAAAGTCTGATAGTGTCCCAGCTATGACTCTGGAGGTGAAGGTTGATGCATTAAATTCATGTTCTGCATAAAGCACTAAAGATATATTCAGAGACTTTTCATGTAAAAGTGATGGTGATTTTTCATGAAGCAGATGAAGAAAGTGACCTGCAATCGATTCATCCTCAGTTTCAACATTAATTTTTTTGCCTTCATGCGAAAACTTATACCAATAAAGTAATATAGATCCAAAACAAGATATTAGTCGATCAGCCAAATCTTTTGTTGCATCGATACCTCTATCGACAGACTCAGGTTGTAACGTACCAAGCATGGAGCATCCAGTGCGCATGACATCCATAGGGTTGGTATCCTTTGGTATCAATTCTAGTGTCTTTTTTAGCTCATCAGGAATATTGCGTAATTTTTTTAGTTTTTCTTTGTAGCTTTGAAGTTCCTCTTGATTTGGTAGTTTTTCGTGTATTAATAAATAAGCTACCTCCTCAAATGAACATTTTTCTGCTAGCTCTAGAATGTCGAAACCTCTGTAGTGCAGATCATTTCCAGTTTGTCCCACTGTACAAATTGCAGAGGTACCAGCATTTACTCCAGCTAAAGCGACTCCCTTTTTTTTCTTTTTTTGTTCGATAGTCATATTAATACCTTATTTATTTTTCTCGAAAAGCTCGTCTAGTTTTTTTTCGTATGCATGATAATTTAGATAATCGTAAAGTTCTTCTCTTGTCTGCATGTGACCAATAATATTTTTTTGCGTACCATCTTTGCGAATTGTCTCATATACATGTAACGCTGCCTTGTTCATAGCTCTGAAGGGGCTTAGTGGGTATAAGGAAATAGCAATATTGACCGAACGTAGCTCATCGATACTAAACAAAGGTGTGGACCCAAACTCAGTTATATTGGCAAGAACTGGTACATTTATTTTATCTGTGAATAATTTGTAAGTTTGCAAATCACTAATTGCTTCTGGGAAAATCATATCTGCACCGGCCTCGATACATGCTAGTGCTCTATCAATCGCAGATTCAATACCCTCAACAGCAATTGCATCGGTCCTCGCCATAATGCAAAAGTTGTTATCAATTCTTGCATCCACTGCAGCTTTTACTCTATCAACCATCTCCCCTGAGGAGACAATAGCCTTATTTGGCCTATGCCCACATCGTTTTGATTGAACTTGATCTTCAATATGAATAGCAGCAGCACCTGCTTTTTCAACCGACTTAATTGTTCTTGATATGTTAAGAGCGCCACCAAAACCTGTATCAATATCAACCAAAAGGGGGAGAGCGGTGACGTCGGTAATTCTTCTTATATCTATTAAAATATCTTCAAGGGTTGTTATCCCTAAATCTGGTATACCTAAAGAGCCTGCTGCAACTCCTCCTCCAGATAAATAAATACCCTTAAATCCAGTTCGTTCAGCAAGTCTGGCGTGATAAGCATTAATTGTTCCAATGATTTGAAGTGGGGATTCTTCTTTAATTGTCTCTTTAAGTAAAAATCCAGGTGATGATTTATTTGTCATTATTTGCCCTCAAAAAATGCTTGATTAATTTCATCGGACAATTCCATTCCTGATAGCTTTGCGCTTTGAAGTATTTCCCAAAAATATCGATACGTTGCTCTATCGTGTAATTCTCCGTTATATTGAATTGGACCCCAATCAGCTTTTTGAGCTTGCAAAAGAATTTCAGCGCCATCCCTTACTTCACTAAAATCAGGCTTCATTGCATCGACAATAGCTTTTATTTGGGTAGGGTAGATACTCCACATTCTTAGAAAGCCAAATTCTTTTCTTGCTCTTTTAGCATCTGCGTTTGTAACCTCTGTGTTCTTAAGGTCAAGGGTGACATTATGTGCAGGAATAATTCCGTTCCCAATAGCTGCTGCCACTAACTCTGCCTTGGCTCTGGATAGAATCTGATGTTCAAACTGACCTGGACTTCTCATAGCAGTTGCAGGAATAGCCCCATGATGACCGCTTACAAAATCCATCAACCCAAAATCAAGGACCTGAACCCAATCTATAGTTGCAATTTTATGTACGTCTCTTAAAGCGCCGTGTGTCTCAATTAAGACGTGTATAGGAATTATCCTTTTGATTCCATAAAAGGTAGCCTGTTGTTTTATGTAACGGACCATTTCTTCAATTTGTTCAGCTTTTGTTGATTTTGGTATGGTTATATAGCTTATTAAGTGACCGATTCCCTCAATAATAATATCGACATCCTGTTTCCATGCTGAATGAGTGAAGTCATGTATTCTAACCCCAGCCATCTTATGTTTATTTAAATCCGACCCAAGTATTCTTACAATCATTTTTGCATGTTCTTCTTCCTGGCCTGCGGCGGCTCCATCTTCACAATCACAAGTGATATCAAATATTGGACCAAGGTCATCTTGAAAGCTTAATGCCTTGGTGATTAATTTTTGACTTCCTGCAAAATGTTCGCATGAGGGAATTACTGGGAAAGGTTTTTCTCCTTGAAATAAAGCATCGTTTGGGTGCACTAAGCTCATTCTATTTTCCTTTTGGTATTAACACGGTGTAGTCCATATCCAGCACTACATTTTTTTCATAAATTTTCGATTCGTTATCTTTGTACAAAGATTCTATTTCGCTGGGATCCTGATTTTTAATGCCAATAAGCCTAAGTCTTAATAATCCAAGATCAGTTCGGTCCTCAATTTCAATCTTATCTTTAATTATTGTTTTAGCGTATATCGTATCGCCAGCAAATGATGGGTTGCTATGAACACCACTATTAATGGCAGCGATATTTAAAACGTTTTCAAGGCCTTGAAAACTGATTGAATTACACAACGATATAATATGCCCTCCATAAACCAATCTCTTTTGAAATGGAGTATTTTTCATTAGGTTTGCATCAAAATGTAGTCGAGCATTATTTTGATAGAGATGGGTTGCCATAGTATGTGCCGTTTCATCTATGGTAATGCCATGAGTGTGATTTATTGTCTCTCCTTTACTGTAGTCATCCCAAAGCATTTTTGATCCTGTCGACAAATAATCAAAATTATTTATTTTTAATTGAGGATAAATTTTAATATCGTTAAGATCAACGGACTGAGGGAGGTTAGGTACTAAAGTATTTTTAATATTAATATCACTGTCTCGTTTTGGAATCATGACCCATCTCTTCCAAGACATTACCTCTGTATTATCTTGATTGAAGACATGAGAATGGACGTAAACAATACCATTAGTTTTTTTGGAGTTTTCTTTTAGCCCAATAACCTCTGAGGTACATTTTAGAGTATCGCCAGAAAACACTGGGTGTATAAATCTTACATCTGCATAACCAAGATTGGCGATAGCGTTTAATGAAATGTCTTGAACGGTTCTGCCAAAAGCTATATGAAATACCAATAAATCATTAATAGGTTTTTTATCAAATCCAAGCTGCTTCGCAAAGGTTGAAGCACAAAATAACGGTCGTCTATCTCCAGTGAGAGCTATATAAATAGAAGCATCAGCTTCATTAATGGTTCTTGGTGTTGCATGATTGATAGATTGTCCAATAAAAAAATCTTCCAAGAAATTATTGCTACTCATTTTCAAGCTCCTTAATCGCATCTCTTAAAGATAAGAGTGTTTTTGCAGCGTTAACATGGTGGTGTTCAATCAATCTTTCATTAACTACGACTGTCCCGCGCCCAGAGGCGTTAGCATCTCTTAAACCCTTAATAACTTCCTCTGCGTGAATGATTTCAGAGCTTTTAGGTGTGTATGCATCGTTTGCGTAAGGTAATTGGTCTGGATGGACTAATGATTTTCCATCAAAACCCATATCCCTTCCAATACGGCAAGCATATTCAAATGAATGAGTATCGTTTAATTTGCTGTGTATGCCATCAACAACGGCACATTTATGTGCACGTGCAGCTAAAATTACTAGTGATAGAGATGTTAGAAGCGCAGTTCTTTCATAGGTCACTCTGGCTCCCATTTGCGACAGAAGATCGGAGGTCGCCATAATGACACAGACGATACGATCTGAGGCGCTCGTAATTTCTTCTGCATGAAGAACGGCTAACGGACTTTCAATCATCACCATTATGGGAACATCAATACCCCCGGCTTTATCTAGAGCTTCGATAGCATTAGTTACATCTTGTTTTGATTCAATATTTGGAAATAAAATTGCATCTGGTTTGAGAGGAGCAACTGCATTAATGTCTTTTATTCCCCATGGTGAATCTAGGTCGTTTACACGAACCACCACTTCTCTTTTTCCGTAACAATTTAGAGCTAAAAATTCCACCACATTCACACGAGATTCGTCTTTCGCATCGATTAAAATCGGATCACCAAGGTCTAGGATAACGGTATCAGTTGGAAGTTGTTTTGCTTTTTCAAGATAACGTCTATTGCATCCTGGCACATACAGCATAGATCGTCTTGGGCGTATTTTTTTAAGCATAATATATTTAAATGCAGCAAAATTATGGGTCAGCTTTGATTTTAAATCATATAGTAAATATATGTCAATAAAATAATCACTCTTATATAAGAGTTTAAATATATTTAATATATAATAAATAAAAAGTTATATATAAAACAATAGCTTATATATAATTTATGAATCAAATTTTTTTTAATAAAAGTGGTTGATTTTTTTTTATGTCTTATATAAGATATATAAGACTTTTATTATGTATTTTGGAGATTTGATGAATCCGCTTTATTTGCAGATTAAGAAAAGAATTACCGATGGTTTGGTGGGGGGGTTATGGCCACCAGGACAATCAATTCCGAGCGAGATGGAGCTAGCCAAATATTATAGAGTTAGTCAGGGTACGGTCAGGAAGGCGATAGATGAATTAGCGGCAGATAAAATCTTAATTCGTAGACAGGGAAAGGGGACCTTTGTTGCCACCCATGACGAAGAGAATATTCAGTTACGTTTTCTTAGGCTTACTTCAAATTTAGGTAATAAGGAAATGCTTGATAATGAGCTTTTATCGTTTGAAAAAGAAAAAGCAAGTAATGGATTGGCAAAAATATTGAACATAACTAGCGCCTCAACAATCGTTTCTATAAAGAGAGTATTAATGTTCAATAAAAAACCATTAATTATGGATTTAATTAAAGTACCTTCATCATCATTCCGCGGACTTTCTCCTAACAAAATTATTGAAAAGAAGGGCTCCATGTATCGTATGTATGAGACAGATTTTGGTATTCAAATGCTTCACGCCAAAGAAAAGATTAGAGCAGTTTCCGCAGATGAGGATGTTGCTGAGGTATTAGGTATAGAACCAAAGTCGCCCATACTTAGCGTTGAGAGAGTTTCCTACACTTATGAAAATAGACCAATAGAATGGCGTTTGGGATTATGCCTCACCGAACATCACCATTACGCAACTGAGCTCGAGTAATTATGGAAGATAAAAAAACAAAAGCACTGAATTACCATGAGTTTCCGAAACCGGGTAAGCTGAGTGTGGAGCCCTCAAAGCTTTGTGATTCAGCAGATGATCTCTCGCTTGCTTATTCACCTGGGGTAGCTGAACCAGTTTTGGAGATAGTGAATGATCCAAAAAATGCATATCGCTTCACCAATAAGGGAAATTTAGTTGCCGTTATATCAAATGGTACTGCTGTTTTAGGTCTCGGAGATACCGGTGCAATTGCCTCAAAGCCGGTAATGGAAGGAAAGGCTGTGCTGTTTAAGAAATTTGCAGGCATTGATGTTTTTGACATTGAGATTGACTGTACTGATCCAGATGAATTTATTCAGACTGTGCAAAATATTGCGCCAACTTTTGGCGGGATTAATCTTGAGGATATCGCTGCCCCTGAATGCTTCTATATAGAAAAAGAACTTAAAAAAAGATTATCCATCCCAGTATTTCATGATGACCAACATGGAACTGCTGTGATTGTAGGAGCAGCTCTTCTCAATGCTTTAGAAATTCAAATGAAATCCATTGATAAGGTGAAGATTGTATTTTTGGGTGCAGGTGCGGCTGGGTGTTCCTGCGCAAGATTCCTTAAGATGATGGGCGCTAATGATATAACTATGGTTGATATCAAAGGAGTATTATCCACTAAAAGAAATGATTTAAATGAATACAATCAAGATCTTGCGGTAATAACTGAAAGCAATACATTTGATGATGTAATTTCAAATGCGGATGTTTTTATTGGCGTCTCTGGAGCCAACCTTATGCACGAAAAGCATGTAAAAAAAATGGCAAAAAAACCTATTATTTTTGCGCTCGCTAATCCCGATCCAGAAATACTTCCATCAAAAGCTCACGCCATAAGAGATGATATTATAATGGCAACAGGTAGGTCAGACTTTGCCAATCAGGTTAATAATGTCCTTGGATTCCCTTTTTTATTTAAAGGAGCCTTGGATGCAAAAGCTAAACATATAAGCAATGATATGTTATTGGCTTCCTCTAAAGCCCTTGCGAAGTTAGCAAAAGAACCTGTGCCGCAGTCAGTTTTAGATGCATACGGTATTGATGAGCTAGCATTTGGCCCTAATTATCTTATCCCAAAACCATTTGATCCTCGGTTGATTGACACAGTTGCCGTAGCTGTTCGTGATGCCTATAAAGAAGAATAAAGATGCCTAAAAATCTAAACCTTTTTACTATCAGGCTTCCCATTCCAGCCCTGGTATCGATCCTACATCGAATGAGTGGCGTAGCGTTATTTTTGTTGATGCCTTTTTTAACAATTAGTTTCTGTAAATCAATTTTATCAGTCACTTATTTTAAAGATACCTATGTGCAAATAAATCAATTTCCGTACACCCTTATTTTTTATTTAATGATTTGGGGGCTTATTCATCATGTGATCGCTGGATTAAGGCACCTTTTACTTGATATGCAAATAGGAAACGAATTGATTGTTGCAAGATTAAGCAGTAAAGCTGTGTTGGCATTCAGTTTTATATTTACGGCGATCGCGATATATTTTTATGAATTTTAAGACCTATTTAAGACCATTTGGAGGGATGACTCAGTGGCTTTATCAACGATTTACCGCGTTATACATGATGTTTTATATAGTCATTTTGATATCAACAATTTTTTTAGTAAAACCTATAACGTTCGATATCTGGTCATCATTATTTTCTCTTTGGTACGTAAAAATTTCAACAATTTTATTTTTCTATCTTATGTTTTTTCATGCATGGATAGGAGTTTTACATGTCACTGAAGATTACATAAAAATTATGTGGCTAAAAAAAATTGTAGATTTCTTGCTTTTAATCATCATGGTTTTGCAAATAATTTATCTATCCACAACTTTATTAGGACACTCTGTTGATCAAAACATATTCCTTTGATGCAATTATAGTAGGCGGTGGTGGTGCTGGCTTAAGGACCTCAATGCAGCTTGCGACTGCTGGCTTAAAAGTCGCTGTTATTTCAAAGGTATTTCCTACAAGATCCCATACCGTTGCTGCACAAGGAGGCATTGCTGCAGCACTTGCTAATGTATCTGAGGACAATTGGCAGTGGCATATGTATGACACCATTAAAGGATCCGATTATTTGGGTGATCAAAATGCTATTGAGTATATGTGTAAAAACGCCAACGAAGCGATATATGAATTGGAGCATATGGGAATGCCTTTTGACAGAAATGAGGATGGCCGAATTTATCAAAGACCCTTTGGGGGAATGACCAAAAATTTTGGCGAATCCTCAATAGCAAGGACGTGTGCCGTTGCAGACAGAACAGGCCATGCCATGCTGCATACTTTGTACCAAAAAAATATTGAATTGAATACCAAGTTTTATATTGAATGGGTATGTCTCGATCTAATACGAGATGAAGACGGGGATGTGCTTGGCGTAGTTGCACTTGAAATGCAGTCTGGTGAAATGGCAATTTTTCACGCCAAAAATACTATTTTTGCCACAGGAGGTGCAGGAAGAATTTTTGAGGCTAGTACTAACGCATACATCAACACTGGAGATGGTCTTGGTATGGCAGCAAGGGCAGGAATCGCATTGGAAGATATGGAGTTCTGGCAATTTCACCCAACGGGCATCCTAAATGCAGGAGTTTTAATTACCGAAGGGGTGAGGGGTGAAGGAGGGTATCTGCTAAACGCTAATAACGAAAGATTCATGGAGAAATATGCACCAACAGCTAAAGACTTAGCTGGCAGAGATGTGGTCTCAAGAGCCATAGCGACTGAAGTAAAGGAGGGCAGAGGTATTGGTCCAAAAAATGATGGAGTATTTTTAGAGCTCTCTCACCTTGGTGAAGCATTAATCGACGAAAAATTACCCGGTATACGTGAGACAGCCATCAAATTTGCAAATGTTGACCCAGTGAAAGATCCCATTCCAGTAGTACCCACTGTGCATTATATGATGGGGGGTATCTCGACAACTATTGATGGACAAGTAAGGGATATTGAAAATGATGGCGTGATTAAAGGGTTTTATGCCGTTGGCGAGTGTGCGTGTGTTTCTGTCCATGGTGCAAATCGACTTGGCTCCAATTCTTTACTTGATCTTATTGTGTTTGGAAGAGCTGCTGGCATTGATGTTATAGAGAAAAATAAAGAAATGAAGCTTAAGACTTTGCCCAAAAATGCAGAAGAATTTACTGCCACAAGACTCAAAAAATTAGAGCAAGATCACGAGGGAGAAAAAGCAAGCTCTGTCGGTAATGAAATTAGAAAAGTTATGCAGAAACATTGTGGAGTTTTTAGATTTCCAGAATTATTAGCAGAGGGTATCAATAAAATTAAAGAGCTAAGAGGCAGGGTAAATAAACTATCTATTTCTGACACTTCAAAGACATTCAATACTGCAAGAATTGAAGCGTTGGAGGTAGAAAATCTAATTGAAGTTGCTGAGGCTACAATCTTGTCCGCCCATAATCGAAAAGAGAGTAGGGGTGCTCACTCCCGGTCTGATTACCCGAAAAGGGATGATAATGATTGGCTAAAACACTCCGTATACAACCCGAAAAATAAGTCGATATCATATCGAGAGGTTAATCTAAAGCCAAAAACTGTAGAGGCTTTTCCATTAAAAGAGAGGGTCTATTAATTATTATGAAAATATCTATTTATCGTTTTGATCCTGCCAAGGATAAAAAACCTTATATGAAGGATTACGATGTTGAGGTACAAGGCACAGATGTGATGCTTCTCGACCTGTTAATAAAAATTAAATCAGAAGATGAATCTTTGTCAATGAGAATGTCCTGTAGGGAGGGGGTTTGTGGCTCTGATGCAATGAATATCAATGGAAAAAATGGTCTTGCATGTGTCACTAAAATTTCGGATTTAAAGACTCCTGTAGTGATAAGGCCCATGCCTGGATTACCAGTCATTCGCGACCTTGTTGTCAATATGGAACAATTTTTCAATCAATACGATTCGATACAGCCCTATTTGATGAACGATGAGGAGCTGCCTGAAAAGGAAAGGTTGCAAAGCCCTGAAGATAGAAAAAAACTTGATGGTCTATATGAGTGTATTTTATGCGGAGCTTGCACCACCTCCTGCCCATCTTTTTGGTGGTCCCCAGATAAGTTTGTCGGCCCTGCTGGTTTATTGCAAGCCTATCGCTTTTTATCGGATTCCCGCGATCAAGGAAAAGAGGTGCGCTTGAACGACCTTGATGACCCCGATAAATTATACAGATGTCACAACATTATGAATTGTGCCGATGTTTGTCCTAAAGGACTCAACCCATCAAAAGCGATTGCTGGCATTAAACAGATGCAAATACAGTCAAAAAAAGAAAGCTTTAAAAAAAGTAAAAGAAAAATATTTAAGCTAAAGAACGGTTAATGGATATTGACAAAAAAATAAGATATCAGTCCAAAAGAGGTTTGTTGGAATTGGACCTCATCCTATCGGACTTTATATTGCATGAGTCCCAAAAATTAAGCATTGATGAGAAGCATGTGTTACTTAATTTATTAACTACTGATGATATGACCTTGTGGGACATCTTTCAAAAGAAACAAGAACCTTACGAGGGACATAAAAATATTTTATCCCGTATAGAGATGTTTACTAAAAATAACAGAGTAGCAATATTAGAGGACGACCATGAAGAAAAGTAATGATAGAGCTATGAATTCAAATAACGTTGATTTGTTAGGTGATATTTGGCCGGGAATTCAACTTTACTATCCCCCGGTAAAATTTTCACCATCGTCGGACTCCTATGAAGATTTAGATTCTGCATCCAATCGAATGAAAAGGCATGCGCACACGACCGAGGCACATACGTTGATATTCGATCTCGAGGATGGCTGCAGACAAAAGGAAATGAGTCGAGAATTGATGCTTCATGAGCTCCCATTATTAAGAGAAGCTCGACCAGACGTTGTGATCGCGATAAGGGTAAATTCATTCAACACTGATGACTACAAGTTTGATATGAGTTTTATTGAAAAAGTTTCGAATTGTATCGACGTGGTGATGCTAGCAAAGGCAGGGGAGGTGTATGGGTCGTCAGAAATAAAGCATTTAACCAATTATCTTCAAAAAACAAACCCATTAATTACCATACAGCCAATCATTGAGCACCCAAAATCACTCAAAATTGCACCAGAACTTATGGCATATGACTCGGTTAACCATGTAGTTTTCGGCATACACGACTTTTCAAAAGCGATGGGTATCAATATCACCCCAACTAAATGGATTGACGAGCTATATTACTTTCTGAACGAACTGATGTTTGAATCGCGAATCTCTGGTAAGGGAGTGATCGGTGGAGTCGAGACTCTAATTGGCGGTTCACCAATGCCAAGTTCTTTCCTTGAGCAGAGTGACGTGAGACGCTGGCTCGATCTTCATGGGGATGATGAGTCACGGATTGTTTATAAACATGCAGTGCAAGAGAGGGAGATGGGACTCACTGGTAAGCAGGTAATACACCCCGGTCATATACATCTGTGTAAAGTAGCTTACACACCATCACCAACAGACATTTCGTTAAAAATAGATATTTTAAAAGCCGCCATAAAAGCAGACGCCTTATTGGGTGGAGCCATTAAGTTTAATGGGGAAATGTTAGATCCTCCTATGTTTGGTAAAGCTCTTCAGACTCTTTTAAGAGCTTATGCTCTAAGAGCACTCAATGATAACGATGTTGAATTTACTCTATCTGTTCTTAAGCAATTACCTGAACAAGTAGTGAGGCAAAATTGGCCTTATGGTAATCCATCATGAGCTTAGACAAAAAAAGTAATCCAGTCATGACGTATGCATGGAATTGGGAAATTCCTCAATATTTTAATATTGGAGAAGCTTGCAGTGATAAGCAAGTAAAGTTGGGTAACGAAAATCAAATAGCCATGATTGTTGAGGATGATCAAAGCGGTACCTCAAACATGAGCTATAAAGACCTAAAGCATAAGACCGATCAATTTGCAGAAATTATTAAAAATTTAAACCTACCCAAACATGCAAAGGTGCTGGTAAGACTGCCGAATTGTTTGGACTACCCAGTCGCATTTTTGGGAGCAATGAAAGCCGGACAAATCAGCGTTCCAACATCGACACTATTAACCCCAAAAGAAATACTCTATCTTGCCAAAGATTCCAAAGCCTCAGTATTGGTGACTGATTTTACGACTTGGAAGAAATTAGAGCCCATGGCAAAGGAACTTATTTTTTTAAAAACTGTTTTGATATCAGGACAGGAAATTACCGACAATCATCATGATATTGATATAAAAAGTTTAACTAACGAGCTTCACAAAGTGACATCAATCTCAAAACATCCGACCACTCAGGCCAATGATCCAGCTTATCTGGTTTACACATCGGGAACTACAGGATACCCAAAAGGAGTCTTGCATGCTCACCGAGCACTTCTGGGTCGACAGCCTGCGTCTAAATTTTGGTTTAATTTTGGAGAGCTTACCGACCGTATTCTGCACACAGGAAAATTTAATTGGACTTATGTGTTGGGTTCCGGTTTGATGGATCCACTCTATCTCGGCAAGACCGTGATTGTGCATGAGGGTAAAAATAATCCCAATCAATGGATTGATCTAATTAGAAAGCATAAGGCAACAATTTTTATTGGCGTACCGACCATATATCGACAAATCCTTCAAAAGACGGATTCCAATATTAAAGACTGCCCAACGTTAACTCACTGCATGAGCGCAGGAGAACACCTGTCTGATGAAGTTTTTGAGCAGTGGAGCTCAAGATTTAATTTAAATATATACGAGGCTGTTGGTATGTCTGAATTCTCGTATTATATTTCACAATCGATCCATAAACCCATAAGACCCGGTTCAGCAGGATTTCCCCAGCCAGGGCACAATATTACATTGCTCAATCCAGATACGATGAAAGCGGTTGATATTAACGAGGAGGGTATGATTTGTATTCCCGATAATGACCCTGGCTTATTTTTAGAGTATTGGAACCTGCCCGATGAAACGAATAAATACAAGCATGATGGATGGTTCTTTACCGGAGATTATGCGAGATATGATAAAGATGGCTACCTTTGGTTTTTAGGGAGAAAGGATGACATCATTAAGAGCTTTGGCTATCGAGTTTCACCCTACGAAATCGAAAGAGTATTTAAATCTCATCCCAATGTGGAGGATTGCGCTGCAATTGGTGAGGTGATGGATGAAAAAATTCTCGTTGTGGTTTACGTCATCACTAACGGTGAAGACATCAGCCCTGATGATTTGATAGTTTACGGGAGGGACCATTTAGCCCTCTATAAAGCTCCAAAAATTGTTTATATCACCAAAGAATTTCCACGCACTAAAAATGGTAAGATCTTAAGAAAAGACATTAAAAAATTAAATGCAATTTCGTTCTCCACAATAAGATAAATGACAACTATAAAGCAAAAAGATTTTGAGGAGTCTATTGCATCCGCATTGCAGTATATCTCCTATTACCATTCCGAAGACTTTATCACAGCAATGGGCAGAGCTTATGAACTGGAACAATCCATTCCAGCTAAGGATGCTATCTTACAAATATTAACAAACTCTAAGCTCTCTGCTCTAGGGAATAGACCGTTATGTCAAGACACTGGTATTGTGACCGTTTTTATCAAGCAGGGCATGGAAGTTTCATGGGATACCAAAGCTTCACTCGAGGAAATGGTGAATCAAGGGGTGAGGGAGGCTTATTTAGACGAAACAAATCCCTTGAGAGCATCCATCGTCGCAGATCCTCTTGGCGATCGTTCAAATACAAAAGACAATACCCCGGCAATTACCCATGTAAGCCTAGTCGAGGGAGATACTCTTGAAGTGATTGTCGCTGCAAAGGGGGGAGGATCAGAAAACAAAGCCCATCTTGCTATGCTTAATCCATCCGATAACTTCGTAGATCATATATTAAAAACTGTCCCCAAAATGGGTGCTGGCTGGTGCCCTCCTGGTGTATTAGGCATCGGTGTTGGTGGGACAGCTGATAAGGCGATGTTGCTAGCTAAAGAGTCTTTAATGGACCCCATTAATATTCAAGATTTAATCAAAAGAGGCCCTGACAATCAAATAGACGCTTTACGTATCGAGCTGTATCAAAAAGTTAATGCTCTGGGTATAGGCGCACAAGGTTTGGGAGGATTAACCACCGTTTTAGATGTAAAAATAAGCGACTACCCAACACACGCAGCCTCACTCCCCGTGGCAATCATTCCAAACTGTGCGGCGAACAGACACATCCACTTTTCGTTAAACGGCAAAGGACCGGCCCAACTTGACCCACCCAATTTAGACTTATGGCCAAATACTTCATGGCAGCCAAGCACAGATGCGTTGAGGGTGAATGTAAACGAGATTAATAAGACGGATATGAGGCCATGGGAAATAGGGCAGACGTTATTACTTTCCGGAAAGATTCTAACGGCCCGGGATGCAGCGCATAAAAAAATTCAAGATATATTAGCTCGTGGCGAGAAACTTCCCGATGGATTGAATCTAAAAAACCGTTTTTTATACTACGTTGGTCCTGTTGATGCCGTTGGTAACGAGGCTGTTGGCCCTGCAGGTCCCACGACTGCAACAAGAATGGATAAGTACACCAACCTTATGCTTAGCGAGTGCGGAATCATGAGTATGATCGGCAAGGCCGAGAGAGGTACTGATACAGTGAGGGCTATTAAGGAGCATGAATCCACTTATTTAATTGCCGTTGGTGGTGCAGCATTTCTTGTCTCAAAGGCCATCAAGTCAGCAAAAGTTATAGCATTCCCAGAGTTGGGTATGGAGGCGGTCCATGAGTTTGAGGTGGTGGATATGCCGGTTACCGTTGCTGTGGATACGAGGGGCATGTCTATCCACGAGCAGGGTGCAAAAAAATGGAAGACCATCGATGTAAATTAGATGCACAAGGTTAATCAAAGTCTTTGTAAGCCAATTACCATAAAATGAACACCGCTAAGCTGAAAAATTTGTGTAGTATTTAATAATTGGAATAGCCCCTTATAAATTTTTATTTAGGAAAAAATTGATGAAAAATATTATTTTTTTAAAACAATGCTTCTTTTTGTTATTTACTCTGTTACTTATTTCGGTTTGCAGCGTTTCTTATGCCGACACAAACATTGATGAGGCTTTGGAGGCCAAACACCGAACATCTTCTTACGTTGAGCGTGACCAATATCGCCACCCTAAAGAGACATTACTCTTTTTTGGCCTGACCCCAGAACAATCAGTGATTGAGATTACTCCTGGATATGGATGGTATGCAGAAATATTAGCTCCACTGTTAAAACCAAAAGGACGTTATTCTTATGCGTCATACGCACTTCATGAAAATATTAATCCCTATTTTGTAAAAATAGAAAAGGCTTTTTCCGAAAAAATGAAGCAACATCCTGAGGTATACAGCGATTTAAACTGGGTTCATTTTGACCCAAAAACACCAAATTTTTCCCCTGAAGGTCCGGTAGATATGGTCTTAACATTCAGAAATGTCCATAACTGGGTCAAAGCAGGCTCGGCTGAGTCGATGTTTGATGGGTTTGCGAAAGCTCTCAAAACCGGTGGTGTACTTGGTGTAGTTGAGCATAGAGCTAAGCCTGGAACGCCGTTGAAAACACAAATTAAAAGTGGTTATATGACAGTGGACTATGTTGTAAGGTTGGCCAAAAAATCAGGGTTCCGTTTGGATGCTTCGTCAGAAATCAAT
This sequence comes from Methylophilaceae bacterium, assembly GCA_965660175.1. GTDB lineage: Bacteria > Pseudomonadota > Gammaproteobacteria > Burkholderiales > Methylophilaceae > BACL14. The sequence continues at coordinate 73,212 of CBFHYY010000013.1, forward strand.
GCGAACCCAAAAGATGATACCAATCATCCCGGTGGCGTATGGAACCTACTTCCGAACATGAGAGGTGTATCAGACGAGAATAGGGATGTGATTAAAGCCATTGGTGAATCGGATCGTATGACCTTACGATTTATAAAGAAATAATTCTTTTTTTGTTAGATAAGTTACAGCGCCTAACCCACATCTAAGTAATGTGTGCATCTTACAACAGCTCATTCGTGTACATTTTTTACCTGACATCGTGGTGGTATGCGTTTGTTTTTTTAATTTTGTATTTAAATTAAATATGCATCAATCTTTTCCGTTCTTTTTTAATTGCCTCGGTGAAAAATGTACTCACTGCTCGAACTCGAGCAAGCTGTGACATATCCTCATGCACTACCATCCAATACTCTCTCGTGACGGATATCTCTTGTGGCAATATAACTTGTAATTTTGGATCAGGTGCAGCGACGAATCCATGGAGAAGGGCAAGACCAACTCCATCTTTCACTGCTTGGTACTGGGCTTGGAGCGAACTACTTCTAAAAATAATGTTTACATCTTGAAAGATATCTTGCATGTATTTTAACTGGGGAAACTCTATAAGGTCGTCAATGTAGCCTACAAAAGGATGTTTGTTTATATCCTTAATTGAATTAATTTTATTATTAGTTTGAACATACTCATGACTCGCATACAAGGCGAGCCGGTAATCACTTAATTTCCATGCTACCAATCTGCCAGAGGTTGGTCTTGCCAATGTGATTGCAATATCAGCTTCCCTTTTTGATAAGCTTCTTGACCGTGTATCTGCTACTAATTCAAGTTCGATGGATGGTTGTTTATCTTTAAAAGATTTTATATGCTTAGAAATAATGCCCACACCTAATCCCTCGGGAACCGCCATTCTAACTGTACCACTTAATTCGGTATCAGTTCCTGATATGGATTGATATATAGAATTAATTTGTGTTTCTATGCTTTCTGCAATAGCAAGTAATTTATACCCTTCATCATTAAGGGTATAACCTTTAGGTGAGCGATTAAATAGTTTTACATCTATGTCTTTCTCAAGTTTATTGATGTGCCTGCCAACTGTAGTCGGTTCAATATTTAGTCTTTTACCAGTAAGAGTTAATTTTCCTTGTCTAGCTAACTCAAGAAATGATCGTAAATTGTTCCAATCAAGCATTTTTGTTCAATCTTAATATTAAAAAACAGCTAAACATTATATATTTAAAATGCATAAATGCATTATGAAAATTAAATTATTGTTATTGTGATGCATAAATAAAAATACTAATATAATTTGTGTAAATCAAAAATTTAAAAAAATTATGGCTATAGCAAAAACTTCAAGCAAAGTTACAACTGTTGGACATTTTATAAATGGAAAAAATATACATCGAGATGGTGCCACTTTAGATATATTTAATCCTGCTAAAGGGGAGATTAGCAAGCATCTAGAAGTAGCCTCTAAGGCGACCGTTAATGAAGCAATCATATCAGCCCAAAAAGCATTTCCTGCATGGAGAGAACTTCCAGTAATCAAGCGAGCTAGAATTATGTTTCGTTTCAAGGAGCTACTCGAACAAAATAAAGACAAGATATGCCAATTAATCGGTGAGGAACATGGAAAAATTCCCCATGATGCTATGGGAGAGCTCCAAAGAGGGATAGAAAATGTAGAGTATGCATGCACTGCCCCTGAGGTTTTAAAAGGTGAATTTAGTAAAAATGTTGGACCGTCCATTGACTGCTGGAGCGAATTCCACCCTCTAGGTATTGTTGCGGGTATTACTCCATTTAATTTTCCAGCTATGATTCCCTTATGGATGTATCCCTTAGCAATTGTTTGTGGAAATTGCTTTATCTTGAAACCATCGGAGCGTGATCCGAGTTCTACCCTTTTTATAGCAGAGCTTTTGTATGAAGCGGGCTTGCCTGATGGTGTGCTAAATATAATCAACGGCGATAAGGACGTAGTAAATTTATTACTTGAGGATAGACGAATAGAGGCTGTCAGTTTTGTTGGTTCTACTCTTATT
>CBFHYY010000014.1:0-6576 GCA_965660175.1 Methylophilaceae bacterium
AAAGTTAGACGTTCTAACACAATCGTGAAACAGATCGGTACAGGCTCGGGCGGATTTGCAACTAAAGTGAGTGGGATTTAGATCATGAGATTATTAACCATACTATTTTTATTTTTTACCAACTCTATATTCGCGGCGGGCTATTGCACGGACTATGAAAACGTAGAGACAGATGTGATTACGTTTACGCCTGGGGTCATTGATTTAAGTACTCTAAGTAATTGCGAATTTGCACCCGATGGATATGAAATTACAATTTATGAATTTGGGATGTGCACCGAAGCACCTGGGGCACCAACTGGTGCATCTGCTGCGGATACCTCAACTAATTGCGTAACAATATTTCAAAGTGATTCTGGGGAAGCATTCAACCTGGCTGCAGGAGTATCGTTTGATACTTCGTCGTCTGAAAAACCTGCCAATGGGACTTATACACACGGTTATGTACTTATGCAAAATACGTTCGGTATTACCATTTCTCAAGAATTTGGAGAAGAAATGGGTGGAATGAATATAGAGTCGGGTTCGGGTATTTTTTGTGCATCAGCGGCTAATAACGTTACTGGTGACACTACCATATATGGAAGCAACCATGAGACAGTCGCAGCATTAAATCAAGATTTTGTAACGTGTAGCAATACGCGCCCAACGGCGACCAAAGTGACAGAAGTTCTTGATTCGTTCGGTTGTTTAGATGTTTCTATACCTGCTACATGTGATTTTTCTGCTTCGGGAGATACAGACGATGGTGCTATGACAGCTTATCTCGTTAATGAAGCTACCCTAAATGGTGCGTTGGTCGATCAAAATTATGTAACTGATTCAGATCGAGCTGCTGATCGATTGGTGGGTGTGTTAGCCTGGAATTCACCCGTAATTATTACTGACTCTACCTCAGAGGCAGACCTCCAGTTTTCAGTGAACAATGGGACTAGCGCTCAAATTCATCCACCAGCGTTTGGTGGAGCTGATGGGTATGACATTTTCGTTTTTGGAAGTGGTCCTTTCTCACTCAACATTCAAGTGCAATAATCCGCGACACATTGATCTTTAAATATCTCTTGTCTGAAATTTAATTAAGTACCACAAAAAGTTTGATAGCCCAGATCTGGAATCATAGATTTTCGATAATTTTTGTTATCTAAAGAATCTTCAAATGGTTTTTTTAGGGCATTCATGAGTTTCATAAAGGGTTTAAGGTCACCATGCTCGGCTGCCTTGAGTGATTGCTCTACATGATTATTGTAGGGTACGATTGCAGGATTTTTGCTTTGCATTAGTTTGCGTGAGGATTCTTGTGACCTCTTATTTCGGGATAACCTCGCACTCCACAATCGATGCCATGCAAGAAACGATTCCGATGCATAATTTTTTTCCTCAGGTAATGTTTCTTGGCCCAGGTCATGAAAGGTTTTTGTATAGTCCACTTTAGACGCATGCATCCAGTCTAGGAGTTTTTGAGCCAGGGAAAAATCCTCTTCCTCCTCACCACATAGGCCTAATTTATCCCTCATTCCAACAATCCAAGCTTGATTAAAAATTTCGCTGTAAGTTGCTAGGGATTGTTCTGCTACGTTAATCGCGGACTCTCTGTCTTTATGAAGTAAAGGCAGAAGACTGTCTGCAAGTCTTACAAGGTTCCAATGCGCAATACTAGCCTGGTTTCCGTATTTATATCTACCATGACGGTCGATGGAGCTGAATACTTGCTCCATGGAAAAAATATCCATAAAGGCACACGGCCCGTAATCAATTGTCTCACCACTGATCGTCATATTATCGGTATTCATTACCCCGTGGATAAATCCGATATGCATCCAACTTGCCATAAGCTGCGCTTGCTTTTTTATTACAGCCTCCAAAAAATTTTGGTATTTGTTATCAGAATCGTTAAGTTGGGGGTAGTGTCTATCAATGGCATAGTCAGCAAGTTGTTTTAATTCAGCCTTCTCCAACATTCTTCTGGCGTATTCAAACGTCCCAACCCTGATATGACTGGATGCAATGCGAGTCAGAATAGCTCCATCACTCATCGTTGATCGCATGATGGATTCTCCGGTTTTGACAACTGCGAGACTTCGTGTGGTCGGTATCTTGAGTGCATGCATCGCCTCACTGATAAGGTACTCGCGAAGCATTGGACCAAGGCCTGCTCTGCCATCACCACCTCGCGAGTAAGGGGTGGGTCCTGAACCTTTCAATTGAATATCAAAACGATTTCCTGAATGTATGACCTTCTCACCAATAAGATGCGCACGACCGTCACCAAGAATAGAAAAGTGACCAAACTGATGACCCGCATAAGATTGGGCTATGGGCGTTACGTTCTTGGGCAATATATTACCTGCAAATAATTGGGCTAACGTCTCTTCATCATCGAAAGATAATGGAAGCTCTAAGGATTCAGCTAAATTTTTATTGAACAATAATAACTGTGGTTTTATCACCGGTGAAGGAGGTATTTCAGTAAACAATTGTTTGGGAAGGTTGATGTAACTATTCTCTAACCCCCAATCTTGATTGATATTCATAGTATTATTGCATGGTCTTTTTAATTCAGCATTATAGTATAAAAATGTTACAACGCTTTGTTAGGTGCTGAAAGTTATCCATTAGTAGCGCTTCGATAACTGATATAATTGAAATTAATTTTAGGATACAGCGGATGTTAGAATTTATTCAAATGATTCAGATGGCCGTAGCCCCATCTTTCTTATTGACTGGGCTTGGAGCCATTCTCATGGTCATGGCCAATCGATTATCTCGCATTGTCGATCGACATCGGGTATTGCGTGAACCGAAACAAAAGTCTCGTGGAGACAAAATAAACAACGAACTTTCATCGTTAAAATGTCGAGCGAAGTGGACGCATTGGGCTATTGCCTTTACGACCACCTCAGCATTATTTGTAAGCTTATTGATTGCAATGATTTTTATTTCAGTCGAGATCGAAATTATTTTTGATCTTGATAAGTATCTTGCGAGTTTGTTTGTGGTTGCCATGGGAAGTCTAATCATTGGATTGCTATGCTTTTTAAGGGAAGTGCACCTGTCGAAAGGCGTCATCAATGATTATGAATCATAAATTTAAACGAATTTTGGAGATTAAATAGTAATGACTAAAGCATTTGATTATTTAAAAGAAACTTTCCCACAAAAATACTGTGCCATTGTTTTAGAACACCAGGCGGTGAATAAGGTTATTACTTTCTGTGATGATAAAAATCAATATTTATTATTTACGGGTATGTTTAGTGAAGTCAATGGTGGGAAGGGAATCGCTGAGGAATTAGAGACCTATTTTGTGAATTTCCTTATAAAAAAATACAACGCTACAGCGGTGGGAAGAGCTGCTGCATATGCTACAGAGGATCAAACGTCATTTATTGGATTTGATATTAAAGGCTCTGATGGACAAGTCTGGGCTCAGCAGAATAACTTCAAAGTGAATGATGAGGATAGAGTTACTGATGTTGAAGCAGATCATAGCAATAGCAGCGATCAAAACTCAATATGCGAAATTGTAAGCACCTATTTTGAATTCATAGATTTCCCTGAGGACACCCATCAATTTCTTAACGATTTATACGAACAGGTAAAACCAAGCCTACAAATTATACCTCTTGATCAATAGACTAATTTTTTAATTCTTGATAAACCTTGGTAAAGGCGTGTATAGCTTTATCTAAATCATCTTTGCTGTGTGCTGCTGATATCTGCGTTCTTATTCTTGCCTTGTCTTTTGGGACTACGGGAAAGAAAAAACCAATAGCATAAATACCTTCATCCAGCAGTTTTTTGCTCATATTTTGGGCGAGGTTAGCGTCGCCAAGCATGACTGGGACGATCGGGTGATCTCCCTCATCAATGGCAAATCCAGCATCTCGCATACCTTTTCTAAAGTAGTGGGTGTTATCCTCGAGCCTGTCTCTCAAGGCTGTTGATTCGTTCAACATATCAATCACCTCAAGCGTGGCAGCACAAATACTTGGGGCTACTGTGTTGGAGAAAAGATATGGACGTGAACGCTGCCTTAACATATCAATAATCTCTTTCCTACCGGATGTAAACCCACCTGAAGCTCCACCCAGAGCTTTTCCGAAGGTGCTGGTAATGATATCAACGCGATCCATGACACCACAATATTCATGCACACCACGTCCAGTCTTACCCATAAAGCCTGTGGCATGACAATCATCGTGATGCACCATCGCGTCAAACTCATCGGCTAGATCGCATATTTTATCTAACTGGGCAATGGTCCCATCCATCGAGAAGACTCCATCGGTGGTAATCAGTATTCTTCGAGCCCCACTTTCTTTTGCTTCCATAAGCTTTAATCTTAAGTCATCCATGTCATTATTCTTATATCGATATCGTGCTGCTTTACAGAGTCTTACGCCATCAATGATGGACGCGTGATTGAGTTCATCGGAAATCACGGCATCCTCTTTCGTAAGGATGGTTTCAAATAATCCCGCATTCGCATCAAAACAGGCTGCATAAAGAATGGTATCTTCCATACCAAGAAATTCACTAACCTTGGATTCAAGCGTTTTATGAATGGTTTGTGTACCGCATATAAAACGTACAGAAGCCAAACCAAAACCCCACTGATCCAATCCTTTTTTTGCTGCTTCGATAATCTGAGGATTATTCGCTAAGCCAAGATAATTGTTGGCACACATATTTATCACGGAGGAACCATCTGATAGCGTTATGGAGCTTTTTTGGTCTGAATTGATATAGCGCTCAGTTTTCCAAAGTCCATTATCTTTAATATCTTCAAGGTCTCTTGCTAGACCATCTTTTGCTGATTTAAAACTCATCTACAATATCCTTTTTTATGTTTGCCAATTGAGTATGACTTTACCTGATTCACCTGAGCGCATGACATCAAAGCCTTCTTGAAAATCTTTAAAACTATAACGGTGAGTAATCATTTTTTCTAAGGGCAGACCACTTTGTACCATCATCGAGCCTTTGTACCATGTCTCAAATATTTCTCGGCCGTATATCCCTTTAATGGTTAATCCTTTAAAAACCACCATATCCCAATCAATGCCTGAGCCAGAAGGCATGATGGCAAGCATGGCAATCTTACCCCCATTAATCATACTGTCTAACATTCCGCCAAATGCCTGAGGTGATCCGGACATTTCTAAACCCACATCGAATCCTTCATAGATGCCAAGGGAATGCATAAGTTCCTTGGACACACTATCTTTTGCTACATTTATTGTTATTACCTTGGACAAAATACCCTTAATCATATCCAGGCGATATTGGTTGATGTCTGTAATGACAATATTCCTTGCCCCTGCATGTTGTGCCACCATGGCGGCCATCATGCCTATGGGACCAGCTCCGGTAATAAGAACATCTTCACCCACCATGTTGAATGATAAAGCGGTATGCACAGCATTGCCGTAGGGATCAAAAATAGACAGAAGATCGGTTGAGATTTCTCTGCTTGGTTTAAAAATATTTTTTGCTGGAACAGATAGGTATTCTGCAAAAGCTCCGGTTCTATTGACACCCACACCTATCGTATTTGGACATAAATGCAGTATCCCAGCGAGACAATTACGACATCTCCCGCATGTTATATGACCCTCACCCGATACCACATCGCCTATAGATAAATCGGTTACGTTAGACCCGACCTCAACAATTTCTCCAGCATACTCATGCCCTGTGATCATGGGAACAGGTATGGTTTTTTGAGCCCAATCATCCCAGTTGTAGATATGAATGTCCGTACCGCAGATTGCGGTCTTTTCTATTTTTACCAGAACGTCATTATTTCCAACCTCTGGTTCAGGCATATCTTCAAGCCACAAGCCTTCTTTAGCGTGTCTTTTTACCAATGCTTTCATGTAATCCTCAAAATTATTCTAATTAATTTATAATTATATTATGAATTCCGGTTTTCAGATAATTGGTTTGATATTTGCATTCTTCATGATTGTTTTTTTCTATCGTCATTCCATTGCAAGTATTTTTAAAACTCCAAAAGAATCACTTTTATTGGCTTTGCCTATCATTTTAATGGGTGTCTTATTTTATTTTTTTTTCAAGGCAAAAGGTTTTTAAAAGTAGGGTGGTTTTTTTTTCTTAAGGGTATATGATTAATAGTGTAGTTCTTTTCTTTTAATTTACTTTGAGAGGATTTATATGGACTTAAAAGCATTAGAAGCAAGGCATCATGAGTTAGACGACATTGTAACAAAAGGGTACAAAAATTATGTCCCCGATGAACGTATTAGAATATTTAAAAAAGAAAAATTACGCATCAAGCAAATCCTAGAACAAGAGGGTCACACCCCTTGATATAAAAAAAACCGGCAAAATGCCGGTTTTTTTAAATACTCAATAGCCAACCTTTTTTTTATTAGTAAATTATAATAACCACATGAATCAACTTATAAATCAACATATCTCAGAGCATAGAGATGTTCTTGCGCATCTTTCAAACCTTGAACCTCAAATAAGTAGCATTGCTAAAATATTGGTGTCAGCGTTAAAAAATAAGAAAACTATTTTTTGGTGCGGAAATGGCGGAAGTGCATCGGA
>CBFHYY010000015.1:0-61507 GCA_965660175.1 Methylophilaceae bacterium
CACTATGATTTAAACAAATGATTCTATACATTTTGAATACCTACTATTACTGCAAACCGTATACTCAAAATAAGAGTCATATATAAAACATACCCCCTATAAAAAGTATACGGTCTGATCAAAAAATATTTCTAGCAAAAATTAGGAAAAATTTGAGTGCGATACCTATTTTATTTAATACGAGGGGATGAGGGTATTAACTTATCAACCTATGGACATTGAATACCAAATATAGGAAGATATTTTATAGAAATTATTTAGGAGTGTTTATGAGTCGCCTATTGTATTTATCAACAATAGTAGCTATATCTGGATGTACATTTCATAGTCAGATAGCCAATGATGGCAAAAATGTTACATTCTCTCACTATAACAATAGCTATTATGCTCAAAAAGCATATCAGGATGCAGCTAGCGCATGTAAAACAAATGGTTTTAGTCGAGCTGCAGTTGAAAATAATACTTGTTTTGGAGAAAGTTGTACCGTTAATTTTAGGTGTGAATAAACTTACTTATCCGCCCACTGGCTTAGTGTCAGATTGGGGGGTGGTATGAAGAGGCGGTGCAGTGTAACCACACTGCAAGCTGCAGCGCCTATGCTTCCTTTGAAGATACATCCTTATTGCCGTAAGTACAGCTGGCTAATTCATTTAAGGCTTCATGCACTAACCGTTTGAGCAAGGCTTCAATCTCTGCGCGGCTCTCAATCCCAAACACCTCAGGAGCTGCTTTAGATGGAATGGACAGAAGCCGTGTGCGCACATTCATAAATGCGTTCCCCACCTCTTGTTCCACTTCCTGTTTGGGCAACAAGCTGGCTTGGCGCTCTTGATTCTCAAGTGCTAATTTTAATGCTTGTTCTTTGGCTATCTTAAGCTTGTATTGGCCAACGCCTTTGCGAGTGCTGCTATTATCCAGTTGTTTCTTGAGATGGGCAATATATTCCTGAATGCATTTTGCTATGTCAGCAGGGTCATCGGTTGGTTTAGATATAATGCCATCTTTGATTAATTGCTGTACGCGACGTTGTGAACATCCAAAAAGTTTAGCTAACTTGGCTGTAGGGGATTGAGTGGGCATGGTGACGTTCTCCTTTTGATTAGAGCGAAACAGTGTTTAGGCCTATTTCGCTTTCAGGAGTATGTGATGCATGCTTATCTTAGGAAAGCATGTGCTAGAAATGTAGAGAAACAGCCATTCTTTGGAGTTAACGCTATAGATTCATCATTAGATGAAATGTTGAAAACGAAAGCGAAACGCATAAAAAATCTCTGGCGCTAGAAATACGCCGCGCATCCGCCTTACCCGTAGATGTGCATAACCGCCCGGGAGTAACTATTTTTATTTTGTATGCATTCCTGCTATTTTATCTAAGGTAATTTGCAATCTATTTGTAACAGCTTGTTGTTTTTCTAGCTTGGAGTTTTTCTTAACTCTTTTGCAGCAGATATGATAATTCTTCTTGCACCTGTAATTGCTAGATAAGCCATGATTCCTGCTACGATAAGGTCGGGGTATTTTGAATTTGTTAGGTAAACAAAAAGCCCTGCTATTATAACGGCGATATTAGATATGGCATCATTTCGACTGCATATCCAAGCGGACTCACGATTACTATCGCCACTTCTAAATTTATAAAGAAGCAAGGCAGATAGAAGATTGCCTATCATGGCTAAGAAGCCAATTAACCCCATAATTTCCGCCTGTGGTAGCCCTGTGATAAATATCTTATACAAAGTGCTAACAATCACCCAAACGCCTAGAATGCCCATCGTACCCCCCTTAAAGAGCGATGCCTTTGCCCGTGTTGCCAATGCACTATTAAGAACAAATAAGGTGATGATATAATTGACTGAATCGCCAAAGAAATCCAGCGCATCAGCGATAAGGGCTTGAGAGCCTGAATATATACCACTGCTAAATTCTGTAAAAAATAGGCTGATATTTATGAGTAATACAGCCCACAAAACATAGCGATACTTACAATTTATGCCATGAACACCATCTTTGAAATCACAGCAATAGGTTACAGAGTAGATTTTTTTCAGCACAGGCAGCCTCTATTCATATGTGGTATTGACTAGTTAATCTAACTTTTTAAATATATTCATCAACTCGTCTATTTTTGTATCTGTCTTAGATTGATCATTACTTTCAAACGCATCTTTTACGCACGCCTCAAGATGACGACGAAGAATATTACTCTCCACCGCTTTAGCAGCAGATTGAATGGCCCTTAACTGCGTGATAATATCAGGGCAATATCTACGCTCTTCTATCATCTTCTTAATACCATCCACTTGCCCAGAAAGGCGATTAAGACGTGATAATTCCTCTGAATGATCAGGGTGATTATGATTACAACAACTATCTTTTTCTTTGGTCATTTTTACCTCCTTGAATTTAAATGAGTTTTGGTGCGATAAAAGCCATGAATCCACCAATAAGATAAATGGTTAATGAGAAGAAATATACTATCCTACTCCATTTTCTTCCCTTCCCACAGGCTTTTGCCTTATCAGGGTCAATAGGACACGCCATATTGCGTGCGCGATATTGTAAAATACCACCAAGTGTGAGCATAATACCTGCAAAAATAAACACCTGCATCTTGTGTGCAGAAATCCATATTAACCCCGGTGCATTAGATGCCAGTGATGCCATGACGCTTCCTGCACCTAACGCAACCAGTAACGCAGGCAAGGCGCAGCAGATAAGCGTACTTGCAGAGCTAAATAATGTTAAAAAATCTAATAATTTTTTCATGATATAAATCCTAGTGATGCCCACCATGTTCTTTGCTGTGGTCATGGCCATCATGTGATTCATTATCTTTACCACGGTCAATACTGGTAGTATTGATTCCATTACCTTTGATAATTTCTATAATATCCTCATCGGATAAATCTTGATTAGGGTTCATATGAAGAGTTACCGTGCCTTGCTCTAAGCTAACAATAATATTTTTTACCTCATCTTTTTTGCCAAAGGTTTTCTCTAACCCTCTTGCGCAAAAGTCACAGACCATACCTTCCACATGAGCAACTATTGTTTTGCCAACCGTTACAGCTGCTTCATGTTTAGTTGCATGATTCATTTCTGGATGTCCTGCATATGCTATTGGCGATGCAAGTGCTGTTACCATTAAAGTTGTTAATAAAAGTTTTTTCATAAGTTTCTCCATTGAAAAGTTATAAGTTAAAATCGAACGACCCAATTAAACATGGCGTCACCATTCGTATTAACGCCAAATTCACCTAAATAATCGCCTTTAAACATGCGTATCATCGGGGTAAATATCACTTGATCATCTTGATCAATTTCTTCAGGGTGATGTTCTGCTTGAAGCATAATCCAAGTGTGAATATCACCATATTCGCCAACATAAGGAGCAATTCCAACTCGTGCCTTTTGATGAAATGACCCATCATCTAGCTTGTCAGCATATTTTCCCATGGCTTCATAAAACACAAAGTAACGTCTTGTTTCCCAATCGCCTGCTATGCCAATAGAGGCATTTGGCTCTTTTTCGTCACCTTCAAAAGCTACACCGGCTTGTGTCTTTAAATACAAATTAGCCTGAGATTTTTTAGTGTTCTTACGACCTAGCAAATAATTCCATTGTAGGTTTACATTATATCGATCTGACTCATTGTAATTCTCTACCGCGACCCCAATAGAGTTTTTTAAGTTGGGTGAATAATGTGTGTGCAGTTTTGATGATTCCCAATTATTCGTTTGCATAATTGTCCAACCACCTGGATATGAAACAGGCCTTGCCATTGCCGAACTTGCAATTCCAACAACAATAATTAATGTTAAAAAAATGTACCTCATAGGGGTATATTAATATACCTACTGGGGGTATGTCAAGGATTATTTATTTTCATAGAGTTCATATAAAGAAAGCTATTATTTTTTTTGACAAAATCACCCGACCTCCTGAGCTCTACTAAACAAACGATAGATTGCTGGTAAAACAATCAGCGTTAAGATTGTTGAGGATATAATGCCGCCAATTACTACAGTTGCAAGTGGGCGTTGAACTTCTGCACCTGCACCTGTGTTAAGTGCCATTGGTACGAACCCCAAACTTGCTACTAATGCTGTCATTAAGATGGGGCGTAACCTTGTTAATGCACCTTCTATAATCGCTTTATCTAATGGCATTTTCTTTTCTAACAGGTTTTTGATAAAAGATACCATCACAACGCCATTAAGAACTGCTACACCTGATAAGGCAATAAAGCCAACACCTGCGGATATAGAAAATGGAATATCTCTAAGCCATAGTGCCGCTACACCACCTGTTAAGGCAAGTGGCACGCCTGAGAAGATCAGCAATGAATCCTTAACCGATCCAAAAGCCATAAATAGTAAAATAAATATCAGCATTAAAGCGATTGGCACTACGATAGATAATCGTTTCTTGGCAGAAATAAGCTGCTCAAATGTACCGCCATAATCAAGCCAATAGCCAGATGGCATTTTTACATTTTCATCAACGGCATTCTGCACATCTTGAACGAATGAGCCTAAATCACGATCACGCACATTAGATGTTACAATAATTCGCCTTTTACCATTTTCACGGCTTATTTGGTTAGGGCCATAAGTGATTTCTATATTGGCAACTTCCTTTAATGGCACATAGCCTGTTGAGCTATTTGGCAAATAAACTGGTAAGTTTGATATAGCATCTATATCTTCTCGCTTTTCTTTTGAGAGTTTAACCACAATATCAAAGCGTCTATCGCCTTCAAATATTCTGCCTGCATCTGCACCGCCTAAAGCCGTTTGCACGACCTCTTGCACATTCGCTACGCTTAAGCCATAGCGAGCTAATGATTTACGGTTTGGTACAATAGAAAGAACAGGCAAACCTGTGACTTGCTCTACCTTAACAGCATTTGCACCTTCAACTTTACGCACTACAGATGCAATCTGATTAGCTGATTTTAAGAGTTGTTCTAAATCATCGCCATAAATTTTAATACCTAAATCACTTCGTACACCAGAAATAAGCTCATTAAATCGCATTTCAATTGGCTGCGTGAATTCATAATTATTGCCTGGAAGTTTAGATACCGCTTCTTCCAACTCCTCAACAAATTCAGCCTTACTTTTGCTAGGGTCTAGCCATTCTGATTTTGGCTTTAGCATTACGAATGTATCAGCCACATTAGGCGGCATAGGGTCGGTTGCTACTTCAGGTGTACCAATTTTACTGAATACTTCCTTCACTTCGGCTAACTGGCTTGCAACTACCTCAACTTGTTTTTGCATCTCAATAGATTGCTCTAAGCTTGTTCCTGGAATACGCATAGCATGAAAGGCAATATCGCCTTCATCAAGGCTTGGTATAAATTCTGCACCCATGCGAGAGGCTAAATATATGCTTCCTGCTACCAGTAGCAATGATGCTATAATCAATGATTTTGCATGATTAAGCGACCATTTAAGCACTGGTTCATAAAGTTTTTTAGAACCACGAATAACGAAATTTTCTTTTTCAGTTACTTTGCCCGTTACAAATAACGCCACACAAGCAGGTACGAATGTTAGGGATAAGATAAGCGCCGATAATAAAGCCGTTACTACCGTAAATGCCATAGGGTGGAACATTTTGCCCTCAACACCCGTAAGCGAGAATATAGGCAAATAAACCACCGTAATAATGATTACGCCAAAGATACTTGGCTTGATCACTTCGGCAGTAGCTTCCGCAGTTAGTTTAAAGCGTTCTTCTTTGCTTAATAATCGCCCTAGTTGATGCTGTGCAATACCAAATCGCCTAATGCAGTTTTCCATGATAATCACCGCACCATCAACAATAAGACCAAAATCTAATGCCCCAAGGCTCATTAAATTACCTGATACTCCTTTACCAACCATGCCTGTTATGGTCATTAACATGGATATAGGAATCACAAGAGCGGTGATAAGTGCTGCCCTGATATTGCCTAATAGCAGGAAGAGAATCACGATGACCAACATCGCCCCTTCAGCGAGATTTTTCTCTACCGTGTGAATGGTACGATCTACTAAAGATGTACGATCATAAACCGCTCGTGCTTGCATACCTTCAGGTAAGGACTTGTTGATAATATTGAGCTGTTTCGATACTCTGCCTGCAACATCTTGGCTATTTTCGCCCATAAGCATCATGGCTGTGCCAAGCACAATTTCTTTACCATTTTGTGTTGCCGCACCTGTTCTAAGTGGGCTGCCTATTTGAACTTCCGCAATATCCTTAATGCGTAAAATAACATCATCTCGTTTAGTTATTACGATATTTTGAATATCCTTAATGCCCTCAATCTGCCCTGGAACACGGATAAGATATTGCTCGCCATTTTTCTCAATGTAACCTGCGCCAACATTAGCATTGTTATTTTCCAAGGCTTGTATGATTTCATCAACCGATAAGCCAAAGCTAATAAGTTTTTGAGGGTTAGGCATAACATGAAATTGCTTTTCATAACCACCGATAGAATTAACCTCTACTACGCCTTTTAAGTTCCTCAACTGCGGTACAATAATCCAATCTTGAGCGGTTAATAACTCGGTTGGTGTATGGCTATAACCTTCTTTAGATTCCACCACATAAGAAAATATCTCGCCTAAGCCTGTGGCTATCGGCCCCATCATAGGCTCTAGCCCTTCGGGTATTTCATTTTTAATAGTAGATAATCGCTCGCCTATTAACTGCCTTGCGAAATAAATATCCGTGCCTTCTTCAAATACAACGGTTACTTGGCTTAAGCCATAACGAGAAAGCGAACGTGTGTAATCCAACTTTGGAATACCCGCTAATGCTGTTTCAACGGGGAATGTAATACGCTGTTCTACCTCTAGCGGAGAATAGCCTTCTGCTTCGGTGTTAATTTGCACCTGTACATTGGTAATATCTGGTACAGCATCAATGGATAGGCGGTTAAAATTATAAATGCCAAGTGTAACAAGCATTATAACCACCAGCATCATAAGCCAGCGTTGTTTAATGGAAAAATGGATAATATTTTCTAACATAATGTTTTCCTAATAATCGGATTAATGGTCGTGTTCAGCTTCGGCTTTGCCAATATCCGCTTTGATGGTAAAACTGCCTTCGGACACATATTCTTCGCCAATTTCAATGCCTTCTAGAATCTCAATAAATTTAGAGTTCTCTTTTCCAACTTCTACATGGCGTTGCTCATATTTATTGCCTTCTTTAATATAGACAACAAAGCCTTCAGGGGTGCGTTGTAATGCCTCTTTGTAAACGGCAATATCTGCTTTAGTTGAGCCTGTTTCAACTATTCCCTCAACCATCATATTTGGTCGCCAATTCCCCGATTTATTATCGATCTCAACAATAGCAATTAATGTTTGGCTTTGTACATCTGCCGTTGGCAAAATCATCTTAATGGGTGTTTCAATTTCTTTATCACTATCCGCCATAGTAATATGCACTATTTGCCCTTTTTTAATTTTATTAGAGTCTGATGTGAATATATGAAACTCTGCCCATACTTTCGATAAATCAGCTATTTTGAATAAAACTTCATCTCCCGTTACATCGCCAACATTCGTATGACGCTCAATAACTTTGCCCGATATAGGAGATTTAACAGAATAACTTCTTAGGCTCTCATTTGCTTCAATTAATGCTAATGTTTGCCCTTTTGATACGCTATCACCCCATTTTGTTTTTACGCTTTTAACAATACCATCAAAACGAGCTTTCACTTCTGTATAGCGATTGCGATCAAATATTACTTTGCCATTCAATGATAATTCATTTGTGATCTTGCCAGGTTGAGCTGTTGAGGTTTTAATGCCAGCTTTCATTGCTGCTTCATCATCAATTTCTACTACGCCTTCTTCATGCTCATCGTCTCCATGTTCTGAATGATCGTGTCTTTCGTGATCATCATGGTCTTTATGGTCGTCATGCCCTTTGTGATCATCATGATCTTCCTCTTCGTGATGATTATGCCCTTCATGGTCTGCGCCATTCTCTTCATGCCCATGTTCATCGTGGTCATGTCCTTTATGGCTATCAGAATCATGCGTTTCATGTTTATGTTCGTCATGGTCGTGATTATGCCCTTCTTCGGCAAAAGATGGGTTTGAAAGCAATGCAATTAATAGTGCGGGTAAAATATATTTTTTCATGGCTATTCTCCTGATGTTAGGCGTTCAATATTCGCTTGTGCGATATGGTAATTTTTAAGAGACTGGTAATATTGCTCTTTCACTTCGGCTAATGTGCGTTGAGCATCAAGCACCTCAAGATAAGAAAACTTACCTCTCTCATAATTGCTACTTGCTTGCTTAAAGGCTTTCTCCGCTGATGGAATTAGCTTCCAGCGTAATTCTTTAGACTCAATATAAGCCGTTTCTAGACTTTGCCATTGATTGATAATCTCCTGCTCTAACGAGCGTTTGATGACGTTTTTATCGCTTGATACCTTAGAAAGCTCTGCATTTGCCTTGGCAATATTACCTTGATTTTGATTATGAATGGGTATCGGCATGGACACGCCAACCATAAAGGCATTATCATCACTATCGCTAAAATGACGCACGCCTAAACTTAGCTCTGGGTCTGGCACTTTATGTGCTAATTCATAATCTAACTCTGCCTGTTTTTCTTGCTCTAAATATTGGAACTGTGCCACATCAGGCAATGTATCTATTTTTGCAAGATAGTCATCCAACGGCGATGGTTTGTGAATATCGAATAAATGGCTATGATCTAGCGCATATAATAACTCGCTTTCTCCTATTAAATTCGCCAAACGTTTTTGCGCAATACTAAGTCTTTGCTCTGATTGCCTGACCTTGATTTTTGCTGATGATAAAGCCAACTCTGCTTTTGTTTTTTGAATATCAGCTTCTGCCGCTTTACTAACCCTTCTACTCACAGTCTTAAGCATTTTACGGGCAACATCCTGCTGGCTTTTTGCAAGCCTTAATCCTTCTTCTTCTGTTAGAATATTGGCATAGGCCACATGCACATCTCGTTCTAACTTTAACTGCTCTAATGTTGAAAGTGCCGATATCTTATTTGTTTGTGCCTTAGCCACGTTTTTACGTGCTGTACGCTTGCCGCCAAGTTCAATTTTTTGGCTTATGCCCAAACTATATTCAGCTGAATCAAAATCGTTATATGCACCGGAACCTAAAATATTCTCGGCCTCAAAATAAGCTTCAGGGTTAGGTAAAACACCTGCCTGTGTTTCAGAAGCCTTAGCTGATTGAACAGCATAGGCATTGGACGCTAACGAGGGGGCGTTCTCAATCGCTTTATTAACAGCTTCTTTTAATGTTAACAATTGTTTGTTCGCATACACTGATTGTTTGGATTGGTGCAGATGTTTTGAATGCGGTTCATTCGCCCATAAATATGCTGGACTGGCAATAATAGCGGCGGATATCAAACCACCCAATAGATATGTTTTCATGGTAACTCCGATAAAATTTGAAAATAAAAGGCACAAGGCAGCGCTCCATGCGGATACGCCTTGCTAAAAAATGTTCAAATTTATGCTATCGGAGGGCGATAAAGGGAGTTGGTGATTTCGGAAATAAACAATCTGCCAGATAAAGCACTTTTTGTACGAATATCTGTAAGTTGAATGTTTATAAGATCAAATGCTGAAAACAACTTTATTTCACAATGACTGTGACAAGCACAGCAATCACAAGCAATGTCATTATTGCTGGTGTCATTATGGTTTTCGTTCTCATAAGAAATTTCTTGTGCATGAGATAATGCATGTTCTGCATCAACACAGCACAAATCCACAGCGCTTGCCACATTGGCAAACAACATTATGCATAACATTGCTATGGAAACTAAATTTTTCATATACTTACTACTTAAATACTATCAGACTTTGTGTTTTTTGCAACTTAATGTTAGGCACTATCACCTCATCGACCTAATCGCTTGATTCAAGATACGGATATAATTGCGTTTGAAGCGTTTATTGACCACCTCGGCAACTGTATCTTTAAAGCGAAGTTTTTCTTTAATGCGCACCTTTGGTTTCAGAATATACAGCACATTCAGTTTACCTGCACGTGCCTCTGCTTTTTTACGAGGGCGTTGCACAATGGCTTTCAACCCACTTTTGCGTAACGAGACGATAAACACATCAGGTCGCCGCATAACAGCATCAGGGCGTTTGGATTTTGTAATACGGCCGCTTTTAGCAACTGAAAGACCACGCCCTGGAATAGCGATATATTTACCTCTGAAAGGATAACGAATTTTGCCATGTTCATGGTCGGTGAGATACCAATCACGGGAATACACAGAAGCAGACGGCATATCTTTCTTAGCAGGGGTGATGCGAATGCCGGATTGCGTCCAGCGGTTCTTTAGATCAAATACACGGGGTAGCTCTTTATTGCGGATTTCAGCCTGCGCATCTTTAGCCGTATCTGTTAATGCCTTGGCTGTTGCAAACGCAAACTCGCTGCTAAAGGCACGCATCTTGCGGTTTATGTCTTTTACATCCATTCTCACATCAATACGCATCGCCATATTCCATTCGGTTTTTCAGTTTCTTCTTTCTCAGTACCCTAAAATCACTGGTGCCTTCTTTACCTTTACGGCCTTGAATAATCGCCTCAATTTCTTCTGATAATAATTCCTGATCCACATCGGCCAAATCACACACCATCGGGTAATCATCCGAAGCATACCATGCAATAGCCTCTTGCTTGAAACGCACGCGATCTTCTTTGGTAGATTCAGAACGTAAGTCGATGAGCAGCTGTAAAATTACCGCTCGAAATATCAGAGTACAACTATTAGCATCTAAATCATTTAGTAGCGTTGTGGCACGCGCCGTTTGCTCTTCCTCTGTGAACGTTTCTGGCTCTGACTCATTGCTGTTATAATATCCATTTTCTAGATACACCTCGCCTGTGCCGCCGGAAAGTTCCAACGACATCTGCTCTGGTGTGTTCATATTTTGGTTGTGTTTATCCTATGTGAGGAGAGCTGTGCTCATTAGATAGCCCAACTACCAGCTCCATATTTTTCTGCCTAATTGCTCAACATTTCTGGTTTTGAAGAACAACGTAATGTTGCTTAATTCGTCCAATAAACGGTTTGTAAAAACTCCTTCAGACTCCACCAATTATATTAAAACTTTTAGAGGATTTTTCTTCTAAAAGTTTTTTTTATTTCTATAGCAGACTACACATAGACTACAAAATAATTTTGATTTGTTAGCTTAAATTTTATAAGGTTGTTATATGAAAAAACTACTTCTACTTTTATTTTTTTATTTGTTTATTAATGTACCTAGCGCCTTAGCAAAAAGTTGCCCTAATGCTGAAAGTGAAGCATATTTCGGCTATAAAGATGCAAAAAAAGCATATCGTTCATCAGATTTAAGTCGTTGTCAGCGTTACGCAAAAAAAGCATATAGACATTTATCCTATGCTGAAAGTTGTGAATAAATAAAGCAGAATGAGTAAATTTTATATAGAAAATTGCTTATGTGACATACAAATTTCTATATATAAAACATTTGAAGGTCTTTGTAAGGCCGTAAAAAATAAAAAGTTTTAATTTATGAAAAAACTACTCCTACTCTTATTCTTAATACCTAATCTGGTGATGGCAGAAGAGAAGTTTATCCCAGTAGCAGAATACACCGCCAATAAAGCCCATTGGCAATCCAACCTTTACGAAATACTTTATGTGGCATGCCGATGTGGCTTTGCCTATTCATCAGCTCATCATCAACTTGTAGAGCATATAGGTGAGGATGAAGTAAAAGAAGACCTTCACAAAAAAGGTTTTGACATAGCTATGAAAGCTGCTGACCATATTGAAAATACCTTTGGTGGGGATATATCCCAATTTGACTATAGCTCTCTAGAACTTACTATTGAAGGAATAGCCGATTTCTATGAAGGAGAAGCCAAGAAGAGTTATATAGGTAATAAACAATTTAATGGCATCATGGGTAATGACTTAAAGGCATGTGAAAGTTACGATGCTTTCTTTGAAGGTTTGTTAAGAGAGGCTGTTTAGATATGGAATGTGATATCACAACTTGTACGAGTAAAGTAAAGCCTATTTTAAAATGAAAAAACTACTCCTACTCTTATTCTTTATACCTAATCTTGTGATGGCTTCTTCATCAGATGGGTTAGGTTTGTTTAATTTTGTTGTTAGTTTAGGTGGTGGAATAGCTATGATTTTATGCTTAACGAATGAAAATTTTCCTATGTGGCAAAGGTTAATTGGCTTTATTGTTATTATATTCATCGGAGCTTTTATGATTGTAGATTAAGGTATGACTTCTCTTTAAATAATTAAAAATTTTTACAAGCCAATAAGTTAATTTATGAAAAAACTATTTCGTTTGATATAACAGGGTTAAACAGTAACTTGACCTGTTCTTTTGAGAAGAACTAAATGAAAAAGCATTAACTTATATTTTCTTGAAGAGTGCTATTAAGTAGTTAACTATTACCTCACTTTTATTCCTTGTAAACCAAATTATAAATATACAAATTAAGAATAAAACCCATACTGTTTTACCAGTAAAATTTCTTGCATGTTTTTGAGCTCCATTGTGGTTACTTGATTTTTGCCAAGTAAAACCATTAATTTTATTTTTTTCATTAAATTCATCTAAAAGAGAATATCTGTAATCCCCCCATTTGTAATTCTTATTTGCATGAATTATTGCAGTACCGACATCTAAAGACTTTTCTCGTTGGTATCCTAATAAATACATATATCTCCCAGCACTTGTATATGAATCGCCCCATGATGCTTTGTATATACATTCGGTTACTAAAATATTATTTGGGCATTTTAAATAGAAATGTTCAGTTAAAAATCTTTTTGATAACTGATAAATACCAGCATTAATATCTACAACTGGTTTATCAGCAATTAATGAATTATAGCTAAATACTGTTAGCAAAATGATATAGAGAAGTCTACTTATTCTTTTGTATGATTTAGTCATACATAAATAATACCAAAAATTTGAGTCCCATACCTCTATATAAAGGCTAGGGGTACAGGGGGGATAAAGGGCTTTGTTTATTTGTATAACCTATTGATTTATATAGCTATTCATCTCTAAAGCCAGTATCAACCACTATGGCATTATCCTCATGCTCATCATCTTCGTTATCTATACCTGTTACTACATAGATGGGTCTGTTATCACTAACCTCTGCACTTATCTGATTAACTACCTTACCATCTAACCTATCAAATACTTCTTTAATAGCTGACATATCACCATCAATAGCTTTATCAAGTAATTTCACAACCATCTTCTTTAGCTTTTCAGGGTTCTGTTGTACTTCCATTGTTAATCTTTCAGTAGGCAATCTTCTCCCTTTAGAAGAGTTTAGATTACCCATATTAGCTTTAGTTATTGCATTCTTTTTCATATATCCTCTTCCATATCTTTAACCATTTTTCTTAATTTCTTATCACCAGTTGTAATAACTGCAAAAAGTAATTGGTTAGCTATTCTCTGATATTTTTCTACTTCATTGTATTTAACAACAAAGCGTATTTGTCTCATATCTACCTCTATGGTTTTTTGAGAGCCATCTTCATCAGTTATATCTGAATGAACTCTGACTATCTCTTTGTTTGGTGTGTCAAATACTTCTAACTTATTTTTATCTTGCATAGTGTTACCCCTTAAATAATTGTTTAAATCTTTCTAAATCGTATAGCAATGGTTTAATGGGTTTCCTACCTCTCATCTTCCTGTGTATAAAACCACATAAGATTCCTATGTCATTCAAAGCTCTTATTCTTTCTCTTGTTTCAAATACTGATTTTGTATAATCTCCATGTTTATAATTAGGTGCTTCAGTTCCAAATCTTATTCTTCTAGCACCGTGATACCTACAAGTCTTACAACCATAAGCAGTATGATTCTTACATTGATCACCATTCTTCTTAATATGTTTACACCGCATATAAGCACCTCTTAAAATCTAGTTTTGGAATTATTCATTTACCCATAGAAGAAGAGTCTAATAAGTCTAGCTTTATCCTGTTAAGCATTAGTTAGACAATCCAAAGTCTAGCTTATATACCCCTCTTTAGAGGGTATAAGCGTTGGACTCTTTAATAAGTTAATCCCTTTTTTGTAATCCATATTTGATCCAGTTCTTTTTCTTTAGTGTCATGATCTGTAAATGCACCTGTATCTAATAATCCCTTATTCTTTAATTGGGTTATTACTCTCCTAGCGTCAAACTTTCTTTTATTGCTAGGGTGTTCTGCCCAACTCTCTTGAATAGAATCTAATATGTCTTCTATATTTGATCTGTGATTATTTATGGGTAATAGATAATCTTTAATTATTCGCCATATAGGTTTTTGATTCCCTCTAAACTCTTCTCTTTTTTCTTCTTTCTGTATTAGATTTTTAGGTTTAACAACTAGGGTAGTTTGCATATTCCCTTTAGTATCTTTAGTAGTTTCTACAACTTCAGTATCATACGAATAGCTAATACCATCTTCACCCTCTTTGAGTTTTTCTAGAGACCATGTACAACCATTATCTTTCTTTTGAACATAAAGAATAGTATCCATAGAAGCATGAATTGAGGTATGTCCTCTCATGCCTTTAGTCTCATCTTTCCCTGTATGATGAATAAGGGTGTATGAACTATTAAGGGCGTTATTGATTTTTTGGAAAGCGTCTACAACTAAACCCATCTCTGAACTATTCTCTTCAATACCACTAGACCTAGCATTAGCATTTAGGGTATCAACGATAATCATTGAGTTCTTACCTTTATCCTTATATTCATCAATAAAGCTTTGTATTGATTTTGGGTCTTTAGGTTTAATAACATCTCTATCTATAATGAATTTTTTAGGTTTTGTATTGTTATGAGTTTTGATCCAACCCTTTATTCTTTTTAGTAAGCCACCGCCACCCTCAACGGCTACATAGATAACTGGTATCGGCTTATATACTTCATACCCAAACCAATCCCAACCAAGTGCAAGGTGCATTCCTAGATCAATTGCTAGAAAGGATTTAGTAGACCCACTAGCACCGTATATGGCATTCATACTCTTATCTTCAATCAAGTTATAAACTAACCATTCAGTAGGGGGCAATGCTTCATATTCATCAATGGTATAGCTTCTTCTTTTAGGTGTTGATCTAGATAATTCAGGATTATTCTTTATCTCTCTATCCCAAATATTATTAACCTGTCTTATAATTTCTTCAGTTGGTTCAGGTGGGCTAATCCTAGTCTCATTGATTTTTAAAGCTTCTCTTATTACAACTTCTTTATCACCATGTTCTTTAATTAATCTGCCAATCTCTCTAGCTTCAAAAGCATTTCTTTGTCCAGTTCCACCTAATACTATTTCATCTTTGAATGCATTGAACTGCGAGAATTCAGAGACATGGTGCAGACCACTACTATCATTATTTGGCTTCTCTCTTTTACGGTATATCGGTTTATAAGGTGTACCCCCTTTAACTAATTTGAATGCCTTGTCTTTTCTTTCAGGTGGAATAGATTGAGTAAAGAAACATCTAGCTTCATCTTCACCTCTTACATCTAGCATACCCTCATCATGCATTGCTTTTAGTTTAGGGTTATCTAATACGAAGTTCCAATAGACAAACTTATAATCTTTCTTTATTGATTCAGTTGTAGCTATAAGACCTCTATAACAATGGTCATTATTATCTGGATCATGACTATGGGTGTTGGTAAGGGTATATTCATATCCCTCTAGTGCTTCCTCAATCCTTTTAGTTATATCAACTGCTACATGGTCAAAGTCTAGGACTATTCCATCTCTCTCTATAACTTCCATAGGACTGGCTCTACTGTTATCTTTAAGCTTCCCATGAAAAACTAGCTTGGCTTTTTCCTTTACCTGTATTACCTGACAGTCCTGTTCACTAAACTCTTTAAAACTAGGATTCCATAACTTCCCATTATGTTTAGTATAGGCATTATTGAATATAGTTTGGATCATGGGTTACTCCACCTCATCATTTCTATTTACCCAATCATCTAGATCAGACTTCCTCCAAACAGATATTCTTTCTGATATTTTCTTACCTGATGGAAAACCATCTTTATTATTCTTTGATTTATCCCAAACAGTTGATAGACCCATACTCAAATACATGGCTACTTCATCTGCTCTAAAGTAACAATCTTCAAACTCTCTTTTTGCTGCACTTCTAGGTTTTCTTTCTTCCATATTTAACTCCAAAATAATTCATAAAAACTACTTGACCAACCACAACCAGAGGATAGAATTAATTAAGTAATAAAGTCCTCTTATAGATACTTATGGTATGTATTTTTAGGCTAAAGATTTCCCATTAGAACCACTTTATAAAGGGAAAAATCCTTATATAGTAGTTAATAAAAATATGGTGCAACTGCATGTTTACAATGGAAAAATATGATTGAAGAAATAACACCAAGTGAAGACTATTTAAATGAGTGG
This sequence comes from Methylophilaceae bacterium, assembly GCA_965660175.1. GTDB lineage: Bacteria > Pseudomonadota > Gammaproteobacteria > Burkholderiales > Methylophilaceae > BACL14. Next base: position 16,502 of record CBFHYY010000015.1, read on the forward strand.
TACAACACTAGAGCATGGGCAACACTAGTTTTAAGAGAGTTTAGAGGATCAGTAGATATTGGTAGTAATGATTGGCAAGACTTTCAAGCTATTAATGCAGTAAAAGCATTTGACTCACTTCGTAACCTCAACACACCCAACGGATCAACCCAAAATGATTACCAAACAGTCATAAAATACTATAAGTTTTTGACAGAGAGAGGTGAGAAGATTCCACGATCAATTCAAGCTTATATAGATAAAGCATTGTTTAGTACGCTTGATGAGAAAGAAGAAGATTCTTTAGGTAATAAGCATATTAAAAAAGGTAAAAGCTTTGAGGTAGCTTTTGGATTAAAAGAAGTTATGTCAGGAAGTAGTGGTCTAGATAAAACTAACCCACCTAAATATATATTCCAACTTACAGACGCCATATTGAATAAGGGTATAAGTCTTCTCCAAGCTAGTAAACAAGTTGCTACTAAACAAGTTAAGCCCAGTCAAAAGCATATGTATAAGATGTTTATGGAAGAAGAAGAATGGAGACTGCAAGGGTATGTTAACTGGCGATTTTATAGAGATATAAATTCAGGGAAGACAAAAGATTTATCTGATCTAAATAATAAGCAAAATAAATACCTCAATGAATACTGGGGCAAGTGGTTATTCAGGGATTAATTAGGGGAGATATATTATGAAGGAGAGTGATAAGGATGATTTCATAAAGGAGAGTGATAAGGATGCTTTCATACGCTTTTTTAAAATTTTCTTACCTTTCCTTGCTTTTGGAGTTGTTGCATTGGCGATGGAAGGCTACTCAAAAGTTGAGATTATTCTTTTTATATGGAACATTTGTATAGGTTTTGGCTTTCTTTTTGGTGTTGTGTTTGCAATTGGATGGGGCTGTAGAAGGAGTGTGTGGCAAGGTTGGTTATTAGGTTTGATAATATTTTTTGTTTATGGAATTCTTACGGTTGAAATTTAAATCTGCTTATCACACCAGTCTGCATAGGCTTGGACAATATTTCTTCTATCCTCTAAATAATCTTCCTTACCCATATAAACCTTTCTAATATCAGTTGAAGTAAATGCATGGGTTAGCTGCGATTCTATCTTCTCAATCTCAAACTTATTCATCTTGGATACTACTATATTAAATAGTGTTCTGAATCCATGAACGGTTGCCTTATCACCTGTTAATCTTTGCAAACATAACCGAGCAGTTGAGTCTGATATTGGCTTACCCTGATTACCCTCAAAGATATAGTCTGTACTCTTACTATTAAGAAAAGTCTTTAAGGCATTAAGTTTAATCATAGCTTGTTTAGGTAGGGGACATCTAAAGCCTTGCCTACCTTTCATGAACATACTTGGCACATGCAATGTATTAGTTTTGCTATCAAGCCATTTCCATTGAGCATTGGCTAGAGAGCCTGTTCTTAAACCAGTTACCATAACAACATATAAGAATGTGCGAGTAATTAAGCCTGATTCTCTGTCTCTGTCTAAAGCAGTAATAAACTCACCCACTCTATGTTCTTCAAGGTGAGAGAAGTGTTTTACTTTGGGTGGGGTAATTAAGCTATTACCTTTTAATTCAAGGGTAGGGTTAGTACCTTTAAATAGCCTTTTCTCTTTCATATGGATAAAGATTTGATTCACTAGGCTCTTAACTTTCATAGCTGAACTAGGTGCTTTGCTATGTACCTTTTCTAATACTGTTAATAGGATTTCATCATTTACATCTGCTAGTGGCAGTCTTCCTAGTGGAGTCTTCAAAGAGTTCTTATAAAATTCTTTTGTCCGCTTGATCGTTTTATCTGATAGGTTAGGGACAACCTTATTATCTAGATACATTTGATATGCTTTCTCAAAGGTAAGATCTGCAAGATTAGTAATGGTATGTTTAGCTTTCTTTTTCTCAATAGACGGATCAACACCTTTTGCCCATAATTTTTTATATTCATCTCTAATTACTCTAGCTTCTTTCAATGCAATAGTAGGGTATGAACCTATGCCCCTTATATGTTCTTTGTTACTTGCATAAAGCCTTACTGACCAAAATTTATTCTGTTTGGAATCAACCCTTAACATCAACCCATTACCATCAGAGAACCACTTATATGGCTTGTCAGGTGGGCATTTAGCCTTTTCTACCTTAAGGTTATTTAATTGGAACTGTTTAGGCATATTAGTATACGGTTTCAGTAATAGTATACGGTATAGTATACGGTATAATTATAGATTGTACTAGTATGTATTAATATGTATGATAGTATAAGTGTTACAGATACGGCGTTACAGAGGGTTTTAGTAGATTATAATAGTATGTATTATATTTGACTTCGGAGTTCACCTCTTCCGCCATATCTAATCAGTTATTTCCCATTACAATCATTGATTTACAAGGATATAACTGTAATTAGATAGCAGTTTTCCTGTGATGCGGGTTTTTATTCCAATAATTTTAAAAGATGAACTTTATAAGCTTGGTTCACTCAGATAAATTCTTGTGGTATTTATCAATTATTTTAAATATCATCCTGTGAGAAACTTCACCTAGAAATTTTAACTTTAAGGATCTAAAAATAAAAAGAACTTTCATCGTATATGTATTATCTCTACTTTTTGCAACCTCTGTATTTGCCAAAGATATTATTGATACAGCTGTTGCTAATGGAAATTTTAAAACACTAGCTACTGCTCTTACTGAAGCAGGTCTTATCGACACACTTAAAGGCCCAGGTCCTTTTACTGTTTTTGCACCTACGGACGAAGCATTTGCTAAAATTCCACAAGCAGATTTAGAAGCACTTCTAAAAGATAAAGAAAAATTAAGCGCTGTATTAACTTATCATTTGGTTGCTGGAAAAGTTATGGCAAAAGATGTCAAAACTGGAAAAGTTAAAACCGTCCAAGGTTCTGAGCTTAGTCTCTCTGTTAATAGTACAAAAAAATCTTACGGTAAAAAAGTTGTTACTGTAAAAGTTGATAATGCAACTGTTATAATCGCCGATGTTGTTGCAGACAACGGTGTCATCCATGTAATAGATACTGTAGTTGTACCTAAGTAACTATTTAGTAATATTAAAAATGCTAAGAAAGATTTAGTTAGCTAAATCTTAGTCAGAAAGCCCAGCAACATTGTTGGGCTTTTTTTATCACAAACCTATTGCTTACTTCAATTACAGTGTTGGATTTTGTCGTGGTATCGCCTCATTTCGAATGCTTTCAAAAGAACTTGGACTTCATACTTTTGATTGTATGAATTCGGGATCAAGTTTCCTATCTACATTACTCAAATAATTAATTCTAGTTATATTCTCGATAGGCTTTTGAAACTTATTTTATGACTACGCAAAAGAAACCAAAGGATTCATTGATCAATAGTTGTTTTGTTTATTTCAATAAATAATGATTTACTTTATCATTCACAAATAACTATTTATTTATTTATTTTTGCCTGAGGAATTTATGAAAAATGATACGAATATAACCAAAGAGTGGCACGAACACGCTATAAAAATAAAACAAGATGCCAATAATATTATTCTAGGTCAGGGGAAAGCTATTAATTTAGTAATCATTAGTCTTTTTGCTCGAGGTCATGTGCTTTTGGAGGGAGGTGTAGGTGTGGGTAAAACAACCTTGCTACAAGTTATTACAAAGCTGATAGGTGGTACCTACGAGCGAGTAGAAGGAACTGTCGATCTTATGCCTAACGATATCATTTACCATGCTTCAATTAGCGATGAGGGGAAGCCCAGTATCTCAAAAGGCCCTTTGCTAAAAAAAGGTGAAGACCTTTCTATATTCTTTTTTAATGAGATTAATAGGGCAAGACCACAGGTTCATTCTTTGTTGTTAAGGGTTATGGCTGAAAAGTCTGTTAGTGCATTTAATAAAGTAGTGCACTTACCGAATATGGTCGTTTTTGCCGATCGAAACCAAGTAGAAAAGAATGAAACTTTTGAGCTACCAGCCGCAGCACGAGATAGATTTATGATGGAGGTGTCTATACAACCCCCCACCGAAAAAGAGTTACGTGATTCGATCATATTTGATACAAAATTTCAGGACACTTCAAAATTAATTGATGCTATACCTTTACCCTCATTTGATTGTAAAGAGCTTAATGCTGTGTCTGATGTCATTCAAGAAAATATCCAGTTGAGTGAGCATATAAAAAATTACATCGAAACCTTATGGCAGGCCACGGAGAACCCAAAGAAGTTTGATATTGAGCTAGAAGACATTGATATGGATGATTTCATCGTGGCTGGAAGCAGTCCAAGAGGTATGATAATGCTGGTAAAAGCAGCAAAGGTTAATGCATGGATGAGCATCAGAGATCATGTTCAGCCCATAGATGTTGAGTATGTTTTTCATGCAGTCATGGCGCACAGGTTAGTGGTCAATCGAATTTATGATAATAATAAAATAGCACTGTTGGAAAAGTTTACTCGTCAGATTCTTCTCAAGGTAGCTACTCCAAAACTGGGTTAGCATTCAAAATGAATCATTTTAATTATTCGATATCATGGCGATCTAAGAATTATTGTTATGGAAATCATCTCAGTGCAAAAATTGGTAATGATTTTGAGTATAGCGGTTCAAAAAACTTTAATGATCACCCAGACCTTTCAAGTATCGATATAAAAAACTCCATTACTGATCCATATGAGAATATATTCGTTAAAACATTTAATCTTAACAATCCGATAAACCTCTTTGCTCTTTGTGATATTTCGAGCTCGATGTTTGCCTTGAGGGAAAATTATTCCACTATAAAAACTTTTGCAAAAGTTATTGCTGCCTCAGCAATAGAGCATGGTGATATGTTCAGTATGCTCTGCTACAACGATGTCATTAAAAATGATCTATTTCTAGAACCTAACAATAATATACATAATATAAATCAATGGATTGATGCGCAGGTTTTTGAGGGCGTACGTGCGACTAGCTTAAATACTTCTGGGATAGGTCAAAAAATTCCTAGTGAAAAATCATTAGTATTTTGGATCTCGGACTTTCATCATAGCCCTGACCATATTGATGAAATGATTGAAAAGCTATCAAATCATCATGTGATTCCCGTTTATCTTTCTTCCGAAAATGAAATTAAAAAATTACCAAACTATGGCTTTAAAAACTTTATAGACTCGGAGATGAATGTGGAGCGTGAAATTTTCTTACGACCGAAAGTGAAGCATAAGTTATTGCATGATTATCATGAATCTAGGGAAAAAATATTTAGCATATTCGCGAAAAATCAACTAATGCAACTTGAGCTAGACAATGGTATTGATATGAATGCTATTCAACAGTACTTTATGCGAGCTGCTATATGATGTTTAGAATTTTTTTTATTGTCTTGCTATTGCTTGGCGCACATACTAACGCTAAGGAATATGATCTAGAAAGCTCAATTATTAATTTAAAACATGGTTATCAGGTAGGTGATCTCATCATTGTGGAAGATCAAATTACCTCAAAAGTACCGTTTGCTGTGGCCCCAGAATTACGAATAGCAAAGACTGTAGGTCTTCGTTTAGTGGCACAGGAGAGTCATAGTACAAGACATGAAGGTGACTACATTTTCGTTAATAAGGTTACTTACCAGATTTTCCATAGATCTCCAGGAATGAAGTACTCATTACCAAGCCACACCTATGCGATTGGTGATGATGTTGTGGTGGTGCCAAGCAGCAGTTATTGGTTCTCTCGTATCGCATCGTCAGAGCTCAATAAAGTCCTACTGAATGCTCTTGGTCAAAATGAGCCAAATATAATTAAATTTAATAGGATATATTTTTATCTATTGTTAGCCCTAACATTTTCAATGCTCCTTATTCTGCTCTATAAAAAGTTAGATGTTTCATTTTTTGCGAGAATGAATGGTCCTTTTGCGAAGGCAAATAAAAAAATAAAATCCTTACACCTTACTAATAATCAGGATAGTTATGATAGGGCTATACTTATTCTCTTGGATGCCTGCAATAAGTCTTTTGGCGAAAATATGAATGCATCCAATGTTGAAGATTTGCTCACTATGCATTCGAAGTATCACCCAGCAAAAAATGTAATTAAATCTTTCGTAACCCTTACCAATTCTGAAATTTATTCATCACGTACTTTTTATTCAAAGGATAGGTTTGATGATATATACCAACTTGTAAAATTACTTAGGGTAATTGAAAGGAAGGTGTAAATGACTATTATGTATCCACTTTGGCTTGTTTTGTTGCCATTATCAGTCCTACCATTTCTCGTTTCAATTTCCGATAAGACAGCTATAAGTAATATAAAAATTTTTGAACAAGATCATATCTCTAAAAAGATTACTATATTGTGTCGCAGCATTATGTCATTGATTATTTTTTTTATGGTTATTGTGCTTGCAAATCCTTGGTCTAAATCAACATCCATCACAGAGATAGGTAAAGGTGCACAGATAGTGTTTCTTATTGATAGAAGTGTGAGTATGTCAAAACCTTTTATTGGAGATGATAATAATAAATCTGAAATTAAATCATTGGCTACAAGAAGAATATTGAAAAATTTTATTAGTCAGCGACCGTCGGATATGATTGGAATAGTAGGATTTTCAAACTCGGCACTTTACGCATCTAAAATTACTAAAAATAGGGACTATACTTTTGCAGCGATTGATGCAGCGACGGGATCTTCCATTAACCAAACAAACATAGGGTCTGGCATCACTTCGGGACTTTTTATGTTTAGTGAAATCGAAACTACAGGATCGCAAGCTTTAGTCCTTCTTTCAGATGGTGCAGGAAAAATATCTAAGCGCGTAAAGCAGAGAATCGCAGAAATGTTAAATGAAAAAAAAATTAATTTCTATTGGATCATTATTAGGGAGCCAAATGATGTAAGTTTATTTTCTGGAAATACCTACCTAGAGGGTAGGGAGCCAACTGTCATTAAGCTTGATAAGTTTTTTAAGACGCTTAATACTGAATACAAAGCCTATGAAGCTGAAAATCCAGATGCGCTTTCAAGTGCTATTGCTGATATTGATCAAAAAGAGAAGAAGCCTATCAAAATTGAGAGGGACATACCAGGTAAAAATTATAACTCTTTGATATTGAATTTTATTTTAGCTCTCATTGTATCCCTCATCGCCATTAAAAATATTAAGGTCTAGTTTATGAAGATATTAAAAAGTATTCTTAACATAAAAGTACGTTACTTCTTTATTCTTTTTTTAGTGTTCTCTCTGTTAACTATTTTTGAGTTGGTAAGATTGGTTGAGGCAGCCAAAATTAATCAGAAGCTGATAATGAATGAATTGGTCATTAATGATAATTACGGTGAGTTATCTCTTTATTCATCCGCTTATCAATTGGGAAAGCAGGGTGAGTATGATAACGCTATTGAAAAGTTTACACGTTTGATGAAGCAATATCCCAGCACTAAAGATATTGATACTATTTATTACAATATAGGAACTTTGTATCTAAAAGATGCCCTTACCAAGCCCTTAAATGATGACGGAAAAGTTACTGCAGAAAATTTTCAAAAGCTTCAAAGTGCCATTATTGCCTTTGAAAAGTCCTTGACGATTAATCCTTATAATTCTGAAGCAAAATTTAATTTAAGCCTACTTCTCTCCTCAATACCTGCCGAAGCATCAAAAATTATTTCTGAGCAATCTGTTCAAGAGCTAAGTAATATTCCTATCGGACTGCCATGATATCGAGAATTTTACAGTTTTTAAGAGACAAAACAGAGCTAGTGATTATGTTGTTAGCTACAGCTTTGTGCGTCTTAGCCATTAATAATCCCACTATACAATTTAAGAAATCAATCACCAGTTACATGCTTCTTGTTGATGTATCGCAGTCGATGAATGCTGAAGATCTTGTCTTTAATGACAATCCAATTACCCGTATTGATTTTACTAAGCTTCTTTTAAAAAAAATTATTGACAACTCAGATTGCGGAAGTTTCTTTAGCATCAATATCTTCGTCGCAGACAATGTTGCTAATATTATTGAGCCAGTAGAAAAATGTAAAAATTATGATGAGTTGATGGATACCATTAATAAACTTGAATGGAGAATGGCATGGAAAGGTAACTCGCGGATTACTTTTGGAATAAAGACGGCCGCTAAAATGCAGGATAGTTTAAATTTTCCATCAAAAATACTTTTCTTTACTGACGGTGATGAAGCCCCTAAAGTGAATGCAATAAACCGTGTCAACCTTGACGATTTTAATTTAGGGGAAGAGTTAATTTTTGTTGGTGTAGGAGGAGATTCTCCAATTCCAGTTAAGCGATATAACTCACAAAATATGTATGTTGGATATTGGGGGTCTGATATCTATGATTCACTACCTGGTGCTACTGGATCCAGAAATAGCGATAGTGGCAAAGATGAGCCCGACCCATCTGTTGCCTCAGCCGATTATGAAAGGTACCTAACTCAGTTGTATGAGGATTATTTAATAGCACTTTCTGACCAAATAAAATCAAAATACATCAAAGGTGAATTATCGGATCAATTCACAAAAGAAATTCTTAATAATAGACCACATCAAAAGATTAAGTCTGATTTACAAACAGAGCGGCTTGCTATTTTTATAGCTTTATTGTTAATAGTGTTACTTCATTTTAGAAAAAAAATACTAGGGATGTTAGGATATTTTTCAAAAGAGTAACCTCCAAATTTAAAGATAAATATAAACATTATAAATATGTAATTAGTGAAATCAGGATAGAAATTTCAAGTAGTATGTTTTAAAAAAAATCGTGTAAAAATTTTTGATTTGGTCTACGACTTCTCGATATTCTGTGTCCTTATTGCAATATAATTAAAGCAATATTTCTATTTTGGTATACACTTGACCTATCAAATTTAATATGAATAAGCGATGAGTAAAATATTTTTTTTCTTAAAAAAATTTTTCTTCCCTTTTTTAGCTGGACTTATTCTTTTGTCTTTCTTAGGGACTATTTCTTCTTATTTTTTACTAAAATATAATTCCGAACAAGTTAAAAATGTTATAGAAAGAGAAATGGGAAATCATATTGGTTATGACGTACAGATTGCATCAATCGAACCAAAGTGGCATATTTCAAATCCAAGTATTACCATTAAAAATTTTGTTATCTTCAATAAAAATTATGAGCAGTCAATATCTGCAAAACACATGGAATTTGATTTTTCATGGCTCTCAATAATAAAATTATCACCAATCCTTGACCGAGTATTAATTGATCAACCTAACATTGATATTGTAAGGAATACAGACGATGTTATATCTATTAATGGAATTAAGATTAATTCTGGCAATGACAATTCAAAAATCTCAAATTGGATATTAAACCAAGACGACTTAATCATTAAAAATGCTTATGTCAGTTGGCAAGATAAAAAAAGAGGGGATGATATTCTTGTATTAAATGATGTAAATGTTAATTATGCCTCTTCAAAAGTATTATCTTTTTTTGATCGACGCGAGTTTTTTATAATTAGTAATCTTGGTGAAGACTCTATTAATTCTTTAGCAATTAAAGGAGATATTAATCTTGATGATATTAATAATTTAGATGCAATAGATGGTGAAATAGAGTTTAATTTAAAGTCATTCGATTTAGCAAGTCTAGCTCCATGGATTGATTATCCCTACAATATCAATTCAGGCTCTGGTGATCTTAATTCAGTTTTTTATCTTGAAGATGGTAGTCTTAAGGGGATGAAGGGCACTATTGATTTTAATAATATAGGCATAAAAAATAATTTAAATCCTATTAAAATCAATAGCTTATACACATTATTTAATTTAAGTTTTGATGAATTATACACCAATGTAGAGCTTGACAATACTAGCCTCCAATTTATTGATAATAATAGCTTAGCTAATTTAAATATTTCAGCAACTTTAAATAAATTTGATGTTTTAACTTCTTTAGATGTAACTATTGATAAAGCTAATTTGGGGACAATCACCAATTTTAGCTCCTACTATCCTGAGATTAATAAATCTTTTAAAAACATATTTGATGATTTATCCCCATCTGGAATCATTAAAAACGTAGACTTAAATTGGCAAAAAGCTCCTAGCTTTATTGAAGGGCTGGTTTTGAGCATGAATACAGAAAAGGTTAATTTAAATACATTTGACAATATTCCAAAAATACAAAATTTATCTGCGGAAGTAAATATAGAGAGGGGTAATGGTTCGTTGGTGATTGATTCAAACGAATTAATAATTGAGCAATCAAGTTTTTTTAGGGAGCCTTTAAAACTTAATCAGGTTAATGGAACAATTAATTGGCTTGATAGTGATATTGAATTTATCAACTTGGAGATTATAAATGATGATTTTGTTTCTAATCTAAATGGCATTTATTCATCGTCTGACTTAAACGGAGATCGTATTGACCTAACAGTTAAACTTCCTAGAGTGGATATATCTCGCTTATCAAGTTACTATCCTAAGTCCATAGGTGAGGCGGGGTTGAGATGGTTGGATACATCCTTGCTTAAGGGTACAGCCCAGAATACTCAGATTGCTATAAGTGGAAATATGAGAGACTTCCCTTTTGTTGATAGCACAAATACACCAGATCCATCCAAAGGGACTTTTGAAGTCTACTCTTCAATAATGGACAGCTCTATTGAATACGGTACTGACTGGCCAATTGTTGAGGATTTTGATCTTGCAGTTGAAGTTATGGGTTCTACCATAACTCTTAAAAGTAATAGCGGCAACATTGCCAATAATAATTTTGTTGCTTTTGAAGCAAATATTGATGACTTTACTAGTGATAAGCCTGTATTAAATGCAGGCTTAAAAACCAACAGTCCATTAGACAAAATGATATTAGCTATCAATAAAAGTCCCATTAGGAAAGCTATGAGAGGAATATCAGATTCGATGGAAGGCAGTGGTCAAGGAGCTCTGGATGTATCCTTAGATATTCCTTTATCTGACCCTGATGCAATGATTTTTAAGGGTGAGTATATTTTTAAGGAGGCCTCTATGAAGAACTCAGACATAGATCTGCCACTTATGACGAATATAAATGGTTCCTTACTTTTTAACAACAATAATGTATCGCTCGAAAAGGGTAATGCAAAGCTATTTAATCAGCCTTTAAATTTCTCTTTACGCAATGATGCCGAAAAAACAATAATTTACCTCAATGGACTATTTGATAGTGATCTTACATTACAAGAATTTGATAGTGATTGGGGGGAAAAGATCAAAGGAAAAACGAACTGGAAAGCAGAATATATCCTTGCAGAGGATAGTGCAGATTTTAGTTTTGAGAGTGATCTTTTAGGCCTGTCAGTAAAATCATTCGAATTTTTTAATAAGGATAAGGATGATCCATTACCTTTAAGAATTTTAAGCAAGAAAGATGACTCGTCAAATAATACGATTGATTTCAGTTATGGAGAAATTATTAACGCGAAGCTTAAAATAAATCAAAAGAGTAATATAAAAAAAGGATATATCGGTATTAATATAATCCCAGAAATGCCTAGTGATGGAATTTATTTGAAAGCATTTCTTACATCTTTTGATTCCAAAAACTTTGATTTTTTATTCAATAAAACATCTAGTAAGGAGGGAGAAAATGAAGATTTGTTTCGAATCAATTCAATTTTTGACAAGGCTGAGTTGAATATTGATCAACTAACTGTTATGGGTAATAATCTAACAAATGCAAATGTGCTGGTTGTGCCAAGCAAAAAAGGTTTAGTTATAAATATAGATTCGAAAGAGGTTCAGGGCGATATAGATTGGTCTCAATCTGATAATAAGTATAATCTTTTCTTTAGCAGATTACATTTATCGAGAAACAAGCCTGATTCAGTCGCCAATTCATCGATCATTGAAAAAGATTTAACCAAAAAAATCTCAAATAAAGATACTAATTTAAGCACCATAAATCTAAAAGCTGATTCATTCAAAATTAATGAAGCAAATTACGGAGAAGTATCACTTGAGGCTCATGAGGATTTGGATGGTTATATTTTTGATACTTTAGTCTTTAAGAATGATGCTTTTGTTATCAATGGAAATGGATACTGGAAATCAGAATCTTTCCCCGAAAAAACATTTATAAATTTTAATTGGGATATATATGATGTGGAAAAAACTTTACATAATATTGGCTACCCCAATCTAATAGAGGATGGAGAGGCTTCAATTATTGGTTCAGTATCGTGGGATGATGGCCCATCAGACTTTGAAGCAAGTGATTTTTATGGAAATTTTACAATTAATACCAAAAAGGGCACTATTAAGAAAATTGAACCTGGTGTTGCCGGAAGGCTTGTAGGTTTGATATCTCTTCAAAATCTTCCAAAACGACTTACGTTAGATTTTAGTGATTTATTTCAGGAGGGATTGCCATATAAAAAAGTTCAAAGCCCCAATATTACTATTAATAAGGGTAAGCTATTTACACAAGAATTAAATATAAAATCTCCCTCGGCTGATATTAGGATGAGCGGGATGATTGATTTTGTCGACGAAACTCAGGATCTTTCTTTGTTGATTGAGCCAAAGCTAAGTGACACAGTAACTGCCGGAGCCTTAGTAGGCGGACCCTTGGCTGCAGCAGCTGCCTTTATTGCCCAAAAGATTCTTGATGACCCCTTTAATAAAATTATATCCTCTGAGTACCATGTAACAGGGACTTGGGATGATCCTCAGGAAAAAATAATGGACACAAATGTTGATAATTTTATTGAGGATTCTATTATCAATCCAGCTGGCAAGGCCCTTGATGGACTTGGTGATGTGATTAATGACTACATAATAGAACCAGCTGAAAACTTAAATAACTAAGGAGTAGGATATGAGTAAAATTTTAAAACTATTATTTTCCACACCTTCAGCAATAATAATAGCTTCATTAATTGTCTCTTTTCATTACGTTTGGATTAACAAGTATGAATTTATTTCATATGATAATGGTCAATCATTTACGGTTATAAATAAATGGACAGGAAAATTATGCACACACCCAGTGACTCTAGAATCTCATGATAAGCTTTTCGATGAAGGGGCAATTTTTTTAACCTGCGATGAATTTCCGTTAAATTCTGGAAAAGTCCAGCTACCATAAATAAAATTTCAAGTAATTTTATGCCTATAAATTTACGATTATTTTTTCTGTTCTTTTGCCTTTTTACGACAGGTAATGCTCTAGCAGATATTTATGGAAAAGTAGTAAAGGTTGTAGACGGTGACACTATTCATCTTCAGACTATTGATGAGGAAAAAATTAAAGTAAGGCTTCTGGGTATAGACGCGCCTGAAATAGATCAATCATTCGGGAACCAATCAAAAAGTGTGTTAAAAAAACTTATTTATAAAAAGGAAGTGCATATTCTTTCAAAAAAGAAGGATAGGTATAAGCGTATTCTCGGAAAAATTCTCCTTGATGGCAATGATATAAATTTACTGATGATACGAAAGGGGTATGCTTGGCATTATAAGAGATATAAGTCTGATCAATTTAGGAAGGACATAAAAATATACGCAGCCACAGAGAAGTCAGCTAGGTTCAGTGGTGTTGGCTTATGGGGTGAATTAAATACTATTGCACCATGGGAATGGAGAAAACAAAAAAGAGAAAAGAATCGCTAAAGTTTTTTTCTTTCGACAACAGCCTGCGCAAGTGTTCCACTATCTATGTACTCTATTTCTCCACCGATTGGTAAGCCCCTTGCAATTCTTGTCATATTGATATTTGTATCTTTTAGCAACTCCTGTATATATTGCGAGGTTGCATTTCCTTCAGCAGTAAAATTAGTTGCTAGAATTATCTCACGGATGTCAGATTTTTTAATTCGATTTATAAGTCTATCTAGGTGTATTTCTTTGGGACCAATGCCATCCAAAGGAGATAACCTTCCCATCAAAACAAAGTACATTCCCTTGTATGAGTGTGTTTGTTCCATCATAAGTAAATCGGTAGGCATCTCTACAATACATAACGTTTCTTGATCACGTTTTGAAGAATCACAGATACTACAAACATCTAACTCTGTAAAGTTATTGCATAATTTACAATGACCCAATGACTCCAAAGCATTTGATATTGCCTGAGATAGATTATCGGCTCCTTTTCGATTTCGCTGCAAGAGATAATAGGCAAGTCTTAATGCCGACTTCGGACCAACACCTGGCAAGCATTTCAAAGCATTCACAAGGCCTTGCAGACTTTTATTCTCATTCATTCTAGAAGGGTAAATTCATCCCTGGAGGAACTAATCCACCCATTTTTTGTGAGGTAGTGGATTCGATTTTTTGTAAAGTATCTTTGAGAGCTACAAGCATCATATCTTCTAATAATTCTTTATCATCCAGTAGTGACGGATCAATATTAATTTTTTTAACTTCATGTTTACATGTCATAGTAATTGCAATCAGACCGTTACTTGCTGAGCCTTCAACTTCAATCGTAGCAAGCTCTGCTTGCGCTTTTTGAAGATTAGCTTGCATCATCTGTGCTTGCTTCATAATATTACCCATACCGCCTTTACTCATATTATTTTCCTTTTTTAATTGGTTCAATGCTTGATGGAATGATTTCAGCATTAAAATCTGAAATTAATTCCTTCACTAAATCATCTTGCATGATAGCAGATTCAGCTTCCTTGAAAGATTCCTCTTTTTTTATTTTTTTTTCCTTGGATGGGGATGTACTTATTCTATTTACGTTAATTTGTATGCTTACTTTTTTATTAAAGTGATTAATTAAAAGCTCTTCTAGTTTGTCTTGATAGTTACTTTTTGACATGTGCGATTGTTTTTCATCTAAGGACAAATAAAATATATTATTCTCGAACTTTACCAGCTGACATTCTTGAGCGAGCGATTTACCTAAGCCTATTTTTAATTTAGCCACAAGCTCTGACCAGTTTCCGTCAAATATATTTATCTCTTTTTCTGGTATTTTATGGATACTTTCAGCCCTAGTATCCTCTTTTTTCTTCTCGTGTGATGGATCAACATTTACAGTCTCATTAATTAGACTTTTTTTTTGATGAGCCTCAATGTTGGTTTCAGGTTGGGTATTATTTATATCCTTATTGCTAGTGGGGTAGAACACTAGCATTCTCAAAAGCGTCATACTAAAACCTGTAACAGGATCTGGTGCAAGATGCATATCCTTCTTTCCATGGAGACAAATTTGATAAAAGAGTTGAATACTCTCAGAAGAAAGTTTAGGAATCAACTTTTCATATAAGTTTTTTTTACCCAACTCATTTATATATTCTGGAACAACCTTGCATACAGAAAGATTATGAAAGATTTTCGATAAATCGTTTAATGCCCCCTCAAATGAAATATTATTTTTTTCCATCTCCCTGGCAATTTTATTAAGTTCAGATCCATTATGATCAGTAAGGTGTTGGATGATTTTAAATAAAATATCATCGTCAATTGTACCGAGCATATTGGATACTTTTTCGGTACTTATATTGTCTGATGAGAAGGCGATGGCTTGATCTAGTATTGTTAATGCGTCACGCATGCTACCCATAGAGGCTTTTGCAATTAATGCAATAGCATCTTTCTCTGGTTTAATATTTTCCTCTTCAAGTATGTGGAGAAGGTGGTTTTCAATATTTATACTGGTCATTTGCCTTAGATTAAATTGGAGGCACCTAGATAAAATCGTAACTGGAATTTTTTGAATCTCTGTTGTAGCAAGTATAAACTTTACATGCTCTGGAGGTTCCTCTAATGTTTTTAACATCGCGTTAAAGGCACTTTTGGATAGCATATGTACCTCATCAATAATATAGACCTTAAAACGCCCTGATGATGGAGCGTATTGAGCGTTTTCGAGAAGGTCTATCATGTTGTCAACGCCAGTATTAGATGCAGCATCAAGTTCTATTAGGTCCACATATCGACCTAAATCAATCTCTTCGCACGTCGAGCACTTTTGGCAAGGGGTTGAGGATATACCTTGTTCGCAATTCAATGATTTGGCAAGTATTCTAGCGATGGTTGTTTTACCGATGCCTCTTGTACCGTTAAACAAGTAAGCATGGTGCAAGCGTTTTTGATCGAGAGCATTCATTAATGCTTGTACAGCATTTTCTTGCCCTACAAGAGCTTTAAATGATTTTGGTCGCCATTTACGGGCTAATACTTGATATGACATATTTTTTTCAACTTAATTAAAAGGCGAGCCAGACCCCCGGCACTTGTATCGTTAGTTGTGGCTGCTTGCTTCCGCACCTGACCAGGTTGACTAAGTAACAATGCGAGGAGACCCGCCAAAGAATATTCTACCCGATTTAAGAACCTTCTAGACCAATTTACCCACATTTTTTAACAGGATGATTTTTAAGATACTCCCATTCCTCGTCTGTATAAATACGAGATCGGATAATAAACCGAAGCCCAGTTGGTCTTTCGAGAGAAAATTGACCACCTGTACCCTTTATTGCATCAAGCGTAATGTGTGTGTGTTCCCAATATGAAAATTGTTCAGCACTCATGTAGAATTTTGCACTTCGCGCCATTCCAATTTCAACGTCAGAATTTCCTAGATAGAACTCTCCTTTTGTGTAACACATAGGAGCGCTTCCATCACAACAACCTCCCGATTGATGAAACATTAACTCGCCGTGCTGCAAAGTTAATTCGTCAATTAATTTATCCGCTGATTCTGTTGTTGATATTCTTGTAATCATTATAAAATAAGAGCCAAGAAAAACTTGGCCCTATTCAATTTCATCAACCCATTCGATCTAAAAGAAACCTAGCTTAGTCTCAGTGTAACTAACCAATAAGTTCTTAGTTTGCTGATAATGGTCAAGCATCATTTTATGTGTCTCACGGCCAATACCAGATGATTTATATCCACCAAAAGCTGCATGGGCAGGGTATGCATGATAGCAGTTAGTCCAAACTCGACCAGCTTGGATGCCTTTGCCCATTCTGAACGCAGTATTTCCATTTCTAGTCCATACACCAGCTCCAAGTCCATAAAGAGTATCGTTAGCAATTTCAAGAGCTTCTGCCTCATCTTTAAAGGTAGTTACTGACACAACAGGACCAAAAATTTCCTCCTGGAATATACGCATTTTGTTATTACCCTTAAACACTGTTGGCTCAATGTAATAACCATCTGAATGCTCGCCTTCAAGCATAGTTCTATTTCCACCAGTGAGCAGTTCAGCTCCTTCTTCTTTACCAAGCTTGATGTATGAGAGTATTTTCTCCATTTGCTCGCTTGAAGCCTGAGCACCAATCATGGTTGATGATTCTAAAGGACTTCCTTGTTTAACAGCTTTTACTCTCTCTAGCGCTCTTTCCATAAACTGTTCATAGATAGATTCTTGAATAATTGCACGAGATGGACATGTGCACACCTCACCTTGATTTAATGCGAACATTGTGAAGCCCTCAAGAGCTTTATCAAAAAAGCTATCATCCTTATCCATGATATCCTCAAAGAAGATATTCGGAGATTTGCCGCCCAATTCAAGCGTTACGGGGATAATATTTTGTGATGCGTATTGCATGATCAATCTTCCGGTAGTGGTCTCACCAGTAAATGCTATCTTTGCAATGCGTGAAGAGCTAGCTAAAGGTTTTCCAGCTTCCAAACCAAAACCGTTAACAATATTAAGTACACCTGGAGGCAAAAGATCTCCAACAATTTCCATTAATACCATTACAGATACGGGGGTCTGTTCCGCAGGCTTTAAAACGACGCAATTACCAGCTGCCAATGCGGGAGCAAGTTTCCATACCGCCATTAAAATAGGGAAGTTCCAAGGAATAATTTGACCAACTACACCCAATGGCTCATGAAAATGGTAAGCCATAGTGTCATGATCTATCTCACCAATAGATCCTTCTTGAGCTCTAACCGCTCCAGCAAAATATCTGAAATGATCAATAGCTAAGGGTATATCTGCAGCCATACACTCTCTGATAGGTTTACCATTATCAATAGTTTCTGCCATTGAAATAGTTTCAAGATTTTGCTCCATCCTGTCTGCTATTTTAAGAAGTATGTTTGAGCGTTCGGTTGGGCTGGTATTGCCCCATGCATCTTTGGCTGCATGGGCAGCATCAAGAGCTAAATCGATATCTTTCTCATTAGACCTAGCAACTTCACAGAAGGGTTTACCCGATATTGGTGTTAGATTTTCGAAATATTTACCATCAGATGGCTTTACCCATTGATTATTTATATAATTGTCATACTTCTCTTTTTTGTAAGGACTATCAATTCCCAGCTCCTTGAGTGTTGTAAAAGCCATACTGTCTCCCAATAAATTAAACGAAATATATTTTTAATGTTCTAGACTAATCCTTATAACTGGATAAATCAAGTCTTATATAAGAGTGAGCAACAAAGTGCACTAATTTACATACGAATATCGGAAAAAGGGCTAATGGAGTGGTTAGCCATCACTAATAATTACTATATAATTGCGACAAGGAAGGGTGGCCGAGTGGTTTAAGGCGCACGCCTGGAAAGCGTGTTTAGGGTATATTCCTTAACGAGGGTTCGAATCCCTCTCCTTCCGCCATTATAATTTTAGTGATGTTTAATAAAACAATGACCAAACCCATAATACCTAAATCCTCTGCAAGTCATCTTGCTTTGACTTCTCTTCTAGCGGGAGAGCATCTTTTAATTGATGATGTTCCTGGGACAGGTAAAACTAATTTAGCAAAAAAGATTTCTGAAATATCTAACTTAAAAACTAACAGAATTCAGTGCACAAATGACGAGTATGCATGGCGCAATTATTTGAATAAAAAAGGTTACTCGATAAGTGATTCAAATTCATTGATCATATTTTCAAAAAAAAATTATGCGAAGAACAAAGATGAGGCTAATCTGATACAAAAAATTAACAAAATGTTTTTAATTCTCAATTATAGTAAAGAGAATGAACGATCATCTATATTTGTGGGTCTTAAAGAAAATATAAGAGAATTTAAAAGAAAATTTTAAATTTAGTCTGACGTGATAATAATCGATAGTGAGTGTTTTTTTTATGATTAAATTGCTTCAAATTTTTTTCTTGGTAGCTTTATTACTTATGAACACAACCGTAAAATCTGACGATAGAATAGAACTTCAAACTGCTTTTATAGCTGGAGGTTGTTATTGGGGCTTGGAAGATTTGTTAAGAAAGTTAGATGGCGTTAAGGAGACGACCGTAGGTTTTTCCGGAGGGCATCTGGTTAACGCATCTTACAAAGATGTCTCGAAAGGGGATACTGGGCACGCTGAAAGTATAAAAATTATTTTTGATGGTGATGTGATCAATTTTCAAGAGTTACTTTTTAATTTCTTTAGGATGCATAATCCCACAACAATTAATCAACAGGGTAACGACGTAGGTACACAATATAGGTCCGCTATTTTCTTTACCAACCAATATCAAAAAGATGTAGCAATTGAGACTATTGATATAGTAAATAAATCAAATCAATGGGAGGATTCTGTTGTAACTGAAGTGGTTGAATTTACAAATTTCTATCCTGCAGAAGAATCACATCAGGACTATATATTAAAGAATCCTAATGGTTACAGTTGTCATTTTGATCGAAAATTTGATTTTACTCGGTAAATTTATTTTCTATCTCGGTTGATAGGCATCCGCCCAATTGTTAGGAGTTTCATAAAGCCTTACTTTGCTTGGAATTAATAACCCGTCAAATTCTTTTAAAAATTCCTTGGATAAAATATCCATAGCCACAATTGCCATATTCTCTGCTGTTGGTACCCTTGGAAAGATAACAGTTTTGTGGTCGTTGATTGTAGCAAGGAAATCGATAACTTCTTTATCTTTTTCATACACAATAAAAGCATGATCCCATGGATCTACAATAAGACTTTTGATGAGTTTTTTTGCATCCTTGAAATCCATAACCATCCCAAAGTCCGAAACCTCTTCCTGATCAACAATATCTCCAGTTACAGTAACCTCGATGGCGTATCTGTGCCCATGAAGATTTCGGCATGTACTTTTATGATTTGGAATTCTATGACCGGAATCAAATTCCATGCGAGTGGTAATTTCCATATCAGAGCTTAGATATTGCTTCAATACGCATAAGTGCGGGTGGGTGTGAGTGATTGAAGAATGAATAAAGTGGGTCGGGCGTGAGTGTCGAAGCATTATCTCGGTAAAGCTTTGTCAAAGAATGCTTGAGGTCATCAGGCTTAGTAAATAAACACGCGTAAGCATCTGCCTCATACTCATTTTTTCTTGAGAAAGAAGTCATGAGTGGTTTTATAAAAAAGAACAAGTAATTCAGCAAAACAAAATTGAAGAGCAATAAAAAGTTAGCATCTGAAACAACCGTCACTCCCAACACCTCATAAAATAATGGATTATCTTTTAGACCCCCAAGCAAATAGAGAGTAATAAAGAGAATCGTGATCATAATCGCCATAAATTTTTTAACATGATTCATCTTAAAATGTCCAAGTTCATGAGCTATTACCGCCTCAATTTCCTTATGAGTAAGTTTTTCTAAAAGTGTATCAAAAAATATAATACGTTTGGTTTTGCCAAAACCACCAAAAAATGCGTTTCCGTGTGAGCTTCTTAGTGACCCGTTCATTATAAAGAGCCCTTTGGATTCAAAGCCACATTTCGTGAGTAATTTTTCAATACTAACTTTTAGCTTTTTGTCTTCAAGAGGATAGAATTTATTTTTTAATTGCTGCAGTAATGGCGCTAATGCTGACATTAAGATAATTACGCTACTAAAAAAACCCCACAGCCATAACCACCAAAACGTTCCTAGAGCGGAAATAATCCACAGAGAAATAAATATGATAGAAAATGTTACTACTGCGGTGGTAACTAAATCAATTATTATGTCGCTTACAAAAGTTCGGATCTTTGTTTTGTTAAAACCAAATTTTTCTTCAATCACAAAAGTGCTATATAAATTGGTTGGTATGTCTATCAACGATAATAAAATAGCCAAAGAAGTAACAATAATGGACCCACCCAATATTGAATTTGTATCTATAAATACAAAGAATTCATTTAACTGATTAATACCTCCACCGACCGTCAAGTAATAAGTTATGATTGCTGAAACAGCTATTCCAACAGAACCAAATTGAGTTTTAGCAATTGTATAACTGGCTGCTTTTTTATGATCTTTTAACTTAATAAATTTAGAAAAAATATTTGGGACCTTATTTTGATTATCTCTAACATAATTAATTTGTCTCTTATTGAGCCAAATTTCAAAAAAAGCAGCAAAAAGAATGATTAAAATAAAATAAATTTGGTAATCAGCTGTCATCGGATAATAATAGTTCTATGTAAAAATAAGCATTGTGCAGTAAAATTGGAATTTAAGTAAGTCGAATAGTCATAATTCTGCTCTTAAAAATAATAATAATGGAAATCATGATGGAAAAAAATAATAATAATTTGATATGGCTTGACATGGAAATGAGTGGCCTTGATCCAGAGAACGACAAAGTTCTTGAAATAGCGGTAGTGATTACAGATCCATTTTTAAAAATAATTGCAGAAAGCCCAGTTTATGTCCTTCATCAAAGTGATGATGTCCTTGCTAAGATGGATGCATGGAATCAGTCCACACATGGAAAATCAGGGCTTATTGAAAAAGTTAAAAATTCAAAAAATAATGAAGAAGGTGTAACGCATCAGTTATTAGAATTTCTTGAGAAATATGTCGGCAGGAACAAATCTCCTATGTGTGGAAATTCAATATGCCAGGACCGAAGATTTATGGCCAAACATATGCCGGACTTAGAGAAATTTTTTCATTATCGCAATCTTGATGTAAGTGTTTTTAAAGAGCTCTCAAAAAGATGGAAGCCAGAAATAATTGATGGGTTTAAAAAAGCAGGGAAGCATGAGGCACTCGCGGATATTATTGAATCCATTGACGAACTAAAATATTATCGCGAACATTTTATTAAAATTTAAAATGAATAATTTCCTACTGATAGGTTTATTTGCTGCAATTGGCACTTGGTTACGTTGGCTTATAAATATTGCCTTCACAGCTTTATTACCCGGATTGCCCTTAGGTATCTTGGCTGTCAATTTGTTGGGAGGTTTATTGATGGGCATATCCATAAGCTTCTTTCAGCACTTGAATGATATATCAGAGGAAATTAGACTCGCCATTAATATTGGGTTTATGGGAGGTTTAACAACTTTTTCTGCCTACACAGCAGATATATTCCAGCTTATGCAAAAAGGAGATTTTATGATTGCACTCCTTCTTGCATGCGCACATGTTATTGGCGCCTTATCCTTCTGTTACTTAGGCTTTTATTTAACTAATCTTTCTTTGCGATCTTTTTAGTTTTTGCAGGGACCTTTTTTTTAGTCTCTATCATCTCTAGCCTTCCTGTTGTTTTTTTTGCTGCCACTTTTTTTTGCCATGCAACTTTTTTAGTTGTCTTAGGAGCAACTTTTTCTTTCACACTCTCCTTACTTTGCGATGGTTTAGTCTCCACCAGTTTTAATCCTGATTTTTCTAAATCTATCTTTGGCAAGGGTGTTCTTTTTCTGGCAGGTTTTTTTACCTCTTTTGAGCCAATAGCCTTTTTATCAATTAGGTCCTTAGGAGTGCTTTTGTCTTTTTGCTCAATATCCACAGTTTTTTTATCTCTTATCTTTTGAGGTTTTTCTGTGGCAAGTACAGGCTTTTCGTTTTCAGTGATATTCTGCTTGGCTTTGTATGATTTATCTACTCCCTGTTGGTCGTTATTACTAAATGTTTGTTTTTTATGCCTATTTCTTCCAGGCCTTCTATTTGAATGATGTTTATTTTTATGGTTAGCTGAATCAGTGCTTGATTTATATTGATCATTTTTATTATCTACTTGAATTTGTTCAATAGCTTCAGTTTCGTTTGACGCCTCATCGGAGCCTATAAACTTTTTAAAGAAACCAAGTAAGGAATTATTTTTTTTGTTGCTGGATTTAGTTGGTAGCAGTGATTTAACCGCCGGGGTTAATTTATCTTCAGATTTAGACTCGTCATCATTATGAATTTCTTCAATTGGTGGCTCAACTTCAGCATAACTTACTTTGCCAGATTTTTTCGACGACCTGTCAATTAAGTATTTGGGTATCTCAAAATAGCGGTTGGGAATTATTATTAGCTGATTATTATTTTTTCTCTCTATTTCATTTATTGCACTTCTTTTTTCATTCAATAGAAGCGTAGCTACTTCAACAGGTAATTGAACGGAAACTACTTGGTTATCCTCTTTTGAGCACTCATCCTCAATGAGTCTTAACAAATAAAGTGACGTTGACTGAATATCTCTTACTCGTCCAGTTCCACTACATTTAGGACATACTCCATTGATAGAATCCCCAAGACTTGGCCTTAATCTTTGCCTTGATAATTCCATTAAACCAAATCGTGATAACCTGCTTGTTTGTATTCTAGCCTTGTCATTCTTCAATGAATCTCGTACTTTGTTTTCTACATCTCTCTGATTTTTTTGATTTTCCATGTCAATAAAATCTATGACGATCAACCCACCAATATCCCTCAGCCTAAGCTGTTTTGCTAGCTCCTCTGCAGCCTCGAGATTTGTATTGAGAGCCGTATTTTCAATATCACGACCTTTTGTTGATCTACTGGAGTTGACATCTACAGAAACAAGAGCCTCTGTATGATCAACGACTATTGACCCACCAGAGGGTAGCTGAACCTCTCTCAGAAATGCCGATTCAATTTGATTTTCAATATTAAACTTAGAAAAGAGCGAAGTATCCTCTTCGTAAAGACTGATTCTGTTAGCGTAATCAGGCATGACATGGCTCATAAATTGATGTGCCTGATCAAAAATATCTTGTTTATCGATAAGAATTTCTTCGATATCTTCGCTGAAATAATCTCTAATTGCTCTGATAACAAGATTACTTTCTTGGTATATAAGAAATGGACCGTCTTGAGCTTTTGCTGCTCCTTCAATCGCACTCCAAAGCTGATTTAAATAATCGAGGTCCCATTGTATTTGTTCAACACTTGCACCAATGCCGGCTGTTCTTCCAATAACACTTGTACCTTTATTAACTTTTAACTGCGACAAGACACTTTTAAAGTTACTTCTCTCCTCACCTTCAATTCTTCTTGAAATACCACCACCATCGTTATTATTTGGCATCAGAACTATATACCTTCCAGCTAGAGATAAATAACTAGTTAATGCCGCACCCTTATTGCCTCTCTCATCTTTGCTTACTTGAACAATTATTTCTTGCCCTTCTTTCATTACATCTCTGATTGAAAGATCTTTTTTTCTAGATTTTTTTGAGTAGTATTCGGGTGCAATTTCTTTGAACGGAAGAAATCCGTGCCTATCAACCCCATAATTGACAAAAGCAGCCTCAAGAGAAGGTTCGATTCTGGTTATTACTGCTTTGTATATATTACTTTTTCTTTGCTCTCGATTACCTCTTTCAAAATCAAGGTCTTCGAGCTTTGAATCTTTGACGATAGCAACTCTGAGTTCTTCTGATTGAGTCGCGTTGAATAGCATTCTTTTCATTACCATATCTCCATTTAATCTGAAGATTTAGACAAAGAAATATAATACAAATAAAAATTACAAGGGGATACTTCCAAGACTTAAAAGTCTGGACTGTTAAAATATAAATCTATTTTATTAAATTTATTTTTTTTATGTATATTTGTTCCGCTTATATTAGTTGCAGTTAATTTATTTATTTTAAATTCTTTTATAAAAATCTTTTTTTACTCTGCTTCTTCATCTTGTTTTTGGTGAGCAGATCAAACCTTAAAATTATTTATTGTGTTATGTATAATCCAGAATTGTTTTTCTCTTTAATTTTTAAAGATATCTGAACAATTTAAGTATATGTTATAAATCGTTAAAAGAAAACTAATAAATGGTTAGTGATTTGAATAATAGTGTTAAATACGAAGTGATTGATGAGGGCAGTGACGGACAAAAAATTGATAATTTTCTAATTAAGATTATTAAAAATGTACCCAAAAGTCATATTTATAAATTACTAAGAAGTGGCCAGGTAAGGGTAAATAAGAGAAGAATTAAAACCAATTTTAAACTATCAATCGGAGACAGTGTCCGAATTCCTCCATTCAAATCAACAACAAAAGTAGAAAAAAAAATAATAACCATTAAGCCTGAGCAAAAAAGAATAATCGAGAATTCAGTTTTATATGAAGATGAATGCATTATTGCTTTTAATAAACCATTTGGTTTGGCTGTTCATGGTGGAAGTGGGCTAAATTTTGGACTCATTGAATTATTGAGACAATCTAGGCCTCAAGAAAAATTTTTAGAATTAGTTCATAGGCTTGACAAGGAAACATCGGGATTGATTTTGATTGCAAAAAAACGTAAAGCATTAGTTGATATCCATCGTCAAATTAGAGGAAAATTATTGCATAAAAAATATCAGGTTATAGTGAATGGAATGTGGGAAAAAAAACAGTTAACGGTTAACCTTGATTTGCTAAAGATGACTACGCATGATGGGCAAAAAAAAGTAAAGGTAGTTACGGCAAATAACCAAAAAGAAACCTCCAAAGATTCACGGTCTGTTTTTTTTCTTCAGGACTGCTACAAATTTTTTAGTTTACTTGATGTTAAGTTGATTACTGGAAGAACTCATCAAATAAGAGTTCATTTAAGCTATCTTGGATTTCCTATAGTAGGTGACGAAAAGTATGGCGACTTCAAGCTAAATAAAATCCATAATAAAATTGGTTTCAAGAGAATGTATTTGCACGCAGGAGAGCTTGGATTTATTCATCCAATTTCAGGGGAAAAGCATTTTATAAAAGCACCAATACCAGAAGAATTTAATGATCTATTGACCTATGCCAAAGAACACTAATTATGATTTAATTATTTTTGATTGGGATGGGACGATTGCAAACTCTGCAGGAGTTATTATTGAGTCAATCAAAGAGGTTTGTGTTAATGAGAAAATTAAAAAACCCTCTAATTATGAAATCAGCTCAATCATAGGACTTGGTTTGGACGAATCATTAAGTAAAATATTTCCTGAAATGCATATTGATGAGCTATTAAAGATAAAGAATTTATACAAAGAAGCATACTTGAAGAGAGTAAATGATATCTGTTTGTTTGATGGTGTTGAAATCGGCATCAAAGGTTTAGCTACTCAGGGTTATGACCTAGCAATTGCGACAGGAAAAAGTAGGCTTGGCCTAAACAATGCCCTTAAGAAGTCATCACTTTCGGAATTTTTTAGTGTGACGAAGACTATGGATGAATGTTTTTCAAAACCACACCCGCAGATGATAAATGAAATATTAGAGACATTTATGGTGGAGCCTGATGGAGCGTTAATGATAGGTGACTCATCCTACGACCTAGAAATGGCAAAAAACGCACAGGTGGATGCTTTAGGGGTCAGTTATGGCGCTCAAAATGAATCACAGTTAATTGAACATGAACCATTAGCTATCATTGATAACTCATATGATCTTTTTGAATGGTTGAATAAAAATGGATAAATGTATAAAGATACAAATAGAGGATTTTAAAAAAGATCCCTCCACGATAAAATTTGAATACCTCCATCAAGAAGAAAAAAAGACAGGTTTTGCTATATTGTATAACGGAAGTTATCATGTTTATAAGAATCAATGTATGCACCTCTCAGTTGAATTAGACTGGTCGGATAATCAATTTTTTGATGAAGATGATGGCTTTATTGTGTGCGCTACCCATGGTGCGATATATAAGCCCGATACGGGTCTTTGTGAAGGTGGTCCATGTAAAGGAAAGGCTTTGATACCAATGAAATTTAAAATTATAGAAAAACATCTCCTTGTAGATGTAAATAAGGAAACGAATGGCGGAAAATAAAAAACAAGTCTCCGAGAATAAGATTATTGAAAATGTTTTGAACACTGCTTTTATAGAGCAAAGAAGATCTCGAAGATGGGGTATATTTTTTAAACTAATCACAATAGGTTATTTGATAGCGCTCTTGTTGGTATTCACTCAGGGTGGCAAGCAGGTGAAGGTAGGAGCAGAAGAATTTACCGCGCTCATAAATCTACAGGGTGAAATTGGAACTGATTTACCGATAAACGCCAATGATTTTAGGTCAAGCTTAAAAAATGCATATAGTGACCCAGGTACAAAAGGAATTATTATCTCCATTAACTCACCAGGAGGGAGCCCTGTTCAGTCAGGCATGATTAACGATGAAATATATCGATATAAAAATATGTACCCTGAAATTCCTGTCTATTCAGTAGTAGAGGATGTGTGTGCCTCTGGTGGATATTATATAGCTGTAGCAACTGATGAGATTTTTGTCAACAAAGCTAGCATTGTTGGTTCAATAGGGGTCCTTATGAACGGTTTTGGTTTCGAGGAAGCAATCAAGAAATTGGGAATTGAAAGAAGATTAATTACTGCTGGCGAGAACAAAGCATTGTTAGATCCTTTCTTGCCAATTAATCCAAAGCATAAAGAACACATCGATCAATTACTGACTGAAGTTCATCAACAGTTTATTGACGTAGTTAAATCTGGGAGGGGTAATCGCTTGACCGACAATAATGAGATTTTTTCTGGATTATTCTGGACCGGTGAAAAAGCAATCCAACTTGGGCTTGCGGACAAGATTGGGGATATCAAATCTGTAGCAAAAGACTTCGTAGGGCATGAGGAGGTAGTTGATTTTACAAATTACGAAACATTTGCAGATCGTTTTGCAAAACAACTTGGAGTAGGTATTGGTATTACCTTTAAGAATTTTTTTGATAATAATCTATACGAAAATTATAAATTAAAATAATACTTTATGTATTTTTTTTAAAGTATTTTATGAGGCTATTTGTTGACGAGTCAAAATTAATCGAATCGTTATTTTGTTCTAAAGTTGGAAGAACTAATGATGTAATTTGCTTGCCGTACTCGACACCCCACTGGTCAAAAGAATTTATGTTCCAAATAATACCTTGCACGAAAATCTTATGTTCGTATACAGCAATTAATCGACCAAGTGATTTCGGGTCTAATTGATTGAAGATAATTGAATTGGAGGGACGATTACCCTCAAATGATTTGTGAGGAACGTTATCTTCAAAATTATAATCTTCTTTTTGCGATTGAGTATGCTCGGCGCGAACTGTATCTTCCGACTTTCCTAACATCAATGCTCTCGACTGAGCTACAAAATTTGAAAAAAGAATTTTATGATGTGTATCTTCGTCACCGTCGACTTTATATTGTGATTTAATTGGCATAATAAAATCTGTGGGTATGATGTCAGTGCCTTGATGTATTAATTGATAAAATGCATGCTGCCCATTTGTTCCTGCTTCACCCCATACAATAGGACCTGTGTGGAGACATACTTTTTCGCCGTCTCTGCCAATAAACTTTCCGTTACTTTCCATGTCAGCTTGTTGAAGGTATGAGGGCAGGAGGGACAATCCTTGATCGTATGGAAGAACTGCGAGTGTGTTGTAGTTATAAAAGTTTCTGTACCATATACCTATCATAGCCAAAGTAATAGGAATATTTTTTTCTATAGGCGCATCTTTAAAGTGATTATCAATTTCATGAGCCCCAAGCAATAAATCTTCAAAATTATCCATGCCAATATAGATTGAGATTGATAGACCAATTGCTGACCACAAAGAGTAACGACCTCCCACCCAATCCCAAAATTCAAAGATGTTTTCAGTAGATATTCCAAAGTCTTTAACAGCTTTTTCGTTTGTTGAAATGGCAACAAAATGTTTTTCGATAGCCGATTTATTTTTTAAATTATCCAGTAGCCATTTTCTAGCCGAAAAAGCGTTTGCCATCGTTTCCTGGGTGGTGAAAGTTTTTGAAGCTACGATAAAGAGCGTTGTCTCAGGATCACATTTCTTAAGTGCTTCAGAAATATCACAACCATCAACGTTAGATACAAAGATTGGATCTATAATAGGATCTCCAAATGCCCTGAGCGCTTTACATACCATCGATGGACCAAGATCTGAACCACCAATTCCTATATTGACGACTGACCTAATTTTTTTATTTGTAAAGCCTTTTATTTTTCCTTGTCTGATTGACTCTGAAAATAGTTTCATCTTCTTTAAAACTTGATTGATGCTTGGCATTACATCTTTGCCGTCATGAATGATGGGTGAATTTGATCTATTTCTTAATGCGATATGAAGTGCTGCTCTATCTTCTGTAAAGTTTATTTTTTTACCGCTAAATAAATCATTTATCCAGTCTTTAATGTTGGCTTCATTAGCTAAGCTATAGAGATGTTTTAGAGTATCCTGGCTAATCTTATTCTTAGAAAAATCAAACAATAAATCGTCAAATTTTAGACTAAATTTATCGAATCTTTTAGAATCTCCGGCGAATAGATCTCGCATGTGGATCTTCGAAAATTCATCGTGATGTTCTTTGAGTAAATTCCAACTTTTTGAGTGGATTATTGAGGTCATTTAAGGTTGTTATGGTTTTAAAATTTTTGAATAAGCGTAATTGTAGCAAAAATATCAAATAATTTTTATTTATGTTGCTCTATCGCCCATAAAATATGTTCTTTTAACATTTCTGATGCACCAGACAACCTTCCTTTTAATACGTCTATTATCTCCTTGGATTTTGGTGCATTTCCTAGGGCAACAGCAACATTTCTCAGCCATCTTTCAAATCCAATACGATATATCGCACTTCCCTTAAAAAAATCATCAAAGTCATCTTTTGTAAACATAAAGGATTCAATCAGCGTAAGTTTATCTAGATCATGTCTTATCAAAAAATCTTCTTCCAATGTAACTTTTGCATATTTGTTCCAAGGACAAACGAATTGACAATCATCACATCCATATATTCTATTACCTATTGCCTTTCTAAATTTGACCGGGATGGGGCCTTTATTTTCTATTGTTAAATAGGAGATACATTTTCTAGCATCTAATTTAAAAGGTTCAATGATTGCCTTTGTAGGACAAATATCTATACATGCAGTACAAGAGCCACAATGATTTGTTGTAAGGTGGTCTTGAGGAAGAGGCATATCTGTATAAATTTCTCCTAAAAAAAACCAAGATCCATGATTTTTATTCAGAAGAAGTGTGTGCTTACCTCTCCACCCCAGTCCAGCTTTTTCAGCCACCTCTATTTCAAGAACTGGCGCACTATCTGTAAAAAATCTAAATTTATATTTACCCCTATGTGTCTCTTGAATGCGCTGAACAAGTTT
Source organism: Methylophilaceae bacterium (assembly GCA_965660175.1). GTDB lineage: Bacteria > Pseudomonadota > Gammaproteobacteria > Burkholderiales > Methylophilaceae > BACL14. Next base: position 46,741 of record CBFHYY010000015.1, read on the forward strand.
TTTTAATTTATTTCTTATTACCTTATGATAATCACGCCCCATTGCATACCTCGAAATATATGCAATATTTTTATTTTTTAATGCTTTTAGTGCATTAGCCTCTAAGGGTAGATAATCCAGCCTAACAGAAATAATACTTTTTGTATTGGATAGTAACTCAGTTGGTTTAAATTTTTGTGGTTGATGTCTTTCTAGATAACTCATGTCACCATTGAATCCGTCTTCAATCCATTTTTTATAAAGCTTTTTATTCTTTGATAATTGTGTATTGGAGATTCCTACATCATTAAAACCTATTTCTTTTCCCCAAGATTTAATATTTTTTGCTATTTCATCAAACTTTAACTTATCATTCATAGCAAAAAATAATAAACTAAAATCATGGCAAATGAACTATCATTTTTGACAAATAACTATTCAGAGACTGCATTACTTGGCAAAAGGCTTTCAAAAGTTATTGAGGCTGGTGATCTAATATTTCTCAAAGGCGATCTCGGATCGGGGAAAACAACATTTATGAGAGGCGTTTTGCGTGGTCTTGATTTTAATGGAAAGGTTAAAAGTCCATCTTACACTTTGTTGGAGCAGTATAATTTAAAGCTTGATATCAATCACTTTGATTTATACCGTTTTAAGAGTCAAAATGAATGGGATGAGGCAGGCTTTAATGAATTTATAGATAATTTTTATGTCAATTTTATAGAATGGCCTGAAAAAGCAATTGATGTAATTCCAGAGGCTGATATAACAATTGTGTTTTCTCACATAAATATTGATACAAGAAAAATTATGATAATGAGTAACAGTGACAGAGGGGTAAAATGTATAAAAGCATTAAGCTAAGTTTTTTTATTTTCTCTTTTTTTTATTTTTTTTCTACCAGCCAAGCCGCACAAAAAATTAAAGAGTCAAGAATCTGGCCATCACCTGAATACACCAGAATAACTATTGAATCAGCTTCTGCGATTAAAAATACATATATGAGTTTGAGCAATCCAGATCGTATTGTTGTCGACCTGAATGATGTAATTATTAACGAGGAATTAAAAAAATTATCTACTAAAGTGTTATCTCGCGATCCATCAATTAGAGCTATCAGAACTGCTCAATTCAAGCCGTTTATTTCAAGGTTAGTTATTGACTTAAAAGCGGCTGCAACAGTTAAAGTATTTTCCCTTAAACCTATTGGTGGATACGATCATAGGTTGGTTGTCGATGTTTACCCAAAGAATTTTGACCCGATAGCTAGCTTACTTCAGCAGCTAGATACAATTGAGAAAAAAAGATCTGATACTGAGAGTCAAAGGAATAATCAAAGTACTAAGAAGCCATTTGTTGAAAAGAATGATCCAATTATTATTGCAATTGATCCTGGTCATGGAGGAGAGGATCCAGGTGCTATTGGATCAAAGGGTACATATGAGAAGCATTTAACATTAAAAATATCTAAAAAACTTAAAGGAATCATAGATAAGAACCCAGATATGAGTGCAGTTCTTATTAGAACAGGTGATTATTATGTTTCACTTGGCAATAGGGTATCTAAAGCTAGGGCTGCAAAAGCTGATTTATTTGTATCTATACATGCAGATGCTTTTAGAAAAAAAAGTGTAAGCGGATCATCTGTTTTTGCTCTCTCTGAAAAAGGGGCATCAAGCGCATTCGCTAAGTTTTTGGCCAACAAAGCAAATGAAGCGGATTTAATTGGTGGCGTGAGTATTGAAAATAAACAACCAATTTTAGCAAAAACATTACTTGACCTTTCTCAGTCTGCAACTATTAATGACAGCCTCAAGCTTGGTAACCATGTACTAAAAGAGATTAAAAAAGTGAATAATTTACATAAAAAATATGTTGAGCAAGCAGGCTTCGCAGTTCTAAAAGCACCCGATATACCTTCCGTTTTAATTGAAACTGCATTTATTAGTAATCCTGCGGAAGAAAGAAACCTTAAGTCTGCTGCCTACCAAAACAAAATGGCAAAAAGTATTTATAACGGTATTGTAAGCTATCTAAAGACAAAGCCATCTATGGCATTTTATACTGACCCCGATTTTTAATGAGCTTATTGCCAAGAATTTTTTTGTTGGGACCAACGGCTTCAGGAAAAACGGAATTGACAAAGTTTTGCTACGATAATTTCTCTCTCAGACTTATTAACGTTGACTCTGCACAAGTGTATAAAGATTTTGACATTGGCTCAGCCAAACCCACAGCTGAGGAGCTAAAAAAATACCCCCATGATTTAATAAGCACAATAAATCCAGATAATATATATTCCGTTGCACAATTCAAAATTGATGTAGAAACAATATGCAATGCAATTAATCCTGAAAATCAAATCCCTTTTTTCACAGGCGGGACCATGATGTATTTTAATGCACTTGAAAACCCTTTGGATCATCTACCTGAAACAAAAGCAAAGACAAGACTGTTGGTAAATCAGGAGCTTAAAAAAAATGGATTAGAGTCAATGTATAAGAAATTATCAAAGATTGATCCTATTCTAGAAAATAAAATCAGACCAACAGATACTCAGAGAATTTTACGTGCTATTGAGGTTTTTTATGATTCGGGAAAACCTTTGTCCTCATTCTATAAAAAAAATAAAGTAAAAAATGAGGTTAAATATCCTTTATTAAAGATAGGTTTGTACCCCAGCGATAGGAAGATTCTTCACAAAGTAATTGAAAAAAGAGTTGATGATATGTTAAAAAAAGGGCTTGTTGAGGAAGTTGAGCAAATTTTAAAAAAGTATCCAAACCTTAATGATAGCTTTTCATCGCTTAGGTCCGTTGGGTACAAACAAACTTATTTATATTTGTCAGGTCAATTAACATTCGAGGAGTTACGAGAGAAAATTATATTTTCATCTCGGCAATTGGCTAAAAGACAGTTAACGTGGATGAGAAAAATGTCTAACATAAATTTTTTTGATCCGTATGATAAATGTTTAAATCTAAAGGTTACCGAAAGGATTAAAAAATTTTTAGATCAGTCTTAGAAAATCACAAAGGTATTCTTTACCTTCTTTTTGGATCAGTAGTTTGGGGATTGATTTGGTACCCTTACCGTCTTCTTAATGAATTTGGATTATCCGCTATACATTGCAGTCTGTATATATTTTCAAGCACAATCGTGATCAGTATATTTTTTTATCCACTAAAGAATTTAAAAATACTTCGCCACAATTACTTTTGGTTGTATGCGCTTGTTGGGGGTATTACAAACATTGCATACGCATTAGCTGTAATTGAAGGTCACTTAATTAGGGTAATGCTACTTTTTTTTCTTTCTCCCGTTTGGACGATACCCTTGGCATATTTCATATTAAAGGAGGCAATCAAACTAAGACATACTCTGGCTGCATTTTTATGCATTATTGGCGCATGCATAATATTATGGCATCCAAATATACTTGATACTGGTTTAGGCCTTGGAGATATTTATGGAATCATAGGAGGCATTGGCTTCGCTTTAACAAATGTTTTAGCGCGATTATTAAGCTCATTTTCAGTTAAAGAAAAATCCTATGCGATATGGATCGGTGTCGTAATTATGGCCTTAATTACCATCCTATTTGTACCATTTTCTTTTAATTTAGATAGTATTAATTTTTCTTCTTTCTCATTGATATTGATGGTTGGATTTATCTTGTTGTTAGCAACCTTGATAATTCAACACGGACTTAGGCTGGTTGATGCTGTTAGAGCAGGGCCAATTTTCCTGTTTGAGATTATTATTGTCGCAGTATCAGGTTATGTCCTTGTGAATGAAGTTATTTTTATGAAGGATTTTTTTGGAGGCCTGTTAATTATGTCAGGTATCTTTATATCAGGACGAAAGTAATGTTTTGTAAATACCCTCCAGCTCCAGAACAAATTTTTCAGGTTTGAAAAGATTGGACTCACTTTTTCCTTTAATTATCTTTTCCTTTATTCGCTTTAATGCATCAGGGTTATTTGATAGAAATAATGCCTTATTAAAATAATCATTCTCATTTTCAGTTATTAATTCATCACATCCTAATTCAGTGAGAATGCTTCCAGCAACTCTGCTAGCAAAGGTTTTTCCAGAAAGAGTTATGACTGGGCACTCTGCCCATATGGCATCACTTGTAGAGGTGTGAGCATTGTACGGAAAGGTATCAAGAAAAAGATCGATAATTGAGTGCCTTCCAATATGATCAGCAAAGCTAACTTTTTTTGCAAAAATAACTCTTTTGGATTCAACTCCAAATTCATCTGCAATAATATGTAGATTTTCTTGAGCTTTTTGATTCGATTCTAGAAGCCATAAAACAGAATTTGATTTTTGTAAAAGCAACTTTAGCCATAACTTATAAATAGCCTCTGTAATTTTTACAGATTGACCAAATGAGGCAAATACAAATGCATTACTTTCGATGCCATTTTTTTCTCTAGAGACTTTTTTTAACGGTGGTCTGTGTGCAATATTTGGTTGGTAGCAACCAGAAAGTCTTACAATTTTTTCTGCATAATATTGTTCTTGATCTTTTGGGATAATATAATTATCAGCAAGTATAATATCGTGCAGTGGCCGAGTTTTTAAACTTCCCATTGAACCTGGAAAACCTAGCCAATTAATACTAATTTTTGCAGGATTTTGAGTAAATATTAGTGACCTGCTTTGTGATGTGAATCCAGAAAGATCGACTAGTATATCAACATTCTCATGAGATAATTTTTTTCGAAGATCCGCATCTGAGTATTCATTGATGTTAATAAAATCAGCATTAAGTTTTTGGAACTCAATAAGCTCTGATGAGCCATCATCCTTACCTGAATAAAATAATTTAATATCAAAAATTTTATAATCATGGAGCTTCAAAATATCAAAAATAAGATAGAAGAGAGGGTGTAGTCTAAAATCGGCAGAGATGTAGCCAATAACAATCTTACTTCCTTTATTTGTTAATGTTTCTTGATTATTTAACTGCAATTTATGTGATTCAATCCAGGTAGATGCAATTTTTAGATGTTCATTTATGCTTAAGCCTGGCATTGATAAACTTGCAAAAGGTGAAATTTTTCCATCACCACTATGATTAATGTAATCTTTAAGGTCAGTAATCAATTTTGACATATCGTCCCAGTTGCATGTAATTTGTTTGAGTTGAATCAGCTCAACCAAGGTGTGAATTTGTTTACTGTTCATACGAAGAGCATTTTTATAATTTCTTTGGGCATCATCATATTTCTTTAATTTTTTATTCGTATTACCAAGGTTGTGTAGTGTCTCAGAGTCGTTTTTGAGTGATAACGATTTTATAAATGCTTTAAGCGCCCCCTTAAAATTATCTTGGTAATAGAGTGCATTTCCAAGATTAAAAAAATATGATGGATTGTCATCACAGAAATATGTTGCTTCCTCAAATGCAGCCTGTGCTAAATGAAAATTTCTTTGAGAATGAAAAAAATTTCCCGTTTCACACAAACAAAATCCTAAACCTTCTTTAATAGCTTTATTGTCAGGGAATCGTCTTATAGCCCTTCTAAAATAACCTGCAGCTTCCTCATATTGATTGCTTAAGGCATAAAGATTACCAAGCTCTATTTGTATAAAAAAATTTTTAGGTTCTAGCTCAAATGCTTTCTTGTAATTGTTTATGGCTGCATCAAAATCACCATTTTTTTCATCTTTCTTTGCTTGATTGATAAGATCACTAGCAGACATTTCTTAATATATCTCCTTTTTCTTGATACCTGACTTCTTGAAAAATTTCCTTTCTGGATTCAAGTAATTTAATATAAATTTATCATCAGTTGTGAGCTTGTTTGTAATTAAATTTACTAAGCTTAGGGAGGCAATAGGGGCAAAACTGAAACCTCTAGACCCATAACAGGCATTCAAGTAAATATTGTCATGCCAATATAGCTCCTCTAATGAGAATTTATTTGGAGTAATGCGCACATCTCTTTCTTTTAAAACCCTTCCAACATATGGTTTCTTATCAAAACTAGCTGCCCTCTGACCAACCCAGGATTTTGTAGAAGTATCTTTATCGTTCTTAATTAGGCCTGGTGCAAGTTTGTTGAACTTTCTTTTATTCGAAACACTATCAAGATGGGATGGATCAAAACTAGTACCATTTTTTTGATAAGTGGAACCAAAAATTATTTTTTCTCCTACGGATGGAATCATGTAACCATCGTTTGATAATATTTCTTGTTGTGTAACACTTTTATCCTCGAACCAATCTACCTGACCTCTGAAGGATTCATGACTGAGTTCATGAAAAAAAGAATAGTTTCGAATATCGCTTGCATTACAAAAAATAATATTACTAGCAGTAATTTTTTGTCCAGTCTCTGTAGTTATCTCCCAACATGATTTATTTTTTTTCACAGATTTTAATGTTGAATCAAAAAAAGTATTAATTTTTTTATCAGCGATTAATTTACGACAGAATGCTTTTGGCTTAATCCATCCCCCGGCATTAAATAAAAATCCAACATGATTGTTTATACCGTACTTATTTTTAATTAAGGCCTCATCCAATAATTTAATGTCATTGTATGTGTACAAGGTATCTTTCAATATTTTTTTATACCTATCTAATCCATCATTTTTTTCAAATAAGTGAACAGCTCCAACTTGGCTTGATTCATTTTTTGAAAGATTAATTTTTTTTATAAGTTGCCATACATAATTAATTGATAAATTCATCAACTTGTTAAATTTTGGATCGTTAAGCATTATTTTTGGATAGACACCTACAGCAGGGTTTGTGTAAATTGGGACATCATTTTTTCCTTGTGAATCGATAAGTGTAACGTCCCAACCTTTATTGTTTAGATGGTATGCGGTGCATGAACCTGATATTCCAGCGCCAACAATGATTGCTGAATTCTTTTGGAGCATTAGATTTTGTTTCGGAATCCTGGTTTGGTTATGTGTATATGAAGATCGCTGATAGATCGCTCTCTAAAGCCTCCCTCACAATAACAAAGATAAAAGATCCACATTCTAGTGAATGATTGATCAAATCCTAATTTATGAATAGCAACAAGATTATTGATAAAGTTTTTTCTCCATTGCATAAGAGTTATTGCGTAGTGATAACCGATATCATCGATCTGATTTATGACGAGGTCAGTCGAACTAGTAAGACTTTTTTGAATCGCAGTAAGAGATGGAATACAACTTCCTGGGAAAATAAATTTTTGAATAAAATCAACAGATTTTAATGCCCGATCATATCTTTGATCTTTGATTGTGATCGCCTGAATAAGTGCTTGCCCATTAAAATTGAGAAGGGTAGAAATAGTTTTGAAATAAGAGTCATAGTAATGATGACCTACCGCTTCAATCATTTCAATTGATACTAATTTATCATATGTGCCTTTCAGATCTCTATAATCATTGAATAACACAGTAATTTTCTTATTTAAGTTTAATGATTTCACTTTATTTTTAACGTATTTATATTGTTCTTTGGATATGGTTGTTGTGGTCACATGACATCCATAGTTTGATGCAGCATAGATAGCAAAGCCACCCCACCCAGAACCAATTTCAATTACTTTATCGGTTCGTTTAAGGCTGATTTTTTTACAAATAGTCTCAAGCTTATAAAGTGAAGCCTCTTTTAAGCTTGTACTATTATTTTTATATATAGCTGATGAATACATCATGGTGGGATCAAGGAATAATGCAAAGAAATCGTTACTTAGGTCGTAATGTTTGGCGATATTTTTTCTACTACCTGTTAATGTATTTTTATTAAGCCAATGCATAATTTTAAAAAATGGACTTAAAATAGCTTTAAACCAACCTTCCACCTTATCCATAGCCTCTTCATTTATGGCCATGATTTGTATCACTTTTGTTAGGTCAGAGCTTTCCCAATATCCCTCAATATACGATTCACTTGATCCAATTGATCCGCCAAATAAAACATGACGATAAAAAATTTCATGCTTAACTATAATTTCAGCAGTTATACCTTTGCTACGTCCAAAGACATGGCGTTTATTATTATCGAGGACTATTAATTTTCCATGCTTTATTTTATTTAAGCTTGAAAAGACTGCTCTTCTGGCAATTGTGTTAATAATATTTATCATTTCAAGGATGGGGGTAAAATTTATTATTCTTCAACGCTAAGATAAGTGCATTCCAGTAAATAAGAAATATAGTCTTGAATGTCATGGGTAAAAATGAAAACAATATCTTATTCAGTGCATATGGAGTTAATGCTTTCTTTGTAAGCTTTAATGTTGCGTTAAAGTGATGCTGATCTTTTTTAAAATTATCCATTGACACAAATAAAAAATCTTTTGGGGTCGAGAAAATCCATTTATATGTCATATCCATAGGCATAAATGGTGAGACATGAAAATTTTTATCAAATTCAAATTGTTTTGAGGATGACTTCATGCCTCTGCAGTCATTGACATAGGCAAACTTTTCATTCCATGGTGTATTGGTGATGTGGGAAATAATTGCAATTAAATTTCCATCTAAATCCTTACAATAATAAAAGCTTACAGGGTTGAAACAGTAACCAAACAAACGGACATTAGTCAGCAAATATGTTTTACCCCTATGCTGATAATTTAACTTATTACGCAGTAATGTCTGAATAGATTGCTGGATTGTCTCCTCTTTTTTGCCAAGATAGTCTCTCCTCATAAATGATGCAAGATTAAATTTCTCAACACTCCAAAAAAGATTTTTTTTGAAGAGCTGAGGTAGAGCATCAAGGTCTATATAAAGCATGCAGACGTTATAGCTAAAAGAGTGTTTAGACGGAAGAAATCTGGTGTGTACAATTGTTCCTTTATAAATTGCACTCATGTTAAGGAGCTTTTAAATTGCTTAACAGCATCATAAGCACTTTTAACACCGTCTTCATGAAAACCATTCCCCCAATATGCACCAGCGAACGAAGTATTATTTCGACCCGAGATAGTATTATATTTTTTTTGGGCAGCAATACCTTCTAATGAAAATTTGGGGTGACTATAATTTAATTTTTTAATAATTTTATTTTTAGCCAATGCTTGATTTGGATTAAGCGTTACTAGGACATCTTCCTTTGTTCTTAAATTTTGAAGAATATTCATGTTATAGGTTAGGGTGATTGGTTCGTTTGGCTGCTTATCGATATTATAATTCCACGCAGCCCATGCCAATTTATTTTTAGGCATGCATGATGCGTCAGTATGGAGAAAAACATCATTTGAAACATATGGCAATGATTGCAGGATATTTTTTTCATCTGTTGTGGCATCGCTTAATAATTTAAGCGATTGGTTGCTATGGCAAGCAAAAAAAACATGATCAAATAAATCTATCTTTTCGTGAATAATTTTTACTTTATTTTTAGTTCGTTGGACAGATTTAATTTTAGAGTTTAGTAAAATTTTATCTCTAAATGGCCGACACAATTTATCGACATAATTCTTTGAACCGCCTGAGATTGTCAACCATTGCGGCCTATTGTTGACTGATAACATCCCATGATTATGAAAAAATGTGACAAAAAATTTAGCTGGAAACTTCAGCATAGTTTCAATATCCGAAGACCAAATAGCTGAGCCCATTGGAAGGATATAATGATCCGAAAAAAAATTAGAATAGTTCTTTTTTGATAAGAATTCCCCTAAAGTAATATTCTTTTTATCTTCCAATAACTCAAGTGATTCTTTATTAAACCGAAGAATTTCAAGGATCATTTTTATAAATCTTGGCTTAAAAATATTTTTTCTTTGAGTGAAAAGCGTATTCAGGTTAGTACCGTTATACTCAATATTACTTTTCTGAGAAAATACACTAAAGCTCATAGCACTATCTTCGTAATCAACTTTGAGTTCGTCAAGGAGATTTGTGAACAAGGGGTAAGTTTTTTTATTAAATACAATGAACCCTGTATCAACAAAAATTGGTTTTTTTGCATTTAGTTTTATAGAGTGAGTATGAGAGTGACCACCAATCCTACTTTCTTTTTCAAAAATTGTGAGCTCATGATCTTTATGAAGTAAATGAGCAATAGTATTCCCAGAGATGCCAGAACCTATGATTGCAATCTTCATATATTACTTTTTATTTTTTTATATGGTTTGAGTCACGAATAGAGGTTGATACGGTTTTTATGTCCCATATGAAACCAAAAAATGACATTGTTTTAAGAAGGTAGTAGGTTATATCTATTTCCCACCAATAGAAACCTTGCCTTGCCGATCCAGGAAAATGGTGATGATTGTTATGCCATCCCTCACCAAAAGTCAAAAGAGCTATAAGAAAATTATTTCGACTAGCATCTTCAGTGTCATACCTACGTTTGCCCCATAAATGTGCAACCGAATTTACAAGGAATGTTGAATGATAGAGCAACACTGTGGATAAAACAAACCCCCATGAAACCAGCTGAAGTCCGTTGGTATTAAGGAAAGGATATGAGTTGTTTAACCACTCTCCAAAAAAATAAAGCACAAAACATGTGAGTATTGGAATGACAACATCAAATCTGTCGATTAATCGAAGTTCTGGAAATCTTGATAATTCTTTTACCATTTTTGTGTGAGTTATGAAGTTGGCTTTGGTTAGAAACCAGCCGGTGTGACTCCAAAAAAAACTGTGAGCTTTGGGTGAGTGTTTATCATTTATCGTATCGGAATGCATATGATGATCACGATGGTGTGCGGCCCACCATATAGGACCTCTTTGGACCGCAGATGAACCAATTACTGCAAATATGAATTGCATGAATCTACTTGTTTTAAATGTTTTGTGAGAAAAGTAGCGATGATAAAATCCTGTAATCGCGAACATCCTTACAGCGAACATAAATGTAAAAACCAGAAGGGCTGTGGGGCTTACACCAACAAAGAAGATTGAGAATACAAATAAATGAATGATGATGTAGGGAATAACTCTTGCCCAATCAATTTCTTTACCATTTAATTGAAGATTAAGGTACTTCTTCTCAACGAGACTGTTATCAATCCAGCCAAGAAAATAATTATAAATTGTTTTAAATGTGTTTCTCATTCTTGCGGAACCATTCTTAAGTTTTCAGTGTTATAGCCGAATTGCTTTACCTTTTCTGTCAATCGCATCATTTCGTTATGAGGGATAGTCTTTTGTCGAGACATGATCCATACGTAATCTAGTGCGTCTCTTGCAACAATAGTGTTCGTATAGCTTTCGTCGAGATACACAATTTTATATTGTGCCTTGATTGGCCATATAAATTGCATTCCCCATTCAGCATTGTTTGTACCATCTACCACAAATCCTTTTGGGTGGTATTTTTTTAAAGAACCTTTAAAACTCCCTTCATTAAATGTGAACGTCGTTGCAATAGACCCATCATCGTTCAAGTCGTATGATTCTATAGCATTGTATGCATTCTTTTCTATAAAGGCTGGGATATGCGCAATTACATACCAGTCACCCATGAATTTGTTTAGGATAACGCTGTCGACGGTTTCGAGGGTTTTTTTCTGCATCGAACATCCAGATAAAATAATTAAAAAAATAAAAAATCTTATTAAAACAATCATATAAAAAGTATTTCTAATGTAATTTATAGAATATGTCACCAATAGGTGTTGGCGAATTTAAAGCCACCCATTGATTGCTTTCATCATACCATAATTGAATATTAATTTTTTCTTCTTCATCTTTCATGGCTATCAATTCGTAGCAGTCGGCTAGCACTTTTCCCCCTCTGACTACAATTTCTTCTCGCTTTAAAAATTTGACATTAACCTCAAGATACTCGCCATTTTGAGAATTAAGTAATTTATCTTGCTCTAGTATTTTTGGATTCCAGTAGGCAAAGGTCATTACGCAAGAGGGCAGTTCAAATTGTTCATCATTGGCAGTTACAGAAAGTTTTTTATTTACAACATTTCCATTGACGACAAATAAATCACCATCATCGTTGGTTTTGCTTGATATTGCAGTGAGACAATCTCCCATCCATGACTCTTCTGATTTATGTTGGTAATATATGTCCATAAAGAGAAACTCAATGTGGAAATCCGCCTCGCTGATCACTTTATCCTCTTCAGTAATGAACGTATGCTGACCAATAACCTTATTGTTCATAACAGCGTCAAATTTTAACTCTACACCGATGGCACTTGCAGCGTTTAAAAGCATTAACAATATAATTATTTTTTTGGCGGCCATGGTATGAAGCTCGATGTCTTATTAATATAATCCCTGTAGCCAGATCTCCTTGATGTTATTGTTTGCTCCATGAGACCTACGCCAGATATCTTTAAAAGTAAGGCCGTCATAAGTAGTGGAGAGAGTAAAATTATCCAAAAATAATCACCTACTGCGCCCATAAAAAATCCCCACCATATTAGAAACTCACCAAAATAATTTGGATGTCTCGAGTATTTCCATAACCCGGTATTTAAGACTCCATTCCCATTATCCTGCCTTAAAAAAACTCGAAGTTGTCTGTCAGCGATGGTTTGAAATATTATTCCAAAAAGAATAATAGCCAAGCTTATTTTATCTTGGTAATCATAGGCTCGATCATCAAGGAGAATGGCTGCTATTGGTAATACAATTATTGCAGCCATAGTGGCTTGTAAGAGAAAGATTATGTAAATACTTTTTAAATGAAAAAAAGGCTCGTTATTGGACCTTATATTTTTATATCGTATGTCTTCAGGCTCACCCCAATTCCTAACTGTTAAATAGATACTTAATCGAGCTGACCACAATACTAAAGCTGCTATAAATGCAATATGCCTGTCCGTTATTTCAGGAATATTTATCAGTGCGACGTATGCGGCAATGATGAAAAATAGACTCCACATACTGTCCACGTGTGTAACATTTTTTGTTTTAAGACTTACCAACCAACCAAGAATACTAAAAATAAATAAGCAGGGGATTATCTGTGTGTATAGCGCTATCATTTTTTATCACCGCATAAAATTAAAAGAGGGGTTATCAATGCCCAGCCAACAGATAAGACTATAAAGGTGTAGGAATGCACAATTGTTATTGCCATAAGCTTTTCACCAGCAATATACGCCAAGGGTCCGCCGATACCTCCAAATATCGCAGAGAGAATAAAGCGACCTTTTAACCATGACATACTGTGGTTGAGGGTAATTGAAAAAAGCACCCAAAGCATAACAATCCATAGCGGAGTAAAAGGGTAGGGAATTCCTGGATCGTTGTAAACAATTAAGCTATTAATTTGTATAAGACCATCAAAAATAAACCCTATCACTGCAGCAATAACAATCAACTTTATATCACTGGAGTTTTTACTGGTCAAAAGCAGGTGCGCTGCGACAATAACAGAAGCAATAATTAGTGCTTGATAAGTAGAATTCCAGGCAGCACCAATGATGCAAACGAACCAACCCATTTGAAACAAGATGAAATTAATTAATTTATTAATCATTTCTTAAATAAATAATGAGAGACGAACCATTCCCTCCCTTTTTTATAACCCCAAAGCTCAGCACAGGCCATAAAGAAAATTCTCCATCTATTTAACCACTTAACAGAATCTGACTTCCCATAAATTTTTTCCATAACAGGTAATGCCTTGTCCTTATTGAAATCAATATTTTTAAGCCATGCATTTGCAGTTTTTTCATAATGCGTTCCTGACCAACGCCATTTATCCTCCAAGGTTAGTTTTTCTTGAAACATCTCAGGAAGATCTGAACTTGGCATCATGCCCCCTGAAAAAAAGTATTGGCTCATCCAATCATCATCATCCTGAACCTCAAAGAGATAAGGCTGTGATTTGTGCACAAAAATATGCATCATAAAAAAACCACCAGGCTTTAACCATCCATGAATATTATCAAATAATTTCCTATGGTTTCTCATATGCTCGATCATTTCAATGGAGACAACACGGTCAAATTCTTTGCTAGATGAAAAGTCATTCATGTCACAAGTGATTACCTCTAAATTAGTGATACCTCTCTTTTTTGCTTGAGAAAGAATATAATTTTTTTGGGATGTGGAGTTCGAGACTGAAGTGATTGTTGATTTTGGAAAATTTTCTGCCATCCAAAGAGATAATGACCCCCAACCACAACCCAGCTCAAGGATGTCCATATGATTACCTAGCCTAGCATGTTCAGATGTAATTTCGAGCGACAGATCTTCTGATTGATCAAGTGAATTGGTATGTTCGTCCCAGAAACAGGAGCTGTATTTTTTATTTTTGCCCAGACATAAATCATAGAATTCGGCTGGAATTTCATAATGCTGTTGATTCGCAAGGTCAGGAACCAATGCAATAGGTGCTTTATCCATTTCCTCTATAAATAACTTTTTATTTTTTAAATTTTGTTGTTTATCATCTAGAACAAGGGAGTCAATCCTTCTTTTTAATAGAAAACGTATTCCAGCACGAATAATTACGTCCGGTACGAAACCTTTCTCTGCAAGTGATATGAATTTTTTGATCATGGTTAATTATAAATTATATTGATAGGAAGATATTATAAAGATCAACAATTAATATTTAAGTTTCAACTAACATATTTGAGGCGGATAAAGTTATAAAGAATTAACTGGGCACTAATAAATGATCAAAAGAAAAAGGAGGCAATTTGAGTTGTAAAAGTTAACATCATCGTAATGATGACTGCAATTGCACAGAGGAATAGTAGTATTTCAAATTTGTTCATATGCAATAAGATACAAAAAAATTTCTTGAGAATCATGTGAATTATTCCCAAAATCTGTGGGAAATTTTCCTGAGTAAAATACGGATGTGACGATTATATTTAATTTA
>CBFHYY010000016.1:0-120962 GCA_965660175.1 Methylophilaceae bacterium
CCTATTGATTTTGCAATAGCTTCAGCCATGATACTGCGGCAACTATTGTGTGTACAAATAAACGCTATATTTAACATCTCAAAATCATACTATATAAAACCCAACATATTATGGACTAGAGAGAAAGTGATTTAAGAATAAAGTGAAAGAATTTTTATCAAATCAGTATGACAAAAATAAGTCATTAGTAAAAATTTATCGTAAAAAAATTTTATTGTTTAGAATGCCAGGTAAAATTACAGTGTAATTGATCTTAAATAATACAAAGAATTTTGATTGTCTTATGTATCCTATTGAAATCATAGATATTTCACGGTTGGGGCGGGCCATCAAAATCCTCGTGTCGACAGTTCGATTCAGTCTCTGGCCACCATCTATAAAAAATAAAAGCACATAAAATCTTTGACTTACACAATATAGCTATTTAAACTTTCGTAATATGCTTAAAAAAGAATTACAATTTTTACTTGTTGTTTTCTCCCTCATGTTCAATATTCATGTGGGAAATGCGCATGATGTTGAGCACTTTTATCATGATGAACATCATGAGAGTGAATCTGAATGTGAAGATTGTTTACTTAAACATCATCTCGTTAAATCAAATAACGTAGAAGAATCAAATACACTCTATTTCTCATCGGAAAATATTTTTTATGATAATTATTATTTTAAAAATACTTTCTCCGTAAAATTTGTCGCATATCAATCCCGCGCTCCTTAATTTCAAAATTTATTCACATTAAATTAAATTAAATTAAATTAAATTTTAAGGATTTATTATGCGTAATAAATTATTAATGGGTATGCTACTCGCGAGCTTGCCCCTGTATTCTAATGAGAAAGCTTCATTAGAATTAAACGAGATACCTGTAACAGCAAATCCTCTTGGCTTATCTGTCGACGAAATTTCTCGCCCAGTTTATATAATGAACGGATTGGATTTGAGTAACAATAAAAGCTCTTCTCTAGGGTCAACACTTGAAAAAGTTCCTGGCATAAGTAATAGCTCGTGGGGAGACAACATTGGACGCCCCGTCATTCGAGGTATGGATAGAAATAGAATTAAGATCCTTAACAATGGCATGCAGATTAAAGATGTTTCTAATGTCTCTGGTGATCATGTAATTTCAATTGATACGCTCTCCTCAGAACAAATTGAAATTATAAGAGGGCCTGAATCTATAATTTATGGAGGCGGTGCAATAGGTGGTATCGTTAATATTATTGATTACCGTATTCACTCTGAATTTATCGATGGTATTAATGGTAAATATGATGCAAGAACTGGTGGGGCGAATAATGCAACATCAAGCTCTATCCTTGTGGATGTAGGTTCAGATAATTTGATGTTCCATCTTGATTTATATCAACGTGATTCTAAGAATATAAAAATACCTGGATTCTCAGTTTCAAAAAAGCTTGCTGATTCTGATACTGAATTCGAGAGAGATAGTTATGGTAAAGATACCTTGCAAAACTCCTTTAACGAAACGCAAGGAGGAGGTATTGGAGCAAGCTATTTCTTTCCTGATGGTTATACAGGATTCTCGTTTGCAAAACATGATCAAGAATACGGTACTATTTTAGAAGATGGTGCCTTTATTGACTCAGAGTCCGATAACTTCAAATACGTATTTGAAAAAAGGAATATTTCTAATCTTATCAATAAATTTAAATTCAATATTAGTCATTCGGATTATCAGCACATGGAAATGGAAGATGGTGCTGCTGCTCTGGATTATTTTGATGTTGGTACCGATGGTAAATTTGAAATAATTCATTCATTGTTATCGGAGTCAGGTGGTGTGGTTGGAATGGATCTTGGTGCATCTAGATTCTCTCAAAAAAGCAGCCCTTACGAGCCAAATAATCAACGTCAAAACCTTGCTATTTATGCGCTAGAAACATTCAAGGTAGATCAACATAAAATTACCTTGGGTCTAAGACATGATTATCACGAGTACGACGCAAATAGTTTTACCAGTGATAATGGCGCTGAAGTTGAAGGTGGTGCTGAATCAGAAACAACCTTTGCGGCCACTGAAAAAACTTTCAATGTAACCAGTTTCTCATTAGGCACTTCAACAAAGCTAAACAAAAATTGGTCATTAGGTTTTAATGTCGCTCACACAGAGCGTGCGCCAAATCATGATGAGCTATTTGTTTATGGAGAACATCATGCTACTGAAATAATTGAACATGGCGATCGAACATTGAAGAACGAACGTTCCAATTCAATTGATGTTACCTTGAGCTGGGCACGCGAAGAAAATAATTTTTCAATAACGCCCTTCTTTAACGACTTTAGCAGCTATATCGCACTTTTAGATACTGGTGTGGTTCAATATCACGAACATGATGGAGAAGAAGAAGCACTACCTGTGCACCTCCATCAAAATATTCCTGCTGAGTTTTACGGATTTGAATTTCAAGGTAATGTCAATCTGAGTGCTAATTATAATTTAAATTATTGGGGTGATTATGTAAGAGCTAAAAATAAAGATGGCGGAGATCTTCCTAGAATACCTCAGTTAACGCTTGGCTCTGGATTATCATATACATGGAACGCATTGCAAGCAAATGTAAATCTTGAACATAAATTTAGTCAAAGCGATGTGGCTGATGGAGAATTGAAGACGGATGATTTTACAAATCTTTCTGTTAATTTAAATTACCCACTGCCTTACGTAAAGGATTTAAATATTTTTGTAAAAGGTGACAATCTTTTGGATGAGGAAAGAAGGGATCATACGTCTTTCCTAAAAGATAAAGCTTTAATGGGTGAAAGATCATTTATGATAGGAGTAACTGGAACCTTTTAAATTTCTTATGGCTGATTATGCATAATCAGCCATTATTAATAATTAGAGTTTTTTACTTAACTATTAAATTTTTCAAATACTCACTCTAAGTATTTACCCATCGTAATGATGGTTTTACCATCATATGAATGCACTAAATAACAATTGGAGTGTTCAATAATTTGGCTTAAATCATTTAGGCCAAATTTATTTTTTAACTTTTTTAACACCCCATCGCTAAATACTCTTAAATACTCACTGTCACCGATATGCTCTTTTTCACCATACTGCATAAGAATATCCTGTATTAATTTTGGTAAATCTTGAATTTGGTATGCTGGTTGATGGGTCTTCATTTTATCTCCTTGGTTAGATATATTAAAGACGGTTATAATCTTGGAATGTAAGGAGCATGTATTTTAATTATGACAAATTACCGTATCGGCATAGACCTAGGTGGCACTAAAATAGAAATTGCCATCATCGACCAAAATAATGTCATTCTATTTAGAGAACGAATAGCCACAGAGAGTCAAAAAGGTTCAGATCATATAATTAATCAAATTATAAAATTATATAAAGAGGCTACTGATTTTATAAATAACCAACCTCATGAAGTTGGTGTTGGATCACCAGGATCACTTTCAAAAGAAAATCAGCTATTAAGAAATTCCAACACGGTTTGTCTAAATGGACTTCCAATTAAAGATCTTATTGAAGAGGGTCTACAACAGCCTATTACACTGGTAAATGATGCAAATTGCTTTGCCTTTGCTGAAGCAATATTTGGTGCTGGGAAAAATTATGATGTGGTATTTGGTGTAATTATGGGCACTGGTTGTGGTGGTGGGTTTGTCTTTAACAATCATTTACGGGAAGGGCCACAAATGCTTTCTGGTGAATGGGGGCATACCGTCATCAATAAAGACGGTCCAGAATGTTATTGCGGAAAACAAGGTTGCGTCGAAACTTATATCTCCGGAAGTGGCCTTGAGAATATTCTTAAAGCTAACAACATCTTATCTTATACAGCTGAAAATTTTTTGAATAAAAAATCATTTAATGATGACGAGGCACAAATATTAAAAGATTTCTATGGTAATTTTGGCTTAGCGTTAGCCAATATTATTAACACCATTGATCCAGATATCATAGTCCTAGGTGGCGGATTGTCTAACCATACACCTCTGTATGATATCGGTATTAAAGAAACGTATAATAAAGTATTTCATGAAGCACCATCCACTCCTATTGTAAAAAATAGGCTTGGCGACTCAGCAGGCGTTATTGGTGCAGCTCTTATCGGAGGAAGCTAACTATGTTAATAATTACAAGTTTTTTTGCGGCAATTCTCGCGCTTATTTATGTAAAGTTATCAAAAAATATTATTAAAATCAGAAGAGAGAGAAAAATCTCGTTAGGAAGTGGAAAATCCAGTGACTTAGAAAAAGCTATTCGTGCACAAGCTAATTTTAATGAGTATGTCCCTCTTGGATTAATTCTATTGGCATGTCTTGAGATTAATAACTTTAATCAAACCATTACATTTGCATCAGGCGTATTACTTTTAGTAGGAAGATTTTTACACGCTAAATCTTTCTTAAAAGATGAAATGGATTATGATCTGCGAGTTAAAGGAATGAAATGTACTTTTTGGTCTTTAATAATTTTATCCGGATTGAATATTTTCTCCATACTTATGACGATAATATAAATACGAATAACAATAATTCGCATTACCACATTATTTTTTTAAATCTTTATAATCATCTCAAATTAATTATTTATGGAGTAATTTATGAAAGATAATCAAAAAATTATAGACGCATTAAATACCATCTTAGAATTTGAATTAGCCGGGGTGGTTAGATATACACATTATGGTCTTATGGTTTATGGATATAGCAGAATCCCGATTACAGGATGGCTTCGCGAACAGGCAACTGAATCACTTACACATGCGAATCAGGCTGGTGAATTAATAACAAATCTTGGTGGACATCCCTCCTTAGCTATTGGGCCCTTATTAGAAACACACAACCATGATATTGGAAATATCCTGCGAGAATCACTAGAGCATGAAAAAGCTGCTCTCGATTGCTATAAAAATTTGCTTAAGCTTGTAGAGGGCGAATCTGTCATGTTAGAAGAGTACGCAAGGGAAATGATTTATACCGAAGAATTGCACCTTGGTGAGGTTGATAAAATGTTGCGTAACCCAGGTGACGTTGAACCCTTCAGTAAATAATTAAACAGATGCAAAATATAACCCCACAAGAGCTTAAAAAATTGATGGCAGAAGAAAAAATTAAGATTGTGGATGTTAGAAAGAATCATGAGGTAGCACAAGGAATAATTGAGGGAGCTATTCATATACCAATGCCTCAAGTCAATGAATGGCTTACCTCTCAAAATGAGGATCTCCATTGGGTCTTTTACTGTCATATCGGAGTTAGATCAGGACAAGTTGGATTAATAGCTGATAGCCTAGACTTTAAAAATGTTTATAATTTATCAGGTGGAATTGTAGCCTGGCATCAATCAGGATACTCATTAGCTCAAAAATGAAAAACTATAATGCAGAAGTTAATGCCATAGGACTTAAGTGTCCTATGCCTATTTTAAAGTGTAAAAAAGGCCTTAATCAATTAGCTAAAGATGAAGTCCTTAAAATAATGACTACAGATAAAAGTGCAAAAAAAGATTTTCAATTCTTCTGTGAAAAAACTGGGCATAAAATTTTATTAATTGAAGATGAGGCAGAAATAACAACGTTTTTTATACGAAAAAATTAATCGAGACTTGATAGTTGTCTTGTAAATTTATCCAAAGACTCGGTAAATCCATCCAGTCTTGATCTTTCTTGACTGATTACAGCCTCAGGAGCTTTAGCAACAAAATTTTTATTTTCAAGTTTTGATTTAGCTTTGTTTATTTCTATTGTAATTTTATCGATCTCTTTTTGTAAACGTACTCTTTCTTCAGCAATATCTATTTCAATATTTAACATTAATTTATAATCGTCAATAATAGCAACAGGTGCTTCTTTTTTTGGTAGTTCTGACATAAATTCTACTTCGGATAATTTAGCAAGTCCCATCAAGTATGGTTTAAATATAAGACACGACGCTTCATTACCGGATAATGCTAATGGTATTCGCTCAGCTGGAGAAATATTCATTTCACCTCTAAGACTTCTGCAATTTTCGACCATTCTTTTTAGCACACTCATCCACAAGACAGATTCATTATCGATTTTTTCATCACGTGCAATAGGATAATCCTCTAGCATAATTGACTGGTTATTTTTTTTGGTCATAGGCCCAATAATTTGCCATATTTCTTCGGTGATAAAAGGGATTACTGGATGTGCCATTTTTAATATGGATTCTAAAATACCTAAGAGAGTACGTCTTGTAGCTCTTGCTTCTGACTCGTCTCCTTGTTGCATCTGTACCTTTGCAATTTCAAGGTACCAGTCACAATATTCGTCCCAAATAAATTGATAAATTTCTTGTGCGACAAGATCAAATCGATATTCTGTATAGGCACGTTCAACATTTTTAAGTGTAAGTTGAAGTCTACTCACTATCCACCTATCGGCTTTTGAAAAACTTAAGTATCCATCAGTACATTTATCGAAACCATTGTCATCGGTCTTACAATTCATCAATACAAATCGGGATGCATTCCATAGTTTATTGCAAAAATTTCTATACCCATCACACCTTTGTAAATCAAATTTAATATCTCTTCCTGGACTTGCTAGACTCGCAAAAGTAAAACGAAGGGCATCCGTGCCATATGAGGAAATACCCTCAGGAAATTCTTTTGAGGTTTTCTTTATAATTGACTCTTCTTGTTTTGGATTCATTAACCCAGAGGTTCTCTTTTTTAATAAGTCATCCAAAGAAATGCCATCGATAAGATCAATAGGATCCAATACATTTCCTTTCGATTTACTCATTTTTTGCCCATCAGCATCTCGAATCAAGCCATGAACATAAACGTGTTTAAAAGGGATTTTACCAGTGACATACCTCGTCATCATTACCATACGTGCCACCCAAAAAAAGATGATATCAAAGCCGGTAACTAGAACTGATGAAGGTAAATATCTATCCAATGCATCATTAGAGGTAGAAGGATAATCTGGAGTCCAATCTAAGGTTGTAAATGGCCACAATGCGGAAGAAAACCATGTGTCCAATACATCATCATCACGTTTTAAGTTTCCCTGATAGCCATCTTTCTTTGCCAAAACTTTTGCTTCTTCAACAGAATGGGCCACATAAACCTCATTATTATCACCATACCAAGCAGGTATTTGATGTCCCCACCATAATTGACGCGAAATACACCAATCTTGAATATTTTCTAACCATTGATTATATGTATTAACCCAATTTTCGGGATAAAATTTTATTTGTTCATCCCTTACAACATCGAGAGCTTCTTCGGCAATGCTCTTATTATTTGAAGAATTTTTCTTAGTCATTGCAACATACCATTGATCCGTTAACATGGGCTCAATTATGGTACCTGTTCGATCACCTCGAGGAATTTTTAATGCATGTTTTTCTGTTTTATTCAAAAAACCATTTTCTTGCAAATCAGTAATAATCTTTTTTCTAGCAGCGAATCTTTCTAGTCCCTTGTAAAGATCAGTTCCGTTTTCATTAATAAACCCATCCAGTGTCAAAATATTTATTAAGGGTAAATCATGTCTTTGCCCTACGGCATAATCGTTAAAATCATGCGCTGGGGTTACCTTGACCACTCCAGTTCCAAAAGTTGGGTCGACATATTCGTCAGCAATAATTGGAATCTCTCTATCGATAAGTGGTATGAATACTTTTTTTCCAACATACGCTTTATATCTTTTGTCATCTGGATGCACCATTAGCGCGGAATCGCCCAACATAGTTTCAGGTCTCGTCGTTGCAATGGTTAGAAAGTTTTTTTTATCTTCAAGCATATAATCGATATGCCATAAAAAACCATTTGCATCTTCTTGCACAACTTCTAGATCTGATACTGCGGTCTGTAAAGTGACATCCCAGTTAACTAAACGCTTTCCTCTGTATATCAAACCATCACGATAGAGCCTTACAAAAACCTCAGTAACATTCTTTGACAATCCTTCGTCCATGGTAAATCTTTCTCTCGACCAATCTGGGGAAGTACCTAAACGCCGCATTTGTTTAGTAATTTCTCCTCCTGAAAAATTTTTCCATTCCCAAACTTTTTCTATGAATTTTTCTCTACCCAAGTCATGTCTTGATATATTCTCCTTGTCTAACTTTCTTTCAACGACAATTTGAGTTGCTATGCCTGCATGATCTGTACCCGGTTGCCACAAAGTATTTGATCCCTTCATTCTGTGATATCTAGTAAGCATATCCATGAGTGTTTGATTAAACCCATGCCCCATATGTAGGGAGCCAGTTACGTTTGGAGGGGGAAGTAAAATAGAGAAGTTTTCTAGCTTTTGCTCATCAGTTCCAATTCCGTAATAGCCTTTTGATTCCCAAAATTCATACCACTTATTTTCAATATCTTTGGGGGAAAATGATTTGGATAACTCTTTATTCATGAAAATTCTTTATTTTGTAAGGTTTAATTCTATCATGAGGAATAATACTAAATAAAAATTCTATATCCCTGAACACACCTTACAGTTTGGATCTTTTTTAACAATAAAAGATTGCCAACCCATTGTTTTAATATTTAAAATTGCCAGAGAACCGATTAAAGGATCGCCAATAGAAAGAAGAATTTTAATAGCTTCTGCTGCCTGAGAAGAACCAATAATTCCTACTAAAGGAGCAAAAACTCCGTGATCGGCGCATCGAAGTTCCTCGTCATGTTTTGAATCAGGAAATAAGCATTCATAACATGGGGATAATTTATTTCTTGAATCAAAAACACTTAGCTGACCTTCAAATTTTATGGCAGCCCCAGATACTAAAGGTTTTTTTAAATCATATGCAATTTGATTAAGGGTATATCTTGTAAAAAAATTATCAGAGCAATCTATTATGACGTGAGCATCTTTAGCTATGTTTTTCATGGACTCAATTTCTAACTTCTTGTCGACTGCCATAATATTAATATCAGGGTTTAATTGTTTTAGAAAATGTTTGGCAGAAATAGCTTTATTAATTGCGATAGATTTTTCCGAGTGTACTATTTGGCGTTGCAGGTTACTCAACTCAACTTCATCATAATCACATATTGTTAATTTTCCGATTCCCGATGATGCCAAATAGATGGACGCAGCAGATCCAAGTCCTCCTGCTCCTATAATTAATGCATGACTGTCTAAAAGCTTATCCTGTCCCTCATACTCAATCTCAGGTAAAAGAATATGGCGACTATATCTTTCCAATTGTTTATCTTGCATATTTAATTATTCTAAATTTAATTTTCTATTTTTTCATCATATTGACACAAAAGTTAATCATTGTATGAATGTATTTTTAATAAATACGTTCATTCTCTCCTGACTGATCGAAAAGACCTCATTTCTTCATGGGGTCTTTTTATTTAAATATTTATTTATTGTTTTATCTCTCGTTTAATTTCATTTAAGATAAAAGTAATATTTTACTTAACTAAGGATTATTTAAATGAGTGATGCTAATTTAGTCCGTTTTGAACCAGATGAAAAGCCAGCTCATTTATTGTCGGCAGGATTAGGCCTGCAGGTCACCGTAATGATCGTTACGGGTATTATGTTAACTCCCCTTATTGTGGGACGAGAAGCTGGTTTAGGTGTTGAACAGACTAGTTGGCTGGTATTCGCCGCAGTTCTAGCTTGTGGGATATCAACCTGGTTACAAGCAAGTCGCTTCGGAATTATTGGAGGTCGGAATCTTCTCTTTGTTGGGTCAAATGTTGCCTTTATATCTGTAGCTATTTCTGCGCTTGAACTAGGAGGAACCTCCCTTCTTCTTACTCTTGTAGCTGTTGCCTCTCTTGCCACATTCGTATTTACTTCACAAATGGGACCGCTAAGAAAAATTTTAACTCCTGCAGTAGGAGGAGTTGTTCTTATGCTTATGGCCTTAAATGTCGCACCTGTAGTTTGGTCGATGCTAAAAAGGGTTCCTGAAGAATTTATTGGTAATATGGTAGTACCCTATATTTTTCTTGCCACATTGGCTCCCATTCTATTAATTTCATTATTTGGAAATAAAACTTCCCGATTATGGGCCCCACTAATTGGTATTCTCATAGGATCTATTTATTCGTATCAAGTAGGCTTGATTGATTTATCTAAAGTAATGGCAGCAGATTGGATTGGTTTTCCTACAAGTGGTCATTGGCCAGGATTTGACTTCACTTTCAATGAAAGTTTTTGGGCACTTCTCCCCGCATTTATATTAATCACTTTTATTGGATGTATCGAAACTTATGCGGATGGAATAGCGGTACAAAAATTTTCTTACAGAAAACCAAGACCGATTGACTTTAGAGCAATACAAGGCGCCATTAATGCAGATGGGCTAGGAAGTTTCATTGCAGGTATTTTAGGATCAGTACCAAATACCGTTTACTCCATGAGTATAGGTGTCATGGAGATCACTAAGGTTGCCGCCTTAAGGGTAGGTTTTTATGGTGGATTATTCATGATCTTATTTGCTTTATCACCGAAATTAATTGCCTTAATAAGCTCAATTCCTAATCCGGTTGCGGCTGGTTATATTCTTGTAATCATTATTTTGTTATTCGGGCATGGCCTACAAATGGTGAATCAGACTAAACTTTCCTTTGAAGCAATGTTAGCGGTGTGTTTTGGATTTTTTGCAGGCATCGGCTTTCAGGGTAAATTTTTATTTAATGAGTCATTTCCAGAAGGTATGCAAATTTTTCTTTCCAATGGAACAACATCAGGTGGGTTAACGGCAGTTCTTATTATGTTCCTGTTCTCGCTAAAAAAACGCGCAAAAAATAAGCTCTCTGTTCCTCTCAACCTCTCAAGTCTAAAAAATATTACTAACCTTATAAGTGGATTCTCCAAAAAAAATAAATGGCAGAAAAAATGGGAAAATAAGCTTATGTTGATTGCTGAAGAAGGATTGAATTTCCTTATTCAAAATCAAGAAAAAAATAAGAAAGATAAAGTAACCGCACATATTCGTATCTACCAAGAGGGTGACGAGATTGAATTAGAATTTATATCGGCTCCTACAGGAGTTAATGCAGAGTCAGCAGCTAGTGCAATAAAGGATATTGGTGAAGATGATATTGAAAGTAAGCTATCTTTAAAATTACTTTATGGATTAACCAGCGATATAAAACATTTACAGTATCATGGTATTGATTATTTATCTCTTAGGGTTAATCCTAAAATAAACTAATATTAATATTTAGGAAAGGCGCTTGATCTAAAACAAAGCACTCAAGTTTTAAAAAGTGGGGTGGCTGATGGGGCTCGAACCCACGACAACTGGAATCACAATCCAGGGCTCTACCAACTGAGCTACAGCCACCATAAAAATTGGCCTGCCCGGCAGGATTCGAACCTGCGACCCTCTGCTTAGAAGGCAGATGCTCTATCCAACTGAGCTACGGGCAGCTTTCTTACGTTAATAACACTTATAATCGGGCATATACTTCATCTAAAACTTGGTCGGGGTGGAGAGATTCGAACTCCCGACATCCTGCTCCCAAAGCAGGCGCGCTACCAGGCTACGCTACACCCCGAACGCGCAAATATAGCCTAAATAGTAGTTTTGGTCAAATATCATTTTTATGAATCTTCTTTATATAACCCCTTTTAAAATAATCAATCTGTTAGAATAAATTTTCTTTAAACAAATAAATTTTAACTATGACCGCTCAACTTATAGATGGAAAAAAAATTGCTGCTGATTTACTTTCGCAAATAAAACATGATATTACCTTAAGAGAGGATGATGGAATCAGAAGGCCCTGCTTAGCTGTTCTTCTTATAGGAGATAACCCCGCATCCGAAGTGTATGTTCGTAATAAAAAAATTGCATGTGAAAAAGTTGGCATAAAGTCTATTTCAGTAGACTTAAAAGATGATGTTAGTGAAGAGGAAGTTTTAACGATTGTAAATAAATTAAATAACGATCCTGAAGTCGATGGAATTCTTGTCCAGTCTCCACTTCCTGATCAAGTCAATGAGGACCTAGTTATAGATGCAATTAGTCCCAATAAGGATGTTGACGGATTTCATCCATTAAATATTGGTTTGCTAGCAATTAAGAAACCTCGCTTAAGATCTTGTACACCCTATGGCGTCATAAAGATGTTAAAAACTCTAAATGTCAATTTATCTGGTATGCGAGCTACCGTGGTAGGTGCCTCGAATCATGTAGGTCGACCAATGGCCTTAGAGCTTTTATTGGAAAATTGTACAGTTACCATCTGTAACAGCAAAACCATAGATTTAAAAGACAAAGTTGGCCAAGCAGAATTATTAGTTGTTGCAGCAGGAATACAAAATATTGTTGAGGGTGACTGGATTAGAAAAGGAGCTATCGTAATTGATATTGGCATCAATAGAGTTGATGGAAAATTAGTTGGAGATGTTGAATTTTCAGTTGCGAAAGAAAAAGCTGCTTTTATAAGCCCTGTTCCAGGTGGAGTGGGGCCTATGACAGTAGCAACACTTATGGAGAATACTTTAATAGCTCAAAAATTATCATAGACTCTTTTCATATTAGCCATAAAAGTGTAAACTCCGGCGACTAAAATAAAATTTAAAGTTAGGATTTAGGTTATGGTTGTTAAGAAATCGTTAATGGAAAAAGCAATGGATGCTGCTAAAAAAGTTATTTCTAAGCCAGCTCCAAAGAAAGCTACTGCTAAGCCAGCTCCAAAGAAAAAATTATCCTCCTCTGGTTTAAAAGAATTCAAAACTTACTCCGCCAAAAAAGGTGAAAAATATATGAGTAAGGCACAATTAAAACATTTTGTTAATATTCTAAATGATTGGAAAATTGAGCTTAGTCACGACATCGATAGGACTGTTGCGCATATGCAAGATGATATCACCTCTTATGCGGACCCTAACGATAGAGCAAGTCAAGAATCTGATATGGCTCTAGAGCTAAGAAATCGTGATCGCGAAAGGAAGCTTATAAAGAAAATTAATGATACTTTAAAAATTATTGAAAATGATGATTATGGTTATTGTAATCAATGCGGGGAAGAGATTGGTTTAAATCGATTACAAGCAAGACCTACAGCTACTTTATGTATCGATTGTAAAACATTAGATGAAATTAGAGAGAAACAAATGGCAAAATAAAACCCGGTAAACCGGGTTTAATTTTAATCTTTATTTCTAATCATCTTTTTTTTCTTCAGGCTCAGGAGCTTCGATTAGTGCCTTGGCACTTACTCTGACTCGTCCTTTATCATCCACCTCTATAACTTTAACCTTAACTTCATCACCCTCAGATAAATGATCCTTCACGGCTTTAATTCTTTCATGAGCTATTTGCGATATATGTAATAACCCATCTTTTCCTGGCAGTAAAGATACAATGGCACCGAAATCTAATATCTTAATAACTTTACCGTCATAAATTTGATCTACTTCAACATCAGCAGTTATTTCTTTAATTCTATCAATAGCCTCTTGCCCAGACTCACCATCAGCACAGGCAACCTTAACTAAACCGTCATCATCAATATCAATTGTTGCACCAGTATCAGCCGCTAACCCTTTAATAACAGCTCCACCTTTACCAATAACATCTCGTATTTTATCTGGATGAATTTTTATAGTAAGAATCTGTGGTGCAAATTTAGACATTTCGGTTCTTGGCCCTTTTAAGGTTTTTTTCATAATCTTCAGAATATGATCAATACCTTCTTTTGCCTGAGAAAGAGCAACCTGCATAATTTCAGAGGTAATGCCTGTAATTTTAATATCCATTTGAAGAGCTGTGATACCGTTATCAGTTCCAGCTACTTTGAAGTCCATATCACCTAAATGATCTTCATCACCAAGAATATCTGTCAACACAGCCACACGATTATCTTCCTTAATTAATCCCATAGCAATTCCAGCTACATGATCAGTCATTGGAACACCCGCATCCATCATTGCCATAGTTCCGCCACATATTGAAGCCATTGAGCTTGAACCATTAGATTCCGTAATTTCTGAAACAAGACGTATGGTGTAATCAAAATCTTCTTGAGTTGGTAAAGCAGCAGATAACCCTCGTTTAGCTAACTTTCCATGACCAATTTCTCGTCGCTTTGGAGTTCCCACTCTTCCTGTTTCACCAGTAGCATAAGGAGGAAAGTTATAATGCAGCATAAATCGATCTTTATACTCGCCTTGCAATGCATCAATAATTTGCTCATCTCTTCCAGTGCCTAAGGTAGTGACAACAATTGCTTGGGTTTCACCCCTAGTAAATAATGCAGATCCGTGGGTTCTGGGCAAAACACCAGTTCTTATTTCAATAGGCCTTACGGTCCTAGTATCTCGTCCATCAATTCTTGGCTCACCATCCAAAATTTTGTTTCTGACTATCTTAGACTCTAAATTAAAGAATTCATTTTTAATGGTATTCATTTCATTAGGAGTGGTCTCCGCATTAGCAACAGACTCAAGAACCTTATCTTTAATTTGAGAAAGTTTTTCAGATCGCTCCCCTTTAGATTTAATTTCAAAAGCTTTTTCAAGATCTTTTGCTGCAATTTTCTCAATTTGAGTAACTAATTTTTTATCTGTAGTAGGTGCTGTCCAATCCCATGGATCCTTTGCTGCCTCCTTAGCAAATTCATTTATCATTTTAATGATTGGCTGCATTGCCTTGTGACCAGCTGAGACTGCATCAAGCATTATTTTTTCAGGCAATTCTTTTGCTTCAGACTCCACCATAAGAACGGCAGTATCACTTCCAGCAACAACAAGGTCTAATTCGCTAACTTCAAGCTGAGTTTTTGTTGGATTAACAACAAATTTTTCATCTACATAGCCTATACGAGAAGCTCCAACTGGACCATAAAATGGTATACCAGAAATAGCTAAGGCAGCGGAAGCTCCAATAATTGAAGGAATGTCAGAGTCAATTTCACTATCAGATGACATTACTGTTGCAACAATTTGCACATCGTTGTAAAAATTCTTAGGAAATAAAGGTCTTAAAGGTCTATCAATCAACCTACAAGTTAATGTCTCTTTTTCACTTGGTCTACCCTCTCTTTTAAAGAAACCCCCAGGTATTTTTCCTGCAGCATAATTTTTTTCCTGATAATCGACGGTGAGCGGGAAAAAGTCTTGTCCCTCCTTAGCATTCTTATTTCCAACAGCAGTGACAAATACAACTGTATCCCCATAAGAAACCATAACCGCACCATCAGCCTGACGCCCAACCTCTCCAGTTTCTATAGTTAGTGTGTTGTCTCCATATTTAACGCTTTTTTTTACTTTATTAAACATTTTTTTCCTTTTTATCACTATTCACTACTCAATAATGATTTACATTAATAATAAAAAAGCCGATTCAAGCAATATTAATAGCTAGAAATCGGCTTGTAGTCTTTAAAACCTATTTATTTTCTAATACCTAGGCTTTTAATAAGGCCTTGATATCTGTCAAGACTTTTTCTTTTTAAATAATCTAGTAGCTTACGTCTCTGACTTACAAGTGCTAAAAGACCCTTTCTAGAATGATGATCTTTAGCATTACTTTTAAAGTGTTCAGTAAGATAGCTAATCCTATCAGTAAGTAAAGCCACCTGAACTTCAGGTGAACCCGTATCATTTTTTGCAACTTGATATTCGGCTACAATTTTTGCTTTCTCAGCTGCTGTACTTGTCATGCATTTCTCCTATTTCAGAACCGCATATTCTACTATATTTATTTATATTTAACAAAATGTTTCTTATTGATAAGTTAGTTTGTAGCCAATAATCTTTTCACCGTCAAATAACCGTACAGATCAACATTTCCAAGCCCAAAAAATATATTCTTTTGATTGTATAGTCTGTAAGTTCCACTGACATAATCTTTAATAGGCAAGGCTTTACCATCTTTGATTAATTTCTCACGCATTGTATCTAAGATTATTTTCTCTTTATCTTTTATTAAAAAATCAGTGGGTAAGAGGCAATCCTTCTTTTTGACATCATTCATCGCTTCAATTGAATCAATAGTTAATGAGTCGGAAATCACAATAGAGCCTATGGATGTTCTTTTAAGTCCTGTCAGATGACCCCCTGTTTTAAGATCTTCACCGATATCATTTGCTAATGATCGAATATAAGTCCCTTTTGAGCATTCAACATAAATCTTTAAAAAATTATTTTTGTATTCCAAAAGCTCTAATTTTAAAATATTAATTGCTCTTTTTTTTCGCTCAATATTTTCACCTTTTCTAGCATACTCATATAGTGGTTTTCCTTTGTGCTTTAATGCTGAAAACATTGGTGGAATTTGCTCTTGAACTCCTAAAAATTTATTGATTGTTTTTTGTACAGCATCAATTGTTGGAAAATTCTTAATACGCCATGATTTTATTTCACCCTCAAGATCTCCAGTTGTGCTGGAAGACCCAAGTTTTATTGATGCTTCATAGGATTTATTTGATTCTAATGAAAAACTAGAAAATTTTGTTGCTTCGCCAAAACAAATCGGAAGTAAGCCTGTAGCTAAAGGATCTAACGTACCCGTATGTCCTGCTTTTTTTGCATTGAAAATTTTTTTTACAAGAGATAATGTTTGATTGGAAGAATAACCTAAAGGCTTATCGATAAGAACCACTCCATTAATATCAAATCTTTTGTTATTAGGTTGCATGAAAAATCTTAAATACTATTTAATAATTTTGAAATTTTATTACTCTCATCAAGAGTTTTATCATAAACAAAATGAAGCTTTGGTATGCCTCTAGTAGTCATTCGCTTAGAGAGCTGAGATCGTAAAAAAGGCATAGATCTTGTTAGCCCTTTTAAAACCTCTTGAATATCATCATTAGAAACAAAAAAAACTTTTGCATGCTTTAGGCAGGGTGAAACCTCAACATCGAAGATCGTAACTTTACTGAGTGATGGGTCTTTGACATCTTTTTGCAAAAGGTTAGCTAATTCCTTTTTTATCTGTTGTTTAATACGATCACTTCTTGGATAGTCTTTTGCCAAGATTAAAGTTTCCGCGCAACTTCAACTAATTCATATACCTCAATTTGATCACCAGACTGCATATCATTAAAGTTTTTGATGGATAAGCCACATTCGAAGTTAGATTTTACTTCCTTTATATCATCCTTAAATCTTTTTAGAGAGTCCAACTCTCCGTCATAAATTACAACATTATCTCGTAACAATCTAATCTTGGAATTTTTTCTTATTAAACCTTCTAAAACATAACACCCAGCAATTGTCCCAATCTTCGATGCCTTAAATATTTCCCGTATTTCGACCAATCCAAGAATATTTTCTTTTTGTTCTGGGGATAACAGTCCACCCAGAGCAGCTTTAACTTCATCAACAGCCTCATATATAATACTGTAATATCGAACATCAACTTCCAAATTATCTGCAAGCTTTCTAGCGCCCCCATCAGCTCTTACATTAAACGCTAACACTACTGCATTAGAAGCTGTTGCTAAATTTACATCAGATTCATTGACAGCACCGACTGCAGCGTGAATAACATTTACCTTAACTTCATCAGTTGAAAGTTTTTCTAATGATCCTGCTAAGGCCTCATATGATCCTTGTACATCTGATTTTATGATGAGAGGAAGTACTTTCACCTCTCCTTCAGCCATTTGATCAAATATATTATCTAATTTTGATGCCTGCTGTTTGGCAAATTTTACATCCCTAAACTTACCTTGTCTAAATAAAGCAACTTCCCTTGCTTTTTTTTCATCATTAATAACTATGAAATCATCTCCTGCGTTAGGCACATCTGACAATCCAATTATTTCAACTGGAATTGAGGGTCCAGCTTTTTGCAAACTTTTACTTGATTCATCAAGCATCGCACGAACTCTACCAAAAGAACTTCCTGCTAATATAGTATCTCCAGGGCTTAAAAAGCCTGATTGAATAAGTAATGTTGTAACTGGGCCTCGACCTTTATCAAGTCTTCCCTCTACAACGATACCTCTTGCAGGATTGTTAATAGCTGCTTTTAGCTCAAGCACTTCTGCTTGAAGTAAAATTGCCTCCAATAACTCATCGATACCTTGTCCAGTCTTAGCAGATACTTCTGCAAAAATAGCATCTCCACCGAGGTCTTCCGGTATAACCTCATGACTTAAGAGTTCTCCTTTTACTTTTTCTGAATTTGCTTCCGGCTTGTCTATTTTATTTATTGCAACAATCATCGGCACATCAGCTGCTTTAGAATGATTAATTGCTTCAATGGTTTGAGGCATAACACCATCATCAGCTGCAACTGCAAGAACCACTATATCTGTAGCTTTTGCTCCCCTTGCCCTCATAGCTGAAAAAGCCTCATGCCCTGGGGTATCAAGAAATGTAATCATTCCTTTGGGAGTTTCCACATGATAAGCGCCAATATGCTGGGTAATACCGCCTGCTTCGCCAGAGGCAACCTTGGAGGTTCTTATAAAATCTAGAAGCGATGTTTTACCGTGATCAACATGACCCATAACTGTTACCACGGGCGGTCTTGTCTCAAAAATAGGTTCAGATAGTTCTTCAATATTTAGTAATGATTCAGGATCATTCTCTTTTGCAGCTTCAGGCTTATGTCCCATTTCCTCAACGGCAATCATAGCTGTATCTTGATCAAGAACCTGATTAATAGTAACCATCATTCCCATACCCATCAATACTTTGATAACCTCTCCCGCCTTAACTGACATTTTATGAGCAAGATCAGCAACCGAAATAGTTTCAGGCACTAAAATTTCTTTCGGAATAATTTCAGTTGGTGCAACAAAGCTTGTCTCCAAATTTTCATTTTTGTTTCTGTTTTTGTTTTTGGGTGACCGCCATCCTTTGGAGTTATTATCATGCCTTGGTTTGGTCGTTCGTTTTTTTATAGTTCTATCTACCCATACATCTTTTTTTTCTTTCTTCTCTTTTTCGACTTTCACTCCAATTTTTGATGCAGGTCTATGTAAAGTATTATCTGATTTATCCTCTTTTTTTGATTTTTCTGATTCAATCTTTTTATTTTTTACCTCAATAGCTTGAGCCTCTGCAAGAGCTGAATGTCTTTTTGCCTCCTTTTCACGAATATTCTTTTGGCTTTCATCAATAACAGGAGTACTTTTTTGGGGTGAAGAGTCTTTGTTAGGGTTTGAATTTTCAGCTTTATTTGTATCAGGTTTAAGTATTGTCCTCTTTTTTCTTACTTCTACCTGAATCGTTCTTGCTCTTCCATCACTATCTGTTTTACGAATTTCACTACTTTGTTTTCGGGTTAAAGTTATCTTTGCTTTAGGTTTTGAAGTTTCGCCATGTGAATTTTTCAAATGATTTAATAACATTTCTTTGTCATCTTCAGAAATAACGTCATTGGAATTTGTTAAATTTATGTCAGCACTTTTTAATTGTTCCAACAAAATATTGACAGGTAGCCCTAACTCACCAGCAAACTTTTCAACAGTAAATGTTTCCATTAAAACTCCAATAATTTATTTAAGTAAACCAAGGTGCACGAGCAGTCATAATAAGATTCTTTGCTTTTTCTTCATCAATCTTAACTAAATCTAAAAGCTCATCAACTGATAATTCTGCTAAATCTTCCATACTAACAATCTCTTTGGATGCCATTAATTTTGCTAAATCCAAATCCATCCCATCCATATTAACTAAATCCTCTGCTGGATTAATGGCTGTTTCTTCTTTTGTAATTGCTGCCTTCACAATTGCAGCACTTGCTCTTGATCTCAATTCTTTAACAGTATCTTCATCAAACGCTTCTATATTACTCATTTCTTCAATTGGAACATAAGCAACCTCCTCAATAGATGAAAATCCTTCTTGAACAAGAATGTCTGCAACATCTTCATCAACATCAAGTTTTTCAATAAATAATTGACTTACCGAAGCATATTCATCTTTATTTTTTTTATCAGATTCTTCTTCAGTCAATATGTTTAATTCCCATCCCGTTAATTCCGAGGCCAGTCGTATGTTCTGACCATTCCTACCTATAGCTTGTGCAAGCTGATCTTCAGTGACAACTAAATCCATGCTTTTTTTATCTTCATCAACAACAATACTTGAAACTTCTGCGGGTGCCATTGCATTAATTACATATTGAGCTGGCTCGATTGACCAAAGGACAATATCGACTCTTTCACCAGCTAATTCGCCTGTAACTGCTTGAACTCTTGATCCTCTCATTCCAACACAAGTTCCTACTGGATCAAGTCTTTGATCGTTTGCCTTTACTGCAATTTTTGATCTTAGTCCAGGATCTCTCGATGCAGACATTATTTCAAGTAATCCCTCTTCAATTTCTGGCACTTCTAATTCAAAAAGTCTAATTAAAAAATCTGGGGAAGTACGTGATAAAATAACTTGAGGACCTCTAGCATTATCTTCAACTTTCATTAAAAAAGCTCTAACCCTATCCCCGACTCTTAAATTTTCTTTTGGTATCATTTGATCACGAGGAAGTAACGCATCTAATCGACCAATTTCTATAATGGCATTGCCACGCTCCATCCTTCTAATTTGGCCTGATACTAACTTCTCATTTCTGGCAAGAAAATCATTTAATATTTGCTCTCTTTCAGCTTCTCTTACTTTTTGTAAAATGACCTGTTTTGCTGCCTGAGCACCTATACGTCCGAACTCAACTGAATCAATTGGCTCTTTAATAACATCGCCTATTTCCATATCTTTCGCTCTTTCATCGGATACAGATATTTCTGCTTCTGGAATTTCTAGGAGATCCTCTTCCACAATAGTCCATGCCTTAAAAGATTGATACTCACCACTTTCTTTGTCAATTTCTACTCTAATATCGGTATCAGGTTCATATTTTTTTTTCGTTGCTGATGCAAGAGCTAACTCAAGGGCTGTAAAGATGACATCCCTCGATACATTTTTCTCATGCGCAAGGGCATCAACTAGTAACAAAATTTCACGACTCATTTATAAAATTCTCCAATATAAAACCTTTTCTATAAGACAGGATCTAAGCGTGCTCTATCTATATTGTCCCAATCAATTTCAATTATTGATTCGTCTAACTCCAACAATATATTATTGCCTTTAGTGCCCCTTAGAATTCCACTAAAATTTCTTCTATCAGAAATTAAGATTTTAGTTTTAACTTTTATTTTTTCGCCATTAAAACGATCAAAATCTTCTAATTTCTTAACCACTCTGTCCACGCCTGGGGAAGATACCTCTAATCTGTCGTAATTAAAATCCTCTTCAACGCTCAAAGCATGATTGAGTTGATTGCTTACCAAAACACAATCATCGATGTTTACATCGCCTTTTTTATCAATAAAAACTCTTAATAATTGACCATGATTGATTATTTCAAGATCTACTAATTCATAACCTAATTGATGGGTCATATTTTTAATAAATTTTTCCACGTCAAATGTCATAAAAAATCAATCAATTCACCAAATAAAAAATGGGCCATAGGCCCATCTCAAGAATGCGAATTATACCAATTTATAAGGTCAAAGGGAAGATTATTGTTACAAATCAATGCATTATTTTTAGACAAGAATAATACGTGCAAACTTTCTTTTACCAACTTGGATTATGAAACTTTCAGAAGATGGCAACAAACTCTGTGCATCACCAATTTTATCGCCATCAATCTTCACTCCTCCACCTTTAATAAGACGTATAGCCTCAGAAGTACTTGTAACAAATTTTATTTGTTTTAATAGTTGTGGTATTGAAAATTTATCTTCTGATTTTATTTTTATCTCGGGTATTTCATCTGGTATATTGCCCTGCGCCCTTAAATCAAAATCTTTTTCTGCTGCAACTGCTGAATTAGAATCATGAAATCTAGCTACAATTTCCTTAGCAAATTCTACTTTAATTTTTTTTGGATTTTCGCCCTCTTCAACACGCTTTTTCCAAAAATTTATTTCTTTTATATCTCTTAATGACAGTAAATCTATATATTTCCACATTAACTCATCTGAAATAGACATAATTTTTGAAAAAATTATTTCTGCGCTTTCATCCACGCCAATATAGTTTCCTAAAGACTTTGACATTTTGTTGGTACCATCTAAACCCTCTAATAATGGCATAGTAATAATGCATTGAGGCTTTTGTTCGTATTGTTTTTGTAATTCACGGCCCATCAATAGATTAAACTTTTGATCGGTTCCACCGATCTCGATATCTGCCTCTAATGCAACTGAATCATAACCTTGAAGAAGAGGATACATAAATTCATGTATTGCAATAGGTTCCTTAGCCTTAAATCTTTTTGAAAAATCATCTCTTTCTAACATTCTTGCAACAGTATGCATCGCTGAGAGCTTAAGCATTCCACTAGCCCCCAGAGAATCAAGCCATTTTGAATTAAATACAACTTTTGTTTTTTGTTTATCTAAAATTTTATAAACTTGCTCCTCATAACTTTTAGCATTTTTTTTGACATCCTCTCTGGTTAATGGGGGTCTCGTTGTATTTTTGCCAGTTGGGTCACCAATCATCCCCGTAAAATCACCAATTAAAAAAATTACTTCATGTCCTAAATCTTGTAATTGACTGAGCTTATTTAACAATACTGTATGGCCCAAATGAAGATCTGGTGCGGTTGGATCAAATCCTGCCTTAATTCTTAAGGGCCTGTTTTCTTTTAATTTATCAATCAATTCAGATTCGACTAAAATTTCGTCAGCACCGCGTTGAATGATTGCGAGAGTTTCTTTAAGATTCATATAATTTTTTTAATTTCTAAATAATTTATGATTTTATATCATCTCAATGAGTTTATAAATTAGTTATTTTTAAAGTAACTTGTATAAAATCTAAAAAAGATCACAATTTAAAATATGGCACAAAATAAAAATCTTTATATAGGAGTAATGTCTGGGACAAGCCTTGATGGTATAGATATTATTCTTATTAAAAAAACCTCCAAAAATATTAATATAGTTGACTCTATTTATGTTCGTTATAGCTCAAAAATAAGGAACAAAATTTTAAAAATGTCATTTTCCTCACATAATGATTTAGAAGATAGCCAATTGCTTGGAATTGAACATGCAAAAATTACAGCAAAAAATATAAATAAATTACTAAATAAACTTTCTATTTCCTTCGAGGATATTGCAGCTATTGGCTATCATGGCCAGACAGTAAGACACTGTCCAGAAAAAGGATTTTCTATTCAAATTGGTAATGCTCATTTTTTGGCAGAAATAACTAATATAAATGTTGTTGCTGATTTTAGAGGACGTGATATTGCTGCTGGAGGAGAGGGAGCGCCGCTAGTTCCAACGTTTCATGATTTTTATTTTTCCTCGAAAATAAAAAAAAGAGTAATTCTAAATATTGGTGGAATAAGCAACTTAACCTTTTTGAATCAAACAAAGAAAATAATTGGTTTTGATTGTGGGCCAGGAAATATCTTGATGGATCATTGGATATTAAAAAATAAAAATCTTAATTATGATAAATTTGGTTCTTGGGCAAAAAGCGGTCGAATTATTTCATCTTTGCTAAGTAAGTTTCTAAATGAGCCGTATTTTAAAAAAAATCTACCCAAAAGTTGCGGGAGAGAAATCTTTAATTTAAGTTGGATTCATGATTTTAATATAGATACTTATGAGTGCGAGGATGTACAAAGAACTCTTCTAGAATTGACTGTGTTATGTATCAAAAATTCAATTAATAGATTTTGTGTAGGCGCCGATGAAGTTTATGTCTGTGGCGGTGGGTCAGAAAATCAATTCTTAATGGAAAGACTTAAAGATTTAATAAAATTACCTGTTATGAAAACAGAAGATTTAAACATGCCGTCTCAACTTGTAGAGTCAGCAGCTTTTGCATGGCTAGCAAGCAAAACTATAACCCTTAGCCCTAGTAACTCTCCAGAAATCACAGGTTCTAAAGGGCCAAAGGTGCTGGGCGTAATTTATTACGCTTAAATTTTTTAAGGAATTTTCGGATATAATTCCATTTGCCTAATTTTAATATAAAAAAAATATGAGTGAAAAAAAAATAAAAATTTCTTTAAACGATAAAAATATTGATGTCCCACAGATTAAAGCAACATTAGGACATGATGGCATAGTAACTTCTGAGTTAAGTAAAGAACAAATTTTTTCTTATGATCCAGGATTTTCCTCAACTGCCTCTTGTAAATCATCAATTACATATGTTGATGGAGATAAGGGGGAGCTCCTATATAGAGGGTATCCAATTGAACAATTGGCAGAAAAATGTGATTTTCTAGATGTATCCTATCTCCTTCTCAATGGTGAACTCCCAAATTCAAACCAAAAAGAGATTTATTCCTCAACTATCAATAGCCAAAGCCTTCTTCATGATCAATTAAATAATGTTTTTAGGGGTTTCAGAAGAGATGCACATCCCATGGCAGTTATGGTCGGTGTAGTTGGATCAATGGCAGCTTTTTATTTTGATAATATGAACATCAATAATAAAAATCATCGATTGCAATCAGCAAATAAACTATTAGCAAAGGTTCCCACTATAGCTGCATGGAGCCATAACTATAATCTTGGATTACCTTTTGTATACCCTAAACACGACTTAAGTTATGTGGCTAATATTCTTAATATGATGTTTTCAAGCCCAAATAAGCCATATCACGTAAATCCAATTATCACGAGAGCATTCGAGAGAATATTGATTTTACATGCTGATCACGAGCAAAATGCGTCTACCTCTACGGTTAGGCTGGTTGGTTCAACAGGCGCAAATCCATATGCATGTGTTGCATCTGGGATTGCATCACTTTGGGGGCCAGCTCACGGAGGTGCAAATGAAGCTACATTAAAAATGCTTAATGAGATTAAAAGTCAATCGCGAATTAATGAATACATAAAGCGAGCTAAAGATAAAAATGATGATTTTAGGTTAATGGGTTTTGGTCATCGAGTTTACAAAAATAGAGACCCAAGGGCTGAGATTATGAAAATAACCTGTCACGAGGTTCTGGATGAATTAGGTCTCAATAATGAGCCATTATTCAAACTTGCAAATGCTTTGGAGAAAATTGCCTTAGAGGATGAGTACTTTATTGAAAAGAAACTTTATCCAAATGTTGATTTTTATTCTGGAATTGTAATGAAGGCTTTAGGTATCCCTAATTCTATGTTTACCGCTATTTTTGCTCTCGCAAGGACTGCGGGTTGGACTGCTCATTGGAACGAGATGATGACAGACCCAGACAATAGAATTGGAAGGCCTAGACAAATATATACAGGTTTAACTAAGAGGGATATTGCTTAAAGCTATACTGAAAAAGAAGACCCGCAACCACATGTTGTCTCGGCATTTGGATTCTTTATAACAAACTGTGAGCCTTGAACATTGTCTTGATAATCAATTTCAGCGCCACTCAAATACTGAAGGCTCATTGGATCTATAAGTAAGGTTACTGTGTCTTTTGTAACCTGAGTATCATCCTCGTTTACAGTTTCTTCAAATGTAAAACCATATTGAAAACCTGAACATCCTCCACCACTAACAAAAACCCTAAGTTTCAAATCAGGAGTACCCTCTTCTGTAATAAGCTCCTTTACCTTAGTCACCGCATTATCGGTAAAATTAATTGGTGTCTGCATTGTTAAGTTTTCAGCCATAATATTTTTTTTAGCTCTAATAAATTAAAATCAAAAAAGATTGTAATAGTTTTTCTGTTCTACTTCAATGAGTTTATACTAATAGCTTAATTAATTAAACCTCATACAAATGAACAGCGTTTTTTTAAAAAAAATATTACCTTTACTGATATCAATTTTTTTTATCAATAATGCTTTATCAGTCGAAAAAATATTCTTCGAAAATGATTTATTTCAAGCAAAAATTTTTTTAACAAATATTGAAAGTGATTTTACCAATTCAAAGGTTTATGTTTCGTTTAATAGCACCCTTGACTCAAAAAGAAAAATAAATTTTTATTCTCAATTTTTAGAGATTAATTGCTCCACAAATAATCATCGATTGATTGAAGACTTGTTAAGTACAAAAGAATATGGAAAAGGAAAAATAATAAAGCATTCAAATATATATGATGAATATAGGTCACTTGTAAAATCAAGCTATAAAAAACTTTTCTCAGAAGTTTGTATTTAATTAAAAATACTTTCCTTCAAAAATAATTTTCTATGCATCACCGTCTTTTTTCCAAAGCTGTTGCTTGGTCATTTTAGTCTCTATTAAATTACTAGAATAGTGTTGGTTGAATTTAACTAACAATACGTTTTCTTTAGAATTTGGATATTCAAAAAAAGTAAGGTTATCGATATCTACTTTTATATTAATTGAACTCTTAAAAACATTTCTTTTTTGATTGGTCCAAAGTTCAAAGTTTTTAAAATCATATACTGCTTCTTTAGAATAGAAATCAAGGTATTTGCGAAAATTTCCACTCTCCCAAGTAGTTTTCCACAACTCTATTTTTTGTTTTATTTCTTTATTATTTTGATAAACCACATTATCGTCTCTTACTAACATCTCTTCTATACCAATGTCTGAAACTATTACAGGAGTATTTGGGATATTTAAAATATCAGAAATATTGCTTATATCTTTATTGGTTAAAACTATGCATCCATCACTTGAGTATGGAGGTCTAGAAAAAGTTGATGTTGGTACACCATGAATCCAAATACCATAACCTGTATTCTTATTTAACCTATCAAAACTATTTGGATAATTCAATACGTAAGCTCCCAAACCATATTTGTCAGGTAGCTTTTCCTTAATTTTATTTTTTAAAAAATATACTCCAACTGGTGTTTTTTTATCTCCTTCCTTAATTTTTCCGAAGCCCTTCTTTCCAATTGAAATATAGTGATCTGAAACTAATTTTAGTTTATTATTTTTGTTAGAAAAAACTATCATTCTTGATTTTTTTAAATCGACAAATATTAAATATTGGGTTTGCTTGTTCAGCAGGAAATTATATTTGGAATTTAATTCTTCAAAATTTTCTGGATCTGTTGATTTAATTCTTTTTAACAATTCTAATTTAATACTCTCTACATCAAAATTATTATTCGAAATACCCGATCCAAAATCATCGATAGCTGATAATTTTGCTTTAATTAAATCACTTTTGATAATACGAGCAACATTAAAATTTGGTGCAATTTTAATTAGTTTATCTAGGTCAATGATTGCCTGGCTTAAATTTTCATTAGAAATTTCATCTATGATTTTTTTTAAAAGCTTATCTGGTTCAGCTATCTCTTGTGCATAAAAGGTATTCGTTTGAATTCCAATCATGATAAAGAGAATAACCTTTATAAAAAACATATTACTTAATTAGAAATTTCTTTAATAATTTTCCACTCATTATTTTCTTGAGAAAATGTAAGCATCTTCATCGATTTCTCAGAATAATCATCGGATTCATATTTTTGAATGAATGTTGCATAAAAAAGATCCTGTTTTTTATAAATATTTAAATTTTCAATTGTTATTTTTATTTTTTTTTTATACTGTATTTTATTTCTCCTATTCTCTTCCCATTGAGTTATCGATAGATTGTCAGGGGTTTTAAATAATGGCGAATATGAGGTGAAATATAAATCAAAATTTTTATTTTCCCATCCTTTTTTCCAGTTATTGATAGCAGCGGCTACTCTAGCTTTATCATTTTTTATATCTTTTCTTGTGTCAATTTTCTCTGTTTCTTTTTTAGCTATTTCGCCCTCAATATTAGTTGGCCGGTAATTAAAAAAATCATCGATTAGTTTGAGTTTGTTTTTAGCAATACTATTTTTTTTATCTATTTTTAAAGCCTCACTATAAACAGCTGCAGCTTTTTTAGAATATAAATCACCTAAATTTAAATAGGCTGTTGAATAGCTCATATTTGTCTCAATTGCCTTTTCCAAAGTAGATATTGCGAGATCAAGATCTCCATTATTTGCATAAAGAACAGCTAAATTATTAAATGGCTCAGGATATTCTGGAAAATTCTTTACAAGGTTTTCGTATGTATCTATTGCAGCCTCAGTATTATTATCTTTTGCTTGAGTAAACCCTTGTAAAAATAATACTTTCGGATGATTTGGATATTTGACTAACAGTGCATTAATTCTTTTCGTTGCTGTAATTATTTTATCGTCATTTATTAAAGCTCTAACTTTTTTGGCCTCTTGAGAAGTTAGTGCATTGATATGCATACTAAAAAATATTAAGTTTAAGAATATTATTTTTAATATGAGTTGACTTAACATTTTGTTTATTTTACTTTTTTGCCAATGACTGTATTGCTTATTTTATTCAATCTTCCTTTGATTTGTGCGCCAGAATGAATCTCAATAATATTATAATCGATATCACCATCAATAATGGCTGTTGCATCTATTTCTAAAAAATCCGTACATTTTATTTTACCTTCAATTTTACCTGCAATTATTGCAATATTTGCAGATAGATTACCTTGCACCAGTCCATCTTCACCAATAATAATTGATCCATTATTTTGATCAGAAAAAGTTAAATCTCCATAAATTTTACCGTCTAATCTGAGACCACCTTTGACTTTAATACCTCCATTTATGGTCATATTTTTATCAATTAGGGTATCTATTTGAAAATTTGTTTTCTTTTTTTTAAACATTTATTTACCTTTTTTTCCTAGGATTTTTTCGTAAAACATTATATTTTCTTTCAAATCATTATTTTCTGTTTTGACAGTATTAAGCTCATTGATTATTTTTTCGTGCGTAATATTTTTGATTTCTAGTTCAGATTGTAGTTTTTGATTTGCACCACTAAGTTCTGCTTTAGTTCTTTTTAATTCATTCTCTAATCTTGCAGATTCAAGAAAGAAACGTATGGATCTTCCGCCATCAGTCAAATAATAAGTAGAGCCTGATCCAAATAATAAAAAAATTAATGCTATAAGAATATATTTAATCCAAACCTTATCTGTTCTGATTTGTACTTTTTTTCTAACTACAGAACGTTTTCTTTTTATAGCCATAATTTAATCCGATTAAGGGTGTAATGGGATTAAATTTTTTAATCCATCTGTTTCATCAAAGTCCATCATTATATTCATATTTTGAACAGCTTGTCCCGCAGCGCCTTTAACTAAATTATCAATTACAGACAGAATAATAATTTTATTTGAATCTTTTTTTTGTTGAAAAGAGATGCGACACATATTTGATGCTCTTACAGATTTTATATCTGGGCATTCTCCATAGCTTAAGACATCCACAAAAGGCTCATTTAAGTAGTAACTATTATATAGATCTGATATGTCAAAATCTTCTAGCGCATCCACATACATTGTTGCGTAAATACCTCTTACCATTGGTAATAAATGAGGAACAAACGTCAAATTAACATGTTCATCAAGCAACAATGATGATAGATTTTCTTCAATTTCTGGAAGATGTCTGTGACCGCTTAGCCCGTATGCATTAAAATTTTCTGCTGACTCTGACATCAATAAGTTTGTTTCATGTTTTTTACCAGCTCCACTTG
This sequence comes from Methylophilaceae bacterium, assembly GCA_965660175.1. Lineage (GTDB taxonomy): Bacteria > Pseudomonadota > Gammaproteobacteria > Burkholderiales > Methylophilaceae > BACL14. Next base: position 29,431 of record CBFHYY010000016.1, read on the forward strand.
TACCAGATTTAGCGTCAGCAATAATGCTTTTAACATCTATCAATTTATTCTTAATTAATGGTACCAACCCTAATTGTATAGCTGTAGGGTAACAACCAGGATTCGCAACTATGCGAGCATTCTTTATCTTCTTCCTGTTAATTTCTGGCAATCCATAAACAGCTTCCTTAAGTAGCGATTTACTCGAATGTTTCATTTCATACCAATGCTCCCATTCATCAATATTTTTTATTCTAAAATCCGCGGCTAAGTCAATAACCTTCACACCTTTATCAACAAGTGCCTGAGCATGCTGCATTGCTATTCCATTAGGAGTGGCGAAAAATACTATATCTGAGTTTATTAAATCAGCTTCTTTTGGGTCTACAAATTTATGAGAGAGATATCCTCTTAATGAAGAATAAATATCAGAAACTAAGCGTCCTTTATCAGCTCTTGAGGTGATTTGATAAATTTCGACCATCGGATGTTGGCATAGCAATCTTAATAGCTCAATACCTGTATACCCAGACCCACCAACTATACTGACTTTAATTTTTTTCATTGAGTGATATTTTAGTCTTATAAAAAAATAAATGTAAATAAAAAAAAGCCGCTTAAAGCGGCTTTTTCAGAAAACTTAACGTTTTGAAAATTGCTTACGTCTTCGTGCTTTCCTTAAACCAACTTTTTTACGCTCGACTTCACGACTATCCCTCGTAACATACCCTGCTTTGGATAAATCACCTTTCAATGCTTGATCAAAGTCCATTAGAGCTCTTGTAATACCATGTCTGACGGCTCCAGCCTGCCCAGATTCTCCTCCGCCTATTACATTTACTTTGATATCAAAGGTAGACGTATTATCTGTCAACTCCAAAGGTTGCTTGAGAATCATTTGAGATGTATATCTTGAAAAGTATTCGTCAACAGGCTTGTTATTTATAACAATAGAACCTTTACCTGGCTGAATAAATACTCTTGCTATGGAGCTTTTGCGTCTCCCAGTACCATAATAATATTTGCCTATCATAATTATCCTGAATTAAATTGTTGTTGGTTGTGGTTGTTGCGCGGCATGTTCATGACTAGCCCCCGAATAAACCTTTAACTTTTTCACCATCGCGTAACCCAAAGGACCTTTTGGAAGCATTCCTTTTACCGCTTTTTCTAGGGCTCGTCCTGGAAATTTATCCTGCATTTTCTTAAAGTTAGTAGAATAAATTCCGCCAGGAAAACCAGAATGAGTATGATAGATCTTATCTTCAGTTTTGTTTCCGGTAACTTTAAGCTTACCTGCATTAATAACGACAATGTAGTCACCGGTATCTACGTGAGGAGTATAAATTGTTTTATGTTTTCCTCTTAAACGGTGTGCAATTCCACTTGCCAAACGTCCCAGTGTTGCATCAGTTGCATCTACGAGTAACCAATCTCTTTTAACTTCGTGTGATTTTGCTGAAAATGTTTTCATTATTTACTCTTAATGTACTTTTAAATTAGGAAGCGAATTTTATTCTATTTATGTGCATTTTGTCAATCTTTTGAGTCTTCATTGATTGAAATTTAAACGATTTGTGTAAGAAAGGCTAAAAAAACAAAAAAACCCACAAAATTATTGATCTTAAAAGCTTTAAAGTTTCCTGAAATACTTTTTTGACCCAAAATAACGCCTGCAAAACTAATTAAGATCGAAATCATTATCAATATGTAAAAATTATATGAATATAAGTTTTCAACTCCCATAAAGAAGAAAATAAAATACATTAATACGATATTAAATATAATAAAAAAAGGGGTGAATTTTCCAAAAGTTTTAGCCGCTGAATAAATCGTAAGTCGTTTATCATCCTCTAAATCTACTAATGCATAATGAGAGTCGTATGCTAAAACCCAAGATACATTTGCTAAAAATAACAACCATCCCTCTATTGGGATATTATTTTGAGTGGCTGTGAAAGCCATTAATATTCCTGAGCTAAAAGCTATTCCTAAAAACAACTGAGGAATGATAAAAAATCGCTTTGAAAATGGGTAAAGAATTGCTGAAAACAATGCAAATAATGAAATATAAAAACTATAAAGATTAAGCTGTAATACCAAGAAAAGGCTAAAGGCTAAAAAAAATATTAAGGTAATAAATGCTGTTTTATTGCTCACCGTTTTAACTACTAAAGGCCTATTCTTAGTTCGCTCTACTTTTTCATCTATATTTTGATCAGCTAAATCATTTGCAATACATCCTGCAGAACGCATTAAAAAAGTACCCGTAGTAAAAATTAAAATTAATTTAAAATCTGGAATTGCATTGGATGCAAAAAATAATGCAGTAATTGTTGGCCACAGTAATAAAAAAATACCTGTGGGGTTATTAAGTCGTATGAGGATTAATAGGTTATAAAAAAATATTTTATTTAAAATCAAATTTACTAATGTCCTTAGAAAAAAATTCTGTTAGAAGGATGTTTTTTTTCTTATATCCAAAATGTGACTGCCTTCCAATCAATATATTTTTAGCATTAAGTCCATGCGGAGAAATTTTTTTTCTTATTGTATTATTGAGCATGGGAGATAAATAAGAAAAATCCGATCTTTCAATAGATGGTTTATCGTAAACGACTTTGGATAAAGGATCCGTATTTAAATTCTTAATATCAGACCAGTATCCTCTTAGATATTTAGATGGTAACACCGTCCGAGCATACATTATTGGGGTATTATTTGCAGAAATTACAACCTCTCTAAGATAAAGACATTGAGGACGACGATTTGAAAAAAATTGCTTTTCGGATAATAAGAAATATTTTTTTTTCTCAGAAATGACTTCAATTTTCAAACAAGCAATGTCATTTATTCTGCGTGTAAAAGACTTTTTATTCGCTATCCATTGATTAAAATTATCCAATTTTTTTTTAGAAAGATGTAAATCAAAATAAATTTTTCTTCTCCAGGACATCTTCATGCCCGAGTAATTTCTAGATAATTACTTATCCATCTTTGAAGATGAGGCTTGATACCTTTATCTTTCTTTTTTATTAGGTCCTCTGCATCATTTTTTGCAATATTCAGTAAATATTGATCTTTATTAATATCTGCAATTTTCAATGAAGGTAATCCACTTTGTTTAAGTCCGAGAAATTCACCAGGGCCTCTTAACTTCAAGTCCTCCTCTGAAATTTTAAACCCGTCAGTATTATCATAAATAACTTTTAATCTTTCTTTTGCAAGACTCGATAATCTTTTCCCATAAAAAAGTATGCATACACTCTCCCTGCTCCCCCTTCCAACTCTTCCTCTAAGCTGATGAAGTTGAGAAAGACCCATTCTTTCTGCATTTTCAATAATCATCATTGTTGCATTTGGGACATCCACACCAACTTCAATTACCGTAGTTGCGACTAAAATTTGTAAGTTCTTATTTTTAAATTTTTGCATTATATTTTCTTTTTCACTAGGCTTCATTCTTCCATGAATTAGGCCTATCTTTATTCCAGTAAAAAATAACTCTAATTCTTTAAATGTATTTTGAACCGTTTCCAGTTGCAACGTTTCACTTTCTTCAATTAAAGGACATACCCAATATATTTGATCACCCTTTTCACAATGTTGTTTTATGACTGATAAAAATTCTTTCCTCCTTGAATCTGATATTAGTTTTGTTTTAATTTTTTGCCTTCCGGGTGGAAGTTTTCTTATAGTTGAGATATCCATATCTGCAAAATAACTCATAGATAATGTCCTAGGTATTGGTGTTGCGCTCATCATGAGCTGATGTGCTTGATATTTTTTATCAATTAAATTTCGAGCTCTCATGGAGATTCTTTGTTCTACTCCAAAGCGATGTTGTTCATCAATAACATATAAAGCTAGAGACTTAAATCTGACTTGATCTTGAATCAAAGCATGCGTCCCAACCAATATGTCAATATCCCCTTGTGAAATATGAGTATAAATATTATCTTTATCTTTTTTCGATACACTGCCTGATAAAAAAGCTACAGATATTTTCAATGGCTCAAGCCATTCTTTTAAATTTACAAAATGTTGCTCTGCCAATATTTCTGTTGGGGCCATAAATGCAACCTGAAATCCATTCATAATGGTTTGCAGAGCAGCCAGGGTTGCTACTATAGTTTTGCCACACCCTACATCACCTTGAAGCAATCTATTCATAGGTGCGCTTTTTCCTAAATCCGTCATGATCTCTTTATATGAATTCTTTTGATCTATAGTGAGGTCAAATTTCAAAGATGAAATAAACGATTGGTATACCTTATCGTTTGATTTTATTGTTTTAGCTTGAAAGTTTTTCTTTTGATGATAAAGACCTCTAAAGAAAAGTTGATGCGCCAATAATTCATCATAAGCAATTTTATCCCTATACATGTGATCTGTAAGATGATCTTTTTTAGGGAAATGTAATGCTGTGAATGCATTAACTAAATCAGGAAATTTTCTTTGCTCATTAAGTGAAGGAAAATGATCCTCAAATTCTATATTTTCTTCCACATATTTAAATGATTTTTTTATCATCTTAATTAAAGCTTTTTGCGTCACCCCTGAAACAAGGGGATATACAGGAGTTAAATATTTTTGAATCGTTGTACCTTCCTTTACAACTTCATATTCAGGGTGAATCATCTCTTTTATCAAAGATTTACTTTTAACAGCGCCATATGCCCGAATTTTTTCACCTAAAATTAATTGTTTAACTTGACTGGGATAAAAATTTAAAAACCTTAATTGAATTGATCCTGTTGAATCTTCAATAACTACAATTAAATTCTTTCTAGGACGATATGAAACATTTGCAAACGTTATCTCGCCTTGAATCTGATAAAATTCATCAGTGTTTAAATCATTTATATTATCAATTCTGGTTTTGTCTTGATATTTTGTTGGAAAATGCAGAAATAAATCGAAAATATTCCTAATGCCGAGTTTTTTTAACTTTGCCTTTTCATTATTGGTATATATATCAGGAAGCAATATTGAAATCTATTCTTTGACAAGAAACCCGTCAGCCTCAATTTGTGAACCTTTGGGCAAAGATGCCACACCAATTGCTGCTCTGGCAGGATATGGTTCAATAAAATACTGTGACATAATTTCATTTACTAATGCAAAGTTTGATAAATCAATGAGGTATATATTTAGCTTTACAAGATCATCCTCGGAAGAACCTGAAGCTTTAATGACCGCCAACAAATTTTTAAAAACTTGATGAATTTGTTGTTCTATACCCTCAACTAATTCCATAGTTTCAGGATTCAAAGGTATTTGACCGGACAGAAATACAATATTGCTTTTTTGAACAGCTTGAGAATATGTGCCTATAGCTTTTGGGGCTTTAGTGGTTTTAATTATTTTTTTTGGCATGGCTTTTCCTTTATTTTGCTTTTTTTACTCTATTGATGCGGCTTATTTTGTCAATTTTTCTCAAACTTCTTATTATTTCAGCTAAATGAATACGATTTTTTACTTGAACTACAAAATTAATATTAACAAAATTACTACCATCCGATTCTTCAAAATTAACATTTTCAATATTTGACCTTGCTTCCGCTATTGCAGATGCCATTTTTGCAAGCATGCCTTGCTCATTCGAAACAAGAATATTAAGACTTACTCTATATATACGATCTGAATTTGGCTCCCATTCAACATCAACCCATCGTTCTGGATCCAAATTATATTTATTAATGACAGAACAGTCATGTGTGTGAATAATTAACCCTCGCTCTTTATTTATATATCCTATAATTGGATCGCCAGGGATAGGATGACAACAAGCTGCAAGCTCAATTGCCATATCATCGGATCCTTTAATAGTTATTACATCTAAAAATTTAGATTGTGTCTTTGTTTTTTTAACTCCATCCATAATATTGGTAAGTTGATGAGCTACCATTACATTAATCTTTTTACCAAGCGCAATTTCTATTAAAACCTCTTCTTTTGATTTTAAATGATAATCTGAAATTAATTTATTCCAATATTTCTTTTTAATAGCTTCAGGAGACACATGAAATGCTTTAAGCGCGTTGTTTAGCATATTACTTCCTAGAGCAACCAGATCGCCTGATTCTGCTGATCTTAAATAGGTTCTAATTTGAGACCTTGCTTTACCAGTTATTACAAAATTAAGCCATGCTGGATTTGGTTTAGCAAGGGGTGCCGTGATAATTTCTACATGGTCTCCTGAATTTACATTTTCTCGTAATGGAACTAATTCTTGGTTGATTTTTGCTGCAACTGCACTGTTACCAACATCCGTATGCACAGCATAAGCAAAATCAATAGTTGTTGAGCCCTTTGGTAAGGTAAGTATTTTTCCTTTTGGTGTAAATACATATACCTCATCAGGAAATAAATCTACTTTCAAATGTTCTAGAAATTCCATAGAGCTTGAGTCGTCCGGTTGAATTTCCAACAATTGCTTTAGCCATTGGTTCGTTTGCTGTTGAAGTTGAGTAACATGGTCGTCTTTTGACTTATAAAGCCAATGAGCTGCAACTCCAGCCTCAGCAAGCTTATGCATTGACTCAGTTCTTATCTGAACCTCAACTGGCGTCCCAAAAGGACCAAATAAAGTTGTATGTAACGATTGATAACCGTTAGCTTTTGGAATGGCAATATAGTCTTTAAACTTTCCAGCAATAGGTTTGTATAATGAGTGCAACGCACCCAATGCAACATAACAGTCGTTCTGATTCTTTAAAATAATCCTAAAAGCATAAATATCGTTTATTTGTGAAAAAGAAGTATGTTTTTTTAACATTTTTCTATGAATACTCGATTCATTTTTTTCTCTTCCCGAAACTTCAGCATCTAGCTTGAAAGTTTTAAGCTTCTTGGTTATGTCATCAAGAATCCTGCCGATTACTTCTTTACGGTTGCCTCGAGCAGATAAAATTGCCTTATTTATTGTTTTGTATCTTAAAGGATGGATATGTCTGAATGCTAAGTCTTCTAGTTCTTGGTATAAATTATTTAGCCCTAATCTATTTGCTATAGGCGAATATATATCTGTCGTTTCTTGAGCAATTCTGATTCTTTTTGCTGGCTTTAAATGGTTAAGCGTTTGCATATTATGTAATCGATCTGATAACTTAATTAAGATGACTCTTACATCTTGAGACATGGCTAAAAGCATTTTTCTAAAGTTTTCAGCTTGAGCATGAGTCGCATCATCAAAGTTTATCTTGTCAAGCTTAGACAATCCCTCTACTAACTTCGCAACCTGTGGGTTGAATTTTTCTTTAATTTCATCAATGGTTACAGATGTATCTTCTACAACATCATGCAATAAAGCTGCCTGAATAGATGAAGTATCTAAATGAAATTGTGCGGCTATGCAAGCTACCGAAACTGGATGCGTTATGTAATCTTCTCCGCTGCTTCTTTTTTGTCCTTCATGTGCATTTTTACTTAAACGGTATGCATCCCAGATGGATTCAATTTCTTTGGAGTTTAAATAATCTTTGAGAAGTAGTGTTAATCTAGAATTTTCTTTATCAGCGGGAAGTAGCGGGGGTTGACCCTTTTGAACGTTTTCCGCTGAACTTAATTTAGCGGTTCTAGTCATCTAACTCTCCATAAAAGGCTGTTCTTAAGTTATATTTTTTAATAAAATATCTTCACCAATTAGACCCGCAGCAATTTCTCTTAATGCGATTACAGATGGTTTATCATTTGATCCTTCGACATCAAGCATTGGAGATGCTCCATTTGATAATTGTCTAGATCTAAATGCTGCAACAAGGGTTAATTGAAATCTATTTGGTATTTGCTCCAAACAATCATCTATAGTAATTCTAGCCATTTTAATTTGTTCCTAATGTTTATGGATTTATCAACTGTTTTATTAAATCTTGATGATTAAATTGTTGGAGTTTTGTTTTAAGTTTTTCAGCTCTAATAATTGAATTCAGGTCTTTGACCGCATCATCAAAATCTTCATTGATTGTAACATAATCAAATTGATCAATATGGCTCATTTCACTCTTGGCTGCTGATAATCTAGCTTTAATAATATCTAAGGAATCCTGCCCTCGTGCTACCAATCTTTCCTCAAGTTTTTGTATGCTTGGTGGTAATATAAATATTGCTATCGCCTCAGAAAAAATAGTTTTAATACTTTTCGCACCCTGCCAATCAATCTCAAAAATTATATCCTTACCTAAATTCTGCATTTCTTTTATTGTGTTTTTAGATGTGCCGTATGAAAAACCGTGGCATATTGCAGTTTCAAGAAATTGTCCTTTATTTTTCATCTCATTAAATTCATCGTCCTTAACAAAAAAATAATCTTTTCCTTCAATCTCACTTGATCTTGCTTTTCTTGTTGTGTGAGAAATAGATAGTGATATATTTTTATTTTCGGATAAAATTCTTTTCACAAGAGATGTCTTTCCTGCGCCTGAGGCCGCAGAAATGATAAATAAGTTTCCTTGTTTTTTATTTGTCATTATTTATTCAATATTTTGTATTTGTTCACGTATTTGCTCAATCACTACTTTCAATTCTATAGCTATTTTTGAAATATCTATTGAAATTGCTTTCGATCCAATAGTATTTGCTTCTCTATTAAATTCTTGCATAAGGAAATCCATTTTTTTACCAGAGGGAGCATCAAGTTTGATCATTCTTTTTAACTCCATTACATGTGATTCAAGGCGATCTATTTCCTCAGCAATATCTCCCTTTTGGATAAAGAATAAAAATTCTTGTTTAAGGCGAGAATCATCAACATCTATCAAAGCATCTTTAAACTTTTTAATTACTTTTAATTGATGTTGTTTAATTGCTTTTATAACAATTTTTTTTATACTTTTAATAAGCTTTTCAATTATTCTTATTTGTTTGAGGATAATACCTCTAATTTTCATCCCTTCTCTTTTTCTATCTTTCAATAATTCTGCAATACTCTGATTTAAAGTTATAAATACCTCTTTTTTTAAATTTTTATAGCTCTTGCCGTCCGTCTGATTTGAGAGATATTGAAGAACATCCAAAGGATTTATAGGTGCGGGATTGTTTAAATTTTTTGCAATTTTTTCTGTAGCTACGATAAGACTTTTTAACGCTTCATCATCTATTAATTTTAATTTAGTATGATTTGTTGTTGTTTTAAAAAAAATTTTACATTCCACTTTTCCTCGTGAAATATTTGCAGAAATAATCTCTCTTATTTTGGGCTCATATGATTTGAATTGATCAGCAATTTTAAGGTTAAGCTCATAATATCTACTATTTAAAGTTTTTAGTTCAACTATCAAATTTGCGGAGTTAATATTTTTTTCTTTAAAGCTAAACCCGGTCATACTTGCTGTCATTTTGGGACCCTTAAATTCTATTTAAAAAAATATTTTTGATTATAACGGTAATACTCTTGAAACAGTTTAAATTTAGCGTTTTTCATAGACTATAATAATGGAATTACTATATTTAGGTTATAACAATGAGATCCTTTAACAGAAAAAACGACGAGCTAAGACCAATAGATTTTATAAGAGAATTTACAAAGCATGCTGAGGGATCGGTTTTGGTAAAATGTGGAGATACCCAAGTAATTTGTACTGCAACGATTGAAGAAACTGTACCCTCTTTTTTAAAAGGGAAAAACCAAGGTTGGGTTACTGCTGAATATGGAATGTTACCTCGTTCAACAAATTCAAGAATGGCACGTGAAGCTTCAAGAGGCAAACAAAGCGGGAGAACACAAGAAATTCAACGATTAATTGGGAGAAGTCTAAGAGCTATAATTGATTTAAAAAAATTAGGTGAAAGAACAATATTTATTGACTGTGATGTTATTCAAGCCGATGGTGGAACAAGAACTGCGAGTATTTCTGGCTCTTATATTGCCCTACAGGATGCAATTTCTTATTTAATAAATACAGGTAAATTAACAGATTCGCCGTTGACTGACTCTATTGCAGCAATATCTGCAGGCATTAAAAATGACACCATATTGCTTGACCTAGATTACGCCGAAGATTCTGAATGCGATACAGATATGAATTTTGTAATAACTGGAAGTGGGCATTTTGTAGAAATTCAAGGTACTGCTGAAGGTGAACCTTTTTCAAAAAAAGAAATGGATGAACTTACTTTAATTGCTCAGAAAGGAATTGCATTGATTACTCAAAAACAAAATCAAATTCTTAATACTTAAATTTAAATGAATAAAATAATTATCGCTACTGGCAATAAAAACAAGCAATCTGAAATAGAAACACTAATGCAAGATTGTGATTTAAAATTTTGCTCTCAACAAGATCTTGGAATCAATTCTTGCGATGAGCCATTCGATACATTTGTTGAAAATGCTTTAGCAAAAGCAAGGCATGCATCAAAAATAGCAGGATTACCTGCTATTGCAGACGATTCTGGGATTTGTGTCGACGTTTTAAATGGCAAGCCTGGTATTCATTCAGCGCGTTTTTCTGCCCCTAAAGCTACTGACTCGAAAAATATTAAAAAACTTTTAGATCTTTTAAAAAATCATAATAATAGAAAGGCACACTTTCACTGTTCGATAGTTTTTATAAAAAATCATCTTGATCCAGAGCCATTTATTGCTGAGGGATTATGGTACGGAGAAATACTTAAAGAAATGAGAGGCTCTCATGGCTTTGGATACGATCCAATTTTCTTCGATTATAAAACTGAAAAATCTGCGGCAGAAATTAATAGTGAAATTAAAAATCGAATAAGCCACAGAGGACAAGCCCTTCAGAAAATTAAACAAAGATTAAAAATAGTATATGACCAAAATAAATAAAAAATGGCCTACATGGAAAAGGGATGATCATTCAGTTGTATCTTGTACAGAAAAAATCAAAGTTATGAACGATAATTTTGATGAAATCCAACAAATAATTCAAGACGCTTTTGAGGACGGTCTTCTTATGGAGGTTTCAGACGAGCAAATGCGTAAAACATTAAAAAATATGATTGAAAAACTTCATAATCCTCTTAATAAAAAATAATTTTTTTGATAAAAGATACTATTAAAGAATTTATATCTATTTATGTCCATATTCCATGGTGTGTCCACAAATGTCCATACTGCGACTTTAATTCTCATGGACTAAAAAATTCGTCAATTGTAGATCATCAGGAAATTTATACTTCTGCTGTTACTAAGCAAATAAAATTGGCTAAACTTAACTCAAATATAGTTATTCATTCAATCTTTTTTGGTGGTGGTACTCCCAGTTTATTTTCTCCTATTTTTATTGATAAAATCTTGACCAGTATCTATAAAAATTTTTCTGTAAAAAAAGGTTGTGAAATTACTCTTGAAGCTAATCCTGGAACGATTGATCAGAACTTTTTTCACGGATATAAAGAGATTGGGGTAAATCGTATTTCTCTTGGTATTCAAAGCTTTAATGATAAACATTTAAAATCACTTGAAAGAATACATGATAGGAACCAAGCTATTAATGCAGCAAGATTAGCAAGGAAAATATTTGATAATATTAATTTGGATTTAATGTTTGCTTTACCTAATCAAGCTATGTCAGAGCTTCAGGAAGATATAAATACTGCAATATCCATTGAAGCCGATCATTTATCTTATTACCATTTAACAATTGAACCCAACACTATTTTTCACAAATTCCCCCCTCACCAACCAGATGAGGATTTATCTGCAGACATGGGAGATGAAGTTTCTAAAAAATTAACTAATTGTGGGTATCAACATTATGAAACTTCAGCATATGCAAGAGATAACAAAGAATGTATACACAATTTAAATTACTGGACATTTGGAAATTATTTGGGTGTAGGTGCAGGTGCATGTAGTAAAATTTCCATAACAAACGGGCTTCAAAGACGTCTTACTTGTTATAAAAATCCTAATCAATATGTTAATGAAGCTAAAAATAATAATTTCTATATGGAAACTAAAGAAATTTTAGAAAGTAAAATTGTTTTTGAATTTATGATGAATGCTCTGAGGCTTAACCAAGGATTTACAAAAAAATTATTTGAAAAACAAACTAAGCTTAATATAAAAAAAATAAAAAAAGAATTAGCTGAAGCAAAAGATAAAAAATTCATTTTAGAAACCAGTGATATGATTATACCAACACAATTTGGTAGAAATTTTTTAAATGAACTTTTACAAATTTTTATGAAGGATTAATATATGAAGTTGAATAAACTTTTAGATGAATATGTTGTATCAGATCAGATTAACGTAAACGATATCTCTTTATTGAAAGAAAATGGTTTTAAAACTATTTTTTGTAATAGGCCAGATTCGGAAGAGATAAATCAACCTGCAACTGAAGAACTAAAAAAAATTGCTAATGAATTAGGTTTAAATTTTATTCATCAGCCTGTCACAGCAAATGCAATTTCACAAGAAGATGTAAATAATTTCAAAATTCATTACGAGAAAGCAGAAAAACCAATTTTTGCTTTTTGTAGAACAGGCACTCGATCAACAATGCTTTGGTCTCTCTCACAAACGAAAGAGCGATCCACTGACGAGATAATTAAAATTACATCAGAGGCTGGTTATGATATGAGCCAATTAATTAAATAGTGTAACTAAGATTTAATTTTGCTTTTTTAATAGCTTTCTTTATTGCACTAAAAGCCGTCCCACCAAGATGCTTTCTCGATTTAACAGAACCCTCCAAAGTTAAATATTGATAAACGTCTTGTTCAATAACTGTTGAGAATTTCTTTAAAGCAATTAAATCAAGTTCACCAATATCACAATTTTTTGATATCGCAGATTTCACCACTTTTGCAACTATTCCGTGCGACTCTCTAAATGAAACACCTTTTTTTACCAGATAATCTGCTAAGTCGGTAGCAGTTGAAAAACCCTTCAAAGATGCTTCTTCCATTTTTTTAGGAAACACTTTCAATTCGGCAATCATCTGAGGGAAAATTTCAAGTGTATTGTGTAATGTATCAATCACATCAAATATTGGCTCTTTGTCTTCTTGGTTATCTTTATTATATGCTAATGGTTGAGCCTTCATTAATGTGAGTAACGATATAAGATGTCCATACACTCTTCCTGTTTTTCCTCTTACAAGTTCAGGTACATCTGGATTTTTCTTCTGAGGCATAATGCTTGATCCAGTACAAAAACTATCTGATATTTCAATGTATTCAAAAAATGGGCTTGACCACATAATAAGCTCTTCAGACCATCTAGATAAATGCATCATTATTATTGCAGCTGATGCGTTAAACTCAATAAGAAAATCTCTGTCGGATACTGCATCCATTGAGTTTTGAATTACCCCGTCAAAACCTAGTTTTTTGGCAACAAAATTTCTATCAATGGGATATGAAGTGCCTGCAAGTGCCGCTGCACCTAAAGGAAGATGATTCATACGTTTTCTTAAGTCTTTAAATCTATCGATATCTCTATTAAACATTTCATGATAAGCCAATAAATGATGAGCAAGACTTATAGGTTGAGCTACTTGTAAGTGAGTTAAACCCGGCATAATGGTATTTACATTTTTTTCAGCTAAATCGATTGTAGCTTTTTGTAAATTTAATATCTGCTCAATAATATCGTCAGTTGCTTCCCTAACATACATTCTCATGTCAGTAGCTACCTGATCGTTTCTTGACCTTCCTGTGTGAAGTTTCCTTCCTGGCTCTCCGATAATTTCAATAAGTCTATTCTCAATATTTAAGTGAACATCTTCAAGATCTAGGGTCCACTTAAATTTATTATCAATAATTTCTTTTTTTATTTGATTTAGCCCTTTTTGTATAGATTTAAAGTCTTTCGCTAATATGACTTTTTGATTTTTTAACATTTCAGCATGAGCTAGGGATCCCTTAATATCTACAAAAGCAAGTCTCTTATCAAAATTAACAGATCCTGTATAACTTTTAACCACTTCTTTTGTTGGCTCGGAAAATCTTTCCGACCATTTTTTTGTATTTTTTTTCATAATCTTTGTATATTTCGAAGCTTAATTTATTGAATTATATATGAAAATCGTTGTGGGAGTTTGTGATAACATTCTAATAGAATATGATCAAAAACATAACAATAGCGTCTAGGGAAAGTCCACTGGCAATGTGGCAAGCCGAACATGTCAAAACACAATTAAATCTTTTATATCCTGAATTGGTTATCTTTATAAAAGGATTCAAAACCCAAGGAGATATCATTCTGGATCAATCACTAGCAACTATTGGAGGAAAAGGTCTTTTTATAAAAGAATTAGAGTTAGCCTTACTTAATAAAGAAGCTGATCTTGCTGTTCATTCGATGAAGGATTTACCAATGGATATTGTAGAAGATTTTCAGTTAGCTGCTATTACTAAAAGAGAAGACCCGAGAGATGCATTTATTTCAGAATCATTTCATTCTTTAGAGGACCTACCCGATGGAAGTGTAGTTGGAACCTCAAGTCTTCGTCGTCAAAGCCAAATAAAAGCTAAATTCCCACATTTAATCATTAAACCGCTCAGAGGAAATCTTCAAACAAGATTAACTAAGCTTAAACAAGGAGAATATGCTGCAATAATTCTTGCAGCTGCTGGACTTATTCGCCTTGGTCTTAAAGATAAGATTACAATGTATTTAGATATAGAAATGAGCATACCTGCAGTTGGGCAGGGGGCGCTTGGAATAGAAATACTTTCTGGTGATGAAAGACTGCTGGATCTTATAAAACCCCTTAACGATGAAAATACTTCGAAATGTGTTTTAGCAGAAAGAATGGTAAGTCGATCTCTTGCAGGAAGCTGTACAGTTCCGCTTGGGGCTCATGCAATTATTCAGGATGATCATTTTTTAATCAATGGTTTTGTAGCCTCACCGAATGGGGAGGACTATATTCACGCAAAAGTTCAAGGCAAGAAAAATCAATTTTATGCTTTGGGCGAATCTCTAGGTCAGTCTTTGATAAAAAAAGGAGCAAAAGATCTACTGGCAAAATTATGAGTTTTGATAGCCCAACAAAAAGCATCCTCCTTATTTCTACAAGGCCTTTAAAAAAAGAGAATAATATAAAAGATATTTTTCAAAACAGTAAAGTAAGGTATGTAACTCACCCTTTGACAGAAATTTCCCCCTTAGCTGATTACAACAAATTTGATAGCATTCTCAAAAATATTAAAAGATTTGATCATATTATTTTTATAAGCACAAATGCTGTAAATTTTTTTACAGAAAGATTCAATATCAATAAATTAGACCTTCCCGAAAAGATTAAATTATCATGCATTGGCCCAACAACAAAAAATATCCTTCAGTCGAAATTTTCAAGAAAAATTCAATGTCCAGAAGATACATTTGATTCGGAAAATCTATTGAAACTGAAACTTTTTGATAATATTGAAAATAAAAATATTTTAATTATTCGTGGAGAAGGTGGACGTGAAACCCTAAGGCAAGGTTTGGAATTAAAAAAAGCTAATGTTATTTATGGAGAGTGTTATTTAAGAAAATACTTATCAATTGATCTTAAAAAGCTTAAAGCATATGAGGACATTTTTGATCAAATATATTTATTAATTTCAAGCCTTGAGAGTGCCAAAAAGTTTATGAGCCTCGAGATAAAAAAAAATTTTTACTGGCTTAATTCTATAAATTTTATTGTCAATCATCAAAATATTAAAGATGAATTACAATCATTCTCAAAAGTAAATGTAAAAAAAGATATCTCACAGATTTCTCTAAAAAAACTTATAAGCGATTACTAAATTTTTTTATTTTTTTGGGGAGCAAAACTAAAAACATCTGCAAAAAAATCATCACAAGACAAGCCCTGTTCGGTTAATTTTTCAAAAGCTGTCTCTATTAATATTGGTGGTCCGCAACTATATACCTGAAAATTATTAAGGGAATCAAAATCATCAAGCACTGCCTGATGAACAAATCCTGTTCTTATATTTATATTATCCTCATTATCAGGGTCTGATAAGACAGGTATATATGAAATATTTTTATAGTTTTGACTCCATTTAGAGCATTGTTCATTCATATAATGATCTTTCTCTGCCCTTACTCCTTGGTATAAATAAATGAGACGATCGTTTCCCTTAAAAATCATATCCTCAATTACTGACTTAATGGGAGCAAAGCCTGTGCCTCCAGAAATAAAAATAATAGGCTTTTCACTTTCTCTCAAAAAAAATTGTCCAATGGGAGCTTCTATTCTATGAATTGATTTTTCTTGCATTTCTTGGAAGACGAAATTTGTAAACTTTCCTCCATCTATTAATCTCAAGTGAAGCTCCAATAAATCCTCATGTGGTGGACTAGCAATAGAAAAAGCTCTACGACTTCCATCACTTAGAATAAATTCAAGGTACTGACCTGCGATAAATTCTAACTTATTATTACCTGGTAATTTCAAAAGCATTTTCATTACGTCATGGTTTAGTCTTGTTAAGGATTCAACTCTGACAGGGGTTATTTTTGGTTCAGGTAAATCATCACTAATTTTACTAAGCTTAATATCTAAATCAATATCTGAGGTTACATAGGACTGACAGCATAATGTATGTCCGTTTTCTTTTTCAAGATCTGTTAAAACAGATTGCTGATAATCCTCACAGAAAACATTTCCTGAAATTACTTTGCCTTTACATGAACCACAACCTCCATTTCTGCATCCAAAAGGAATATTTACTCCAGCGATTAATGCTGCTTCGAGAATAGTTTGGCTTGGTGCAATATCAAAGCAAACATCTTTGGATTTTATAGAAATTTTGTACTTCAATTTAGTTAATCATCCTCTCTATGATATTCACCTTCAATGATATCTTTTTGAGAATTATCCGTTCTATTTTTCGGTTCTTGAGAGTTTGTTGGAATTGAGTTTTGAATTGGAATTATGAGCAAAATAAATCCAATGATATCTGTTATGACCCCAGGAAATAAAAACAATGCTCCTGCTAACAAATTTTTTGTACTTCCTAAAATGACAGACATTAAGTTACCGCCTTGAGTCATCATACTCATTAACTTTGTAATTACTAAGGTTTTTTCATCTTGAATTAACTGCCATCCTAATAAGACCATAATAACGATATAAATGAAAAACCACCAACCATAAAGGGAGCCAAGTTTAATAAGACCCCAAATTTCAATAAATGGGAGAAAAATCAATGCTAAAGAAAAAATTAGTTTCATATTTAATTATTTAATCTTAAATAAATTATAAGAAGTATCTTGCTATGATGTAGTTAGATAGAACTTAACCATATAGAATAAATCATACTTAATTATAAACTGGTATTTTCAAATTACATATGCCAATTATCCTAAAATTCTTAATATTATTGTTGTGTAGCTTTTTTTTCGTACATTCATCTTTGGCTGGGAATTTATTTGTTGGCGAATCTAATGAAATTTTATCTGTTGACGAAGCTTTTAGAATTTCAGACGTAAAAGTCATAAACAACAAAAGCATCAGAATCACAATTAATATCTCTGAGGGACATTATCTTTATAAATCAAAATTAGAAGTTATTCATCCAGAAAAAAAAATATCTACAATCAATTATCCCTTGAGTGTAATTAAAAATGATGAGTATTTCGGCGAACAGGAAGTCTACTTTAATTTACTTAATCTAAAAGTCGATTTTGAAAATAATATAGATGCAAATGAAGATATAAAACTTAAATTTCAAGGTTGCAGCGAGAGTGGTTTATGTTATCCACCAACAATTCGATCGTTAATTAAGAATGACTCATCCAATTTTACAGGTACCAATATTTCTAAAGGGAAAAAAGCTGACGATAACCTATTCTTAATTTTAATTGGTTTTTTGGTTTCTGGTATTTTGCTTTCAGTAACCCCATGTGTCCTTCCTATGGTTCCAGTTTTGTCAGGCATCATATTATCGTCAAATAAAAAATCATCGAGGTCATTGACCCTTTTTTATGTTTTAGGTATCTGTACAACCTACTCAGCTTTGGGAGTTATTGCTGGTATTACTGGAACACTTTTATCCTCAAGTATACAAAATATTGGTTTTCTCTATTTTAGTGGCTTACTTTTCATACTATTTGGCTTATTTATGCTTGATATTATTTCCTTAAAACTCCCTGTTAGTTTAAATAACATAGTTTCTAGACCTCTCAATAAATTAAAAGGCGGTAATCAATTAAGCGTATTTCTTATGGGTTTATTTTCAGCATTAATTTTAAGCCCCTGTGTTGCCCCTCCTTTGGCAGCGGCAATAATATATATAGGGCAATCAAATGATTATATTTTAGGAGGAATTTCACTTTTCATTATGGCAATCGGTATGAGTGCTCCTTTACTGCTTATTGGATTTTCATCAAACGCAATCTTACCAAAACCTGGGGTGTGGATGGAATTTATAAAAAAAATCATGGGATTCATTTTCTTTGTCATGGCAATTTATATAATTAGACCGGTTTTATCAGAATCTAACTATTTTATACTTCTTTTATTTGTTCTTAGCTTAACGCTTTTATTCTCGCTTAAACATAAATTTATTTATGCCCAAAAAAATAATAAAATCAATGTAATAATTATTTTTTCCTATCTTTTAGCTGCGTCTTTTTTAATACAAAATATAGTGACTAATTATTCATCTGATAACAATAAAAGTGATTTAGCATTTCACCAAGTATCAAATGAAAAAGAATTAGCCATTCGTATAAACATGTCCGATACAAAACCTAAAATGTTAGATTTTTATGCTGACTGGTGTGTTGCATGTTTAGAATACGAAAAATATACCTTCACCGATAAAAAGGTTAATAGTCAACTCAAAAAATTTGACCTTTTAAAGGCTGACGTTACAGAAAATAATAATAAGCACCAAGAGCTTATGAAGTCCTATAATCTTTTTGGTCCTCCTGGTATTATATTCTTTGATAAACAAGGTAATCATTTGAAGCAATTTGACGTTATTGGATATAAGGATTCAAATGAATTTTCTAAAATCTTAGAAAAAGTTTTAATTTATGAAAAATAAAAAATCTATATTAATATTTCTGCTAGCATTTTTGGCAATCGGATCTGGATTTATTTTTCAAAAGATGAATGTACAAAATAATATATCTCCAACCAATTCATTATTTACCATTGCATTAACCGATCAAAATAAAGAAATAAGAACCCTAAATAAATACAAAAATAAATGGTTAATTGTTAATTTCTGGGCAACTTGGTGCGCACCTTGCCGTGAAGAAATTCCTGAGCTTAATAAATTCTATACACAAAACAATATAGAATTAATTGGTTTAGCGATTGACGAAATAGAAGATGTAATAGAATTTCAAAAAAAAATCCCAATTGATTACCCTTCCTATATAGTTAAAGAAATTGAAGGCGTTTCTTTATCAAAACAATTAGGCAATGACAGAGGAATACTTCCTTTTACATTAATCATTCAACCTAATGGAG
Source organism: Methylophilaceae bacterium (assembly GCA_965660175.1). Taxonomy (GTDB): domain Bacteria; phylum Pseudomonadota; class Gammaproteobacteria; order Burkholderiales; family Methylophilaceae; genus BACL14. Next base: position 48,810 of record CBFHYY010000016.1, read on the forward strand.
TCATAAAAAAAACTTTCTATGGCAAACTAAAAATATCTGATTTAAATCAAGCATTAAGTGACAATCATATTTATTAAATTTCCACATATTCATTTAAAAACATCTATTTTGTAGACAATACTCACTATTTTCGGCTAAAATGCAATTTTAGTGAATTAAAATATCTCAAAATGGCTATCAAAAATATACTTGTTGTACACGGCCCTAATCTTAATTTATTAGGTAAAAGAGAGCCGGGTCATTACGGAAAGTCTACCTTAAAAAATATTAATGATTTAATGATATCTGAGGCAAATAAATTAAACGTTGAAATAGAAATTTTTCAAAGCAATAGCGAGCTTGAAATTATTGAAACTATACAAAATAATACGGCAAATTTCTTAGTTATAAATCCTGCTGCATTCACACATACCTCAGTTGCTATACGCGATGCAATAGCAGCCAAGCAAATACCTTTCATTGAAGTACATTTATCTAATGTTTTCGCTAGAGAATTATTTAGAAAAGAATCTTTTTTTTCTGATCTTGCTATTGGAGTCATTAGTGGTCTAGGCGACGAAGGATATCTTGCAGCGCTGAGATATGCTGTTAAGAAAAACGAAATATAAAGAGGAAAATATGGATCTTAGAAAATTAAAGAAATTAATTGATTTAGTGGAGGAATCAGATATTGCTGAACTTGAATTAACCGAGGGTGAAGAGAAGGTTAAAATTAGTCGGCAAATCAATACTGCCCAAGTAACTCCACAATATATTCAACCACCACAAATAACACCGCAAACCTCAATTGCAACTCCAATAACAGCACCGGTACCAAATGTAACTGAGAATAGTGATAAATCTGAAACAAAAGAACAACATGTTACCTCACCTATGGTTGGTACCTTTTACAGAGCTTCATCTCCAGATGCTGGATCTTTTGTTGAAGTTGGTTCAAAAGTTAGAAAAGGTGACGTCTTGTGTATTATTGAGGCAATGAAAATTCTAAATGAAATAGAGAGTGATAAAGATGGGACAATAAAAAATATATTGATAGATAATGGTGAGCCGGTTGAGTTTGGTGAACCACTATTTACTATAGAGTAGCTGGTATGTTTGAAAAAATATTAATTGCCAATCGAGGCGAAATAGCTTTAAGAATATTAAGAGCTTGCCGAGAAATGGATATAAAAACAGTAACTGTTTATTCACAAGCAGATGCTGAAGCAAAATACGTAAAACTTTCTGACGAAGCTGTATGCATTGGTCCAGCTCCCTCCAACCAAAGTTATTTAAATATTCCAGCCATTATTAGTGCTGCTGAAGTAACTGATGCTCAAGCGATTCATCCGGGATACGGTTTCTTATCAGAGAATGCTGACTTTGCTGAACGTATTGAAAAAAGTGGTTTTTCATTCATCGGTCCGAAAGCAGAAACAATTCGATTAATGGGAGACAAAGTAAGTGCAAAAAATGCTATGAAAAAAGCTGGGGTCCCATGTGTACCTGGCTCCGATGGAGCTTTAACTGATGACAAAGATGAGATAAAAAAAATAGCAAAAAAAATCGGTTACCCTGTTATTGTAAAAGCTGCTGGTGGTGGTGGTGGTCGAGGAATGCGAGTAGTTCATACAGAAGCTGCTCTATTAAATTCTGTTGCAATGACAAAAGCTGAAGCTGAAACAGCCTTTGGAAATGCAACCGTTTACATGGAAAAATTTTTAGAAAAACCACGTCATGTTGAATTTCAAGTCCTTGCTGACCAACATGGAAACGCTGTTCATCTTTGGGATAGAGACTGCTCACTCCAAAGAAGGCATCAAAAAATTATTGAAGAAGCTCCTGCTCCTGGAATTCCACAACGATTAAAAGAAAAGATGGGGCAAAGATGTGCAGATGCATGCAAAAAAATTGGCTATCGTGGAGCGGGAACATTTGAATTTCTTTATGAAAATGGAGAATTCTTTTTTATTGAAATGAACACAAGACTGCAAGTTGAGCATACCGTTACCGAAATGATCACTGGTTTAGATTTAGTCCAAGAACAAATAAAAATCGCTTTTGGTGAAAAATTTAAATTAAAACAAAGACATATTCCTTTAAATGGACACGCAATTGAATGTCGAATAAATGCTGAGGACCCATATAATTTTATGCCTTCTCCAGGAGAAATATCTCGCTTTCATCTGCCAGGAGGTCCAGGTGTAAGAATAGATACCCATGCTTATGGAGGTTATAAGGTACCTTCACACTATGATTCCATGATTGGTAAATTAATTTGCTATGGCGATACAAGAGATCAAGCGATTTCAAGAATGCAAATTGCTCTGTCAGAAATATTAATTGAAGGAATTAAAACCAATGTACCGCTTCATCGTGATTTAATGAAAGATTTAGCCTTCAAAGAGGGTGGGGTTAATATTCATTACTTAGAGCAAAAACTCAATAAAAAATCATAAAATGTCATGGATTAATTTATCTATTTTATCGACTAATAATCAGGTTGATAATTTAAGTGAATTTATGCTTGCTCATGGTGCAATTTCTGTATCAATTCAAGATGATAATTTAAATCAGCCAAATGAAGAAATAATTTTTGGCGAGCCAAGAAATGGGCCTGAACAGTTTTGGCAACATACTCAAATTAATGCTTTATTTAAAAATATAATTGATGCAAAAAAAATAGCTAAGGCCTTGGAGGAAAAATTTTGTATGGAGCTTCATCCTAATTTCAATGAAATTCCAGATCAAGACTGGGTAAAATTAACACAAGAACAATTTCATCCAATATCAATTCAGAATAAAATATGGATAGTTCCAACATGGCATGATGTAGTAGACAACAATGCAATTAATTTAATACTGGACCCTGGATTAGCATTTGGTACCGGTTCACATCCAACTACTCACCTTTGTATTGAATGGCTGCTAAAACATATTAAGGAAAATGATACAGTACTTGATTATGGATGTGGATCTGGAATTCTTGCGATTTGCGCTAGTAAATTGGGTGCCAATAGTGTTTTAGGAGTAGATATAGATCCTCAAGCAATTATTGCTAGCAAACAAAATGCTACAAAAAATAATACAAAAATTAATTTTCAAAACTCTCAAGAAAAAATTAACTTTAAATCAGATTTAATAGTCGCAAATATTTTATCAAGTGCCCTTAAAGTTCTAGCTCCCGCAATTGCAAAACACTGTAATACAAGAGGTAAGATTGCTCTATCGGGTATTTTAAAATCCCAAGAAAATGAAATTAAAGATATTTATAAAGAATGGTTTGATATGGATAAATCAACATATAAAGATGAATGGGTGTGTATGTCGGGCGTAAAAATTTAAATTTTATCCAAATCATTTAATATATTTTTAGCTCTCTCTTTTATTTCCTTAATTTGTATAATATCCATTTTTTTTAATTGACTATTAACAATTCCTAATCGTGGATTTTTTGATAATTTATCATGATTTTTTTCAAAAAAATTCCAATATAAAGCATTGAATGGACATGCATTATCTGTAATTTTTTCCTTATAATTATAAAAACAATCTGAACAGTAATTACTCATCTTATTGATATAAGCTGCTGAAGAAACGTAAGGTTTTGACGCAAGTAATCCTCCATCTGCGTATTGACTCATTCCCAATGTATTAGGGAGCTCGACCCATTCAAATGCGTCAATATATATACCTAAATACCAATGATGCACTTGTTGTGGATCAATACCCGCTAATAAACTAAAATTTCCAGTTATCATAAGTCTTTGAATGTGATGAGCATAAGCATGTTCTAAAGATTGCGTAATTGTTTTTGACATACAATTCATCTTTGTCTTTCCATCCCAAAACCAATTTGGCATATCGGTATCACAATTAAAAAAATTACTTGCAGAATAGCCTGGCATATTTGCCCAGTAAACTCCTCTAATATATTCGCGCCAACCTAGTATTTGTCTTATAAAACCCTCGGCTGAATTTATTGAAACTTCTTTTTTAGCGTAAGCACACTCAACTAAATTTATAACTTCTGCTGGAGAAATCATTTTAGTATTCAACGAAAAAGATAAAAAAGAATGAAATAATCTCCAGTTATCTGTATGCATTGCATCTTGATAATCACCAAAAAAATTTAAATCATTTTTAATAAACTGATTTAATAGAATAATTGATTCATCTCGATTTATTGGCCATCGAAAATTTCTTTGTTGAGGACTACCGAAATATTCTATTTTTGCCTCATCAATCTCTTCTAATATTTTTGAATGATCATGCTCTGGTCTAAAATCGTCAGTCTGCTCTGGATCGCCACGCCAAGCTTTACGATTTGCTGCGTCATAATTCCACTTCCCCCCTTCAGGCTCCTCATCTCTCATTAATATTCTAAATTTTTTACGCATAAATCTATAAAAATTCTCCATACGCCACTGTTTTTTTTCAGAAAAAAATTCTTTTACTTCCTCTCTTTCCGTAAAAAAATGTTCTGTGCTAACCATAGAGGTAGGAATATCAAATGAATCACTTACCTCTTTCATTATTTGATCAAGACGATATTCATCTGGTTGTTGATACTCAAAAAATTCGATCTCATATGCTTCAACTATAGACTTAATATTATCAAATGAATTATGCTTATTATTTGTGTCGTTGATACTTATGTAAACTACCTTGAAACCTTTACTGATGAGTAATGCATAAAAATTTCTCATCGCAGCAAAAATTCCTATTAACTTTTGTATATGATGTTTCACATAGCTTGTCTCTTGCTTTATTTCCATGAGCAAATAAATACAATCATTATTTGTGGCATTAAACCACGAATGATTTATATTTAATTGATCGCCGAGAATTAATCTTAATTTTTTCATGTGATTAGCCATTGTGCTTGATATTTTCCCTCGGGATCATGAGTAATTCTTTGTTTTTCAATATTAAAAAATCTTCCCCCCCTTGGGTCTGTTCCACACCCTGCAATATATGCCCAGTTACCATAATTGCTGTGAACATCATAGTCTATAAGCTGAGCCTCAAACCATGAAGCTCCAGAACGCCAATCACAAGATAGCTCATTTACAAGATAGCTTGCTACTATTTGCCTCATTCGATTTGAAAGAAATCCAGTCTCTTTAAGCTCATTCATCCCTGCATTAATAAAAGAACTTTTTGTATTGCCACTTCTCCAAGCACTAAAATTATCTGGATGATGCTCAATTTTAATAGTATTGACTCCTAATCCATTCTTATAAAAAAATTTTACTCCATATTTGCAAAATAAAAACCTAAAATAGTCCCGCCATAATAGTTCGAAAAATATCCAATAAGTACTGTCATTTGATGAGTATTGGGATTCATGTTGCTTTAGTTTTTTATAGATTTGCCTTGCAGAAATAAAGCCTAATGCAAGCCAAGGTGAGAATTTAGTTGAAAAATTTACCCCCATTAAATTATTTCTAGTTTTTTTATAAGTCTGAGCTAAGTTACTTTTAAAATAATTTTTAACAAAATGTTGTGCATTTTCTTCTCCTCCTTTAAAATTTTCTTGAGATATTGGAAAAGAACTTTTATTGTAATCTTTAGAATTATTAACATCAAAGATACTTCTGCCACATTTAATCGACTTTATACTTTCTATTTTTTTTGATAATTTACAAGGCTCTGATGGAGTAATTCCTTGCAATTCGATAGATTTTCTAAAATTAGTAAATACATCTGGTAATTCATATTTTTCAAATGGTAATTGATTCAATGCATACAAGGTTGAATGAAAATAATCGTGAATATCAACACCCATCTTCCTCAGCGAAGAAATTTGCTTTGATTCTTCATGAGCATGTATCGACTCGCAAAAAACTTTATCAATTTTATATTTTTCAATAAGATCTTTTATAACTAATACACTATCCCCTTTGATTATCTTCAGATTATGACCATACTTATTTAATGCAATATTTAAATTATTTACTCCTTGAGATATAAATAATTTTCTATGGTTTTCATACCTACTAAATCCCCAAGAACTTTTCTCGTAATTTAGCAAATCATCAATATACACAAATAAAATAAAGGTGGAATTATTTATTGCTTCATTCAGTGAATAATTATCACTTAGTCTAAGATCGTTTCGAAACCAATATATGCTTTTCATTTTATAAGATGTTTTCTATTTTGACAGCGTTTTGAACAATACTTTACTGATTCCCAACACATTTCCCATTTTTTTCTCCATTGAAAAGGCTTTTGACACACAGGACAGTTTTTTATAGGTAAATTGCTTTTCTTCATAATTATATAAAAACAAACTAATTTTTCCTTGGTAAATCATTAAAATAGAATATAGATAAACTATCCAAATTTATCACTAAAAGAATATACTTAACTATATAAAAAAATTATTTGGTATGAATAAATTTAAAAAAATTTTAATATCTTTTACGATATATAATGTTGTTAGTTGTGCTTCAATATCGAGTCAAAACAATCAGCACCCAGCTCCTCATAATAATTATACTGGATTGGTGGTTCAGGAACATTTTAATGAAAATAATCCAACAGATTTTATGATTAAGAGTTGTGAGATGTATGGAGGGTTCAATCAAGATACAATAAAAAATGTCGGCAAAGATCATTTAAGGCAATACATCATTCAATTTAATTGTAATTATAATGATAAAATTTCAAGTGATATCTATGTTCAAGGCAAATCCTCAACAAGACTTAGTGGTTCAGTCGCAAAAATTAAATGCCAAAATCTTGAGTTTGAAATAGGCACTGTGAAATTTAGAAAATGTATGGAAGAATTAACTCGTTAATAAAAAGGAAAATATGAAAAAATTATCAATAATAATGGTTGTCTGTTTGATTTCTTTATTTTCTTATGCTGACAATACCAAAAATTTTAATTGTAAAGGAATGAGTAAATTTGAATTAATTGGTTCATCAGGAGCAAAAGAAGAAATGAAAAATTTAAAGTTCGTATTTAAAAATGGTGAGCTTCAAGATCTTAATAATATTGAATGCCAATGGACTGAAAATAATATAAGTTGTGAATCTAATTTCCTAAATGTACGTAAATTATTTATTGATCTTAAAACAAATAAAGTGACTGACTTCATAGCTGGAAATAAAGGTTTTGGTCAATACACTGAATCTTTTGAAGGAAAATGTATATCAAGTGACTAGCATAAAGGTTCAGGAAATAACCTCAGGATATTTTAAAGTATCTGTCATTAGTGAGGAAGAAACAGAGCACTTTGTAACAATCGATCAAGATTTTTTAAATCGTTTTATTGAGTATAAAGTCGCTCCAAAAAATATAATTAAACATTCTTTTGAATTTTTATTGGACCGAGAGCCGAATACCTCCATTCTAAAAGAATTTAATATCAAAGTTATAGGCTCGTACTTTCCTGAATATCCTAAGGCTGTTATTAAATATTTCTGAAACTCTATTTCTTTAGTATAGTCTTTATTAAGTTCAATTTTTACGAGTACATTATGCTTAAAATTACTTTTATAATCCTTTGTTTTATTAGTGCCGTTCACGCAGATAATCTTGATAATGGGAAGTATCAAGAAAGTTTTGAGAACGGAAATCCAAAATACGAAATTTCATATAAAAATGGAATAAAACATGGCAAGGAAATTTTTTGGTATGAAACTGGGATAAAAAAAATGGAAAGTCATTTTGAGGATGGAATAGAAAACGGATCATGGAGACAATGGCATGATAACGGCCAAATTAAGTTAGAGGTCTTCTATGAAAATGGAAAGGAAAACGGATCATGGAGACAATGGTATAAAAATGGCCAATTACGTTCTTCTGTAAAATTTATAAATGGAATTAAAGATGGAGAAGAGATCACATTTGATAAAAATGGAACAGTACAATCTACAGATAATTATTTAAACGGAAAGATTATTAAAAACAATTAGGCTACATTTATGGTTAAATCATATGCAGCAATGCAAAGAAAAGGTTCCCTAGAAGAATATTTTTTTAACGAAGAATCTCTAGGGCCAAATGATGTCAGAATTAAAGTAAATTCATGTGGTATATGTCATAGCGACATCAGCGCCATAGACAACGATTGGGGTAAATCAAAATATCCAATGGTAGCAGGGCATGAAATTATTGGGCAAATTATTGAAATTGGTGATGCTGTATCTATGCATGCCCTTGGTGATAGTGTCGGTCTTGGATGGCATTCAGGATACTGTAACGAGTGTGAGTTTTGCCTAAATGACGATCACAATTTTTGTAGTAAAACTCATAAAACAGTTTATAGTCAATTTGGTGGCTTCGCTGAACAAGTTACTGCAGATGAAGTGAGTGTAATACCGCTTCCGAAAAATATTAATCATAGAACTGCAGGGCCATTACTTTGTGGAGGAATTACAGTTTTTACGCCCATTGTGGAATTTAATATCAATAAAAATCATAAAGTTGGTGTTATTGGTATCGGTGGTCTTGGGCACCTTGCTGTCAAATTTTATAAAGCATTAGGCTGTCACGTAACCGCATTTACAAGCTCGAAAGATAAGGACAATAATATTGTCGACCTCGGTGCTGATCGAATTCTTTCTTCAGTTGACTCTGACGAAATCAAAAAAAATGCATCTTCATTTGACTTTATTATCTCTACGGTGAACGTTAAGCTAGACTGGGATTTATATTTAAGTATCATCAAACCTAGAGGAAGGTTACATTTTGTTGGTGCAGTCCTCGACAAGATTGATACATCGGTTTTTTCTCTTATGGGTGGGCGACGATCAATATCTGGATCTCCAGTTGGTAGTCCGAAAAATATAAAAAAAATGCTAGATTTTTGTGTTGACCACAATATATATCCTGATGTCGACAATTTTAAATTTAACGATATAAATACCGCCATTAAAAAGTTAAGAGAAAATAAAGTAAGATTTAGGGTAGTTCTTACATGGTAAATTTTTATTAAATGGCTAATTATAATGTTAGTGGGCTTTTGACACTAGCTGAACTTGCTCGAGGTAAAAAGAATTCTTGGTTTGTTTACATTCTTTTATGTTCGGATAATACACTCTACACTGGCATAACAAATAATATTAGTAAAAGAATTAAAGATCATGAACTCGGGATTGGTGCAAAATATACTAAGGGAAGATCACCATTTAACTTAATTTTTAAAGAAAAACATCCCAACAGAAGCTCAGCAACAAAAAGAGAAAGTGAAATAAAATCATTTTCAAAGAAACAAAAATTAGAACTTTCTCAAAAAAAAATCTTTAAGGAATAGTTTCCTATGTTTCAGTGGTTTGAAAACTTGATTAACCCTTTTCCAAAGGAATTAATAAAAACACCTCCCAAATCTCTACATATATTTGCTTGGTCTTGTCTCAAAGATATTAAGATATTTATATTTTTAATGTCATTATTAACAGCTTGTATTGCAAGTTTTGAGGCAGTGTTATACGCAATTCTTGGTATGCTAATTGATTTTATGGTCACAGAGGGGCCAAATCAGTTTTTTGAAAATCAAAAATATTTATTGTTAACACTAGTAATTCTTCTTCTCGGGAGTACTATCTTCGTAGCCATTCAAACAACTATTAAGCACCAATCATTAGCAGGGCCCTTTCCTATGAGGATGAGATGGAATTTTCATAGGCTTCTTCTCAATCAGAGTATTGATTTTTATAGCAACGAATTTTCAGGAAGAATTTCAGCTAAAGTAATGCAAACTGCCTTAGCGTTAAGAGATATGTGGTTTATCCTCACTGATATCTTGATTTATGTTGTGGTGTATGTGACTACCATGGTTATTCTTGTAGGAAGCCTTAACACAATGCTTATTTTTCCCTTTCTATCATGGCTTTTTATTTATATAGCAACGCTTTTTTATTTCATCCCAAAGTTAGCTAAATTATCAAAAAATCAAGCAGACGCAAGATCTCTTATGACCGGCAGAATTACCGACGCTTATACAAATATAAATACTATTAAGCTATTTTCACATACAAATAGAGAATCTGAATATGCAAAAAATGCTATGAAAGAATTTTTATATGCCGTACAACTGCAAATGCGTAAGATATCTGTGATTCAAATTATTAATCATTTTTTGAGCATGCTTCTTATTCTATCAACCACAGGAACTGCTCTTTGGTTATGGTCAAATAATAATATTGCTATTGGCGTTGTAGCTGCAGCTTCAGCGATGTCCTTAAGATTAAATGGAATATCACATTGGGTGATGTGGGAAATGACCTCGCTTTATGAGCAAATTGGTATTGCTCAAGATGGATTGAACATGCTTTCTAAAAAACAATTAATTTCCGATAAAAAAAATGCTTTTGTCCTGAACGTTAAGAAGGCCTCTATTGCTTTTAAGAATGTTTTCTTCTCATACAATAAAAAAGATTCTTTATTTTCAAATTTTAATTTGGATATCAAGCATGGTGAAAAAGTTGGAATTGTCGGTAGATCTGGGGCAGGTAAATCATCACTTATTAATCTTTTTTTAAGGTTACATGAGTTAGATAAAGGTCAAATTAATATCGCAAACAAAAATATTAGCTCTATAACCCAGGATAGTTTGAGAGCCCATATTGCCATGGTAACGCAAGATACCTCCCTTCTTCATCGGTCCATTAAAGAAAATATTTCTTACAGCAAGCCCAATGCATCTAATCAAGAAATTATATCAGCGGCAAAGAAAGCACAAGCACATGATTTTATTTTAGGCTTAAAAGATCAATATCATAATGAGGGTTACCATTCGCTTGTTGGTGAGCGAGGTGTAAAATTATCTGGAGGACAAAAACAAAGGATTGCAATTGCACGTGTTATTTTAAAGAATGCTCCTATTCTATTATTAGATGAAGCAACGAGTGCTTTAGACTCTGAAGTCGAAGTTATTATTCAAGAAAGTCTCGCAACTTTAATGAAAGGTAAAACTGTTATTGCTATTGCTCATCGACTTTCAACTATTGCTGCTATGGATAGATTAATCGTAATGGATCACGGATCTATAATTGAGGAGGGAAATCATGAGAAATTAATTAAAAAGAAAGGTTTGTATTATCAGTTGTGGGAACACCAAAGTGGGGGGTTTATTGGAGATTAAAACTCACTACTGCTCACCGCACACATTCAAAAGTAGATCATATGCGGAAGACGATTCTTTGATTTTTGACCAAGCTTCATTTGAACTTGCTTGTGATAGTATATTTCCTTCTCCCATATTTTTTGAATAAGAAATAACATGAATCACACGTTTCTTTTTTTCATCACAGCTATACTCAGTCAAAATCTTAGCGGACAGCATATTGTTATAAATAGGTTCATTAAAGTCCATTAAAGACCATGATCTAAATAATGGATAATTTAGCTGAATTGTTTCATTATCAAAATATAATGTCATTTTTCCGTCATGACTTTTATAACCACCTTCCCAATTTGCATGGGATAAATTAACGCATAAAAATAATACTATGTATAAAAAAAATTTCATTTTTCCCCCTGATTTATTCTTTCATCATAACTAATTTATAGGATAATTGCATAGAATTTATATTTATTGCGTTATTTTCAATACTCTATATACTTCGCCATTGAAAGATTGTCATGGAACCTTTATTGTTGCCAGTCTTACCCAGCAACATTACTAGGAAAAAAATGTCATTTAAAACATTAAATCTCAATAATTTTATATATAAGGCTATTGAGGAATCAGGATATAAAAAACCTACCCCAATTCAACTCAAGGCTATTCCAGAAATTTTACTTGGCCATCATGTTCTTGCTTCAGCTCAAACAGGCACAGGAAAAACTGCCGCTTTTGTGTTACCGATTTTAGATAAATTATCAAAAATCACATCTAAAAGCCGAGGACCAAGAGTTCTTATTGTAAGCCCTACAAGAGAACTTGCTAATCAAATTACAGACAGTATTAAAAGATATTCCCGTTATTTAAGTATTAATTCCATTACTATTACAGGAGGTATATCTTATTCCCTTCAAAATAGAATGTTTAAAAAACCAATTGATATTCTTGTTGCCACTCCTGGAAGATTACTTGATTTATATCAGCAAAAACGAATTAAATTCTCGGACTTAGATGCCATGATTTTAGATGAGGCTGATCGCATGTTGGATATGGGTTTTGTGCCCGACATTCGAAAAATTTATAAAGCAACGTCTCAAACACAGCAAATGTTAATGTTTTCTGCTACTTTTGACGCACCAATTCAAAAAATTGCACAAGAGTTTTTAAAGGATCCGACCACTATAAGCATCAAGCCTGATATATCTGGCCATAAAGATATAAAACAAATAAGTTATTTTGCTGATAATCAATCTCATAAACAACAATTATTAAATCACTTTATTGAGAGTGACAATGTAACACAAGGAATTATTTTTACTGCAACCAAGCGTATGGCAGATCAATTATCAGATCTTCTTTATCATTCAGATATTAAATCATCAGCCCTTCATGGTGATATGTCGCAAGGATCACGAACTAAAACTATAAATCGTTTCAAGAGAAATGAAATAAAAATTTTAGTTGCAACTGATTTAGCATCTCGCGGAATTGATGTTAAGAATATATCGCATGTATTTAATTATGACATGCCTCGTTTTGCTGAGGATTATATTCATAGAATTGGTAGAACAGGAAGAGCAAATAAAAAAGGTGTCGCAATCAGTCTAGTCAGCCCTACCGATAGAGAATTCCTAAGAAAAATTGAGAAGTTTACAAATTTAAAAATTGAAGTTTCCAGCATTGAAGGTTTAGAGCCAACGATTATAAATGAAATTAAAAAAAATAAAAAAAATACTCGTCGTAGAACTTTTGTGAAAAAAAAGAAAATATTTAAAAATCAAACAAACGCAAAAAAAAGAATTAAGAGCAAAACCAACGCAAAAAAAACTAATCTATCAACGCAAGGTCGCTAATTGCGTAAATGCCAGTTGGTCGATCTTTATCTGTTTTCCAAGTTTTCTGTTTTACAACACAACATCTATCCCTATTAATATCAGATACACCAAATTTTAATTTTGCATTAGGGATTATTCTATAAATATGTCTTTCGATACTATCAATTGTCTCTGGTGCGTCATCATTTGCACTAAAGATTAGTACATTTTGTTTCCTATTTGAAGTTTGTCTAATAACAACCAGGTCGTCTCGTTTAAGCTCTTTTAAATGCTTCTTAATTTTTAAAAGCTCTTCATTAGATATAGGTTCCGATTTTAAAAGACTAATTCTACGTGTAAGAGAAATAGCATTCGCATTTATCTTCTCTTTACTTAATATTTGGGGGATAAATCTTACAATCCATATCTCTTTTTCTTTAGACCCTTTAAGATTGGATATAATTTGATCGACTGGATATTTAGATAAAATAGGTGGTCTCATAATGTATTATATTATCACTTCTTATAACTTATTATAATGATATTTAATTATCAGATAATTCTCTAAAAATATGAACAGATTCGACACAATAGTTCTTACTTCAACACTTATAACCGCAGTTATTACATTGTTACTTTTTATAGTTTTTAAATTATATAAATTTCTTACCTTAGGCATATGGATAAAGTCTATATCCACCTGTCAGGTTTTTTCTATATTATGTTTTGATAACTTCTTTTTAAGATGGGTAAGTAATATGGAAGCTTTTCTTTTTGTGCCTTTATTTTTTGGAAGTTACTTTATTCTGCATAAATTGTTAACAATAAAAAAATAATGCCTTTTTTCTTCTATGATCTTATTTTATTTATTGCATTAATAATCGTTGTGCTTATTTTCATTTTTATTGCATACAAAAAAGATAATTCAAAAGATTAACTTTTATTGATTTTTTTTAAGGACCATAAATACAATGATTATATTATTTAAAATTATCTTAACTGCTACTTTTATTGTGTTGATTTCAGAGATAGCTAAAGTCTCAGAAAGACTTGGAGCTCTTATAGCATCTTTACCATTAATTACTATCTTTACTCTAATTTGGCTATATGTAGAAAATCAGGAACAAGAGAAAATAGCTAAGCACGCTTATTATACTTTTTGGTATGTGCTGCCAACATTACCGATGTTTTTGGTATTTCCACTTCTTCTTAAAAGTTTTGGTTTTTGGTTAGCAATTTTTTTATCTTTATCTTTAACAATTATTATTTTCATAATTTATGTTCAATGTATGAAAGTATTTGGTATTGATTTAACTTCTTTATGAATTATTTTTTAAAAAAACAATCCTAAAAAATATGTCCTATTTAATCAAGATTATTATTGCAGTCTCTATTATTGTTTTAGCATCTGAGTTAAGTAAAAAAAGTACGACATTAGCTTCAATGCTTCTTGCTATGCCAATTGTTTTATTTGTTTCGTTTACTCTTATTTGGGAGGAAACTAAAGATGCTCAAAAGATTGCAGACATCACTTATGAGACGGTACTTTTTATATTACCTGTTTTGCCTTTTTTATTTTTATTGAGCTGGATGTTAAAAAATAACATCAGTTATTATATTTCATTGTCAGTTTCATGCATCGGTATTGCTTTAGTAACACTTGTCGTACAAAAATTATTCTTCAATATTAATATTTAAGTTTTTTTATAATTTTTGGTAGCATCATGTGAGCATTAGTTAAACAAGCTAGGATAGGAAATACAATAAAGAAATTATTATTCATAACATCCCCCAAATAATAATTTTCCATAATAATCACAAAAATAATAACTGGGCTAGTAAATAAAATAATCCATAAAAAATCAGGATACCATTTAAAATTTTGGTAAATTATAGATCTAATTCCATGTAGTGCACAAAAATATAAAGCAAACCAAACAATAGGGTCAAGGAAATATGCCAGTAATAATAATGTTATCAATTCTATGATTGATAAAATATATGACAATTTATCTTTATTTAAAAAAACTGCTTTGCCTATTGAATATAAATATATAAAAACTGCTAAAAATAATGAATACTTGATTAAAGACAAAGCAATTATATTAAATGAATCGTTGGTAATTTGAAAAAAAATATTATTTACGCGCTCATCATGGAATGCTATGGGCATAAATGTCATTAAAAATCCCCAACTCAATTTTTGAAGCTTATTTATTTCTTCAAGGAATTGTAAATCGGAAGAGCCAAAATGGAAGATTGATATAGATAATAAAATTATTAGGCTAAAGAACGGGTATATTGTCCAAAGAGCCCAGCCAAGAGCAACAATCACAGCATATATAAAGAATATCTTAATCTTATTATTCAAATTTCCACCTTGGCTCCAAATAATTTTTCCATCCAGAGCTCCATGACTCACACCTAAGGTAAGAATAAAGATGAACGATACGGTTAATAGCATATTGTCTTGCATGAACCCACTCAATTGTAGAATTTCAATCATTTGTATATCTTTAAAAATCAAATAACCAATAATATTGACCATCAATAAAATAATTCCTATTTGATGTTTATTATATTTTGACACTATTTAAACAAGCCTTTAATCATAAGTTTTTTTGGCATTGCCCATAAGATTTTGATGAGATCAATAGTCGAAGTGTGATCAGATAAAAATCTGATTAATGATGGCATATTAGCTTTTCTAAATAAACATAAAAATAAATCTGACCCCTTATTTGGATAATAGTAAATAACTTTTAAAAATATAGAATCAAGCCAATTTATTATTCGGTTATGTTTATAGTAATAAGATTTATAGCTTTTATTATTGAGCTTGACCATCTTAATACCTAGTAACCAAGAGGCTATTCTTCGCATCGAGTATCCTGATGAAGGCCGCACCATACCAACGCTTGTACCAATTTTAAGAATTTCATCCTTATACGAATTATTTTTTATAATAGCCATAGGTATCACGCCTTGTTCTGTTCTGATGACATTCTTTATTTCAAAAGTTTTTAATAAGTTCTTTTGGGTATTTTTTATACTTGTCATATTTGGTTTTTTTGAAAAAACTGTAGTTTCTACTAACGCTCTTCTGGCAGAAAAGGGAAGGATATAAGTAAATTCAATCTCTTTAGACTTATTACTAAAAGACATTAACGTTACTTGATCAGGAGTAAATTCGTTTTTATTGGTCTGGATTTCATGTCCAACAAATGCTTGATTAACATAACAAGACTTTATATTTTTTTTAGCAAAATCATGTCTACTATCTACAACAAATTTTCCCTTAAAAAACTTATCTTTACTTTTAACAATAAATATATGATCTTTTTTTTCAATGTTTTTTACCTCAACATCATTTTTTATGTTTACTTGATCAGCATGCTCATTCATTAGTTTTTTGAGGGTATTGTGGCCATCAAAACATACATATTTGTAAGGATTGATATCTCTTATTACTTTTTCATGGGAATTTTGAACATGAATTTTATCCCAGATTTTTTTAGGCTTTAAATTAAAATTATTTTGTATACTATCAAGTCCAGGCCCTTCCCAAACACAGAAAGTTTGATCTTTTTCAATTTCTTTTTTTCGCTCAAGAATTAAAACAGTGTGGTTTTTAAATTTTTTCAAATATCGATTCAGGAACATTAAGCTTGACAATCCCGCTCCGATGAAAATTAAATCATACTCTTTAGTCATTATTGATTAGCGTCTGGAAAATTTTTAATTTCTGAATGCAATGATTTATTATGCCTTTTACATTTTTGACTATTTGTTGAAAAAAATATGGTTTTTAAGGATATTATGGTTTTTTCTATTTTAGATAAATAGGTTCTTTCATCGGAATATGATGTTTTATTTCTTATCATTTTAACCCCAATTCCTTGATAAAGTTTTGCAGCTACTCTAATGGCTCGAGCCGTTTTTTTTGGTAAATAATCAATTCCACAATACCCACTTTGATAATATTCATCAGCCAAATCTAATAATTTTTTTCTTGCTTTGTTTATATCTTTACACTGTTCTTTTGTCGGGTTAGTAATCTTATTTATCGTAATACCACGCACCATATTTTTTGGTAAATATATACGCTTTTTTTCTGCATCTTCTCTAATATCTCTGCAAATATTTGTCAGTTGCATAGCAATTCCAAGGTCAATTGCATGATATTTTAATCTTTTTTCTTTTATTCCCATGGAATCACAAACCATCAAGCCTACTATGCCTGCAACTTGATAACAATAAATTAATAATTCGGATATATTTTTAGGTTGTTTATGATTAAGGTCACTTGTCTGGCCTTTTAAAAATTCTTTAATAATTATATTTCTTGGTAAATAATTTTTAGATATATTACTAAATTCACTTATCACTTCATGATGTTGTTTATTGTCCCAGGCATCAATGACCTCATTTAATTTTTTCCTTCTTGTACTGTTTTCCTTGGTTTCATCAACCAGGTCATCAATACGACGACAAAAAGCATATATTGCATAAAGCCTATTTGAATATGTTTTTTCTAAAAACCATGTCGCCCAAAAAAAAGTTTTTCCATGATTTTTCATAATTAATGATTGATTGTTCATGGGTAGATTATTTTTTCAACGACCTTTGCTGAATTTATTACCCCAGGAACTCCTGCACCTGGATGTGTTCCTGCTCCAACATAAAACAGATTCTTGTATCTATCATCTTGATTATGTGTTCTAAACCATGCTGATTGAGTCAATATAGGTGAAATTGAAAATCCGCTACCAAATGGTGTTCTATAATTTTTCTTAAAATCTTCTGGTGTCATACAAAAAATATCGCGAGCATTTAATTTTATATTCGGCATTATTGTTTTATCTAATGCTTTTAAAATTTCATTTGAAAAATCTTCTTTTATTTCTTCCCAGTTTTGGTTTCCTTGTAAATTTGGTACTGGTACTAAAGCATAATAACTATCATGATCTTTTGGTGCAAAGGATTGATCCGTACATGTTGGTCTATGAAGATATATTGAAAAATCTTTCGCCAAATGATGCTTATCAAAAATATCTATTAATAATTCCTTGTATCTTGGTCCCATCCATATGGTGTGATGAGCTACATTAGAATATTGTTTGACTGATCCAAAAAATAATACAAATAATCCCATCGAATGCTTTGCGTATTTACTAATTAATTTATTATGAAATGAAATTTTATTATCTTTCATTAGTTCTTTTGTAACTTGTATAGGATCTGCATTTGTTATTACATAATCACATGACTCATCATGACCATTTTCAAATAAAATATTAGAAATTTTATTTCCTTTAGTTAATAGCTTTTTTGCATCATGTTTATATTTGATACTTATTGAATGTCTAAGCATCAACTTCTCCAGCTCTTGAACTAGTTTTCCAGTCCCACCCATACAGAAATAAATTCCCCATTTCTGCTCGAGAGCATGAATAAGGGCATATATTGATGATGTAGTGAAAGGATTTCCACCAACAAGCAATGGTTGAATTGAGAATGCTTGCCTTAAATTTGGATGTTTGAGATATTTTGATACAAAACTAAAAACAGATTTATAGCCTTGCATCTTAATAATATCAGGAGCATAACGAAGCATTGTACTTATTTTAGTAAATGGATGGCCTGCTAATTTTACATAGCCTAACTCAAATATTTTTTCTGCTTCTTTTAGCATTGAAAGATAACCTGAAACATCTCTAGGAGAAATATCATTAATTTGATCTAGCATTTTCTCTCTATCAGGACCGTAATCAAACTTTGTCTGATCGTTAAAATTAAATCTATACCAAGGATCTAAAGGTCTAAATTCTAGGTGATCATCTAATTTTTCTCCCAATAACTCAAATAGCTCATAAAATAAATAAGGAGCTGTAATCACAGTGGGCCCTGCATCATGAATATAATTATTTTTCTCGAAAACCTGCGCTCTTCCACCCAGATTTTCTAACCTATCGAATAGAGTAACTTCATTACCCTTAGCTTTCATTCTTATTGCTGAAGCTATTCCACCAAAACCACCACCAATAACAGCGACTTTTTTCATATTGTTTGTATTCTTTTTAACATTTCATTTTTTAATGACTCTAATACTGGACGAATAATTGTTGGCAAGCGATCCATTATCTTTTCTGTACTCGATAATGTCTGAGTAATGTCTCCAATGCAATCAATGTAATGATTGTTTCTGATTAATGGAATTAATTCTTTTGGGTTTTTTATAATCTGATCATATAATTTTTTAGACAGTTCATTTAATACATTTATTATAATAATATTTGGATGTCCCTTAGTTAGATCTGTATATGCCTCTTGCTCTTTGCCATACAAATTCTCAATATCATTTATACATTGATATGCATAACCGAAATCTTTTGATATATCATGCAAGGCATTACATTCAATATCAGAAAGTTCTCGACAGTGAAACATGCCCATCATTGGCATCAATATTAATGGAGCAGTTTTTTCAATAGCAATTTCTTTGTATTGTTTTTTACATATTTTTAAGTGTTGTGCACTCACATCAAAGGATTGGCCGAATACGATAGCTTTAACTGAATTTGATAATAACTTCAATAATATATTTTGATGCCATCCTTGCTCAATTTCGGTTAATTTTCTAAAAGATTCTGCTATTAAATAATCTCCGGAACAAATGGCTGCAGGAACGCCAAATTTCTTCCAAACGGCAGTTTTTCCTCGTCTCATTGTGTCTTCATCACAAATATCATCATGAAGTAATGATGCGCTATGTATTAATTCACAAACAACGGCCCACTTTGTAACCGTTTGATAAGATAAATTTAATAAGCCTCCTGTAGCCAAAGCCAATCTTGCTCTAATCCATTTACCTTTTGTCTCATTATGATGATTAAGCCATCCAGATAAATATTTATCCTTCACCTCAAAACTTTGAGCAAATTCATTTTTTACATCAACTAAAAATTGGTCAGCCTCTGGAGGCATCATATACTTATTAGAATAATTTTGATTCATGTGCTTATTTATATGTATTTAAATTTTAAAAAAATCACCTAAATTCAGTCCTAAGACCCCATATCAGACTTTCTTTGAGCAATTAAATAAATCATCACTCCAAATACTGCAATAGAAATTAGATCAGCAACCGTATAGCCTATTTGTATTTGTACAAATGACGTGCTTGAATTAACAATAGGAAATAAATAAATAATCGGATAGCTCGTCCATGATACGATTAAAACCCATCTTGCATTACTTGTTAAATTTTGAACATTCTTTGGCTGTCTAGCTATTGCGGGTTTAAGTTCTATGACTAAATTATATAAAATGTAAGAAAAAGGTATCATCGCCATGATCCAATATTGCATTCTTTCTGACAGTTGACTTGGATCAACTAAAGCTTCACCAGGGTAACCCAAGATAACCATCAATACCGCTGCAATAGTTAATTTTGTTCCCCTTGCATATGTTTCATTCTTATCTAAACGCATGACAATTATTAATTCTAATAAAAGTAATGGAACCGTAAGAAACCAACCTACGTACCTATAAGATACATTAAAGGGTATACCTGTTTCCTTTACATATGAATATGAGATTTCATATGCATTACCAAAACTTTCGAATAATCTTAAATAATGATAAAAAGCCACCAAACATACCAATCCCGACAACGTGAGTGCAGTTTTATATGCAGGTGCAACCTGCGATCTTTGTGCAAAGAAAAAAATAGTGCTAGCTCCAAAAGCTGCAATTGCAAAAGACAAGAAGTTATATATTAAATTGAAATTACTTACTTCCATAAGAAACCTTTTATTTATAAAAAAAAACGCGCCATAAATGACGCGTAATTTTTGTATTTTTAGCTTTTTGTTATGTAATCAGCAAAATATTCTTATTTTTTTGCTGTTCCTGAAGTAGCTGCTGCCCAGATAACTACACCAAAGGCAATTTTGTTAACAAAATCAGCTAAGTTATATACAAGGTTAAGGTTTGCTGCACCTTCACCGCCTGCGCCTACAATGTATCCGATAGGATAAATTGCCCAACCAACAGTAACGATAAGTCTTAATGCATTGAATGCAGTTTTACTTGCCGCTGTACCTTTACTTGCACTGATTTGACTTGCTTCACCTGCAAATACT
Source organism: Methylophilaceae bacterium (assembly GCA_965660175.1). Lineage (GTDB taxonomy): Bacteria > Pseudomonadota > Gammaproteobacteria > Burkholderiales > Methylophilaceae > BACL14. Next base: position 69,834 of record CBFHYY010000016.1, read on the forward strand.
TCGTAGATTATATATAACCAACCTACCATACCAATAGCAAAACCAAGCCAGTAATCAATAGATCCAACTTCGCCAAGATATCCACCTATTAACATTACTAATGAAGCAATAAGTAGTCTCCAGAATACCGACACCGCAACAACAGCTATTGCTGCGAGAATCAAATAAAACTCTACAATTTGAAGTGGGACTGTTAGTAACCAATCGACATATCTAAATACAGTTGGTGATGTTCCTGTATCAAGCCATACGCCTCTCATATAAAAATAGTGGATAGCTGCGATACCTGTAACCATTGCAGCAACTGTTAAGGAAGTCTTCCATTTTCCTACAGCTCTATCTCTTTCCACCCAGAAAAAAAATGTTGCAGCCACCATTGCCGCTGAAATAATCCAAAAGCTCATTCCAACAAAATCTGATGGGTCTAATGCTCCGCTCATATCAATCCTCCTGTAAATTTAAGCAAAAAATACGATACTTATTTGTAAGAAAACTTACAATATCTAATAGTTTACTGCTATTTGAGCAAGATAGAAAGAAAAATTGAGATTTATTTAACTATCAAAAATTTAGCTTTTCATTGGTATAAATTACCAAAAGATAATTTATTATTCAACAGTTACCGATTTTGCTAAATTTCTTGGCTTATCGACATCTGTTTTTTTATTCAAGGCAACATGGTAAGCAAGAAGCTGAACTGGAATTGCATGAACTATGGGGGAGAGAATACCTGCATATCTCGGAGTACGTATTACTTTAATATCTTCTTCTTCATTGAATTGACTATCGCCGTCTGCAAATACATATAAAATACCTCCACGGGCTTTAACTTCCTGCATATTAGATTTAACTTTTTCTAATAATTTATTATTTGGTGCTATTACTACTACTGGCATGTTTTTATCCACTAAGGCCAAAGGCCCATGTTTAAGTTCTCCAGCAGGATATGCTTCTGCATGTATATATGAAATCTCTTTCAATTTTAATGCGCCCTCAAGAGCAATAGGGTAATGTATACCCCTCCCTAGAAATAGAGCATTATTTTTTAATGTAAAGTTTTTAGCCCATTCTTTTACTTGAGGTTCAAGATCAATCGCAAATTGAATATTTCCAGAAAGCATCCTTAATTCTTCTAAATATTTTTTTTCATCCTCTCTTGAAAGCCGGTTATTCCTTTTTCCTAAAATCATTGTCAAAATAAATAATGAAGCTAGTTGGGTTGTAAATGCTTTTGTTGATGCTACGCCTATTTCAATTCCAGCTCTTGTATATAAGACTAATTCTGATTCTCTTGCAATAGCACTATCTTGAACATTACATATAGATAAAGTTTTTTTATGTCCAGTTTTTTTTGCGTACTTTAAAGCTTCGATAGTATCTAATGTCTCACCAGATTGCGAAATAGTAACAACTAATTGGTTCATGTTAGGTACTGATGAGCGATATCTATATTCGCTAGCAATTTCTACATTTACAGGTATTTTTGCAACACTTTCAAGCCAGTACTTTGCAGTTAATCCTGCGTAAAAGCTAGTTCCTGCTGCTAGTATTAAAACACTATTAACATCTTTAAGAATATGATCTGCATTTTTTCCTAAGAGCGAGGTTTCAAATATATTATTATCAATTACCGCTTCAATAGTATCGGCAATTGCTCTAGGCTGTTCATATATCTCTTTTTGCATAAAATGATCGTAAGGACCAAGCTCCATACTTTCTAGACTTATTTTACTTTTGTGCACCGATCTTTTAACGGCTTTAAATGATCCGTCATAAATTTCCATTGAATTTTTTGTCAATCTAGCTATATCTCCATCCTCTAAATAAATAATATTATTTGTTGATGGGATAATGGCTGAAGCATCAGATGCAATCAAATATTTTTCTTCAGCTACTCCGATTATAAGTGGGCAACCTTTTCTGGCACAAACTAATTGGTCTTTTTTATCAACTGCTATTACTGCAATTGCAAATGCTCCCTCTAAATCATTTAATGCTTTATAAGAAGCCTCAAGTAAACTATTTTGTTTTTTATAATAAAAATGAATTAAATGAGCAATTACTTCGGTATCAGTCTGAGACTCAAATCGATAGCCAATTTCTTTTAATCTCTCACATTGCGCTTCATGATTTTCAATTATTCCATTATGAACAACGGCTATTTGATTATTCGAAACATGAGGATGAGCATTGTTTTCAGTGACGCCGCCATGAGTAGCCCATCTTGTGTGACCTATACCAAGTGAACCTTCCATTTTATTTTCTAAAAATTTTTCCTTGATACTTGATACTCTTCCTGTTGAGCGTACTCTTTCAATTTTCGAATTTAATAATGCTATACCAGCAGAATCATATCCACGATATTCAAGTCTTTCCAGTCCTTCTATTAGATTATGAACAATATTTGTATTTGAAATAGCCCCAACAATTCCACACATGTTATTTTTTCTCTGGTTTTACCCACCCAGAAATAGTCTTCTGTTGAGAGCGTGATAATGTTAAATTTTCTTTAGGCGCATCTTTCGTGATTGTTGATCCAGCACCAATTGTTGCACCTTTTCCAATTTTTACAGGAGCAATAAATTGTGTATTAGAACCGACAAAAACATCATCATCAATAATGGTTTTGTGTTTCTCAATACCATCATAATTACAGGTTATTGTTCCCGCACCAATATTTACATTTTTCCCAATTACACTATCTCCGATGTAGCTTAAGTGATTAATTTTTGTGCCTAAGTCTACTGATGTATTCTTAATCTCAACAAAATTTCCAATGCGTATTTTATCCGAAAGAAAACTTCCTGGTCTCAGTCGGGCGTATGGTCCTATACGATTTTCTGACCCCACTTTACTTGAATCAATATGGGAAAATGATTCTATAATCGAATTATCTTGAATTGTTGAATCTTTAATAACAGTGTAAGGATTTATTTTTACATTATTACCTATAGTTACTTTACCTTCAAAAATACAACCAATATCTATAATTACATCTTTTCCACAATGCAATTCCCCACGAATATCAATACGGCTAGGATCAATTAGAGTAACTCCCTCATTCATTAATTTTTCTGCTTTTGTCAATTGAAATCCTCTCTCTACAAATGATAAATCTTTTTTTGAATTGATACCGGTTATAGACAATTCATTATTAACAATATGTGATGAAACAAAAACTTTGTCTCTTACAGCAAATTTTATTATATCGGTTAAGTAATATTCTTTTTGTGCATTATTGTTTTTTAATCTGCCAAGCCAGTCAATTAAGAGTTTAGTATTTACAGACATAATGCCCGTATTAATTTCGGTAATTTTTTTTTGTTCTTCGCTGCTATCCTTTTCTTCAATGATAGCATTTATCTTATTTTGATCTCTTTGTATTCTTCCATAGCCAAAGGGATCTTTTTTTATAAAAGTCATTATGCCTATGCCAGAATCACTTACATTTATTAATTTTTCTAAATCAGATTTTTTGATTAAAGGTACGTCCCCGTAGAGAATTAATGTTTTTTCATGATAGAGATCAGGAATGGCTTGTTGGACAGCATGTCCTGTACCTAGTTGTTTTTCTTGAAGTCTCCATGACACATTTTCGTCTAAAATTGATTTTTTTATTATTTCTGATTCGTAGCCTATAACTATAGATATTTTTTTTGGGTTTAAGGATTTGGCAGTGTCTAGGACATGTTGAAGAAGTGATTTTTGAGCTAATGAATGAAGAACTTTAGGCATGTCTGATTGCATGCGAGTTCCTTTTCCGGCAGCTAAAATAACAACGTTCAGTGACATTTTAAATCTCGACTAAATAATAAGTATAAACAAAAAAAGCAGCATATCGCTGCTTTTTAAAAACATTAAGTGTTAATGCTTTATCTTACGTAACTTTTCAATCGCTTGAATTTGTGCCATCGCTTCTGCGAGTTCAGATTGTGCTTTTGCGTAATCCATATCCGAACTTTTATTTTTCATTGCATCTTCTGCTGCTTTTTTGGCGGCAGCAGCTTTATTCTCATCCAAATCTTTTGCTCTGATAGCAGTGTCTGATAAAACTGTAACAATACCAGGCTGCACCTCTAAAATACCACCGGAAACATAAATTAAATGCTCTTCATTTTTTTCAGACAATTTAATTTTTAATGAGCCTGATTTTAATGTGGTTATCATTGGTGCATGGTTTGGATAGATACCTACTTCTCCCATTTTTGCTGGCGCAACTACAAACTCCGCTTCACCTGAAAAAATCGACTCTTCAGCGCTTACAACATCTATTTTAACTGTATTTGGCATTTTCTTTTCTTATGAAATTGTTTTAGCTTTTTCTACGGCTTCTTCAATACTTCCGACCATATAAAATGCTTGTTCTGGAAGTTCGTCATATTCACCGTCTACGATTGCTTTAAATCCTTTAATTGTATCTTTTAGTGATACATATTTTCCTGGTGATCCAGTAAATACTTCTGCTACATGAAACGGTTGAGATAGGAATCTTTGGATTTTTCGTGCTCGGCCCACAGCAAGTTTATCTTCTGGTGATAATTCATCCATTCCAAGAATAGCAATAATATCTCTTAATTCTTTATACCTTTGCAAAGTTGACTGAACTGAACGAGCAACTTGATAATGCTCCTCTCCAACAACTAGAGGATCCAATTGACGTGAAGTTGAGTCTAAAGGGTCAACAGCAGGATATATGCCTAAAGATGCAATATCTCGAGATAAAACAACCGTCGAATCTAAATGTTGGAATGTGGTTGCTGGTGATGGATCCGTTAAATCATCTGCGGGTACGTAAACAGCTTGAATTGATGTAATAGATCCTGTCTTTGTAGAAGTAATTCTTTCTTGTAATCTTCCCATTTCATCAGCAAGCGTAGGTTGATATCCAACTGCAGATGGCATACGTCCTAATAATGCAGAAACCTCTGTACCTGCCAAAGTATAACGATAAATGTTATCAACAAAAAATAAAACGTCTCTGCCTTCATCCCTAAATTTTTCAGCCATCGTTAATCCTGATAGTGCAACTCTAAGTCGGTTTCCTGGAGGCTCATTCATTTGTCCAAAGACCATGGCAACTTTTGATTCTTTCATATTTTTAAGCTGAATAACTCCTGCTTCAGCCATTTCATGATAAAAATCATTTCCCTCTCGCGTTCTTTCCCCTACTCCTGCAAAAACTGATAATCCAGAATGTTGTTTAGCAATATTATTGATCAATTCCAACATATTAACTGTTTTACCAACTCCGGCTCCACCAAACAAACCAACTTTACCGCCTTTTGCAAAAGGACACATTAAATCAATAACTTTAATACCTGTCTCAAGCAATTCAATAGATGGAGATAAATCATTAAATTCTGGAGCTTTCTGATGAATCTCTCTAAATTCTTTAGAATCAATTTCTCCTACTTCATCAATTGGACGACCAAGAACATCCATAATTCTTCCAAGAGTACCTTCACCAACTGGAACCTTAATAGGAGCACCTGTTGAAGAAAATTCAGTTCCTCTTGATAATCCATCTGAAGAACCCATAGCAATTGTTCTTACAATACCATCACCTAATTGCTGTTGCACTTCAAGAGTAAGGCCTTTTTCAGCAGTTGCATCTTTATCATTAATAATAAGTGCATCATAAACTTTGGGTAACTGATCTCTTGGAAACTCAACATCCACAACCGCCCCGATACATTGAACTACTTTTCCGATTTGTTTAGCGCTCATTTAATTTATCCTTACTTTATATAATGTACATTTAATTAAAATTTAAGATACAGCCGCAGCCCCACCAACAATTTCTGATATTTCTTTGGTAATTGCTGCCTGTCTTGCCTTGTTGTAAACTAATTTCAAATCATCAATGACGGTATTTGCATTATCTGACGCTGCCTTCATTGCTACCATCCTTGCTGATTGTTCTGAAGCCATATTTTCCGTAACGGCATGATATATATACGATTCAATATATCTTGTAATTAATTCATCAATCACCGTTTTTGAGTCTGGTTCGTACAAGTAATCCCAAGAGCTGTCAGGGCTTCCAAGTTTATCTCCATTTAGTGGTAAAACTTGATCTAAATTTGGTTCTTGTTTCATAGTATTAATAAACTTTGTATAACAAATATAAAGTTCATCAATATCGCCGTTGATATAAGCATCTAACATAATCTTAATTGAGCCCAGAAGATTCTCTAGTTCAGGTTGATCGCCTAATCCAATAATATTAGATTTTAAATCAGCTCCAACTCTTGTCATGAAACCCAATCCTTTATTACCAACTGTACTCACTTGAACTTTTTTACCTTCTTTCTCCCATGTTTTCATTTGGCTTATTGAAGTTCTTAATACATTAGTATTCAAGCCACCACATAAACCTTTGTCAGAAGTTACAACTATAAGTCCTACATTTTTAACCTTGTCTCTAGCAACAAGAAATGGATGTTTATACTCAGATTGAGCATGAGACAGATGTGCTGCGATTTGACGAATTTTTTCAGCGTATGGTCTAGCTGCTGCCATTCTATCTTGCGCTTTTCGCATTTTAGAAGCAGCTACCATTTCCATAGCTTTTGTGATTTTTCGTGTATTTTCAACACTTTTAATCTTTGTTCGTATTTCTTTACTTCCAGCCATTTAATTTCCCAATATTAATATGCATTTGATGCTTTGAAGTCTTCTACTGCTTTCGTAAGGTCTTTTTCATCATCTTCGGAGAGTGCTAAAGACTTTTCGATGTTTTGTACTAATGATTTATATTTTGAAGCCATAAATCCATGAAGTGCATTTTCAAAAGATAATACTTTTTCAGTCGGTACGTCATCAAAATATCCATTGTTTGCTGCAAATAATGTAATTGCCATATTAGAAACTGTAAGAGGTGCATACTGTGCCTGCTTCATAAGCTCAGTAAACATTTTTCCTCTTTCTAATTGTTTTCGCGTTGCTTCATCTAAGTCAGATGCAAATTGTGCAAATGCTGCAAGCTCTCGATATTGGGCAAGCGCTAAACGTACACCTCCACCTAATTTTTTGATTACTTTAGTTTGGGCTGCACCACCTACCCTTGAAACTGATATACCCGCATTAATTGCAGGTCTTATACCCGCGTTAAATAAATCACTTTCTAAGAAAATTTGTCCATCAGTAATCGAAATTACGTTTGTTGGAACAAAAGCAGATACATCTCCTGCTGCAGTTTCAATAACTGGAAGGGCTGTAAGAGATCCTGTTTTACCTTTAACTTTACCTTTTGTAAAATTTTCAACATATTCTTCGTTAACCCTTGCCGCTCTCTCTAATAAACGTGAATGAATATAAAAGACATCTCCGGGATAAGCTTCCCGACCAGGTGGACGTCTTAATAAAAGTGAAATTTGACGATATGCAATTGCTTGTTTTGTTAAGTCATCATAAACAATTAGTGAATCCTCGCCTCTGTCTCTAAAGTATTCACCCATGGTACATCCCGCATAAGGCGCTAAAAACTGAAGTGCTGCTGAGTCAGATGCAGAAGCGGATACAACAGTTGTGTATTCCATAGCCCCATTTTCTTCAAGTTTTCGAACAACATTCATAATGGTTGATGCTTTTTGACCAATAGCAACATAAATACATTTCATGTTTTGGCCTTTTTGATTAATAATTGCATCAACAGCAACGGCTGTTTTACCCGTTTGACGATCGCCAATAATAAGCTCTCTTTGTCCTCGTCCAATAGGCACCATGGAATCAACGGATTTCAATCCAGTTTGTACTGGTTGTGAAACTGATTTTCTCGCGATAACACCTGGAGCAACTTTTTCAATTTTGTCTGTTTCTTTAGTTTTTACCGGGCCTTTACCATCAATTGGATTTCCCAATGCATCAACAACACGACCTATAAGCTCAGGCCCTACAGGAACTTCAAGAATCTTTCCTGTACACTTACATACATCGCCCTCTGTAATATGTTCATAATCACCTAAAATAACAGCTCCAACAGAATCTCTTTCCAAATTTAAAGCAAGACCAAAAGTATTTCCTGGAAATTCAATCATTTCTCCTGACATAACATTAGATAGACCGTGAATACGTACAATACCATCTGTTACTGATACGACAGTCCCCTGTGTTCTGGCTTCTGAACTGACAGAAAAATCTTTTATACGACTCTTTATTAGTTCGCTAATTTCTGATGTTGATAACTGCATTGCTTTACTCTCCTGATTTGAACTTAAGCCTTCAAGTCATAGGCTAAGTTTAATAATTGTCCTTTAACTGAGGCATCAATAACGGTATCACCAACATGGATAATGCTACCGCCTATAATTTCCTCATCTACTACTACGTGAGCTTCAATTTTTTTGTCAAACTTCTTTTCGAGACTTTTTACTAAATCTTTTACTTCTTTGTTGTTAGGTTTCGTTGCAAATATTAATTCTGCATCAATAGATCCCTGATCAGCATCTTTTAATTCTTCAAAAAGTTCAGATATGGTTCCTATAATCCCAAGTCTTTTATTTTCTACAAGAAGCTTTACAAGATTTACCCCTTCATTCGATAAATCTTTTTTTAAAACATCAGTAATTAATTTCTCTTTATCGCTATCAAGAATCTTGGGATCACTTATTACAGATGTCACTTCACTATTTTCAGTTAAGGACGTCAATAATTTCAACATATTCGACCATTCTGAAAGTTTATTGCTTTCTTTTGCAAGACTAAATATACCCGAGCTATATGGACGAGCTATTGTAGAAATTTCAGCCATATACCTATAGATCCTTAGCTAACTTAGCCAACATAGAAGAATGATCTTTTGCTTTAATTTCTTTTTGTAGAATTTTCTCCGCCGCAGTAATCGCAAGTTTAGAAACCTCAGCTCTTAAACCTTCCTTAGCCTTGTTAATTTCTTGATCAATTTCTGAATTAGCGCTAGAAATAATTTTATCAGCTTCGACCTTAGCTTCTGATCTTGCCTCATCAATAATTTCATTAGCTCTTTTCTCAGCTTGGCTAATAATCTCAGCAGATTTTTGCTTGGATAAATTTAAGGATTCCTGATTCTTTTTTTCAGCAATTTCTAATGAAGCTTTACCCTCATGAGCTGCAGCCAAACCATCAGCGATTTCTTTCTGTCTTGTTTCAATTGCATTTAGCAAAGGAGGCCATACATACTTTACGGTAAACCAAATTAATATGGCAAAAGCTAGTGCTTGAGCAATTAAAGTAAAATTAATAGTCATTTAAACTCCACTCAAAATTTAAAATTTAAATTAGCTAATTACACTAAGAAGTGGGTTAGCAAAAGCAAATAAGAATACAATACCAACAGCAATAATGAATGATGCATCAATTAATCCAAGCAATAAAAATACTTTTGTTTGTAATTCTGGAATCATCTCTGGCTGTCTTGCTGCTCCGTCTAAAAAGCTAGCACACATTATGCCAATACCTAGACATGCACCTAATGCACCTAAACCAACTATTAAACCAATTCCAATAGCTGTATATGATTGAATCATTGCTAAATTTTCCATGTTTTTTTTCCTTTAAAATTAAAATTAAAACGTTACTACTTTTTAATGCCCTTCATGCGCCATAGACAAATAAACAACCGTAAGCATCATAAAAACAAATGCTTGCAAGGTTACAATAAGTATATGAAATATAGCCCATCCCGCGCCCAATATTGTACTGGATATGGCTCCGAGAATACCTGAAAATCCAGCAAGCATTCCAATTAAAAGGAATACTAATTCACCAGCATATAGATTTCCGTATAACCTTAAAGAGTGGGATAACGGTTTTGAAACATATTCGATTAAATTAAACAAGAAGTTGGCCGGCCATACAAATGGATTCGACCCAAAAGGAGCACAAAACAAATCGTGCAACCAACCTTTCAATCCATGGACTTTTATTCCAAAAAATATCATCAAGAACCAAACGCCTAGAGCTAAGGCAAAAGTAGTATTTATATCAGTGGTAGGTACATTTTTCCAATATTCTATGTGGAATACGCCATATATTTTTGCCATGATATCAATAGGTAATAAATCCATTGTATTCATCAATAAAATCCATACAAATACAGTTAGTGCTGCGGGGGCTATAAAAGAATGTCTATCGCCATGAAATGATGTTTTTACCTGATCGTCAATAAATTGGAAAAGTAATTCTATGAATGCTTGAGTTTTAGAAGGAACCCCTGAAGTTGCTTTTCTGGCCACTAACCATATTAATCCCATACTCATAACACCAAGTAAACATGCCATAACAATAGTATCAAGGTGGATAGTCCAAAAGGGAGAGTCTCCAAAACTAATTGCATTGTTTTGAAGATGATGGCCAATATATTCTGATGGTGTTTCGTATGATCCCGCCACTAGCTTTTATTCCTTATTATCTACTTTAATATTATCAATACTTGATATGGCCATGCCTGAAATAATTGCTGCAAAAACTAATCCAATAATCAGTGCTAAAGGAATTAGTTCTTGGTAAAGTTTAAACTCTAACCATAGTACTAATAAAATAATTAATATTTTAATTGCTTCTGCTTTTAATGCATTTATAACAATTTTTCCAGGGTTTCCTTTATTCTTTTTTACTGCGATCGGGCTTGCTATTACAACACCCAAAATAATCGGTAAAATACCTGCAAAAAATGATACTCCCACATGAATACCAAACGATAGGCTTAAAATAATAACACCAATGATTCCTATCGATAATTGTCTTACAATCATTTTTTTGTATGTATCAGGCAAGAAATTTAACTTCTCAGTTATAACCAATAATTCATTCATCGTAAGAATAAAAATCAAACCTCAACAAAGTGTGAAATTTTCTATGTATTTGACTAAACAGTCAAGCTCTTAAACACATTATTTTAATTTCTTTAAAATAGCCTGCAGTTGTTCTATATTCGGGTAATCAATTTTAAGTATGCCATTACCTTTTGTTTTATGATTGATGCTTACTTTCATACCAATTTTTTCTGATACTTCATTTTCTAAATTAACTAAATCTTGATTATGATCTTTCTTTTCATTTTTTTTATTTGGACCTTCACCAGCAACTATTTTCTCAACATCTCTTACGGTTAGGTTCAATAATATAATTTTTTGACATAACATAGCCTGTTCATCAGAACTTAATGAAATCAATGCTCTTGCGTGACCCATTTCAATTTTATTTTCTAACAAGAGATTTTGAACATAATTTGATAAATTTAATAAACGTAGTATGTTCGATACAGCTACTCGTGACTTTCCTAAAGCCACCGCAGCTTCCTCATGAGTCATTTTGAATTCTTCTAAAAGCCTTTTTATGCCTTGCGCTTCTTCAATTATGTTTAGATCTTCTCTTTGAATATTCTCAATCAATGCCATTGCCAAAGCAGATGAATCTGAAATTTCTTTTATTAAAACGGGTATTTCTTTCATTCCTGCTTTTTTTGATGCTTGCCAACGTCTTTCTCCTGCAATTATTTCATACCTTCCATTATTTTTTTTCCTTACTAATATTGGTTGCATAATACCTTGTGATCTTATCGATTCTGAAAGCTCAACTAAGCCTTGTTCATCCATTTTTTTTCTTGGTTGATATTCGCCTGGCTCGATCTCATCAATGTTCAAATTCATCAAATTTTGACTCATCTCTTCAGTGTTATCATTATTTAATAACGCATCTAACCCTCTGCCTAATCCTTTATTTTTCATTTTTATGCCCTTTTATAATTTCATCAGCCAATTGCTTGTATGCTTTAGCCCCTTTTGAAGATTTATCGTATGTCATAATTGATTTTCCATAGCTTGGCGCTTCTGCTAACCTTACATTTCTTGGAATTACTGTTTCGTAAACTTTTGAACCGAAATAAACAGATAATTGATCAGATACTTCCTTGGCCAATGTATTTCTTTTATCAAACAATGTTCTTAATAATCCTTCAATTTCAATATCAGGATTAAGTTTTTTTTTAACCTTTTTAATTGTATTTACTAGATCTGAAAGACCTTCCAATGCATAATATTCACATTGCATAGGTATCAATACTGATTGAGAAGCAGTTAATGCATTGACCGTTAATAAATTTAGGGCAGGTGGGCAGTCAATGAGAACATAATCATATTTTTGCTTTATGTCTTCCAGTGCAGATTTTAAGACATACTCCCTCTTCTTTATATTTACCATTTCAACCTCAGCCCCGGCTAGTGCCTGATTGGCAGGTGCAATGTCAAAAAGATTGTCTTTAGAAGAAATTATTACATTGGTCATATTTAAATTTTCTATTAGTGCATCATAAATAGAGTGCGTTAATTTTGATTTCTCTATTCCTGCTCCTGAAGATGCATTTCCCTGAGGGTCCAAATCTATTAATAATACCTTTTGCTTTTTCATAGAAAGACTTGCAGCCAAATTAACAGCCGTAGTTGTTTTTCCTACGCCGCCTTTTTGATTTGATATAGACAATATTTTCATGTAACGCCTTCATTATTTTTAATTTTTACAAGATATCTATCAGCTTCAAGATAAGGTACTTTGATATCATATATTTCATATGAATATTTTTGTTTAATAAAATCTTCCTCCATTATTTTCTTGCTTTTCATTCCGTACCACACACCTTTTTTATCAATAAGTCTTTTCGTAAGTTTGATTAGTAAACTCATATCTCCGAAAGCCCTTGCTATAACAGCGTCAAAATAATGATTGTTATGATCTAATTCTTCGACCCTTGAATGAATGACTGAGACATTTTTAAGCTCTAATTCTAAACATACTTGCTTCATGAATGCTGTTTTTTTACCTACTTTATCGATCAATGTGACGTGCCTACTTTGATCATAAAGAGCTAAAATTATTCCTGGAAACCCGGCTCCACTGCCAACATCTATAATTTTTTTCTGCTCAATTAATTTTGAAATAGATAACGAATCTAATAAGTGGTTTTTTATTATTTCTTCATCTTTTGTAAGAGAAGTTAAGTTATATTTTTTATTCCATTTTTTTAAAATATTTATATAAATCAATAGTTTAGATAATAAATTTTCCTTACCAATTAATTTAAGTTCCTCTATACCATTACCTAATAAATCTTTGAAATTATGCAACTTTGCTTGTCTTTTTTTTAATAATTTTAGATCTATATTTTTTTAAGTAAACCAAAAGAATTGATATTGATGCTGGTGTAATACCAGATATTTTAGCAGCTTGCTCTAAATTTTCAGGTTTGTGCAAATCTAATAATTGTTTTGCTTCTATTCCCAAACCATGCACGTTATCGTAAATAATACTGCTAGGAATTTGAGTTTGCATTTGATTCTTATTTCTTTCAATTTGCTCTTTTTGTCTAATAATATAGCCTGAGTATTTAGCTAGTATTTCTATTTGCTGGCTGACAAGTTTATTATCTACTCCTTTATCTTTGAGTAAAGTCATCAACTTGTCGTAGGTCACCTCTGGTCTTTTTAGTAATTCAAATGCTTTATATTCATGATCTAATTGTTTTCCAAACAGTTCCTGATGTTCTTTATTTTTTTCATCAGGTCCAATAGTTATTTTTTTTAATCTTTTTTCTTCTTTTTCAATTTCATTTTGCTTACGATTAAAATTTTGCCAATGATTATCACAAATTAAACCAAGGTTTCTGGCCATTTCTGTAAGCCTTAAATCTGCATTATCTTCACGAAGTAACAATCTATATTCAGCACGACTGGTAAACATACGATATGGCTCAGTTACTCCTTTAGAAATAAGATCATCAATCATTACTCCAATATATGAAATTTCTCGGCCTGGCGTCCAACTATCTTTATTTTGTGAACGAAGAGCAGCATTCATACCTGCTATAAGTCCTTGAGCTGCTGCTTCCTCATATCCTGTAGTCCCATTAATTTGACCTGCAAAAAATAGTCCAGGAATTTTTTTGGTTTCAAGATTTGATTTTAATCCTCTCGGATCATAATAGTCATATTCAATAGCATATCCTGGTCTTAAAATATGAGCTTGTTCAAGACCCTTAATAGATCTCACCATATCTATTTGCACATCAAAAGGAAGGCTTGTTGAAATACCATTTGGATATACTTCATTAGTAGTTAATCCTTCAGGTTCAATAAATACTTGATGAGACTCTTTATCTGCAAAACGATGGATTTTATCCTCTACTGAAGGGCAATATCTAGGACCTATACCCTCAATAACACCGTTGAACATTGGTGATCTGTCTAACGCACTACGAATAATATTATGCGTATTATTATTAGTATGTGTTATCCAACATGGAATTTGTTTCGGATGATTAATGGGAGGATTGATAAACGAAAAATGTGGAGCTGGATCATCTCCAGGTTGTTCATCCATTACTTGATAATTTATCGAACGGCCATCAATTCTTGGAGGAGTACCTGTTTTAAGCCTTCCAACTGGCAATGCCAATTCTTTTAATTTTTTTGCAAGTGATTCAGCAGAAGGATCCCCAGCTCTCCCTCCTTCGAAATTCTCTAGGCCTACATGAATCAGTCCACCTAAAAAGGTTCCTGCAGTTAAAACGACATTTGATGCAAAAAAATTAACGCCTGACTGAGTTTTAACTCCAGAAACAGAATTATTTTTTAATAAAATATCATCTACAGATTGTTGGAATAAGAATAAATTTTCTTGATTTTCCAAAAATTGACGTACCGCGGATTTATATAAAACTCTATCAGCTTGAGCTCTAGTTGCTCTTACTGCAGGACCTTTACTACTATTCAAAATACGAAATTGAATTCCAGCCATATCCGTCGCCCGAGCCATAATTCCACCCATAGCATCGATTTCTTTAACTAAATGTCCTTTACCAATTCCGCCTATCGATGGATTACAGGACATTTGGCCGAGAGTTTCAATATTATGAGTGAGGAGGAGAGTTTTTTGCCCCATTCGAGCCGAGGCGAGGGCAGCCTCACTTCCAGCGTGGCCACCCCCAACAACAATAACATCAAATTTATCTGGGAAATTCATAATAAATTAATTAAATTAAAATCGAATTTTACTTTATTTAATGCAATATTGATATGACTTAAGTTTCACGTGAAACATAAAATCACTTTTTGCTTAATATGTTTCACGTGAAACACTATTTTCCTATACAAAAAGAGCTAAAAATTTCACCGAGTAGATCTTCGTTTGTAAAATCACCTGTAATACTTGAAAGATTTTTTTGTGCTTGAGTAAGTTCCTCAGCAATTAATTCCGAAGAATCCTTTTGAATTAAGGCCTGGCAAACATTATCTCTAACAAGATTTAGAGAAGCAATTTGTCGTGATCTAGCCAACAAAGGAGATTGTTTTGAATCATGATGTATATTGTTAGTTATAGATTCTAATATAAAGTCTCTTAATTGATCTATACCCTTTTCATATTTAGCAGATATATAAAAAATATTGTTCTTATTTTTTTTAATGCTATCCAGCTTAGATTCTGGCAGCAGATCTATTTTGTTTAATACATATATTTTAGAAACATCTCTTGGAAGTTTATCAGTCATAAAATCATCAGGACTTTCAAGTCCGGAACTGATATCGGATAAGATAATAACAGCGTTCGCATTTTGAACTGCCTGCCATGTTTTTTTTATGCCCAGTTTTTCAACTTTATCTTCAGTTTCTCTAAGACCTGCAGTATCTATTATATTTACCAGCACGCCTTTCATGGATATCGTGGTTGATACAACATCACGCGTTGTGCCAGGTATATCGGTTACAATAGAGCTGTCTATTCCCGATAAGCAATTTAATAAACTTGATTTACCGACATTTGGTCGACCAATAAGCACAAGATTAACACCATTCTTTAAGAGTTGACTTTGCTTTGATGTTTTTAAAATTTCATCAACCTCAGCAATAATGCCTTGAAGTTTATTTGTGACATTGCCTTTTTCAATAAAATCTATTTCTTCCTCTGGAAAATCAATACAAGCTTCTACATAAACTCTTATACTAATAATACTTTGTAATAAATTGCTTATTTTTTTAGAAAATTTTCCTGTTAATGATTGAGAAGCACTTTTGACTGCTTGAATACTTGTTGCATTTATTATATCTATGACTGATTCTGCTTGAGCTAAATCTATTTTATTATTTAAGTAGGCTCGTTTCGTAAACTCTCCTGGCTCAGCTAATCTTGCTCCATTTACAAAACACAAACTTAATAATTCATTCAATACAACTTGTCCTCCATGTCCTTGAATTTCTACAACATCTTCACCCGTAAATGAGTGGGGATTTGGGAAATATAAAACTATGCCTTGATCTAAAATTTCATCCGATGAATCAATAAAATTACAAAAGTTAATATGTTTAGGCTTAATAGAAGAAGTGCAGATTTTTTTTGCTATTTTTAAGGAGTGTGTGCCAGATATACGCACGATTCCAATACCACCATTCCCTTGTGCTGTTGAAATTGCAGCAATTGTTTCTGTATCGTTAAGCATTGCCTTTCTTTTTTAATGCTTCGGTATGTATTTTTTTATTTACATACCATTGCTGGCCAATTGATAAAACATTGTTTACAAGCCAATATAATACTAGCCCAGCGGGAAAGAAAAAGAAGAAAATACTAAAAACAACTGGCATCCACATCATTAACCTTGCTTGCATTGGGTCAGTAGGTTTTGGATTTAATTTCATTTGAATGAACATTGAAGCTGCCATTAGAATTGGTAAAATATAATAAGGATCTTTAACAGACAAATCTTGAATCCACCATAAAAAAGGAGCCCCTCTAAGTTCAACAGAACCAAGTAGAACCCAATATAATGCAATAAATACTGGGATTTGAACAAGAATTGGTAAACATCCACCTAAAGGATTTATTTTTTCAGTCTTATACAGTTCCATCATGGCTTGCTGCATCTTTTGTTTATCATCACCAAACTTTTCTTTCATGCTTTGTAGTCTCGGTGCAACTTCCCTCATTTGTGCCATTGATTTATAGCTTGCGGCTGATAACGGATAAAATAATAGTTTAATCAAAACCGTTAACAAAATAATTGCAACGCCCCAATTGATAACCACTTTTTGTATGGCAGATAAAACTGAAAAAAGAGGTGATGCTATAAAAGTAAGCCAACCATAATCTACTGCATATTCAAGACCTTCTGCGGCGGCAGATAAATCGCTTTTACTTTGCGGCCCTAAATAAACATTTGATATAAAAGTTCCAGATTCACCAGGAGATATTGTATTAATCTTAGAGAGTAAGCCTGAAGCATAAATATTATCTGCTACTTTCTTGGAATAAAATTCTCTTGATTTTTCTGAAGGCAATATCCACGCACCCGCAAAATATCTTTGGATAATCCCAATCCATCCATCACTAGTAATTAATGAAAAAGCTTCGTCATCAACGTCATCGAACGCTAATTTAGAGAATTTGTTGGCGGTATTATAATAAGCTGTTCCAGTAAATGATGGCATCATAGTGGAGCCTTGATTTGATTCTCCATCATGTATAAATTGAAGATAAGATGTTGATTCTAATGGATTATTTGATTTATTAAATATTTCATATGATAATCTTACTACGTAATCATTTGATGAAAATTTATAAGTTTTAACGACTTTTACGTCATCGTTTTCATACGTCAAAGGGACTGATAATGAATTACCAGTCATCGTATAATTCTGATTTTTATATATAAATTTAGACTTATGATTAGGTAAATTATTACCAAGTAAACCAGACTGTGCAACATACAATAATGGATCAGCTTTATCACTAAGAAGGGAATAAGGCTCTCCTTTATCATCTTTATGCTTTAAAAGCTTCAAGGATCTTATATCACCTCCCGTATCACCTAATGCTATGTCATACAAATCAGTTTTTATGTTGATATAATTTGACTTAGCTAACGTGAACGAAGAGGTTATTTTATTACCGTCTATATCTAATTTTTTACTTACAGAGGGAATAGAAGCATCATCTGTATTTTCCGATGGATCTGACACAACCAAATCTAACTGACTTTTTTGCCAAGAATCCCAAAGAAGTAATAAAGAAAATGAAAAAACAACAAATAGAATTAAACGTTTGGTTTCCATATTATCCTTTTAATTTTGGAAGCGGATCAATGCCCCCTGAAACTCCGGGACGACATCTTAAAATTCTTTTAACGGCAAACCAACCACCCTTTACAACACCATACATCTGAATTGCCTCAATCGCATAATCTGAACATGTTGGTAAAAACCGACAATTCGGGCCAAGAAATGGACTGAGTGCATATCGATAAAATTTTATAAGCGATATAATTAATATTTTCATAAAGCTATCTTTTTTAATAAGTTGGTAAGTTCCAATTCTATAGTTTTAAAATCAGATTTATAATAAGGTTTCTTTAAACGGAAAACAATATCAACAGCAAGAGTTTTATTAATATTTTTATAAATAATTTCTCGAATAGTGCGTCTTACATAATTTCGTCTGACAGCGCGTTTTTCTATTTTTTTTGCAACTACAAAACCCATACGGTAATGAGATAAATTATTGGGAGCATAATGTAAAAAAATATGTTCTGAGCTAATACGTTTTCTAAAATTAAATACAAACGAGAATTCATCTGCATTTAAAAGTTTATATTTTTTTGTAAACAATACAAATTGAACAAATTATATGCCTAAACGGGCTCTTCCTCTAGCTCGTCTTGATGCTATAACAGATCTACCTCCCCGAGTTTTCATTCGCACAAGAAAACCATGTGTTCTTGCACGTTTAATTTTGGATGGTTGATACGTTCTTTTCATTAAATTACTCCGATACAATTTGAAGCCGAACAATACTCCAGAATCTTTACTCTGTCAATAATTAAGAGTGTAATATTTATTGAAAAGCTTGTGGATAACTCAAATTTTTTCAGTTAAGATTATTGTCCCATTTTTAATTATTATCGGAGTCAATTTAATTCAATGAAACAAGAAGATATTTGGCCAACTCTTTTAAATATTTGTAAAAAAGATCTCAGCAAACAACAATATTCGACATGGATTAAACCTCTTGACGGAAAAATAAACAATACAGATAATAACTTTATTATTTCCGCTCCAAATCAATTTGTTTTACAGTGGGTTAAGGAAAGGCTTAATGATAAATTTATTGAGATTATAAAAAATACCAAATTTAACAATTTAATATATGTTATTTCAAAAAAAGAAAAATCTGCTGTTGACTTCACTCAAGAATTAAAAAAAATTAAAATTAACCAGAATAAACCATCCAAAAATACTGTAAAAAATGGATTAAACAAGTCATTTAACTTTGAAAATTTCGTTACAGGCAAGGCAAACCAACTTGCAGCTGCAGCAGGAAGGCAAATTGCTGAAAAACCTGGAATAACATACAACCCTTTATTTATTTATGGAGGAGTTGGCTTAGGAAAAACACATCTTCTTCATGCTATTGGAAATCACCTTAAAATTGATCAACCAAACGCTAAAATCAAATATCTTCATGCAGAAAGATACGTTCACGATGTTGTAAAAGCTTATGAAAATAAATCTTTTGATGCATTTAAAAAAAGTTATCACTCTCTTGACCTTTTGCTTATTGATGACATTCAATTTATTGCAAAAAAAAATAGAACTCAAGAGGAATTTTTTTACGCTTTCAACACATTAATAGAAAATAAAAAACAGATTATTATTACTTGCGATAGCTATCCAAAAGAAATATCTGGAGTTGATGAAAGATTACGAACCCGATTTAGTTGGGGATTGACTGTATCCATTGATCCACCAGAACTTGAAATGCGTGTAGCCATATTATTAAAAAAAGCTAGTGAAAATAAAATCTTACTCTCTGATGAGGTTGCTTTTTTTGTAGCAAAGCAAATAAGGTCTAATGTTAGAGAGCTTGAAGGCGCTTTAAATCGAATTGTTGCTATGTCAAATTTCACTGGTAGAGAGATTGATTTGAGTTTAGCAAAAGAATCTTTGAAAGACTTGATTGCAGTTAGAGGGAGACAAGTTAGTGTAGATAATATCCAAAAAACGGTTGCTGACTTCTACAAAATAAGAGTAGTTGATATTCATGGGAAAAAACGTTCAAGAAATTTTTCACGCCCACGTCAAATTGCAATGAGCTTAACACGAGAACTAACCAATTTAAGCTTCCCTGAAATAGGCGCTGCATTCGGTGGTCGTCATCACACCACCATAATGCATGCATGTGATGAAATTGAAAGCTTACGCTTGACCGATCAGACTATTGGTCAAGATTTAGGTTTTTTGACACAAGTTTTAAGGGGTTAATGATGTGAATGCTATGGCCCGGCTGTGGATAAAATTAGTATAAACTTACTAAAAGATAATTTAAAAAAATAATGCACAATTCATCCACAATACATTGACACGAATTGCATAGCATTGTAAAAGACGTAAATAATTGTTTATAAAAAACAATAGTGAGTAAACTAACATTTTGAAGACTATTATTATTATTATTAAATATATAAAGTAAAAATATGAATATAAAAATTAACAGAGATGTTTTATTAAAACCATTATCAAATGTATCTGGA
This sequence comes from Methylophilaceae bacterium, assembly GCA_965660175.1. Lineage (GTDB taxonomy): Bacteria > Pseudomonadota > Gammaproteobacteria > Burkholderiales > Methylophilaceae > BACL14. The sequence continues at coordinate 90,382 of CBFHYY010000016.1, forward strand.
ATTGTTGAAAAAAGACATGCTCTTCCTATCTTATCTAACCTGTTATTAGAAGGAAGTAAAGATAATATATTAAAGTTTTCAGCAACAGATCTTGAAGTTCAAGTTTCATTAAGCGTTGAAACAAAAATAGAAAATGATTTCTCAATAACAATTGCAGCAAGGAAATTATTTGATATCACAAGATCACTTCCAGAAAATAGCAGCATAAATATTCAAGTTGAAGAATCAAAAGCAACAGTTAAAGCTGGTAAAAGTAAATTCAATCTACAAACATTACCAATAAAAGATTATCCGTTAATGAAGACTGAAAAAGATGACATTGAAAAAATTATTGTTCCACAAAATCAATTAAAAGCTACTTTGAAATATGTTGATTTTGCTATGGCACAACAAGATATTAGATATTACTTAAACGGTTTATTATTTGAGGTTGATGGAAAAAAATTAAACATTGTTGGAACCGATGGACATAGATTGAGTTTTAATTCAATCAACTTAAGTGAGGCTTCAGAAAAGAAACAAATTATCATACCAAGAAAAACAGTCTTAGAGCTTATTAAATTATTAGATGATTCTTCTGATGCAATTGAAATAAGTTTGACAAAAAATCAAGTGACTTTTGATTTTAATAATATTTCACTAATAACAAAAGTCATAGATGGAAAATTTCCTGATTACAACAGGGTAATACCAGTAGGTCATGAAAATTCATTTGAAATTGATCGAATGCATATCTTGTCTGCGATGCAAAGAGCCTCGATTTTATCAAACGAAAAATATCGAGGTATTAGAGTGGTACTACAAGAAAAACAATTAAGACTTATCAGTAATAATAGTGAGCAAGAACAAGCTGAAGAAGAGCTAGATATAGAATATACAGGCCCAACAATTGATATTGGGTTTAATGTTACATATTTAATAGACGTTTTAACAAACATTCAATCAGAGAAATTAACGTTCGCCTTTAATGATTCATCTAGCAGTTGTCTAATAACTATTCCAAAAAACGATGACTATAAGTATGTGGTCATGCCAATGAGAATTTAAATAAGAGAAAAAATTAAATGAATGAAACTGATAAAACAAATAATGCTGCATACAATTCAGAAAGCATAAAAATCCTTAAAGGTCTTGATGCTGTAAGAAAAAGGCCAGGCATGTACATAGGTGATACATCTGATGGAAGCGGGTTACATCATATGGTTTTCGAAGTCTTAGATAATGCAATTGATGAGTCTCTTGCAGGTCATTGTGATGATATCAAAGTAATCATACATGCAGATAATTCAATAACCGTAACAGACAACGGACGTGGCATACCAACAGATATCAAAGAAGATGATGAATTTAAACGATCTGCTGCTGAAATTGTTATGACCGAATTACATGCAGGAGGAAAGTTTGACCAAAATTCATACAAAGTTTCTGGAGGATTGCATGGAGTTGGGGTTTCTGTTGTCAACGCCTTGTCTGACTGGTTGCGGCTTAGAGTTTACAGAAATGAAAAAATTCATGAAGTTGAATTTAAGAAGGGGGAGCGAGTAGCTCCGCTTAAATCTGTAGGGGCAACAAAAAAAACTGGTACAGAGGTAACTTTTCTTCCGTCTGTTGAAACATTTACTAATGTTGATTTTCATTTTGATTTGTTGTGTAAAAGGATAAGAGAATTATCTTTTTTAAATAACGGTGTAAAAATTGAGTTAATAGACCATAAAACAGGAAAATCAGAAAATTTCGAATTTTCGGGAGGAATAAAGGGTTTTGTCGAATACATGAGCAGAGCTAAAAATGTTTTACACTCGGTTCCTTTTTATGCTCTTGGAGAAAAAGATGGCATCACTATAGAGGTGAGTATGCAGTGGAATGATTCTTATGGTGAAAACGTACAATGTTTTACTAACAATATCCCACAAAGAGATGGGGGAACACACCTAACTGGATTAAGAGCAGCAATGACAAGAACAATAAATACATACATTGAATCGAATGAGCTTGCTAAGAAAGCTAAGGTTGATACCTCGGGAGATGATATGCGAGAAGGGTTAACTTGTGTTTTGTCGGTAAAGGTCCCAGAACCAAAATTTTCTTCACAAACAAAAGATAAATTAGTTTCTAGTGAAGTACAGCCAGTCGTTCAAGATTTGGTGGGTAAAAAATTAACGGATTACTTGTTAGAACACCCAAAGGACGCAAAAATTATTTGTAATAAAATTGTGGATGCTGCTAGAGCAAGAGAGGCTGCTAGAAAAGCAAGAGATATGACAAGAAGAAAAGGAGCTATGGATTCTTTAGGTCTTCCTGGAAAACTAGCAGATTGTCAGGAAAAAAATCCTGAACAATGTGAAATTTATTTAGTTGAGGGAGATTCTGCTGGAGGGTCAGCCAAGCAGGGAAGAGATAGAAAAAATCAAGCGATTCTTCCTTTAAAAGGTAAAATTTTAAATGTAATGAAGGCTCGAATTGATAAGATTTTATCTTCTCAAGAAATTACAACATTAATCACTGCACTTGGTGCAGGTATTGGAAAAGATTTTGATGATACAAAGCTTCGTTATCATCGAATCATCATAATGACCGATGCTGACGTTGACGGGTCACACATAAGAACATTGCTGCTCACATTCTTTTTTAGACAAATGCCACAATTGGTTGAAAAAGGTTATATATATATTGCTCAACCCCCATTATTCAAAGTCAAACAAGGAAAAGATGAGCGTTATCTTAAAGACGAAGATGAGCTTGATCAATACCTTGTAAATTCTGCCTTAAATGGCGCAAGTTTATTAACTAAGGAAGGGGGAGATGTTATTTCAGATGCTACATTAGCAAACATTGCACGTGAAATGGTGCTTACAGAGTCTGTTATTAAAAGACTTTCTTCGCGATATGATGAATCAATTATTCGTGGAATTCATGACATAGGTCCAATAAACTTAGAAGATAAAAAAGAAACTGAATTGTACGCAGAAAAACTTGAAAAATTAATGTCGAAAGATAATATAAAATTTGAAGTTAACAATAACGAAGAGTCTAATAAATTTTTCATTGTTATGAATCAATTTATTCATGGGAACTTACAAAAGAGTGTAATTGACGAAGAATTTTTATTGAGTGGTGAGTATAGACAAATTATAAAATCATCTAATTTACTTAAAGATTTAATCGATGAGGGCGCTGTTGTTTCTAGAGGAGAAAAAACAAAGGACATTCAAAATTTTCAGCAAGCTTTAGACTGGTTACTTGCTGAAGCAAAAAATACATTGAATATTCAACGTTATAAAGGTTTAGGAGAAATGAATCCGGATCAATTGTGGGAAACCACGATGGATCCAAATGTAAGAAGACTATTACAGGTAACAATTGAAGATTTCACAGAGCTTGAGGCAACGTTCGAACGATTAATGGGCGATCAAGTAGAGCCAAGAAGAGAGTTTATTGAAAAAAATGCGTTAGGCGTTAATAACTTAGATATATAAATGACTCTTAGTGAACTGAGATTTATTGTTGCAGTTGGAAGAGAAAAAAATTTTCGTAAAGCTGCTGATAAATGCTTTGTTAGTCAACCTGCGCTTAGTTTGGCAATCAAAAAATTAGAGGATGAACTTGGTGTGGTTTTGTTTGAAAGAAGTCGTAGCGAAATTAAGATAACACAAGCCGGACAATCTATAATTAATCAAGCAATTATTGTGTTAGATGAAGTTTCTAAAATAAAAGAAATTGCTTTAAAAGGAGATGGACAATTAGAAAAACCTTTTAAACTAGGGCTTATTTATTCTATTGCCCCATACTTATTACCCTTAATTATTCCTATTTTAAGAGGAACGGCACCAAATATGCCTCTAGAAATTGACGAGGATATAACTAAAAACTTAGAAGAAAAGTTAAGGAAAGGTTCTATTGACGGGGCTATTCTTGCTTTACCTTTTGATATATCGGGAGTAGAAGTCGTTGAGCTTTACGAAGAACCATTTGTTTGTGTTGTACCCTCAAAACATAAATGGGCAAAAAGTGAAACAATTAAAACCGAAACTTTATTGAAAGAAAAGGTTTTATTATTAGATAATACGCACTGCTATAGCAGTCAGATTCAAGAAGCATGCCCTGGATTGTCAAAAACGGGTGAAATCCAATCAGGCCATTCATTAGAAACTATTAGAAGTATGGTGGCATCAAATCTAGGAATTTCTGTATTGCCTAAAAGTGCTACGACCGTTCGAAATAGAAATTCTCTTGTTAAAGTAATTCCTTTTGACAATCCAATCCCTAGCAGAAAAGTTGCTTTAGCGTTTAGAAAAAGTATGGTGAAAAAGGATGCTGTAAACGAAATTGTAAAAGCAATTAGCAAGATAAACACAAGCACATTTGATTAAATAGAAACTAAGGAATCATTGCAATGATAATTGGAGTGTTAAAAGAACAAAAAGAATTTGAAAATAGAGTAGCTGCTACACCAGAAACTGTAAAAAAGTTTATTGGTTTAAATCATGAAGTGCATGTTGAGAAAAATGCAGGAGATGAATCTTTTATTTCTGACGATGATTTTATTAAGTCTGGGGCAAAAATTGTTTCTCGTAAAGAAGTATTAAAAGCTGATCTGATAATCCAGGTTCAGGCTATGAATTTACAAGACATCAGTGACTTAAAAAACACCCAATTTATTGTAGGACTATTAGAACCTTTCAACAAGAAGCTTAATCAAACTATTATTGATAATAAATTAAATGCATTCGCATTAGAATCTTTGCCAAGAAATTCAAGAGCTCAGTCTATGGATGTATTATCATCACAAGCAAACATTGCTGGCTATAAAGCGGTTATGTTGGCAGCAGATACGTATAGAAAATTTATGCCAATGCTTATGACTGCAGCAGGAACTGTAAAAGCTGCAAAAGTTATGATTTTGGGGGCAGGAGTTGCTGGATTGCAAGCAATAGCAACTGCAAAAAGATTAGGCGCAATTGTTGAAGCGTCGGATGTTAGACCTGCAGTAAAGGAACAAATAGAATCTTTAGGGGCTAAATTTATCGATGTTCCTTTGGAAACGGATGAGGAAAGAGAAGCTGCAGAAGGACATGGAGGTTACGCGAAACCCATGCCAAGCTCATGGTTAGAGAGACAGAATAAACTAGTTGAAGAAAAAGCTACTACTGCAGATATTATTATTACCTCAGCATTGATACCTGGTAAAGAACCTCCAGTTTTGATTTCGGAAAATACAGTTAATAAAATGAAACAAGGCTCTGTGATTCTTGATATGGCCTCTGGTATGGCAAAAGATGGATCAGGAAATTGCCCCTTAACGAAACCTAATGAAATTATTGAAATAAATCATATTACTATTATTGGAAAAACAAATTTACCATCTTTAGTCAGTGCAGACGCTTCGTCTTTATATGCACGCAATATATTTGAATTTGTAAAATTATTGATTAACGAGAAAAATGAGCTTTATATTAATCATGAAGATGAGTTAGTTGAAGGATGTTTAATTAAAGGAGATAAATAAATGACTGATTTATTAACAGTCCAAAATATTTCAATCTTTGTTTTGGCAATTTTTGTTGGCTATCACGTTGTATGGAATGTTACGTCTGCATTACATACACCCTTGATGTCTGTGACTAATGCCATCTCTGGAATAGTTATCGTTGGCGCGATATTACAAGTTGTTGATATTAATGGCGAGTTATATACTTTTAGCAGCATTTTAGGAGCATTTGCTATATTTTTCGCATCAATTAATATTTTCGGTGGTTTTTTTGTAACACAAAGAATGTTGGAAATGTTTAAAAAGAAATCAAAAAAAGATAAGGATAATTTAGAAAAATGAGTAATACACCAATAGCAATGCTTTTATATCTTGTTTCTGCAATATTATTTATTTTAGCCTTGAGAGGCTTATCATCTCCAAATTCAGCAAGAAGCGGTAATTTATTTGGCATAATTGGTATGGCATTAGCGATTGTTACAACTTTATGGATTGGCGAAAATTTAATCCCAACATTAATTATCCTACCTATTATTCTTGGTGCAATTATTGGTGTGTATGCGGCGCGTAAAGTCCAAATGACTAAAATGCCAGAATTAGTGGCTTTAATGCATTCGTTTGTAGGCTTAGCTGCTGTTCTTATTGCATTGGCTGCGGTATTAAATTCATCGGTAGCTTATTCTACAGTTCAGCGTTTTGAATTATTTCTTGGTGCATTTATAGGTGCAATAACATTTTCCGCATCAGTCATTGCTTTTGGTAAGTTATCGGGAAAATTTGGTGCAAGTGCAGTGATTTTTAAATTTCAACATTGGGTTAATCTCTTCTTAGCTATAGCAATGATTTTTTGGGGGACAGTATTTTTTCAAACTGAATCTATAGCTGCTTTTATGATAATGGTGGCTATAGCATTAATTTTAGGGGTGACATTAATAATTCCCATTGGCGGTGCTGATATGCCCGTTGTAGTATCCATGTTAAATAGTTATTCGGGATGGGCAGCAGCAGGCATCGGTTTTACATTAAATAATTCTGTATTGATTATTGCTGGTGCGTGTGTTGGATCATCTGGAGCAATTTTATCTTACATTATGTGTAAGGCTATGAATCGGTCAATTTTCTCGGTTATGCTTGGTGGTTTTGGTTCTGATGTTTCTTCAAATGTTGGCGATGATACAGATAAATCATACAAATCAGGCTCAGTGGATGATGTTTCATACCTCATGTCAAATGCAGAAAGTGTCATTATAGTGCCTGGTTATGGTTTGGCTGTGGCAAGGGCTCAGCATGCTTTACAAGAATTAACAGCCAAACTTATTGAAAAAGGCGTCAGTGTTAAGTATGCAATTCATCCTGTCGCTGGAAGAATGCCAGGACATATGAATGTTTTATTAGCAGAAGCGGATGTTCCGTACGAGCAAGTTGCTGAAATGGAAGATATTAATAGTGAATTTGGTCAAACAGACGTTGTTTTAGTTATTGGTGCAAATGATGTTGTGAATCCAGCAGCTAAAACACCTGGTAGTGCTATATATGGTATGCCAATTCTTGAGGCACAAAAAGCAAAAATGATAATAGTTAATAAGAGATCAATGGCAGTCGGTTATGCAGGACTTGATAATGAGTTATTTTATATGGATAAAACAATGATGTTGTTTGGCGATGCAAAAAAAGTTGTTGAAGATTTAGTAAAAACCTTAGAGTAAATTAAAATTTATTCGTCATAGTGAAGTAAATTATAAATAAATCCTGACTTTCATATCAACTCTATCGTCTATTATTGTAATAGAGAGATGAGCCAATGAATTTTGAAAAAATATTAAAATTATTACAATCTAGCCAATATAAAAATATTGATGAAGGTGCCACTTTGCTTTTTAATTGGATTGATAAAGATTTGCAAAGACATTTTGAAGGTCAATGGAAATTACACTCCCAAGAAGCAACAGATTTAAGTCAATTAACCATGCTTAAAATTATTCAAAAAGCGAAAAGTGTAAATGACTCTAGAAAATTCAAATCTTGGTGTTGGACCGTAGCAAAAAATCAAGCGCGTGATTATTTAAGAAAAGTGAAAAGAGAAAAAGATGTTATAGATTTTGATTCTGAAAAAATAAATGAATATAAAATCTCGAATAATACAGAATTGATTGATGATAAAAAAGATTGTATAAGAGAAGGTTTTTTAACTTTTAGTAAAAAATATCCTGATCGCGCTTATGCGTTAAATCTCCAAAGTGATGGATTTTCGATAGGAGATATAAGCACATATTTGTGCAGAACTCCGGGAGCAGCTAAAGAATACTTATCTCAATGTAGAAAAAAACTCCTACCTTATATTAAACATTGTGTGGAAATAAATTAAAAATGGATAATGAAAAAAAAATAGATAACGATTGGTTGGCAACATTAAGAGGCGATGAAGTTTTAAAGTCAGATAAAAAATGGAAATTACAAGCTAAATTATTACGTGCAATAATCCAAAAATTAAATATCGAATATGATCACTCCTATGAACTCAATAAAGATGAAAGATTAAGACAATTTAAAAAATTATTATTAAAAGAAGGAGTTATAAAAAATAAATCATCCATACGAAATAAAATTACCAAATGGCTGTCAATATTATTCTTTAGTGTAACAGTGGTTTGGGCAACAAACGAATTAATTCGTTATGAAAATCCATTACATGTTGATAATAATGAAATTAAACAATCAAAAATAAAAAATGAAAAACCTTTTTCTTACATACAAGATAAATATGGTTCATTTATTGGCTTTTGGTCAAAGCATCAATTAAAAACAATATCCCCACAAAATTTTGAACAACCATTACAGATTAATAATAGTGAATGTGGTCTTGAAAAAATAACATTAGAAGGTTGCTTGGTATTAGCTAATGACAATGAAAATGCAATGTTTAATATTGGATTGATGTATGAAAAGGGAATCGGTGGTGTCGAGCAAAATTATAAAAACGCTTCTGAGTGGTACAAAAAAGCAGAAATGTTCGGCAGTAAGGAAGCAACATTTAATCTTGAATACTTGTACCAAAATCAATTAATCAATTAATCAATTATCCTGACCTTTTGAATTTGAATTCGTCTTTTAAGGTGAACTCATTTTTTTAGGAAAATAATAATGCAATTGAAAAAAATCACTTTATTAATAAGTAAAATATTATTTATTTCAACGCTAAGTCATTCAGTAAATAGTTGCGAAGAAAAAAATTTTTGGCAAACCTGGTACAAAGATAATCAATTTAAGGGCTTTGGTATTGTGCCTAATAAAAAGGATATAGCTCAAGCTCAATATTTATTTGCTGAAAATCATTATGAGGGAAAAAAGTTATCAAAAGATTACTCCAGAGCTTTAGATTTATATACAAAAGCTTCGGATTCAGGCGTGAACCAAGCAAATTTTAAACTCGGTCTCATGAATCATTATGGAAAAGGTAAAGTAAAGAATTTAAAATTGGCGTATGAATATTATATAAAATCTGCAAACAACAACCCAGAATCTCAATTTAATTTAGGTCTCATGAATCGTTATGGAATCGGAACAAAAAAGGATTTGAAAAATGCATTTTATTGGTTCTCTCAAGCCGCACAAAAACAAATTATTTACGATAGTAATAATTGTAGAAAAAATATAAATGGCATAGTAGAGGCACAATTTAATTTAGCTCAAATGAACCACTACGGACTTGGAACAGACAAAAATATAATAAAAGCTGCAAAATGGTACGAAAGAGCAGCTAATAATGGCATGAAAGAAGCACAATTTAATGTAGCTAAATTATTATTCTCTGGAGAAGGCTTAGAATACGATATAAATCGATCTATAGAATATTATTTATTAGCAGCAAATCAAGGACTTCTAGAGGCCCAATTTAATTTAGCACAGATATATCATTATGGCCCGAACGAAGTGCGAAATTATGATGAAGCTAAAAATTTATACATCAAAGCAGGTGAACAAGGTATGCAAGAAGCTTTTTTTAATTTAGGGCTAATGGCGCATTATGGAAGAGGAACAACACAAAATTATGTATCAGCAAAGCAGTTCTATCTATTATCTATGTCAGACAGCATTCCAGAAACCTTTCTTAATCTTGGGTTTTTATATCATTATGGTTTAGGCACTCCGGTGGATAATAAAAAAGCTTACAAGTATTTTAAAAAAGCTGCATATAAAAATATAGCTCAGGCTCAATATCATTTAGGAATTCTGTTTAGAGATGGAAAAGGGGTGATCCAAAACTCCAAAGAAGCAAAATATTGGTTTAAAAAATCGAATATTCGTGTCACCGATGAAACAAAAAACATTCAAAATGATTTAGCCCTAAAAGAGCCTGAAGACCTTCATTTATATGTGAAATGATTTCAAAAAAGAATAATAAAATAATTTTAAAGTTTTTTCTTTTAGCAGTAATGCTAGGAAGTTTTGTATTCGTTGTTGAACACGGGACGTCTCAAAGAGTAAAAAAGATAGATGCTATTAATCTTAAAAATAGTTAGAGAGGGAAGGTTATTTGAACCCTCCTTTACTTCTTTTTTTACTTTTATCACTACCATTGAAAAATCCTGGGTGATCAATAAATTTTAAATAATCTTTAAATATATTAATATCATTAGTCTCAAACTTTTCATTTAAATCTTCTAAAGGTATGTCATTAGAAACAATTACAGGGTCTCCATTTTCCCAATTAGCTGGAGTAGATACTTGATGTTTCTGAGATAATTGTAAGGCATCTACAGTGCGAAGTATTTCATTAAAATTTCTACCTATGTTTTTGGGGTAAATTAAGATGGTTTGAATAATTTTTTTTGGATCAATAATAAAAACCGCACGAATATTTTCTCTGTTCATCGTTGTTCCAAATGAGCTAGAATTAGGTTTTGCATTAGGATGATACATACCATATAAAGTTGATATCGAAAAATCAATATCGGCAATAATAGGATAGTTAACATCAGTATCTTCTTTTAGTAAGTCTATGCTGTTAATAACATTATTTGATTTGATCGTATTTTTGAAATCATTGATATGCGGTATCCACTCTAAGTGATCTTTGATTGAATCACCACTTATTGCAATTAATTTTACATTCCTTTTGTTGAATTCAGGCTGTAGAAAAGCTGCATGTGCAAGTTCAGTGGTGCATACAGGAGTGAAATCGCCTGGATGAGAAAAAAGAATAACCCACTTATCTTCAGCCCAATCATGAAAAGAAAAATTTCCTTTTGTAGTTTCAGCTTCAAAGTTAGGTGCCTGATCTCCAAGCTGAAGTGCGTGAGAAGAATATGATAAAAAAAGAAAAATAAGGAAGAAGGTATATTTTAGTTTAATCATATTTTTTGATAAAAGGGATAATCGGTATAGCCTTTTTCATCTCCGCCATAAAATTTAGATGGATCTGCTTTATTGAAGGAAAGGCCATGCTCTAATCTGTATACAAAGTCCGGGTTTGAGATAAATGGAATACCAAATACCATCAAATCTGCATTTTTTGATTTTGAAAAATCATTATCATTTCCATTATTCATCATACTATTTAAACCCCCATTTTCTTTAAATAAAGTATAAATTTTGTTGTAATCAAAAGACTCCATATCTGTATTATTTTTTTGACCTTCAATAGCATGAAGGTATCCTAGGCCTTTATCTCCCATTTCTTTGGCAACGGCATCAAAAAGCAGTTGCGGATTTGAATCACTCATATCATTAAAAGTTGATGTTGGACTTATTCTACAGCCTATTCTATGAGCAGGAAATATTCCTAAGATGGCACTGATAATTTCATTTAGAAAACGAGTACGATTTTGAATACTGCCGCCATAATTATCAGTTCGTTTATTTGATCCGTCTCTTAAAAATTGATCAATGAGATAACCGTTTGCTGCATGAATTTCGATCATATCAAATTCAGCTTTTTTTGCATTGAAAGCGGCTTGACGAAAATCTTCAATAATCTTATCAATCTCGAAAGATTGAAGTGCGTTTGGGTGAGAAACTTCAGTTGATCCAGATTGCAACCATGTTGATGCATTTGCTCTTATTGATGATGGGGCTACCGGATTTTCATTATTTGGTTGTAAGTCTTTGTGTGATATACGTCCGGCATGACAAAGTTGTACACAGACTTTTCCGCCTTTATTGTGAATATTTTTTACGATCTTTGCCCATTCAGTAGTTTGTTGTTCGGTATATATCCCTGGTGTTAAATCATATCCCTGGCCTTGTTGACTGATCTGCGTTGCTTCTACTATTATTAAACCAGCACTAGTTCTTTGGCCATAATATTCACCCATCATTTTTGATGGAATGCCAGAAGCTAGAGCCCTGCTTCTAGTAAGAGGAGCCATAACAATTTTGTTAAATAGCGTGAGATCTCCAATTGCAGTTGGACTAAAAAGACTTGTTGTTGAATTACTATCTTGAGCATCAGTGATTGTATTTATTTTTGGCTCTTTCTTATCAAAATCATCTTTGTTATTTTTTTCATTATCAATTGAGTCAGCAAGATTATGATTAACCTTTGCATGACCAGCTTCATCGTTTCTTACTACCTTGATAACATCTATTAATTTCGCATTCGGTGAAAGATTCCAATAATCAATAGCTATTTTTGGAGCATCAACATTCAACGAGAGATCGTTTTCAACTTGATTTAAATAACTTGTATAACTTATTACTGCCTCCTCTTCAAAGTACCCAACTAATCTGTGTGCCGTTCTAGGAAAAAATATATATAAAATGAAGTAAAAATGCCAAAAAATTGCCTGTGCAAAAAGAATTAGGCATCGTTCAAACCAATTGGGTTTGGCTATTTCAATAAAAGTCATTAAATGCATTCTTTCGTTTTCTGCTTCGTCTAATAATGTTTTAATCCATCCTTGATCATGCGTCATTTTTCTTAAACATTTAAGATGAATCCACATTCCTGCAACCATTCCAGGAACACCTGCAATTGTTTCAAGAACTACTGCTCTGTGGCCATAGCGTTTAGAAAAAAATTTATCTGCGATAAAACGTAATATTTTAGTTATGGATAGTGCTATAAAATCACTAAAATTTTTAGGCGGCTTGAGTTTACTCATTCTGGTAATTAATTAAAAAAATTGGTATTAAATACTAAATTATTTTTTTGATTTATCTTTTCTGACATTATCAATAATATAGTTTAGTAATTCGATAGTATTTTTTTCACCTCCAGCCATAGTTGAAGACGTCAAATATTTACCGTCAATAATAATGGTTGGAACGCCAGTAGCGCCTGCTGAACGAAACATTTTATAAGAATTCGAAATTTTAGCTTTCATAGAAAAAGTATTAAATGCCGCTTTAACATCTTCGATATCTTTTTTGCTAGTTACAGCAATCCATTTAATTACATCTCTTTCGCTTCCAGGGTCTACGGTCTTATCTTTGTGAATGGCATCAAATAACTTTTCATGTAACTTTTTATCTAAATCTAGAGTTTCGAGGGCGTAATATGCTTTTGCCATTGGCACCCAATCTTTACGAGGAACAGCGGGGACTTTTTTAAAGACAATGTCTTTCGGTAATTTATCAGCCCATTCATCTAGGTAAGGATCAATTTTGTAACAATGGATACATCCGTACCAAAACATTTCAACAACTTCAATTTTTCCAGGTGAATCAGTTGCAATGATTTCTTTTGTTTTTTTAAAATTTATCCCAGGTTTTGGTTCAATGGCTTCCAGAGAGAAAACCATAAAAAATGATAAGATAAATAAAAATTTTTTCATACGTAATCCTTTATTTGTTATTGATTTTTAGGTCGTGTTAACTTAATTAAGTTCGCTTTAAATCCTTCTTTAAGTAATCTTTCACGCATATTTTTACTTTTTTCATAATTATCATATGGACCTACACTTACACGATGAAAAGTATTATCACCAATTTTTGCAGACATAATGACTGATTCAAAACCCATCAATGCTAATTTTGCTTTCAAATTATCTGCAGGCGATTGTTTTGAGAAAGCGCCTACCTGAATGTAATAATCAACCTCCCTGTTACTTTCCTTTTTCTTAACAAGATTTTCATCGCTGTAAGTAGTGGATTTTTTTGGGAGTGTTTCATAAAAATCAAAAGTCGTATCTTCATCAATATTTATAACATCTTCCTCACCTATGGCTGAATTAACTTCAATGCATGAACCTATTGTCTCTTTTGATATAAAAGGACTTTTTCCATTTGTTATAAACAAAGTAATTACTATAGATAGTAAAATACCAAGCAGGAGTCCAACAAAAAGACCGTTGGTGAAGGGAGTTCCTTCCGCTTTTTTTTCTTTAATAGTTCTAAAATCCTCTGCCATGAAATTTCCTTTTACATTTTATCTGGAGCATTAATACCCAACAGGTTTAATCCATTTTTAAAAATAATTTGAACAGCATAGATTAAGGCTAATTTACCTTTCTTTTCGCTTTCATTATCAACAAGAAACTTTGTTTCATTATAAAAACTGTGTAGGTCTGCAGCAACATCTTTTAAAAAGTTTGTTATTTGGTGAGGTGCTAATTCTTTTGTTGCTGTCTCAACTACTTCAGGAAACTCATCAATTTTACGAATTAATTTTTTTTCAGTTAGTGAATCATAACAATATGATTGATTATTCGTTAAACTCTTTAAATCTTTACCCCATTGGTTTAGCACTCCTTGTATTCTCGCATGAGCGTATTGAATATAATATACAGGGTTATCACTACTTTGTGATTTTGCAAGATCAATATCAAAAACTAATTGTGAGTCTGGTCTTCTTGCAATTAGAAAAAAACGGGTTGCATCACATCCAACTTCGTCGATTAATTCACGAAGAGTAACATAGCTGCCCGCACGTTTAGAAATTTTAACTTCTACTCCATTTTTTAAAACAGTAATCATTTGATGAAGAACATATTCAGGCCAGTTTAAAGGTATATTTTTTTTAAGGCCCTGGAGCCCAGCTCTTACTCTTTTGATTGTACTGTGATGGTCCGCACCTTGTTCATTAATTACTCTATAAAAGCCTCTTTCCCATTTATCTAAATGATAAGCAACATCAGGCACAAAATATGTAAATTCTCCATTACTTTTTTGCATCACCCTGTCTTTATCATCTCCAAAAAGAGAAGTTTTTAACCAAAGCGCTCCATCTTGTTCATAAGTATGCCCTTCTTTTTTTAATGTAGTAACAACATTGTCAACTTTTCCTTTCTTATAAAAAGATGACTCAAGACTGTAAACATCAAAAATTGTTTTAAAAGCTTTAAGGTCATTATCTTGTTCATTTCTTAGATATTGAACAGCAAATGTTTTTATTAATTCATAGTCTTTAATGTCACCTGTAGACTTTATTTCACCATCTTCACTTTTTATTGCCTTTTTTTGGATGTATGCTTTTGAAATGTCAGATATATATTCTCCTCGATATCCATCTTCTGGAAAATCTTCATTATCAGGTTCAATATTATTACACCTAGCAATTATGGATTTAGTTAAATTATCTATTTGGGACCCAGCATCATTATAGTAAAACTCTTTGGTTACTTCCCAGCCAGAAAATTTGTGTAAGCGCGCCAAACAATCACCAATGGCTGCACCTCTCCCATGACCTACATGCAATGGTCCTGTGGGATTAGCTGAGACAAATTCGATTTGAATTTTTTTATTAGCACCATTATTATTTTTCCCATAATCTTGCATTTGTTTTATGGTATTTTTAATTATTTGAGTTTGCGCTTTATTATTAAAATAAAAATTAAGAAACCCAGCTCCAGCAATATCAATTTTTTGAAAAGCATCCTCCAGTGGCAGAGAATTTGTAATTTCTTTTGCAATATCACGAGGGGCTTTTTTAAGTTTTTTGGCGAGTATTAATGCAATATTGCAAGATAGATCTCCGTGCTCTATAAGTTTTGGTCTTTCAATAATAATTTGTTCCCGAGATATGTCAGGCGTCATTTTTTTTACAATTGAAAAAAGTAAATCAGTTATGTGAGCTTTCACAGGGTTACAATAAATATATTAAAGAAGATATTTTACCCTATCCTGTAGGTTACTTCTTAGTGAATATTATGTATTTCATATGAATGAAAAAAATAAAATATTAAAAATAGCTTTAGACGTTCCATTAGATAAATTTTTTGATTACCTAAACAATGAATCAAATATTTCAATAGGACAATATGTCAAAGTTCCTTTTGGGAAAAGAACTCTAATAGGTGTAGTTTGTGGGTTCGCGAAAAGCTCAATCGTACCAGTTGATAAGCTAAAGCAGATTATAAGTGTTGAAAAAGAAGTAATCTGCGATGAGAATCTTTTAGAGCTTTTAACTTTTAGCTCAAGTTATTATCATCATCCTATTGGTCAGGCAATTTTATCGATTGTTCCATCGAGAATAAAGAACGAGAAAAATAGTCCTTTGAAAAAGGAGATGATTTATAAAGCAACAAAAAAATTAACACAAGATTGGATAAAAACAAATATTACAAAAAGACAAAAAACAAAGATAAAGCTATTAAGCGCTCTTTTAATACAACCATTAATTCAATCTAAATTGAAAACAATTGCCTCCAATGCATCACAAGTTATTTTAGAATTAGAATCACTTGGATTATGCATAGCTGAAGAATACATTCCAAAAAATAATCATCATAAAGATGAAATTCCACCATTAAATGTCGAGCAAAAAAAAGTTTTAGAAAAATTAAGTCGAAAAGATACCTTTATTCCGTGGCTTTTACATGGAGTAACTGGAAGTGGTAAAACAGAAATTTATCTTAATTTGATTAAAAAATACATAGAAAAAAAAGGAAATCAGATACTCGTACTTGTTCCAGAAATTAATTTAACACCTCAGTTAGAGAATCGATTCCGCATGCGTTTTCCAAATAAAAAAGTAGTAATTCTTCATAGCAATATTAATGAATCTCAACGATTAAAAAATTGGCGTTTGGCAAAATCTGGAGAGGCACAAATTATTTTAGGCACACGATTAGCCATATTTACGCCAATTAAAAATTTACGATTTATTATTATTGATGAGGAACATGATGCCTCCTTTAAGCAACAGGAAGGTTTTAAATATCATGCAAGAGATGTTGCTATGGTGAGAGCAAGAAATCAAAACATCCCTATTTTAATGGGTACAGCAACACCGTCATTAGAGAGCTGGTTTAATGCTAAATTAAAAAATGATAAATATAAGCTGCTACAATTAAACAATCGAGCGGTAAAAAATTCTTCATTACCCTCAATAAAGATTATTCCAAAGTCTGATTTTAATTCGAATTCTATTTCTCCATTAATTATTAAGGCAATTGAAAGTCGTATTGAGCGCAAGGAACAATCATTAATTTTTATTAATAGAAGAGGCTATGCACCAGTCCTTGTATGCGGAAGCTGCGGATGGAGTGCAAATTGCAAAAGGTGCAGCTCAAGACTTGTATTTCATAGAAAACAAAAAAAAATGAAATGCCATCATTGCGATTATGAAAGAAACATTGATTTTCAATGTGAAAGTTGTGGAAATACTGATTTGCATCCGCTAGGTGCAGGCACCCAAAGAGTGGAGGAAGTAATACAAAAATTATTACCAAAGGCAAGTATTACCAGAGTTGATCGAGATAGTATGCGAAAAAAAAATGCTTTAACTGAATTTTTAGAAAAGATGTGTCGTGGAGAGGTTGATATCTTAGTGGGTACTCAAATGCTAGCTAAGGGGCATGATTTCCCTAAACTTACACTTGTGGTCGTCATTGATGCAGATAATGCTTTGTATAGTACTGACTTAAGAGCATCAGAAAGATTATTTTCACAACTTTTGCAAGTGTCAGGACGAGCTGGAAGGAGCAATCTCAAAGGTGAGGTGTATATTGAGACTAGTTTTCCTAATCATCCAATTTTTCAAGCAGTAAAATCTCAAAATTATGACACTTTTGCTGACAATCTTTTGCAAGAAAGAGAGCCTTTGGATTTACCACCTTTTTCTTATAGTGCAATATTAAAGGCAGAGTCAAAAAAATTAGCATTGGTAGAAAGTTTTACAAGTGACATTGTGCGTTGGGGTGAACAAAACAAAAATTCGGTGAGTATCTATGGCCCTGTAAGACCGGCAATGGAACGAATTAAAGGATTTGAGAGAATTCACATTTATATTCAATCATCAGAAAGAAAAAAAATTCAGGATATGTTGAATGTTTGGATTGATCAGATAAGACGGCATCCTTTGGCAAATAAGATAAAATGGAGTATTGATGTTGATCCAATATAAGTCACAAAATATTATTTTATGAATAATAAAATTTCAAAAGTAATGACATTTTCTGCAACAGACCCAACTTCTGGAGCAGGCTTGCAAGCTGATAACTTAACCTTATCAAGTATTGGATGTTATCCACTTTCAGTCGCTACAGGAATTTCAGTTCAAGATACAATAGGTGTAGAAAGTCTATCTGCTATAAGTGCTGAATTAGTAAATGATCAAGCCCGAAATATATTGGAAGATATGACCATATCTGTTTTTAAGTGTGGTGTTTTAGGCAGCACTGAAAATATTAGAGTTGTTGCAGAGATTGCAGCAGACTACCCAAAGATACCGCTCATTATAGATCCAGTAATATCATCAGGACGTGGAGATGAATTGCTTGATGAAGAGATGTTGGAGGCAATGAAAGATCTTTTATTTCCACAAGCTTATTTAATTACACCGAACAGCTATGAGGCTAGAAGACTTATTATTGGCGAAAAAGAAATTTTTGAGGAGATAGACATTGCTCTGTGTGCGGATAGATTGAAGCTATTGGGTTGCGATAATATTTTAATCACGGGCACACATGAAAATACCAAGCAAGTGGTGAATACCTTATTTGATAGTTTTGGAAAATCAACCCCATTTTACTGGGAGCGTTTACCAGATCAATACCATGGTTCAGGATGTACATTAACATCTGCAATAGCAGGATATTTAGCACAGGGATTGATGTTACAAACGTCTGTCGAGCGGGCGCAATACTATACTTGGCAAACTCTAAAACACAGTTTTAAGCCAGGCATGGGCCAGTATATTCCCAATAGATCTTTCTCAACTAGTAAATAAAGATTATGACTGTAGCTTCAAAGAAAATTAACGGTTTGTACGCAATCACCCCAGATCGACAAGACAATGACCTTTTGTTGAGTGAAGTTCGACAGGCAATTGATGGGGGGGTTAAGTTAATTCAATATCGAGCTAAAAATATTCCTGATAAGCAGAAACATATTCAAGCAAAAGCTATTAAAGACCTTTGTGATGACCGTAATGTAAATTTAATTATTAATGATAATATTGAATTATCGATGTATTTAGATGCATTTGGCGTACATTTAGGGAAAGATGACGATAGTATTGAGAATGCAAGAAAAATGCTAGGATCAGACAAGTGTATAGGAATATCCTGTTATAACTCTATTGAAAGAGTGAAGAAAGTTTTCAAAAAAGAAATTGACTACATAGCATTAGGAGCTTTTTTCCCAACAAAATCCAAACCCAATGCGCCAAGGGCATCACTTGAGATGGTTGCTGAAGCAAGAACATTCTGTAAACTCCCCATTGTAGCAATTGGGGGTATTGATTTAGTTAATATTTCGATGTTATTAAAAAGCGATATCAATGCATTTGCTTCAATTTCATCAATATTTAATAGTGGTAAAATCGAAAGTATTACCAATGAATTTAATAATATTTTAAAAAAGAAAATTACATGAATAAAAATAAAACATTATTTGATAAATCACAGATCTTTATTCCGGGCGGAGTAAATTCACCTGTAAGAGCATTTGGTTCTGTTGGAGGTACACCTATCTTTTTTAAAAAAGGATTGGGTAGTCGTTTATGGGATGAAAATGATAAAGAATATATTGATTATATTAATTCATGGGGCCCGATGATTCTAGGGCATGCTAATCAAGAAGTATTAGATGCCGTTCAGAGAGTATCAAAAAATAGTCTCACGTTTGGAGCGCCCACTGCGGGTGAGCTTAAAATTGCAGAAGAGGTTATAAATTTGGTGCCGAGTATGGAACAAATTCGCTTTGTGAGCAGCGGAACTGAGGCAACCATGAGTGCAATCAGAGTTGCACGTGGGTTTACAGGCCGAGATAAAATTGTAAAATTTGAAGGTTGTTATCACGGACATGCTGATGCACTATTAGTAAAAGCGGGTTCAGGCGCATTAACATTTGGACAGCCAAGTTCAGCAGGTGTTCCTGAAGACGTTGCTAAGCATACACTTACGCTTCCATATAACGATAGCAATGCTCTAGAAGAATTATTTTCCTCAGTTGGAAATGATTTAGCCTGTGTGATTATTGAGCCAGTAGTAGGAAATATGAATTTAATTATTCCGCACGAAGAATTTCTTAAAAAGCTTAGAGATTTATGTTCTAAATACGGAACTGTTTTAATATTTGATGAGGTAATGACAGGATTTAGGGTGGCACTGGGTGGCGCCCAATCGTTATTTAACGTGATGCCTGACATGACTACACTTGGTAAAGTGATTGGGGGTGGCTTGCCAATGGGTGCTTTCGGTGGAAAAAAAGAAATCATGCAGCAACTAGCCCCATTAGGACCAGTCTATCAAGCAGGAACATTATCGGGAAATCCAGTAGCAGTAGCAGCTGGATTAAAAACATTGGAATTAATTCAAAAACCAAATTTCTTTAAACATCTTAGCGAGACTACAGAAAGCTTAGTTAAAGGCCTAACCGATTTGGCAAAACACAAAAATATTCCTTTTTGTGCGCGTAATGTAGGTGGAATGTTTGGAATGTATTTTAGTCAAAAAGCTCCAGATAGCTTCGATGAAATTATGCAGTCAGATAGAGAAGCCTTTAAGAGATTTTTTCATTTAATGTTAATTGAAGGAATTTATTTTGGCCCGTCAGCTTTTGAGGCTGGTTTTGTTTCTGCATCTCACTCACAAGAAGATATTCAATTTACATTAGAGGCAGCAGAAAAATCCTTTGATCAGCTGTGAACTTATTGATTGAATTCCACTCAAATCCATTGAATTTATAAGCAAAAAGCTATAATATTTATCGTTCCGTTTAATATAATAATACGACCAAAACATGAAGCAACACAGTGCACCAAAAAAACAGGGATTATATAATCCCTCAAACGAACATGACTCCTGTGGAGTTGGCTTTGTCGCAAACAGCAAAGGCGTAAAAAGTCATAAGATTGTTGCCCAAGGGCTTGAAATCTTAACTAATCTAACTCACAGAGGTGCAACCGGTTACGACCCAAAACTTGGAGACGGAGCAGGAATATTAATTCAAACTCCTGATGCATTATTTCAAAAAGAAATTAAAGATTTAGATTTCAAAATTCCTGCAGTTGGAAAATATGGTGTGGGAATGATTTTCCTTCCGCAAGATGTTAACTCAAGAAAAATCTGTGAAAAAATCATTTCCGATGTTATTGCTGAAGAAGATCAAGCAGAGCTTGGCTGGAGAGATGTTCCTGTTGAGAATAAATCTATAGCTATACCTGCTAAGGAAGTTGAGCCGGTTATTAGACAAGTTTTTATTGGTCAAAATGATTCTTTAAGTAGTCAAAACGCATTTGAGAGAAAACTATTTGTAATTAGAAAAATAATTGAAAATCGAATTTTATCATTAGAAATTTCTGACCCAGCTAATTTTTATATAACGTCTATGTCATCTAGAACGATTATCTACAAAGGGATGCTGCTTGCTAATGAGGTGGGTAAATATTTCCCAGATCTTCTCGATCAAACTTGTCAATCAGCGTTAGCATTAGTTCATCAGAGATTTTCAACCAATACCTTTCCATCATGGGATCTCGCACATCCTTTTAGAATGATTGCGCATAATGGTGAAATCAACACTGTAAAAGGTAATGAAAATTGGATAACGGCAAGACATGAAAAAATGAAATCATTGTTATTAGGCGATGATTTAGAAAAGTTATGGCCATTAATATCTGAGGGTCAATCAGACTCTGCAAGTTTCGATAATTGTTTAGAGCTTCTTATAGCAGGTGGCTACAGCTTGCCCCATGCAATGATGATGCTGATTCCTGAAGCATGGTCAGATAACCCGCTAATGAATGATGAAAGAAAAGCATTCTATGAATATCATGCAGCATTGATGGAGCCTTGGGATGGCCCAGCAGCAGTAGCTTTTACTGACGGACAAATGATTGGTGCTACCTTAGACAGGAACGGATTAAGACCTGCGCGATATTTAATTACTGATGACGGTGTTGTTATGATGGCCTCTGAAATGGGGGTATTGAAATTTCCAGAAGAAAAAATCGTAAAAAAATGGCGCTTGGAGCCTGGAAAAATGTTGTTAATTGACTTGCAAGCTGGAAGGATCATCGATGATAGTGAAGTTAAAAAGTTATTGTCAAGCGCAAAGCCTTATGAAAAGTGGGTCAAACAATCAAGAATTTTTTTGGGAGATATAAAGAGTCAAAAAACTACAAAATTAAATTTAACCGAATCTTTGCTAGATACGCAACAAGCATTTGGCTTTACTCAAGAAGATATCAATTTCATAATTAAACCAATGATCGACGCTGGTCAAGAACCATCAGGATCAATGGGAAATGATGCTGCGCTCCCAGTTTTATCTAATAAACCAAAGGTACTTTATAATTATTTTAAACAACTTTTTGCACAAGTCACTAATCCACCTATTGATCCTATAAGAGAAGCGTTAGTCATGTCATTGGTAACCTTCATTGGGCCAAGACCAAATCTTTTGGGTATTGATGAAGAAAATCCTCCAATGCGTTTAGAATCAAATCAACCTATTTTATCTCTAGATGATTTAGAGAACTTAAAAAATATTGATGTTCCAACAAAAAAACAGTTCACATCAAAAGTAATCGATACGACATATATTGTCGGAGATGATGAATCGGATGGTCAAGCACTCGAAAGAGCTGTTTCAACAATTTGTGATGCAGCAAATCAATCGGTCAAAGATGGTTATAACATTATAATTTTGTCGGATAGACTTGTTAACAAATCAAGACAGGCTATTCCGGCGTTATTAGCTTGTTCAGCAACACACCAATTTTTAGTAAAAGCAGGAAATAGAACTAATACAGGACTTGTAATTGATACAGGATCTGCAAGGGAAGTTCACCATTTTGCATTATTGGCAGGATACGGAGCTGAGGCAGTATGCCCTTGGTTAACCTTTGAAACAATCAGCTCTCTAACAAATGATTTTTCTGATGCCAAAGATAAATACATCAAAGCAATTGGAAAGGGACTTTACAAGGTAATGTCAAAAATGGGTATTTCTACATATCA
The DNA here is from genome assembly GCA_965660175.1 of Methylophilaceae bacterium. GTDB lineage: Bacteria > Pseudomonadota > Gammaproteobacteria > Burkholderiales > Methylophilaceae > BACL14. The sequence goes on from CBFHYY010000016.1 coordinate 113,218, forward strand.
ATCTTATTGTGGGGCGCAAATCTTCGAGGCCGTGGGCCTTAACCAAATTTTTGTTGATAAATACTTTAAAGGAACTCCCACCAATATTGAAGGAATTGGCATAAAAGAGATTGCAGAAGAGATTAGACAGATTCATCACTTAGCTTTCGGAAATGATCCTATATTATTAAATGCTCTTGATGCTGGAGGCGAATACGCATTCAGAATTCGTGGCGAAGAGCACATGTGGAACCCAGAGTCCATTGCAAAATTACAGCACGCTACTAGAAAAAAAGAATTTGACACATATAAAGAATACGCAGAACTCATTAATAACCAAACAAGAAAACATAAAACATTAAGAGGACTATTTTCTTTTAAAAAAACCAAAAGTATTGATTTAGAAGATGTAGAAGGAGCTAAAGAAATTGTCAAAAGATTTACTACCGGCGCAATGTCATTGGGATCAATATCTACCGAGGCTCATTCTACTCTTGCTGTAGCTATGAATCGTATTGGTGGTAAATCGAATACTGGCGAAGGTGGTGAAGACAAGAAACGTTTCATTCCGATTTCAAAAGATTCTTCAATTGCAGAGCATCTTGGAAATGACCTTATTGAATCTAATTTTCCATTGATTGCTGGAGATTCAATGCGATCAAGAATTAAACAAGTCGCATCTGGTCGCTTTGGTGTGACAGCAGAATATTTGGCCGCTGCTGATCAGATTCAAATAAAAATGGCGCAGGGAGCAAAACCTGGTGAAGGCGGACAACTTCCAGGACACAAGGTTAGTTCATATATAGCTAAATTAAGATTTTCTGTCCCTGGTGTTGGTCTTATATCCCCACCACCCCATCATGATATTTATTCAATTGAAGATCTGGCACAGCTAATTCATGATTTAAAAAACGCTAATTCAGACGCGACCATATCAGTAAAATTAGTATCAGAGACAGGCGTTGGAACAGTTGCTGCTGGAGTAGCAAAAGCAAAATCAGACCATATTGTGATTGCAGGTCATGATGGTGGTACAGGAGCATCGCCATTATCTTCAATTAAACATGCAGGTACCCCATGGGAAATTGGTCTTGCGGAAACGCAACAAACGTTGGTTCTAAATCAACTAAGAGGAAGAGTTATTCTGCAAGTGGACGGCCAAATGAAAACGGGTCGTGATGTTGTAATTGGTGCTTTATTAGGCGCAGACGAATTTGGCTTCGCTACAGCACCTCTAGTAGTTGAAGGATGTATTATGATGAGGAAATGTCATCTCAATACATGCCCAGTTGGAATTGCAACTCAGGATCCTGAGTTAAGAAAAAGATTCACTGGTCAACCAGAACATGTTGTAAATTTCTTTTTCTTTTTAGCAGAAGAAATTCGTGAAATTATGGCATCACTGGGAGTTAAAAAGTTTAATGACCTGATAGGTAGAAGCGATTTACTAGATATGAAAGAAGGTATTGAACATTGGAAAATTCAAGGTTTAGATTTTAGTAAAATATTTCATCAACCAGATATGGCTGAAGATGTTTCTCGATACAATATTGAAAAGCAATATCATGGTCTAGATAAGGCTCTTGATAATGAGATAATAAGCCAGGCAAAGAATTCAATTGAAAATCAAAAAAATATTGAATTTGACATACCGATTACAAATACAAACCGCACAGTTGGGACTATGTTATCTCATCAAATTGCAAAGAGATATGGGAACGATGGTTTGCCAAACAATACAATTGTAGTAAATCTTAAAGGGACTGCAGGTCAAAGTTTTGGAGCTTTTTTAGCAAAAGGAGTAACCTTCAATTTATTTGGAGAAGGAAATGATTATGTTGGCAAAGGATTGTGTGGAGGTAGAATCATTATTAGACCACCAAAAGATTTCAAAGGTATTAATGAAAAAAATATCATTGTAGGAAATACGGTAATGTATGGAGCAACTTCAGGAGATGCCTACTTTAGAGGAATTGGAGGAGAGAGGTTTTGTGTAAGAAATTCTGGTGCCTCAGCAGTTATTGAGGGCTTAGGCAATCATGGTTGTGAGTATATGACAGGTGGTACAGTTGTCGTTTTAGGCCCGACGGGACAAAATTTTGCTGCTGGTATGTCTGGAGGTGTTGCTTATATTTATGATCCAGATGGAACATTTAATAAATCATGCAATCCATCTATGGTAACACTTAGCAAAGTTGAGAAAGAGAGCATGCAAGCCAAGGGTCCGAGGCATTTAGAGCAATCAGATGAGCTCATCTTGAAAAACTTAGTAATGAAACATCGGGAACTCACTGATAGTCCAATAGCAATTGATATTTTAAAAAATTGGGATTTTAATTTACAGCATTTTGTAAAAGTTATGCCAGATGAATACGAGCGAGCATTAAATGAAATTCATGCGGCAGCAATCAAGGAGGTAGCATAAGTGGGAAAAGTTACTGGTTTTATGGACTTTCCAAGAATTACTCAAGGAAATGTTCCCCCTGCTGAAAGGGTAAAAAACTACAAAGAGTTTGTCTTGCATTTATCTGATGAGGAAGCAAAAACTCAGGGTGCAAGATGTATGGATTGCGGCATCCCTTTTTGTAATAACGGCTGTCCAGTTAACAACATTATTCCTGATTGGAATGATTTAGTTTTTAATCAAAATTGGGAACAAGCGATTGAGGTACTTCATTCTACAAATAATTTCCCTGAGTTTACTGGAAGAATATGCCCGGCACCTTGTGAAGCTTCTTGCACATTAAATATTAATTCCGATCCTGTGGGCATTAAATCTATTGAACACGCAATCATTGATAAAGCATGGGAGAATAATTGGGTTAAACCTCAGCCTGCTCAAGTCAAAACAGGCAAAAGAGTGGCTGTAGTTGGTTCAGGCCCAGCAGGTATGGCGGCTGCTCAACAGTTAGCGAGGGCTGGGCATGATGTTGAAGTTTTTGAGAAAAATGATCGTATTGGTGGACTTCTCAGATATGGTATTCCAGATTTCAAGATGGAGAAATCACACATTGATAGAAGAGTTAAGCAAATGGAAGCCGAGGGAGTTATCTTTAAGGTCAATCAAAACGTTGGTGAAAACGTAGATCCTGAGCAATTAGTGAAAGATTATGATTCTGTTATTCTTTCTGGGGGTGCTGAGTGGCCAAGAGACTTACCAATACCAGGAAGAGAATTGGATGGAGTACATTTTGCAATGGATTTCCTACCTAATCAAAACAAAGTAGTTGCTGGTGATGATGTGAAAGATCAGATTGTTGCTACAGGAAAAAATGTTGTTGTCATTGGAGGTGGAGATACAGGATCAGATTGCGTAGGTACATCCAATCGACACGGGGCTTCATCCGTTTATCAGTTTGAATTAATGCCCCAACCACCTGAAAAAGAAAATAAGTCATTGGTTTGGCCTTATTGGCCACTAAAAATGAGAACATCGAGCTCTCATGAGGAGGGTTGTGAGAGGGATTGGTCAATAGCAACTAAATCATTTATTGGTGAGAATGGAAAGGTAAAAGAATTAGTGGCTACAAAAGTGGAATGGAAAGATGGAAAAATGCAAGAAGTACCAAATTCTGAATTTACTATGAAGGCAGACTTAGTCCTTTTAGCTATGGGGTTTATTAGTCCTCAGCAAAAGATTTTAGAAAAGTTTGGAATTGAAAAAGATGCTAGAGGAAATGCAAAAGCAGAAACAGAGGGTGACAAAAGCTATGCAACATCAAGGAATAAAGTGTTTGCAGCGGGTGATATGCGAAGAGGTCAATCACTAGTTGTTTGGGCAATAAGAGAAGGCCGTCAATGTGCAAAATCAGTTGATGAATTTTTAATGGGCACCAGCAATCTTCCACGATAAGCTCCTAAGTGAAGTACTTATTAATTTTGTCAATTGTTGTAAATGTAAGTTGTATGACGACAGTAAACGTGATTGATACAGCTGCCGATGTTGCACTCTCAACAGGAGAGCTTGTTGTTGATACTATAGATACAATTACTCCAGATATTTCTAGCGATGATTAATTAATGAGTACTTTTCAAAATGATTCTTTTTTAAGAACATTAAATAAACAACCGACGACATACACTCCAGTATGGATGATGCGTCAAGCTGGACGATATTTACCTGAGTATCGAGAGACTAGAGAGAACGCAGGAAGCTTCCTTGATTTATGCAAAAATACTTCGTTTGCAACTGAAGTAACTCTTCAACCACTAGATAGATATCCACTTTTAGATGCTGCTATTTTATTTTCGGATATATTAACAGTTCCAGATGCAATGGGCTTGGGACTTCATTTTATAGATGGCGAAGGCCCAAAATTTAAATATCCTCTTAAAGATGAAAATGCTATTCATAAACTAGATATTCCTGATATTGAACATGAATTGGCATATGTATTTAATGCAGTTAAATCAATCAAAAAAGCACTTAACGATCGAGTACCGTTAATTGGATTTGCTGGAAGTCCTTGGACTTTGGCAACTTATATGATTGAGGGTAAAGGCGGAACAGGATTTTTAAATATTAAAAAAATGCTCTATACACGTCCTGATCTGATTCACCATATATTAAAAATAACTGCAGAGTCAGTATCTTTATATTTAGCAAAACAAATTGAGGCTGGTGTCGATGTTGTAATGATTTTTGATTCATGGGGAGGAGTTTTAACTCATGATGAATATGAGACACATTCGTTAAATTATATGAAAGTTATTATTGCTAATTTAAATTTAATGGGTTTTGAAAATATTCCTAAGATTATTTTTAGCAAAGGCGGAGGTCAATGGCTTGATAAACAGGCTAAAAGTGGTGCAGATGCATTAGGCATTGATTGGCAAACAAATTTAGGTGAAGCAAGGAAAGTAGTTAATGACAAAATAGTACTGCAGGGAAATCTTGATCCTGCAATTCTTTTATCAACTCCAAAAGCCATCAAGGAGGCGGTAAGAAAAGTTCTAGATAGTTATGGTCATGGTGAGGGCCATATTTTTAATCTAGGTCATGGTATTACACAATTCACGCCACCTGAAAATGTTGAATGCATGCTTGAAGAAATTAAAACTTATAGTGAAAAATATCACGAGAAAAGATAAATTGTCATAAAAAGTTCATATATTAGGCTTATTCTCGCAAAAAAAGCTTATATATTTAATATGAACCTAAGCGCAAAAAATACTATAAAGAAGATTCATGCTCTGGACACAGCTATGTGTGTTGCAATGAATCAGTCAAGTCAAAATAAACTTATTAAGTATTTTTTTAAAACAATAAGTCGTCTTGGCGATGGAGTTTTTTGGTATACCTTGATGATCATCATCTTGATAGCAGATCCTACTTATGGAATTGATGCAGTTCTACACATGGGGGTTTTTGGTGGCATAGGAACCTTAATTTATAAAATAATAAAAAAATATATTTCCAGACCTCGACCATTCCAAATAAATGACAATATATATGATCAAGAAAAGATATTAGATCATTTTAGTTTTCCTTCTGGACATACTCTCCATGCTGTCATTTTTACATTGATTGCCTCTATTTATTATCCATTTTTATTTCCTTTTTTAATGGCAACAACAATCTTAATTGCATTTTCACGCGTTATATTGGGATTACACTATCCTACTGATGTAATTGTTGCTGCATTAATTGGCTTTACTATTGTTAAATTTTCAATATTTATAATTTAGGATAGTGAAAATACTCTTTTTATCAGATGTTTATTTTCCAAGAATAAATGGTGTTTCAACTTCAATACGAACATTTCGTTCCGAATTAAAAAAACTGGGCCATTCAGTACATTTAATTGCTCCTGTATACAATAAAAATGATGAAAAAGAAGAATGGATCACTAGAGTACCATCTAGAAAAATATATTTTGATCCTGAAGATAGATTAATTAAATATTTTCATGCCGTTAAACTTATACCGTGGATAAAAAAAGAATCATTTGATGTGGTACATATTCATACACCATTCTTTGCGCATTATCTTGGGCTTAAAATAAAAAAAGAACTTGGCATAGCATGCGTAGAAACTTACCACACTTTTTTTGAAGATTATTTACATCATTATCTTCCATGGATTCCTGAAAGCATTTCGAGATATTATGCACAATGGATATCTAAACGCCAATGTAATGCAGTTGATGCCATTGTGTCGCCATCAATGCCGATGCTTGACGTTCTAAGAGATTATAAAATTGAAACAAAAGCAGAGGTTATTCCAACAGGCCTTGAGGAACATTATTATAAGCAAGCTTATGGAAAGAATTTTAGAAAAGATAATAATATTCCTGATAACCAAAAAATTATTCTATTTGTAGGAAGAGTTGCACATGAAAAAAATATTGTTTTTTTATTAAAAATGCATAGTGTGCTTCTAAAAGAACAACCCGAAACATTACTTGTTATAACTGGTGAAGGGCCAGCTGAAAACGATATAAAATTATTATCAAGAAAATTAGGCATAGAAAATAATATCCGAAAAATTGGATACCTTGATCAAATTAAACAACTTCCATCATGTTATGCAGCAGCTGACGTTTTTGTTTTTGCCTCAAAAAGTGAAACACAGGGAATCGTATTGCTTGAGGCGATGGCACAATCAACGCCAGTAGTTGCAATTTCTGAACTTGGAACAGCTTCCATATTGAGAGATGGTGTGGGCTCTTTAATTGCTGCAGATAATATTGAAGATTTTGCTAATAAAGTAAATAAAATTTTATCAGATAAGAATCTTTCAAAAGAATTAGGTAAAAAAGCTTTCAATTATGCTTTTGAATTTTGGTCAGCTAAAAAACAGGCAGAAAAGTTAATTAAATTTTATAAAAATATTAATAAAGTTCGTAAGCCTAAAGATTTAAAATCAAATTTATTTTCAATTGGAGATAGTGTTATCTAGATAATATTATTTCTTCTTGTGCGGTTATCTCGTATTTTTTTAGTTTTTTGTGAGCATAAGAGCAATCATTTTTAAGTTTCCAGGAATCTCTTCCTTTAATCATTTTATTGAGGCCTTCATTAAAGATATGATCAATAAATTTTTTCTCCTCAATAGGAAATGAAACTTCTATTCTTCTAGAGAGATTTCTTTCCATCCAATCAGCAGAGGATAGATATAGCTTTTCTTCTCCGTTATTTTTAAAGTAGAATATTCGATGATGTTCTAAATATCTTCCGATAACAGAATAGACATTAATATTTTCTGAAAACGATTCACCTACCTTTAGGGAGCACATTCCACGAACAATCAAATCAACTTTTACTCCTGCGAGAGAAGCTTGATAAAGAAGATCTATCATTTCATGGTCAACAAGAGAATTTACCTTAATAATGATATATCCAATTTTTGTTTTTTTAAAATTACGTATTTCCTTTCTTATTAATTTTTTAAGTTCCGTTCTATGCGTTGTTGGATCATGCCATAATTTTTTTAGCGTAATTTTATTTGAGCTTCCGACTAAAAAGGAAAAAACTTTATTAATATCTTTACAAAAATATTTGTCTGTTGTAAAAAAACTAAAATCTGTATAAGTCTTAGCATTTTTAGGTGAATAATTACCAGTCCCTAAATGTCCATAACTTATAATTTCAAATTTATTAATTTTTGTATTTAATTCACGCCGGGTTATAAGTAACATTTTTGCGTGACATTTTCTTTTGGGTCTGCTGTGTACTACATGTGCACCGACACTCTCAAGTTTTGCCGACCAATTTACATTTGTCTGTTCATCAAAGCGAGCCATTAATTCAATAACAACAGTAAC
>CBFHYY010000017.1:0-12588 GCA_965660175.1 Methylophilaceae bacterium
ATTAATACGATAGCTTAAGACATGAGTGAGCTATCGGGGGCGTAAACTTTCATAACCCTTTAACCATGTCAGTTATTGAGTGTAATTCCTTAGCTTTCCTCCATCACTGCAATAACCGAATGCCCTCCGTAAGAGGGCTCTTATTATTAAGGAGACTATTTTGGATAAAACAATTAACGTAGTGGGAAGTATGATCATCATCATTAATATCATTGCTTTTGCAACGCATACGTACTTTGGTAATTATTACGAAGTTCAAAATCCATCAATCGCATCAACCCCAATTACAAATAATGCGACGACGCATGTAAAAAAAGACCCCATCAAGTCAACAGTTAGAGATTCATTGGTCTACAAAGATTGGAGTGTGGATAAAGTGAATGACATGATCATGTATAGCAGCCATGGAGATCTAGTATGGGGCCATAAATTTGGCTGGATAAAGAAACAAGGGCATTGTGATGATGACCTTTTGTATCTTACCTTTAGCACACAACATGAATCAAAAGAGCTTTTAGAAAATCTTACAGACGAGCATATGCAGTTAACGCTTTCTTTCCCTGAAATAGAAGGAATAAGCAATGTCATTAAACCTAAGATTGTATCGAGTAATGATTTTGGCAGTATGAAGATTGTTACTTTATCAAATATTAATAAAGACAAGATCATGGATCAGTATATGCAACAGCTTGCTAAGATTGATGTTGCTATTAATGCTCCTTTTAAACATTTGTTTGATATTCCTCATGAGACATGGAGTTTGAATGGCTATGTTGCATCTCAACTCAAAGCTAAAGAGATGTGTGAAAGTTTACCTACCAAGGGTGAATATAAAATTGCGCTCAATAAATTAGAACCCAAGTTATAAAGAGATCCTTATGAAAAAATTTTATTTACTCTTAATCTTCACTGCCAATCTAATTCATGCTGATATTGTTAATGCAGTAACACCAGTGATTGAAAAACTTCCTAAAGAATATGCACTATCTAACTACAGAGCAAAATCTCAATTACTTGATAAGTTACCGATGCCTGTTGTAGACATGGTTTCTGATTATCCTGCAACCTTGGATTTAGTCATGGGATGTTTTGATTACCCAAAGATAAATATCTTGGCATGCAGGAAAATGGCAGAAGTTGACCACCCAGGTTCAGCTTATGCAAAACATAACCTAGGCTTTACCTATGCAGAAGGAGATAACGATATAACACAAAATCATACTGAAGCTTTTTATTGGTATTTACAAGCTGCCAATCAAGGTCTTGATAATTCTCAATATAATTTGGGCTGGATGTATGAGTTTGGCATTGGGAATGTTCCGATCAGTCATGTCATGGCTAAACAGCTCTATGAAAAGGCGGCTCTGCAAGGTAACAATGGCGCCAAAGATAGATTGAAAATTCTCATGCTTCTAGCCATTAATCAAGCGGTAGCAAGAGGAGAAGTCTCCGAAGAGATTCGAACAAATTGGATTAAGAATTATGAGCCGTGGCAGATTGAAGCAGCTGATAAGTATTTTGATTAAATTTGTTATCTATGTGTTATCTATAGTAATAATAAAAAAAGCTTTTAGAGGATTATTCTTCTAAAAGCTTTATGTTTATTGGTGGGCCCACCAGATTAGGTATTAATTATGGGAATGCAAATCAAGAAGTACCCAACTCACGAAAACTTTCTTCAAATTCCACAGTTCTTTCTTTAGCATTATAGAACGGAAGACCCCATAAGATATATTCTTTGTTTGAAAATAGCTGCTCAACTAAACCATTCTGCTTAATTGTTAAAAGAAAGTCTTCTTTCCATTTATCAGAACTGATTAGATGTCCGCCCTTAGGCTCGATGATAACTTGATAATGCTTAGTATCAAGAGCTTCTTTACCAATCAAGTAAAGAATGAAGTCGGGCTCGAAAGGACTGCCGTCATCAAATGCATAAAGTGTGAAGTGCTTTTCGTTTCTGAGTAAATATACACCCGAGTAGAGAGCAGCGAGCTCATCGTGCTGCTTCTCTATGTAATGGATTAATAGCTTTTCTTCAGATGTTCCAAAGCAATCATCATAGACATACCAGCTACGGCTGGCTAAATCTAAATAGTAAGCAGTTTCAACGGGGTCTATCATTGACTTACCAAACTCTTTATCGCTACCCTCATCAATAGCGAAATTCAAAGTCTTATCACTAAAGACCGCATTAATCATATTGGGCTTAAATAGTTTTGTGCCCTTATACTCCACTTTGTCAGAAACAATAACTTCTGCAAAATTTGTAAGCACTTGAACAGCAGCATCTAGCTTATCATCAGCACTTAAAGCATTTACCTGCTGAGTCGTTCCACTCACTTCAAGACAAACTTTGCCCAAATAGCGCTCAGATGTAATAAACTCATGAATAGATTTTAAGTTGGGCAAGTAATGTTTTAAGTTATCAAACTCGTAAAACTCAATTTGCTGAATTGCTTTCCGCACCACTGACTCCCCAAAACCTAAGAGCGAGTAATCTTTCGTCGTTTTATCAATACCGATATCTAATCTAGGGGAGTCAAATACAAGAACACCCTTAGAAATTCCGGTATAAAGTGAAACTTTGTGGGGTTTACTTGTAAGTTTGCCATCAAGCCCATCTAAGTCTTCTCTACTATATTTCTGACGCTCGTTTAAGAATATATGCCCTGCCTTAAATAAGTCAGTGGACTTAAATTCACTTTTCAAGCTCATCTTACGAGCAATGGTTTTCTTAGCAGTAATACCCAGCTCTTGTAATGCCGAGTTCAATTCTTGAATATATTTAGGGTTATAAGCGCTATGATAGAAAAGCTCCTCACAAATTCGCAGCTCATTGTCTAAATCACTGTCATACTTTCTAACAAAGTTAGGTTGTTCCTCAGTAAGCTGGAAGGGGCAATATCTTGCACCACGTCCGATAAGCTGGGCTTCACTCATTGTTGTCTTGCCCACCTTATTCGCTTTGGCGTCGCGGGTATCGTAAAGTCTGACGATGTCAAACAAGTTCAGAACATCCCACCCCTCATTCAACTTATCAACGGCAAAAACAGCCCGGTATTCATTCACTTCTAACGAGTTGACTGCTAGCTGCTTCAGCTCACTTTCTTCTTTACTATTAACTTCAATCAACTTCTCACGGGAGAAATCATCTTTTAACTCATTTATTAGGTTATCAAGTGAAATATTATTTGTATTAAGGTAGTCAAAGAAACGGCGAATGTTGTGCTCTGAGCTGTTATCTCGTAAGCCTAATAAATCTTCAACAGTTAAGTTTTTTATACCTACAATAAATTCTTCAAAAAAGGCTTGGCTCTCTTTGATTTTTCTTGATTTGAATAGAATAACCGGCTTAATTAGTTTTTTATTTTTTTCAAAAATCTTACGGCGATACTGACTAAATAACACCGCCTGAAGTGCTCGCTTGAACGGCGGCAGGTCTGTTTGAATAACTTTCACTTCTTTTGAATAGCCATCTTTGCGAAACTCTTTAAGTGGGTAATCAAAAAGTATCCTAGGATTGTATTTAGCTTGAATATTAACGTCAGTAAAATCTACTGTGGCCGTAAATTCCAACAACACATTTTCAGGATTAGATTTGTATATACGCTCTACCGTGCCTTCCCATGAGACCTTCTCATACAATTCTTCATTATCTATTTTACCTTTTTTTGTATCGGCATTGATATGGTGAGCTTCATCAGACAGTAATACGATTTTCTGTTGCTCAAAATCATCATAGGTAAGCTTATTTTCGCGAGGTGTATTTAGGTCCGCATGTAAACCTTGAATTGTCGTAAAGATAATATTGATATCTTCGGGGTTGGAAGACTGAAAGTTGGCTACCTCCCTAACATTAACTCGTCTATCTCCAAAGCTAATAGAATCCGAGAACAGATATTTAGAGGACTGTGGGTTTAGAAAGTTATCTTTGGTCTTGTTAATAATGTTATTACTATTAACAAAGAATAAGAAATTCCGATAACCTTTCTCATACAGGTATGCTATCAAACCAGCCATCATTAAAGTCTTGCCGCTGCCGGTTGCCATATGAAAAAGCAGCTGTGTAGTTCTTGGCTTCCCTATGAAACTATTCTCATAGTAAGTAATAAAGAATTTAAAAGCCTTCTCTTGATACTCACGAACAGGAAGCTTTGTGTTAATGTTGCCGGTTATAGACAAAGGCAGGTGAGTATTTGTAATGCTTTGTCTGCCGAATTCTTCAATTAGAAGCTGGTTTAAGGTCTTAATAGTCATCGTGAAATTACTTATCTAATCCATAAAATCGATGATTTAGCGCTTTGTCTGCATCACTTATACCGAAGGTTTCATCATCAATTTCACTCAGCGGAACATATAACAAATTCTTATCCAGCATTTCCATAAGGACTGCTTTTTGAATAGCAAAATCAAGCGCTTCAAATTCTTGCTTGCTAGCATTAAACGCTGTTAAATCGATACGATAAGATAAGAAGGCTTTGCTCTGCATGCCAGCATAAATGGCATTAAGTTCCTCACCTGTTAGTGCTTGTTCAATCAAATCAGCAAAAGTTTGATTAGCCTTAGCTAATTCACAGTAGATGAAGCTTCCTTGCTGATTATTTTTAATGACTTGATGAATTCTTGCTGCCGTGATGCTTTCAACATAATGCATTTGTTCAGTAAGGATAAACTTGCGATTCCCACCATCCCGCTTATTCAATTCAAGCACAGCGTGGGCTGTTGTGCCGCTTCCCCCGAAGAAATCAAGAACGATAGCATTTTTATCTTCCCCCACAACCGCATAAAGGCAATCGTAAACATTCCATAAAGATTTTGGGAAATCAAACTTACTGCCCGGAACAAGAGATTTGACTAACTTCGTGCCATATTCATTAGCGTCATATTTGGGGTCCTGCCACACAGTAGGATATGTCCTAAAATCTTTACCTAACTCAATCTCAATACGTGTTTTATTATTTTTGGCTCGTAGCAAATGCTTAACTTTATCAACACTTTGACGGGCATATCTCCACTTTCTTTCGGTACCCTCCGGGTCTACTGGATAAATAATAAACTTATTCCCTTCTTTAACAGTTTGAGCATCAGGATTCGAGTCGTTTGGAACCACATCTGTAAATCCTACGATTTCATTGTTTTCAACTACAATCCCATAGAAACAATTCCTTGCATCCGACCGAAGACTTTCGCCGCCGTTGTCTCGTAAATTTCTCCACGAAATATCATCTTTCTCAATTCTCTTGTGTCCGATTGATTTTTTACCCTTCGGAATTACAAAAAAAGCATATTCATGAGTGTAGGAAAAGTTTGTACCTTGAACTCCACGTGGATTATGAATGATGGTAATACAATGAACTTCGTGCTCTGGGAACATCTCTTTCAACAGAACGCCTAAATGTGCTTGCTCCTCCTCATCTATGGCTACTATTAGCGCACCGTCTGATGCAAGCAAAGTCTTCGCGACATCCAGTCTATTTTTAATGAATGTTAGCCAAGTTGAATGATTAAACCTGTTGTTATAACAAAAAGTGTTTGCTTTACTATCAGGATTGTAAGGTGGGTCAATGTAAATCAATTTAACTTTGCCGGAATACACTTTTTTAAGACTATGCAAAGCTAACAAGTTATTACCTTTTATAAGTAAGCTATTAGATTCTGAAATATCCAATGCGGCTATCGGCTCAGTGATTTTCTCACCGTATTTACGGAAGTTGATAAGTGCCTTGGGGCTTAATAAGCGGTCAATTTCGTCAGGGGCTAATGTCTCATTCCAAAAAATCTCATCTCGCTTAGCATCTTCGATGTCCTGCCCGCCTTCAAGTACGCAGTCTTTATAAGGCCATGCTAATACAAATTCTTTACTATCTGCTAAATAGTTATTATCACTAACCAGTCCTATTTTGTTTTTGTAAGAAGTGAAGCTGTCAGGCAAAAATGATTTATTACTTAAGAACTGCTGGAACTTGATTTTATCAAATGCCAAAATACCATCTATGTCTTTAAAAAAATGAGCCTTTAAGGCAGCGTTATTGAGCAGGTGGCGAATGACAGAGGAATCTAAATTCATAGCCAGCTCAACAATTTTATTTTTCATCAGCTTCCCTTCGGAAACCAATCTACTATCTTCAGAGAGAATTTTTACTAACTCATCTAACAAGTTTTTCATAGTTAAATTTTATAATATTATTGTTTGCAAATTGTGATTTAATCAAATTATTTTCTTTGACGCGCATCAGCACAGTTTTCATAACTTGCATGGCTGTCGGATAGTTTATCTTATATTATATTAATGTATTTAAATCTTTTAAGGGGCATTTAAATGGCAATTCCTATAATTGAAAGTAGAAATCAAGATTCACCTATTTATTGTATATCATGCGGGAAAAATACTCAGCCAGTTATTAATGGTGAGATGGATGAGATAACAAATAAAAATGTCTGTGAGCATTTGTTATACATATATGTTAATGAAATTAACGGCTACTTATATATAGCCCCTGAAATAATAGATACGCTGACTAAGGAAAACTATACAGTTAGCGGTTCAAACTTTGAGGATATTATTGAGATTGAAAGTTCCAGTGAAGATGATATCCCCACGTTAAATGAAATTATAAGCCTTAATGATTGTTTTGAGCTGCAGGTAAAACTTGGTTCACCATTTCAGGGGCAAGATACTTATTTTGGCTATCAAATAAAATAATTTGTAGTCTATTTGTAGTCTGTTGCAGAAATAAAAAAAGCTTCTAGAAGTAATATCCTCTAAAAGCTTTGTATTTATTGGTGGGCCCACCAGGACTCGAACCTGGGACCAAAGGATTATGAGTCCTCTGCTCTAACCAACTGAGCTATGAGCCCTAAAACTATTCTTTACCCTCTAAAAAACTCTTTAATCTTTCAGAGCGAGTTGGATGTCTCAATTTTCTAAGAGCTTTAGCTTCAATTTGACGAATACGCTCTCTTGTAACATCAAACTGTTTTCCTACTTCCTCTAAGGTATGATCTGTATTCATCTCAATGCCAAAACGCATTCTCAATACTTTAGCTTCTCGAGGGGTTAAACCTTCAAGTATTTCTGAGGTTACATTTCTCAAACTTGCATAAACCGAGGCATCATCAGGAGTTAGTGTGCCAACATCTTCAATAAAGTCACCCAAATGTGAATCTTCATCATCACCAATTGGGGTTTCCATAGATATTGGTTCTTTTGATATTTTAAGAATTTTACGTATTTTTTCTTCAGGCATTTCCATCTTTTCAGCAAGCTCGGATGGTTCTGGTTCTTGTCCAGTTGATTGTAATATTTGACGTGATATACGATTCATCTTGTTAATCGTTTCTATCATATGAACAGGAATTCTTATAGTTCTCGCTTGATCCGCAATTGATCTTGTAATTGCTTGTCTGATCCACCAAGTTGCGTAAGTAGAAAATTTATATCCTCTTCGATATTCAAATTTATCTACAGCTTTCATTAAACCTATATTACCCTCTTGAATTAAATCTAAAAACTGTAAACCTCGATTGGTATATTTTTTCGCGATTGATATTACAAGACGAAGATTAGCCTCAATCATCTCTCGCTTCGCTCTTTTAGCCCTTGCTTCACCGGTTGTCATATGCCTATTAATTTCTTTAAAATGTTTAATAGAAATACCGGTTTGTTCCTCAATGATTATTAATCTAGCTTGCTGATCTAAAATTGAATGTTGAAGCTTCTCTAATCCATCAACATAATTCTTGTCTAACTTTATTTCATCATCAAGCCATAATAAATTGGTTTCATTGCCAGGAAAGGATTTAATAAAATGCGATCTTGGCATTTTAGATTCTTCTACGCAGAAATCTCTTACAGCACGTTCATGGTCTCTAATTTGTCTGATAATGACTCTGACCTTGTCACATAGCACTTCAATAAATTTTGAGGCAAATCTAAAGTTGATTAATTCTTTAAGAATAATGTCATGTTGAAGTTTATATCCCTCATCCTCTATCCATTTGGATTCCGATCTCATGGTAGCCAATTTTTTATGCGCTTTTTTGACTTTACCAAATCTTGACAGCACCTCTTTAGTCAGTATTGCCAAGTCTTCATCTGACATTCCGCTAGCCTTACCTGAATCATTTTCGTCTTCGTCTTCGTCATCCGCATCATCTTCAGATCGACTCAATGCCGCCTCTACTTTTGCTAATTCTTTTTCAGCTTCCATGTCTATCAAGCCATCAACGAACTCTTCAACACCAAGCTCCTCTTTTTTTACTTTTTCAGCCATATTCATCAGATCATCAATGATCCCTGGACATAATGAAATGGCTTGAACCATGTGCCTTAAACCTTCTTCAATACGCTTTGCAATTTCAATCTCACCGTCACGGGTTAAAAGATCTACAGTTCCCATTTCCCGCATGTACATTCTTACAGGATCCGTTGTACGACCAAATTCAGAATCAACAGTAGCTAAGGCTTGCTCTGCCTCCTCAGCAGCTTCTTCATCGGTCACTGGAGCAGGTGCATCCGACATCAATAGGGATTCGGCATCGGGCGCTTGTTCATAAACCATAATGCCCATGTCGTTGATGATGCCAATAATACCCTCTACTTGTTCACTTTCTGATACCTCGTCTGGAAGATGGTCATTAATTTCAGCGTATGTAAGGTAACCTCTTTCTTTACCGAGAATGATAAGAGCTTTAAGTTGCAATCTCCTATTTTCTGCTTCTTCAGGATTGTTTGCAGCATCTTTGAGATATAAATCTTTTAACTTTTTAACGCGAGTGACACGTTTAGTTTTTTTATCGTCTGGATTCTTTTTGGGTCTTGCCATAGTCACCTCAATTGATTTAGCTAAGATTTTACTTATTCACTGTAAAACCGAGCGATTGTAGCAATTTGACTATAATATGTCAATAAACTATTTGCTTGAAATATATAAAAAACTATATAAATCAATTATTTAGTTTCTTCTTATGTTTTTTAAAAAGTTTTTTTCTTCCTCAGAAAGTGAAGTCAAACTTTTTTGCTGCAGTTTGTTTAATTTCTCTTTCGTAACTGATATCTGTAATTTATTTCTAAGTCCTTTTCTAAGCGCATCAACCTCGTCTTTGATAGATAGGTCAATATCAATTTTGGCAATTTGCTCTTCTAATTCTTGCAAAAGCTGCTCCTCTATTTTACTTGCTAAAACATGAAGCATAACGGCAGCATTATTTTCTTTATTGGATAAAGCATTCTGAATGATATTTTTGGCGAGAATATTTTCATTATTATTTGTCTCAAATAAATCAAGATCCCCCTCTTCAGCCAAATCAGGCTTAATAATAATAAATAAAATAAATCTTCGGATAGGATTTAATGGCAATCTTTTATCTATTTTTAAGGATGACTTATTTGCTTTAAATTGCTTAGGACTTTTTAGAATATTACTAATCTCTTCCATTGACAGCCCAACTAATTGAGCAATTCTTTTTTTAAATAATAAACTTAATTTAGGAGCAGATATTTCAGCCAATATCGGTTCAACCTCATTAAGAAGTTTTACTTTTTTATCCATGGAGGTAAGGTCGTTGTCTATGGTTAAGTATTTTACGACGTATTCGGTTAAAGGTAATGAGTCATCAATAAGTGTATCAAAATCCTGTTGTGAATTTTCTCTTATAAAAGAATCTGGATCATGATTATCAGGAAGAAATAAAAATTTCAATCTCACATTATCTGTAATTGCATTTAAGGCATTCATTAAAGCCCTCCAGGCTGCTTTTTGTCCAGCAGAATCTCCATCAAAACAGAAAATAATTTCCTGGGTATAGCGCATCAATTTTTTTAAATGATAAATCGTCGTAGCTGTTCCAAGGGTTGCTACAACATTTCTGACTCCGTGCTGGGCCAACCCTACTACATCCATATAACCCTCTACCACAAGAACATAACTCTTTTCTCTTATTGGTTTTCTTGCGTAAACAAGACCGTATAATTCGTAACTCTTTTGAAATAATGGAGTTTCCGGAGAATTATAATATTTTGGATTGTCTTCTGAGTCAATTACCCTGCCACCAAAACCGATGACAGTCCCTTTTTCATTAATAATGGGAAACATAATTCGATTTCTAAATCGATCATAAAATTTATTTTTATCATTTTTTTGAATTAAGCCCGCTTTTTCTAAAACTTTATCCTCGTATTTTTTAAATGCCTGCTCTAAGTTTTGCCATCCATTTGGTGCAAAGCCTATAGAAAATTCTTTTGCAATTTTTCCGGTTAATCCTCTGGATTTTAAATATTTAATTGCCAGTGGTGATTTACGTAAAGCCCCTTGATAGTAATGATTTGCAATTTTGAGCGCTTCTTCAAGACCAAAATTTTCTTGTTTAGTATTAATGTCATCTATTTTTTCATTTGGCACCGTCAGCCCCAAACTATTTGCTATTTGCGTAACAGCTTCAACAAACGTGAGTCCTTCGTACTCAATAAGAAAAGTAATAGCTGAACCATGGGCTCCACATCCGAAACAATGATAAAACTGTTTGGATTGACTTACAGAAAATGATGGAGTTTTTTCTTGATGAAATGGACAACAAGCAACAAAGTTTGCGCCTGCTTTTTTTAGTTGAACTCGTTTATCAACAATATCAACAACATCTGTTCTATTAAGAATTTCTTGAATGAATGACTGAGGAATCATTACTTTATGTTATACGAATTTATTTCTCTATGTGAGGGTAATAGTGAATTTACTAGGATAGTTTTTCTTTTATCATTTTGGAGACATCTGCCATATTTGCTTTACCAGCGAGTATTGCTTTAGCTTCTTCCATTACTGGCCTCATATCTTTCATGGATGATGCACCAACTTTTTCAATGACTTTCTGAACAATCTTATCTACTTCAGCTAAATCCATTTGTTTAGGCATATAAGCCTTTAAAACAGATACTTCAAATTCTTCTTTTTCAACAAGATCAGTTCGACTTGCTTTTTTGAAGGCCTCAATAGAATCGTTACGTTGTTTAAGCATTTTTTCAATAATGCCTGTCAACAATGCGTCATCTACTTCTATGCGTTCATCAACCTCTTTTTGTTTAACAGCGGCTAGAATAAGCCTTATTGTTCCTAAAAGTGCAGCGTCTTTACTTCGCATTGCACTTTTCATGTCCTCATTAATTTTTTCTTTTAAGGACATCTAAACTTAATATAATTTTGGTGGTAGCATTTGATTTCTTAGTCTGCGGTATTGTCTTTTAACTGCAGCAGCAGCTTTACGCTTTCTTTCCCATGTAGGCTTTTCGTAAAACTCTCGTGCTCTTAGATCATTGAGTAGTCCAGTCTTTTCAACTAAACGTTTAAATCTTCTAAGTGCAACATCAAATGGTTCGTTTTCTTTAACTTTAATTGTTGACATTAATTGTTCTCTATAAAATTTAAAATTCTAGGACTAATAAATTACTATACCCCAAAAAGGTTGCCTATTTTAATGCTAATATCTCTTTTTTTCAATAACTTTGAGTAAATAAATGTTAGTGCTTGGAATAGAGACTTCTTGCGATGAAACAGGAGTAGCCTTATACGATTCAGAAAATGGATTATTAGGCCATACTCTTCATTCACAAATTGATCTTCACGCTGAATATGGTGGCGTTGTTCCGGAGCTGGCCTCAAGAGATCATATTAATTATATTATTCCACTGATCAATCAATTGTTAAATAAAACTCAAATTTTACGAGAGTCTATTGATGCCATTGCATATACTGCTGGACCAGGTTTATCGGGTGCGTTGCTAGTTGGTAGTACTGTTGCAGAATCATTGTCATTTGCTTTAAATATTCCTAGTATTCCCATTCATCATTTAGAAGGTCATCTATTAGCGCCCATGCTAGAGAAAAAAAAACCGTTATTTCCATTTCTTGCCCTATTGGTTTCTGGTGGGCATACCCAAATCATTCATGTTAAAAGAATTGGAGATTATGATATTGTAGGTGACACACTTGATGATGCTGCGGGTGAAGCTTTTGATAAGACTGCTCAGCTTCTTGGATTAGGCTACCCAGGTGGTGCAGCGTTATCAAAATTAGCTGAATCAGGACTACCTGAATATAAACTTCCAAGGCCAATGTTTCATAGTAAAGATTTTGATTTTAGTTTTAGTGGTTTGAAAACGGCCGTATTAACTCTAATAAAAAAGCAATCGGAATTAACAGATACTATAAAAGCAAATATTGCAGCAAGCTTTCAAGAATCCATTACTGATGTATTAATCCATAAAACTATAAAAGCGATGAATCATTTTGATTTAAATCAAATTGTAGTATCAGGTGGAGTTGGTGCAAATAAACAACTTAGAGAAAAATTAACGAAACAATCTGAAGAAAATAATTTTCAATTATTTTTTCCATCCTTGGAATTTTGCACTGATAATGGCGCGATGATTGCATTAGCAGGATCGCTAAGATATACACTTTCGAAAAAAGAAGATTATCATTTTACTGTCAGGCCAAGATGGCGACTCAATGAAATCTAATTTCTTTTAAAACTAGATTCTGTTCCATTAATCAAATTGCTTATATTTTGCTTGTGACGGCTTAAAACTAAAATAGA
>CBFHYY010000018.1:0-49731 GCA_965660175.1 Methylophilaceae bacterium
ATGCTCTTTAAAAACCCATAAATATAGAGCAGCTGCAAATATTGGCCAACGTAAAAAGGTGAGAGCGTAGAATAAAGTGTCATAACTATCAATGCTAATATATGCATTTACAGTTGATAAATAAAAGATAAATAGAATGGCATATTTAAACCATATTTCTTTCGTCCAATTCCAATCATTATTTTTAAAAGATTTAAATAAAAAAATTAAGCTAACTAATAAAACAGTTAAATCAGCTAATCCTCTAAAAAAAATTAAAAGAAAAGGAAGCGAGTAAGGAAAATATTTTTCAGTATTTTTCAATGCTTGCATAAACTATTGGAGTAATAAAATAATTCAATAGCATATAATAAACTATTAGGAAGTTAAATGAAGCGAGTTTATATGCGAAAAATAATATTTCATATTTTGATTTATTTTTTATCTCAATTTAATTTGAGAATCGTTCATGGTATTGGAAAAATTATAGGCAGAATATATTTTTATTTTAATAAAAATGCCTTAGGCTTGTTGAAAGACAATATTACAAAATCAGGAATATATGAAGAGAAAGATCTTGAAAATGCAATTTTAAAAAATATAGATGAACTTGGTAAAGGACTGCTAGAGACCTTTTATATTTGGGGCACAAATCAAAAAAATCTATTACAGTTGGTAAGAAATATATATGGGCAAGAAGAAATTGAAAAAGCTGAAAAAAAAGGTAATGGAATTATTTTTTTGACACCTCATCTTGGATGCTTTGAAATCTCATCAATTGCATATGGAGTAGATCGTCCAATCACTATAATGTATAGGAAATTAAGAAAAAAATGGATGAATGATCTTATGACTAAAGGCAGAGGTAAAGGGTTAGTTTCATTAGCTACTGCTGATACCAGAGGATTAAAAAAAATTCTTAATGCTTTAGGACGAAATGAAGCGATCGGTATTCTACCTGATCAAGTTGCAGATAAAGGTCAAGGAGAAAACGTAGATTTTTTTGGGAGGCCGGCCTACACAATGGTACTAGTAAATAAATTAATTTCAAAAACGAATGCTTCAGTTTTTATTTCATATGCTGAAAGACTAAAAAATGGAGAGGGGTTTGATATTTATGCTGAAGAAATTAAAAAGAAAGATATAAGCACACCATCTGATTTAAATTTGCACTTGGAAAAAGCCATTAAAAAAAATCCGACGCAATATTATTGGAGTTACAATCGATTTAAAAAAATCCGAACGTGATGAATCAAAAAAAATATGTAAAAAGAATTCTATTTATAACCCTTTCCAATATTGGAGATGTTGTTCTTACCACTCCTGTCCTAATAAGACTCTCCCAAATCTACCAAGATGCTATCTTTGATATTGTTGGAGATTCGAGATCTGAAATTCTCTTCAAGAACTGCCCTTTTATAAATAAATTTTTTAAAAAAGATAAATCTAAAGGATTTCGTGGCGTGATAAATTTAATTAGAAATATCAGGCGCACTGAGTATGACGTTGCTGTGGATCTTCGTTCAGATGGTTTACTATATTTTATTAAAGCCAAAAAAAAATATTATAAAATTAGAAACAAAAATTGTCATAGTGTAGAGAAGCATTATCTTTCTCTTCGAGATTCAATGGAAAATATTCCTAAACCTGAGGTTTGGATATCTGAAACAGAAAAAACAAATGCAAAAAAACTACTTCATTTATCATATAAGAATATTTTAGCTATTGGGTTAGGAGCTAACTCAAGACATAAAATTTGGCCAGTTAAATTTTATGCACAGCTATCTAACATGTTAAAAAATAAATACGATTTAATTGTACTTGTTGGCGATATAAAAGATAGTAAACTTTCAGGGCCTTTTATAGATAGCTACCAGGGGCCAATAATAAATTTATGCGGTAAAGTTGATTTACTGACAACCGCTGCTGTTCTTCAAAAAGCTGATCTTTTTATCGGAAATGATTCTGGATTAGGGCACATAGCCAGCGCACTGGAAACGAAAACTTATACAATTTTTGGTCCAGGCCAACCTAATAGATATAAACCATGGGGGGAGTATGCTTATTACATACAAGATAAATTAAAAATGATTGATCATATAAAGCCAGGAATTATTTATGAAGATATAGTAAAAAAATTTAATATTTAATTATTACTACTCTTACTCCATTCTCCAGATTTACCTCCTGATTTTTTAATTAAGCATATATTTTTAATTTCCATACCTTTATCAACACCTTTGCACATATCATAGATTGTTAAAAGTGAAATTGATGCGGCAGTTAAAGCTTCCATTTCTGCACCAGTTGACTCATTGCATTTTACAGACACATAACAATTAATCTCACAATCCTCTTTCAGAATTTCAAAATCAATATTGATTGAATCTAGTCCAATGTTATGACAAAGAGGAATAAGGTCGGATGTTTTCTTACATGCTTGGATTCCTGCAATTTTTGCTACGGTAAGGACATCCCCTTTTTTATTTAAATCACTTAAGATATTTTTTAGGATTTTTCTAGTAACGTGGATAGTTCCGCGAGCCTCAGCGATACGTGAGGTAATTTTTTTAGAAGAAATATCTACCATCTTTGCGTTACCTTTTTTATCTATATGTGTCAGCATCCTAATTAAGACCTATAATGTTTTTATTAGAACATTCTAAGCTATAAAAAAAATATGAAAAAGATTATATTGGTATTTGTAGTTTTTTATACCTATGCCTATTCAAATGAACTTCCTGACTTGGGGAGTACATCTGACACCATCATAAATAAATTACAAGAAAAAAAAATTAGGCATGAGATTTTATCTCAAGTTTACCAAAGCCCTTCAGTCATTAAAGATATTGAGATAATTGACTATATTAACCAACTTGGTGCCAAATTATTAAGAGAGACCCCAGAGCTCAATGTGGCTGACGTAACTTTTTTCACTTTGCAAGACCCAACTATAAATGCTTTTGCAATGCTGGGAGGTTTAATAGGTATTCATTCAGGCTTAATATATTCCGCAAATTCTGAATCTGAACTGGCCAGCGTTATTGCGCATGAAATTGCACATATCTCACAAAAACATCTTCCCAGAATAATTGAGGCTCAGAGTAGAGATACTTTTAAAACATCTTTGGCAATGGTGTTTGCTCTTTTGGTAGCAAGGTCAAATCCTCAATTAGCAAATGCTGCTATGCAAACCGCTATGGCCTCTTCTGTTCAAGGCACTCTAGACTTTACCAGAGAACATGAAAAAGAAGCTGATCGGGAAGGTCTTTCTATTATGAATAGAGCTGGCTTTGATGAAAGGGGTGCTATAAGTTTCTTTAAGACACTTGAGAAAGCCAATCAATTTTCTGCGGGGGCCGCCCCATCATTTTTGAGAACCCACCCAATTACTCTTGATAGGATAAGTGATATTGAAAATAGAATTAGTGAATTTCCTTATCGGCAGGTTTCTGATGATCCAAATTTTAATCTTATAAAAGCAAAATTAAAGACATCCATTGGTTTAGCTTCACAGAATGTAAAAATTTTTGAGAATAATATTAAAAATAAGGCTT
Source organism: Methylophilaceae bacterium (assembly GCA_965660175.1). Taxonomy (GTDB): domain Bacteria; phylum Pseudomonadota; class Gammaproteobacteria; order Burkholderiales; family Methylophilaceae; genus BACL14. Next base: position 3,537 of record CBFHYY010000018.1, read on the forward strand.
TTGAAAATGAGACTGCAGAATATTTTGCTCTATCTTATTCATATCTTAAAAATAATCAAACAACTAAATCTAGAGAGTACTTCAACAAACTTACATATTTAAAAGATTCAAACCCAATGATCACAGAACTCGAAGCCAAGATATTGATCAAAGAAAAAAAAATTAAACTTGCTCAAAGTCTTTATGAAAATGCATTATTGTCTTATCCGAATTACAGGGCCTATATATATGGACTTGCCAATATTTATGAAAAAACAAATAATTTAAGCAAAGCTAGTACATTTGTTGAAAGATCACTTTTAACATATCCAAAAGACTTTAACTTATACAGAATTTTGGCAAAAATATATACGAAGCAAAATAAACGCTACCTTAAGCATAAAAATTTAGGTAAATATTTCTATTTCAGTTTAGATTTAAAAGAAGCAGCAAATCAGGTGGCGTTGGCTATTAATTCCTCAGATGCAAATTTTTATGATAAAAGTAGCTCTGAGCATACCCTGAAACTCATACAAGACGAAATTGCATTGTATGAACGTATAAAATAAGTAAAACTTATCATATATATTATTAGATTAAATTATACATATCATAATATTTTTCCTATAATCACCTTTCATTAATTTAATAGGAATCTATGATGTCTTCACTAATCAATACAGAAATAAAACCGTTTTCGGTTACAGCATTTCATAATGGCAAAGAAACAACTGTGACTGATGCCGATTTAAAGGGTAAATGGTCTGCAGTAGTTTTTTATCCAGCAGATTTTACATTTGTATGCCCAACAGAGCTTGGTGATATTGCTGATCATTATGACGAACTTCAAAAAATGGGAGTAGAAGTATATACAGTTTCTACTGATACACATTTTACCCACAAAGCTTGGCATGATGCATCAGATACAATTAAAAAAATCACATTTCCAATGATCGGAGATCCAACAGGAACAATGACAAGAAATTTTGACGTTATGATTGAAGAAGAGGGTCTTGCATTAAGAGGCACTTTTATTATTAATCCAGAAGGAATAATAAAGACTGCGGAAGTTAATGATTTAGGTATTGGGCGTTCAGCCGCCGATCTTGTAAGAAAAATTCAAGCTGCACAACATATCGCAGCAAACCCAAATCAAGCATGCCCAGCTTCATGGAAACCAGGGGAAGAAGCACTCACACCATCACTGGATCTTGTAGGAAAAATTTAATTATTTTATGGCTTGGGGCCAATTTTTGGCTCCAAGTTTTCATTTAGGAGCGTTGAAAAAATGGCGTTAGATGTAAAAATTAAAGAACAATTGACCCAGTATCTTGTAAAACTTGAGAGCAATATTCTTATTGATGCTTTTACTAATGAAGATAAAGCATCTAATGATATGTTGGATTTATTAAATGAAATTGTTGAGATCTCAGATAAGATTAATTTAAATATATATGAAAATTCAAAGGAAAGAACTCCTTCATTTAAAGTAAATAAACCTAATGAAGAAACGGGAATTCAATTTGCGGGCATACCTCTTGGACATGAATTTACATCACTAGTTTTGGCATTATTGCAGGTTGGCGGTTATCCAATTAAGTTAAAAGATGAAACAATTCAACAAATTAGAGAAATTAATGGAACATTCAAGTTTGAAACATTCATCTCATTGTCTTGTCACAATTGCCCTGATGTAGTTCAAGCTCTAAATGTGATGTCATTAATCAATCCTGGTATAAAACATTGCATGATTGATGGAGCGTTATTTCAAGATGAAGTAAGTGAAAAAAAGATAATGTCGGTTCCCACAATACACTTGAATGGAAAAGAGTTTGGACAAGGACGTATGGAGCTTGAGGAAATTATTAATAAAATTGATCTTAAAGCAAATGATAGAGCAGCAGAGTCGTTATCAAAAAAAGAGCCTTTTGATATGTTGATCATTGGAGGGGGTCCAGCAGGTGCATCTGCGGCAGTTTATGCAGCAAGAAAAGGTATTAAAACTGGAATAGTAGCGGAGAGATTTGGAGGGCAAGTAATGGATACCCTTGGAATTGAAAATTTCATATCTGTTAAAGCTACCGAGGGACCAAAACTTGTAGCGGCGTTAGAGGAACATGTTAAAGAATACGATGTGGATATTATTAATTTGCAAAAAGCAAAAAAAATATCAAAAAATGGAGGCTCCCATTATCAATTAGAACTTGAGAGCGGTGGAAAGCTAGAGAGCAAGTCTATGGTAATTGCCACAGGTGCTAGATGGAAAGAATTGGGCGTAAAAGGGGAGCAAGAATATAAAGGTAAAGGAGTAGCATATTGTCCTCATTGTGACGGACCTTTATTTAAAGGAAAAAAAGTTGCAGTGATAGGTGGCGGTAACTCTGGGGTTGAAGCTGCTATTGATTTAGCAGGGATAGTTGGTCATGTTACCGTCCTTGAATTTGCACCTGACTTAAAAGCCGATCAAGTTTTGATAAACAGGCTTAATAGTTTAGATAATGTAGATATTCTTGTTAACGTTCAGACCAGTGAAATAGTTGGTTCAGAAAAAGTTACTCATATGAATTTTATTGAAAGAGATACAAAAAAAGAAAAAAAGCTTGACGTGGAAGGGGTATTTATTCAAATAGGATTGGTTCCAAACACCGATTGGGTAAAAGATGATATTTCATTAAGTAAATATAGTGAAATTGAGGTTAATGATCATGGAGAAACATCGCTCCCTGGAATTTTTGCAGCCGGCGATGTCACGACAGTCCCATATAAACAAATTATCATTGCCATGGGAGAGGGTTCAAAGGCAGCATTAGGCGCATTTGATTACTTAATAAGGAATTAATATGGAAGAATTAGATAAAAAAATTGAAGATGTATGTGGAGCTGATAAAAAGTGTCAAGAGAGATGGCTTGAAGTCCAAACAGATTGCGTTTAACTTAAGAGCAACTGTTTAAGTAATGGCACAGTTATTGGTTTTTTTGACTTTAATGACCATTCACTTAAGGCCTCTACAGTAGCTATTAGATAAGGAAGATCTCGCTTTAAATTTCTCATGCAATAGGATATTACTTTGTCATCCAGAGACACACCAATTCCCTCTGCGTATTTTGCTAGTGCAATCTTTTTCTCATCATCTAAAAGAGGCTTTAGTTGATAGACAAGATGCCAACTAAGACGACTAGCAAGATCGTCTCTTAATCCCATATTCATTGGGGAGTTAGATCCAGTCACTATTAATTTATTATTATTATTTTTAGCAGCATTGAAGACATTAAATAGCTTTACCTGTTGTTCGTTATTAAATTTATGTACATCTTCGATGACTGAGATATGGTGCTTTTTTAATGCTGTTGCCAAATGGGTTTTGCCACAACCTTCTGCTCCCCAAATATAAATAAAGAAAAAATTATTTGATTGCATAAGTTTTTTTATAGAATTTAGACACTCATTATTTTTTCCAACAACAAAATTTTCTAACGTTTTTTGTCGGCTTGGATGAATGTTAAGTAAAAGTTGATCCATAATTAGAATGTATTAAGTTTTTATAGACTATTAATATCAGTTAAAATTATATTATACGTAAAGAGCTAATTTATTATGAGGAAATAAAGTGTGTCAAATAAATTTATAAGTAAAAAAACTATTTCCTATAAAGATGCGGGCGTTGATATTGAGGCTGGAGATAAATTAGTTGAAAATATAAAGCCATTTGCAAAACAAACTTCAAGAAAAGAATCTATTGGAAGCTTGGGTGGGTTTGGGTCTTTATTTGAAATTCCAGAAAAATATAATAAACCAGTCCTGGTATCTGGTACTGATGGTGTTGGTACAAAGTTAAAATTAGCATTTGAACTAAATAATCATAAAACAATCGGTCAAGATTTAGTCGCAATGTGTGTTAATGATATTTTAGTCCAAGGAGCGGAACCTTTATTTTTTTTAGATTATTATGCTTGCGGTAAGCTCAATATAGATATCGCATCAACTATAATTAAAGGTATAGCAGACGGATGTTTACATGCTAATTGCTCATTGTCTGGTGGAGAAACTGCAGAAATGCCAGGTATGTATAAAGAGGGTGAGTATGATTTGGCAGGCTTTTGTGTGGGGGTAGTGGAAAAAAATAAAATCATTGACGGCTCTAAGGTTAAAGAGGGCAATATAATTCTTGGTCTTGCATCCTCTGGGGCTCACTCAAACGGTTATTCATTAATTAGAAAAATTCTGGTAAATAGTAAACTACAATTATCAGATGATTTTCACGGAAAAAAATTATCAGATGTCTTGATGGAGCCAACAAAGATATATGTAAAATCAATATTAGCATTACTGAGCGAAGTAAAAATAAATGCAATGGCTCATATCACTGGCGGTGGATTATCTGAAAATATCCCAAGAGTTCTCCCGAAACATTTATTTGCAGTCCTCCATAAAAAAACCTGGCTAATGCCACCTTTGTTTAAATGGCTTCAAGATGAGGCTAACCTTGATGAAAAAGAGTTATATAAAACATTTAATTGTGGGATAGGAATGGCTATTATTATCGACGAACATGAGGCTAAAAAAGCAATGGAAATTCTAAGCTCATTAGGGGAAGAGGTTAATTTAATTGGTAAAATTCAGCAATTGGAAAAAAATGGCACACAAGATCAAGTTAAATTTATCTAATTTAATTTATGCATTATTTTTTTTAGTAAGCATTGATTTATTTGCTGATGATTTTCCAGATAAATTCAGTATGAAATATGACTTGCTGCAATTACCCACAAAAGTAGGAGAAATTAAAACAGAATATTCTCAAATAAAAAATGACTATTATTTTAATGTTGTCATAGAGGGAAAGGGAATTTTTAGCTTAATGGGTAACCGGACTTTGACGAGTCAAGGTAAAATAAGAAACAAAAGATTTCAACCCAAGAAATTCCAACATCATAATAAAAAACGTCCCAAAAAAAATATAGATGCTGAATTTTTTTATGATAAGAAATTGATTATGTCTAATTATAAAGGAAGAAAAATTGAGAAAGAACTATTGGATGGAACTCTAGATATAGCTGTATATTTATTACAATTTAATTTACACAAATCAAGTAAATATTCCTATAGTTTTGAAGTGTATCAAGGAAAAAAAATAAGGACTTACAAGTATAAAAAAATAAAGGACCAAACTATAAAGCTGGGCAAAAAAAATATAGAAACTGAACTATTTGAGGGAAATATTATTGGAAAAGAAAAATCAACACATCAAGTATGGATTTCAAAAAATAATTATCGTATTCCTATTAAGCTGACATTCCCGACCGATCTAGGGTTAGATATAACTCAAGTTTTAGTTAGTTCTAGTTTGTCTATTTGAACCTAAATAACTCCTAATAAATATGAACAAATATATTATAAATTCATGCATAGAGATATTAGAGGAAAGTTTTTCTCGAAATCTACCTGCGGATGTTCAGCTTAGCTACTTTTTTAAGAAAAATAAAAATTTGGGCAGCCATGATAGATCGTATATTGCAGATTTATATTATGGAGTAATAAGAAATAAGATTCTACTCGAAGAAATTGTAGGAAATACAAATTTAAATAAGATGATATTAATTTATCTTCTTGTTATCTCCGGGAAAAGTATTAAAGATATGAGTGTATTTTTAAGTAATGTTGAAATTGAATGGTTAAAAGAAAAGAAGAAAAATAAAATAAATATAAGCTCATGGTCGACTAAGTTAAGTCTGCCAAATTGGATATGGAATAAATTAGTTGTTGAGTATGGGGAAGAAAATTCTATTAATTTAGGATCGTCATTATTAGCCCCAGCACCATTAAATCTTAGAATAAATACTCTTAATAATTCTGTTCAAGACACTCTAGAACAGCTTAAATCTTCTTTTGATTCTATAAGGGAAAAAATACACACTACAAAAATATCAAAACTTGGAATATCCTTACCCAGAGGAACTTCAATTCAAAAGCATAAATTATTTCTTAATGGATCTATAGAAGTTCAAGAAGAAGGAAGTCAATTATTGACTTACTTATTGGATTCTAAAAGAGGTCATATGGTTGCTGATTTTTGTGCAGGTGCAGGTGGAAAAACACTTGGCATATCTTCAATGATGAGGAATACAGGAAGAGTGTATGCCTTTGATGTTTCTGATAAGCGTTTATCTAACTTGAAAAAAAGACTCAAGAGATCAGGGGCCTCTAATATCGCTATGCAAAGAATAAATAATGAAAATGATATAAAAATCAAAAGATTAAGAAATAAATTTGATCGTGTGCTTGTTGATGCCCCTTGTTCCGGATTAGGAACATTAAGAAGAAATCCAGATCTGAAATTTAGACAGAATGAAAATTCATTGAGTGAATTAATTATCAAACAAACATCAATACTATCAGCAGCATCAAAATTATGTAAAAAAGGAGCTTATCTTCTTTATGCAACATGCAGTATGCTTAGCGACGAAAACGAAAAGATCATTGATGCTTTTTTGATGAGCAATAAAAATTTTATAATTATCCCTCAACATCATATTATGAATAAATATGGAATAGATATTGGTAAACAAGATTATTTAAAGTTAGACACATATCATCATAAAACTGATTGTTTTTTTGGTGCGTTAATGGAGCGAGTAGCTTAATGGACAACATAAACAGAAATATTTTTCTTGGAGCGTTGATTGGAGTAATGTTAGGTCTTATCCTAAAATATTTTCCTAATTGGTTTTTGTATGAATCTCTTCTTGCTTTGTGTGATTTATTTGGTCAATTATTTATAAAATCACTAAAAATGATACTTGTTCCGTTAGTATTTTTTTCTATTATTGTGGGAATTTCAAATTTAGGAGGCAGTAATAAATCAAGTAATGTATGGAAATACACGCTTGTTTATTTTTTTAGTACTATGGGATTAGCAATTTTAGTAGCCTTAATTATTATGAATATTGTCAACCCAGGCGTTGGAATTGTTATCGACTCATGGCCAGCAACACCAGAAGTTGTCTCAAATACAATATCAATAACTGAATTTTTACAACAGTTTGTTTTAGGTTTATTTTCCAATCCTTTTAACTCACTATCATCAAGTAATATTTTACCGATTATAATTTTTTCAATATTAATTGGGGGGAGTTTAAACAGCCTAGGTCAAAAAGGCTACGCTGCAAAAAAAGTATTTGAAAGTTTGTATGAGATAATGTTAAAAATAGTTCATTGGATTATGATCTTTGCTCCTCTTGGTATCTTAGCACTTCTGTCTACCATGATTGAAGGACAATCAGCTGAATTATTTTCTCAATTGGGTATTTTTGTGTTCACGGTGATTGTAATTATTTTAATTCATGGCATTTTAGTCATCCCGTCATTACTTTATTTTTTTACGAGAATTACTCCTTATGAACTTTGGAGTAAAGGCAAACCTGCATTCATCAGTGCTTTTGCAACCAGTTCAAGTGCGGCAACGCTTCCATTAAGCCTAAACGCCGCCAATAATAATTTTAATGTACCCAAAGGCGTGTCAAATTTCGTTCTTCCTTTAGGAGCTACCATAAATATGGATGGTACAGCCCTTTATGAGGCAGCTGCAGCGTTGTTTATAGCTAACTTAGTTGGTATCGAATTAGCACTGTCCCAACAACTGGTTTTATTTTTTATAGCCATGGTAGCTTCAATTGGTGCTCCTGGAATTCCCAGCGCTGGAATGGTGACCATGGCTATGGTATTACAAGTTTTAGGATTACCTCTTGAAGCGCTAGCGTTACTTCTTCCAATGGATCGATTACTAGATAGCTTTAGAACAACAATTAATGTTGAGGGTGATTTAACAGGCGCATTAATTGTTGGAAAATTAACAAAATTATAATTTAATTTTATCAAGAAAATTAACTGATAACGAAAAGGCAGCAGGAATAACAATAAGTGTAAGTAATGTTGAAGATATCATTCCACCAATTACTGCAATAGCCAAGGGACCATTTTCTTCAGATCCTGCACCTAGGCCAAGAGCTGCTGGAAGGAGTGCGAGAATTAAAGTCAAGGAGGTCATTAAAACTGGTCTAAGTCTTATAGGGCACGCTTCAAGAAGTGCAGCATTTGTATCCTTTCCTTTTGCTCGCAGTTGATTGGTTAGATCAATAAGCAGTATAGAGTTTTTAGCTACCAAACCAATAAGTAAAACCATACCAATCATCGAATAAATATTAAGGCTTTTACCTGTTGCCCATAACAGAGCAATACCCCCTACAATGGCAAGTGGCTGAGCTAACATTACAATAATTGGTTGAAAAAAAGAATTAAAAAGACTAGCTAAAACCATATATAAGAGAAGTGTTGCTAATACAAAAACAAATATAATATTTTGTGTAGTCTTTGCAAATTCCTTTGCTTGTCCGTCCAATTGAATTTTATAGTCACTAGGGAGAATGGGAGCGCTAGTATCTTTTATAAAGTTAATAGCTTCTCCAAGAGGCATTGCAGGATCTGTATAGAAATTTGCAGAATATTGTAAGCTTTCTCTTCCTATGACCGCAGGCCCCAAAACCTCATTAAATGAAGCAATGGTATCCAGTCTAATTAATTCCCCACTCTTTCCGCGAAGGTAAATCTTATTTAAGCTATTTGCATCCTGGAATGTTCCATCTTTGGCTTTGAGTCTTATTTCGTATCTTTGCCCATCACCAGGAAAATCATTGAACCTTGCAACATCTAGTCCGTTACTGAGCACCGAAATAGACTCCGCAACATCTCTTGCCGAAATTCCAAGACTGGTTGCTTTATCTCTATCAATATTAAGAATAAGTTGTGGGAGGTTCAGTTGCAAATCTAGATCAATCTTTCCTATTTCAGGATTTTGGGACAGTTGATTTTGTAAATCATTGCTGTACTTTGCAACTTTTTCAATACTGGGACCTATAAGTGAGAATTTTAATTTCTCAGATCGTCTCCCTCCCACAATTGAAACGCCAGCGGGAAAAGCTTTAACACCAGCAAGCATACTGAACTCGCGCCGCAGTTTTTGCATAATTTCGGATTGACTGTTTTTTCTTAATTCTTTATCAATTAATCGCACACTAATGTATCCACTGTTTACTTGCCCTCTGCTGCCAAGACCGATGGACGAAAAAACACTGGCAATATTATCTTTCTCTGTATAAATTTTCTCTTCTATTTGTTGAAGTTTTCTATACGTATAGTCCATATTTGAACCAAGAGGGGTTTTAAATCTCACTGTAAAACGACTTTCATCGGTTTCTGGGACAAGCTCTTTATTAATTTTAGAAAAAAAGTAGCCGCTAGATAGCACAATAAGCAAACTAAAAAATAGAACTTTCCATCTATTGAGTAATGCGATTTCTAAAAGTTTTTTGTATTTAGATTCTAAAAAATCAAAATAATATTTTATAACAGTGAAAATTTTGTTTTTTTGTTCTCCAGTATTTTTAATTTTTTTTGTGCCCTCACTTACTAAGAATTTAGAACAAAGCATCGGGGTAAGAGTAAGTGAGACAATCAATGAAACTAAAACGCCGGCAGTCACAACCAAGGCGAATGATTCAAAGAACCTTCCGATGATTCCATCCATATAAATTACTGGCGCAAAAATACAAACAAGTGCCAACGTAGATGCGAAGATGGCAAAAACTACCTCCTTGCTTCCATTGATAGCTGAATCAAATGGTGAAGTTTTGAACTGTTGATTATGCCTAAATATGTTTTCTAAAACTACAATAGCATCATCTACGACTACCCCAATAAGAAGAATAAGCGCTAGTAATGTCATACTATTGAATGTAAAACCTAAAAAATACATTACCGCAATTGCACCTAATAATGAAATAGGAATTGCTATTGCAATTATAAATGTGGACCTTATCGACATCAGAAATAACAGAACTACCAGAGCCGCCAGAATGGTTCCTTCGACTATATGATTTTGAAGTGATTTCACCATCGATTTAATGAAAATTGAATCATCGGTTGATACGTTAACAGTTACACCTGGCGGAAGATTAGGCCTAATGTCATTATCTAATTTAACCTTTACTTTATTGATAATGTCTACAGTATTTGAATTAGCAACTTTAATTATTCCAATACCTACGCTGGGATTGGTGTTAAATCTTGCGGTCTCTCTGTAATCCTCTAGTCCATCCTCAACCTGTGCCAAATCTTTTATTTTTACAGGCCCATCATCCCTATAAGCAACCACTAAATCGTTTAGCTCTTTAACTTTATGGTATTCAAGATCAAGTTTAAACATTTTTTCAGACTGATTTTTTACTAAATAACCACCTGGAAGTTGAATATGCTCTCTTCTGAAAGCAGATACAATATCGTTGGCAGTAATGTTTAGAGAAGTCATTTTATCAACTAATAAATTGACTCGTATTGTTCGATCACGTCTACCTCCCAATCTAATTTCGCCGACTCCATCAATGGTTTCAAGTTGTTTTTTTAAAATATTTCTAGCATAAAGATTGAGTTGTTGAATAGTTCTATCACCAGTAAAGCCAAGCCACATTATTGGCCTTGAATTTGTTTCAACTTTTCTTACAACTGGTGGGACAATGTCATCAGGGAGCCTTCGTGTAACTTGGCCAACCTTCGATTGTATTTCATTAAAGGCCACTTCAATATCTTTCTCTAAATTAAACGTTATAGTAACAACTGAAACTCCTGGCGATGACGACGATTTAATAGATTCGATTCCAGTCGTTGAATTGACCGCACCTTCTATAATGTTTGTAATGCTTGCATCAATATTTTCAGGGTTAGCTCCCTCAAGAGTCGTTGTAACTGACAAAATTGGAAACTCAATCATAGGAAACCTATCTAAACCAATTTTTTGGATACTTATAACTCCAAAAAGTATAAATATGCCGGAGACCATCCATGCAAGCACATGTCTTCGAATTGAAATTTCTGGGAGTGTCATATTATTATTTTAAGTTACTTATAGAGACAGCAATACCATCAGTTAAAAAAGCTGCTCCGTCAACTGCAACTATTTCATTCTCATTGAGACCAGAAAGAATTTCAACATAACCATTCTGCGTTATGCCAATTTCAACAAGATGAGCTTTTACTTTTTTATCTTTCACAATGTACACAACATTTCCATTTGGACGTTGAACTATGCTTTGTTCAGGAACGCCAATATTTTCTTTTGTGTTAAATATAATTGTACCTTTTACAGTTGAACCTGGTTGCCAATTTGGAAGATTAGAAATATCAGCGATAACATCTATTGATCTACTTTCTTCGCTGATACTTGGCTTCAATTCGGCTATTTTAGAGGTAATCGACTTTTGAGAAATCTGGCTTGATAATTCAATATTCATTCCTGGTTTTATTTTACTGGCAAGATGCTCAGGAAAAGGGATATGAGCCCTAACTTTTTTATTATTTATTATTTGATATATACCATCACCTACTTTTAAATAATCACCAATTGATGGCAATTGTTTTTGTATTTTTCCATTAATAGGAGCATATATTTTTGTTTTGTCTAGATTTGATTTTGCAATATCACGATTTGCTTTTGCAATTTCAAGCATCTCATAAGTTTCACTTTTTTCTGCAGATATATTGTCCAGCGCGTTAGGCGAAATAAATTGCTGATCAACTAAAGCAGTATTTCTTTTTAATATTTTTTCTTGATTCGTCAGTTTAATTGAAAGTCTTCGAATTTCAGCGTTAGCCAGATTTAATTGGTATTGAAAGTCTTTGCTATCGAGTTCAGCCAAGAGTTGATTTTTTTTGACAGTAGCACCTGTGCGAACGTAAATATTAGTTACTTTACCATTTATCTCAGCAGCAACGGTTGGATCAATTAACCCTTTAATAACACCAATAGAGGATTCCTTTTCCACAAACTTCATGTTTGAAGCTTGGTTGGTAGTTATAAAAATATCACGTACTTTTTTTTCAGAGACAGAATCTTTATCACCACAAGCTATCAAGCAAAGAGATAAGATAAATATAACAAAGTATTTAAGCATATATATTAATCATAGTTATTTTATTTTGTTCCAATCAAAAATATGTCCTGGATCTGTCTTTCGCCCGGGAGATACATCACAATGTCCTACAATATCTTGAATATCGTATTTTGCTTTAAGACAGTCGATTAGCTGAATAAGTTTCTCATATTGAACACGACTGTATTCTACATGATCAGAACCTTCCAATTCAATTCCAATTGAAAAATCATTACAATTTTTTCTCCCCTTCCAGATTGATGTTCCTGCATGCCAAGCTCTTTGATTACAGCTTACAAATTGAATAATGATTCCCTTTCTATCGATTACAAAATGCGATGATACTTTTAGATCTTTAATTTTTTTGAAATAAGGATTTTTTTTAGTATCAAGTGTGTTGGTAAAAAACTGTTCAATATATTGTCCACCATATTCATCAGGGGGAAGACTAATACTATGGATAACCAACATCGTTATTTTGGAATCGTTTGGTCGCTTATCAAAATTTGGTGATGCTACGAATTTAATATTCTGTAGGAAACCCTCGTCATCAATTTTCAATGGTTTAAAATTAGAAGTCATTTAAACTTATTATAATCAGTTTAATTTTTTTGATGATTATTTTATTCTTATTTTATATTAAGATGTAATAAGTATTCTTAGGAGAAGTTAAATGTTTTTTGATTATGTTTTATTTGGGGTTGTTGATAATGGTGTGATGTTGGCGGGTGCTTTTTTTGGACTTGGATTAGAAAAATATTTACCAAAAAAATTTCAAGTAGGTTTGGGAGCAATAATTGGCGCGGGTTTTGGAAATGCATTTAGTGACTTTATGGGTGGAGCCGTAAGTATGAATTGGCCATTAGCATTTGGAACAGGGATCGGTTGCTTGCTTGCTCTTTTTGCAATACCCATCCTTTATTTGATTCAAAAAAAATATACTAAAAATTAAATTTTTTATAGGGGCTTATGTTTGATTAGAAGGCTTTATATGTGCTTTATTTACGAGGCAATTATTCAAATTGCATTGTGGTTTATAGTGACTTTTGTACTTTTAATTACTCTGAATGTGAGTTCAATTAATCAAAATATATTAGGTTTTATTTTATGGTGTTCGTCAGGATTATATTTTATATACTCATGGATACATGGGGGTCAAACCTTAGCAATGAGGGCATGGAAATTAAGATTAATACCTCCTAAAAAAATAAATTTGAAATTTTATTTTCTAAGATATATTTTGGCGAGTGTGGGGATAGTTTTGTGTCTATCATTTTATTTAAATATTCTTTTTGGAGGAAGGCATTACGCTCATGATCTAATTTTAAAATCAAAAATTATTTATATTCAAACTTAGATATTAAAAAAATCCCAATAGATAAGAAAATAAGAGTCGGTACTAAAGAACTTATGAAGGGCTCCCAATCATTCAAAAGACTTAAATGTCTTATTAATGTGTTCAATATCTGATAAATAATGCCGACTATAATTCCAATAAACATTTTAAAAAATTTTCCTCCCGAACGCTCTTGGAGAAACCCAAAAGGAACAGCAAAAATAATCATAATAATTGGCATGATTGGATGAATTATTTTTTCCCAAAGCGCTACTTCATATTTTGACGTTTTTTGATTATTTTTTTTAAGATATTGAATAAAATTAAATAAATTTGTTGATGACATTTTTTGAGGAGAAATTATCAAAGCATTCATCATTTCTGGGCGCATTGATGATTTCCAATTTCCTTTTTCAATAGTCCTTATTTCTACATTTTCATTATTCATTATTGTTTGATTTATTTCGCTGAGTTTCCATTCTCCATTTTGAAATTCCCCATTATTTGCATCTATTATGGTTCTAAGATTAAATTTGTTATCAAACTCATAAATATGAATTTTTTGTAATGATGAATCGGGTAAAACATTTTCAATATTGACGAAATTATTTCCATCTTTAATCCAAAAACCAGAATTAAATTCTTGGCTGACACTTGAATTTGTTGAGCCAATTTTAATTTGCTGAGCATTTTTTTCTGAATGCGGTGAAATAAAATCTCCAATTAGTAAAGTGATTAAAGAGAATAAAACACCCACAAACATCAAAGAACATGCAATTTTCTTTATGGAGTACCCGCTTGCTCTTATAACATTGAGCTCTGAGCTATATGATAGTTGACCAACGGTATACATTGAGCCGATGAGGACAGCTAACGGAATAATTTCATAAATGTGACCTGGAATACTTAATACTACGAATAAAATAGCCTGAGATATACCGTAGGATCCTTGCCCTAAGTCTCCTATTTCTTGAATAAAATCAAAAAAAGCAAATAGACTTATTAAGCCGAACATAATCATTGAAATTCCAATGAAAAACTCTTTATTTATATATTTTATTAATATCATCTTTTTTTAATGAATTTAGCTGGAAATAAAGGTAAATTGTGTGAACGCCTGTAAAGTAGATAGAATGAGATTAGCCCAAAAAAAATATGTACAGGAAAAAATCCTAACCAAACATTTATTTTTCCTACTGATATAAGACTTTGAAAAATCCCAAGAAAATTATTGTAAATTACAAATATGAAAATCGCGATCATAAGATTAAAAGACCGTCCTGTTCTTGGATTTATGAAGCTCATCGGAATAGCTAGAAAAATTAATAATAATGTTGCGATAGGTAGTGAAATTCGCCACATTAACTCAGCGAGATATTTTTTTTCGTTTGATTTTTTTTGACCGTTGATTAAAACAAGTGTTGGTGTTGCCTCAATTTTCCCAGCACTAGCACCAATGCTGATAATTTTTGGGGTATCTTTTTCAATAAGGACTCCATATTCATCAAAAAAAGTTCGTGAAAACTCTTTGGTATTTTGCATTCCTTCATATCGTTTACCATTCTTTAAAACAATATAATCATTACCCTCTGAATCAATAATTCTTTCACCTTGTTTTGAAACAATAATACCTAATTTTCCATTCTGGTTAGATTGAATAAAAATATTTTTTACAGAGGTACCAAGAGCATTGAAACCCTCAACGTAGAACATCTTATTTTTTGATTTTGATTCTTTAAAGCTTCCTGGAGTAATAGTGCCTATTTCATCTCTATTTTTTAAACCACTTTTGTACTCTTCAGCTTTTTGAACCGCCCAAGGACTTATAAATAATGATAAGGATGCAATCAATAATATAATTGGTAACGAAAATGTCATCACAGGGCGTACTAAGCTTTGAAGTCCTAATCCTGAGCTGAACCAAATGATCATTTCACTATCTTTATACCACCTACTCAGTGTCATTAAAATCGTAATAAAAATCGTTAATGATAATAAAAGCGGCATATGTTTTAAAAGATTAAAAACTAATATGGTATCAATGGCATCGTTAGGTATAACACCCTTAGCCGCAAAGCGAAATATTATTACAGCCCTTTGAGCAATAACAATTCCTGATAAAATGAGAATTGTTGACAGTGACGTGTAAAATAACTCTCTGGTTAAAGACTTCTTAAAAAGCATCTGAACATAACAATAGATATATAAAAAAAGGATAATAAATGAAATTTAACATTAAAACTGACCTTGTTAAGGATATATCCAACGATATTATCATAATCGCAGTAAACGATAAAAATCAAATAAATGGCAATTTACAATTACCTACTAGTACTAATACTTATCTCTCTAAAATACTATTAACCAATGATTTGGGTAAGGATCTAGGGGCTTCACTTTTGGTTCATGGATGTAGCGATTTTGAACGAATCCTTCTGACAAGAATTAGCAATGAAAAAACCTTTAATACAAAAAGTTTGATAAAAATAACTTCAAATATAACTCAAGTTTTAAAAAATTTAAAAATAAAGAAACCATTAATTCCTCTTGAACAATTTTTTAATATTAATATTCATGCACATTCAGGTACTGAATTCATCGTAAGAGAGCTGTTAAATTCAAATTATGAAATAAACTCTCTAAAAACAATAAAAAAATTATCAATGAATTCACAAGTTACCCTTCATTGTGACAAAAATAATCAAAGTGATATTAGATTGGGCTATAAGCATGGTGCAGCAGTTGCCAATGGCGCCAACCTTACAAAAGACCTTGGAAATTTACCTCCAAACATCTGCACACCAACTTATCTGGCAAATGTAGCAAAAAAAATAGCTAAAGATTATGCAATGAAAACTAAAGTTTTTGATAAAAAGCAAATTGAAAAATTAAAAATGGGCTCATTTCTTTCGGTAGCCAAAGGAAGTAGGGAAGCCCCAAAATTTATTACCATAGAACATAATCGTGGGCCGAAAAATAGCAAGCCAATTATCCTTGTAGGAAAAGGTATTACCTTTGATGCTGGTGGTATTTCTATAAAGCCATCGCCTGATATGGATGAGATGAAATATGATATGGGGGGAGCAGCTTCAGTTTTGGGAACCATGAAAACAATTGGAGAGTTAAAGCTACCTATTAATGTTATTGCTCTTATTCCATCCTGTGAAAATCTTCCAGATGGATTGGCTTTGAAACCAGGCGATATCGTCACTAGTATGTCGGGGCAGACTATAGAGGTATTGAATACAGATGCTGAAGGAAGGCTAATTCTTTGTGATGCACTTACCTATGCCGAAAGATTTAAACCTGAATTAGTCATCGATGTTGCAACTCTTACAGGCGCTTGTGTAATCGCGCTAGGCCATCATGCAACTGCAATATTCAGTAATCATGATGCTTTAGCGGATGAATTAGAGTCTGCCGCAAATTTATCTCAAGATCTAGCATGGCAAATGCCGTTATGGGAAGAATATCAGCCTCAACTCAATAGTAATTTTGCTGATATGGCAAATATTGGCGGACGTCCGGCAGGAAGTATTACGGCCGCTTGTTTCTTATCAAGATTCACTAAAAAATATGATTGGGCCCATCTTGATATAGCTGGAACCGCATGGAAATCTGGAAAAGCTAAGGGCAGCACGGGAAGGCCTGTTCCAATGCTTAGCCAGTTTTTAATAAATCGAGCTATACAAAAAAAATAAATTGACCAACATACAATTTATTTTTAACGTATCGGATATTAAAAATCTCACTTATAAAATAGTGTGCAGATATTTTATTCGGCATAGATCGTGTTTTGTATTTTTAAGTGATGAAGAGACGATAGCTCAATTTTCTGATGATCTATGGGGGAGGGAGAAATTTTCATTTCTTCCTCATGAGATCAATAAGTCAGACATTTTCAATAAAATTAGCTTGGGACACAACAGTGAATTAATGGATGATGTTATTATCAACGGCACTAATAAAAATGTTAATAAATTTAGCAGATATCAGAAGCTTTACGAATTAGTTGGAATCAATGAGTCAGATAAAAAAATTGCTAGGGAAAGATTTTTATTTTATAAAGATCGTGGGTATGAAATAGAAGCAACAGACTTCGTTAATTTTAAGCACTAAATGAAATTTTGATAATCTTCATGGTTAAGTAAATCTGACATATTTTCTTTTGAAGTCTTTGTAATTTTACATAACCAAGTCTCATAAGGCTTATCATTTATCAGTTCAATTGATTTTTTAAGGATAGGATTAATTTCTGTCACAAGTGCATTGGTGGGGCAAATAATATCTGAAGATGTTTTTACCGATTCAATAATGCCCAATGTATCTCCAGCTTTTACAGCTTGTTTTAAAGGTATATCCACAAAAACAACATCACCAAGCAAATCCTGTGCAAAATCAGTAATCCCCACATAATATTGATCAGAATCTATTTTTTTTAACCAGATGTGGTCTTTTGTAAATTGAATTTCATCAATTTGAAACATTTTTATCCTTTATATAAAAGTTTTGCAGTGACAAGATTTGTAAGATTGTATAATATCTATAATAACAATAAATAAGGAAAATTGTGATTAGACTATTTAGTAAATTATTAATCATTATATTTTTTTACGCAACAACTTCCAATTTTGCTCTAGCCAATAACAAAAAACTACCAACAGTAAAATCAGAAATGGCAATGGTGGTTCATCAGAATTCAGACTTTATTATTTATGAGAAAAAAGCATATACAAAAACATCAATAGCCTCTCTTACAAAACTTATGACAGCCATGGTTATTATTGACTCTGGATTAAAATTAAATGAAAAAGTAAGGATTTCTAAGTTAGATATTGATAGATTAAAATGGACTGGATCAAGGGTTCCGATTGGAACAAAATTATCAAGAATGGATTTATTATCTATATCTTTAATGTCATCAGATAATCGTGCTGCATCCGCTTTAAGTCGATCTTATCCAGGTGGAAAAAAAGCATTCATCAAGGCTATGAATGTAAAAGCGCTTAAATTAGGAATGCATAATAGTAGATTTGCTGACCCTACTGGACTGGATAAAAGAAATATCTCTACGGCAAGAGATCTTGTGAGAATGGCAAGGGCTGCTTATCAATATCCATTGATTAGAAAACTAACTACAAATCCTGAAGGAAAAGTGAGAGTGGGTAAACATAGACGAAGCTTGGGTTTTTTAAATACAAATAGCTTAGTTCGAAAGGGGCAATGGAATATAGGTTTATCAAAAACTGGCTTTATCAGAGAAGCTGGTAGATGCTTGCTTATGCAAACAATGATCAATAATGAGCCAGTAATTATCATATTACTTGACTCATATGGGAAGTATACTCGTATTGCTGACGCTAAGAGAATAAAGAGATGGATGGAAAAAAATGCTTCTAAGCTTCAAGCTTTAAAAGAATATCAAAATTTAACTACGAAACCTTCTTAGCTTTTTTTGCTTTTTTTGCTTTTTTTTCTGCTTCTTTTTTCTTTAATTCTTCTGCAGCTTTTTTATGAATCATTTTTAATGCTTTTTCTAAAGAAATAGAGTCTAGGTCCGTATCTTTTGAAATATTTACTTTAATAGTATTCATTTGAATATAAAAGCCAAAACGACTTTTATAAATTTCAATCAAACTCTTTGTTTCTGGATCATTCCCAATACTTCTCAATGGTTTTAAAAGCTCGACTGCATATTCATGCGTAATTTCGAATATATTGTCTGATTTCGGAATCGATTTAAATTTTCCATTATGATTCACGTAAGGCCCAAATCTTCCAATATTTGCAATAATTGGCTTGTTGGTAATGGGATGATTTCCTAAATCTCTAGGTAATGATATTAATTTTTTTGCTACCGATTCGTCTAAATCCGCCAAAGCAATCTCAGGTGGGATTGTTGTTCGTTTTGGTTTCTTTTTATCACCTTCTTCAGGCATTCCCAATTGAAGATAAGGCCCATAAGGACCAATAAGTAAGTATATTGGCTTATTGGAAGATTCATCCTGCGCTATGATTTTTGGCTCCTGTGGCAAGTCACCATTTGAGCTTCTAGTAAAATCACAATCAGGATATGCAGAGCATGCGATAAAATTACCTCGTTTTCCTAACTTTGATAGAAGTGGGTTACTACACTTTGGGCAATCCTCTCCAATTTCTTTTTGGGTAATTTTTGTTCTATCCAAATCACTTTTTTCTTTTACTTCTTTAATAAATTGATCCCAAAAAATTCGAATGACATCTACCCAATTTTTTTTATCAGCTGCTATATCATCTAATTGAGATTCAAGGTTGGCTGTAAAATCATAATCAACATAGTTGGTAAAATGTTCAGTAAGAAATTCATTTACTACAACGCCAACATCTGTCGGTGTAAATCTTTTCTTATCAAGTAAAGTATATTCTCTATCTTGCAGAGTAGAGATAATACTAGCGTAGGTGGAAGGCCTTCCAATTCCAAATTCCTCAAGGGTTTTAACCAAACTCGCCTCTGTAAATCTGGGAGGAGGTTCTGTAAAGTGCTGAACTCCAGCAATTTTTTCAACTTTCAGCATTTCACCAATTTCTAGCTCAGGAAATCTTGGAGTTTCATTGTCCTCACTCTGAGTTTCGTCTGAATCCTCTAAGTAAACTGACATGAAGCCTGCAAATTTTAAAGTCTGCCCAGTAGCCCTAAAAATATTTTCGCCTTGACCAACTTCCAAATCAATACTTACTGCATCAAAAATTGCAGGAGACATTTGGCAGGCTAATGTTCTTTTCCAAATAACTTCATACAATTTAAATTGTTGATCGGAGAGATAAGGTTTTAGGCTTTGCGGAGTTCTGTTGATATCTGTTGGCCTAATAGCCTCATGAGCTTCTTGTGCATTTTTTGCTTTTGTTTTGTAGCCAATAGCTTTTTGTGGAAAAAATTCCTTTGTATAATTTTTTTCAAGATATTTCCTAATTTGCACAGTTGATTCATTTGAGAGACTCATAGAATCTGTTCGCATATAGGTGATCAAACCTATAGTTTCAGCACCGATATTTATACCCTCATATAATTGCTGAGCATTAATCATAGTACTTCTTGTAGTAAATCCTAGCTTTCTTACTGACTCTTGCTGAAGTGTAGAAGTTGTAAATGGTGCTGCAGGATTTCTTGTTCTCTGTTTCTTATCAACTCTTGAGACCCTTACCTTTCCAGAACTTTTAAGTAGCAATTCTCCTACAACTTTTTTTTCTTGCTCAGCAGACGTTATAGTAAATTGCTCTAATTTTTTGTTATCTAAAATGGTAAGTTTAGAGGGAATTTTAGACTTATTTTTTAAAGCATCTAAGTGTACTGTCCAGTATTCTTTACTATTGAATGCATTAATTTCTGCCTCTCTTTCAACTATAAGTCTAAGGGCTGGGCTTTGAACTCTCCCAGCTGAAAGACCATAACGAATTTTTGACCACAATAATGGAGAAAGATTAAAGCCAATAAGATAATCAAGAGCTTGCCTCGCTTGCTGAGCTTGAACTAGTGCATTC
This sequence comes from Methylophilaceae bacterium, assembly GCA_965660175.1. GTDB lineage: Bacteria > Pseudomonadota > Gammaproteobacteria > Burkholderiales > Methylophilaceae > BACL14. The sequence goes on from CBFHYY010000018.1 coordinate 24,346, forward strand.
GCTACTTCTCTAGGACTTGATAAAGCATCAATAATTGCAGATTTTGTAATCTCACCGAAAATAATTCGACTCACTTTTTTATTTTTGATTATTTTTTTTTCGTTTAGAACTTCCATGATATGCCATGCAATTGCTTCTCCTTCTCTGTCAGGATCTGTTGCAAGAAGGATTTCGTCAGATTTTTTCGCAGCATTGGATATGGCATCTATATATTTTTTACTTCTCGATCCGATTTCATATTTCATTGAGAAATCGTCAGTATTAACTCCTTGCGATTTTGGGAGAAGGTTTCTTATATGACCATATGAGGCAAGAACATGGTAATCATTACCAAGATAATTTCCTATGGTCTTTGCTTTTGATGGCGATTCAACAATTAAGAGTTTGGTCATTTGTCAAGTTTAAGTAATAATTTTTAGGCATCATAAGTAGAAATGAAAAACAATTCAAGGAATTGTGCGATTTAATCAAAAAAATTAATATCAAATAATTTTTTTGATTGTTATTTTCTTTAAAATGAAAATTGCCTTCCACCATCTACACAAAGAGTTTGTCCTGTAATGTAGGGTGAACGAAGAAGTAAAAACTCAATTGCCTGACAAATATCGTCAGGGTTACCTGTTTTTTTTAAAAGAGTTTGAGATATAACTTTTTTTCGATAATCTTTGTCAAACTCCTGACTCTCATCAGGCCATAAGATTGGACCTGGAGCAACAGCGTTTACTCTTATCTCAGGACTAAGTTCTTTTGCTAAAGATTTTGTAAGGCTTGAAAGCCCTGATTTTGCTAATGTATAAATTATGTAGTCTTTTTTAGGGTTATGAAGATTTGCATCGGTTATATTTATAATAGAACCTTTGGTTTTTTTTAAATGTATTGAGGCATATTTACTTAGCATCAGCGGTGCCTTTAGATTAGTGCCAATAAGATCATCCCAATTTGATTGATCAACTCTCTCGATCGGAGTTGGGTAATAAGTTGAAGCATTATTGATTAAATAGTCTAAGCTTCCAAAAATTGAAAGCGTCTCTTTGATCACATATGCATATGATTTTTCTTCTAATAAATCAGCCTTTATTGAAGCCGAAGAATCTTTTCTGGACTTATTTAACTTGTCGTTAAGCATATTTGCATCATTAGAGGACTGATTGTAATGAATCATGACGTTCATTCCACATCCATGAAGATGCTTTACTATGGCAGCACCAATTCTTTTGCCTCCACCTGTAATCAATGCAGTTTTTTTAGTTTCTTTCATAGCATACTTTTTTATTTTAGAAAATTAACATTATAATCTAACGACGAACAAAACTTTGAAGACTATAAGAAATAATGGAAGATGCAGACAAAAAAATAAGACCGATAAGAAGCTACATTCTTCGTCAAGGCAGGCTAACAAAGTATCAATCTATGGCAATTGAAAAATTTGCAGACGAATTCATCATCCCTGTCTCAGACGAATACATTGATTGGAATGCAATTTTTAGTGCAAATAATAAGGAAAAATTTATTGAGATAGGTTTTGGTATGGGAGATACAACTGCTGAAATCGCTATGAATATGCCTGAAAAAAATTTTGTTGGTATCGAAGTTCATTCACCTGGAGTTGGAAATTTAATTAATAAAATTAAGAAGCATCAGTTGTCAAACTTAAAAATTATTCAATATGACGCTGTTGAAGTGATTGATAAAATGATCGCTGATGCAAGTTTAGATGGGATCCTTATTTTCTTTCCTGATCCTTGGCACAAAAAAAGACATAACAAAAGAAGGTTAATCAAAGAAGCGTTTCTGAAAAAAATTGCCCGCAAGATAAAAGATACTGGATACATTCACATAGCAACAGATTGGGAAGATTATGCTTTGTGGATAATTGATGAAATTAAAAAATGTAACAATCTTTTATTAAAATCAAAAAAATATCATAGTAAACCAAACTACAGGCCATTTACAAAATACGAAAAAAGAGGCGTTAATCTTGGTCATAAGGTTTGGGATATTATTTTGTCAAGAACTTAACCAACTTTGAATTTTCATATCTGCTTCCTCGACTCCAATTTTTTTAAGGCTAGAAAATAATTGAACGGAACATGGGGTTTGATAAAAATCTGCCCACTCTGCTTTTACAATTTTTTGTGTTTTATAAAGTGCCTGCATAGATTTATCTCGAGAGAGCTTATCGCTTTTGGTTAACAATATATGAATTGGTTTTTGTCTGGGAGCAAACCAGTCAAGCATTCTTGTATCTAGTTCGGTTAGTGGGCGTCTGATATCCATAACTATGACAAGACCAACCAGAGATTGCCGTTCTTGCAGATAAGCAGGCAAGATTTTTTGCCAATGATTTCGCATTGCATCAGGGACTTTTGCATACCCATAACCTGGTAAATCAACCAGTGATTTTCCATTTTCAATGGCGAAATAATTAATTAGTTGAGTTCTACCTGGCTGTTTACTGACATAAGCTAATTTATTTTGATTGCTAAGAGTGTTAATTGAGCTTGATTTTCCAGCATTTGAACGACCTGCAAAAGCGATTTCTTTTCCAATATCCTCTGGAAGCTCGTTATTATTGTTTACTGATATTGTGAATGTGGCATTTTGCAAAAAAGGCATGATATTTCCTAATTTCTTGAGCTTTTATGCTACCACGTTGAGCTTAATTTAGTTAGAATGACGTATTGTTAAATTTTGGAAATTAAATGAAATTCCTGTTACAACTTATAACTTTTCTTTTGGTATTTTCTTCCAGCTCAAGCTTTACTGAGCCTTTGTCCACAAAAGATCTTAAAGCTACAAAAAAAATAATTAATAACTTATGCATAGCTTGTCATGCAAATGATGGCAATAGTGTGATTCCAGTTAACCCAAAATTATCAGGCCAACATGCAGGATACATCACAAAACAACTCATGAATTTCAAAAGTGGTGAGAGAGAAAATGCAGTTATGGCAGGTATGGTTGCAAACCTAACAAAGGAGGATATGGTTAATTTGGGAATCTATTTTTCAAATCAAAATATATCTTTATCGAAAGCGAAAAAAAATGGTGTAGATTCGATTGGCGAAAAAATATTTCGTGCAGGCATCGCAAAAAAGGGTGTCCCCGCTTGTGCTAGTTGTCACGGTCCAGCCGGCCACGGTATCCCAGACGTATACCCAAGACTTAATGCACAACATGCTGAATATACAGTATCGCAATTAAATTTATTTCGGCTTGATAAAAGAGCTAATGATCCAGCTATGATGATGAGATCAATTGCAAAGAAATTAACAGAGAATGAGATGCAAGCCGTAGCGGACTATATCCAAGGGTTAAGGTAAGTCAATCAAGGCTGGAACTATTTGCAACTTCATATTTAATTTAAAGTCTATCCTGTTATCTTAATTTTAAATATATATTCGTAATTGAACCCTTCAACTAAAAAAGTAATGACATTTTCTCAATTGCTGAGCTCGATGAGATTCGCAATTTCTATGCTTTCAATTGTCGGTATAGCTTCAATCATTGGTACTGTTTTGCAACAAAATCAACCCTATGAATCTTACATAGTTGAGTTCGGTCAATTTTGGTTTAAATTTTTCGAGATTTTAAATTTATACAACGTATATCAAGCCTCATGGTTTCTTGTGATTCTTCTATTTTTAGTGACTTCTACGAGTGTTTGTGTTTCTAGGAATACCCCGAAAATTATTAAGGACTTGAGAAGGTTTCAAGAAAATATCAAAGAATCATCTCTAAAATCATTTAAATATTCGTATGAAATTCCATGCAAAGATTTGATGAAACATGATTTAATCAAATTACTAAATGAAAATAAATTTAAAGTTAAGGAAAAGGTTATCAAGAGTGGTGATGCATTAATTGTTGCAAAAAAAGGTGAATACCAAAAGCTGGGATATATTTTTACTCATTTAGCAATTATTGTTATAAGTGTAGGTGGTTTAATGGATGGAAATCTATTATTTAAATTTCAAGAGTCAATTGGATCAAAGCAAATTGAATTTTTAGATAAGCCTCTTTCGGAAATACCAAAAAAAAGCTGGTTAGATACATCAAATTTTTCTTATAGAGCTAACATGCTTTTAGCAGAGGGGGAAACTCAAAGTGTTGGGGTCATCCCAGTAAAAGATGGCTATATGATTCAAGATCTTCCGTTTACTGTATCTCTGAAAGACTTTACTATCGAACATTATTCTTCAGGTCAACCAAAATCTTTCGAGAGCGAACTTGTAATTAAGAATAAATTTGACAATGAGACCGTAAGTAAAAAAATTAGTGTGAATAAGCCCTTGTATCATGAAGGAGTGACAATATATCAATCAGATTTTCAGGACGGCGGTTCTAAATTAAATTTGTCTCTTCATGACTTTTATTCTAATTCAAATCCAATTTTAATGAAGGCCGAAGTTTTCAAACATAACGAATTGATAATTGATAAGCAAAAATTTAATTTTGAATTTGAAGATTTTCGATTATTCAATATTTTAGATTTGGAAATAAATGGAGAAATAAAGCCTACTAATGTTGGGCCTAATTATAGATTTAAAATTAGAAATGAGTCTGGGCAAGCAACAGAATATGAAAATTATCAACAGCCAATGTTGTTAGACGAAAGATATTTTTATTTAAGTGGAATGAGAGGCTCACCTCAAGAAGATTTCAAATTTCTGAGAATTCCAGCAGATTCAGATAGAACGCTAGAGGGTTTTAAAGTATTAAAAGGATTGATGGCAAATTCGAAAATTGTAGACTCAGCAATTAAAAGTATTGCTAAGGAGAATAGATCTGATTTAAAGCAGAATCAAGAGGAAATGACACAGGGTTTCAAAGCAATTTGGCAAGGTTTTATTTCAGGTGGTTACAATAACATTGCCTCTAACATTAATGAAAATGTTCCTGAGGCCAATCAAGAGCAAGTTGCAAACACTTATATTAAAATAATCCATTTAATTACCAATAAAATAATCTCAACTTATATTGATAACAATCCTGAAGCAACTATTTTTGATTTTGATGTAGTTGAGGTTTTTACTCAAGATAGTCTTAACGCATTTAGTGATAGTTTTTTTTACGGAAGCAATTATTGGGTTGAATTAAAAGAATTTGATCAAGTCCAAGCTAGCGGACTTCAACTAACAAAATCACCCGGACAATTTTGGGTTTACTTAGGCTCCCTAATGCTCGTTGTAGGAATTTTCGCAATGATCTATGTACAAGAAGTTAGATTATGGCTTTACAGAAAAAGAGGGTCCAAAAAATTAATCCTCGCTTTTGCTAGCAACAGAGATCATAGTGATTTTAATAAATTCGTTTTAAAAACAAAGAATCAGATTAATAAATTTTATTTGAATTAGGATGTAATGATGAAGAAAAATATTTATAACTATATTTTTGTAGCCCTTTTATCTTTTATGGGATTAATAGCGCTTACAAACTTTCATATTTATATGGATGAATACGAAATAGTTGTTTTAATTGGCGCTGTTATTGGGTTTTCATTTTTTGGTTCGAAATGGGATAACTTCAAACATTATTTTCTTATATCTTTCGCGCTTGCATTTATTAGTATTTATTTATATCAAGGCGACTTAAGCCAGGGTGAAATAAATTTTTTTCTAAAATACTTCCTATCCAGTCAGTCAGCAATCATGTGGATGAGCGCACTTTTTCCTTTATCCCTTCTTATTTATTGGCTGTATTTATTCGTGAAGCAAGATTTTTATGGTAACTTCGCCACATTTCTAGTTTGGACTGCTTCAACAATGGCTACTACCGGCCTTCTAGTTAGATGGTTTGAATCTTATTTGATCGGTATTGATGTGGGACATATTCCTGTTAGTAATTTATATGAAGTGTTTGTGCTTTTTTGTTTAATTTCAGCTTTGATGTATTTATATTATGAAGAAAAATTATCCACCAAAAAATTAGGCCCATTTGTTCTTGTTGTAATCAATGCTGCTACTATTTTTTTATTATGGTATACCTTTTCAAAAGGCGCTGACCAAATCCAACCTTTAGTTCCAGCACTTCAATCATATTGGATGAAAATCCATGTGCCTGCAAATTTTATTGGATATGGAGCATTTGCTATCGCAGCAATGGTTTCAGTGGCTTATTTATTATCAAATAGTAAGTTTTGGAAACAATATCTTCCCTCCAAAGACCTGCTTGATGATATGACTTATAAATTAATATCAATAGGTTTTATTTTTTTTACAATTGCTACAATATTAGGAGCTGTTTGGGCAGCAGAGGCTTGGGGCGGTTATTGGTCATGGGATCCAAAAGAAACATGGGCATTAATTGTATGGCTAAATTATGCGGCTTGGTTGCATCTGAGATTGATCAAAGGCCTTAGAGGAAATATTCTTGCTTGGTGGTCTATAGCAGGTCTCTTAATTACTACATTTTGCTTTTTGGGAGTAAATTTATTTTTATCTGGTTTACACTCTTACGGCGAGCTTTAATGCTTATTATCGGTTAAAATATTGTTTTATAAAATTGTTCGATGAAACAAGATGGAAGATTTAATATCAATAGATAATTTAAGCTTCGGGTACGGCGAAACTTTGATTCACAAAGATATCAATATGAAGTTTAATCGCGGAAAAGTTTCCGCAATAATGGGAGGTAGTGGGTGCGGTAAAACCACTATCCTAAAGCTTATTGCAGGACAATTAACTCCAAAATCAGGACAAATTTCTGTTGATGGCGATATTGTTCACGAGCAAGATAGAGATGGTCTGTACAAGGTTCGAAGAAAAATGGGAATGCTATTTCAACATGGAGCATTGTTTACTGATCTATCCGTATTCGATAATGTTGCTTTTCCAATGAGAGAGCATACAAACCTTCCTGAAAATATTATTAAAGATTTAGTATTGCTCAAATTAAATGCCGTAGGTCTTAGGGGAGCCCAAAAAAAAATGCCATCTGAACTCTCAGGAGGTATGGCAAGAAGAGTAGCGCTCGCAAGATCTATTGCTCTTGACCCAGATATTATAATGTATGATGAGCCTTTTGCAGGACTAGATCCTATCTCTATGGCAGTTATTTGTGATCTTATTCGATCGTTAAATGATGCATTGGGAGCAACCTCGATTATTGTAACCCATGATGTCGCTGAAACTTTTTCTTTCGCGGATTATATTTATTTTTTAGCTGATAAAAAAGTAGCTGCAGAAGGCAGTCCTAAAAACCTTTTAGCATCAAAACTCCCTTTTGTTCGTCAATTTATTCATTCTGAAAAAGATGGACCTGTTCCATTTCATGTTGAAGCACCTTCTTATAAGTCTGATTTACAAATATGAATAAACTTTTAAATTTTATTGCAAATATTGGCTCAACATTTATAGAAAAAATGACAAGACTAGGAGCAGGTACACGATTATTTTTTCTGATATTAATATACTCTGCTGATAGCTTTAAAAGAGTTCAACTCACAATTCGTGAAATTTACTTTACTGGAGTACTTTCTCTCGTAATAATCGTTGTTTCAGCATTTTTTGTTGGCATGGTTTTAGGGCTACAAGGTTACTACACGCTTGAAAAATATGGTTCATCTGAAGCGATTGGCGTTCTTGTTGCTTTAGCATTGGTCAGAGAATTAGGACCAGTCGTAACCGCTCTCCTATTTGCAGGTCGAGCAGGGACTGCCATAACCGCAGAGATCGGACTTATGAAGGCTACTGAACAACTATCTGCAATGGAAGTTATGGCGGTAAGTCCGGTGGCTAGAATTGTTGCACCAAGATTTTGGGCCGGCATGATAAGTATGCCAATTTTGGCGACAATATTTTCTATGGTAGGAGTTCTTGGCGGATATTTTATTGCAGTATTGGTCATTGGTGTTGATGAAGGATCATTCTGGTCTCAAATGCAGGCAAATGTTGATTTTAGTAATGATATAGTTGATGGAGCAATTAAAAGTATAGTTTTTGGTTTTGCTTGTACAATAATAGCCTTATTTGAAGGATTTGATGCACCTCCTACAGCCGAAGGAGTTAGTCGAGCAACAACAAGAACTGTTGTAATTTCATCGCTTGCAGTTCTTGGGTTAGATTTTATTTTAACCTCATTTATGTTCGTTTGATTATTAAAAATAGGAAAGTAAATTATGGAGAGAGCTAAGCTAGATATTTGGGTCGGAATTTTTGTAATTATGGGCATCGCTGCACTATTTGGATTGGCAACGAAAGTTGGCAATCTAACATCAAATAATATTAAAGATACATATCAAGTTTATGCAAATTTTGAGAACATTGGTGGATTAAAACCAAGAGCTGCTGTCAAAGCTGCAGGCGTTGTGGTCGGCAGAGTAGAATCAATTATTTTTGATACTGAGGTATATCATGCGGTCGTAAAAATTAATATTGATAAAAGGTATGTATTCCCTCTAGATACTTTTGCAAATATTTATACAGCAGGCTTATTGGGTGAGCAATATATTGGTCTCGAGGCTGGCGGTGATATGGAGAATCTAAAACAAGGCGATTTAATTACTCAAACACAAGATGCTGTAGTTTTAGAAAAACTAATAAGCCAATTTTTATACAATAAAGCATCAGAGGAAGATTAATACATGTTTAAAAGAATAATTCTGTCAATCGCAATTATATTTATGTCATTAAACATTTTTGCAAACCCTAACCCAGATAAAATTGTCAAGAAGACTGCCGATGATGTTCTTTTTATTATAAAGAATGACAAAGAAATTCAAGCTGGAAACAAAAACAAAATATATAAACTTGCAGAAGAAAAAATTCTCCCAAATTTTGATTTTGAAAAAATTGCAAGATTGGTTCTTGGTAAGGCCTGGAGAAATGCAACCAAAGAACAAAAATCACAATTTAAATATGAATTTAAAAATTTATTACTCAGAACATATGCCGTTGCTCTGTCAAAATATAAAGATCAGAAAATTGAATACAAACCACTTCGCATGAAGTCTTCAGATAAGATTGTTACAGTTAAAACTAATATTATTCAAAGCGGTGCGCAACCTATTTCAGTTAACTATGCATTAGCAAGAAAAGAACAGAAATGGCTCGTCATAGACATTATTATTGAGGGGGTCAGTCTTGTTACAAATTACAGAGGACAATTTTCTGCAGAAATTAGAAAGAATGGAATGAACTCATTAATCGAATCATTAGCTAAAAAAAATTCTTCTAATGAGAAAATTAAATGAGCTCAATTGAGTTTACAAACAAAAAATGGGCTTTGAAAGGAAATATTACTTTTAGTGAAATTTTATTGTTATTGGAAAAAGTAAACCATTATGATTGGAGTGAGTCAATTGAATTAGATTTAAGCGATGTAAAAGAGATTGATACTGTTTTAATCAGTTTTATTTTGGAGCAAAAACGACAAGCAAAAAAATTTAATAAAGAATTTATAGTAAACAACAGTCCTGAAACGCTAAAATCCTTACTCAAATTATACGATATTGAAAAGTTAATCTGATTTATAAAATTATCTACACGATCACTTCTTTCACTTAATAAAAAATTTATGAAAACTGCAATTTCTTTTAAAAATGTAAAAAAGTCCTTTGGCACACTTATGGCGGTGAATGGAATTTCACTTAATATTAAGCAAGGGGAGTTTTTTGGTTTACTTGGGCCTAACGGTGCAGGTAAATCCACACTGATCAATATGTTAGCTGGCCTCGCTAAGCCCTCTGCTGGAAGTATTTCAGTAATGGGGTATGACGTGCAAAGCCAATATCAACAAGCGCGACATTCAGTTGGTATTGTCCCCCAGGAATTAGTATTTGATCCCTTTTTTAATGTAAGGGAGATGTTGAGATTTCAAGCTGGTTACTTTGGAAAAGAAAAAGAAAACGATAAATGGGTGGATGAGGTAATAGAGAGACTTGATTTAGCAGACAAAGCATCAACCAATATGAGAAAACTTTCTGGTGGAATGAAAAGAAGAGCCTTGATAGCCCAAGCACTTGTCCATAAACCACCGGTAATAGTATTAGATGAGCCCACTGCGGGAGTTGATGTTGAGTTAAGACAAAAATTATGGGAATTCATAGCCGACTTGAATAAAGATGGACATACCATTGTACTCACCACTCATTATTTAGAAGAGGCAGAGGAATTGTGTAATTCAGTTGCGATGCTTAGGGCAGGAAAAATTGTAGCTATGGATACTACTAAAAATTTACTAAGAAAATTTTCTACTAAGAATCTCAAATTAAAGCTTAATCTTAAGGGAGAAAAAAAATTACCAGCCACAATTAATCACTTGCCCTACCAGGTAGTAGATGATGCATTTATTTTTCAATTAAAAAAAATTACAGACATTACTGAAATTACAGAAGGCCTAAAACAATCAAAAATAGAAATCACAGATATTCAAACTGTTGATTCTGACCTTGAAGATGTTTTTTTAAAATTAACCAATACAAATAAATAAAATGATATCGTCAAGAATTCAAATTGTTGGAACATGGACATTAATTAAAAAAGAACTTATAAGATTCTGGAGGGTTGCTTTTCAAACAGTCGCTGCACCTGTGATAACTGGTATTTTGTATTTGGTTATATTTTCTCATGTTCTTCAAGACAGACTAGAGGTATACGAAGGGGTTGCATATACTTCTTTTTTAATACCTGGCCTAATTATGATGTCGTTATTACAAAATGCTTTTGCTAACAGCTCATCGAGCCTAATTCAGTCAAAAGTTATGGGAAACATTGTTTTCATATTGCTTTCTCCTCTCAGTTACATGCAATTTTTCATAGCATTCATTGTGGGAGCAGTCTTCCGAGGGCTTTTTGTTGGTTTTGTTATATATTTATTGGCTATTATTTATGTTGATCTACCTATTCAACATCCATGGCTAGTATTTTGGTTTGCTCTTCTTGGAGGAGGCTTATTGGGTGCTTTCGGAATAATTGCAGGAATATGGGCTGATAGATTTGATCAAATGGCTGCTTTTGGAAATTTTGTAATAATGCCATTATCCTTTTTATCTGGCGTCTTTTACTCGATTCACTCACTTCCTTCAGCATGGCAAAAAATTTCTCAATTAAATCCTTTCTTTTATATGATTGATGGCTTTAGATTTGGGTTTTTCGGACAGTCAGATGTTTCTCCTTACGTGAGTCTTTTAATTGTTTTTTTATTTTTTGTGGGCCTCTCATTCCTAGCAATACGGATGTTAAAATCTGGATATAAATTAAGGAGCTAAATGTTAAATCCAATAGATATTGAAAAAAAAATTCGAAATAATATGAATTGTGATTATATTGAAGTCAAAGGTGACGACGGAACGCACTTTGAAACAATAGTAGTAAGTGATGTTTTTGAAAATATGTCAACGGTAAAACAACATCAGGAAGTTTATAAGGCGCTGGGTGAAATGATGAAGATAGAAATCCATGCTTTATCTATTAAAACTTTTACGATATCCCAGTGGGAAAAAATTAAAAACGGAGATACTAAAATATGAGTACAGAAGACAAAATCAATAAGCTTATAAGTGAAAATAAAATTATTTTATTTATGAAGGGTAATCCAAAGTTTCCTCAATGTGGTTTTTCCAGTCTTGCTTGTCAAATTCTAGATGCATCAGGCGCGACTTTTGAAACTATTGATGTGCTTCAAGAACAGGACATAAGAGAAGGAATTAAAACTTTCTCTAATTGGCCCACAATACCTCAGCTATACATTAATAAGGAATTTATTGGTGGGGCAGATATTATGCGTGAAATGTACGAATCAGGAGAGCTAACTAAAATAGTTTCCGGTAGCTAAATTGGACAAACTTCTTATATCGGGGCAAAAAAAATTAACAGGAGATGTAGATATTTCTGGAGCAAAAAATGCAGCCTTACCTATACTCATGGCATCATTGCTTTCTTCGGAAGAACTTAAACTATCGAATGTTCCATCACTTAAAGATATTAAAACATCAATAAAGCTTCTCAAGGAATTAGGAGTGAATATTATTGAGGTAAAAAATACAGTCAACTGCAAGGCAAATAAAATCAACAAATTTGATGCACCTTACGAGATGGTTAAAACAATGAGAGCTTCTATTTTAGTTCTTGGACCATTACTTTCAAGATTTGGTAAGGCGCGTGTTTCATTGCCAGGTGGTTGCGCTATTGGCTCAAGGCCTGTAGATATTCATATAAAAGGCTTAGAGATTATGGGGGCAAAGATATCTATGAATCATGGATATATCGAAGCTTCATCTTCACATCTACCAAATGGGAGACTGCAAGGAGCTAGTATTTTTATGGACCAAGTAACTGTGACAGGCACAGAGAATCTTATGATGGCTGCAGTCCTGGCAAATGGGACTACAGTTTTAAATAATTCTGCAAGAGAGCCTGAGGTTGTGGATTTAGGTGAATGTCTTCAAAAAATGGGAGCAGATATTCAAGGCTTAGGTACAGATCGAATTGTTATTAAAGGGGTTGAAAAGCTCAAAGATGCAGAACATAAAATTATGTTTGATAGAATTGAAGCGGGAACTTATTTAGTTGCTGGAGCAATTACTGGCGGAAAAATAACTTGTAAAAATGTTGACCCGTTAAAAATGGAGTCAATTTTACAAAAATTAATAGAATGTGGAGCAAAAGTAACAACAAAAAAAGATTCTATTTCGGTTAGCTCCAATCAAAGATTATCAGCTGTTGACATATCAACAGCACCATACCCTGGTTTTCCAACTGACATGCAAGCTCAGTTTATGGCACTCAATAGTTTTTCTGATGGAGTCGGAGAAGTGACCGAGAGTATTTTTGAAAATCGTTTTATGCATGTGCAAGAACTCAGAAGAATGGGAGCAGATATTGATATTAGACAAAATACAGCTATTATTAAAGGCGTGAAAATATTGGAGGGCGCAAATGTGATGGCAACGGATCTTCGTGCGTCAGCTGGGCTTGTATTGGCAGCTTTGGTTGCTAAAGGGGAAACATTAATAGATAGAATTTATCATCTTGATCGCGGATATGAGTTTTTGGAAGAAAAATTTAACAAGTTGGGTGCTAATATTAAAAGGGTTAATTAATGATAACAATAGCTTTATCAAAAGGAAGAATTTTTACAGAAACTTTACCGATTTTAGAATCAGCAAAAATAATATGTGCCGATGACCCTGATTCCTCCAGAAAGCTTTTATTTAAAACTAATGATAAAAATATCCAATTGATAATTGTTAGAGCATCTGACGTGCCAACATATGTTGAGTGTGGAGGTGCCGACATAGGTATCGCTGGTAAAGATGTTCTTGATGAATACCAAGGTGTTGGAATATATCAACCCTTAGATCTTAATATTGGTAAATGTAAAATGATGGTTGCTTGTAAAAAAGATTTTAATTATAAACATGCTTTAAATAGCAATGATAGGTTAAAAGTTGCAACAAAATACACTAACGCTGCAAGTAATTTTTTTGCTAAAAAGGGAATACATATTGATTTAATAAAACTATACGGATCCATGGAGCTCGCACCTATTGTTGGGCTTGCAGATATTATTGTAGATTTAGTAAGCTCTGGAAAGACTTTAGAGGCAAATAATTTAATTCCAGTTGAACATATTTCTGATATCTCATCAAGACTTATAGTTAACAAAGCATCACTTAAATTAAATAATGGAATTCTTAAACCAATGATTCAACAATTTTCTCAGGCAGTGAGTTAACGATTAATGGATATAAAATTTTTAAAATTTTCTGAGCAAGATTTTGATGATAGCCTAAAAAGAATGCTTGATTTCGATTCATCTAACAGCGAGCAAATTATTCAAGCTGTCAACGATATATTGATTAGAATAAAAGCAGATGGTGATAATGCTCTAATTGACCTTACAAGTAATTTTGATTTTTTAAGCGTAAGCAAAGCTAAAGATTTAGAAATTTCAAAGGAAGAGATAAACCTTGCTTTCGAAAGTATCAATGATGATCAAAAAAATGCACTGAATGAGGCTTCGGACAGAATTTTTAAATACCATGAAAAACAAAAAACAGACTCTTGGTCCTACAAGGATGATGAAGAATCCTTATTTGGGCAAAAAGTAACTCCTATTGATAGAGTTGGACTTTATGTTCCAGGTGGAAAAGCTTCTTATCCATCATCTGTTTTAATGAATGCAATCCCTGCAAAAGTTGCCGGAGTTAAACAGCTTATAATGGTTGTTCCTACCCCGCATGGTGAGAGAAATAATTTAGTGTTAGCTGCAGCTAAAGTAGCTAAAGTGGATCGAATTTTTTCAATTGGTGGGGCACAGGCAATTGGCGCACTTGCCTATGGTACTGAAACTATACCAAGAGTTGATAAAATAGTTGGGCCAGGAAATGCCTATGTGGCTGAAGCGAAAAGAAGAGTTTTTGGTAAGGTTGGAATTGATATGATCGCAGGCCCATCTGAAATTTTGATCATTTCAGATAAAAACTCAAATCCAGATTGGATTGCTATGGATCTTTTCTCTCAAGCTGAGCATGATGAATTAGCACAATCTATTTTGATATGTGATGATGAAATATTTCTTCAGCGCGTAAGAGAAAGTATAGATAAATTAATAGGTGATATGCCTAGAAAATTAATAATAGAAACATCTCTTAAAAATAGAGGCATTTTTATTCTTGTAGAAAATCTTAATGAGGCTGCGGAAGTTTCAAATATGATCGCGCCTGAACATTTAGAGCTTGCCGTTGATAAGTCAAACGACTTATTAGAAAAAATTAAGCATGCTGGCGCAATTTTTATTGGACGCAATACATGTGAGGCTGTTGGGGATTATTGTGCAGGTCCAAACCATGTTTTACCTACATCTGGAACCGCTAGATTTTCATCTCCACTGGGTGTTTATGATTTTCAAAAAAAATCTAGTTTAATTTCATTGTCACAAAAATCTGCCTCTCGCCTTGGAGGAATTGCATCAACTTTAGCAAAAGGTGAAGGATTGTTTGCTCATGGATTATCTGCAGAATTTAGAATAAAAAAATGAGTAAATTTTGGAGCAAGAACGTAAAACAACTCAATCCATATGTGCCAGGAGAACAACCAGAACAAGATACATTATTAAAGCTAAATACGAACGAGAATCCTTATGGTCCAAGTCCAAGGGTGTTAGCTGCATTAAAAAATGGAATTTCAGACAATCTCAGACTTTACCCAGATCCTGAAAGCGTAGAATTAAAAAAAACTATTGCAAATTATCATAATATTGATACTGCTAATATTTTTGTAGGTAACGGTTCCGATGAAATCTTGGCATTTATTTTTCAAGGTTTTTTTAAGCAAAACCATCCGATCGTTTTCCCAAATATTACATACAGTTTTTACCCCGTTTATTGCAAGCTTTACGAAATTAATTTTAATGTGATACCTTTGAAGAGTAATTTTGAAATTAACCTAAATGATTATCTTATTACCAATGGCGGAGTTATTTTCCCAAATCCTAATGCTCCGACTGGAATCCCAAAATCAAAACATGAAATTGAAAATTTATTAAAAAATAATAATGAAAGTATAGTAGTCATTGATGAAGCTTACGTAGATTTTGGTACCGAATCATCCTTGAGCTTAATTGATAAATATGAGAATTTAATTGTTACACATTCATTATCAAAGTCTAGATCATTAGCGGGCATGAGAATCGGCTGTGCCTTTGCAAACCAAGATATTATTCAGGGACTAAATAGAGTGAAAAATAGCTTTAACTCTTATCCTATAGATAGACTTGCTCAAATAGCCGCCAAAGAGGCATTTGAGGATGAAGAATATTTTCATCAAACAGTAAGTAAAGTTATTGAAGCACGAGAATTTTTAATCAATCAAATCAGTATTTTAGGTTTTGAAAGTCTTCCATCAGGTGCAAATTTTATTTTTACAAAGCATAAAAAAGTTAAGGCAAAATTAATTTATGATGAATTAAGAAATGAAGATATTCTTATAAGACATTTTGATAATCCAGAAGTCATTAATGATTTTTTGAGAATTACAATTGGTACATACCAACAAATGGAAAAGTTAATAAAAAAATTAAAATCATTGCAGGATTTAAATGTTTAATTTTTTTCTTTAATTACTGCATTTAAACTCATGTTAAAATCTATTTATGAATAGAATAGCAAAAGTTTCTAGAAAAACAAAAGAAACTGATATCACGGTTGAGATTAATCTCGACGGAGAAGGTTTATCTTCATTAAACTCTGGTATCGGGTTTTTAGATCATATGCTTGATCAAATATCTCGTCACGGTTTGTTTGACTTATCCATAAAAGCAAAAGGCGATCTTCATATTGATGCTCATCATACGGTCGAGGATATAGGTATAACTCTTGGGCAAGCTTTTTCAAACGCTATTGGAGATAAATTAGGAATCAGAAGATATGGACATGCATATGTGCCACTTGATGAAGCTTTGTCTAGAGTAGTGCTAGACATTTCAGGAAGACCAGGGCTTGATTTAAATGCGGAATTTACTCGAGCCAGAATTGGAGAATTCGATGTTGATCTTATCTATGAGTTTTTTCAAGGATTTATTAATCATGCAAATATAACTCTTCATATTGATAATTTAAAAGGTGAAAATGCTCATCATCAAGCAGAAACAATTTTCAAAGCTTTCGGAAGAGCACTAAGGTATGCGGTTGAAATCGATGAAAAAATAAAGGGTGTTATGCCATCAACGAAAGGTACGTTGTAGTTAAATATTATTAACTTATGATTGCAATCATTGATTATGGCGTTGGAAATTTAAGATCAGTCTACAATGCTGTTAATTTCATTTCTCCAAAAGTAAGATCAATTATTACAAATGATCCTGATCAAATTGTTAAAGCGGATAAAATTATATTTCCTGGGCAAGGAGCTATGCCCGGTTGTTTTCAAGAGCTCGAAAAAAAAGGTCTCACGGAAGCAATCCTTCAATGTGCAAAGCAAAAGCCATTTTTTGGAATTTGTTTAGGATTACAAATGTTATTTGATTTAAGTGAAGAAGGAAATCAAAAAGGCCTTGGGCTTTTATCAGGCACAGTAAAAAAATTTAAAAACGACTATAAAAATAAAATCAAAATACCACATATGGGATGGAACAGTGTTGTTCAGTCAAGCAGCCATCCAATGTGGCGAAATGTTAAAAATGAAAGTAAGTTTTATTTTGTTCATAGTTATTTTGCAGAAGTAAGTAATGAGAGTCTGGTTGTTGGTCAAACTGAACATGGCTTGAATTTTGCAAGTGCGGTGGCAAAAGATAACATTTTTGCATCCCAATTTCATCCAGAAAAAAGTTCAGCTATTGGATTACAGTTATTAGAAAACTTTATTTCATGGAAGGTGTAATTAGATTATGTTGATAATTCCGGCTATTGATCTTAAAGATGGAAAATGTGTTCGTCTGAAACAAGGGATAATGGAAAAATCTACAATTTTTTCGGAAAATCCATCTGAAATGGCAAAAAAATGGATGAATTTAGGAGCACAAAGACTGCATTTGGTTGATTTAGACGGTGCATTTGCTGGGAAGCCTGTCAATGAATCAGCAATTAAATCCATTGTTCGCGAGGTCGGAAGTGAAATACCAATTCAATTAGGTGGCGGCATAAGAAATTTAGATACTGTAGAAAAATTTATAAATAGTGGGGTAGATTCAGTAATTATAGGGACAGCAGCAGTAACTAATCCTGGTTTTTTACATGAAGCTTGTTTTGCGTTCCCTGGCCAAATTATTGTAGGTTTAGATGCAAAAGACGGAGATGTTGCAATTAATGGATGGTCAAAATTGACAGGACATAATGTCATTGATATGGCTCAAAAATTTGAACAATATGGTGTTGAGTCAATTATATACACTGATATCGGTAGGGACGGAATGTTGTCAGGCGTGAATATAGATGCAACAGTTAAATTATCACAATCTATAAATATTCCTGTCGTAGCCAGTGGAGGAGTATCAACAATAGATGACATTAGAGATCTTTGTAAAGTTGCGAATATTGGAATTAGAGGAGTTATTACTGGTACCGCTATTTATGAAGGGTCACTGGATTTTAAATCAGCTCAGGATTTGGCTCAAGAGCTGACAGGATAAACATATGAGCGTTGCAAAAAGAATAATTCCTTGTCTTGATGTTACCAACGGTAGAGTAGTTAAGGGTATAAATTTTGTAGAGCTTCAGGATGCTGGCGACCCTGTCGAAATCGCTAGAAATTACAATGACCAAGGCGCTGACGAGCTAACTTTTCTTGATATTACTGCGAGTTCGGACAATAGAGGATTGATATTTAATATTATCGAAGAGGTTGCAAAGCAAATTTTTATACCTTTGACTGTAGGGGGAGGTGTAAGATCATGCGATGATATTAGAGATCTTTTGAATGCTGGCGCCGACAAAGTTGGAATTAATACATCCGCAATAATAAATCCCGAATTAGTTTCTGAAGCAAAAAATCGCTTTGGCTCTCAGGCAATAGTAGTGGCTATTGATGCAAAAAGAGTTGACGATCACTGGGAAGTTTTCACCCATGGCGGGAGAAAATCAACTGGACTGGATGCAGAAAATTGGGCAAAAAAAATGGTTGAGTTAGGTGCTGGAGAGCTTCTAATTACAAGTATGGATAAAGATGGTACCAAAAATGGGTTTGATAATGAGCTCAATAAATCAATATCTGAAAATGTTACGGTTCCAATCATAGCTTCAGGGGGAGTTGGAAATTTACAGCATTTAGTTGATGGAGTTGAAATAGGGGGAGCAGATGCAGTTTTGGCTGCAAGTATATTTCATTATGGGGAATACACTATTAATGAGGCAAAAAATTATATGCTTAAAAAAAATATTCAAATTAGATGATGGCTAACTGGATTAAGAATATCGTTTGGAATAATCAAGGTCTATTGCCTGTGATAGTCCAAGATTTGAAATCAAATAAAATACTCATGTTTGCTTGGATGAATGAAGAAAGCTTAAAATTATCTTTAAAGAAAAAAAGAGCTGTCTATTGGTCCAGATCAAGAAATAAATTATGGATTAAAGGAGAAGATTCTGGTAATTATCAAACAATAAAAGAAATGTTTCTTGATTGCGATAATGATTCGCTTTTAATCAAAGTTATTCAAGAGGGCGGCATAAGTTGCCATACTGGCAGAGAAAGTTGTTTTTATAATCATGTAAATCTTACCAAAAATTTAATTGAAGTTAACGATAGAGTTTTAAGAGACCCAAAGGAAATGTATAAAAAAAATGAATGATAATTATTTAGAAAGTTTATTGGATATTATAAAATCAAAAAAAGAAGACGACCCTAAATTGTCTTACACGGCAAAGCTTCATAAAAAAGGACTGGATGAAATTTTAAAAAAGATTGGTGAAGAGTCAGCTGAAACTATTATTGCTGCAAAAGCCGATAATAGTGATAATTTAATACATGAAATTGCTGATTTATGGTTTCATTGTTTAGTGTTGTTATCCGAGAAGAATTTAACTGTTGACGATATTTTTGGTGAATTAAAAAAGAGAGAGGGCGTCTCGGGAATTGATGAAAAAAGAAATAGAGACTAAGATATTAAATTATTTAAAAAAAATATATGACTGAATGTATCTTTTGTAAGATTGTCGATAAAAAAATTCCAGCATCTATTGTATATGAAGATAAACAATTGTTGGCTTTCAAAGATATTAATCCTTTGGATAATGTTCACCTACTAATCATTCCAAAAAAACATATTGAAAGTCTTTTAAAATGTGATGATACTCATAAGGAAATTCTGGCTAAAATGCTATTATTAGCCCCTAAGCTTGCCTTGGAAAATGGATTAAAAGGATTTAGAACAATGATAAATTCAGGTAAAGAAGGTGGGCAAGAGGTGTTCCATATTCATTTCCATATTTACGGTGGAAGCGAGAAGTTAGTAAAAATATAATTGGAGAAAACTATGCCCGGTATATGGGAGTTAATAATTGTTTTAGCTATTGTCCTTGTGTTGTTTGGGGCAGGAAAATTAAAAAATATTTCCAGTGATTTGGGAGATGCACTTAGAAATTTCAAAGAAGCCTCAAAACAGAAAAGGGGTAACAAAGAAAAAATTGTTAAAAAGAAAAAATAACCCCAATGCTTGATATATCTTTTGCTGAGTTAATAGTTATATTGCTCGCTATTATTATTTTTGTTGCGCCAAAAAATTTGCCTACTGTCGGACGAGCATTTGGAAAAACAATTAGGAATGTTAAAGTTTTTTTTGACGACATAAAAAATGAAATAGATACTGAGGCTAGATTTAATGAGCTTAAGAAGATTGAAAACGAAATTAAAAAAAGATCAAAAAATTCGTGAGTTTAAAAAAAAATTTTTTCGAACAATTAATTGAGCTTAGATCATCATTAATTAAATCTTTATTAATTTTTATAGCTTTTTTTGTAGTACTTATTCCATTTTCAGGCGATATTTACATCTTTTTTTCTGATCCTTTACTGCAAAAACTTTTAGTGAGTGATGGTTCAATTATCAGCACAAAATTATCAGCAACTTTCTTAGTGCCTTTTAAAATTACAGCTTTGGTAGCCTTCATATTGTCTTATCCAATAATTTTTTTTCAAATTTGGTCTTTCGTATCTCCAGGACTTTATAAAAAAGAAAAAAATTTTATTTATTTAATTTTTTTATTATCTTTTATCTTATTTATAGTTGCTTGTTTATTCGTATATTTTTTTGTATTTCCTGTCATTTTTAATTTTTTTATAGGAATGACACCCGAGGATGTTATTTTGTCAATTGATATTACAAGCTATCTAGAAATGATAATTGCTTTATTTTTAGCTTTTGGTATTGCTTTTCAAATCCCTCTAATTGTAAATGCTTTAGTAAAATTCGGAATAGTTAAGCTTGAATTCTTTAAAAAAAATAGATCTTATTTTTTTGTTTCGACTTTCATTTTTGGGGCCATTTTCACACCACCTGATATACTTTCGCAACTTCTATTAGCTTTACCTGTCTATGCTTTGTATGAATTAGGTATTTTCATTGCCAAAAAAGCCAGTACCAATTAATTTAACACTATAAGTTTTACTTGGTTTTTTGTATAATGCATGAAAATAAAACCATTTAATTTACTTTTCAATAACATATCTTTTTAACAGGATTTTTCATGGCCAAAAGCACTAAAAAAATCGATATTAACCGACGTAACTTTTTGTTGACAGCCACCTCCTTAACAGGAGCTGTTGGTGTGACTGCGTTAGGAATTCCTTTTGCATCGAGCATGTTGCCAAGCGAAAAAGCAAAAGCAGCTGGAGCAGCTGTTGAATTTGATGTAAGCAAAGTCAAAAAAGGTGAGGTTAAGACTACTGAATGGCGCGGTCAACCGGTTTGGATCCTAAATAGATCTGACAATATGCTTAAAACTTTAAGCGGTAACGATGGAAATTTAGCCGATCCATTGCTAAACGTTGCATCTCAACAGCCTAAATATTGTGAAAATGACACCAGATCAATTAAGCCTAATGTTTTAGTTGTGGTTGGGATTTGTACTCATTTAGGTTGTTCTCCCTCTCCAAAACTTGAGGCAAAAGGAGATATGGGTGAGGAATGGAAAGGTGGTTTTTTCTGCCCATGTCATGGATCTAAATTTGATTTATCTGGAAGGGTTTTTAAAGGCTCACCTGCCCCTACGAATCTTGTTGTTCCGCCTCATAAATATATTTCTGATAATAAAATTTTGATCGGTGAAGACCAAGAAAAGGAAGGATAAAATGGCAAATAATAACGAAATAAAATCGAGTGGGTTGGTTGGTTGGATCGACGAAAGATTTCCTTTTTCTTCATTCATTAAAAATCATCTAACAGAATATTACGCACCCAAAAATTTTAATTTTTGGTATTTTTTTGGTGCTTTGGCATTATTTACTTTTGTAATCCAGATTTTAACTGGAATCTTTCTTACAATGCATTACAAGCCAGACGCAGCTGAAGCATTCGCGTCAGTTGAATACATAATGAGAGATGTTTCATTCGGTTGGCTTATTCGCTACATGCACTCTACTGGAGCATCCCTATTCTTTGTAGTAATTTATTTACATATGTTTAGAGGGCTTATGTATGGTTCTTATAAAAAACCAAGAGAATTGCTTTGGCTTTTTGGGGTATTAATTTTTCTTTTACTTATGGCTGAGGCTTTTTTCGGTTATTTATTACCATGGGGCCAAATGTCCTATTGGGGAGCTCAAGTGATTGTTAACTTATTTGCTACTATTCCTTTTATAGGACCAGACCTTGCTGAATGGGTGCGGGGTGATTATTTAGTGTCCGATGCAACTTTAAATCGTTTTTTTGCTTTTCATGTTATAGCCTTGCCATTAGCATTAGCCGGTCTTATTTTTGGACATCTTACAGCTTTACATGAAGTCGGATCCAACAACCCTGATGGAGTTGAGATAAAACAACACAAAGATAAAAAAACTGGAATCCCGCTTGATGGCATTCCTTTTCATCCTTATTACACGGTGAAGGATCTTATAGGGCTTACTGTATTTTTAATTGTATTTGCAGCCATCATTTTTTTCGCCCCGGAAATGGGTGGATATTTTCTAGAGCATAATAATTTTGTACCAGCCAATCCTTTAGTGACCCCTGATCACATCGCTCCTGTTTGGTACTTTACTCCATTCTATTCAATTTTAAGAGCCGTACCTCCAATATTGAGTAGCCAATTTCCGGGAGTAGCTGCTATGGGTCTATCGGTCATGATTTTTTTCCTAGTGCCATGGTTAGATAAAAGTCCAGTGAAATCAATTCGTTATAAGGGGACTCTTTATAAAAAATGGCTTAGCGCTTTTGTACTAAGTTTCTTGGTACTCGGGTATCTTGGAACTGAACCTTCAAATGTCTGGGGGCAATTCCCTGCTGCATTGCCTTTGATTGGCGGAGGTGATGTTGCTACTTTCGTTGCACGAATATTTACTATCGTTTATTTTTTATTTTTCATTTTAATGCCTGTCTATAGCAAGAAAGATATAGCTAAGAAAGTTCCAACAAGGGTGACAATGCCATGAAAAAGCAACTTTTCGTAATGATTTGTACTCTGTTTTCAGCAGCAATTTTTGCAGTGGAAAATGTAAGTTTGCAAAATGCGCCAATTGATCTTGATAATAAAAATTCACTTCAAAGAGGAGCGAAGAATTTTATTAATTATTGTCTAAATTGTCACAGTCTTGATTATATGAGATATAACCAACTTGAACTCATTGGTTTAAGTGATGAGACTATTAAGCGAGACTTACTTTTTACCACCGATAAAGTGGGAAACCCCATGTCTATTTCAATGCAAGCTGATGAAGCAAAAAATTGGTTTGGAGCTGCCCCCCCAAATTTATCAGTGACAGCAAGATCTCGAGGCAGTGATTGGATTTATAGCTATTTGAGGGGTTTTTACAGAGATAAATCAAGAACCTTGGGTTGGAATAACACAGTTTATAAAAACTCTGCGATGCCGCATATTTTGTGGGAGCTGCAGGGAGAACAGATCTTTGATGTTGAAGCTAACAAACTTGTTTTAAACAAACCTGGAGTATTATCACCCGATGAATACGATCAATTTATTGGTGATATAACCAATTTCATGGTTTTTGTATCTGAACCTAATCAACAAAAGAGAAAACAAATAGGGTATTATGTGCTCGCATTTTTGTTCTTGCTTTTAGTTTTAGTAATAAATTTAAAAAGGGAATATTGGAAAAATATTAAATAAAAATTATGATGAAACTCTATTCAAACTCCACAGATCCATTTAGTCACCGATGCCGAATTGTTTTATTTGAAAAAGGAATGGACTTTGAAGTTATTGATGTTGATCTAACAAATAAGCCTGAAGATCTTGCTGTGTTAAGTCCTTATTCTGATTTTCCTGTTTTGGTTGAAAGAGAATTAGTTTTAACTGATGCAAATATCATTAATGAATATATTGATGAGAGATTTCCACATCCTCAATTAATGCCGCCTGATCCTGTGATGAGAGCTCGTGCAAGATTATTTTTGAAAGATTTTGAAAATCAATTATTTATTTACATGCATGACCTAGAATCCGAAGATAAATCCTTACAAGATTCTGCAAGAAAATCAGTAACTGAAGTTTTGATTCAGATTAGCCCAATTTTAGGTAAACAAGCATATTTATTGCATGAAGAATACTCAATGCTCGATGTCGCTATTGCACCACTCCTTTGGAGATTAGATCATTATGGTATTAAGCTTCCTACAAATTGTGCATCTTTATTAAAGTATGCCGAGAAGTTATTCAAGAGACCATTGTTTGATGAAGCAATGTCTCCTTCTGAGAAAGCAATGCGTGCATAGCTGGATGTAAATGGCTAGCACTAAACCATATCTGGTAAGAGCAATCTTTGATTGGTGTATTGATGAAGAATTGACGCCACATATTCTTGTTCAATCATCTATTCAAATTCAAATACCAAATCATGATAATAATAAGGATATTATTTTTAATATTTCTCCAGCCTCAATTACAAAACTCGTGATAAGCGATGATTTTATTTCATTTTCAGCAAGATTTTCCGGTATACATAAAAATGTCTTGATACCTTTCGATCTTATTAAATCAATATATGCTCTTGAAAATGGGGAGGGTCTTTCCTTTGCAACTTCACCTAAAACCGACGAACAAGAAATTAAGAAAAACATTCCTAAAAGTACCAAGAATAGTCATTTGAAGATCGTAAAATAAAAAAACATTCGCCAAATATTAAAAATTTGATATAGTTACACACGTTATAAAATGCCCTCTTAGCTCAGTTGGTAGAGCAACGCACTTGTAATGCGTAGGTCGTCAGTTCGAATCCGACAGAGGGCACCAAATCTTTTAAATTTAAGTTGTTATTTTTATTGACAAAATCCGTCAAACACACCATAATTCTGGGTTCGGTTGGGAGGGGTGGCCGAGTGGTTAAAGGCGACGGACTGTAAATCCGTTCTCTCTGAGTACGAAGGTTCGAATCCTTCTCCCTCCACCATTTGGCTTTGCTGCTATAAGTGGGTTTAGTATGGGTATGCGGGTGTAGCTCAGTTGGTAGAGCATTAGTTTTCCAAACTAAATGTCGCGAGTTCGAACCTCGTCGCCCGCTCCAGATTCGAATATCGAATCAGCCCATGTGGCTCAGTGGTAGAGCACTCCCTTGGTAAGGGAGAGGTCGCGGGTCCGATTCCCGCCATGGGCACCAGTATAAAAGTTGTATTTTATTAATCGTTAGAAGTTGTACATAAAGGAAAAAGATTATGGCTAAAGGTAAATTTGAGCGTACCAAACCACACGTTAACGTAGGAACCATTGGTCACGTTGATCATGGAAAAACAACACTTACTGCTGCGATTTCAACAGTATTAACTAAAAAATATGGCGGCG
>CBFHYY010000019.1:0-11902 GCA_965660175.1 Methylophilaceae bacterium
TCTTGATCTATACCCGCCTTAATTTTATCAATTACCTCCATGCCTCTTGTGGAGCCAATTCTACAAGGAGTACATTTTCCGCAAGACTCAATGGCGCAGAACTCAAAAGAATATCTAGCCATTTTGGACATATCAGTTGTATCGTCAAAAGCCACAATACCACCATGACCAACAACTGCATTAATTTCTGAAAATTTTTCATAATCAAGCGGTGTGTCAAATTGATGTTCAGGTAAAAATGCCCCCAATGGCCCACCAACTTGAACTGCTTTAATCGGTTTGCCTGAAAAAGAACCACCGCCAAAATCATATAAAAGTTCTTTCAGGGAGATCCCAAAGGCTTTTTCAATTAGTCCCGTTTTTTTGAGATTACCCGCAAGCTGAATAGGTAATGTTCCCTTGGAACGTCCCATCCCATAATTCGCATAAAAATCAGCCCCTTTGTCTAAAATGATGGGTACTGTCGCGAGTGTTATAACATTATTTACAACAGTTGGCTGACCATACAAACCTTCAATAGCTGGCAAAGGTGGTTTGTATCTCACTAAACCTCTTTTTCCTTCAAGACTTTCCAGCAATGAAGTTTCTTCACCGCAAATGTATGCGCCAGCTGCTTTTGTTACCTCAAGATCGAAATTATGATTTGATCCTAAAATATTTTTTCCTAAATAACCCTTTTCCTTAGCCGTTTGAATTGCTTTATTGAGCGTTTTTTGTGCATCTGGATATTCTGATCGAAGATATATATAACCATAATCAGCTCCCACAGCAAGTCCTGCAATGATCATACCCTCTATGAGCACATAGGGATCATTTTCCATAATCATTCGGTCAGAATAAGTTCCTGAATCACCTTCGTCAGCATTGCAAACTATGTATTTAGTATCAGATGGAGTGTCCAAAACAGTTTGCCATTTAATACCAGTTGGAAAAGCAGCACCTCCCCTACCTCTCAACCCAGAATCCGTCATTGTTTTTACAATAGACTGTGCGTCTTGTTTTAATGCATTTTTAAGCCCATTAAAACCATGATGTTCTTCATAATCGTCAATATCTACAGGATCTGTTATACCAACTCTTGCAAAAGTGAGTCTCTCTTGATTCTTAAGCCATGACAACTCGTCGGTTAATCCCAAACAAAGTTTGCTTGAATCACTCCCAAGATAAAATTCATCATCAAATAGTTCTTTGACATCGTCTAAATTAACTGGTCCAAACGCAAGTCTTCCTTTTGTTGTTTCAACTTCAATTAAAGGTTCAAGCCAAAATAAACCACGGGACCCATTTCGAACAATATGAATATCTATTTTTCGTTCTTTAGCTTCAGACACAA
Organism: Methylophilaceae bacterium; assembly: GCA_965660175.1. Lineage (GTDB taxonomy): Bacteria > Pseudomonadota > Gammaproteobacteria > Burkholderiales > Methylophilaceae > BACL14. Next base: position 1,334 of record CBFHYY010000019.1, read on the forward strand.
TTGCGTCAAATACGTCATTTGCTCCTAGAGATACTGCGGTTGAATCAATAGGTATGTATATTTTATATTTCATAAATTATTTAGATGCCTCTATCATGTCGTCAATTTTTTTTGTAGTTACACGGCCAACCACTTTTTCATTCATCATAACTGCGGGAGAACAAGCACAATTTCCTAAACAATAAACTGGCTCGAGCGAAATGGATCCATCTTTTGTAGTCTCATGATAGTCAATACCAAGAACTTTTTTGCAATATACTTCTATTGATTCTGCACCCATTGCCTGGCAAGATTCAGCCCTACACACTTGTAAAATGTTTTTCCCAGAAGGATGAGTTCTAAAGTGATGATAAAAAGTTACAAAACCATGTATTTCTGCAATCGACAGATTGTAGGCCTTTGAAATGATTGGATAAGATTCCTCTGGAACATAGCCTAATTCATCCTGAATTGCATGCATTAATGGAAGTAAAGCCCCAGGCTTCTCAAGAAAGTGGTTTACATGTTTTTCTACTGTTACTTTTTGTAATTCAGATAATTCCATCGCGATATTTTATTAATTAAATTTAATTATTACATTATACTGAATCTTTCAACCATGTAACATGGTTGTTACAATTAATCTCTTTTAAAGACCAAGTATCTATTTATCTAAATTATGACCACACAACTGATAGATCAGTTCAATAGAAAAATCAACTATATTCGAATGTCTGTAACAGACAGGTGTGATTTTAGATGCATTTATTGTATGTCTGAAAAAATGACTTTTTTGCCAAAAAAAGACCTTCTTACTTTGGAGGAAATTTATCGTGTAGCTTCTATATTTATATCGCTAGGTGTTGAAAAAATAAGATTGACTGGAGGTGAGCCTCTTGTGCGAAAAAATATCGATTTACTTTTTAAAAATTTAGGTGAAAATCAAAATTTAAAAGAACTCACAGTAACAACTAATGCTAGTCAATTAAAGAAAAAAGCCCCAATGCTTATAAGGTCAGGAGTCAAAAGAATCAATATTAGCCTTGATAGTTTAAATCCCACAAATTTTAAAAAAATGACTAGGACTGGAAATCTTAAGGATGTCCTTGAAGGAATTGATTATGCTATAAGCATCGGGTTAAAAGAAATTAAATTAAATGCAGTTCTTATGAAAGGGATTAACGATCATGAGATATTTGATCTTGTTAACTTTGCAATAAATAAAAAAATTGATATTTCCTTTATTGAAGAGATGCCTTTAGGCGAAACTGATTTTATAAGAAGCAATACAGCTATAAGTAATGATTTTGTATTAAGGAAAGTAAAAGAAGTCTACGAAATAAATAAGACTTCATATAAGACTGGAGGGCCTGCCCAATACTGGAAGATAAATGAAACTAACACAAGATTAGGACTGATTTCTCCACATAGTCATAATTTTTGCGCAGATTGCAACCGCGTAAGAATTAGTTGCAAGGGAGAGCTTTTTTTGTGCTTAGGTCAAAATGATAAAATAGAGTTAATGCCTTTGCTTAGAAGTAATCCCATTAATGACCAACCAATTAAAGATGCAATCTTAAAAAGCATGCAAATAAAACCAGCAGCTCATGAATTTAATATAAATTCAAATAAACCTGCGGTTGTAAGATTTATGTCGCATACCGGTGGATAATCCAAAATGGCAATTGAGGCAGTAATTCTCGCTGGGGGTTTATCCAAAAGAATGGGAACAAATAAATCTTTAGTAACGTTAAATCATAAAAGTCTTATCAGCCACGTTGTAGATAGAATAAATCCACAAGTAAATAAAGTGTGGATAAATACTAACGAGATTCTCAGTGAATACTCAAAAGATATACAATTTACAGATGTAATGTGTGAGCGAATCGGTCCCTTGGGTGGTATTTACTCTTCACTTGATACTGTAACCTCAGAATGGATCCAATTTTGCTCTAATGATTGTCCTTTTATACCTAATGATTTGGTTGAAAAGCTTTATAGCAGCAAGTATTCAAATAAGATAAATATTCTTGTTCCAAAAATAAGAAATAAACATGAACCTACTTTTATTTTATGTCATCGTTCAGCTATTGAAACTATCCCAATTTATATCAAAAGGAAAAATTACAAACTTATGCATTGGATTGAAAAACATGATTACCAAGATGTAGAATTTTATGATCCTCACGCATTTGTAAACATAAATGACAAAGTAACATTAAAAAACTACCAAAATGAATAAAAAATCTCCTTATATATTAGGCATTGTAGCAGCCTCAAGTGGAACAGGTAAAACAACTTTAATTGAAAAAATGATTCCTATTTTTTTAAGAAAAAAAATACGCCTTTCTGTTATAAAACATGCGCATCATGATTTTGATGTTGATTATCCAGGTAAAGATAGTTATCGACTAAGAAAATCCGGCGCCTTCCAAACTCTTATTTTCAATGATACAAGGTCAGCGCTCATAACTGAATTTGATAAGCCTGATAATCTAAAAAGTATGATCAGTACTATGAATCAAAACGTAGATATCATTATAATTGAAGGTTTAAGAAATGGTAATTTTAATAAAATAGAAGTTCATCGAGCATCACACTCAAAAGAGAAATTATTTTTGCATGATAATAGTATTATTGCAGTTGTTGCCGATAAAAAAATAAATGCCTTAATTCCAACTTTACAAATTGAGGATACAGAGGAAATAACTGATTTCATAATTGGACAAATAAAGAATGAATAATAAAATAACTCTTAAAAATTTAGCAAATGACCCAGGATGTTTAAGCGAATATGATCCAAACTCTATGGATTTTGATTTAGCCCAAAAATGGATATCTCAATTTATAAGCCCCATTGATCAAAAAGAAATCATCTCCATTAATGACGCTTTAGATCGAGTTATAGCTGATGACATAAAATCAACTTCAAACGTACCAAATTATGATAATTCTGCAATGGACGGCTATGCAATTAATTATGATGAAAATGATCAATTAAAATTCACTATTGTAGGTTCAGTTCTTGCTGGATCACTTGATAATCTTGCAATTAAACCTGGAGAAGCTGTAGAAATTATGACCGGCGGAAAAATACCATCAGGAGCAAATGCTGTAGTTCCTGTTGAATTAACCTCTATTTCAAATCAAACAGTAACTATTAACAAAGCTCCAAAATACTTAGCTAATATAAGAAAAATTGGTGAAGATATAAGTATCGGACAAATTATTCTTAAAGCTGGAAAGTACTTGAGGCCTGCAGAAATTGGACTCTTAGCTTCTCTAGGAATAAGTAAAATTTCGGTATTTAAAAAATTAACTGTGGTCTATTTCTCAACTGGAGATGAAGTTGTTGAGGTGGGGAGGGAACTACAATCAGGTCAAGTTTACGATAGTAATCATTACACGATAGGCGCGATGCTTGATTCATTACACGTCAATAAAATAGATTATAAAAACGTCGCTGATAATAAAGAAAAAATTAAAGAAAACCTTCTCAATGCATCTGAAGAAGCTGACGTCATTATTTCATCTGGAGGGGTCTCGGTAGGTAAAGCTGATTTTATGAAAGAGGTATTAAGCGAGATTGGAGAAATTTTATTTTGGAAGCTTGCTATCAAGCCAGGTCGTCCATTAGCTTACGGGAAAATTAAAAATACTCATTATTTTGGTTTACCTGGCAATCCTGTTTCTGCCATGATTACTTTTTATCAAATGGTACAGCCAGCGTTAAAAAAATTAATGGGAAATACTAGTTATTTTCCACCTCCAACTTTTAAGGTTAGAACCAATTCAAAAATATTTAAAAAACCTGGAAGAGTGGAATTTCAACGTGGAATTTTATTCAAAGAGAATAATGCTTGGGCCGTTAAACCAACAGGAAATCAAGGATCAGGAATATTAAGCTCTATGTCGGAAGCTAACTGTTTCATTATTTTATCAAAAGAACAGGGTTTAATTGATGAAAATGAAATGGTTTCGATACAATATTTGGACGGAGTAGTTTGATAAATAATGAACAAATTTAGGTATACTTATCAATTAAATAAAAGAAAAAACTAATATGAATAAAGTGGAATTAAATAAACCCATTCCAGCATTTAATTTGGAAGGTACGAATGATTTAAATTTTTCAAACAATGATTATTTAGGGAAAAATATAATAATATATTTCTATCCAAAAGACTCTACACCAGGATGTACCACAGAGAGTATCGATTTTAAAGATAATTATGAAAATTTCAAAAAACTCAATACTGAAATTTTTGGGATTTCAAGGGACAGTATTAAGTCTCATGAAAACTTCAAAGCAAAATATGAATTTCCATTTGAGTTGTTAAGTGATCCCGAAGAAATTGCCTGTGATTTATTTAATGTCATAAAAATGAAAAATATGTACGGTAAAAAAGTCCGGGGAATTGAAAGAAGTACATTTCTTATCAATGCTGATGGACATTTAATTCATGAATGGCGTGGTGTAAAGGTAAATGGTCATATTCAAGAGTTACTTGATTTTCTTAACAATCAATAAATTTCACACTCGACCTAACTATGACAAAAAATAATACCACTAAGCTTTTTGTGCTGGATACTAATGTTCTTCTTCACGATCCATCAAGTTTATTTCGATTTGATGAGCATGATATTCATTTGCCAATGATTACGCTTGAGGAGTTAGACAACAATAAAAAAGGGGTTTCTGAAGTTGCAAGAAATGCAAGGCAGACTAGTCGTAATCTTGAAGAGATTATGGGAAACAAGACAATCGATCTCAATAAAGGATGCCCGTTAAGCTCCTCGCAAAACCCCCATATTTCAGGAAATTTATTCTTACAAACTGATCCTGTAGCATTTGATCTGCCAATGCTTGCTGGTAGTATTGCGGACAATCAAATTTTAAGTATTGTTCTAGATTTAAAAAAGAAAAATCTCAAGCGAAAAGTAATTTTAGTTTCCAAAGATATCAATATTAGAATTAAGGGTCGTGCGTTAGGTATTGATGTTCAAGACTACTTTAACGATAAAGTAATGGATGATACTGAGCTTTTATATTCTGGGATTACTCAGCTCCCTGAAGATTTTTGGGAAAACCACAGTAAATCAATGGAATCATGGCAAGAAGAAGGAAAAATGTTTTATAAATTAACTGGGCCACTTTGCAAAGAATTTCTTATCAATGGATTTGTTTTTTACGATTTTGACAAGCCATTTCATGCAATTGTAAAAAAAGTCGAGGGACAAACGGCGACTTTGCAAATAGTTCATGATTATACTCTTCCTAAATTTAATGTATGGGGTATTAGTGCGAGAAATAAAGAACAAAATTTTGCATTAAATTTATTACTGGACCCTGAGGTAGACTTTGTAAGTCTCTTAGGTCAAGCAGGTACTGGTAAAACACTTCTCACTCTTGCTGCTGCACTGGAACAAGTTCTTGATAAAAAAACTTATACTGAAATTATAATGACCAGAGTAACTGTATCTGTTGGAGAAGATATTGGATTTTTGCCTGGAACTGAGGAGGAAAAAATGACTCCTTGGATGGGTGCACTGGAAGATAATCTAGACGTATTAAATAAATCTGATAGTGAGGCAGGCGATTGGGGTCGAGCCGCGACTCAAGACCTAATAAGATCCCGCATAAAAATAAAATCTTTGAATTTTATGCGTGGTAGAACATTTCTCAATAAATTTCTAATTATCGATGAGGCTCAAAATTTAACCTCTAAACAGATGAAAACACTAATCACACGAGCAGGACCTGGTACTAAAGTTGTATGTTTAGGTAACATTGCTCAGATAGACACTCCTTACCTTACTGAGGGAAGCTCAGGCTTAACCTACGTAGTCGACCGTTTTAAAGGATGGGACCATAATGGACATGTAACTTTGTTACGTGGTGAACGATCAAGGCTTGCTGATTATGCTGCAGAGACGCTCTAAGCCTGTAGACAGCAAAGGGTTTTACCCTTTTCTTACAGCTCAATTTTTGTCTGCGCTAGCTGATAACGCACTTTTATTTGCTGCGATTGCTTTGATTGCAAGCACAGAAGCCCCTAATTGGCACGAACCACTTTTATTGCAATTTTTTGTCATTGCCTATGTCGTCCTTGCACCTTTTGTTGGCGCATTTGCAGATGCCAAGCCAAAAGGACAAGTGATGTTTATATCTAATACCATTAAATTTATTGGTTGTTTGACAATGTTTTTTGGATTACAACCTTTGTATGCCTATGGAATAGTTGGTATCGGTGCAGCCGCATATTCACCAGCAAAATATGGCATTCTTACGGAGCTGCTTCCAAAAGAATCTCTTGTACCAGCCAATGGTTGGGTTGAAGGTCTTACCGTAGCAGCGATCATACTTGGGGCAGTTGTAGGTGGAGAGTTAGTTAGCGCTGAGATAGACTTGAGTCATTCTATATTAATCATCAGTGGTCTATATTTGTTAGCAGCTATATTTAATAGATATATTCCGATATTGCCTATTAATCATAAACCTAAAAAGAAAAATCCTTGGTTTTTGATTAAGGATTTTTGTAGCTCTTATTCAAAATTATGGAGAGATCCTTTAGGACAACTATCGCTTGCAGTCACAACATTATTTTGGGGGGCAGGTGCCACATTACGATTAGTCGTAATTGCTTGGGCTGCATTTGCTTTTAATTACGGTTTAGATCAAGCAACCAAATTATCTGCTGTAGTTGCTTTAGGTGTCGCAGTTGGCGCAGTGATTTCTTCGCGTTATGTTCGCATGGAAGATTCTATAAAAATCCTTCCATTAGGAGTGATTATGGGTGGTCTTGTTTGCTCCATGGTATTTTTGTCTTCTTGGCAAATGGCAGCATTAGTTTTATTTGCTATAGGAGTGATGAGTGGTATTTTAATAGTACCGTTAAATGCTCTTCTTCAATTTAGAGGTCATAAATTAGTGGGTGCTGGTCATTCAATTGCTGCGCAGAATTTCAGCGAGAATTTAGGTATATTAATTCTTAGCGGGACCTACACATTAATGGTTGGTTACAATCTACCAATCAATGGAATTGTCTTTATTTTTGGTTTATTTGTATTGCTTGCCATGGTGGTTGTCAGTCAGTTTTACGCTGAAAATAAAAGTTAATGCAGCTTGACGTGTGCTTCCGTTCTTCTGGTAATAAATTTAGCAATTATTCTTAGTGTCACCATTGTTGGGCCATGTAATGCCAAAAGATGCATCTGGTAAAGCATTAGATACATTAAACGTGCTATCAAGCCTTCAATAAACATACTTCCACCCATCAATGACCCCATAAGATTACCAACGGTAGAATAGGATCCTAGATTTACTAAAGAGCCATAGTCCCTATATGTGTATGGAGATAAAATAGCATCATTGTTTCGCACTCTTTTCTTTATTGATTTTACTAATAAAGATGCCTGTTGATGAGCTGACTGGGCTCTTGGTGGCACCATCCTCAATGATCCAGGCTTTTCAGGGCAAGCAGCGCAATCACCTAATGCAAAAATAGATTCATCATCCTTTGATTGTAAAGTTGATAAAACTTCAATTTGATTAATTTTATTGACTGAAAGCTCAAGTTTACGTAAAAAATTTGGCGCCTTTATTCCAGCAGCCCAAACGACGAGAGCTGAATCAATATATCTATTTTTATGTGTCCTAATACCCTTCTTATGAACTTCTGTTACCCGCTCGTCCATATATAGGTTTACGTTCAGCTTTTTAAGTTCTCTTTCCACAGACTTACTCATCCTTAATGGTAATGCAGGTAACAATCTTTCACTTGCTTCAATAAGTGATATTGATATATCTCGATCAGGATCAATTTTATCTAATCCATACGCAGTTATTTCTCTTGTAGCTTTGTGCAGCTCCGCGGCTAATTCAACTCCAGTTGCACCAGCGCCCACAATAACGACCTCTAATTGACCAGGGCTTATTTCTTGTAATTGCGTTTGTGCTCGTAAAATAGCATTATGTAATTTCTGATGAAAGAGCTCGGCTTGTTGAATGGTGTCAAGAGCGATTGCATATTCTTTAGCGCCTTTGATATCAAAGTCATTAATCGTACTTCCGACTGCAATTACCAGAGTATCGTATGAAAAAAACCTTCTTGGTATAATTTCGTTTCCCTCAGGGTCGATAAAAGGCTCAAGTGAAATCTCCTTTTTTTTCCGATCAATACCATCCATTCGTCCAAGACGAAAATGAAAATGATGCCAGTGTGCCTGAGCTAAATAATCAAGCTCATCTTTATCTGGGTTAAGACTTCCAGCAGCAATTTCATGCAATAAAGGTTTCCATACGTGAGTTTTTTTACTATCAATAAGAGTAATGTGTGCCCTCTTGTTTTTACCAAGCGAATCGCCTAATTTTGTAACAAGCTCAAGCCCACCAGCGCCACCGCCCACAACAACAACTTTGTGAAGATTATCTTTCATGTTTTGATTTTATTTAGGATGAAATGTGCAAAAAAAAACGACTAGAGTATTATACCCTAGTCGTTTGACATGTTTGAAAAAACTAAGTGTTTACTTAAGATATTTTTTCATATTCTCTTCTTCGTTACCTGTTACACCCTGACTACCGTTAGTTCTGATCCAAGCAATAGTTTTAAGGAGTTCATCTACAGTCATTCCATCTTCTGCAGCCATAACACCGTAACCTTTACCACCCATTCCACCGTTGGTTCCGTACCATATTGTTTCGAACATACCTTGGTTGGTAATATCTTTAGGATATCTAAAAGTAGGTCCAACAAGACCTGGTCCAACTTGACCTTTAGCGGTTGGTCCGTGACACTGAGTACATGACCAATAACCAAATCTTTTTTTGCCACGTTTTTCAGCAGCAGCATCACCGACATAGATATTTTTTCCTGTTTCAAGGAAAACTTTTTCGGCTTCGGTCATAACATTGTCTTTCTTTTTGGTATCACCAAAAGCTTTAGGTAATGATTTCAATTCTTCTGTGAAATCGTTTCCATCAGTTGTTTTAATAAATTTTACTCCTGCGTGTGCTGAAAAAGCTAAGCAACTTGCAAGCAAAGATGATATTAATACTTTCTTTGATAACATATTTTCTCCTAAACGATTTTAGTTCGCCTTCCTCCCTGTAAGACAAATTTAAATCTAGTAGTTCTAATAAATAAATTGTTTGTCAATAAAAATTGTTTAATTTCTATAACAATATTATTACTGTATTTTTACAATAAGTCACCCATTTGTAACAATTTTTTTACAAATAATGTCTTATTTTTTATGACGTTTGTAACCGTCCAATCGATCTTCAAAAGATGGTTTTTGAAATGGAATTCCATATTCATCCATAATCGCATAAATTTTGTCGATATTACGATCAATGGCTGCTTCAATGATATCTCTGCGCTCAGAATCTTTTTTACGAACACCGGCTGAAATATTCCAATACGTTTTTCCAGTAAGTAACATCTCATCTTTTGCATATTCTGGTATTTGAACAACCACTAGCTCAACATCTGCTTTCTTAGCATAGTAACCGCCAATTGGACCCCACTCTATGGCTATATCTATATCTCCTTTTATTAGATCATCAATCTTAGCTCCAGGGGAGGTATTTAGATCGCGTTGAATTCGATAAGGTTTTGCATTGAACATTAGTCCATTGGCATTTAATGCAACCGCTACAGGACTTTTATCATTAACTCCTATTGTACCTTTACGTAAATCTGGAGAACTCCAATCTTTAATATCATAACCACTATCTTTTCTGTAAACCCAAACATGCCCCGCTCTGTAATATGGTTTGGTTGTATTAACAGCATCGTAAGTAGTATTCGTACCGATAACTACATCACACCGGTAGGCATTTAGTGTATTTCTTAAAAAACCAAAACGATCATGCCAAAATTGGTAACTTAATTCTTTTCCTAAATCTGCAGCCAATACTTCTGCAATTTTATTTTCAAAACCTTCGCCAGCAGAATTTGAATAGGGAAGATTATCTTGGTCCGCACATACTTTAAACTCTTCAGCTTTTGGCACTCGAGCAGGTTGGCCAGGTTTACCCATATCAGGATTAACGTCAATACCTCCAGCCAAAGATAAACTGCTTATGAAAACCAATGATGCTGTTGCTATGATTTTTTTATACATTGTTTTATTCCTTAATTTTTGAGTTGCGTAATTATACTACTTTAGTTTAAATCTTGAACTAATGATTATCAGGAATAATTCATTAGAATTTTGTTTAAACAAAAAAAAACACCCTACAAAAGTAGGGTGTTTTTAAGACTAACTAAACTGTGTTTAGTTCTATAGTTCCCGAAGGATTATAGGCTAAATACTGTTAATGCACCGCCACCAGGAGCAGCGTTGTATTTTGTTAGTTCTTTATAACCACCAGCAGCACCAAGTGCGTCTGTGTCATTTGTAAGACCAAGGTTCATTGCAACACCAGCCCAACCACCGATACCTGAAAGGACACCAACGTGTTGTTTACCTTTGTGTGCATATGTGAATGCATTACCAATCACACCTGAACCAACTTGGAATTTCCAAAGTTCTTTACCGCTTTTCGCGTCAAGAGCTTTGAACCAACGATCTAAAGTACCG
>CBFHYY010000020.1:0-112680 GCA_965660175.1 Methylophilaceae bacterium
TTTTTGGATGTTGACTGATTAAATCAAAAGTCACTCCGTTGGCAGCCCCTCCTGCACCTAACAGCAAAATTTTTGCCCCATCAAGTTTTATATTTTTTTTCCTCAAATCCTCTATAAGACCAATGCCATCAGTACTATCACCTAAACATTTATTTCCCTTGAAGGAGAGTGTATTGACGGATTCGGTTAATTTAGATTTTTTCGATAATTCATCACACAAATTAAAAGCATCTTTTTTAAATGGCAAAGTCACATTAACACCTAAATATCCCTGCTCTTTTAAATTTTGAATTTCACGAGAAAAAAATTGTGGGGTTATGTCGACTTGATCATAGGATAAATCCAAGCCAAATTCTTTTGCAAAAGATTGATGGATGATTGGTGACTTTGAGTGTTTAATTGGATGACCAACTACAGCGTATTTTTTTGTTTTGTGAAGCATTTTAAAATTATATGTCGAACTAAATTGAAATCCTACATTTTTATAATTGCACTAAAGTAGTGCAATTATAAAAATAAAAAGCATTATAATGGTGCATTTAATAGCAAAAAAGTATATTTTTTAAACAAAATACTGTATTTTAAACAAATAAATATTTGGCACGGTAAGTGCTTATTATAATATTGAAAACAAATCATTAAATTTTAAGGAGTTTTTGTATGGCTGGCGTATCTGATGTGATGAAAAAAATTAAAAGTAATAACGTAAAGTTTGTTGATCTACGTTTTACTGACACTAAAGGAAAAGAACAACATGTATCAGTTCCTGTAGCTGCTTTTGATAAAAGTAAATTTTCGGATGGCCATGCTTTTGATGGCTCCTCTGTCGCTGGATGGAAAGGTATTAACGCCTCAGATATGCTCTTAATTCCAGATCCAAGTACTGCAAATATTGATCCTTTTATGGAAGAAACGACACTTACATTAACTTGTAATGTTATAGATCCTACTGATGGTAAGGGTTATGACCGAGACCCAAGAACTATTGCCCATCGTGCTGAAGCCTATTTAAAGAAAACAGGCATTGGCGATACAGTTTACTTTGGGCCTGAACCAGAATTTTTTGTTTTTGATTCCGTCACATGGAATTCTGGTATGGAAGGTTCATCCGTAAAAATCAATTCTGAAGAAGCTACTTGGGATTCTAATAACGATCATGAAGGCGGCAATGTTGCGCATAGACCGGCGGTTAAAGGTGGATATTTTCCTGTCCCACCCGTTGATTCAATGCAAGATATCCGTTCAGCCATGTGCCTTACTTTAGAACAAATGGGGGTGCCGGTTGAAGTTCATCATCACGAAGTTGGTGGATCGGGCCAAAATGAAATAGGGACTAAATTTAGCTCGCTCACACAGCGTGCGGATTGGACCCAAATACTAAAATACGTAGTACTTAATACAGCACATAATTTTGGTAAAACAGCCACATTCATGCCGAAACCAGTATTTAATGACAACGGAACGGGAATGCATGTGCATCAATCTATATGGAAAAATGGTAAAAACATGTTTGCCGGTAAGGAGTATGCTGGTTTAAGTAAGACAGCGTTATTTTATATTGGCGGTATTATTAAGCATGGTCGTGCTTTAAATGCGATCACTAACCCGTCGACAAATTCCTATAAGAGACTTGTTCCCGGATTTGAAGCTCCTGTGATGCTTGCTTACTCTGCTAAAAATAGATCGGCTGCGATTCGAATTCCATTCGTATCATCGGACAAAGCACGAAGGATTGAGGTGCGTTTTCCAGACCCTACTGCTAATCCATACCTAGCATTTAGTGCACTTATGATGGCAGGTCTAGATGGTATACAAAATAAAATACATCCTGGTGATGCTGAGACTAGAGATTTATACGATCTTGCTCCTGAGGAAGAAGATAAAATACCACAAGTTGCACATTCATTAGATCAAGCTCTCGAAGCGTTAGATAAAGACCGTGAGTTCCTCACTAAAGGTGGAGTATTTACTGATGACTTTATTGATAGTTTTATTGGTCTAAAAATGGATGAAGTTACACGCATGAGAATGACTCCGCATCCTATTGAATTTGAAATGTATTACAGCGTCTAAAACATAGATCAGGAATAAAGATACTTTTTTAAATTAAATCCACATCTTGTTTTTTTAGGGTGTGGATTTTTGTTTTACGATACCAACTGTAAATTTGGCTCGATTCTTGCTTGTACTATATATATGGAGCAAACTTAATGGCACCGCCGAAAATATACCCAAACTTTGAAGGTTTAGAGCACTTAAATGCTTCAGTCCTAATTTGCGACTCTAAATTCTCAATTTTATATGTAAACCCAAGTGCTGAGGCTTTACTTGAATTAAGTCATGACCAAGCCTGCCATCAAAATTTAGAGTTATTTGTAGATGACGCCACCAGCTTCGAACACGCTGCGAGTGTTAGCCAAAAGACGCAAAGCACCTTTAGAGAAAATGAATTTTTTATCAAAACAAAACAAAAGAAAACTATTTGCGTAACGTTAACCTTATCAATCATTGGTAATGGAGAAAATTTTTTAATAGAAATGCTTCCAATGGATCAACAAGTAAAAATTGCGAAAGAAGAAAGAATGTTTATTCAACAGCAGGCGAATACTGAGTTGTTGAGGAATCTTGCGCATGAAATAAGAAATCCGTTAGGTGGATTAAGGGGTGCAGCGCAACTATTGGAAAAAGAATTGGGACATCAAAATCTTAAGGAATACACCAATATTATTATTTCTGAGGCAGATCGCTTGCAAAAGTTAATGAATAAATTATTGTCCCCTCACCAAATCCCCTCCTATCAAACAACCAATATTCATGAGGTGATAGAGCGTGTTAGAGGGCTTATTGTGTCAGAATTCGAAGGAGAGATTGAGTTTATAAGAGACTATGATGTGAGCCTGCCTGAGTTTGTTGCAGACAGGGAAAAGCTTATCCAGGCTTTATTAAATATAGCCCGAAATGCCATACAAGCTATGATCAGTGCTTCTACAGTCAAAGCTTCACTAAAAATATTAACCCGTTCTGAAAGGCAAATTATATTTCACAAAAAAAAACATTCCAATGTAATCCGTATTGATATCATTGATAATGGGCCAGGAATATCACCACACATTAAGGATAAAATTTTTTATCCCTTAGTTTCTGGTTCCCAACAAGGAACTGGATTAGGACTTTCTTTAGCACAAAATTTTATTTCGCTGCATAAGGGAATGATTGAGGTTGAGAGTAAACCAGGTAAGACTAAGTTTTCCATCATTCTTCCCATCGAAAATAATATTAAAATAAATAAGGTAAGCACATAATGAAAGAGGTATGGGTTATTGATGACGACAAATCAATTCGATGGGTATTTGAAAAAGCTCTTGGAAAAGCAAACATACCTTTTAAAACTTTCTCTAATACGAATGAGGCAATCAATCAGTTTAACCACGAAAAACCAAGCGTGATTGTAAGTGATATTCGAATGCCTGGTGAGTCAGGGCTCGTATTCTTGAGCAAGGTAAAGGATAAATTTCCTGATATACCTATCATCATTATGACCGCCTATTCTGATCTCGATACCGCGGTATCGGCTTTCCAACAAGGGGCTTTTGAGTATATCGCAAAGCCGTTTGATATCGATAAAACGGTTGAAGTCATTATGCAGGCTCTATCAGAATCATCGTCCGCTCAAGTAGAAAGTGAGAAAAATGAAGAAAAAATTCCAGACATCATTGGGCAGTCCATCGCAATGCAGGATGTATTTCGTTCGATAGGAAAGTTAAGCCAGTCTAATGCAACCGTTTTTATCAATGGTGAATCTGGCTCAGGCAAAGAATTGGTCGCCAAAGCCATCCATAAAAATAGCCAGAGAAATGACAAGCCTTTCATAGCGATCAATACAGCTGCCATACCAAAGGACCTTCTTGAGGCTGAATTGTTTGGTTACGAAAAAGGGTCCTTCACAGGAGCAAACCAACAACGTCAAGGTCGATTTGAGCAAGCCAATGGTGGCACATTGTTTCTTGATGAAATTGGTGACATGCCACTCGATCTTCAAACAAGATTATTGCGCGTTTTAGGCGAGGGTCAATTTTATCGTATTGGCGGTCAAGAATCGGTTTCTGTCGATGTGCGGGTAATCACTGCCACCCACCAAAGTCTTGAAACTCTAGTCAAGGAACATCAATTTAGGGAAGATTTATACCATCGCTTAAACGTAATTAAAATTATCGTCCCTCCCTTACGTGATCGATCCGATGATATTGAGGAATTAGCCAGTTATTTCATGTTAAGGAGCGCAAAATCACTTAAAACAGAACAGAAAATACTTTCTAAGGATGTTCTGTCCTATTTCAGCACGCTTGAATGGCAGGGTAACGTTCGACAGTTAGAAAATGTATGCCACTGGCTGACCGTCATGGTTGCAGGAAACACAGTGAATATATCCGACCTTCCTAGTGAACTTCAAAGCCCCTCCGATCAATCATCATCTTTTCAAGGTCAAGCAAAATGGTCAAACGGGCTAGAACAAGATATCAAAGGTAGGATTTTGGAAGGAAAAGAAAATATTTATGAGACCTACATTGAAATGGTCGAAAAGATTTTAATCGAGAAAGCGCTGGAGCATACCAAAAGAAGGAAGATTGATGCCGCACGTATATTGGGTATAGGCAGGAACACCATCACCCGCAAAATCAACGAATTAGACATCAAATAAAAAAAGGCTCCTAAAAGGAGCCTTTTTAAAAAGTACTTTCTTTAAGAATAAAATTCTAGAAGAATAAGATCGCACCTAGTGACATTGAGCTAGACTCGTTTTCAGCACCAAGTTGATTTTCTGATTGGATAGCGTTGTACTCAGCAACTAAATTTAGATGCTTCGTTAATGGATGATAAGCACCCACTGTCCAACGATCATTCGAATCCATCTGTGTACCAGCAGTTTCGCTGTTAGCAATGTCTTCTCTGTTTGATGCTACTGCAACACCAAGTTTAGTGCCTGATGGTATTGTGTATGTAGCTTGGAGATAACCACCGTCTTGTTCACGTTCATCAGCAAGACCACCTAAACGGTTAAGTGAAGTACCTGAACCATTACCTTCACCAGAGTAGTAGTAAGCTGTTAAGCCAACATTACCAAAGTTAAGTGTAGTACCAATATCTAACGCTGTAGCATCATAGCTTTCTGTAGCTGACTTTGTTACATCATAGCTAGAACCTGAAACCCAGATTTTACCGTTAGTGAATGAATACACAGCTTTAGCTTCAAAACCGAATCGATCTTGTCCGAACGCTTTACCTACATTACCTTGGTTTGGGTTAGTAATAGCTACAGTTGCCTGAAGGCCATTCATGTTCGGAGTAGTATAAGCAATTTGACCTCTCCATCCTGGATAAAGGTAACCTGTTCCGATACCACCCAGAGTTGTCTGAGCACCAGGAACACCACCACCAACACCTAGAAGTGTCATGTCAGAAAGAATCGCATCAGATGCAAAAACACCTAAGTCTTTACCAACTTTAACAGTACCCCATGAAGCATCACCAAATGTAATAAAAGCTTGACGATTAAGAGGTGTAGTTGAATCACCCATACCAGAAGTATCATTATCTGATGTGTTTGGTTGGAATGAAATTGTGAATGAAACATCTAAGTCATTTTGACGAGTTGTTCCAGTAAAGCCTAACCATGCTGGTAGTAGACCAGTACCTGTTGTGAACTTTGTATCTTCACCAGTCGCGTCTTTTGTAGCTGCAATACCACCGGTAACAGTGTTACTGTCGTCAGCTTTAGTCATTGTAGCGAACATATTAACGTTACCGTTAACATCTAATGTCCAATCACCAGCAGGGATAATAATACCTGCATTAGCTACTGAAGCTGCTGATAGAACAGCACCTGCAACCGCTAGTTTAATTTTGTTGTTCATAATAGTTCTCCTATTGTAAAAAAATTGATGTCAAATTTAAAAGATTAAATTATTTACATCAAAGTTTCTTAAATAAATTTAAGAAGCTGAATCTATTATCCATAAAAGTGGGGTGTGAATGCAAGCATTATGTGTCAATTTTGTTACAAATGACTAATTAGTGTTGTAATTTTGCAACAAAAGTGGATGCGTCAACACTGTCAACGGTTTGAGGCTATGTTGGAGTGCAATGCAAGTGCAAACCTGTCTGTCATGCCTGCTATGTAGTCAGCAATAGTTCGGGTAACTTCGTCATCAGAATCATGTTTGAAATCTTTAGGGATTCGGTGAGGGTCTGTCAGGAAATAATCAAATAATATCTTGATAGTCTCTTTAGCATTGTCTGTCATGGATATCACCCGTTGATGCTCATACAAGGTCTTTCTCAAGTAAGTCTTCATTTCTTGCTTTTTCGCTAAAAATTCTTTTGAAAAACCTACCAGAGAAGGCATCGCTCTGACATCATCAATATGTTTTGGCTTGTGATGTTGAATGAGAGTTTGACTGTGCTCGATTAAATCCTGCACCATCAGGTTGATCATGCGTCTGACTACCTCATTAATAAATACATCAGGCGTTACATCGCCATATTCATTGCTTACAATATCAGCACATTCCTTAAATATTGTATTTTTGCATAGTGAAACTATTGAGAGCAATCCGGATCTGAAACCATCATCAATGTCATGATTAATATATGCAATTTCATCGGCAATATTGACAATCTGTGCCTCTAAAGATGGTTGTGTTTTTTGAATAAAACGCTCACCTAGCGTGCCTAATGTTTTCGCATTTTTTATGGAGCAGTGTTTTAGGATTCCTTCTCTGGATTCAAACATCAGATTCAATCCATTAAATGCAGCGTATCTCTTTTCAAGGGTATCCACAATTCTTAACGATTGAAGGTTATGCTCAAACCCACCGAAATCCTTCATACAACCATTAAGAGCATCTTGTCCTGCATGGCCAAAGGGTGTATGACCCAAATCATGCGCTAAAGCGATGGTCTCAGCCAAATCTTCATGACATCCCAAAACCCTTGCGATGCTTCTGGCAATTTGAGAGACCTCAATGGAGTGCGTTAACCTGGTTCTGAACATATCCCCCTCGTGATTCACAAAAACTTGAGTTTTATACTCCAGACGTCTGAAAGCAGAGCAGTGAATGATTCTGTCTCTATCCCGTTGAAACTCATTTCTTAATGAAGATGACGGCTCAATAAATAGTCTTCCTCGAGATACGCCTGGATTCGCTGCAAGACTCACTGTATTCATCTAGGAAAAGTTTTTTTGGTTTAATGTCTTAAGAAGAGATTTCTCAGTAAAATCTGTGGTTAGGATAGCCTCGCCTATAGATTTCTGAAGCACTAAGTTTATCTGGTTATTATGATTTTTTTTATCAGAACGCATAAGGTCAATAAATTTTTGTTCTGAAATTTCAGGGGGATCAATCGGTAATTTTGCAGATTTTAAAATATTTTTTATGCGCATAAATTCTTGTTCCGACAGCCATTCAAGTTCATTGGATAAAAATGCAGCCATAACCATGCCACATGCAACCGCTTCTCCATGCAGCCAATTACCGTAGCCCATAGCATTTTCAATCGCGTGGCCAAAAGTATGACCTAGATTCAATGTGGCCCTTATGCCCTTTGATGACTCAAATTCATCTTGTGCGACCACCTCTGCTTTATTAATACAAGATCTTCTTATCGCTTCCTCAAGATGTTTGGAATTTCTCTCCAACAAACTTGCCATATTTTTTTCAAGCCATGCAAAAAATGCACTGTCCCTAATAAGCCCATATTTTATAATTTCAGCAATTCCGGCACTTAACTCTCTGTCTGGTAATGTGGTGAGTACATGAACGTCGGCGATCACGCACTGAGGTTGATAAAAAGCGCCGATCATATTTTTACCTAAGGAGTGATTAATGCCTGTTTTTCCTCCCACCGAAGAATCTACTTGGGATAATAATGTGGTTGGAATTTGAATAAACTTTACGCCGCGCATAAAACTCGCTGCAGCAAATCCTGTGATGTCCCCTATAACGCCGCCGCCCAATGCAATCAACATGACGTCTCGATCGCATTTATTCTTCAACAGGCCATCATATATAAGATTGAGTGACTCTAAATTTTTAAACTCCTCCCCATCCGGCAGGATGATTGGAATAATATTTTTATCATCACCCAAAGATAAAATGAGGCCATCAAGGTAAAGAGGTGCCACTGTTGTATTTGAAATGATTACGATATTTTTTGTTGAGATGTGCTGACTCAACAAAGCACTATCCTGAGTAATATTTTCCCCAATATAAATTGGGTAACTTCGTGACCCAAGATCAATTTTAATAGTTTCCATCAGCTTTTTAGGTTCTCAATAATTTCACTAGCGATTTCAGACACACGTTTATTTTTGGTATTGATTATATAATCAGCTACTGATTCATACAAAGCACTTCTTTGATCTAAAAGCTCACAAAGCTTGGATCTTATGTCAACATTCTTGAGTAGGGGGCGATTTTTATCACCCGCCAATCTCTCAACCAACTCTTCAATATCTGCATTAAGGTAAATAACAAAACCATTATTACTTAATTTTTGACGGTTTTCCTTGGCTAGAATAATGCCTCCTCCGGTGGAAAGTACTATATTTTCTTTTTCAACAACCTCAGACAATATCTTAGCTTCTCTTTTTCTGAAACCAGTCTCGCCCTCGTATTCAAAAATAAGTGGGACCTTAACGCCTGTTTTCTCTTCTATTAATAAATCGCTGTCAATAAAATAATAATTTAGTTTTTTTGCTAAAAATTTCCCGATGGTAGTTTTTCCCGAACCCATCAAACCAACTAAGAAGATTTTTTTATTTTTCATCGCCGCATTTTAATCATATTTTTTTAATAAAATTCATATAACATTTAAGGATATACTCCCAAAATAGTTATCATTAACACTATAATAAACCTTTGTGCAAAAAAAGAAATTTTCATTTCATGCTTCATAAGTTAAAAAATTTTTTACTAACAATAACATTGGCAAGCTTGTCATTTCTGGCTCTAGCTTTATTTGTTATTGTTCTCATTTACCCATCCCTCCCAGATGTCAATCATTTGCAAGAATATAGGCCGAAACAACCATTGCAGGTCTTCTCACAAGAAGGTTTATTGATTGCTGAATTTGGTGAGGAAAGACGTGATCATACATACATTCAAAATGTGCCCCAAAAAATGATTAATGCTATTTTGGCGATTGAGGACAGAAGGTTCTTTGAGCACCCCGGTATAGATATCATTGGTGTCATGAGAGCTGCACTTAAAAATATTTCTGGTCAAGGCCATGAAGGGGCAAGTACCATCACCATGCAAGTTGCTCGTAATTTTTTCCTATCATCGGAGAGAACATTTAAGAGAAAAATCAATGAAATCCTTCTTGCAATCAAAATAGAAAAAACTTTAAAGAAAGAAGATATTCTTGAGCTTTATATTAACCAGATTTATTTAGGGCAAAGATCTTTTGGCTTTTCTGCTGCAGCAAATACATACTTTAATAAAGAATTGAGTGAGCTTAATTTAGGTGAATCAGCACTCCTTGCAGGATTACCAAAAGCACCAAGCCGATATAACCCACTGATTAATACCGAACTAGCCATCCAAAGGCAACATGCTGTGCTTAGAAGTATGTTACGACACGGATATATCGATAACACAACCTATATCATTGCCCTAGATGAGCCAATAAATTTGAGGGAATCAATTAGTAAAAAAGAATTAAAAGCAGACTACGTTGCTGAAATGGTAAGGCAAGAGCTGTATAAAGAGTTTGGTGATGGAATTTACACAAGCGGGTTAAAGGTTTATACGACAATTAGAAAAAAGAATCAAAAATATGCGAATAGATCAATCCAAAATAATTTTATCAATTATATGATTCGTAATGGACTAAACCCACCCGAAAATTTCGTTAATATAGAAGGTAAAGATTACGCAAGCATCGAAGAAAGAGATCAATACCTTACCCAACAATTAAGAATTATCCCGACTTATGGAAACTTTATTCCTGGAATAATACTATCTGCTCAGCCCCTCCATGTCACCGCATTACTCAAAAATGGAAAAAAAATTAATATTTATAAAAGGGGGTTAAAGCTGCTTCAGCGAGATTTTAAAATTGAAGAGGAGGGTGAAAGATTAATCAAGCCAGGTGTTATTTTACGTTTTGTAAAAAATAGAGGCACATGGCATGCGACCCAATTACCATCAGTTGAAAGTTCACTTGTATCCATGGATCCGCAAACTGGGGCAATTCTTGCTTTAGTTGGAGGTTTTGATTTTTATAGAAATAAATATAACAACGTAACACAAGCCCAGAGACAACCTGGATCAATCTTCAAACCCTTTATTTATTCAGCAGCTTTAGAGAAAGGAATCAATGCTGCAACTTTAGTCAACGATGGCTACCTCTATGTTACGGCGAAAGAATTAAACGCAAACGAAAATTGGGAACCACAAAATTATAATGAAAAATTTTCTGGTCCTATACGCCTTAGGGAGGGTCTTGCTAAATCAAAAAATCTTGTAGCCATAAGAGTATTAAAAAACATTGGGCCAAAATATGCGCAAGACTACATATCTCGCTTTGGTTTTAATTCAGCTAAACATCCTCCTTACCTTTCTATGGCCCTCGGTGTTGGCGAGGTAACAGCTATGGAAATGGTCACAGCATATAGTGTTTTTGCTAATGGTGGCTACCTAAAAAAACCTTATTTTATTGAGAAAATTATTGATTCAAAAGGAAGAAAGGTAACGCTCAGCACACAGTTAATGAATGCTGAACTGCCTAGAATCATTGATCCAAGAAATGCATTTATCATGACGGATATGCTCAAAGAGGTCATTAACTCTGGCACTGCAAAAAGAGCTAAAAGATTAAAGCGATCTGATATTGCTGGAAAAACTGGAACAACAAATAATCTTATTGATGCTTGGTTTGCAGGATACAACCCAGATATTGTTACGGTTACCTGGATGGGTCATCCTCAACCCAAGCCTCTTGGCAATAAGGAAACTGGCTCTCGAGCTGCTCTTCCTATTTGGATTGATTACATGGAGCCTTTATTAAATGACTATCCCACAAGAATGTTAGTAGAGCCGGATGGAATTCTACCGCTTAAAGTAAAGAAGCTTGATGGAACTCTAGCAAACCAATCAGAGGATGGTATTTATGAATACTTTTATGACGAATTTCTTCCTCAAAATAATGCATATTTCATGATCAATTAATAAAAAAATATGCCAAAAAATTATTCCAAAACTACAAGATTATCTATCGCAAATAGAGCCGCAGAAATTATTATGGAGGAAGGAGTTGAGGACTATCAATATGCAAAAAAGAAAGCAGTGAAGCATCTTGATTTGGGTAGATTTGATACTTTGCCTTCAAACGATGAAATTGATAATGCGCTTCTTGAATATGGATCAATTTTTCAAGATCAAATTGATATGGACATTATTATGAAAATAAAAGAGGAGGCGCTAAAGGTTATGGAATTATTTCATAAATTTAATCCTTACTTCCTAAGTCAAATCACTCAAGGATTAGTCCCAAAATATCCTACGATAAATATAAACATTTTTACCGATAATATGAAGGAAATAGAATACGTGCTTTTGAACCATCAGATAAATTTTGAAATAAAAGACTCCAATCTAAATGAGCACAGATCGAAAAAACAATCACGAAAAAAATTACCCATCATTTCTATAAACAATAGCTTTTTTCCCATTAAGCTAAAAATTTTTGAAGAATATGATTTGAAAATCAATAAAAAAAATTTAATGAACATGCGCGGCCTTGATTATAAGGAGTTGAAAAACTTTGATCCTAATGTTCTTCTTGCAAAATCCTAGCTACGTCCATAGCAAAATAAGTTAATATTGCATCTGCGCCTGCTCTTTTAAAAGCTATAAGAGACTCCAAAACCACCTTATCCTTATCTAGCCATTGATTATGAACGGCTGCTTTAATCATGGCATATTCTCCACTCACCTGATAAACAAAAGTTGGTTTATTAAAAGTATTTTTAACTCTATAAACAATATCTAGATAGGGCATGCCTGGTTTTATCATTACCATATCCGCTCCCTCATCAATATCAAGCTCAACTTCATACAATGCCTCATTACTGTTCGCAGGGTCCATTTGATATGTTTCTTTAGATGCATTGCCCAATGAAGATGAAGAACCAACAGCATCTCTAAAAGGCCCATAAAAAGAAGATGCATATTTTGCTGAATAAGCTAAGATTTTTGTATCAAAAAATTTATTTTCTTCTAACGCCTGTCTGATTGAACCAACCCTACCATCCATCATGTCTGATGGAGCGACAATATTAGCTCCAGCTTCTGCGTGTGAAATGGCTTGCCTGACTAATACTTGAACTGTTTCATCATTTAAAATGATGCCCTCATCATTAATTAAACCATCTTGCCCGTGGCTAGTGTAAGGGTCTAAAGCAACATCGGTAATAATTCCAAGTTCAGGGAGAGCTTTTTTTAATGCTTTTACAGCTCTGGGAATCAATCCATTGATATTGTAAGATTCACTAGCATCAAGGGATTTCTTTTCTTTACTGATGACTGGAAATAATGCTATGGCAGGTATACCTAACTCAAAACACTTGGTAGCATCACAAATTAATTCATCAATACTGAGTCGGAAAATACCTGGCATTGCATCAACACTATTTCTTAAATTTTCTCCTTCCATCACAAACATTGGATAAATTAAATCACTGACTGAAAGTTTATTTTCACGTATTAATCTTCTGGAAAATGAATCACTTCTTATTCGTCTTGGTCTATTCTTGATCATAGTTTATTTTAGCTCAATTAGTTTTTTTAATGCTTGGCCAGGATCAGGATCACGCATAAAGGCTTCGCCAATAAGAAAGCTATAGATATCATGTTGAGCCATTAAACTTATATCAGTTGCAGAAAAAATACCTGACTCGGTTATTGTAATTCTATCTTTAGGTATTTCTTTTACCAAATCAAGAGTGGTTTGAAGGCTCACATCAAATGTCTTTAAATTGCGATTATTTATACCAATTAATTTCGTATCTAGCTGTAAAGCTCTTTCAAGTTCATACTCATCATGTGATTCAACTAAAACATCCATACCAATTTCAACTGCTATACTCTCAAGCTCTTTCATTTGATTGAGATCTAATGCTGCCACAATCAATAAAATACAATCCGCTCCAAGTAACTTGGATTCATATATTTGATAAGGATCAATCATAAAATCTTTTCTTAATACTGGAAGCTCACAATGATCTTTGACTCGCTGAACATAGCCGGGCATTCCTTGAAAATAATTTTTATCAGTCAGCACTGAGATGCAAGTTGCTCCACCATCTTCATACGATTTTGCAATTTGTGAGAGATCAAAGTTTTCACGAATAACTCCTTTTGAAGGGCTTGCTTTTTTTATCTCAGCAATCACTGCAGTTTTTTTGAGCGATACCTTTTCTCTTAACGCAGAGGTAAATGATCTATGACCATCGATTTTTTTGACATCAATCTGAAGATCAG
Source organism: Methylophilaceae bacterium (assembly GCA_965660175.1). Lineage (GTDB taxonomy): Bacteria > Pseudomonadota > Gammaproteobacteria > Burkholderiales > Methylophilaceae > BACL14. The sequence goes on from CBFHYY010000020.1 coordinate 13,545, forward strand.
CAAACGATTTTACTAATTTACTTGAAGCAATTTCTTCTTTTTTAGTCAATAAAATTTGATCTAAAATGTTAGCCATATTTATTTGATTCTTTAATTAATTGTTGTAATTTATTTTTTGCGCTTCCGTCATCAACTACTGTTGCAGCCTTTTGCACTCCCGTTTTAAGATCATTGGATAAACCACTGACATATATTGCGGCTCCAGCATTTAAAATTGCAATGTCTCTCGCCGTTGATGGTTTCCCGTCAAGAATATCGATAATCATATTTTCTGACTGCTTTACATCTTTGACTTTAATATCGTCAATGTTTCCTGAGACAATATCAAAATCTTCAGGCTTTACCTCATATTCATTGATTTTATTATTTTTTAATTCAGCAATAAATGTTGGTCCTGTTATAGAAATTTCATCCATACCATCATTGCCAGATACAGCCATAACATGCTTACTTCCTAGCTTATTTAATACCTGAGCAAAAATAGTGCATAGTTTTTTATCATAAACCCCAACTACTTGAGATGGAGCATCAGCAGGGTTAGTTAACGGTCCTAATAAGTTAAAAAAAGTCCTTACCCCCAATTCCTTTCTAACTGGTGCAACATATTTCATTGCGGGATGATAATTAGGCGCGAACATAAATCCAATATTAATCTTATCAACCAACATGGACATTTGATCATGGGTTAAATTCACATTAACCCCTAGTGACTCCAAAACATCTGCGCTACCACATTTTGAGGATACAGATCTTCCTCCATGCTTTGCAACTCTTGCACCTGCTGCAGAAGATATTACAGCGCTCACTGTAGAAACATTAAAAGTTTGCAGACTATCTCCACCGGTGCCGCATGTATCTATTAAAAAATCCCGTTCATTAAGTTTGACTGAATGTGAATGATCCCTCATAACTTGAGCTGCAGAGGCAATCTCTTCGATGGTCTCTCCCTTGATTCTCAGACCAATCATAAAACCCGCAATTTCAGATGAAGAAAGTTTTCCTGTCATTATGCTGTTCATAGCTTCAGCCATCTCTTCAGCATTTAGATCATTTCCATTTATAATTTTTGTTAAAAAATTTTGAAAAATTTTACTCATAATTTTTAATAAAGTTCTTCAATATGTCATGTCCATGTTCAGATAATATTGATTCCGGATGAAACTGAACTCCCTCTAGTGTTAATTCTTTGTGCCGAATACCCATGATCTCATTATCATCCGTCCAGGCGGTAATTTCAAAACAGGCAGGCAAAGATTCTCTTTCTATGACTAAAGAATGATAACGTGTGGCGATAAATGGATTGGATAATCCATGAAAAATGCCTGTATTGCTATGATGAATATTTGATGTTTTGCCATGCATTATGGTCTTAGCATGGGTTATTTTACCTCCGAAGGCTTGCCCTATAGATTGATGCCCCAAACATACACCTAAAATTGGAATTGTCCCTTTGAAATAATCTACCACATCCAATGATATACCCGCCTCATTCGGTGTGCATGGTCCTGGTGATATAACAATGTAATTTGGATTTATTTTTGTAATATCATTATTGGAAATTTGATCGTTACGATGGACCACAACCTCCTGACCTAACTCAGAAAAGTATTGCACCAAATTGTAAGTGAAGGAATCGTAATTATCGATCATCAATAGCATTTCAATTATCCTCTCCAGCTTGAACTAGTTGTGCGGCACTTAAAATTGCTTTGGCTTTATTTTGCGTTTCTATCCATTCATTTTCTGGAACAGAATCCGCAACAATACCGGCTCCTGCCTGAACAAAAAGGGTATTATTTTTAATCACTGCTGTTCTAATTGCAATAGCAACGTCCATATCACCATTAAATTCAAAATATCCGACTGCACCAGCATAAATTCCTCTCTTGGTTTGCTCAAGTTCGTTGATAATCTCCATAGCTCTAATCTTCGGAGCTCCGCTAACTGTACCTGCAGGAAACGTTGCTTTGAGAACATCCATGGCACTAAAATCACCCTCTAATTTACCCTCAACATTAGATACGATATGCATTACATGAGAGTATCTTTCAATAGTCATATTATCGGTAACCTGAATCGATCCTGTTGAAGATACTCGGCTGATATCATTTCTTCCCAGATCCATCAACTGAACATGCTCTGCAATTTCTTTTGGATCCTCAAGTAAATCCTTCTCTAATAATAAATCTTCCTTTTCATTTTTACCTCTTGGCCGAGTGCCCGCAATAGGTCTGACCGATACCTTTTTCTCCTCTAAACGCACAAGAATTTCGGGTGATGCGCCAACAACAAAATGATCATCCATATGATAAAAAAACATGTACGGTGATGGATTTAATGCCCTTAAGGCCCTATAAAGAGTCAATGGATCAGAATGATAAGGCTGATTCATCCTTTGTGAGAGCACCACCTGCATGATATCGCCCTCATAAATATAGTTCTTCGCTTTAATCACTGCCTCTTTGAATGCTTGTTCGCCAAATTCAGATTGAGATTGCGTTCGTTGTTCTTTTGAGCTTTCTAGAATCTGTTGAGGAGATTTTAATTGCTCAAGATATGATTGGACTCTCAACAAACCTTTTTCATATGCATCATCTTCCATGGGGTCTAGATAGCTGATAATAAATAACTTGCTCAAAGTATTGTCGATAACTATGATTTCATCAGATAGCATCAATAAAATATCAGGAACATCGAGCTCATCTTTGAGAAAATCTTTAGCCAGTTTTGGCTCTATGTAATTGATTGTCTCATATCCAAAATATCCCGCTAAGCCTCCAGAGTATCTTGGAAGATTTAAATCATCAGGAACCTTAAACTGATTCATGTATTCCTCAATAAAATCCAAGGGATTTGCATGGTCAAATTTTTCTTTTATTTTACCTTGATCAAAAATAGATATTTCATTCTTATAAATCTTTATCTGCACCTTTGAGGGAAGTCCAATGATTGAATATCTTCCAAATTTTTCGCCGCCTTCAACAGATTCCAAAAGGTAGCTAAATGGTTGGTTAGCAAGTTTGGTAAATATAGACAGGGGAGAATCTAAATCAGAGGATGCCTCAATGATTAATGGAATACGATTAAAGCCTTTATTTTTGTAGTCATTAAATTGAGTTTTTGAAATTGATGAAAACATATTAAAGATCAGCTTACGATGCTTTGAATATCACTAAAAGTAGTGGCCGCGAAATCTACTTTTGGAATATGGATATTCTCACCAGATTGATATCCGTATGGAACCGTGACCACGTATGTTTCTGCAGCCAAACCAGCTTCAATGTCGTTAATTGAGTCACCCACCATTATGGCTTCATTAGGTTTAATTTTAAAATAATCACAACTAAATGTCAGTGGAAGTGGATCAGGTTTCATTCTCTCTAGTGAATCTCCGGATAAAATCAAATCTAGAGAATCCACTAGTCCTGAGTTAAATAAAATCTTATCGGTAAAGATGCTTGGTTTATTGGTAATACATGCGAGTTTAATATCTTTGTTCTTCAAAAAATTAATGGTTTCGATCACCCCATCATACGGAAGGCTTTCATGCGCATTTAAGCTGTAGTGGTGATGAAAATAATCAAGACCATCAACAAAAAAATCATTAGCATTCTTGTTAGATGATAGTAAGATACTCTTTCTGATTAAATTGTCAGCCCCTTTGCCGATAAATTTCGAAATTTCATCCTCTGGTAAAGTTTTCATTTTGAGATCTCTCAACATATTATTGACTGCTGATGCAAGTTGCGGGGCTGTTTCAAACAAAGTGCCATCAAGATCAAAAAAAATGCCCTTAATATTTTTAAAATGAGCCAAGCTACACCTTAGATAGAGCATCTCGAAGCGATTTAACGACTGTATCATATCGATTTGGGTCGTCATCTTTGCCAGCACCAAAAATTGCAGAGCCGGCAACAAAAGTATCCGCCCCTGCTTTAGCAATCTCTTCTATATTATTTGGGTTTACTCCCCCATCTACTTCAAGCCAAATTTGTCTGCCAGTTTTTTCCGCATAAGCATCAATTTTTTTTCTAGCTTGAGAGAGCTTATTCAGTGTCTCGGGGATAAATTTTTGTCCTCCAAAGCCAGGATTCACCGACATGAGAAGCACCATATCTATTTTATCCATAACATGATCTAAATAATCTAAAGGAGTAGCAGGATTGAATACTAAACCTGATTTGCAACCATTGTCTCTAACTAAAGAAAGGCTTCTATCAATATGTTCAGAGCCTTCAGGATGAAATGTAATGATATCGGCCCCAGCTTTAGCAAAATCTGGGATGATACGATCAACAGGTTTCACCATAAGATGAACGTCAATGGTTGCTTTAGTTAATGGTCTTATAGCCTCACATACCAAAGGCCCAATAGTTAAGTTAGGTACGTAATGATTATCCATCACATCAAAGTGAACAAAGTCTGTTCCTGAAGCTATTACGTCCTGAATTTCTTGACCTAGTTTAGAGAAATCTGCTGATAAGATGCTTGGTGCAATTCTAAAGTTTTTTTCCATATGTATTACGTTCCTAATTTTTAAAGTAATTATTATTGTAAAATAGCATTTTAACCTCTTTTAACCTATAAGATAAAGCGAGCGCAAATAATAAAAATGGAATTGAATGTTATAGGTCTTAATCATAAATCAGCGCCATTGTCTCTTAGAGAAAAATTTGTATTTTCCTCAGACTCAATAAGCTCAAATCTTTGGGAGTTAAAAGATAAGTATGCTCGCGAAATAATAATATTATCTACCTGCAATCGTACGGAAATATATTTTTATGCAGGAAATTTGAAGAAAATTTTATCTTGGCTTGCTCAAGAAAAAAAAGTCTCATTAAGCAAAATAAAGCCTCACATTTATCATTTTACAAACTTGGATGCAGTCAAACATGCATTTGAGGTAGCCTCTGGCATGGACAGCATGATTCTGGGTGAGACTCAAATTCTTGGGCAAATGAAGCAGGCTGCAAAATTAGCGGAGTATGCTGATACACAAGGTAAAAATCTTGCCTATTTATTTCAAAAAATTTTCGAAACGGCTAAAGAAGTAAGGACAAAAACAAAAATAGGTGCAAGCTCCACAACAATAGCATCGAGCATATTAAAGGTCGCAAAAAGTATATTTGGAGAAATTAAAGAAACCAGGATCTTATTTATTGGCGCAGGAGATATGGCTGAACTTTGTGCTAAATACTTTTCAAGCCAGAACCCAAAACAAATAACTGTTGCAAATCGCTCAATTAGCAAAGGTCAATTGCTTGCAAAAAAAATTGATTGCAAATCCATCTTACTTGGAGATATTTATCATCAAATCCCTGATTATGATATTGTGATTTGTTCGACGAGTAGCCAGCTTCCAGTTGTTGGATTAGGTATGATTGAAAACGCACTTAAATTAAGAAAACATAAACCTATGCTACTGATTGATTTGGCCATTCCTAGAGATATAGAGTTAGAGATAGCTGATCTGGATGATATCTTTCTTTATACATTTGATGATTTGGCTAAATTAGCACAAGAGGGCATGCAAAATAGAGAGGCAGCGGTAAAAAATGCAGAAAAGTTAATAGAGAAAAAAGTCAAGCTGTACAATGAAAGGATCAATCAAAAAACTATTACACCCACAATAACAAGCCTTAGAAATCAATTTGAAATTGTCAGGAAAAAAGAATTATTAAAAGCAGAAAAAGAAATTGCCAATGGTACTCCGGTGAATGAGGTCATCGATAAATTAAGTCGAACACTTTCTAAAAAATTCCTTCATCATCCTACAAAAGCATTTAATGAATTATCTAATCAAAAATTTGAAAAGGCATTAGCTCTTTTTAAAAAAATTTATAAGGTGGATGACCAAGAATGAAGCAATCAATGCAAAACAAATTAAATACACTCCAAATAAGGTTGGCTGAATTAAACACTGAATTAAGTAGCGAGTCAGCCACAAATGATATGGAGCGTTATAAGAAAATTTCTAAAGAACATTCGGACATCACCCCTGTAGTCGACATCTATAAAGAATTTATAAGACTTAATAAAGATATTGAAGATGCTAAAGAAATGCTCAATGATCCAGAGATGAAAGTTTTTGCTCAAGATGAGATCGATAATGGAAAAGAAAAAATAATAACGCTCGAGGATCAGCTGCAAACCCTTCTGCTCCCTAAAGACCCAAATGATGAAAAAAATATTTTTCTTGAAATCCGAGCAGGTGCTGGAGGAGATGAATCTGCTTTGTTTGCTGGAGATATTTTTAGAATGTACTCAAGATTTGTCGAAAGAATGAAATGGAAAATAGAGATTATTTCATCCAACGAATCTGAAGTAGGAGGCTTTAAGGAAATTATTGCAAAAGTAATTGGTCAAGGTGCATATTCTATGATGAAGTTTGAGTCAGGGGGTCATAGAGTTCAAAGGGTCCCAGATACTGAAACACAAGGCCGTGTTCATACCTCTGCTTGTACGGTTGCAGTTCTTCCTGAGGCTGATGAGATAAGCGACGTAGATATTAACCCTGCCGACATTCGTATCGATACCTATCGAGCTTCAGGTGCAGGAGGTCAGCACATTAATAAAACTGATTCTGCAGTTCGCATCACACATGGACCAACAGGAATTGTTGTTGAATGCCAAGATGATAGATCGCAACATAGAAATAAAGCCCAAGCCATGAGTATTCTGGCTGCTCGAATAAAAGATAATCAAATTAGTGAACAGCAATCAAAAATTGCTACCGAAAGAAAATCCCTTATCGGAAGTGGTGACCGAAGTGAGCGAATTAGAACCTATAACTTCCCCCAAGGAAGAATCACTGATCACAGAATAAATTTAACTTTGTATAAAATAGATTTCTTTATGGACGGTGATTTAACAGAGCTGATCGATGCCCTGACTGCGGAACATCAAGCAGATTTATTGGCTCAACTTGATGATGATTGAAAATGGCTTCTTTAGGTAATGTCCGGAAAAATATCGCTGACCAACTCGCTTTAATCAATCTAACCTATAGAGAAGCTGAAATTGAAGCTCAATTTATAATGCAATATGTATTGGAACAATCCTCCGCGTATTTAATACTCAATCAACACCAAAAAATATCTAAATATAGCGTGAAGCAAATTACAAACATTGTATCCAAAAGAAAAAAAGGCATACCTCTGGCATACATCATAAAAGAATGGGATTTTTATGGGCACACTTTTCTTGTGACAAAAGATACACTTATTCCAAGGCAAGATACAGAATTATTAATAGATATAATTTTGAAAAAATATAAAAAGGATTTGTCATTAAATATTTTAGATCTTGGCGCTGGTTCCGGAATTATTGGGATCACTTTAGCTAGAAATTTTAAAAAATCAGAAATTTTAATGACGGATCTTTCCGTTAATGCTATTGAGGTTGCAAAAAAAAATATTGATGCCAGTGGCCTTAAAAATATCAAATGCCTGCAAAGCAATTGGTTCGAAAAGATTGATCATTCTATGTTTGATATTATTGTCAGCAATCCGCCCTACATACCGAAAAACGATCCTCATCTAGAAAGTCCTGAATTAAAATACCAACCTCAAATGGCGCTTACTGCTGACGACGATGGATTCAGTGATATCGATAATATAACATTTCATGCTCAAAAATTTTTAAAAAAATCAGGAATATTACTTATCGAACATGGATACAATCAAGCAAGAAAAGTGCAAGAAATTTTTAACCGTAATAAATTGAGTGGAATCACCCAATTTACAGATATTAACAATACAATCCGTGCAACCTTAGGTAGTAAAATTTAATATCGTTGCATTGAATCAGCTTGTATAATTTGATTATGGAACAAAAAAATTCAATTGGGCTTGTAAAGCCATCAATCTTCAAAAGTAATCAACATCTTGATCTTGAGTCTGGACAACGAATCGATTCATACGAATTGATTTATGAAACTTACGGAACATTGAATAAGAAAAAAAATAATGCCATCTTAATATGTCATGCACTATCAGGAAATCATCATGTTGCTGGACGTTATTCTAAAAATGACAAATATCCGGGGTGGTGGGATAATCTTGTTGGGCCTGGCAAAGCAGTAGATACCAATAAATTTTTTGTAATTGGTGTAAACAATTTAGGTGGCAGTGATGGAAGTACTGGTCCAAAAAGCATCAACCCTAAGACTAAAAAAATTTGGGGATCGACTTTTCCAATTATTACAGTGAAAGATTGGGTTACCTCTCAATCTCACTTAATGGATTTTCTTGGAATTGATAAATTAGCTGGAGTTCTTGGCGGAAGCTTGGGAGGAATGCAATCGCTGCAATGGTCCATTCAATATCCTGAAAAAATTGCTAATTCGATAATTATTGCAGCTGCCCCTAATTTAACCGCTCAAAATATTGCCTTTAATGAGGTTGCAAGGCAGTCAATTATTACTGATCCTGATTTTAAAAATGGAGATTTTTATCAGAGCAAAAAACTACCTAAACGAGGCCTTAGAATAGCCCGTATGCTTGGTCACATTACCTACTTATCTAATGATGTCATGGGTGAAAAATTTGGTCGCAAAAAAGTAAATAAAAAGCAAAGTCCTGCGTTTAACTTCAAGACAGAATTTGAAATAGAATCGTATTTAAATTATCAGGGTGATAAATTTGCTAACGAATTTGATGCTAACTCATACATTAGAATGACAAAGGCTTTAGATTATTATGACCCAGCCAAAGGTAAGTTAGCCAATTTAAGTAAAGTACTAAAAAAAGCAAAAGCTAATTTTTTAGTTATATCCTTTACGAGTGACTGGAGATTCTCATCAGATCGGTCCAAAGAAATTGTCAAAGGGCTTCTGGATAACAAAATAAATGTAAGTTATGCTGAGCTTTCTGCGGTCAGTGGGCATGATGCATTTTTAATGAACGACGAACATTATCATAAAATCATCAAATCTTATTTTCAAAAAATATTTAAACAGCTATGAAAAATTTTAATCCAAAAAAACGGTATGACTTTTCTGTAATTGAGGGGTGGATTGATCATAACGCGAAGGTTTTAGATCTCGGTTGTGGAGATGGAATGCTTTTAAATTATTTAAATGTACATAAAAATACAACAGGCTTCGGTATCGAAAAAAATAAAGATAATTGGCTGCTTTCTTTGCAGAATGGAGTGGATGTCATCCAAATGGATCTTGAATCAGGTCTTGCAGGATTTGAAAATAATTCTTTTGATGTGGTTATTCTTTCTAGAACTATTCAATCTATGAGAAACATCGAAAGCATCATGAAAGAAATGCAAAGAGTTGCCAAAGTGATTATTGTAACTTTCCCTAATTTTGGTTATTGGAAAAATCGACTTCAAATTTTAAAAGGCGGAATGCCCATTTCTAAAGAGCTTCCCTTCAGTTGGTTTAATACCCCCAATATTCACTTATGTACCATTCATGATTTTGACACTTTTTGTAATTCTCATAAAATCAAAGTCATTGAAAGACATATTATTACCGACCAGAAAGCAATAACATTTTATCCTAATTTATTTGGTGCACTTGCTTTATATAAATTAGTGAAGAAATAATTCATATGTCTAGCAAGGAAATTGAGTGGAAGGCGTTATTAAATAAAAAAATAATTATTTGTTTCTTCACTGGATTTACATCAGGTCTCCCCCTTTTTATTTTAATCAGCTTACTCCCAGCATGGTTAAGTGATAGTGGCTTAGATTTAAAATCCATAGGTTTATTTGCCTTGATCCAGTTCCCTTTTACTTGGAAATTTATTTGGGCACCTTTATTTGATAGATTCTCTTTCTCAATGGGAAGAAGAAGAGGTTGGTTGATTATATTTCAAATCTTATTACTTCTCTCCATTGCGATCGCCGGTTTTATTTCACCAACATCGCAAATCACTATTGTGGCATTGATTTCAATCGTTATTGCCTTCTTTAGTGCAAGTCAAGATGTTGTGATTGATGCGTATAGAAGGGAGTTATTACTTGATCATGAATTAGGTCTCGGTAATGCTATTCATGTGAATGCATATAAAATTGCTAGCCTAATACCCGGATCTCTTTCTTTAATTTTGGCTGATATTTTTTCATGGGATTTAGTTTTTTTTATTACTGCATTATTTATGTTGCCTGGAATCATCCTAACCCTCATTATCAAAGAACCTAAACTCAAAACACTTCCACCAAGAACTATTAAAGATGCTGTAATTGAACCCTTCAAAGAATTTAAAAATAGAAAAGGGATTAATGAAGCACTTTTAATTTTACTTTTTATATTTCTATATAAAATTGGCGATAGTATGGCGACAGCCCTAGCAACCCCTTTCTATCTTGACCTAGGTTTTTCTATGACAGAAATAGGCCTCATTGCCAAGAATGCTGGTTTATGGCCTGGTATTGCTGGTGGATTACTTGGTGGCATCTGGATGATAAAACTTGGTATCAATCGGGCTTTATGGGTTTTTGGAGTCATGCAAATGTTTGCTACATTAAGTTTTGCTTGGCTCGCAACGGTGGGTGATAATAATATTATTCTTGCCATCACAGTAGGTTTGGAATTTTTTGCAGCTGGCTTGGGAACTACTGCATTTATAGCCTACATTGCCAAAACAACGAATCCAAAATATACCGCGACTCAATTTGCTCTATTTACCAGTCTTGCTTCCGTTCCAAGAACTTTTACCAATGCATCAACAGGTTATTTAGTTGATTACTTTGGATGGCACGATTTTTTTATTGTTTGTTTCCTGATAGCAATTCCTGGGATGCTTCTGCTATTTAAAATTGCTCCTTGGAATCAATCTAATACTTCGTAATTTATAATCAACGGTGCATGATCGCTAAATCGTTCGTCTTTATACACATCACAGTCAATGGCTTTGTTAGCTAAAGCTTGATTTGCTATCTGATAGTCAATACGCCATCCAACATTTTTTAACCACGCCTGCCCTCGGTTACTCCACCATGTGTAACATGCCTCAGTAGTTTCAGGGTATAGTTTTCTATAAACATCTTGCCATCCATCTTTATACAAGTTACTCAACCATTCTCTTTCTTCTGGTAAGAATCCCGAATTTTTCCGATTACCTTTGTAATTTTTTAAATCTATTTCTTGGTGTGCAATATTGAAATCTCCGCATACTGCTACGTATTTATTTTGAGACAATTTTTTATCAAGAATAGACTTAATGTCTCCTAAAACCTTATATTTAATATTTTGTCTTTCCTCACCGCTTGATCCGGATGGAAGGTATAAAGACAATATAGAAAAATTACTAAAATTCAGCTCTATAAAACGACCTTCATCATCTATATGTTGGATGCCCGTTTGAGTTCTGAAGTCTTGCGGGGTCTGTTTCGAATAAATTCCTACGCCGCTATAACCTTTCTTCTGAGCATAGCTAAAAAAACCCTGATAGTTCTCTGGTTTTAGCATTTCGGATGTCATGTCTGCCTCTTGTGCTTTTAATTCCTGAACGCAGATAAAATCTGGCTTTTGCAATTGAATCCACTCCAGAAAGCCTTTTCGAGATGCCGCACGAATTCCGTTTAAATTTAAGGTTATAATCTTCATAATTAAATATAGAAAAAAATATGACTCTTAACATAACATCTTTTATAGATTTAGCCATCAAAAAAAGAGTTCTCCAATTTGGAGAATTTACCACTAAAGCAGGAAGAAAAAGTCCGTACTTTTTTAATCTTGGAAATTTTAATGATGGTGAAAGTTTAAAGGAGCTTGGCCGATATTATGCGCAATTAATCATAGACAGTAATTTCGAGTTTGATATCTTATTTGGCCCAGCCTACAAAGGTATTCCTCTGGTTACCGCGATTGCAATTGCATTAACAGAACATAATATTAATGTGCCTTATTGCTTTAACAGAAAAGAGATTAAAGATCATGGGGAAGGTGGCTTGATCATCGGTTCAAAAATTAAAGGCAAGGTACTCATCATTGATGATGTAATTTCAGCCGGGACATCCATCAACGAGGCGATGTCCATAATCAATCACCATGATGGGCAAGCTAGTGGCATTGTGATTGCAATTGATCGACAAGAAAAAGGGTCTGGTCAATTATCTGCTACCCAAGATGTATCTGAAAAATTTAATGTGCCTACTGTATCCATCATTACCCTGCAAAATATTATTGAATACTTAGCCAGCAAAAATGGTTATGAAAAAGAATTGCATGCGATTGAAAAATATCAGAATGAATTTGGTATTAATTAGCTAATTTCTTCTTAAGTATCTCATTTACTTGTGATGGATTGGCTTTACCTTTGGATGCTTTCATCACCTGGCCCACCAAGGCATTAAAAGCCTTGTCTTTACCAGATTTATATTCTTCAATCATGCCAGCATTGTCTTTGAGAACATGGTCAATTAACTCTAAAATTTCATCGCTATTCGATATTTGTTTAAGGCCAAGCTCTTCAATAAGCTCTTCTACATTTTTTATATTATTGTCCCACAATGCATCAAATATTTTTTTTGCGGCATTATTTGAGATGGTTTGATCCTCAATTTTTGCAATGAGACTTGCCATTGTATCCGAAGGTATTGGGCTATCTTTAATCGACATTTCATTGTCATTGAGTCGCGAAAATAAATTCACCAATATCCAGTTAGCCGATAACTTTGGTGAGGCTCCCTGTGCAACCAGCGATTGAAAATAATTGGCTACATCTCTGTCAGCTGTAATTTCAGAGGCATCGTAATTAGATAAGCCCAGATCTTTTTCCAAACGATCCTTCATTTCACCAGGAAGCTCGGTTAAGGAATTTTTGATCTCCTCAATTTGTTGATCCGTAATATCTAAGGGAAGTAGATCTGGGTCAGGGAAATAACGGTAATCGTTTGCCTCCTCTTTTGACCGCATGGATTTTGTCTCTCCCGTATCAGGATTAAACAATATAGTAGATTGCTGGATTGTGCCACCATCTTCTATGGTATCGATTTGCCAATTAACCTCGTAATCGATTGCTTGTTTTATAAATTTGAATGAGTTCAGGTTCTTAATCTCTCTTCGTGTACCTAACTCAGCATCCCCTTTTTTCTTCACAGAAACATTCACATCGCATCTAAAATTACCCTCTTGCATATTGCCATCGCAGATACCTATCCATTGGACTAACTCGTGTAATTTCTTGGCATACGCTACTGCTTCGTCAGCCGAATTCATATCTGGTTCAGTAACAATTTCAAGCAAGGGCGTGCCTGCCCGATTAAGATCAATGCCTGATTTTCCTTGTAAAACTCCATGTGATGATTTGCCAGCATCCTCCTCCAAATGTGCACGAAGAATTCGAACGGTTTTTTCACTATCGTTATGAGGAATGGATAATGTCCCTTCACCAACAATAGGTAATTCAAATTGACTAATTTGATAACCTTTCGGTAAATCTGGATAAAAGTAATTTTTTCTGGCGAAAATAGATCTTTGATTAATTTTTGCATCTACAGCCAACCCAAATTTGATGGCTGCATTGACCGCCTCATGATTAAGCACAGGTAGCATTCCAGGATAAGCCAGACTCACAAGGCATGCTTGGGAATTTGGTTCATTACCAAAATCAGTAGAGGCTCCTGAGAATATCTTAGTGTTGGTTTTTAGCTGAACATGTGTTTCGATACCAATAACAATATCCCAATCCATCAAGCAAACTCCTCAGGAATATGAGTGTGCCAGTCAGTAGAAAGTTGATATTGATGAGCGATATTTAGTAATTGTCCCTCACTAAAATAATTTCCGATTAACTGTAAGCCCACCGGAAGATTATTAGCAAAGCCAGCGGGTATACTCATCCCAGGTAATCCAGCGAGATTGGTGGAGATGGTGTAAATATCCTGAAGATACATAGCCAAGGGATCTTCTTTCTTTTCATTTGATTTAAACGCGGTAGAAGGCGCCGACGGACCCATAATGACATCGCATTGTTCAAAAGCTTTTTTAAAGTCATCTGAAATTAGCTTTCTTATTTTCTGAGCTTTCAAATAATAAGCGTCATAATATCCTGCACTAAGAACATAGGTGCCAATCAAAATTCTTCGTTTTACTTCATCACCGAAACCCTCTTGGCGTGTCTTAAAATACATATCCATTAGGTCGTCGTATTCTTTGGTGCGATATCCGTAACGCACCCCGTCGTATCGGGATAGATTACTGGAAGCCTCTGCAGGAGCAATGACATAATAGACAGGGATAGATAAGCCTGAATTCGGCAATGAAATATCCACTATTTCTGCACCTAATTTTTTATACTCTTCTATAGCTTCTTGCACTATCTTTTGCACTGAGGAGTCAAGTCCCTCACCAAAAAATTCTTTGGGCATACCGATACGCAAACCTTTTATCGAATTATTGAGCGGGGCTAAATAATCCTCCTTCTTATGCTCAACACTCGTGGAATCTTTCACATCATGCGACGCCATAACATTTAACATCATTCCGCAATCCTCTGCACTCGGTGCCATTGGACCTGCCTGATCTAAGCTTGATGCAAAAGCGATCATGCCATATCGTGAAACTAATCCGTAAGTTGGCTTCATACCTGTAAAACCACACAAAGATGCTGGTTGTCTTATCGATCCTCCAGTATCAGTTCCGGTTGCAGCGGGTGCTAGTCTTGCAGCAACTGCAGAAGCACTTCCACCCGAGCTTCCGCCGGGAACGCAATCTTTATTCCAAGGATTTTTAACTGGGCCAAAAAATGAAGTTTCGTTTGACGAACCCATCGCAAATTCATCCATATTAGTCTTGCCAAGATTAACCGCTCCTGCCTCATTAAAATTTTGAATCACAGTGGCGTTATAAGGGGCGATAAAATTTTCAAGCATTTTTGAACCGCAGGTAGTTCGCCAACCCTCTGCACAAAAAATATCTTTTTGTGCCAAAGGTATTCCAGTTAGTAAACCTTTCTCACCTTTCGCAATTGTTGCATCGGCAGCTTTAGCCATTAATAAACTTTCATCTTCATTAACGGTAATAAATGCATTGAGGTGTTGATGGTCTTTGATACGCTCTAAAAAAAACTTGGTCAGTTCCTCACTCGAAAAACTCTTATCTCTAAGCTTATCTGATAGTTGTTTCAATGATAGATTTAACATGTCTTATTCAATGACTTGAGGAACAATAAATAATGACTCTTCAGTTTCTGGTGCCAATGCTAACGTTTTTTTTCTTAAATCGGTTTCGTTGACCTCATCCGTTCTTAAAGGTTGCGAAATCTCTAGGGCATGCGACATAGGCTCCACGCCGTCTGTATCTACCTTTTGCATTGCATCAATGAGATTCATGATTCCAGTGAGCCGTTGCTCAATTAATTCTGACTCCTCATCAGACACATTGATACGTGCAAGATGAGCAATTTTTTTTATATCGTCTTGGTTGATCATTATGTATAAGAATGTATAGGTTACTGATGCACGTATTATACATTGGAATGTACGGCGATAAAATGTCCTTAAAAGTTTATCGCTCCTTTAAAAAAGGCTAAACATAAATCAGCCTCAAATTAACTACTCGGACAACTTGGTAAATCGACACATGTATAATTCCTAGTCCCTGCAAAAGTGGAACAATTGTTTCCAGCTGTAGAACAGTTCATCCAACTCCCATTACTGCTTTGTGTACATGAAAGTCGATCTGTCCCTGATTTTGTAGAGTGCGCTACATAGCTATTATTTTTCCCATAACATCTTGCCTGAGACCATCCGCCAGATATTGTTCCGCCCTTAACAAGTTTTGCTGTGATACCGTCAGGCTGGTAGAACGAGTGTCCGCCAGTACCATTAGTATCTGCTTTGTTTGCTAACCTTCCACCTTTACTGACGCACGAATCATATGCCATTCCATAATCATATCTTGATTGGTAATTAGCATCGTCTGCAATAGTAAAATGTTTTTTACCATTTACTGCATCTGATATTGCTGCGGTTACCCCTATAGGCATATTTACAGTTTTAATTAAATGATCACTGTAGTTTGGAGCCAACTTCATCTGAACTGAGAGAGTAACGGTTCCACTGCTAGCTGTATTGCCCGGGATATCAACTGCATAAGCGGCCGGGCCACCCCCGGTATTGACACCACCAGTAGATGTAAGAAGAGTCCAATCGGAGGGTTTGTTAGTAACATAACAGCGCCATGCACTGTAACCGCACATTGATGGAAGAGCAATTTCTTGTGAGACGGTAGCGCTACATCCTGAAGACGCTGTCTCAGTTGGGAGTGTTGCAGCAACTGATGATGCAGTAGCTGTTGCATCTTCGACAATTACGCATTGAGCAAACGCTTCTGTTTGCGCTCCAGTAGCTGATGCGCCTCCTGCCAACGTACAAGATGTTGAGCCCTTATTAGCATTAAAAACAGTAAGGCAATTTGAAGTACCATCACTACCGCAACCTGTACCATTGAGCGCTGAAACAAAACCTGAAGAAACACCTGCATCCGTTAAATTACTTGCGGTAACAGGGTCATCACTTAAAATAATACTCGCGGTACCAACTATAACTGTGACATTGTAAGTATGGTTAACAGTATTTATTCCATCGAACACCGAATACCCAAAGTTAATTGCACCTGATGCAGCAGGAGTTCCGCTTATTGTATTATTACTTATTGAAGCCCAGGAGGGTGTATTGGCATTTGTTACGAAAGATACGGTTTGTGCTTCAGGATCAGATGCGGATCCTGCCAAGCTACACGACCATGCAACGCCCGTTGATGGAGTAGGACAGCCAGAGGGATCTGAAACTGAAGGGTTTTGATTTGGTGCAGCAGTTAAATTGATAGTTTGGGAAACTGGGTCTCCAATACCATCATCAAAATCAACAGTGATTGCAGCATCTCCTGTGAGAGTCCCTGACAAACCACACGATGAGTCTAAAGATAATCCACCAAGTGATGTGCCTGAACATGACACGGGTCCATTGCCTGTAGAAGGAAGTACACATGAAAACGGTATGCCTGCTGTAATAGAACATGCTGCATTAGCATCACTATCACTAGGAGGCATTAAGCCACTTTGCCAAGATGAATCAGAGCCGATAACACTCGTATCAGCACCATCAATGTCCGCATAAGCAAAAGAAAAGATTGCTCCAAATAAGAAAAAAATTGACAAAATATTATTATTTTTCATTTAGTTTATTCCTTTATATAAATAAAAAATGTTCACTCATCATTAACATGAGGAAACAGAAACAGGGGTAGGGCACGCAACCGCAGGGGGCGTTCCAGTTGAAGAAGTACAGCCATTTGTCTCATCGTTACATGTGCATACTCTTACTTCTGCCGCCTCAGGAGCTGCACATGGTCTACTACACATAATTAATTGTTGTCCAGCAAGTAAATCTATCGTATTGCTAGCATTACGACTCTCGGTGTGGCCATTCAGAAAGATTGGGTCAGTTCCACCATAAGGATTGCTGGCATTGGTTGCATTAAATTCGGCTACCTGATCCGTCACCATAGCGAGGCATGTTGTCCATGCTGTTCCAGTAACGCCCGTCTGATTTCCCACGACATCATTATTAATCTTGTCCGCTCGCCTTTCTCTTTCTTCTCCGGCCGATGCAGCTCGTGCACCATTGATGTAGGTTTGATATCCTACGGTACCAATGGAAGCAAGAATACCAATGATAGCAACTACAACTAAGAGCTCTATCAACGAAAAACCTCTCACGTTTTTTGGTATTTGAATCCCTAAATTCATACTAAGTTATTAACTACTTTGTACATCAAATTATTATATATTAAATATACAAGAATTTTCCGCCTTAATTTACCCACTACTTAATATTAAAGGGTAATATTTAATGATGAACACACTAAAAATATTAGGTTGCTCAGGAAGTATTGGCGGCTCTGCTGCCACGACTTGTCTGCAATTTAATGAGGATATATTAATCGATGCGGGGTCTGGGCTTCTTAACCAGCCGTTAACAACGCTGGAAAAAATTGATCATATTCTTTTAACACATAGCCATCTAGATCATATTCTAGGTATACCATTATTAGCCGATGCGGTTGGATTCAAAAGAAAAGACCCCATTAATGTTCTTGGCTGTAGCGAGACTATAAGCGTCATTAAACAACATATTTTTAATGGGTTGGTATGGCCTGACTTTTCAATATTACCGACCAAAGTAAATCCTTTTATTAAACTGAATGAAATTTTCTCGAATTCATCAACCAAATTGAGCGAACTTACTTTCACTCCTTTTTACGTCAACCATACCGTACGCTGTATTGGTTATAAAATAAGCTCCCCAAAATCATCTATAATTTTTTCAGGAGATACGGGGCCATCGGATAATTTAATTGAGATGATAAATCGAACAGAAAAAATTAAGGCGGTTATTATTGATGTTTCTTTTTCAAACAAGAAAATAGACATTGCTAAAAAGTCAAAACATTTCAACCCGAGTATGCTTATTAAAGAGCTTAAAAAGATAAAAAATAAACAAACAATCTATATCACTCATTTCAAACCAGGCTGTGAAGATGAAATCATTGGTGAATTAGAGTCAGCCAATATAGTTCATACCGTTAAAGCCCTAAAAATAAATCAAACCATTACCTTCTAGGCAAAATAACCAGTAGGGTTGCGTCATCATGCAATAAGACTGCCTCACAAGATAAAAAATCTTTTACTTGATTGTATCTTTCCGGTGCAGATAAACCGTTCTGTCTTTTAGCAATTTCTGCCAAACCAAGCATCCCAATTTCTTTTTCTTTGATTTTTGCCTCAGTAATCCCGTCAGTTGAAACATAAACAGAATCACCATTCTTAATCAAGATAGATTCTATTTGAGGAATAAAGTCCTTGCCTCCCACAACCCCTAAAGGCGGGGCAGAGGATATAAATTCAAAAACCTTATCTACGGATAAATGCAAAAGTTGATTGTGGCCACAGTTAACAAAATCAATCGTATTGTCCTCGTTAAACCAGCCTAAGATGCATGTTATAAAACGATCATCAGATCCATGATCAAATATCTCTTGATTAATTCTTATGGCAATTTCATCAGCTGGCAAATTTTGTTTTGCAAATAATCGAAATAGTGCAGCACACCGGGACATCAAAATCGTTGCAGGAATTCCCTTGCCGGATACGTCACCTTGAATAAATCCAATCTTTGATTCAAATGAAAAATAATCAATAAAATCACCGGATAATTCCCTGTAAGGCTGAACACCCCCAGCAATAAAATCATAGCTATCAATATCAGGAAATAAAACCCTCTGAGCATGTTTGGCATCAGCAATATCTTTTTCAATTAATTTATCTTGTAATAATTGCCCGCTTAACGAAATATTCTTCAATGCCATAGCAAGGTTAACCGCTAGACCTTCAAATGTTGATAAATCATTTGAATCAAAAAAATCTTTCTTTTGACAATTGATGGCCTGCAAACAACCAAAAATTTCTCCCCCAAACACTACAGGGACGGTCATCAAAGATTTTGTTACAAAGCCAGTTTTATCATCAACCTTAGATAAATGTTGATCTGACTGTGAAACATCCTCTACAAGCTCAGATTTTTTTGAAGAAAAAACTTTACCCACTAAGCCTTGGGTTGGCTGCAGTTGCAATCCTTTAATGTTTACCGGTCCAACACAAACAGAACACGACAATATATTTTTATCCTTATCATGAATAAAGAAAGATCCAGCTTCTGCAGTGATTGATGTCAATATTTGAGGTAATGCCCAAGACAATGAACTTTCAACATCCATTGATTTCGCATAACGATTCATCATCTCCACTAATAATTCAAGATTGCTCATACGTATATTCCGATTAATAATTCTACAAACTATTTAAACTTTAATAAAATAATTTGATTCTACAAATCTATTGTTTTTAATTTTTTTTGATCAAAACTTATTACTGTTATATTACCATTGCTGGTTGGAGATACATCAAAGTAGGAAGCAATTTTGTTAATTATATTGATGCCCATACCTCCTGCCTCATTAGGTGTACGTTTTTTCACAAGAAAAGTCTTGTCTTTGCATGAAATTCCGAAATCGTTGATCTTAAAAATTAAATTTTCATCGTTAACTTCCAATGAAATAATAATTTTTTTACCAGCTGTTTTTAAATAGGCATAACGATAAATATTTTGAATAGCTTCATTTACTGCAATAATTACTAGTTCGAGAATTTCAGATTCTACCTGATCTTTCAAGCCCTCAGATATCCAATTTTTTAGTTCGACAAGAAGATTCTCTGATGTTTCAAACGTTTTTTTCATAAAAAAAAGGCCACAAATTGACATTTGTGACCTCTCTATATTTATCTACTATTACGCAGGATCGACTAGATTCACTGAAGAATCTAAATCAACTGTCGAAGCAGCAGGTGCACCTGTACCTACTTCAGTACAGTATGAAAATACACCGGCAGAAGCCATAAAAGGTTGGCCAGCAACTGTGGCAGCAGCAGTACAATCGAGCGCAGTATTTCCGATAGCAGTGTAAGCAGCTGAAGTATATGGATTTTCCATAGTACCTGCAGTAACTATAGCATCAGCACAAGCATTCTCAGTTTGACCATCAGAGCATGTTGTTCCGGTAATACCAGCACTAATTGCTAAATCTTCTGCCGCTACAGCTTTGGCAATAGTTTCAATATTTGTAGTAGCTACTCTTTCACGAGTGCCATCAATATAATTTTGATATCCGACGGTCCCAACAGATGCCAAAATACCGATAATTGCAACAACCACTAGCAGTTCGATCAATGAAAAACCTGACTTAAGTGTGCTCATAAAAATTTCCCCTCTTGTTAATATAAATTAATTAAATGTTCCTGGTTTAAAATCAAAATCTTTATTTTCATCAGATTTTGAATCCTCAGAAAGATTACTATCCTTTGATTTTAAGTCATTGTCAACTGATGCTATATTCTCTGTTATGTCAATCAGAACATCATTGGATTCAATTTTGTTTGCAGATTCTACTTCACTTTCCTCCTCATCCGAACTTCCCATATCAAGATTTACTTCACTTTCCTCCTGACTTGATGCAGGATTAGGTTCAGGTTCAGGTTCAGGTTCAGCATCGGATGCGCTCTCTGGAGCAGCTTCGGGTAAATTAAAAACTTTACCCAATCCTGCAAGGACAATTATTTTCCTACTTGCTTTTGAAATTGCAGTAATCTCAAAAAGCATCTGATTTTCCTGGGCGATTCTTTTACTAAAAATCATTAAAGCGACTGCAGAAGAATCCATATATTCTACTTCTGAAGCATCCATCGCTAAAACCTTAAAGCCTGCTTTAGGTTCATTTTTTATTGCATCCTTAATCTCGGATGTCTCAGACAGATCAACGGTTTCCGATAATTTTAGAACCAATGAGGTGCCTTCTGCTATTAATTCAAATGCCATTATATTCTCCTAATCATCAGATTCAATTAAACCTTTTGCCAATAATAATTCTTTATATTTACCCATAAGCACCATCCCTTCCTTTGCTCCTGTTTGCATCATATTTGCTACTTGCGATATTTTATTTTCTCTAATTAAATTAGCAATCGCAGGAGTATTAATTAATACTTCAAACGCACCAATTCTTCCACCACCTTTTCTCTGCAATAACTGTTGCGTCATAACTAATCGTAAGGATAATGATAATTGTGCTTGTGCTTTATTTTGTTCTTCGGGAGGAAAAGCATCCACCAGCCGATTAATGGTTTCTGGGGCTCCATTCGTATGCAGAGTCCCGAATACTAAATGGCCTGTCTCGGCAGCCGTCAGTGCCATAGAAATAGTCTCATAGTCTCTCAACTCGCCCATTAGAATAATGTCGGGATCTTGTCTTAATGCACCTTTTAAAGCAGATTTAAAAGAATTTGTATCTTTGCCTACCTCTCTTTGGCTAATAATTGATTTAAGATTTTTATGCGTAAACTCTATGGGGTCCTCAACAGTTATTATATTTTCTGCTCTAGTTCGATTAATCTTATCTATCATTGCCGCGAGTGAAGTAGATTTACCCGAGCCAGTAGCCCCTGTAACCAATACAAGTCCGTCTCTTAATTCTAATGAATCATGAACTGCTTTAGGTAGCCCTAAATTATCAATATTAGGTGCCTCTGAAACAATAACTCTGAGTGTTAAACCTGGCCCTGAAATAGTTCCAAATGCTGATGCTCTAAATCGCGTATCTTTTATGACAAAAGCAAAATCAAGATCATTCTCTTCTTTGAATCTTGCGTACCAGTCTTCAGGGACCTCAGAGCTTATTAAGTCAAGGAGGTCTTCTTGGGTCACCAGAAGATCGTCATAAGTTTTGAGATTTCCATGCACTCTCGCCGTAATTGGTTTGCCTGAATGTAAATGAAAATCAGAGATACGATCATTCTGAAGAGTATCGTAGATGTAGTTGTATAGTGGGTTATTGTTGTCCATAAAATTTAATTACATGAATGCCTCGCCAGCACTAAATAGAGGCAGATAAAGGGCAACAACCATTACACCAATCATTCCCCCAACAAAAACGATCATTATAGGCTCAATGACGGTAGTCAAACCAGAAACTACAGCTTCGAATTCTTCTTGATAATATCGCGCAATTGATGACAACATCTCGTCCATGTTACCTGTTTTTTCACCCACCTTAATTAGCTGGGATAATTCTAAAGGAAAAACAGATTCCTCGCTAAATAATTCTGATAAATCTGAACCGGAGACAATACGATCATTGATACGCTCCATTGCCTCTATAAATTTAGAATTAGGAGTAATACGCGTCCCTACTCTCAAAATTTCTTCAACCCCAATACCTGCAGCAAATAAATTCGCCATCAATAAAGATAATCTCGCTACGGTTGATTTGATAATAATATTTCCAAATAAAGGCATCTTCAACATCAAGCCATGCATTAAAGATCGAAATGGATATAAATACTGCATGAGCATTTTATGAGAAAACATAAAGGCCACAATACCTCCCACTAACATCATGAAATTATTGAGATTCATTATCCAATCACTTATATCAATAATGAATTGTGTTGGGCCTGGGAGTGCGACACCCATTCCTGAATACATCTCTTGAAAAGTTGGCACTACAAATACCAACATACCCCAAACGATTAATAGTGTTACAACCACTAATGTCACTGGATAAAACAAAGCACTTTTAATGCCTGATCTAATTTTATCAAGCCGTTCTTGACTTTCCACAATACGATCTAAAAACTCATCTAACTTACCACTTATTTCCCCTGCTTCAATCATATTACAAAATATGCCATCGAAACATTGTGGGTATTTCTTTACCACTTCCGACAAAGGAATGCCCAAATTGATATCTTTAATCATCTCATTGATGTATTTTCTAAAGACGATATTTTGTGTTTGAGAGCTGATTAAAACCATTGCATCAAGAATCGTTAATCCACTGCGAACCATCGTGGCTAATTTTTTAGTAAAAATAGATATGTCTTTGTTGGCAATTTTTCCAAAGGGCCCCCATGTAATCGCGTCTTTAGTTGGGTCTTTTTTAGGTTTTTGCTCTTTGACACCAATAGAGGTAAATTTACGTGATTTCAATATGTTCAATGCTTCGTTTCTAGTCATTGCTTTGATACTACCTTTGACCCCTCGACCCTTTTTGTCATTTGCTTTGTATTTAAAATCTTTCATTTAGGTATCTAAAGCTAAGGTGTTAACATACTCTTCAATTGATATAACGCCAGATTTAATAAAGCCTCGAGCTATTTCTTGCATATTCTTAAATCCATCCCTCTTTGCTGCTGCCTCAATTTCAGTAGCGTTTCCATTATTAAGAATTGCTTCTTCTATTTCCTTTGTCATCTTTAATACTTCATAAATACCTTGACGACCCTTTTGACCAGAACCACCACATATTGAACAACCACTTCCATGTTTCGCCGTGAAGGTTTTCAATTCAGACTCTTTAAAGCCCAATTTTATGAGCTCTTCAGGAGTAGCTCTTGGATCATCCTCCAGACAATTTTGACAATTTTTCTTAGCTAATCGCTGAGCAATAATTATGGATATGGCTGTTGCGATCATAAAGTTTGGTACACCCATATTTTGTATACGTGTAATTGTGGCAATCGCATCATTAGTATGAAGAGTGGATAATAAAAGATGGCCAGTCAATGCAGCCTTAATGGCAATATCGATTGTTTCTTGGTCTCGGATTTCACCCACTAAAATAACTTCAGGATCCTGCCTTAAAAAGGCCCTTAAAATACTACTAAAAGTAAGGCCAATCTTTTCGTTTGCCTGAACTTGACCAGCACCCTCCAGATAATATTCGACAGGGTCTTCTGCAGTCAAAATACAGGTTTCCGGTTTGTTAATATATTGAAGCGCGCCGTACAAAGTTGTTGTTTTGCCTGATCCCGTCGGTCCTGTTACAAGAAACATTCCTTGAGGGGCAGTAACTGCATCGATGATTTTTACGTAATCTTTCGAATCAAAACCAAGTTTATCAAGTGATAATGCGGGATTACCTGCAAGGATTCTCATTACAATTCTCTCACCATTTTTGGTAGGCATGATATTAAATCTAAAATCAATATCATCCTTTCCGCCGCGTGGATCAGGGATCGTAATAGCCCCATCTTGGGGTAGTCTTCTCTCAGAAATATCGCAATTAGCTAAAATTTTAAATCTTGTAATTGCAGAGGCGTAATGTTTTGATAAATAATCCGAGTACTTATCAATCACAACCATCGTACCGTCCATACGCATTCTTATCTGAGCAAAATCTCTAAAATTCTCAATATGAATATCAGAAGTATCAGTTAAGATTGCTTCGTTTAATATTTGGTCACAAAAATCAATCACCAAATCAGGATTACCGATATTAAATTTATCTTTAAATTTCACTCCCTTTGGTATCTGTATGGCTTTTTTTGAAAACGTTTTTTTTACTGGTTCTTTGGCTTTTTGTATCTTTTTAACTGGACCTTTTTTTGGAGCTTCACCATCATTTATTGATAAAGCATTTGCTATTGGTTGAAATTTCAGCATTTTTTCAAAATGATTGATGCTAGTTATTTCAAAAATAACATTCAAGCTTGATTGTTCTTTTATTTGTTTCCCTAAAGATATATGTCTAGGATCAATGACCAACACATGCAATACGTCATCATTAATTTTATACGGAAGGATTGAATTTTCGACAATAACATTTGAATTTATTGCTCTAACTGCCTCGGATTGACAATCTTTCTCCTCAGGAAAGCCTCTTGTAATACTCATACTTTTTGCAAATGTGCTAACCAGCCATTGCTCATCGATCGAATCATCGTTAATCAATGCTCGAAGTTTTTCATGCCAATCTAAAGCATTAAAGAAATCCGTTTCAATTTTTTTTGGGTCTAATTTTCCTGCATTAATAATTGCTTTAATTGCTTTTTCACTGGTACTAGGTGAGTAATTAACAATCATTTTTAATTTGTGGCTGCCTCAGGACTGCCTTGAGAAACTGCTGTACTTGGTTTCATAGCCTTGTTTGGAATGGGTAAGGTTGAGGTTGGTATCATAATCACGTCGCCGTTCAGTCCAGAAACTGTAACACCCATATCATTTATATTAGTAATAAAAAATCCATGAGGCCCCAAAGGTTGATCCACCATCACATCAATAGATGTGTTTTTTAATTGTTCAATATCAAATTCAAAAGGTTTGTTTTTAATGTCTAACAAAGCAAATTGAGACATGCTCACAGTTGCAATTGATTCTGCTCCCTCTACCTCTTCACTGCTTACAAAATGTCTAAAAATTGTTTTTTTACAATCTAAATTAGAATTCATTGAAAATACTTTGATGTAATGACAATTTGCAAGTGCAATCTCAGGGTTAGAGAAAGGACCGTACTCTAATGCAAAATTAGTTTTATCCTTATGCATAATATTTCTAATAATTAAATTTCTGTTGAGACTT
The DNA here is from genome assembly GCA_965660175.1 of Methylophilaceae bacterium. GTDB lineage: Bacteria > Pseudomonadota > Gammaproteobacteria > Burkholderiales > Methylophilaceae > BACL14. Next base: position 39,480 of record CBFHYY010000020.1, read on the forward strand.
TGATAATAATTATTTTTCATATTATTTGCTAGAATCTCCATATCTTGAAGTTCTGTACTTCCAGAAATTCTTACGTAATAAGCTTGATATTCATCGCCATAAAAGCCTTGTTCAAATAATTTCAAAATGTTTACTCTTGATTTCTCTTCATCTTGAATAATACTAACAACTCGATAGTACTGAATATCAGATAAATGTCTTAAGTCATCTAGCCTATACTGAACCTCTTTTTTTGACCCAAAAGTTGCAAAAGCAGGAGATCTAGTAATGCCTCTTTTAAACGGATCTTTATAAGTTGAATTTTGTATTTCATTATTCATCATCAATCCTTCTTCCCTACTTCCTTGTTCTACCCAATCCTCGTCCATCTGGTCGGCATATAATGATGTAGAGCTTAAAAAAGTAAAAATCCCAAATAAAATTGGTAGGATTATTCTTTGATTGATCATTAGTTTTTATCCTTTTTTTGTAATTTAGTCGTTTTTTTATTTATGATTGGAATATCGTATACAACCCTGATATGTATATCTGAATTGTTTTTTTGCGTCACTATCTCCTCAACTGGAATGCGAACATAAGGGTAAAGCTTTACCAGTTTACTTCTTGCCTTATAGTAATCAAGATATTGTCCTTTCATTTGATAATGATAAGAAACAAATGAAATTTCTTTTGGGAGATTTTTAATTAATGACCTATTTTTTTTAATTTCTGCAGAACCAATAGTTGTTAGCAGTTTGTTGAAATTGCTTTTAATAACCTGAGTTTGATCTGGTTTTTTATTATTTTTCTTTGCATTGGCTTTGGCTTTGGCTTTGGCTTTTATTTTTTTACTTACTTTTTTTCCTGATATTTTTTCAGCTAAATTTCTATCATCTTTTTTTGCTTGATCTGTTGCATTACTTGATGAGGGGACCGGAATTGAACTAAAAACGGTCTTATCAGGAATGGGTCTGCTAATCTGTGGCAATCCAAAAGAAATGGATACTGGTGTTTTATTTACTGTAATCTCTTGCTTCACAATTCTAAGCTGACTTTTTTCCATTATATTGCTTACGTTTATTAAAAGTTCATCCGCAGCCTGTGCGGTTGGGATCATCTTAATTTCAAAATCTATAGCACCTTCCGTATTTTGTGCATCTTCCTGAAGTTGTAATGCATTTTTTTCATAAACTTTTATATCATTAAGTAATTTTGGAAGTTCTGCTTTTCTAATAACATTATATTTCTCATATTTTTGATAAAACTGCCACCCATAAAATAAAATGCCAATTATAAATGCTGATAACGTAAGGTACCCAAACCCCCAAGTAATTATTTTATTTTGACTTGCAAAGTTTCTGTACTTTAAAGATGAAAATTTAATTGATTTACTTTTATAGACCTCTATGGAACCATCCTGAATTTCAACTCCAGCATTATCTGAATCTTTTTTTGAAATAAGTTTAGGGTACTCATTTTCAATTTCCTGAAGTAGTTGACGAGCTCGATCCGATAATCCTTTATTAATTGCCATAATTACCTCTTAATCACACCAACTAATTCAAAAAAGTTAAGCGCTTTATCTTGACGTCTATATGAATCAACTTTTATTTCATCAAAATTTACATCATTTATAAATTGGCTATAAAATAAATTTAATTTTGAGATGGTCGTACTATTACCAAAGATTTGAAAAGTATTGTCGCGCACAATTAATCTATCTAATTCGATGCCTACAGGTAAATCATCTAATATCTTGAGAAAAAGCTTTTCGTTCGATTTTCCATTCATAAGGCCGGCAAGTGCCAAATATTTTTCTTGTCGAGATTGTGCGTATGTTTTTTTAGAATTTACTGTTTTGGTAATACGCTCCAGTTTCTTTTCAGCGGCCATAAATTTTTTACTAATAGGCTCATTCAATTGCCCAAACATAAAGGAACCTGCGGTGAAGAATATAGCAATAAAAAGTAAAAAGAACAAAATGTAGTAACCTATTTTTACTTTTTTTTCATTTGCAAAATTTGAGACGATGTATGCATGTTTATCATGCAAATTCATTAATTTTGATTCAGAGATGAGATTGGTGATGGCTGGAGTAGAAAAATGTTTTGTAGTAAATGCACCAATATTAGCAATAAAACCGCTTCCTGAAAAAATCTCAATACTTTTTTCTTCTTTACTTGCCACAATACTCTCTGGCTTTTGAATGGATATGATTTCAAATTGTCTATTGAGCATCAAGAGGTTAACTGCTCTAAAATTTTCTCTTAATAAGCTAAATATTGAATCCTCATTATCGTAATCACAAATAAAATAGAGATTTTCGAATTTTTGAACCTGAGTCTCTACTAATAAATAATTAGTGGCAGCTTGAAGATTAGTCCCTACACGCTCCATCACATCACTCCAGAAATCTTTATTTTCGTCGTTGATAAGGGGAAGGTCTTCTAAAAGAGTTTCATCTAATTCATCAATATTTACTTTGGCCACCTCAACATGTTCATGCCTAACATAAATGATGCGATGATCGCCTTTGGATAAATGAAAAATAGCAAAAGGTCTCTCTCTATGAATTCTAGTTAATCTAGATTCAACGATTTTAAGGAGCGATTGATCAATTGGTATGTACTCGATAGGATATAAATTTGATGCTAGTGATAAGTTTTGATAATTTCTTACTACTTGTTTATCGCATGCGCTATAGAGCAGTTGAGATGAATTCTCTTCCGCGTTAGCCGTAAGAAATTGGGATCTGATCTCAGCTCCACGCATCTCAGCTAAATCTGAGTCATATTCTTTCCAAAATTCATACGGTGTTGCCTTAGTAAGGGTATCAAATTCTTTTTTATCACCTTTTACATTAAGGTTTAGAGGTATAGTAAGTACCTTCAATTTTGAATTTTTAGATGGCAAAATCCAACTTACTCTTTCGCCTTCTAATTTGTATTGCCTTACCATACGCGACATAAACGCAATTAAAAATTCCATATCAGGATTGATATTATTCGGGTCAATTGGCTTAGGAAGTTGCCATGCAAGGGATCTGGTTGTGATGCTAAACTCTCTTGGGTCAAAGCTAAAATTTATAAGAACATGGGCATGAGTAAATCTCATCACCAACTTTCTTTCTCCGTAATCTTTTTTAGTTGACTTGGCCATATTCTATTTCTTTAATTGATCAAGTTTTGCATCGTATTGCTTCTTATCAATAAAATTACCTTCAAGTAATTCATCTAAAGCAGCAATATTCTTTGCATTTTCTGTTTCTTCGTCCGAATCTTTGTTGTCTGTATCTGACTGAGTATTTACATCTGTATTTTTATTTTGATCAATATCTTGCATAGCTTTTTTATTTTTAAGTTCCGCTTCTTTTTTATCTGTGGGGGTCATGTCATGTTTTGTTGGTTGAGCAATATTAACGTCTTCGGTCTTATTTCCAGCTGCATTAAAGCTTTGCTTGAATTCATCGGTACTTAATAACGTTTTAAGATTTTTTAGTTCCTCAGGATCAGCACTCTCAGATAAAATTTCATTTTTAGTTGCAGATGTGGCTTGATTTTCTTTCAGATTCAATACCGCTCCACCAAAAGCTTCTTTAAATTCTTCTTCATTCGAATCATTTGACTTGGTCTCGCTACTACTCAGATTCAAATCAACATCCCCTACACTTTTTTTAAATTTATCTGAAATTTTAATTTTTTTATCGTCTGGCTTAGTAGTATTTATGGGGGTATTTTTTGACTTTTTACTCTGCTTTAGAATTCTTAACAGTAGAACAAGAGTAATAAGCGATAAAAGCAATAGTGCTAATAATATTTCATTACTTATCTCAACATTAATAATCTTTTTTATTAAAATAAACTGACTTATGGCCCAATCTTTGGAATTTTGTAAAAATAAAGTAATGGTATCTAACATTTTTATAATTAATATCGGGTTCTTGTAATGGTTTTATCAATATTCTCTTTTGTGATTACAGTAGGATTGATGAATACCAACAACTCAGTACCTGTGTCACTCTGCTTTAATTCTCCTCCGCCTAAAAGAGCGCCCCATGGTGATAATAATTTAGATAAGAATGGTAAGCCTTGTGTATTCTCACTTCGCGATTGTTGAAATAAACCTGCCATCATTACAACTTCACCTGGTTTGATAGTTAATTTGGTCGTAATTTTATTGGAGGTAGATGCTGAGGTGGGATCTGTACTATCATACCTCTCCTCCACAAAATCAAAATCTAAATCTATGACGTCATTATGTTTGTTGATTTGCGGAGTAATAGTAAGTTTTAGTGGAGCCTCATACTCATCAATTTCATTGCTTGTGGTGGTGGTCGTTGATGCGTTGGCGACGCTTGTCGATCTTTGTACTCTAAATGTTCTGGTTTTATCTACAACACCTTGCTCTCCATCCTTGACCAAAATTACTGGGTTTGAAATCTTTCTTCCCAAAGTATTAGTCTCAATAAAGTTTACAAGGAGATTAAGATTGTATCGAGTACCTAGTCTGACATCAGAAACAAAACCACCTTCTGTTGTTGCTGTCGCGATATCAAGCAGGCCCGTTGCAAATGAGTAAAATCCATTTGAATCGTCTGTCTCACCTTTGCTGCCACTTATTTTCGATTCAATTTCATTTTTCCAATCAGAATTTACCTCTAGAATAAATGATTCGATCATTACTTGCTTAACTGGTTGATCTTGGTCTACCAAAAATTTTTCTACTAATTTCACATCAAGAATACTTCCAGAAGCAATAATTCCATAATCCTCTGCAATGAAATCTACACATCCTAATGCAGCTTCAGCTTGTAAAGAATCAGACTCATTTGTAAGTTCATTTGCAGATATTTCAATCGCAGAATTTGTTTGTATCGGATTATCATTCGCAGATAGAAGGTTTTGTGGATTATTTGTTTGTCCCTCCTCCATGGTTTCTGAAAGATCAGCTATTACCTCAGCCTCTAAATTACCTTCATCATCGTCTGATAATTCAGTGACGCTACATTGATTAAAAATGGTAAACGCCTGAAGTTTTGTAAACATGGCATCTGGAGTATCATTATAGACCGCAAATTTCTCAATGACTTTTTCCTGTCCATTGATCAATGTCTCATTAAAGATAGCGATGCTCTCCGTTACCTCACCTTGTTGTAACTTTTCAGATCTTGCAATAAGTTCCTGACGGTAAGAGCTTCCCAAAGCTTTTAATTCTCTAATATTTTTAGTGGTTTCTCCAATATCAATAAGTCGCTTTACAATATCTTGCCCATATTGAGTTTTGACTATATTGTCATTGGAAATCACTTCGTTCATGCTTGTCTCAGTTCCATCCAACTGGGAAACAACATCTAAAATGATCTGAAGATCAGCCCCTACTTTTTGCGGGTCATCTCCAAATCTCCAATCAATCTTGTTAAATTTAACTTCTGTAGGAAACTGATTTTTTAAGAAAATAGTCTTGTAATCTTCTGAAAAATAAACAACTAAATTATTATCGTCTGCAATCGAATTAATAATTTCGTAAACTGAGCCTTTGTATTGGCCATTAATATTTATATTTTCTGCATTAACTTTAATGCCAGTAAATTTAATTAAAGTTCTGAGTGTTTTTTGAAGATTAGACTCATATAAACTTAATGTTTTTGACTTCGAAAACTTTTTATAGATTGCGGCAATTTTTTTATAATGCTTTATTTCATCACTTATTTTGACAAAGTCGTTGGAAACGTTTTCATTTTTAAATACAGCTTCTTTCTCTTTCAAAGCTACAACAAGATCGTTTGATAATTTTGCGTTTGATAAAACAAGGTAGTTGAGAAAATTATTATTATTTAAACTTTCAGGTCCATAAGTAAATTGCAGCAAATCTCTTCGTGGACGCAAAGGTTGTTGGTCGTATTTAAATTCTTCATTAAAAGCATTGGCACGATCAACATATTCATTCATAACTTTTTGAGCTTCTTCTTTTTGTCGCTCAATATTTCCATTACAAGAGACTAAGAAAAAGAGTAATAAATAAATGAATTTCATTTAAATAATATAGCATGGATATGCATTAATTTGACCTAAAAAAAAGGCCTTTTACTAGCTTTTCTGCATTAATATATTAAGAATTACTGTAAACATTTAAATAGTATCAATAAGGTTAATGCGATGGCTAAAAGAACAGCCAAGGGCAGTTTAGTAATTTTTTTATGCTTGATTAAATAATACATGCCAACAAAGAAAATACCCAGCCATGAGGATAAAATTAAGGTTTGGAACATGATTATTGGGCCTAGCCAACATCCGATCATTGCAAGCAAATAGGCATCTCCGTCACCAAATCCTTGCTTATTTTTGAGTTTTAAAAAAATAAAATTTATCCCAAAAATAATTATAAAACCTAAAACCCCGCCTATTAAATTTTGATAAACATTATTGTCATAAACGCTTACTAAAATACCCAATAATATGCCAACAATTAAGGTTGGAAAATGCAAAAGCTGATATAAGTAATCCGTCAAAAAAAAGAAGAACATTAACGAAGCAAATGTGAGCCACGCAAGGGTCATTGGTGCTTGAGAAAAATGACCGATTACGACAAAAATAAATCCCAAACTGATCTCAGCTAATAAATAATTTTTTGACAATTTGTTTTGTTTACTGCATCCACATCTCCCTTGTTGAAGAATCCAAGAAAATATAGGTATCAGGTTTATCCATTTTAAATTTTTATTGCAATCTCGACATCTTGATGGATAAAGTATTGATTCATTTTTTTTTGGGAGCCTTACTGAAGTGGCGTAAAGAAAACTTGCTATAGAGGAACCTAGCAAAAAAAGAACTATTTGATAGAATGAATTCATAAATTTTAAGGTAGTTGTTAAAGTTGCATAATATATTAAAGCATTATAAATCAGGATTTTCACTTGCAGAGCTTATAGTTTATGCAGGTCTGGCAGGTGTGGTTGGATTATTTATTTCCAGCATCATGAGTACGATTATGATCAAAGAAAATAATATTATTGAGTTACAAAACATTGTAAAAGAAAAAAATATATCGCTTAGACGCGTATCAAAGTTATTAGCAAAATCAGAAGCCAACCCAACTGTTTATACTGGTACTCCCGTCAATTTTAGTTTGAATGGAATTTTCTTTACAAGTACGGGAGGCAGATGTATTGATTTTAATGAAATTATTAATGAACAGATTTTCCCTCAATCATTATGGTTAGGCTATGAAGATCTCAATGGTGATCACGGCTTTTATCATGGCAATAACATGAGTTGTGATGAAAGTGACAATAGTCGAATGATTAAATTCTCCGACCTTATCTACCGAAAAAAAGATGCCACAAGACCATGGTTTGTTACTGACAATGCTACCGTGCAATTTAATTTGCAACCAAGAGCTAGAATGATTTCACGAGGATCAGGAAATGTAGATATCAATTTAAATGTCAATCCATCCCAAACAGTAATTAAATTTAATAAGGTTCAAGATATTGGCTGTAAGATTGCAAGCCCTAACCAAAGTTGGTTTTCAAATCTTCCGTCCGATTACCGTTATTCTTTTGTGGCTTTTACTGGAAATTATAATGATGATCAAGACAGGCTTTCTTTGACCGGAGTAAATTGTTCAGGCAACAACTCAATAGTGATTGATGGTGTCAGTGTTAACTGTTTATTTTGCCACGACAATTCAACAGATGCTAATAAATGCCCTGTGACGATTCATAATATTGGTGCCGACGATAATGTAAAAGGTTTTTTACACTTGGATGCTGGTGCACCTAGGACGGGTGGTCAGTGGCAATCTATTCTCAATGATGTTGAGTATGTTCCAAGATGTACTGGCACATGCACCCCACCGATAAATATTAACCCAAGCTCAGAGATTGAAGCTAAACGACTGATCACAATACTGATGTCAAATAATCAAAATATTCTTCAGCATGATCAAAACTTAGGCACTAATCAAGGAAGCTTTGTCATGAATTTATATCGATTATCACAATCTTGTACGCATGCAAATTTCTAAAAAACAATTTAAAGAAGGCTACATGCTCCCCGCCTCAATGTTGGTGGTATCAGTTATGGTGATCGTTGTTTCGTCATTAATCAACAGAACAGACTTTTTGACCAGCAGTCAGTACAAGGAAGATAATTATTTAAAGTCAGAAACATTAGCAAGAATGGGTTTAGAGCACATTACTTTTTTACTTCGTAATTTAGCCTCTGAATCTGCCAATAATTCAACATCTAGAATATGTAATTTTATTCCACGTATTGGTGGCTCGGGTGAATGCGATGTTACTAACACTATGAATCCAACGGTTGCATCCATGAGCACTGATCCTTTTTCAGACTGGGTGGAACTTCCTGCAACCATTAATTCCCCGGATAGCTTTACTGATGATGAATCGGATGCAAATATGTGTGGTATTTCTGGAAGCTATAATGGGCAGGGTTCTTGGCCCGCTAATTTAATCAGAAATTTAGCGACGACCTTCTATATTCCTGGCAGTGATAATCCCGGAGGTGGAAATATCGCCAGAAGTCAGGCCTTATTACAATCAATCAATTTAGGTGTGTTTGAAGATATTGAATTGAATCCGGGAGACGAAGGCTTTACCCTAGAATCGTGGGTTTTTCTCACAGACGATAGTTATCTTTCTGATGCGCACTGGCCCAGAATTTTTGACTTAGGTAATCCAACCCCGACGCATAACAGAGGTAATTCTAATATTTTACTCGCATGGCAGGGAAGTACAGAAAGGCTGGTTACTCATTATTTTCAACCCACAGCCAATCCCAATTGCAATTGTCCGAACGATAATAATAACAAGGCAAGAATTGATGGCAATGATGGTATCCTTTTCCCTGCAAGGATCTGGGTGCATGCATTTGTGACAGTCAAAAAAGATATGATTCGGCTAGGAATGACTTGTAATACAGACTCTATGAATACTGGGATCAATGATGCATGGCTGGCATCCGATGCGCCCGATACATCCGATGTAGCATTAACCACCCTCAGTGCCCGATGTAACTCAGGAGATACCATTTACAGAGAATTTGCTAACCCAACAGACGCTGAAAGTAAAAAAATTGTTCCCGTTACATTAGATGCCAATGGATGGACTGATTGGGGTTCGGATGCCACAGTCAATAGAAGGCCGAATAAAGGCGTACCTTACACCTCAAACTTTCTTGGTAGAAGTAATTGGGAACAGGATTCATTTACTCAAGGATATTTCCATAATACTCGAGTATGGTCTAGAGCACTTACGAAAGATGAGATACAAGATAATATTCAAAATGATTTAAATGGAACTCCTTTAACCGTCTCAAGCGCAGGTAATAATTCGGCAATACTCGATGATCCATTTCTCAAATCGAGCGCAAGGATGTCGCCAAGATACGACCACGGAACGCATTTTTTAAGATACTTTACTGTGATGGATAATGAAAATCCTAATAATATAAACAATGCTAATTTCCCTTTTACCTTTAGAGTCATGAGTTGTTCTTGGTCGAAAGAAGATTCCACACAGGCTTTATCTACTTTTTCATCGCAATTACGTTATGGTGTTGCTGATGATGGAAGAGGGGTCATCACCAATATTAAACGTTATTAGTTTTAAAAACTGGTAGGTTCTCTGGTCGCAAGATCATCGCCAAATCTATTGATTGGATCAGCAAAGCTTTCCATGACTGATTGAACGTAATTTAGAGAAAAGTCTGATGAATAAAATACTAATCTTGGAGGAATAAAATAAACTGTCGGTGAGGCAGTAACATCGGTGTCTGCTGATGAAGAGGGGCAATTTGAATTTGCGCTTAATGTTAAAATCTCCGTTGTAGGATCGTATCCTGTCACTCGGCACAATGCGCCATTGAACATTCCCACATCAAAAAATGGCACCCCATCCTCATTAAGTAAAGTATCAATATCTTCTTTCAAAAGATCGTAATCGTCATCATCAAAGCAGTCAAAAGTGTATTGTAACGACGTTCCACCAGTAAATTTACAAGTTTCACTTGGTACAGCAAAGACTCGATAATATATTGCTTGATTATTATCAATGGCCAAGTCAGTGAGAGGCAATATTATTTGTGGTTCATCAGTGTCAGGCACTGCAGATTCATCAATGAGTTGGTTTCGGAAGACACTTAGAGTGCCAGCAGGAGTTGGCCATGGATTACAATTTTGAAATTGTTGGCCGCTATAGACAGTATCACCTCCCGGTATATTACAATCAATGCCTGTGCCCCACGCACCAGCATTCCCCCCCGCCCAGGAAGGTAATTCTGACGGAAGACCCAGTTGACAATATCTTGCTGGATCCGTTAAATCACAGGTACTTTGTGCATCAATAACTTTCACATTGTCTATCCATAGACGGATGCGACCAGGAGAATCTGTCGCCTCATCACCTGTATCGACATCCCAAGTTATATTATGATCTTCGCCATCAAAATATTGAGATAGTGAATCGAGCGAAACACTAGCGATAGCTCTGTCTTGAGCACTAAAATTATCAGACTCGCTTACGGTACCTCTGCCGGCACGAAATCTTAGATAATAATCACCATTCATAAAGGCAATGCCTATCCATGTACCTCTTTGGTAACCTCCTTGATGAAATAAATGTTTTGTTTGCGTTGGATTGGCAGGGTCAAATGTCCCCAGACTTGCTTCCGTTGGAAGCGTAACAATAGCTGAAGCAATAAAGTCCTGATGAATGAAATCATTTGGATCGGTAAGACTTGTTCCACCCCCAAAACCTTCCGTTAAAATGCCATCAGAAAATGTATAGTCGGCTGTCAGTCCCTCCGTCAAATTACCAGGGTCAGAATCAAGACCTAACATAGTTTCATCTGGGTCAAATAATACTCTTATACGATCACTTCTAAATCGATTATCGTTATCAAAATTATCGATCCCTGGGGTAAAATCCAAAACCTCTACTGCAATTGAATTTTCTGCATCTCGATTATATTGGGCAAAAAATTGATTGAATGCAGCCACCGGCTGATCAATATCTTGAGTAGCTCTAAGCGCTTGATATTGTATTTTTTCAATGGAATAAAACGCTTGGTAAGCTCCTGAGGCAGCTAGGCCAAGAATTAAGATGGCCATCAAAAGCTCCACCAAAGAGAATCCTGAGCGTAAATTATTGTTATTTAATTTCATACACCGCTATTTTTTCTTTTTTCCCTCGGACGGCTAAACGATCGAGCAATGTTAAAGATACTCCTTGTTTCTTAAAGTCCTTTATGGTTTCTGCAGTAATATTCTCAGCCCCGGCAAGAATAGATTTTTTCTTTTCTTTCGTCATACTCTCCAAGCGTGCTGCAATATTCACTATATCTCCCATAACCGAATAATTAAAACGGAATTCAGACCCCATATTGCCCACAATGAAATTTCCTGTACTGATTCCCATGCCAAGGTTAATGGTGATTTCCTTTCTTTTATCTTTTGGTAGCATGGCTTTTATTTCTCTATTGATTGCAGGGATAGCAATTTTTATGGCTTTAGCGGCTTTGTATGATTTCAATTGATGATCTTCAACGGTTACCGGAGCATTCCAAAAAGCCATAATCGCATCACCAATATATTTATCTATGGTGGCTTCATGTTGAATTAATATTTCTGTGACTCGACCCATGATATGGCTAATGACATTAACGAATAAATTGGGGTCATTTTTTAACGTTTCGGAGATCGATGTAAAGCCTCTTATGTCTGCAAAAAAAACGGTGCCGTTTATTTCTTGTCCGCCCAAGGATGGAACGTCGGATGCCTTATTAATATTTTTTACAATATTTTCAGGTACGTACTGCAGAAAAGAATTCTGAATTTTTTTCTTTTCAATATTTTGTATAAAAGACCTCACAACAAATGTACCGATTGCAGAAAAAAAGAATATCCCTGCAGCGACCGGCATATTTACCACCATCCCAAAGCCAAGAAAAGCGTATTTGGCGAGATAATACAGAGGCAATATTGCGGTTGGTACGAGCAGCAAAATGGCATAAATCGGGAGTTGTGCCACTAACATACTCAATGCGATCGCAAATAAAAGGGCTAAAAAATAAATGATTTGATCGTAGACTGGATGGAAGTTTATAAATCTTTGGCCTAAGACTTGATCGATCACTTGCAGATGAAACAAAGGGCCAGCTACTTCACTTTCAATATTCGATGCATGAAAATCTCCCAATCCAGATGCCGATGAACCGACGATAATAATTTTGTCTTGTAAATCAATCTCTCCACGCATAACGTCCAAAATTGAAGCCCTTGGAAAGCGGTCAGCGTTTCCATGGTGAAGATTAAATACTCCATCTAAATCAAGTTGCGCAACCATTTCACCTGATTTGACGAGCAACTTATCACCAACGTCATCTTTTTTTACAATATGGGTTGAAGCATTTTGTGCGACACGAATCATGTCTAAATTGAGAGAGGGATACAATTGATTATTAATATTAAGAATTAATGGCGTTTTACGAATAATTCCGTCCTCTTTGATTGTATTTACAAACCCAAATCCTGTTGTGTTCTCTAGAGCTTTTATGGGGGTCAATAATTTATCGGCTTGATACAGTAATTCATCGGCAGCATTTATCACAACCATCTTTCCAGAAATTACCGCTTGTTTTTCTTGGCTTTGATCGTTCTTATCAATGGCAGATATCGCTATCACATAAGGTTTCTCAAGCATAGTATCTGCAAGGTCTTTATCACCATCTTTAATGCCCAATACATTAAGCTCGGTCTCATCGATATTAAAAAATTCTGCTAAATTTTTTGAAGCATAACGGTCGTTCTCTGAAAAAATAATATCTACACCCACCACGAGTGGTTGTTTTTTATCTATTTCCTTAAAAATATTTGCCATCGTTTGTCGTGGCCATGGCCATTGACCAATTTCATTGAGGCTTTTTTCGTCGATATCGATAAAAAGCATTTCTTCTGCATAGCTTTGAAATACTTCGTCGTATGGGAAGGATTGGGTTAAAAAATCAAGCGTTAAGTCTCGACTCTTTTCAGAGAATCCAAAGAGGTTTGATGATGCAATGATCCATAAAACAAGAGGTATAACAATTGCGTATGGGACAGCTAGTAATTTTTTGTAAAGCTTTTGACTAATATTATTCATCAGAACTAGGATTGTGTGATGGCGCCTTAAAGGTTGCTGTTGTCATTGATAGTATATATCATTGGTATATGAAAAAAAATTTCTTGCTCTTTTTTGTACTGCTTTTCCATTTAAATCTTTTTGCTGCCGAAAACCCTGCTGGCGTCATATCTCTCGCGACAAAAGATGTCACCATTATTGCTGTTGACGGTTCTGAGCGAAGCGCCAAAACCGGTGATCATTTTTATCAAAATGAACGCATCACTACTCCTTCCGGGGGTAAAACCCAATTACTTTTCAGAGATCAAATGACTATCAACTTGAGTCAAGGAAGTGAATTGAAAGTGGATGCGTTTGTTTACGATCCTGCAAAAGCAAATGATAATAAAATTACAACATCCATTAAGAAAGGTGCTTTTAAATTTATCTCTGGGAAAATTGCTACCGACAATAAAAAAGCTATGCGAGTGAAAACTCCAAAAACTCAAATTGCCATTCGAGGAACAAGCGCTGTTGGCGATATCGAAGAAAATGGACAAGAACAGATAATATTGTTGGATGGTGAAATAGAAATTTCATCTGACCAGTTATCAATTGTTCAACTTATCTCACAGTCTGGATCTGGCGTCACGATTGATTTAGATGGAAATATTTCTACTCCAGTAGTCTTGAGTGACAGTGCGCTCAGTAATATCTTCGAGAAAGTGAATTTAACCGAAGAAAGTGCCACGGTCTCTTCTAAAGATAGTCAAGCTCTCATATCTGCCGTTTCAAAATCGATGCTCGAAGAGGGCGAAAGTGAATTAAAAAAAATGTTTGGAGAAAAGGCTGAATTTGTAGAAACTTCTTTACTTGAAGCGGCAAATAAAGTTGCCGAAAAGTCTGGTGACACATCATCTATTTCGGTCGGGGAAGTTTTTTCAGAATTATCAAAAAATGCAGAGCTTCAAAAAATCTTATTCGAAGAAGGTGCTGACCTTACTGATTTAAACAAATTGGATAACGTCAACGTTGACGGAAAAATTTTCTCATACATGGCAGCAGGTTATTCCAGGCCAGAAGTATTGTCTGCATCAGGAGTATCGTCTGCCACGAATAGACAAGGAACGGTGACGTTAAACTTTAATAATATTACTTTGAGTAACAATATAAACAATCAAGGAAGGGGGACAGGATCGGGATCAGCAGAGGCAATAGTTACAGTCGATCTTGATAACCAACAATTTTCAGCAAACTTGCAAGCAGATTTTACCTTGGGAGGAAATTCCTACTCAATTAATGAGACGACAGAGAATAACATTGGACAATCATTTGTTGGAGTTGGCTCTAAATATGCCTTAGATTTTCAAGGTGGTGAAGGTGAATTTACCGGTATTTATGGGTCTGGTGAAAAATCTGGGCAAGAATTCGTCTCTGGGGATACCATCGAATATATTGATGTGATTAGAAATAATGTTGAGGACGTTACTACAAATATTAAGGACACATTTGTTACTTTAGAAATTGATTTAGGTGCTACTGCTAAAAATGAAGTTTATTCAAGTGGCCTTGTAGAGATAGTCGATGCAGCAGGAGTAATTAATAATGAAAGTGGTAATAAAATTTCTGGATCACAAGAAATAGTCGTTGATTAGAAATATTTAGATATTGTCACAGTCCACTCACGATCATCTTCACGTTTGTAATTCGCCACATTGGATCTATTTTCGCCCCACGCATATTTCCAACTTCCCACCCAATCGTTAGGCTGAGGCACATTGAAATTTGTAAGACTGATCTGATAATTAAAGCCATAACTCACAAAAGTATCCTCTCGGATTGTAGTATCAATTGTAGGATTTGCTAGCTCATAATCATTTTCTGCAATAGTATAAAAAATGGATGTTAAACCACGCCCGTAATCCGTTGTAAGCCTGGTATCGAGCTGTTCACTTTCATAAGAAAACCAATCTTTTTCCGCATTAGTTTGACCCTTGGTGTACCTGGCGTTTGCCCCAAATCGCCTCCATGACTTATCAAGCGATACAAAAACTTTGTTCGCAACTCCTGCCTTATCGGTATTGTCAACAATGCCATCGTACTCTTGAAATTCTAATTTTGTTGATCCCACTCCAAAGCTTAGTACCCAAGTTGGCGCTAAAAGTCTTCTATGATCAATATTTACACCATAATAATTAATAAACTTCTTGGTATTCAGATACATCTGGCCACCTTGAACTGTAAACCTTGTCATGCCGTTCAACATTGTAGTATCTGCGCCAATTGAATAATGATACGTATCTGAGTCACCATCATTGTAGGTATTAATATCTTTTGCGGAAAAATATGCCCCAGCGAATAACTTCGTATCATTTCCAACATCTTTAAATAAGTTAAGATTTACAATGCCTGTACGTAAATACTCAGGATCACCTTCAACATCCGACTCGTAGACTACACCGCCTAATAAAACCTTATTATCATCAGACGCGCTTCTTGCATTATCTTTTTTCCCGAATGATGCTGAAATTGAACCATTTAATCCCCAATCCTTACTATCATTGACATTATCAGTTAGGAGAGCATATTCTTGACGTGCTTCGATTAGATTTTCTTCAGGGGCATTTTTATTATTGATTACAGCAAGATATAAACGCCTTGCTTCGGTGGGATTTTTTAATTGAAGATTAACTTTAGCTAAAAGTAATTGTACGGTTGTCTCGCCCTCGAAACGCACCAAAATTCTCTCTAGGGAGGCTGCAGCGCCTTTATAGTTTTTATTCGCTATTTGAACTTGGGCAAGTTCGTAATTAAGAGTCAAGTCTCCAGGATTTGCAAAGACCTTGGCAAATAAATCGGATTCTTCATCGGCGTAAGAAGTTGAGCTTACGACCAATAAAGCAATACATAAAAATTTAAAATTATAAAATACGTTTTTCAATGGGTGTTTATTTTAATTCTATCATTAATTAACGAAAAAATTTCAAATTGAACATGTATTGCACATCATTATCGGTTATTATATTGGGAATCAATTCAATAGCTTGAGAGCCCAGTGTTCAAAAATTTTACTAAAATATTTTCAAAAAACGATATTGCGATTGATCTTGGAACAGCCAATACGCTCATTTTTGCACAAGGTGAAGGCATTATCCTTGATGAACCTTCTGTGGTAGCCACACGTTATGACGAACATCCAGGACCTAATGGCTCCTCCTCTAAAAAAACTTTATTAGCCGTCGGAGCTGAAGCAAAAACCATGCTTGGCAGATCACCTCAAAACATCAAAGCTATTAGACCTATGAAAGACGGGGTTATTGCAGACTTTAATGTCACCGAAGAGATGATCAAATATTTTATTAAAAGAGTAATGCGAAATAACTGGTTTACCCCGAATCCAAGAATCGTTATCTGCGTTCCATATGGAGCAACGCAGGTGGAACGAAGAGCCATCAGGGAATCTGCTGAACGTGCAGGGGCTAAACAAGTATTTTTAATTGAAGAGCCCATGGCAGCAGCAATTGGAGCTGGACTACCGGTAAATGAAGCTACCGGCTCGATGGTAATTGATATTGGTGGTGGAACGACAGAGGTTGGAGTGATTTCTCTCGGTGGCATAGTTTATGCATCCTCTGCAAGGGTTGGTGGAGATAAAATTGATCTGGCTATTATCGAATACATGCGCAGAAATTACGGTACATTAATTTCAGAGCCGACAGCAGAAAGAATTAAGAAGGATATTGGTAGCGCTTTTCCAATGACGGATCTTTTAGAAATGGAAGTAACGGGTAGAAATTTAGCAGAAGGGCTGCCCAGAAAAATCACTATAAGTAGCAATGAAATTCTTGAATCAATCAGTGAGCCATTACAACAAATAGTCAGTGCAGTAAAAGCAGCTCTTGAAGAAACGCCTCCTGAATTAGGTGCTGATATTTCTGAAACAGGCATGGTTCTCACTGGAGGAGGCGCTATGTTAAAAAATTTAAACCGCCTGCTCATTGAGGAAACAGGTATACCTGTCATTCTCGCTGAAGATCCGCTTACCTGTGTTGTTAAAGGTTGCGGAATGACACTCGAATCATTGGATAATTTTAAATCTGCATTCGCTTATGAGTAAATAAAATGGCAAAGGCTGCGTCACCAAAAAAGCTAAAGCTTTTTAATCATGACGAGACACCTGTTTTATTGTTCTTTTTTCTTGCCTCTCTATCCGTCATCTTAATGAGCCTTGACAATAAATTCTATTTGAATGCTTCAATACGAGATTATGGCAACATTATTCATATCCCTATTCAAAGTTTAATCAATTTCCCCGAGCGCACCAAAGAACGATTTGACTTTTATTTTTCTAAGCAGGAAAAATTAATCAACACAATTGATGAGCTAGAAAATAAAATCAATGTCAATGATATTAATTTACAAAACTTAGAGCTGTTAAAAAATGAAAATGCCAATCTTCGAAAGCTATTAAATCTTAAAGAAATCGTTAGACAGGATATTCAAATTGCTGAAATAATTTTACCCAACCATATCAATGGAAAAGCTCAAATTTTTATTGATAAAGGAAGTAATCAAAATATTGATGTTGGTAGTGCTGTCATGAACCATCGCGGACTCATTGGCCAAGTCATTCATGTAGAAAATAATACAAGCAAAATAATGTCTACCAACTCAAATCAATTTGCTGTATCGGCTGTTACCAATCAAGGCTTAATTAATACTGTTATCTTTGGAACTGGCCAAATCAATCTAGAGATACAACGGCTTCCTATGTATGAAAAAATCAAGGTTGGTGATGTGTTCTTAACATCGGGGCTTGATAGCATTTATCCAAAAGGTATTAAAATTGGAAAAGTTACCCAAATCATCGCTACAAAAAATGATCAATTTAAAAAGATTATTATTACTCCTTTTTCTGATCCAAAAGCCTACTCACAAGTTATGATTATTAAGAATGATTAGGAAAATTTTTCATACCTACTGGTCTGGTCTGTTCGTTATTATTCTCATTACGGTCTTCATATCTCAAGTTAATTTACCTTTAATCAATAATGTTGGATTAATTCCTGATTATTTTTTGGCTTTAAGCGTGGCTTTGATAGCTGAAAGATTTAAAAAATTAAATATTCTCGCAATATTTTTATTAGGTATCCTCGTAGATTTTCTAGTTGGAGAATTGCTGGGGCAATATGCTCTCACTTTTATACTAATGTTTATGGCAAATTATGTATTACATAGATTTTTTAAGTACGAATCATCAAGTCAAAAATTATTTTTGTACATTTTTCTTTTTGAATTAGGCTTTTTCACACTTATACTAACTAGCTTGAGCTTCCAGCTTAATACTTTTTCTTTTGATATCTTAATTTATAAAAGCCTAATCACCGTTCCCTTTTGTTTTTTATACTCCTTCTTATTTGAACAACTAACATCATTTGTAGATGCAAAATAGTAACTTAAAATATTTTTTTCAAAAAAGGTTGTATCTCATAGCTATTTTTATTTTAATTTTGATGGTGCTGATCATTATTAAATTTTTTTATATCCAAATACTTCAACATAATTATTTTAGTGAACAAGCCAAAAATAATAGTATTAAAATTACCCCTATACCGCCGAAAAGAGGATTAATCGTTGATCGAAATAATAAAATTCTCGCTGAAAATAGAATTACGCACAATCTAGAAATAGATCCCTCGAAAAACTTCAACATACAGAATATTGCCAATCAATTAAAACCATTTATACCAATTACAAATAAAGATATTGATAAGTACCATGCCATTGTAAAAAACGATTTTTATTCAACCACCGTTCCTCTAAAAACTGATCTGTCCAATAAAGAAATTGCAATCTTTGTAGCCAATCAATATCAGTTTAAGCATATTAAATTACAATCCAGATTAAAAAGATTTTATCCAATGAAGGAATATACCAGCCACGTTGTTGGATATATAAATCGAATAAATACTAATGATATTGAAACTCTTAAAAAAGATAATCGTTTATCCTTGTATAAAGGAACAGACAATATTGGTAAAAATGGTATTGAACAATCATACGAACATCTCATCCATGGAATCCCAGGCTTTAAAAAAATTGAAGTTGATGTAAGCGGAAATACTATTCGAACCATAAGCCAACAAGAACCAATTAATGGTCAAGATCTAAAGCTGAGTATTGATATTGAATTACAGAAAATTGCTATGGATGCGCTTCAGGGTAAAAAAGGGGCTCTTGTTGCTATTTCTCCTGAAAATGGAGAGGTTTTATCCTACGTCAGTCAACCCAGCTTTGATCCCAATTTATTTGTTGGCGGAATCGATCACAAAAATTGGAATTTGTTAAACAATAATAAAAAAAGGCCAATGCTTGATAGGGTAATTAAAGGTGTATACCCGCCTGGATCAACCATTAAGCCTTTTATTGCTATCGCAGGACTTTCCCATGATTTTCGTGTCCCTCCTTATCAAATATCTGATCCTGGATATTTCACCATGCCAAATAACTCGAAAACATTCAGAGATTGGAAGCGAGATGGTCATGGCTTGGTTGATGTTGTGAAAGCCATAGCTGTCTCGTGCGACACCTTTTTCTATGGATTAGGTCTAGATTTAGGAGTCCGCAAAATGAATCAAACTTTGTCTTCTTATGGTTTTGGGAAGAAAACTGGGATAGATATTAAAGGAGAAAAGTCTGGTTTAATTGCAGATGAAAAATGGAAAAAAAATGCAAGAAATGAAAGATGGTTTGCCGGAGAAACAGCCATAACTGCAATTGGACAAGGTTTTTCTCAAGTAACACCCATACAGCTAGCACATGCTACGGCAAAAATTGCTTTGCCAAATAATATTAATTATTCATCGCCTTTTTTTCTTTTAAATTCAAAAACACCAAAACAAAAGATGGAAGACGGCACTCCTACTTTACCAGTCAAAGAAAATATTTTAGATTTAGTCAAGAAAGGTATGGTGGGAGTGACTCAGCCGGGAGGAACCGCAGCATTTTTAAGCAATGCACCCTATAGTATTGCTGCTAAAACAGGAACTGCTCAAGTTTTTGGTTTGGCTGGAGGAGAATACATAGAAGAGGATTTACCTGAACATTTGAAAGATCATGCTCTTTTTATCGCTTATGCTCCCGCTGAAAAACCAAAGTTAGCTATTGCTATTATAGTAGAAAATGGTGGTCATGGTGGCTCAACTGCAGGGCCAATTGCGAAAAAAATATTTGATTATTACCTACTTAATAAATAATGATCAATCTTTATACTTTTAAAGAATTTTTTAAATCCATCGACCAAACTATCTTTGGCTGTTTATTTATTATTCTAGCTGCAGGTCTTTTATCGCTTTATAGTGCTGATCAATCCAGTCTCAGCGAGTTCAAATCACAATTAATGCATTTATTCATTGGTGTATTTTTAATGATTTTTATAAGCAAAATACATCCTAAAATTATTTTCTTTTACACTCCTTTCATTTTCATAATGGGTATTTTACTTCTTGTATGGGTATGTCTATTTGGTTATGAGGTAAATGGATCGCGGAGATGGATTGATATTGGTTTCATGAAATTTCAACCATCGGAATTATTTAAATTAATACTTCCGATTACATTGGCTTGGTTTTATCAACAAAATGAGAAAATTATTTCTTATAAATATCATGTGTTGGCTTTTATTTTGACCCTGGTTCCTTGTTACTTCATTTTAATGCAGCCTGATCTTGGCACATCATTAATGATTGTTTTTTCATCTTTTGTAATAATCTATGCTGCAGGGTTACCCAAAAAGTTCATCATCACAGGCTTTATTATCTCTTTACTATGCTCACCTTTTATTTGGGGTAATCTCAAAGAATACCAACAAAATAGAATTCTTAATTTATTCGATCCATCAAGTGATGCATTGGGAATTGGCTATCAAACTATACAGTCTCTAATAGCCTTGGGATCTGGGGGCTTAATTGGTAAAGGTTGGTTAAATAGCTCTCAAACTCAACTCAATTTTCTACCTGAAACCACCACTGATTTTATTTTCGCGGTATACAGTGAAGAATTTGGTTTTATTGGAGTGCTTACGATTCTAGCGGTATATATTTTATTATTACTAAGGGTTATCTTTATGGCATCAAAAATGCAAGACACTTTTTCTCGTCTCGCAAGTTTAGGCTTATTAATGTCTATTTTTATAGGGTTGTTTGTAAATCTTGGGATGATATCTGGAGTATTGCCAATAGTTGGGGCGCCATTACCTTTTTTTAGTTATGGAGGAACTTCCATGGTTGTGTCATTAGTAAGTATTGGTATTATTATATCTTTATACAACCATAAATCATTGATAGCCAACTAATGAATCGTTTTTTTATAGCCTTAATATTCTTGTCACTAACGGGATGTCAATCCATTCAAATGGACAAACCAGACCCAACCTCAAAAGATGGTGGTTACTATTCTGATGATGGGCCAGCTAAAAATATTCCAAAAAATCTAGATCTTATTAAAGACGCAGTTCCTAAAAAAGAAGCTATAGCAAAAAGAGCAAATATGCCTTATAAAGTTTTTGGTAAAAAATATGTACCCATGAAGAAACTAACTTCCTTTGAGGAAAAAGGATATGCATCATGGTATGGAAAAAAATATCATGGCAATAAAACTTCAGTTGGAGAGGTTTATGACATGTACCAAATGACAGCAGCTCATAAGACGCTTCCCTTGCCTTGTTACGTTAAGGTTACAAATCTTGGGAACAATAAAACAGTTATAGTAAGGGTTAATGATAGAGGGCCGTTTATAAAAAATCGTATTATTGACTTGTCATATGCTGCGGCGCATAGGCTTGATATTATTGAAAAAGGAAGTGAAAAAGTCAAAATTGAAGTTATCATTCCGAATTCTAATCACGCAGATTCACTAAAAGAAGCCTTCTTTTTGCAAGTTGGTGCATTTTCGAAAAAAAATAATGCTTTAGAACTGGTTAGAAAAATCAAAGGTATTGACCCCAAAAATCATAACAAAATAAAAATCATCCAAAAATCATCATTATATTCAGTATTGATCGGCCCTGCTGCATCAAAAAAAGAAGCTGAAAATTTATCATCAATTATTTCCTCTTCATTAAAGCAAAACGCTTTTATTATTAAACGCTAATTTTCTATGGCTCAAGATAGTAAAGATACTCTTATTGATTTTCCTTGTCATTTTCCCATCAAAGTCATTGGGATAGTAGATAACGAATTTACCAATACAGTTATTGCTATCATTAGAAAATATGTACCAAAGTTTGATGCACATGAAATTGATATGAAAGGGAGTAGTGGTGGAAAATACATCAGTCTTACCTGTAATGTTTACGTTATATCGAAAATACAATTAGATAATCTATATACCGAATTATCATCTCATCCTATGACTAAGTTTGTTTTATAAAGGTGTCTTTTAAAGTAAAGAATTTAGGTATCACGAATTATCAAGATACATGGATGGCGATGAAAAATTTTGTTGCACAACAACCTAATCATGATGAAATTTGGGTAACCGAGCATTATCCAATTTATACCGTTGGGCTGAATAAAAAAGATTTAATTTTACCCTCAGATAAAGAAATTAATCTTTTATATGTCGATAGAGGAGGAAAAATTACTTATCATGGGCCTGGACAATTAATTATTTATACAATGATAAATACTAAGAAAAATTCTATTAACATCAGACAGATTGTATCTATACTGGAGGAATCAGTTATCTATTTTCTGAACAGTCTAAAAATACAAAGTTTTGCAAAAAAAGATGCGCCTGGAGTTTATATTGATGGTAAGAAAATTGCCTCTGTCGGGTTAAGACTTAAAGATAATTTTACCTATCATGGGTTGAGTTTAAATATAAATATGGATTTAAGTCCTTTTGAAAATATAAATCCATGTGGATATGAAAATTTAACTATGACACAGTTATCTGACTTTAATACAGAGTACAATTTAGAAAGATGTGCATATGATATTGTTAATTTTATAAAAAATAATCTAAAAGTGCCCCATGAATAAAATCAACTTACCAAAAAAACAAATCGGCAAAGATAAAACATCGCGTATACCTATAAAAATTATCCCGAAAGAAAGGTTAAAAAAACCTCAATGGATAAAAATGCATCTGCCGCAAAGTACAGAATTTGCGAAAATAAAAAGTCTTTTAAAAGCAAATAAGTTAAATACTGTTTGTGAGGAGGCCTCTTGCCCAAATATTGGAGAATGTTTTAGCAATGGCACAGCAACATTTATGATATTGGGCGATCTATGCACAAGGAGATGCCCTTTTTGTGACGTGGGTCATGGCAGGCCTCTAGCTCCTGATGAAAATGAACCAAATAAGCTTGCAAAAGCTATCAAAAAAATGCAATTAAGTTATGTGGTCATTACTAGTGTAGATCGAGATGATCTCAGAGATGGAGGTGCTCAACATTTTAATAATTGCATTAATGAAATAAGAAGTTTAAATCCTAATATTACTATTGAGATTCTTGTTCCTGACTTTAGGGGAAGGCTGGATAAAGCATTAAATATTATTTATGAAGCGCCTCCAGATATTTTTAATCATAACTTAGAGACCATCCCAAAACTTTATAAAAAAGTCAGACCTGGATCAGATTATCTTCACTCGCTAAAATTATTATTAGGCTTTAAAGATAGATTTCCTAATATTCCTACAAAATCAGGAATTATGCTCGGGCTTGGAGAATCCTATGATGAAATAATAGAAGTCCTGGAAGATTTAAGAAAAAATAAAGTTGATATGATAACTTTGGGTCAATACCTTCAGCCAACCCCACATCATCTTTCTGTTGAGGCCTATATTGAACCGAAAATTTTTGAACAACTCAAAAGTGACGCTTTATCTTTGGGCTTCACATCTGTAGCTAGCGGGCCAATGGTGAGAAGCAGTTATCATGCAGACTTACAGGCAAAAGGATTATAGTTATGATCCCCTCTCTAAACACGCCTATGGGGTCTGAGTTATTCGAACTTGAAAAATATATTATTAATCATAGTTGTGATGTTGAACAATGGTTCAGAGCACAATGGCAGAATCATCAGGCACCATTTTACGCATCGGTTGACTTGAGAAATGCTGGTTTTAAATTAGCCCCCGTAGATACCAATCTATTTCCTGGTGGTTTCAATAACTTATGCGAAACTTTTATTCCTTTAAGTATTCAAGCCGTATCAATTGCAATAGAAAAAGTATGTCCTGATGCTAAAAAAATAATAGTAATTCCTGAAAATCATACTCGAAATATTTTTTACTTAAATAATTTGTACAGCCTACAAAATATTCTTTCAAAAGCTGGACTTGAGGTGAGATTTGGTTCAATTAGTGATGATATAGTTAAACCAACAAAAATTGATATTGATGAAAATAAATTTATTACATTAGAGCCAATCATAAAAAAAGATCATGGAATAATCATAAAAAATGATAATGAAGAAGCTTTTCGACCGTGTGCAATATTGCTTAATAATGATTTATCAATAAAAATACCAGATCAATTAAAAAATATTGATCAACATATAATTCCACCCCTAGAAGCTGGTTGGGTCTCTCGACGCAAAACAAATCATTTTGATATTTATAATCAAGTCGCAAGTGAATTTGCTGAATTTACCAATATAGACCCGTGGTTCATTCAACCATATTTTGAAAAATTATCAGGAGTCGATTTTCATGAAAGACAAGGTGAGCATGATCTTTCTAATAAAGTTGATGTTTTACTCAAAAAAATTCAAAGTAAATATGACCAATATCAAATAAAACATGAACCATATGTTGTTATTAAAGCTGATAAAGGAACATATGGTATGGGCATAATGATTGCAAAAAAACCTGAAGACGTACTTAGTTTAAATAGAAAAAAAAGAAATAAAATGTCTGTTATCAAAGAGGGAAGTAAAGTCACCGAAGTAATTCTTCAGGAAGGAATTCATACAGAAGAAAGTATTGAAGGAGCAGTTACTGAGCCTGTAATTTATATGATTGATCATTTCGTTATCGGGGGATTTTATCGGGTCCATACTTCAAAAAGTAAAGATGAAAATTTAAATGCGCCTGGAATGCATTTTATACCTCAGCCATTTGAAACATCATGCCTTATGCCTGATCAAGGAAGGCCATGTGATGACGAGGCAAATCGTTTTTATGCCTATGGTGTCATTGCGAGACTTGCTCTTCTGGCTGCTGCAAGAGAGCTGGAGAGCTAATAATGAGTTTCTTATTTATTATCGACAAACCAACTGTATTAAAAATTCAGAAAGATACAACAGTGCATTTAATGAAAGAATTTTTAAAGCAAGAAAAAGAAATTTTTTTTTGTGAGATGAATAATTTAACCATTAATCAAAATAACTTAGTAAAGTTCAACTGTAATCGTATAAAAAAAATTGTAGATGAGATTGAATATGATCAGCCTACGATAATGAGCGGCCAAGACTTCAAAAAAATATGGATGCGAAAAGACCCTCCCTTTGATCAAAACTATCTAAATGCAAGCTTCATTCTGGATCATGTTTCTAAATCAGGAGTTGAAGTTATAAACAGTGGTTCATCATTAAGAAATCATAATGAAAAATTATGCATTCTTCATTTTCCAAATATTATTAGCCCAACTATCGTATCAAGCTCACCAACAACAATAAAAGCATTTATAAAAGAACATAAAAAAGTTATCTTAAAACCTATTGACGGTATGGCAGGTGATGGAATATTTATGGCAACCAGTTCTGATCAAAATCTTAATGTAATTATAGAGACTATGACCTGCTCTGGCATTCAAGTAATCATGGTGCAAAAATTTATCCCAGAAATAAAAGATGGGGACAAGCGAATCATCTTAATTGATGGTAAGCCACTACCTTTCGGCCTATCTAGAATTCCTCAACATAATGAAATAAGAGCAAATTTAGCCAAAGGTGGGAAAGGCGTTATTAAAAAATTAACTCGTAGAGATCATGAAATAATAGATATCATCAATCCCTACCTTAAAGACCACCAGCTACGCTTTGTTGGAATCGATATTATTGGAGATTATTTAACAGAGATCAATGTTACAAGTCCTACTGGACTTGTCGAAATTGAAGATCAAGCTCAAATTAATTTTACTGAATCCATCGTAAATGCTCTTGCGTAATTTCATATTCTTTTTTTTGATTTTTCTGATTGGATGTGGAAAAGAAGACAATATCCATCATTATAAAGATTATATATTTGGGACTATTGTTGATATTAAAATTCATGGAGAAACTAAAAAAAAGAGTACACAAATTTCAAATTTAATTTTTGATGATTTTCAAAGATTACATGGCTATCTTCATCCTTGGGAGGAAAGTTTAATTTCACAAATGAATCATTCTTTATCGCAAAAAGAAAAATTTATAGTAGACGACAACGAAATTATACGTATTATTCAAGAAAATAAAGAGCTTGCAAAAAAATCAAATGGTTACTTCAACCCTGCAATAGGCAAACTAATAGCAATGTGGGGATTTCACGATGAAATCGCAACTCAATCTATTCCTACATCCTACCAATTAGAAAGCTTCATGGAAAATATACCAGTTATGGAAAATATTATTATTTCAGATAATGAAATAACAAGTAAAAATATAAATTTTCAGCTTGATTTAGGTGGTTATGCAAAAGGCTATGCGCTTGATAGAGCAAAAAAAATACTTGAAAATAATGGAATCAGTAATGCTCTTATCAATATAGGTGGTAACATTATTGCCATTGGTAAGAGGGGTGAAAAAAATTGGGTTATTGGTATACAACATCCACGCAAACCCACAGCAATCGCAACTATTGATCTCCTTCCAGGTTGGTCTATAGGCACCTCTGGGGACTATCAAAGATATTTTGTGGTGAGTGGCAAAAGATATTCTCATCTCATAGATCCAACAACTGGTTATCCAGCAACTAATAGTCAGTCATCGACCATCATGATTCCCCCCTCATATAAATCAGGAGTATTGTCCGATGTTTATTCCAAGCCTCTCTTTATTGCTCCTAAAGATAAGAAAATAAATATTGCACAAAAGCTATTGATTGATTTTTATATGGTAATTCTTAATGATGGGCAAATTATGATCAGTGATGAAATGAATAAATCTATTAATTGGGTAGAATCTCAAGATGAAGAAGCTGTTACTATTTATTAAGCAGGCCAAGGTTGGAGATTTATTGATTATAATTTTTGCTCTTGGAGTAATCATATATATGATCATTAAGTCATGGAATGTGCCTAATGGTAAATATTTAAAAATTGAAATGTATGATAATCAAATTAAATTTTTTAGTATCAATCAATCTAGAAAACAAAAAATTCCTGGTCTTTTAGGTAATAGCGAAATTAGTATTGATAATGGAAAAGCCAGGTTTGCAAAATCGCCGTGTTCAAAAAAATATTGCATTCATCATGGCTGGGTAAGCAAAGTCAATCAAACAATTGTGTGTTTGCCAAATCAAATTGCAATATCTATAACTGATGGAAATGAGATTTATGACTCCATCAATTATTAAAATAACCCCTAGGGATCATATCATTGCAAAACTTTCCGCAATCGCAATAGCGTTATCAATTATAGAGTTTTTTCTACCAAGTCCAATTCCTGGTATTAAGCCTGGTATAGCAAATATCATTATACTTTTTACTTTTTATAAATTTGATTTTCAAACTGCAGTATGGGTATCCTTGATAAGAGTTTTTATATCAAGCTTACTTGTTGGAACTTTTATATCACCAACTTTTTTCTTAAGTTTTTTTGGAGCAATTTTTAGTTTATTTTGTCTATTCATATTTCAAAAATTATCAAGCAATTATTTCTCTATAATAAGTCTTGGCATAATGACCGCATTTGGCCATATAATCGGTCAATTTTTTATTGCACGTTTGTGGATTATTCCTCACGATAGTATTTTTAATTTATTACCAGTTTTCTTAATATCAGCGTTGATATTTGGCTTAATAAGTTCTTTTTTAACTCACGCACTTCTGAACATAAAGATAAAATAGCAAAGTAATTAATGATAAAATATTATGATGAATACGAAAATTATTGTTCTTTTAATAACCTTATCTCCACTATTAATATCATGTGGCACTAAAGGCTCCTTATATATCCCTGAGGAAAGATACCCTCAAAATGAAAGTTCAAATCAACTAATTAATATTAATACTCTAAATCATCAAATCACATAAAATGACTGAGAGTATAATTCATTCAATAAATGATAAATTTCATATAGAAAATGTAGCACTAGAGAATATTTGCGAATCTTTTGGCACACCCAGTTACGTTTACTCAAAAAAAAGTATAGTAAATTCTTTTAGCCAGCTCGACTCGGCCTTTAAAAATCATGATCGTTTAATCTGCTTTGCTGTTAAAGCTAATCCGAATATTGCAATATTAAATATGCTTGCAAAACTTGGCGCAGGCTTCGATATCGTTTCAGGAGGTGAGCTTCAAAGAGTAATTACTGCAAAAGGTGATACAAAAAAAGTTGTTTTTTCAGGAATTGGTAAATCCGAAGATGAAATTAGGCTTGCGCTCGAACATGATATCTTAGCATTCAATGTTGAGTCAGAAGCAGAGCTGTATCGTATTCAAGAGATAGCAAAATCAATGAAAAAAATTGCCAAAATTTCAATAAGGGTTAATCCTAATGTTGATGCTAAAACTCATCCCTATATTTCAACAGGGTTAAAAGATAATAAGTTTGGTGTCGATGAAGAAAAAGCTATTTCATTATATGCATTAGCTAAGAATATGGACTCATTACTCATAAAAGGTATCGACTGCCACATAGGCTCTCAAATTACTGATATTAGTCCATTTATCGATGCTATTACTAAGCTTGTAGAAATGATCGAAAAACTTGTATTAATGGGTATAGAAATCAATCATATTGATATCGGCGGGGGAATAGGTATTGATTATGATGATGAGAAAATCATTAAATTTGAAGAATATGCTGATGCCATATCGCCTATTTTGAATAAATATAAACTTAAAGTTATTTTTGAACCTGGAAGAGCAATAGTTGGTAAAGCCGGAGTTTTGCTAACAAAAGTAGAATATATAAAAAAAAATGAGATAAAAAACTTTGCCATAATCGATGCTGCTATGAATGATCTTTTGCGCCCGTCATTATATAACGCTAATCATAAAATTATTAATATTTCAAATAGTTCTGGCAAACAAGATACGTATGATATTGTCGGACCGGTTTGTGAAACTGGTGATTTTTTAGGTAAGGAAAGAAGTCTTAGTGTTAATCCCCATGATATTTTAGCGATATTAGATGTTGGTGCTTATGGAATGAGTATGAGTTCAAATTATAATTCTCGATTACGCCCTGTTGAGCTTTTAATCGATGGTGATAAAACATCAGAAATAAGGAAAAGAGAAGTTTTTAATGATTTAATAAAAGATGAATCTATACCCTCAAATTAAAATTAAGAACTTACGAGTACAATATGAAGAATGACATCATAAATATTTCTTTAGCAAACCCCAGAGGCTTTTGTGCTGGAGTTGAACGTGCAATTACAATAGTAGAAAAAGCATTAGCAAAGTTTGGTTCACCTGTATATGTTCGTCATGAGGTTGTTCACAATAAATTTGTTATTGAGAACCTCAAAAAAAAAGGTGCCATTTTTGTTGAAAATGTCAATGAAATTCCTAAAGGCAGTCATGTTATTTTTAGTGCGCATGGTGTATCGAAACTTATCAAGTATGAAGCTGAAGATCGTCAGCTAAAACAAATAGATGCTACATGTCCACTAGTCACTAAAGTTCACCGTGAAGTAAATAAAATGTACGACAATAATTATCATATTATTATGATAGGTCACAAGGGACATCCTGAGGTTGAGGGAACAATGGGCCAAATAGAAAAAAATTCTCCAAATGCATCAATATGTCTTGTTGAGTCAATTGCAGATGTAGATAAATTAGATATTCCAAAATCGTCGAAAATTAGCTTCGTCAGTCAGACAACTCTCTCAGTAGATGACACGAAAGATATAATTAATAAATTAGAAATTAAATATCCAACTATTCATGGCCCAAAAAGTTCAGATATTTGTTATGCAACACAAAATCGCCAGGATGCTATTAAAAGTATGATAGATAAACAGGATTTAATCATTGTTGTAGGTTCAAAAAATAGCTCAAATTCAAATAGATTGGTTGAAATAGCACAAAAAAATAATGTAGATGCAATTTTAATTGACGACTTAAATGATTTAGACTTCAATCTGCTGAATATTAAAAAAAATATTGGTATCTCAGCAGGGGCTTCGGCACCCGAAATTCAAGTTCAAAACTTAGTAAAAGCTATTAAAAAAAATAAAAAAATAAAAATTACTGAAATTGATGGCATAAAAGAAAATACTATCTTTAAACTTCCAGTATTTTGAAAAGAAATAAATATAAAATTCCTGTGTCTTCTTTAATCATTGTTCATACAAAAAAAATGGATATTTTACTACTTCACAGACAAGATAAAGAGGGCTATTGGCAATCGATTACAGGAAGTTTAGAAGAAAATGAAAAGCCTATTGATGCTGCAAAAAGAGAATTATATGAAGAGACGGGTATCAATCACCAAGACTTTCCAATTGAAGATTGGAAATTCTCACAAACTTATAATATCTATGATCATTGGCGTCATCGCTATGCGCCTGGAGTATCCTCAAATATAGAACATGTTTTTAGCGTTGAATTGCCAAAAAAAATAGCTATCAAAATTGCACCGTCGGAACATAAAGACTTTAAATGGGTCTCAATCAATGAAGCTATTGATAAAGTTTTTTCATCAAGCAATGCAAAAGCTTTAAAAATGCTACATGCAAAAGAACAAACAAGAGGTTAAGATAAACTATGAATACTGCTGCAATAAAATTCGAAACTTTTGAATCCATAAAAAATCAGGACTGCCAAGAAAAAATACTTAAAGCAAGGAAAGTTCTAGGCGATAAGATTGTTATTCTTGGCCATCATTATCAAAATGAAGAGGTTTACAGGCATGCAGATCTGTCTGGTGATTCTTTAAAATTAGCAAAATACGTAGATACTCTTGATGCTAAATATATTGTTTTTCTTGGTGTTCATTTCATGGCTGAAGTGGCAAATATTTTATCTAGACCGGATCAAATAACAGTTTTACCTGATCTTTCTGCTGGCTGTTCAATGGCGGATATGGCAAATCTTACTAAAGTTGAAAGGAGCTATCGTGAGCTTAATAAAGTTTTAAACTTTGACTCCGCAATTACCCCTATTACTTACATAAACTCAGCAGCTGATTTAAAAGCTTTTTGTGGTGAGCATGAAGGTATAGTTTGTACATCAACTAATGCACCAAAAATTCTTGACTGGGCTTTTAGCCAAAAAGAAAAGGTATTATTTTTTCCAGATCAAAATTTGGGACGTTGGACAGGACATAAGATGGGTATTCCATTAGATCTAATGCCTGTCTGGGATCCTGACTTACCTTTAGGTGGCTTAACTAAAGATCAAATTAAAAAAGCCAAAGTCCTTCTTTGGAAGGGGCATTGTGCTGTTCACCAAATGTTTAGACTTGAACATATTCAGCAATTCAAAGCAAAGCATCCAGATGGCTTTGTGATTTCACACCCCGAATCACCATTTGAAGTCTGTCTAAATTCTGATTTAGTTGGTTCTACTGAATTTATTTTAAATACGATTAAGAATGCTGAGCCAAATACCAAGTGGCTTGTTGGGACTGAGTTAAATTTAGTAAATCGTCTTGCCAATGAAATGAAGCCGGAGGGTAAATTAGTACAATTTATGTCTCATGTAGTTTGTGAATGCTCAACGATGGCTAGGATCGATCCTCAGCACTTAGCTTGGACCTTAGAAAATATATTAAACGATAATCCCGTGAACATCATTACGGTTCCAAAAAAAGAAGCAGAGTTTGCAAAAATTACTCTGGATAAAATGCTTGAAGTCTCTTAATAATTCTACATGCAAATTGTGTCAAACATCTTCTTACCCATTAATATGGCAGGATAAAAATTTTCGTGTAGTTTTAATTAATGACCAATCATATCCAGGTTATTGTCGCGTTGAAAGTATAAATCATGTTAAAGAAATGACGGATATGGATCCTTCAGATAGAGCAAAGTGCATGTCTATTGTTTTTGATGTAGAAAAGGTTATAAGATCTTTTCTTAAGCCAGACAAAATTAATTTATCATCATTGGGCAACATTACCCCCCATACTCATTGGCATATTATTCCAAGATACACTAATGACAGCCATTTTCCTCAGAGCATATGGTCCGAGAAAAACAATAAAAAAGCCCTCAATGAACTTAATAAGAATGATGAAAATAAACTTATACGATTGATTAAAAATATCTTAGACCATTAAGCGCGAAACCTTTTTCCCTTGTATGATGTGTTCACTTATTATTTCATCAATATCTTCTTTGTCTATGTACCTATACCAAACAGCTTCTGGGTATATCACTAGTAAAGGACCATCTGCACACCGATCAAAACAGCCACCTCGGTTAACTCGACAATTTTGATCATTTTTTAGGCCCATGGCTTTTATTTTAGCTTTCATGTAATGAAATATTTCTTCAGCATCAAAATCCATGCAGCATTGAGCACCGTCTGTTCTTTGGTTAAGGCAGAAAAAAATATGATATTTAAAATAGCTCAAGGAAAAAATTTATTTATGAAACCACATACGTTTTAATGTTCCATCTTTGTTAATAAATGTATGTTTCAAAGCTCCTGCGATATGAAAAAATAAAATTGCAAGAATTAAAGCGCCAAAAATTTCATGAAATTCTTTGAATAGTTCTCTGGATGCTTTATTGTCAAAACCACCAATTAATTCTATACCAAACCATTTAATACCATATTTACTGGATAAAGACATTGCAATTCCCGCGATTGGAGTGGCAATCATAAGAAAATACAGCCCATGATGTGCTCCGGTAGCAAGCCTCTTTTCCCAAGGTTTCATTGTTTTTAATAATGCCGGTGGTTTGTGAGTAAATCTCCAAAAAATTCTAATAATTATTAATGTAAAAAGTGTAACGCCAACTGATTTATGAAGGTTAAAGTAAAATGATCGCGGGGAGAGTTCCTTCGCAACTTCCCAGGTATATATGCCAAAATTAAATAGATCAAATGTTGTTGTTTTAGCAGCAGCACCTTTTGGAAGATCCTCCATGTACCATCCTAAACAAAACATAAAAATAATACCGAGAGCAATGAGCCAGTGTAAAAATATTGACACATTGTTATATCGATTTGACTTAGTTAATGTTGTCATAAAGCTAATAACCTTTTCAGTAAAGTGAGTGTAGAATGATTCTAAAGGTAAATACAAATAATTAAAAGATGAAAACTGTAAAATTAATTTGCTTTATTTTTTTAATAATTAGTCTTCGTATTAGCAGTGCAAACGATATTGATTTTGAAGAAATTCAACCAGGAATATTTGTCCATCAGGGTGAGCATCACGATATCGACGAGAATTATGATGGGGATATATGTAATGTAGGATTCATTATAGGAGATGAGAGTGTCGCGGTTATAGATACAGGTGGAAGTCCAGCAATTGGACAAAAAATTTTGAATGCTATTAAAGAAAAAACCTCGCTACCCATTCGTTTCGTTATCAATACCCATGTTCATCTTGATCATATTTACGGAAATATTGCTTTTTTAGATGAAGATCCAATATATATTGGCCACTCTGAACTTCCAAAAGCCATGAAACTAAGAAAATCTTATTATGAAAAAATAAATCAAGATTTTTTAGGTTTATCGGCTAAAAATTCTGTTCAAGTTATTCCAACTGTACTTGTTAAAGCTAAAGAAATTAAAGAGATTGATCTTGGTAATCGTATCTTAAAAATTGAAGCTTACCCTAAAGCACATACAAATACTGATATTACTATTGAGGATATAAATACAAAAACAGCATGGCTTGGTGATTTATTATTTACTGAAAGAACTCCTTCAATAGACGGAGATATTCATGGATTTATTGATGCGTTAGACGTAATAAAAAATAAAAACTATAAAAAAATCATCCCTGGACATGGATCTATTCCAAAAAAAAACAATAAAGCTTTAAAAAAAATTAAAAAATATCTTGAATTATTACGTGATGGAATTAAAGAAGCAATCGAAAATGGTCTTGGTATTCAAGAATCCATCGAAATAGTAGCTCTGTCTGAAAAAAATGAATGGGAATTATTTGAAATACAAAATGCTAGAAATATTAATATGGTTTACCCCATTATGGAATGGGAATAAACCAAATTAACATTATTAATTATTTTTTCTTTTTTGCTGCACAAAAATTATCTAGGCTGTAATTTGTTTTTGAATTGACGGCAAGATGCAGTAAACCTCCAGAAATGGCTAGATATTGTAAAACCTGTAACATCAACGGCTGACCAGCTAAAGTATTCATTAAGTATATCAATGACCATATCAAGGAGTAAGCGCATAATATGTAAGCTGATAACTTGGTTTTGTAACCAAGAATTAGAGTTAGTCCAGCAACAAATTGTACCGCGATACTTATTGGAGCAAAGATCCCCGGCACTCCTCTAGCTCCAAGCATATCCTGATATATACTATATCCATCAGGAGTTTTTAAAAGTGTATTTAAAAGTAAGAGAACACCAACAAAAAATATTGAAGCCAAGAAAAGTCTTGCAATAAAACTAAAAATTTTCTCCATTTTTATTTTCCTTATTAAATATAACCAGCATAATGCCCTTAAATAAATATGGTAGCAAGTTTTTATGCATGTAAATGATCTTCAAATTAATTTTCAAAAATGGAACAATGCAAAAGAAATTTGTTTTCTAATCAGAAAAAAAGTCTTCATTGAAGAGCAATCTGTTCCATCAGAATTAGAATGGGATGCTGATGATTTGAATGCTATTCATGTCGTATTATCACTCAATAAAACTGCAATTGGTTGTGCCCGAATCTTAACTTTAGAAACGCATGTTAAATTACAACGAATGGCTATTTTAAAAAGCTATAGACTTCAAGGGTTTGGTTCTTTTTTCCTTAAAGGTATTATTAACTATACTCAAGAAAATTTATCTCATAAAATTATTATTTCTGCCCAGGAAAGAGCCATAAATTTTTACATAAAACATGGTTTTGAGATTAATAGCAAAACTTACAAAGAGGCAGGCATCTCTCATCTTTCAATGGTATTAAATATTAATAAGTAACCTTTTTATTGGTGCTGGGAGACTGGCATCTGATAATTGAGTTTTTTCAAACCACTTTAATGTATCTTTTATTGGCTTATCCGATAGATCATTTACAGATAAATGTTTAAATATCAGGTTCAATTTATAGTGGCTAAAAATAGCTGATATTGTTCCCTCATTTAATATTTTAAAAGAACTTATTCCCAAAAAGTGCTGAACCCAATTTACCTCATTGAATCCTTTTTTTATCTCAGGTAAAGACCAAAGGCCCTGCCAAACTCCAGGTGATATTTTTTTTTCTAACAAAATCTGATTTTTATTTTCAAGTATTAAAACGTGCTTAACGCGAATAGGTTTTGGTTTTTTAATTTTTTTTGCTGGGATCTCGTTAACCCAATTATTTTCATAGCTTATACATTTTTTGTTAATTGGGCATTTCAGGCATAATGGAACCTTAGGTTTGCATAAAGTAGCCCCCATATCCATGAGAGCCTGTGTATATATTGATACTTCTTTATCTGGTAAGTTTTGCTCTGCTAAATCCCATAGCTTCTTATCGATTCTTGTCTCTCCAGACCATTCTTTTATCCCATAAAATCTACAAAATACTCTCTTCACATTGGCATCTAAAATGGGTGCAGGTTTTTTAAATGCCAATGCACAAATTGCCCCAGCTGTCGATTTTCCAATTCCTGGGAGAGATTTTAATTCATCCACAGTCATTGGAAAGGTTGCGTTATATTTTTTTACTAAAATTGTTGCGCTTTGCATTATAAATTTTGCTCTTCGGTAATAACCTAATCCACTCCAATGTTCCATGACCTCATCTTCTGATGCTTCGGCCAATTTATTTATATTTGGAAAAGAATCAATAAATTTATTAAAAAATGGTATGACAGTACTTACTTGAGTTTGTTGTAACATTACCTCTGAAATCCATACCACGTATGGATCATTGCTTTTTTGCCAGGGTAGGTCGTGTCGACCGGATTTTTTTTGCCAATCAATCAAGCGTGGCGCAATATAAGAATTAGTCATTAAGGGTCTAATAAAAATATAATAGGGTTAACATCCCAACAATAATTCTGTACCAACCAAATCCTATAAAATTATTATGCGCAACATATTTTATAAAAACTCTAATGACCATTAATGCGCTTATATACGCCGTTACAAAACCTATTAAAAAAATAAAAAAATCATTTTTTTCTAGTACATGAAAATTCATTATAAGATCATAAAAACTTGCGGCAATGATTATAGGAATTGCTAGGAAAAAAGAAAATTCTGTAGCAGTTTTTCTATCTAAACCACATAAAACCCCACCCATTATTGTTGAAGCAGCTCTGGAGACTCCTGGAATTAGTGAAAAACATTGAGCTAAACCTATAAATAATGCTTGTTTAAAAGTTACATTATCGGATGCATTTTTTTTATGGGCTAAATATTTTTTTTCAATCATGATCATTATTATCCCGCCAACAATTAATGCTGAAGCAACAGTAATAGGATTAAATAGATATTCTTTTATTGTTGCATGAAAAAAGAACCCTATTATTGCAGCAGGTATAAAAGCTATGCCTATAGAGATAACAAACCTCTGTGCAGAGGAATGATATGGAATTTCATAAATAGTATTAATTAATTTTTTTCTGTATTCCGTTATAACCGCTAAAATTGCACCAAGCTGAATGAATATTTCAAAAACCTCACTCGACTTG
This sequence comes from Methylophilaceae bacterium, assembly GCA_965660175.1. Taxonomy (GTDB): domain Bacteria; phylum Pseudomonadota; class Gammaproteobacteria; order Burkholderiales; family Methylophilaceae; genus BACL14. The sequence continues at coordinate 76,576 of CBFHYY010000020.1, forward strand.
CCAGAAAAATTTAAGAAATCTGCAGCAATTATAAGATGGCCCGTTGAACTTACTGGCAAAAATTCGGTTGCTCCTTCAACAATGCCCAATAGAAAAGCAACCCATAAAAGATATAAATCCATGATCAGAATTGAAATTTATCTTTAAACTTTTTGATAAACCTCTGAGCCTTTTTTCACAAATTCAATAGATTTTTCCTCCATCCCTTTTGCCAAAGCTTCATCTTCAGAAATTCCCTTCTTGGCAGCATAATCTCTAACATCTTGAGATATTTTCATAGAGCAAAAATGTGGGCCACACATAGAACAAAAATGTGCTTGTTTGGCTCCCTCTTGAGGAAGAGTCTCATCGTGAAATTCTTTAGCCTTTTCTGGATCGAGACCAAGATTAAATTGATCATTCCATCTAAACTCAAACCGAGCTTTTGAGAGTGCATTATCACGTATTTGAGCGCCGGGATGACCTTTGCCTAAGTCAGCAGCATGAGCAGCAATTTTATAAGTAATAATACCCACCCTTACGTCTTCTTTTTCAGGAAGACCTAGATGCTCTTTAGGAGTGACATAACATAACATCGCACAACCATACCATCCAATCATTGCTGCACCAATTCCAGAGGTAATATGGTCATATCCAGGAGCTATATCTGTTGTAAGTGGTCCAAGAGTATAAAAAGGTGCCTCATCACAATGCTCTAATTGAAGATCCATATTCTCTTTGATCATATGCATTGGAACATGGCCGGGACCCTCGATCATAACTTGGACGTCATGTTTCCATGCAATTTTTGTCAGTTCTCCCAATGTTTTAAGCTCTGCAAACTGTGCTTCATCATTTGCGTCATAAATTGAACCAGGTCTCAATCCATCACCCAGACTAAAACTAACATCATAGGTTTTCATAATTTCACAAATATCTTCAAAGTGCTCATATAAGAAAGACTCCTTATGATGAGCAAGACACCAGCTAGCCATGATAGAACCTCCACGACTGACAATACCTGTCATACGTTTAGCTGTTAATGGAATATAAGCTAACCTTACTCCAGCATGAATTGTAAAATAATCAACTCCTTGCTCAGCTTGTTCAATCAATGTATCTCGAAAAATTTCCCAAGTCAGATCTTCCGCTTTTCCATTAACTTTTTCTAAGGCTTGATAGATTGGTACAGTACCTATAGGTACTGGACTATTTCTGATTATCCATTCTCGTGTTTCATGAATATTCTTACCTGTTGATAAATCCATTACATTATCTGCGCCCCATCGGGTTCCCCAAACCATTTTTTCCACTTCCTCGCTAATGCTTGATCCAAGAGCAGAATTACCAATATTGGCATTAATTTTTACTAAAAAATTTCGCCCAATTATCATTGGTTCGGTTTCTGGATGATTAATATTGGCTGGAATAATTGCTCTACCTTGGGCAACCTCATCTCTTACAAATTCTGGAGTGATTTGTTGTGGAATTTTTGCCCCATGATGTTGACCTTTGTGCTGTTCTTTTATGATGTCTGTAAGACCCTCTCGTCTTTGATTTTCTCTAATGGCAATAAACTCCATTTCAGGGGTAATTATTCCTTGTCTAGCATAATGCATCTGAGAAACATTTTTACCCTGTTTCGCCTTTATCGGCTGACGAGATAAATTAAAGCGCATTTTCTCTAGATCGGGGTCATTTTGTCTCTCTTTACCATAGGCTGAAGAGGGGCCATCTAAAATTTCGGTATCATTTCGGTCCTCAATCCATTTTGTTCTTAGGGCAGGCAAACCATTCTGAATGTTAATGGTATATTTTGGATCTGTATAAGGACCTGAAGTATCATAAACTAAGACGGGGGCGTTTTTTTCCGCGCCAAATTCAGAAGGTGTATCAGATATCGAAATTTCTCTGAATGGGACTTGAATGTCAGGCGTCGAGCCTTGAATGTAAACTTTTTTTGAATTAGCAAAGGATTGAAGGGCCGATTGGTCTAGCTTTGCTTCATCTCCAATGAATTCTTTTACGTTTTTAAGTTGTTTGTCCGTGGTGTTCATTAATGCTCCTAATTTTTAAAATTATTATTGCAGAAGCAAAAACTAATTTGCTTTCCTACGGTGGTATCATCCACATCAGGTTCGAAGGGTTTATCTCACTACCCAAAATATTAAATATTTCAAATAGACCCCCAGCAATATAAATAAATTACGCGAATCTCGTTTAATGTGCAAGTAAAGCTTAAAATGATTTCAAATCATATTAAATTAAACATAAGAAAATCTAAGGCCTCAGATATAATAAAAGATAAATATCAAATTTACTGAATAAAATTTATATAAATAATAGAATGTTAAGCAAAAAATTATCAAAAACACATAGTTTTTTTAAAAAAAGTATCCTATTGCTATTCTCCGTTCTTATCAACCATACAGCTTATGCCAAGCAGTTAGATTTAATAGAAATATACAATAAAGCACTTTCGTACGACGCCCTACTATCTTCGGTAAAATTTGAAAATCAAGCAACCCAAGAGTTAATTTCACAAGGTCGCTCATTATTTTTACCGAGTATTACCGCTAATGCAAGTTATGATGAAAATGATAACGAAAGAAAAATATTAACCCCTAGCATTTCTGGAAATGATTTATTATCTGGAAAGAAAGCAGATTTTCACGGATACGATTACGGCATTACTATAAGACAACCTTTGTTTAATTATGGTGCCTTCCAACAATATAAACAAATTTTATCCCAAACAAGTTTATCTCAAAAAAAATTACTACTAGCACAACAAGATTTGATGTACCGAGTAACTCTATTTTATTTTGAAGCTTTAATGGCACGTGATCAAATTGACCTATTGAATGCTCAAAAAAAGGCAATTGATGAGCAGCTGTTAGAATCTAAAGCGCGATATGAGGCAGGCTTGATATCAATTACAGATGTCAATGAAGCACAAACCAAAGCATCTTTAATCGATGCACAACAAATCACTGCAACCCAAAAATATAGAATTAAACAAAGGCAAATAGAAACCTTGACTGGTGAATATCCAAAATCAATTAAAGGTATCAATATGTCTATAGATTTTGTTGAGCATACAGATATTGTTGAGAAATGGATCAGTCTCGCACTTGAAAACAATTTAGAACTCCAGATCAAGCAAGATGAAATTAATATCGCTGATGATGAAATCAATATTAGGAGATCGGATCATTACCCAACTATTGATGCCATTGCGAGTAGATCAAGAAATTGGGATAAGGGCGGTTTTCCATACGGCGATACACCAAATAGAGGATCAAGATCATTTTCTGATACATTGGGTGTGCAAATTAATATACCAATTTTTAGTGGTGGGCTTACATCCTCCAGGGTAAGAGAAGCTCAAAAGTTAAAACTAAAAACAGTTCAAGATAGTGAATACCTTTCACGGCAGGTAGAACTTAAGGTTCGAGAAAATTATTTAAATCTAAAAGCAAATTTTGCTGAGATTAAGGCTTACCAACAAGCATTAGATTCCTCTAAATTACAAGTGGATTCCACTGAACTTGCATTCCAAGAGGGTCTTCGAAATAGTGTTGAAGTTTTATTAGCCCAGCAAGTTTTGTTTAATGCAAAAAGTGATTTATTAAAATCAAGGTATGATTATCTGATGAATATAATTAATTTAAAGTTATCGGTAGGGATTTTGGCTTTGGACGACCTTGAGGAAATCAATCAATATTTATCTGTAAAATATGATAGTTGACATTGAGAAAAGTCAGCTGGTCATTATTGATGTGCAAGAAAAGCTATCATCAGTAATGCCAAAAGATACGCTTCATAATATTGTAAAGCGTATAGAGCTCTTAGTATTCGCATCTAACAACTTAAATATTCCTTATATATGTACCGAGCAATATCCAAAAGGCTTAGGAAAAACACTCCCCGAAATACAATATTTTTTAACGCAAGCTAAATATATCGAAAAGAAAAGTTTTGATTGTTATGCCGAACCAAATTTTGCAAGTCAGCTTGTCAGATCAAGGTCACAAGTGATTTTAATGGGTATGGAGGCGCATATTTGTGTACTTCAAACTGCATTATCACTGATTGAACAAGGTAAGGAGGTTTTTGTAATTGAGGATGCCGTTATATCCAGAAATATACTTAACAAAAATAACGCGTTAGATAGACTTCGTGATGCAGGGTGCATAATAACTAATACTGAATCAGTTATTTTTGAGTGGCTTAAAACTGCAGATCATGAGACGTTTAAACAAATATCCTCGATGATTAAAGATATTGGCTAACTATATCTGCCAGTCTTTTGCTTGCACCCGACTCATTTTTTAAAAAATATTTAATATTCTGTTGATGAGTTATATTTTTTTTAGATGCTACTAATTGTTTGATTAGTGAATTCAGCTTTTTATGTTCATGATATCTAAAAATTAGTTTTCTTTTTTCAGCTTTCTGAATGATATCCTTAAAATTAAAAATAGATGGTCCAATAATTACTTTTTTACCCAAACTCAATGGCTCAATGGGATTTTGCGCACCAAAGTTCTTGATACTTCCACCAAGAATAACAACATCGGCTAAATCATAATAATTCAATAACTCTCCCATACTATCCCCAAGTAATACTTGAGGTGCCTGATTGTATTTTTGCATGTTACTTCTTGTTGCAAATGAAAATTTATTCTTGATGATTAACCTCTCGATCTCCTTAAATCTTTGTGGATGTCTTGGAACTAAAATCAACGTCAAGTTTTCAATATCTAAATTCTTAATAGCATCTAAGATGATTTTTTCTTCGCCCTGACGAGTACTGCCAGCAACTAAAATAATCTGCTTTGCAAGCTTTAAATTTTTTTTCAATATTTTTATAGGGAAATCTTTATTCTTTGATAAGGGGCAATCAAACTTTGTATTCCCAGTAATTACAATGTTTTTAAGTTTGGTAATTTTTCTAAAGCTTCTTAAATCCTCTTGAGATTGCACACAAATCATTTTAAATTTTCCACACACCTCTTCACTAAAATTTTTGATGCTTGCATATCGATTTAAGGATTTCTCTGAAAGTCTTGCATTCATTAAAAGTAGGGGAATATCTTTTTTCTGACATTGATATGTCATCACAGGCCATATTTCTGTTTCAAATATTAGGCCAACTGACGGGTGAAAAGAATCTAAAAATAAATTCATACTTAACTTAATATCAAATGGTAAATAAACACGATGGATTCTTGAGGAGTTAATAATTGTTTTATCTTTGCCTGTAGGTGTAGAGTGAGTTATTAAAATATGATGTTTTGGGTATTTATTTAATAAGATCTTTATTAATGGTGCAGCTGCATTAGTTTCTCCAACCGAAACGCAATGAAACCAAATAATATTCTTATTTTTTAGGCTAGCTATTAATTTTTTTGAATAAAACCCCAGTCTTTCATCCCATGTACACAGATAGTTGGGTTGTTTTATTGCTCTGATGATTAATCGAAGAAAAACAAAGGGTAAAAAAAGGTAAGTAATTATTTGATATATAAAAATATTCATTAAATATGATTTTGTCATACTATGAATTTAATTAAAATTTTTTTATTTATCAAAGTCATTGTTTTCAAAAAAGAAATTGATTTTTTGTACAATCATGGTGCAAATAGGTGTCAAAAATTACTTGACCAACCACAACAAAATGTTAATATTTTTCTATTCATCACAATATGTTGTGGTTTTCATAAAATCTGCTTTTTTCATTTATTTGCTTGATTAAAGCGTGTGTATTTAGGGGATTTATAATGCTTGAAGCTGTGCCATCCGACACCAATGAATCGGAATTAGAAAAGAATCAAATACCTTTTCAATCTGTTTCAATTGATATTTGGGATAAAAAATATAGGCTAAAATCCAAACAAGGTAAATTTGTTGATAGCGATATCCAGGATACTTATAATAGAGTTGCCAGAGCTTTAGCCGACGTTGAATCTTCAGAAAAAATAGATTTTTGGCATGAAAGATTTTTATGGGCCCTGCAACACGGAGCCATACCAGCCGGACGAATAACCTCAAATGCAGGTGCTTTAAAACATAAGCCCGCTACCAGCACAATCAACTGTACCGTTTCGGGTGTTATAGAAGATAGTATGACTGGAATCCTCGATAAAGTTCACGAGGCAGGTCTAACCTTAAAAGCGGGTTGCGGAATAGGCTACGAATATTCAACATTAAGACCTAAAGGTGCTTTTGTTGCGGGAGCAGGTGCATATACCAGCGGACCTTTATCATTTATGGATATATACGACCGTATGTGTTTTACAGTTTCAAGCGCTGGTGGAAGAAGAGGTGCGCAAATGGCTACTTTTGATATTGCACATCCTGATGTTACAGATTTTATTAAAGCGAAAAGAGAAGATGGAAGATTGCGTCAATTTAACTTATCTTGTCTTATTACTAAAGAGTTTATGGAAGCTGTAAAAGTAGATGGAGACTGGAAATTAGCTTTTCCAATAACTGCTAAAGAAGCAAAAGAAGATAAAATTGATCTAAAGGATACTGAGCAAGTGGTTTGGAGAGAATGGCCTGTACACGGAAAATATTTAACTGAAGAGAAAGGTGAGCATGCAGGTAAAGTTGCTTGTAAAGTATACAAGACACTAAAGGCTAAACGATTGTGGGATATTATAATGTCCTCGACTTATGATTATGCTGAACCAGGTTTTATTCTTGTAGATCGCGTTAATGAAATGAATAACAACTGGTTTTGTGAAAATATAAGAGCAACCAATCCTTGTGGGGAGCAGCCGCTTCCACCTTATGGAGCATGCTTGTTAGGCTCAATAAATCTAACCAAATTTGTTAAAGAACCTTTCACTGACAAAGCGTATTTTGATTGGGATGAATATAAAGAGGTGGTTAGTATCTTTACTCGTATGCTTGATAACGTTGTTGAAATTAACGGCTTACCTTTGGAAAAACAACGTGACGAAATTGCAAGAAAAAGACGGCATGGCATGGGTTATTTGGGACTAGGTTCAACCTTAGCGATGATGCAAATGGTTTACGGAGATGAAAAATCTGTACAATTTACCGAAGATATTAGTAGGGTTTTAGCAGAAGAAGGTTGGAGAACAGGAATTGAGCTTGCTAAAGAAAAAGGTGCGGCGCCAATTATGGAAGAATTATTTAAGATAACTCCGGAATTAATGGCCATGCGCCCCGAAATGGCTGCTGATGGGATTAAGATCGGTGACAAAGTACCTGGTAAAATTTTAACGGGTAAATACAGTCGTTATATGCAACAGTTTTCAGAGGATCTTCAAAATCAATTTGCTGAACATGGCTCTAGGTTTAGTCATCATAGCTCTATTGCTCCCACTGGAACTATTTCTCTCTCATTGGCTAATAATGCGAGTAATGGAATTGAACCCTCTTTTGCTCACCACTACAGTAGAAACGTTATTCGAGAGGGAAAAAAGTCAAAAGAAAAAGTCGATGTTTTCTCTTTTGAGTTATTGGCGTACAGACATTTAATTAATCAAAAAGCAATGCCATTTTCTGAGGAAAAAGATGAGATGTTGCCAGAATATTTTATAGATTCCTCTACAATTCAAGCCAAAGCCCATGTTGATATTCAAGCTGCTGCGCAAAAATGGATTGATAGTTCAATTTCAAAAACCATCAATGTGCCAACTGATTACGACTATGAAGATTTTAAAAATATTTATCTTTACGCATATGAAAAAGGATTAAAAGGCTGTACCACTTTTAGATTCAATCCTGAGGCATTTCAAGGGGTATTAGTAACTGAAAAAGATCTTGAAAATACGACCTACAAGTTTGAGTTAGATGATGGCGCCATCATTGAAGTAAAAGGTAATGAAGAAATAGAATACGATGGTGAAATACACTCAGCAGCTAATCTTTATGACGCCCTAAAAGAGGGCTACTATGGAAAATTCTAAGGCAAAAAATAATGGTTAAAAAAATTGATAAAAAAATTGTAGGGTATAGCGTAATTGATCCATCCAATGAAGATACATTAGATATTGAAGAGAGTAATATTGTCCAGTTGGGGGAACCTTTAGATCGTCCTGAAAAAATTACTGGCTCAACTTATAAGGTTAAAACACCCGTTACTGAACACGCTTTTTATATCACCATAAACGACGTCATTATGAATGAAGGGACTCCTGAAGAACACAGAAGACCTTTTGAGATATTTGTCAACTCCAAGAATATGGATCATTTTCAATGGATAGTTGGTCTAACACGAGTAATGTCTGCCGTTTTTCGTAAAGGTGGTGATGTAACATTTTTAGTAGAAGAGCTTGGTAGCGTTTTTGATCCAAATGGTGGCTACTATAAGAAAGGTGGTAAATACGTTCCTAGTCTAGTTGCTGAATTAGGCCAGGTAGTTGAGACGCATTTACAAAATATAGGTATGTTAAAAGTCAAAGAGCTAGACGAGCATCAAAAAAAAATGGTACAAAAAAAAAGGGGTGAAATCTTAGCTAAGAATGATGGCAGCCTTGATGACAATGGTTATCCTAAAGATGCTCAACTTTGCAATAAATGTCAAACTAAAGCAGCTATCATGATGGATGGTTGTCTTACTTGTTTAAGTTGTGGTGAGAGTAAATGCGGGTAGTATAAAATGAACCTTAATAGTATTTTTAGCTCTATAATCGTTTAGAAAGTTTATAAAGTTATTACTATGAAAAAATTATTTTTACCGCTTTTTATTTTCATCATCCACTTCTCCTTTGCAGATCCTTCAAGAGAACTTTTATTAAAACTCAACACCTCTGTTGTTAAGGTAAATGTTGCTACAAAAAATGGAGGCCATGGAGTAGGATCTGGAGTTGTAGTTGCAAAAGATCATATTGTAACTAATTGTCATGTTGTTGCCGATGCACATGGAGTTCACGTTACCAAATATGGGCATAGTTTCTCGCCAGACACACTTCTAGCTGATTGGGAGAATGATCTTTGTATATTAAAGTTTAAGTACTTGAAATTAGACCCAGTGAAGCTTGGAGATAACAGCGAGCTTGAATATGAACAAGAAGTTTTTGGTAAGAGCTATGGAGGTAACACCGTTAAAGCTCATACATCATTCGGTAGGGTGAAGGGGATTCACAATTTAAATGGAAATAAAGTCATCCAATCCTCGGCTTGGTTTGTTATGGGTGCCAGTGGTGGTGGATTATTTAATCAAAAAGGTGAATTGATTGGAATAACAACCTTCAAAACAGCTGGTAACTCAGCTTACTACTACAGTATGCCAGTTGAAATCATAAAAAATCTTTTAAAGAAAAATGAAGAACTTTCAGTAACAACCCAGCCAAAACTACCATTTTGGGATGCACCAGAAAATAAACAGCCTTTCTTTATGCAAGTTGTAGGTCCATTAAAAGAAGAAAATTGGGAAAAATTAGCAGCAATTTCTACGAATTGGCGTAAATCAGAGCCCCAATCAATTGAGGCTCATAGCAACTATGCTCTTTCTCTATTGAAGCTCGGAAAGATTGATGAAAGTGAGAAAGAATATAAAGAAATCGCTGATAAAAATCCAAATTATATACAAAGCTTCCTACACCTATACAAAATAGCCAAAATTAAAAATAATATTCAAGACGCAAAAAACTATAAATCTGCTGTAATGGCTCTGGATGAAACTATAGAAATTGAATAAAAAGACCGTTTATATTGCCTCTATATTTTTAATAAGCTCATGTTCAAGTATTGACCTTGAAAAAGAAAAAATTTTAAATGTGTTTTCTTGGGACGATAAACCTAATCAAAATATTTCACTAAAAAATGCTATAAAATTTAATTGTGCTGAGGATAAAAATTTTCACTTAAAGTTTCTTGAAGACAAGAATGCCGTATGGATTATCCTAGAAAACCGTGAATTCAGATTAAATAAAGATGCAAATAATGATAATGCTTATTCCAATGGTAAAAGTTTGCTCAAAATAAATTCAGATAACACAACAATAGAATCAAATAAAAAAATCGTATACGATCAATGTAAAGAAGAAAAACCCATTTGATGTTAAAAATAAAAATTTAGCTAGACCATAAAAATTCTTCAAGTAGAATATTAATCTTTGCGTTAGGAACTGTATGTTAATTCAATCAGAGCATATCGATATTAAAACACCTACTGGACCAATGAGAACATACATTCATAGGCCCAGAGTTTCACACAAAGTACCTGTAATTTTATTCTACTCAGAAATTTTTCAACAAACAGGTCCCATTGAAAGAGCAGCAAAAATTATGGCTAGCCATGGATATGCTGTCCTAGTTCCTGAGGTATTTCATGAATTAAATCCTATTGGAACTGTTCTTGAATATGATGATGCTGGAAGAGAGAAAGGTAATGCAGACAAAGCAGAAAAGAATGTAGAGGATTACGATACAGATAATCAAGCCATGATTGAATGGGCAGAAAAACAAAATTGGTGTAACAGGAATTTCAGCGCTATGGGATTTTGTATCGGTGGACATCTAGCCTTTAGAGCTGCCTTAAATCAAAATATTAAATCTACTGCGTGTTTTTATGCAACCGACCTGCATACCAATACAATTCCTAATAAACCAGGCCAACACAGTATGGAAAGATTAGATGATATACGCGGGGAATTATTAATGATATGGGGCAAACAAGATAATCATGTCCCTACTGAGGCAAGAGATCAAATACATAAACAACTCTCAGATACAGATATAGTTTTTAGCTGGCATGAATTTAATGCACAGCATGCTTTCATGAGAGACGAGGGAGACAGATACGATCCTGAACTAGCCACTATATGCTATCAATTAAGTCTTCGAATGTTTGCAAGAACGTTATTCTTAAACTAACAAACTTTAAAACAATATCGTTTAAAACAAAAAAAATACAAATGAAAATTATTATTAACGGAAAGACAAAACAATTTAATAAAGATGTTTTGACATTTAAGTTTCTTATTGAAGAGCTTGATCTTGTAAATAAACGTTTTGCAATTGAAAAAAATGGGGAGATTATCCCTAAAAGTAAATTTACTGAACACACTCTTAAAGAAGGTGATAAATTAGAAATTATTGGAGCGGTAGGTGGAGGATAAAAAACAAAGCATTCAAGAAGAATTTAAAATTGCGGGGAAAACTTTTAAATCGAGACTTTTAGTTGGTACTGGAAAATATAAAGATTTTAATGAAACCAAAATAGCCATTGACGAGAGTGGATCAGAAATTGTGACTATGGCTATTAGACGAATGAATATTGGTCAAAATAAAAATGAGCCCTCACTTCTTGATTTTTTATCTCCCGAAAAATACACCTATTTGCCAAATACTGCTGGGTGTTATTCTGCAGAAGACTCCATAAGAACCTTAAGACTCGCAAGAGAATTATTAGATGGACATAATTTAGTAAAGCTAGAGGTTCTTGGGGACTCAAAAACACTATATCCAAATGTTGTAGAGACATTAAGCGCAGCAAAAACTCTCATTAAGGATGGTTTTGATGTCATGGTCTACACTTCTGATGATCCCATTATTGCAAAACAATTAGAAGATATTGGGTGTTGTGCCATCATGCCGCTTGCGTCTTTAATCGGCTCAGGTATGGGTATCTTAAATCCTTGGAATCTGGAAATTATTATCGACAGGCTATCGGTTCCGGTTATTGTAGACGCAGGTGTTGGAACAGCTTCTGATGCAGCGATAGCCATGGAGCTTGGTTGTGATGGTGTGCTTATGAATACAGCTATAGCTGCAGCAGATAATCCAGTTCTTATGGCAAGTGCTATGAAAAAATCTATTGAAGCAGGAAGAGAATCTTTTTTAGCTGGAAGAATGAAAAAAAGTCTTTATCAAGCTTCTCCCAGCTCTCCGACTAAAGGTATGATTGAATAAAATATGAGTACTAATAAAACACCGGAAATTAATATTAAAATAGAAAGCCAATTTATAGAGAATAGATCTTTAATTGATGAAAATAGTTATGTATTTTCATACACAGTCCATATAAAAAATAATAGCCAAGAAAGTGTTCAGCTGCTAAATAGACACTGGTATTTTGAAAATGCGCATGGAGAGAAGTATGAGGTAGAGGGTGTTGGTGTTGTGGGTGAACAGCCACATATTGGTCCTGGTGAAATATTTACTTATACAAGTGCTACCGAAATTAATACCCCGGACGGTTTTATGTTTGGAAGTTATCAGATGATTAAAACCGATAAAACCGCTTTTAATGCTGAAATAGAAAGATGTATGTTAAATATGCCTGGGATCATTCATTGAGAGGAAATCACTATCTTTTATTATTCGCCTCATTATTTTTAGTCAGTTGCGATATTTTAGAAATACAAAAAAAAGATTGTGACTGCGATGAGATAAAAATGACTGAAGTAGAGTCAGAAAAATGCGAAGCTTATCCAGAAAAAAAGGAAAAAGAAATTCCTCAATATGGCCTTCTAAAAAAATCGCAATGGAAATCTGTTAATCATATTATTGACAAAGATAATCTCTCGTTAGCCTGGCCCGCATGGATTCGAAGTTGTGATGCATTAAGTCAAAAAAATTCTTGGGGAGATGTTTGTCAATTATCAAAAAAATTAATATCGCCCTCAGACTTAGAAATTAAAAATTTCTTTTTTAAAAACTTCAATTTGTATCAAGCCTTTCAAAAAGATGGCAGTGAAGATGGATTGGTAACTGGATATTATCAACCACTGCTTAAGGGGAGTAGAAAAAAAACAAGGAAATATCAGATTCCACTTTATGCACCACCATCTGACTTGATTACGGTTGACCTCAGTGAGGTATATCCTGATCTTAAATATAAACGACTTCGAGGTCGTGTAGAAGGAAATAAGTTGATTCCTTATCTGACAAGAGAGGAGATTACCGAGGATAAATATCCACTTAAAGGTAATGAAATATTTTGGGTTAAAAATGCAGTAGAAGCTTTTTTCCTCGAAATACAAGGTTCAGGAGTTATAGCATTTGAGGATGGCACAAGAACGCAGGTTGGGTATGCTGATCAAAATGGCCATCCTTACCGATCAATGGGAAGAGAGCTTATTCATAAAGGCGAGTTATCCCGTCATAAAGTTTCTATGCAAAGCATAAAGGCTTGGGCAAAGAAAAATAAAAGAAAACTTCAAAGATTTATGAATGCAAATCCAAGTGTAGTTTTTTTCAGAGAATTACCCCCAGGTCTTCCAGGTCCTATAGGTGCCCTAGGAGTTCCTATTTCAGCAGAAAGGTCAGCAGCGGTTGATCGAAAATTTATTCCTTTAGGTGCTCCAATAATATTATCTACAACACAGCCAAATTCATCTGAAGTTTTAAATCAACTTATGGTGGCTCAGGATACAGGTGGTGCAATTGGTGGAGGGGTAAGAGTTGATTTTTATTGGGGGCAAGGAGATGCTGCTGGTAAAAAAGCAGGCTCTATGAAACAACAAGGTAAGGTCTGGGTTATGCTTCCAAAGAACTTTAAATTTCCTAAGACCAAATAAAAAAGGGAGCAATGCTCCCCTTTTTTTGTATATAAGAACAATGAATTACTTGTTCATTACGTACATTGTTACTTCAAAACCGAAACGCATTTCAGTTGCTGATGGTGTTGTCCACATAATGTAATCTCCTTTCGTTATTTAAGATTCTGATATTAGTAAACTAATTTCAGTAATAACACTATAAAGCTAGACCCCCGTAATTCAATTTTTTAGTCATGAAAAAGTACTACGTAAAATCATTAATAAAAAAAGGGTGCATTTTCATGCACCCTTTCATCACTCATTACAACAGGAGGAAGTAATATTACGAGCGATAAGCTGTTTCGCCATGAGAGGTTGAGTCAAGACCCGCTCTCTCGTCTTCTTCTGATACACGAAGACCCATTGTGGCATCAATGATTTTAAATAAGATGAAGCTGATAACACCACACCATATAACTGTGATACCTATTGATTTAGCTTGAACTATAAATTGACTCATCATAGTCACGCCATCATCATAACCAGAACCACCGAATTGTGGAGCCATAAGTATCGCTAATCCAAGTGCACCAACAATACCAGCCACACCATGAATACCGAATACATCTAGTGAATCATCGTATCCTAATGCAGGCTTAAGACTTGTTACAGCCCAGTAAGCAATTATCGAAGCAATGAAGCCTAATACAATGGCTCCAAGTGGTCCAACGACAGCACAGGCTGGAGTAATTGCAACTAATCCTGCAATAGCACCAGAGGCACCACCAAGCATAGAAGGCTTTCCTTTACCGATCCATTCACAAGCTGCCCAACCCAGAACTGCAGCTGCTGTTGCCACTTGAGTATTAATCATTACTAGGCCAGCTGTTCCATCAGCAGCGAGTTCACTACCAACGTTAAAACCAAACCAACCTGCCCAAAGTAAGGATGCACCGATCATAGTGAACGGTAAGTTGTGTGGAGCCATATTATCTTTACCGTAACCAATTCGCTTACCTAATACTATTGCGCCAACAAGTGCTGCGATACCAGCATTAATATGAACCACGGTTCCGCCAGCAAAGTCAACTGCACCCATTTGTGAGATGATTCCACCACCCCAAACCATATGACATATCGGAGCGTAAACTAGTGTTGCCCATCCGGCTAAGAACACAAGTAAAGATGAGAACTTAATACGCTCTGCAAATGCTCCAACGATCAGTGCTGGTGTCAATGCAAAGAAAGTCAACTGAAAGGTTACAAATACAAATTCTGGGATTGAACCTGATACAGTATCTCCGGTAATGCCACTTAAGAATGCGAGACTAAAGCCACCGACATAGTCATTGTATGGACCTTCAGAAAATGCAAGGCTGTAGCCGTAAACGACCCACAACACTGACATCAATGAAAAGGTTACAAAAACTTGCATCAATACCGAGAGCATATTTTTTGACCGTACAAGCCCGCCATAAAACAATGCCAAGCCAGGAATGGCCATAACTAAAACTAAAATTGTTGCCATAATCATCCAAGCCGTATCACCTGAATTGATCGTAGCTACCTCTTCGGCCATAGCTAAATGTGAAAATCCTGTTAATAAAAGACCCATAAGGCCTGTGAAACTAAATTTTGAAAATAATTTTGTCATGTCAGTCTCCTAAAGAGCTTCCTCACCGGTTTCACCAGTGCGGATTCGTTTAACTTCATCAAGACTCATAACGAAAATTTTACCGTCACCAATTTTCCCGGTGGCAGCAGCTTTTTCTATAGCCCCAACAACTTTTTTGAGTATTTTGTCCGAAACGGCAACTTCTAACTTAACTTTTGGAAGGAAATCAATTACGTACTCCGCTCCCCGATAAAGTTCCGTGTGACCTTTTTGACGTCCAAAGCCTTTGACCTCAGTGACGGTAATACCTTGTACACCAATCTCTGAGAGGGCTTCTCTTACTTCATCAAGCTTAAATGGCTTGATAATAGCAGTTACAAATTTCATAATATTCCCCTATAAAAAAAGCGAGGGGATTAACCCTCGCTATATAAAACTAAAACGATGCTGATAAATATGCACCTACTGAATCTTGTCCAAGAAACTCTCCTTGAACAGTCCAAATATCCTCAGTCATATCTGTATCCGTATAATAGATACCTGCGCTGTATGTATCACTTAAAGCGTAGTCAAGATTAACTTTCCAGTCAGTGTAATCGTATGGCTCGTTACCTGAACCCTCAAATTCTTGATTACCCACATGGAACGATGCTGTAATTGGTGTATCGCCAACAGGAACATCAACATCTAGTGTCCAATATTCACTTCCGTCTGCATCAGCAAAACCCCATGCGTCTGTAGATACTACGTTGTAGTAATAAATACTAGCACTGGCAATACCGAAATCTTTAGCAACACCAACGTATAATTCCGTTGCGTCTGCTTCAGCTGCTCCAGCAGCATTATCTCCAGGGTATAAGAATTGGAGCACACCTAGATCGACATCAACTGGTCCGAGTGAACCTGCCCAACCAGCATAAACATCAACCTCGATACTGTTGCTATCCATGTAACCGCCTTGAGTAGTCCATTCAACGTTGGACGCCCATGTACCAATATATAAACCGCTGGTATGTTCAAGATCAAAACCACCTTGTAAGGCAGGCTGTCCTTTAGTTTGTGTGTAACCACGGAAAATATAATCTGTGTAAAGACCAACATTTGCGCTATAACTAAATTCAGACGCATGTTCATCTGCTACAGCGGGCATTACAGGAACCATGAGAGCGCCTAATACTGCCATTTTTATTTTATTTAATTTCATTTACTTCTCTCCTTAACTTAAAAAAGTAACGATATAAAACTTTTTACTGAATTAATCGTCATAATTAATAACAAGCAAATAGCATGCCAACTTTTGTTAGGGGAATAACAAATTTGTAATGCAAATACTTTAAAACACCAATAAATCATGTAGAATCAATGTTTTAGTGAGAGTAATTTATGATAGATAAAGATAAAATACAAGAAATATCCGATAAAATTAGAAAAATAATCGATAATTCACCAATGAGTGACATTGAAGAGAATATTAATGCACTACTTCAGAGCACTTTCACCAAATTGGACCTTGTTTCGCGCGAGGAATTTGATGTGCAAACTCAAGTTTTAAAAAGAACGCGAGAGAAACTAGAGGCTTTAGAAAGTAAGCTCGACGAACTTCAATTAAACAAAAAGAAATAAAATATTTTTTTAAACGATGATTTCATTTATCATCCTACCAAATGACAACAATTTCAAATTTAGAATATCAGTTAAAAAAAATCTTATCTGAGCGAATTATGATGATGGACGGTGCTATGGGCACAATGATCCAACAGCATCAGTTATCGGAAAGTGATTATCGTGGAAGTGCATTTGTAGATTTTGCAGCGCCTAAAGGTGAGAGAGAGTTATTTCTCAAAGGTAACAATGAAATGTTGAGCCTAACTCAGCCACATATTATTCAAAAGATTCATGAAGAATACCTCGATGCGGGTGCAGATATCATCGAAACAAACACCTTTGGTGCCAATAGTGTTGCACAAGATGATTATTATATGCCCCATCTCGTGAATGATATGAATTTAGCATCAGCTCAACTAGCGAAAAAAGCTGCGGATAAATACAGTACTCCAGATAAACCTCGCTTTGTTGCTGGAGCGATTGGGCCTACACCCAAAACAGCATCTATTTCACCAGATGTCAATGATCCAGGAGCTCGGAACGTCACATTTGATCAGCTAGTTACAAGTTATCGAGAGCAAACAAGGGCACTGATTAATGGTGGTGTGGATATCATTTTAGTCGAGACTGTCTTTGATACCCTAAATTGTAAGGCTGCGTTATTTGCTGTAAATGCTGAATTTGAGGAACAATCGATACGACTGCCTCTCATGATATCTGGAACGGTTACAGATGCCTCTGGAAGAATATTATCAGGACAAACTGTGAGTGCTTTTTGGAATTCCATCAGGCACGTTAAACCCCTTACCATAGGTTTAAACTGCGCATTGGGTGCCGCACTCATGCGACCTTACGCTGAGGAATTAGCAAAAATAGCTGATACTTATATTTGTATATATCCTAACGCGGGACTTCCAAACCCAATGTCGGATACTGGCTTTGACGAGGAACCTCAAGATACTTCATCCTTATTGAAAGATTTTGCCAACAGCGGTTTTATCAATATTGCGGGTGGATGTTGTGGAACTACTCCAGCACACATCAAAGCAATCGCTCAGCAAATTAAGGATATCAAGCCTCGACCAGTACCCTCTCAAGAAACTTTTACACGACTTTCTGGCTTAGAACCTCTTACCATTAAACAAGATACTCTTTTTATTAATGTTGGAGAAAGGACGAACGTTACAGGATCAAAAGCTTTTGCACGACTCATTATTGAAGAAAAATTTGAAGAAGCCGTATCTGTCGCGAGGCAGCAAGTTGAAAACGGTGCACAAGTTATCGATATTAATATGGACGAAGGAATGCTTGACTCACTCAAAGCGATGCAGCATTTCCTAAATCTAATTGCCTCAGAACCAGATATTGCACGCATTCCTATTATGATTGACTCATCAAAATGGGAAGTCATAGAGGCAGGGTTAAAATGCGTTCAAGGAAAAGCAATCGTCAATTCAATATCACTGAAAGAGGGAGAAGAAAGCTTTTTATCTCAGGCAAAGCTATGTCTTAATTACGGTGCAGCCATTATTGTTATGGCATTTGATGAGAAAGGACAAGCTGATACGTACGATCGTAAGATAGAAATATGCAAACGAGCTTACGATACCTTGATTGACAAGCTATCATTCCCTCCAGAAGATATCATATTTGATCCAAACATATTTGCTGTAGCCACAGGGATTGAAGAACATAATAATTACGCAGTTGATTTTATTAATGCTACCAAATGGATCAAAGAAAATCTCCCCTATGCCAAGATATCAGGTGGAGTCTCCAATGTAAGTTTTAGCTTCCGAGGTAATAATCTTGCGAGAGAAGCAATACATACTGTATTTCTGCATCACGCTATAAAAGCTGGATTAACTATGGGTATTGTAAATGCCGGTATGATCGGTTTGTATGATGACTTAGATGATGATTTAAAAACAGCAGTCGAAGATGTAATCCTAAATCGCCGTCAAGATGCCACGGAGAGAATGATTGATATAGCTGGCACACTAACAGGCAGTAAAAAAGAAGAGTCCAAGCTCAATTGGAGAGGTGATGATGATCAGACCGTTTCTGTAGAAAAAAGAATTGAATATGCACTGGTCCATGGAGTTACTGATTTTATAGTTGAAGATACTGAAGAAGCACGTCTTAAAATTATGTCTCAAGATGATGGTCGTCCCATCAATGTTATTGAAGGTCCACTAATGGACGGCATGAATGTAGTTGGCGATCTCTTTGGTCAAGGAAGAATGTTTTTACCTCAAGTTGTCAAATCAGCCAGGGTAATGAAACAAGCTGTTGCGCATCTTGTGCCTTTTATTGAAAAAGAAAAGGAAGAGGATGAAAAAAGAACAGGAGTAAAAGCCAAGCCAAAAGGTAAAATGTTAATCGCAACCGTTAAGGGTGATGTCCATGACATAGGAAAAAATATCGTCTCTGTTGTTTTACAGTGCAATAATTTTGAGGTGGTCAATATGGGAGTTATGGTTCCATGCTCTGAAATTCTTGCTAAAGCAAAAGAAGAAAATGTTGATATCATTGGATTATCAGGACTGATCACACCATCTCTTGAAGAAATGACGCACGTTGCCAGTGAAATGCAGCGTGATGATTATTTCAAGGAAAATAATATACCTTTACTTATTGGAGGAGCAACAACCTCGCGGGCTCATACTGCTGTAAAAATAGCAGACCATTATGATGGTCCCGTTATTCATGTATCAGATGCATCTCGTTCAGTTTCTATTATGCAATCACTTATGGATCCCAAACAAAAAGTTGATTACCTTATCAATCTATCTAAAGATTATGAAAACGTAAAACAACTTCATGCCAATAAAAAAGGTCCTACTTATATTTCCATTCAAGAAGCTAGAGCAAATAAATTAGCTCTAAATTTTGCGCCAGTTAAACCAAAATTTATTGGAAAACGTGTCTTTAAAAATATTGACTTACAACTTATAAGAAAATACATCGATTGGTCGCCTTTCTTTAAGACCTGGGATTTACATGGAAAGTTTCCTGCCATTTTGGAAGATAAGGTCGTTGGCTTAAGCGCTAATAATTTGTATCAAGATGCACAAAAGATGTTAGATAAAGTCATAAATGAAAAAAAGTTAAAGGCTAATGGAGCAGTAGGTTTTTACCCTGCCAATACAGTTAATGATGATGATATTGAGATTTATGTTGATGAGAATTCAAATAATCCTATCTTTACTTATTATGGTCTGAGACAGCAAAATAAGAAACCGAATATTAACGGGGTTCAAAAGCCTAATTTATGTCTAGCGGATTTCATTGCTCCTAAAATGTCTGGTATCAGGGACTACATTGGTCTTTTTGCAGTAACCTCAGGGATAAACGTAGATGATTACGAACAAGCTTTTGAAAAAGATGAAGATGACTATAACGGAATTATGATTAAAGCAATTACTGACAGGCTTGCCGAAGCCTTTGCTGAATATATGCATGATAGAGTAAGAAAAGATCTTTGGGGTTATCAATCTGAAGAAATATCTAACGCGGATATGATTGATGAAAAATATCAAGGAATTCGACCCGCACCCGGATACCCTGCGTGCCCTGAACATACTGTTAAGGAAGAAATTTTTGCATTACTTGAAGCAGATGAAATCGGTATGCGCCTTACCGAGAGTATGGCAATGCATCCAGCGTCTTCTGTAAGTGGTTTTTACTTCGCACATCCTGACGCTAAATACTTTAGTGTTGATAAGATCGATAATGATCAATTAGAAGACATGGCTGAAAGAAGACCAGTATCTAAAGAACAATTACGTAAATGGTTAAGTCCTAACTTAAAGTAAACATGCATATTCATATATTGGGTATATGTGGAACATTTATGGCAGGTATAGCCACTCTAGCAAAAAAAAGTGGTCATAAGGTAACTGGCTGTGACCAAAATGTTTACCCGCCAATGTCTACTCAACTTAACGAAGAAGGTATCACTATTATTGAAGGTTTTGATGATTCCCAAATAACATTAAACCCTGACCTATTCATAATTGGTAATGTTATTTCTAGGGGAAACCCGCTGATGGAGACGATACTCAACAAGAAGTTACCTTATCAATCGGGGCCTCAATGGCTCTTTGAAAATATTCTATATAATAAGTGGGTTTTAGCAGTAGCAGGAACACATGGTAAAACCACTACCACATCAATGCTGGCATGGATCCTAGAATATAATGAATTCTCTCCAGGTTATCTTATCGGTGGGATCCCAGTTAATTTTCAAAAATCAGCAAGACTCCCTTTAGCTAGTGAAAGAAATGCACCAAGCTTTTTTGTAATAGAGGGAGATGAGTACGATACTGCATTTTTTGATAAGCGCTCTAAATTTATACATTATCATCCAAGAACACTTATTTTAAATAATCTAGAATTTGACCATGCGGATATATTTGATGATCTAGACCATATAAAAAAACATTTTCATCATTTAATAAGAATGATTCCACAGGATGGTCGCATCATAGTAAACGAAGAAAGTCCTGCTTTAAAAGATACTCTTAGTATGGGCTTATGGTCAGAGGTAGAATATTTTACTGGACCAAAAGATTGGTCATATGCTTTAGGAAGCGATAATCAATCTATTATTATTTCACATAAGAAAAAAGAATTAGGTACTCTCAATTGGAATCTCATGGGTCACCATAATGCAAGCAATGCATTAGCTGCTGTAGCTGCCGCAAGACATGTTGGTATTAGCTCCGATAAATCTATTGAAGCACTCTCATTATTCAAGGGTGTAAAAAAAAGGATGGAAAAAATAGCGGCATTCGAAAACGGTACAAATATATATGATGACTTTGCACATCATCCATCAGCTATTAAAACTACCCTTGCAGGAATTAAAAAAACGAAACCCAAAGGAAGGGTAATAGCCGTCATTGAGCCTCGATCAAATACTATGAAGTTAGGGGCTATGAAAAAAAACTTATTAAAAGGCTTAGAGGATGCTGACCAAGTATATTGCTACGCAAATAATCTTTCTTGGGATGCTAAGGATCTATTTTCAAAAACCCAGAATGCTATAGTGTCTGATAATATTAAATTTTTAATAAATAAAATCGTCATAAATCATAAAAGCGGGGATCAAATAATCTTTATGAGTAATGGTAGCTTCTCAAACATACAGAACCAAGTTATCAGTCTGCTTCAATAACGACAAAATGATGAATGAACCCATCGCTCATACCCACTTTATTTTTGCAATTTTCGTATCATTATTCATACATATTGGTTTTATTTTATATGGCAATATAAATATTGAAAAAAATAATTATAAAAAATCACAAAGTGAAATTGAATTAATTATTGTTGAAAAGGCAAAGAAAATTGTTTCGGATACTGAACCCAAAAAAACCACAAGTAGTTCAAATATTAATAAGTCAGTTAAAAAAATCAAAACTGATGAAAAATTAGTACAACAGGATGAATTAATTAAAATTAATACATCTTCAAATAAAGGAATATTAGAAAAAGATAAAATAGTAAAAAATGAAAAGCTACTTGACGTAGAAGAGTCGGTTTCAAATGAAATTAACCAAAATAAACCGATTGATACAGAAAAATTAATTGCTAATCTGAGTAATCTAGATATATCGGCAAAAAATTTCAATAACGCCAGGGTTAAAACTATTTCAGCAAACACCGAAGATTATGAATATAGATTATATTTTGAAGCTTGGAGACAAAAAGTAGAACGCTTAGGTGCCTTAAATTATCCAAAGTCTGCAAGGCAAGGAACTTTTGGGGCCTTGAGGCTTACGGTAAAATTAAATGCAAATGGGGAAATAGAAAATATTACAATAAATAAAACTTCTGGAAATAAAGAGCTGGATAAAGCTGCCATCAATATAGTTAAATTAGGTGCCCCATATGCAGCTTTCTCAGAAAGAATGCGTAGTGAGATAGATTTTATTAAAATAACCAGAAAGTGGAATTTTACAGAAGAGAGTTATTCGTCTAATTAAACACAATGATACTTATATTCTCTGACTTAGATGCAACGCTTTTAGACCATAATTCTTATTCTTTCGCGGAAGCTCTTCCAGCCCTTCAACTCATCAGACAAAGAAATATTCCTCTAATTTTATCAAGCAGCAAAACATATGAGGAAATGATCGTCATAAAAAAAGAGTTAAATAATAATGATCCTTTTATATATGAAAATGGGTCTGGTGTATGTTTTGATAATGAAAAAATTAATCTTGGTGTCAGCAACATAATAATAAAAAAATTACTACATGATTTAAAAAAACAATTTACCTTTACATCCTTCTCAGAGCTTGGATTAGATGGTGTACAAAAAATAACTGGCCTCGACAACGAAGCATGCCAAAGAGCTTGCCAAAGAGAATATACAGAGCCTATTGTCTGGAATGATGATGAAGAAAGAAAAACAATTTTTAACCAAATTCTTTCAGATCATAAGTTAATTTCTGCGCAGGGTGGAAGGTTTTTGACCATATCTGGTCATCAAAATAAAGGCGATGCACTATTATGGATCAAAAATAAGTATGAAAATAAGGGGCAAGATAAAATAATAACGATAGGTTTGGGTGATAGTGAAAATGATATTAAGATGTTAGAACGAGTTGATAGAGCAGTAATTGTTAGACACCCTGAGAAACCACCGCCTCAGATTAATGGGCATGCATCTCTTTTAACTACCGATGAAATTGGTCCAAGAGGTTGGAATAAGGCAATTTTAAATATATTGGATACGTTATGAGTGATTTTTATCAGAATGGCATAATTACCAACCTTCATAATCTTAGAGTTCAAGACACCGAAAGTCTTGAGAAAGAGTTACTCGCCTTCTCGAAAGTAAGGCCAATGGGTCTTGTTTTGCCATCTCTTTATTCGGAGTTACTGTCTCCTCCGTTAGAAAATATTGTAAAAGAATTAGGAAATGTAAAATATTTGCAGCAAATAGTTATTGGTCTTGATCGTGCAACAAAATATGAATATCGAGATGCTCTAAATTATTTTTCACGACTTCCGCAAAATCATGTTGTGCTATGGAATGATGGTCCTAGACTAAAGGCGATAGATAAAAAGCTTCAAAAATTAAGGTTAGCCCCTCAAGAAATGGGTAAGGGTAGAAATGTTTGGTATTGCTTGGGTTATGTCCTAGCCGCTAATAAAGTTGAATCTATTGCACTTCATGATTGTGACATTGTGACTTACACAAAAGATTTACTTGCTCGCTTGATTTATCCAGTAGCAAACCCTGGCTTCAATTATCAATTTTGCAAAGGTTACTATGCTCGAGTATCAACCAATAAAATTAATGGGAGAGTTTGTAGATTGCTTGTAACCCCATTAATTCGATCTCTTATGAAAATATTCCCTGCCAATGAATATTTAGAGTACCTCAATAGTTATAGGTATGCTCTGTCAGGTGAATTTTCCCTAAGAACAGAGGTTTTAAACGATATTAGAATTCCAAGCGATTGGGGTTTAGAGATAGGTGTTTTGTCAGAAATGAACAGGAATTATGCCAATAATAGGATATGCCAAGTTGATATTGCTGATAAATATGATCATAAGCATCAAGATCTAAGTGAGAAAGATGCAAGTAAAGGGTTATCAAAAATGTCGATTGATATAAGCAAGTCAATTTTTAGAAAACTTGCAACTACTGGTCTTGTTTTTAATAATGAAACTTTTCGCTCTATTAAAGCCACTTACTTTCGTATCGCACTAGATTTTGTTGAAACCTATAACAATGACGCCAAAATGAATGGCTTGTCCTTTGATATTCATGAAGAAGAAAAAGCGGTGGAGTTATTTGCAGAAAATATCATGAATGCTGGATCACACTTTCTTGCTCATCCAATGGAAACTCCATTCATCCCCAGCTGGACAAGGGTAAACAGTGCGTGTCCAGAATTGGGTGAAGAATTAATAAATGCAGTAGAGCTTGATATGAAAGAATTTTCTTGACACATGAACGCAGCCGCAGCAAAAGATGAATTGTATGTAAAAGTTCTTCATCACCTAAACCGAATATATCCTGAACAAGACAACAATGAATTAAACTCAAGCATAATCAATATCTTTTTTAAAGATACCATCCCTGTTCTTCCAAAACCTAACGTAACAAAATGGGATCAAAGAGATATTATTTTAATAACTTATGCCAATAGCATTGTAGAGAAAGAAAAAATTCCACTCCAAAGTTTATTAGTTTTTTTAAATAACTATGTGGGTAAGTATATAAACTCAGTTCATATTTTACCCTATTTTCCATTTAGTTCAGATGACGGATTCGCAGTGGTGGATTTTAAAAGCATCAATGATGGATTTGGATCTTGGAAAGATATTGAAACTATTGCCGCAAAATATAAACTCATGACAGATCTTGTTATTAATCACGTTTCATCAAGGAGTCAGTGGTTTGAGCAATTTAAAAGAAATGAAGATCCTGGTCAGCATTATTTTGTAACGGTAGAAAATGACACAGACTCCTCAAACATTGTAAGACCAAGAACCAGCCCTTTATTTCAAAAAGTAAAAACCCTAGAAGGTGAAAAACTGGTTTGGTCAACCTTCAGTCACGATCAACCAGATTTAAACTTCTCCAACCCTGATGTCTTAATTGAAATCATAGATATCATCAAAACCTATCTTGATCATGGAAGTAAAATATTTAGGCTGGATGCAGTGGCATTCATATGGAAGGAGTTGGGTACAAAATGCATTAATCTTCCTCAAACCCATGAAATCATTCGTTTAATAAGAACCCTAATTGACTTTTATTCTGATGAAATTTATTTGATTACTGAAACTAATATACCCAATAGAGAAAATTTATCTTATTTTGGTAACCGCAATGAGGCTCATCTTGTTTATAATTTTGCGCTACCTCCTCTTATTATGTTTACTCTATTGAATGGTAAATCGGACAAAATTAAACAATGGCTAATGGCAATGCCGCCTGCAATGTTTGGAACAACTTATTTCAATTTTATAGCGAGCCATGATGGTATTGGCCTAAGACCAGTGGAACAAATTTTATCTATCGATGAGGTTGAAAAATTAGCAAGTAATATTGAAAAAGCGGGCGGAAAAATATCCTATCGCTCTGCAGAAGGCACCGAACGTCCTTATGAAATGAATATTGCTTTGTTTGACGCACTAAAATTTCATGTTGACGATCATGATGATGGGTTTCAAGAGGAAAGATTTATTGCTGCGCATACAATTATGTTAGCTCTTGAAGGCATTCCTGCCTTTTATATCAATAGCCTTCTTGGTACAGAAAATGATTATCAAAAGTTAGAGCATAGTGGGCACAATAGGGCAATTAACCGACACCAATGGTCCATGGATAACCTTGTCCAAAAACTTTCAGAAGATAATCATCACTCTAGGGTTTATAAAGAGCTATTAAGATTGATCCAGCTCAGAAAAGAGCAGTCAGCATTTCACCCCAATGCCACACAATTTACACTCAATTTAGGAAGTAATACCTTAGCTTTATGGCGTCAAAGTTTAGATCGCGATCAAAGTATATTTGCAATACATAACATTTCTAACAAAGAAGTATCCATCCAACTTTCTGACTTAAATCTTATCGAAACAGATATGTGGACTGATTTAATTTCTGGAAATCCATTAAGTAGTAAGCATGAAGTTATCATACTTAATGCATATCAATCAATGTGGATCACAAATAAATCAAGTATCATATAAATATATTTTTATAGATTATTAGCGCATGGCAACACTAAGCATTCTCAATCATGATCGTAAGATTTTTGATAAAAAATACATCTACCCAGTTTTATCCAGAAGGGCCGGTGGCTTATCTCTTGGCATCAACCTCAATACAAACAATGCATGTAACTGGCAATGTATTTATTGTGAAATTCCAAACCTTACTAGAGGAAAGCCTGAGCCAATAGACACTAATTTACTAAAAGAAGAACTCTTTTTTTGGCTTCATGAAATTACTCAAAACAATTTCTTAAACAATCATGCCCCAGCTGACACTCTTTTAAAAGATATTGCTTTCTCTGGAAATGGTGAGCCGACAGCAGCTAAAGAATTTAAAGAGGTAATAAACATAGTAATCAGCGCCATAAATGAATTTTCATTAAATAATCTGATTACCATCCGTTTAATTACGAATGGAAGTCATATGTCTGATGAATCAGTTCAAAAGGCCTGGGGTCTTATTAATCAAACGCCAAAGGAAGTATGGTTTAAAATTGATAGCGTTGATAACGATGATGTAAAAATGATTAATCAAATTAATCCAAGTCTGAATGTTACTAAGAAAAATATTGAATCATGTTTAGATATTTCTCCCACCATCATTCAAACATGTGTCATTAAAATTAATGGCGAATTGCCCTCCAAAAAAAGCATCGATCAATATATTTCATTTCTCACAAATTATGAAAAGAAATTAAAAGGTATTCATTTATATAGTCTGGCAAGACCAACTGAACAAAAAATAACAGCAAACATTGAAAGGTTAACGGAAAAAGAATTAAAAAGCGTTGCTGATAAAATAAGTGTGCTTAATTTACCAATAGCTACCTACATATAGTTATGAGTCTTTATAAAATTTTTCTATTTACCCTGATTTTTTGTTTGATGAGTTGCACTCCATCTGATCAAGACTGGTCATCTTATGGAAAAGATTTAACTAACCAACGCTTTGCAACAATTGAACAAATCAATGATAAGAATGTTGGTAATCTGAAACTAGCATGGCAATACCAAACAGGCATAAAGGCAACTTTTCAATCAACTCCTATCGTGCATCAAGGTGTTATGTATGTATCTTTGCCCTTTAATCATGTGATTGCCATGAATGCAAAAACTGGAAAGGTGCTCTGGAGATATGAGCATAAGCGAAATCGTGACTGGAAAATATGTTGTGGTCCATCTAATCGAGGACTTGCAATACATAACGGACAATTATTTATGGGTACTGTCGATGCAAGACTAATATCCCTGGACAGTAAAACTGGGGAAAAATTATGGGATATCAATGTGGTAAAAAATGGAGTCCAGACAGAAACCGTTACCGCATTAAATAATGAAGACTCAAAACAAAAGAGAAAAGTAAGTGGTGGAACTGGAGTTGGTATTTCTATGGCACCGGTAGTCTTTGAAAATAAAGTTATTATAGGTATTACCGGGGTAGGTTATGGGCTTCATTTAGATGATGCTGGTAAAGATACTCCTCTAGCAAAAGTAGTAGGTGTAGCCGGAAGATTTGGTCGACCTGGTTTTCTAGCTGCATATGACATTTATTCCGGGAAAAAAATATGGCAGTTTGATACGATTCCGGAGCAAGGATGGGAAGGTGATCTTAGTAACTATACAAAAGATGGGGAAGTATTAAACAGAGATTTACAATATGAAAGAGATCATTTAGAAAAATATCCTGATGCTGCAAAATACGGGGGAGGTTCAGCTTGGACGACTCCTGCCATCGACAATGCTTCTAATACTTTATTCTTTGGGACTGGAAACCCATCCCCTCAAATGAGTGGAGATAGCAGACCAGGAGATAATTTATATACAGTTTCGTTAGTGGCGCTGGATGCTAATACAGGAAAATTCAAATGGCATTATCAGCAAGTGCCACACGATATATGGGGATATGATGTTGCAAGTCCTCCGTTAATTTTCCACACCTTACATGAAGATAAGGTGATTCCAGCAGTAGGGCAGGCAGGAAAAACTGGATGGTTTTATATACACAATAGGGATACCGGAGAACTTCTTCTGAAGTCAGAGCCTTTTGTTCCCCAAAAAAATATGTTCGTAAAGGCAACAGAAGAAGGAACTATTATATATCCTGGAATTTTAGGTGGATCCAATTGGTCGCCTGTTAGTATGAATGTCGACCTGCACCTTGCTTATATTTCTGGTATTCACGCGCCGATAAAATATACCCTTAACGAAAAAATTATTAATAACAATACTATTCAATATACGAGCTCTGAACCTACAAAAGATAATCAATGGGGTGTTTTATCAGCACTAGATTTATTGACAGGGAAAATTGTCTGGCAACATAAGACAGACCAACCAATGCTAGGTGGTAGCCTTGCAACGAAAGGTAATTTAGTTTTTTTTGGCGAAGGCAACGGCCGTTTCAATGCAATTAATGCTAAGACAGGTGAAATTCTATGGACAACTTCTATCGATGCTGGGGTAAATGCACCTCCTATTTCCTATGCAATAGATGGTAAACAATACATAGCTGTTGTGTCAGGTGGAAATAAAATTATGGGCTATAAACAAGGTGATTACATTTCTGTATTTTCTTTAGATTAATAACTTAAAAATTATGTATTAATCTAATTGTCATAATGTAAATTTATTGTCATAAAAATTTATCAATATAGAAGCTATGAATTCAATCATCATAGCAACAGATACTTTTGAGCAAATAAATGGTGTTTCAACAACATATAAAAATATTCTTAATGTCACAAATAAAAAGGTCAATTTAATTCATCCTGGTTTATTTAGGTGGAAATCTATTAATGCATATCCAGAAATTCAAATCTGTTGCGAACCCATAAAAGCTTATAAAGCTATTCAAAAAATCAAACCTACTCATATCCATATCGCAACAGAAGGTCCGATTGGCCTAGTTGCAAGAATATACTGCAAGCTCAATAAGCTTCCTTTTACCTCTGCATATCACACAAAATTTCCAGAATATTTAAATATTTACCTAAAAATTCCTATTAATTTTGGTTATAGTTTAATGAAATTATTTCATAAAAAAAGTAGAGCAATATTAGTACCATCTTTATCATGTTTAGAAGATTTAAAAAATAAAGGATTCAAAAATCTTGTTCTTTGGACGCGGGGTGTTTCTTCTTCACTAATCAAAACTGTTTCAAAAAATACTGATCATGGAAAAATTAAGGTCCTGAGTGTTGGAAGGATAAGTAAAGAAAAAAATTTAGAAGCGCTATGTGAATTAAATAAAGATTTTGACATCACCATCATTGGAGACGGTCCAGAATTAAAAAGGTTAAAGAAAAAATATAAATCCATTACGTTTCCGGGTTACAAGTTCGGTACCGAATTAGCCAATTATTATTCTCAAAATGATGTTTTTTGCTTTACAAGTAAAACAGATACCTTTGGGATAGTCATTATTGAGGCATTATGTAATGGCCTACCGGTTGTTGGTTATAACGTAACTGGGCCCAAAGATTTAGTAAGAAGCAATAAAGATGGATACCTTGGTAATGATTTAAAAGAAAATATTTATAAATCTATCAAGTTATCCAAAAAAAATATTCAGCAATACTCAATAAAAAAATGGACATGGAAGAAGTGTGAGGAAATATTATTTAAACAATTATTAGATTAAATTTATAATGAAGATAACAATCGTGGGTATTGGTTATGTTGGATTAGCAAATGCGGTATTACTAGCCCAACACCATGAAGTAATCCTGATCGATATAATAAAAGCAAAAGTTGCGCAGGTTAACAGAAAAGAATCGCCAATAAAAGATCCTTACATATCTGCCTACCTAAAGTCTGTTAAGCTTAATATTAGAGCAACAACCAATTACATCCAAGCATATAAGAATTCTGATCTAGTTATCATAGCCACTCCTACTGACTATGATCCATCTTCTAATTTTTTTAATACTTTATCTATAGAGTGGACTATAAAAAAAATATTATCTGCAAATCATAAGATACCGATACTTATAAAATCAACAATACCAGTTGGTTATACCAAAAAAATTAGAAAAGAATTCAATTATCAAAAAATTATTTTTTCACCAGAATTTTTAAGAGAGGGGCGGGCTCTTCACGATAGTCTATATCCATCAAGAATAGTAATTGGTAGTAAAAAAATAATTGGCAAAAAAATTGCCCAAGTATTCTCTCAATGTTGTTTGAAAGATAACGTTGACACTATTTATACAAGCTCTAATGAAGCAGAAGCCATTAAACTTTTCTCTAATACCTTTCTCGCAATGAGAGTAACCTTTTTTAATGAACTTGATTCATTTGCAGCTAAAAATAAACTGAACAGTCAAGATATTATTAATGGTGTATGTCTAGATAATAGGATAGGTAATTATTACAACAATCCATCATTTGGTTATGGTGGTTACTGTCTTCCCAAGGATACTAAACAACTTCTAGCAAATTATCAAAATGTTCCAAACAATATTATTAAAGCCATCGTTGACGGTAATGAGACAAGAAAAGCCTTTATCGCTTCAGAAATTTTAAAAAAGAAACCCAAGCTCATGGGGGTGTACAGATTAATTATGAAGAGTAACTCCGATAATTATAGAGAGTCTGCAATCTTTGGAGTAATTAAAAAAATTCAAAATGAAAATATAGAAATTCTTATATATGAACCAGGTTTAAAAAAGAAAAGGATAAATGGATTTAAGGTCACTGATAATTTAAAATTATTCAAAAAAAATACAGATATTATTATTGCAAATAGAATTGATAGTGAATTGTTAGATGTTCAACATAAAATATATTCGCGTGACATTACAAATGAAAATTAATCTCAACTTAGGAATGGAAAAATGAATCTTTTAAAAAAAAACCTTAAATGGTTTAGTACATTTTTTGTACTCATTGGTATATTACTTACAAATCTAAATATTTATCCGGTGAATATTATATTTCATGGTATTGGTGTTATTGGGTGGACTTTTTCAGGAATTATTTTAAAAGATAAGGCTATTTTAGTAAATTTTGGATTACAAATTCCTCTTTTCGTAATAGGTTTTTTAAATGTAATGATGTAAGCTTATTTAGCTTATGTTACAAACCGAACAAAAAGAATATAAAAGTTTATTAGCTTCAAGAAAATTAATAGTAATTTTATTGTTATTACTAACAATTATTCCCTATTTCAGCTTTATCTCTATAATTGCTTTTAAGCCTTCTATATTTGGGCAATTAATTGATGGGTACTCACTCTCCATAGGAGTTGCTTTAGGTTTTATACTAATTCTTCATATTTTTTTCATAACCTTTTTATATGTTTTTTTTGCCAATTGGAAAATTGAACCTATGGTTAATAAATTAAAAAAATGATAAAGGATTCCAGTTAGTCGCCATGAATATTATCGCTATTTTAATGTTTGTTTTATTTGTAGGATTTACATTATATATAACTTACTGGGCATCCAAAAAAACACAGAATGCAAAAACCTTTTATACAGCTGGTGGAAATATTACTGGATTTCAAAATGGATTAGCTATATCTGGTGACTTTATGTCAGCAGCTTCTTTTCTTGGAATATCAGGTCTCGTTTTTTTAACTGGTTTTGATGGTTTAATTTATTCAATAGGTTTTTTAGTTGGGTGGCCAATCATCCTTCTCTTAATTGCTGAACCCTTAAGAAACCTTGGTAAATTTAGTTTTGCGGATGTTGCTTCTTTTCGTTTAAATCAAAAACCTATTCGTATTCTCGCGGCATGTGGATCACTTTTCACGGTTATTTTGTATCTTATAGCGCAGATGGTCGGTGCAGGAAAGCTTATTGAGCTATTATTTGGGTTACCATATTTCATTGCTGTTATGACCGTTGGTGGTTTAATGGTTCTTTATGTAGCTTTTGGTGGAATGTTAGCAACAACTTGGGTCCAAATAATCAAAGCTGTTTTATTGTTGTCAGGAGCAACATTGATTGCGATATTAGTATTATTACAGTTTGATTTTAGTCTTAATACTTTTTTTAATGCAGCCATTAATATTCATCCAAAAGGTGAAGCTATTCTTGCTCCTGGTGGATTAATATCAGATCCTATATCGGCTATTTCATTAGGATTAGCTCTTATGTTTGGTACTGCTGGACTTCCTCATATTCTTATGAGATTTTTTACAGTTAAAGACGCCATTCAAGCAAGAAAATCTGTTGTTTATGCGACTGGCTTTATAGGATATTTTTATATTTTAACCTTTATAATAGGTTTTGGAGCCATCATACTTGTCTCGCAAAATATGAGCTACTTAAATGAGTCAGGTGATCTAATTGGAAATAGTAATATGGCTGCTATTCACCTAGCACATGCTGTTGGTGGAGATCTTTTGTTAGGCTTTATATCTGCAGTTGCTTTTGCGACGATATTAGCAGTTGTGTCAGGCTTAACTCTTGCTGGTGCATCAGCAATATCACATGACCTATATGCAAATGTTTTCAATCATAAGAAAAAAAATGAAAAAAAAGAGATGCAAGTTTCAAAAATTGCTACTATTGCATTAGGCTTACTAGCAATCTTTCTCGGTATTATTTTTGAAAGTCAAAATGTGGCATTTATGGTTGGCTTAGCATTTGCTATTGCGGCCAGTACCAACTTTCCTATTCTTCTTCTATCTATTTATTGGAAAAATTTAACCACGAAGGGTGCTGTGATTGGTGGATCAGCAGGGTTACTCACTGCCATCATTCTAGTAATTTTAGGACCGGTTGTTTGGGTAGATGTATTTAAGAATTCCCAACCAATTTTCCCATATAAATATCCTGCATTATTCTCCATGAGTGTAACTTTTCTTGGGATATGGTTTTTTTCCATGATAGATAAATCAAAAGATGCTCAATTAGTAAGATCAAAATTTAACTCTCAATTTTTTAGATCCCAAACAGGTATAGGTATAGATAAGGCTATAAAACACTAATGAAAAAAATACTTACCTTTTTCTTACTCATGCCTTTTTGTTTAGGAGTGCTAGCTGAGACAGAAACTAACGACAATATTCAAAAAATAATAAATGCAGAGTCAGCTGATTCGCAAGTAAAAAAATTAGATGCATTCTTTATTCAACATTTTAAATCCATAAGAAAAAAATGTGAATCGAATCTCACTACTATCCTTGAAGAACGCGCTAAAAAAATCATGGAGGTCAAAGATAATGGAGCAGGGTTGGAAGCACATGCGAATAAATTAATTTTTATCTCTCCCGTCTTAGCAAGAGCTGGCTGTATTGTGAAATTTAGAATAGAAATGGAAAAAATACTGTTTGGCACTTTTTTGAAAACAGAAGAATCTAAAATATTCAATCAAATTATTAATCATAAATTTAAAGATGCAGAAAAAAATACCATTAAAGAAGCTTTATTACTAGCCCATGATATTTGGATTATACAAAATATTAAATCAATTAATAAAAATTTAGCTAATGAACGGAATACAAAATTTAATGGACTAACTGAGGGTCTTTTAGGTTTTTATGTAAATATACCTGAGTTAGGTTGCTACAAAAATAAGAATGAGGAACAATTTTATTGCTCCTAGATTTACTTTAAAAAATGCTCAGCATATCTTCTCGGAATTTCATTTAAATTAAGCATAGTAAAAAAATCAGCTGTATTAAAATCTGGATCCCAAGCAGGATTCCCACATATCTTTGCTCCAAGACGTAAGTATCCTTTAAGTAATGGTGGGGTTTCAATCTCATTATCAAAGGGTAAACTATCACAATCTAAAGGTAATCTTGGTATCACTTTATACGCTTCCGTTATTCTTCCAGATTTAAATAATTTCTTATAAATACTTGCCGCCATATGTCCACCATCTTTTATTGGAACACTTGAGCAACCAATCATTATTTGGAACCCATTAGCTTTCATAAACCTTCCAAGTTCAGCCCACATAGACATAATGACGCTTCCGGATCTAAATTTTTTATGGACACAAGCTCTTCCAACCTCGATCACAATATCTCTGATATCATTTATTTTTCCAATATCAAACTCTAATTCTGAATAAAGATATCCAAGATTTTTTGCGCCTAATGGAGTTAGTACTCTATATGTTCCAATAATTTTTTCACTTTTAATATCTCTAGCAATTAAATGCTCGCAATAATCGTCAAAAATATCTTTATCAATTTTTTTCTTTCCGCCATTAATATTTGCTCCCATTTCCTCGGCAAAAATTTTATATCTTAGCTTATATACCTCATTCCTTTCCTTGTCTGAACTTGCCCATGAAATTTTTACATTTCCGTCTTTTATTTTTTTTTGTTTTCTTTCACTTTGAAAATTTTTATTTTGATCTTTTAGTTCAGAAATAGATTTTATTTGCTGTGACATATTAAATTTATTTTGAGAGTTAATGTCATCAAATGTAATATTTTATTATGACAATAAAGTGACATATTGCAGATTACCTTCTTTTACTTTTTTTTAAAACGCTCTTGATCTGCCCACTGAATTAACTTCATTTCACCATTTTTTGTTTCAACAAGCGCAGTTAAATTTTCAACCCAATCTCCATCGTTATAATATGTAATTTCTTCATATGATTTAATTTCTGGTTTATGAATATGCCCACAAACAACCCCTTGGCATTTTTTTAATTTTGTTTCTCTCACCATGAATTTTTCAAAATCCTGAATATATTGGTTTGCTTTACTAATTTTTGATTTGATATGTTTAGAAAATGACCAATAATTCATTCCATAATATCTTCGAATATTATTTAATTTCTCATTAATCCATAATATTATTTTGTAGAATTCATCACCAACAAATTCCAACCATTTTGATACCGTTCTTATTGAATCAAAAAGGTCTCCATGAATTATCCATAACTTTTGGCCATTCTTTGTTGTGTGATAGGCTTCCTTTAAAATTCGAATATCAGCAAATTTATTGTTAATAAATTGTTTTGCGCCCTCATCATGATTTCCAGGTATATAAATTACTTTAGTACCCTTTCTACTTTTTCTTAGGATTTTTTGAATAACATCATTATGAGCCTGTGGCCAATACCATGTTTTCTTTAATTCCCACCCATCAATAATGTCTCCAACAAGATATAATTTTTCTGATTCATTATTTTTTAGAAAATCTAGAAGAAATTCTGCTTGACAAGCAGTTGAACCGAGGTGAACATCTGATATCCATATTGCTCTATAAACAGTCATAGGAGCATTTAACATTTAGATTATGAAAAACATATGACAGTAAAATGAAAATAATTATTTTATTTAAGATCTCTCTTTTAATAGCACATATGATTTTAGGTTTATTCCTGTCGATACCATGTTATTTGGCTCGTGGAATAATAAAAAAAAATCTCATTTCTTTTTGGAGTCGAGGAATTTTATTAATATTAAATGTAAAAATTTCTCAAAACTTAGATTTAGATAACTTACTAAGTAATCAAAATTACCTAATAACCAGCAATCACATATCATGGCTAGATATACTTGTTATTAATTCAATTAGTCCTTTATATTTTGTTTCTAAAGATGAGGTTAAATCTTGGCCAATCATAAATATGATAGCAATTGCAGCAAACACTATCTTTATAAATAGATCCAGTAAAGCTTCCATTAAAAAAATTAATCCTATTATTAAAGATTATCTTGAAAAGAAAAGTGTTTGTATTTTTCCAGAAGGAACATCCTCTGATGGGAGGGAT
>CBFHYY010000021.1:0-14039 GCA_965660175.1 Methylophilaceae bacterium
AACATAGAACTGCTTGAACGCTAGGATCTTGTTTTGGGAAGTAAGACCAAACGATTTTTTGATCGTTGTTAAGGTCTAAAGCGTAAACGTTATTTGGGAATGCTGTATGTACATACATCATGTTACCAATAACTAAAGGTGCACCTTCATGACCACGGTTTACACCAGTAGCGAATGTCCATGCAGCTTTAAGGTTTTTAACGTTACCTTTGTTAATTTGAGTAAGCTTAGAATAAGCTTGGTTATCATGCTGACCACGTGGGTGAGCCCAGTTGTTAGCATTTTTCATAGCTTTTTCTTGATCAGCAGCAGCAGAAGCAACCATTGGCATAGCCATAGTAGCAGCAGCAGCAAAACCAAGAGCTAATTTGATTTTATTTAATTGCATTATATAAATCTCCATAGTTTTAACTAAGGGTTTAAAAAAAAGCATACAATCGGATGATAAGTAACTATCAAAAATATTTACAAATCAAAATGATTGTTTGCTGGTAGTACAAATTTCTTGTACTTGCTAAGCACTTTATACCTCTCAAAATTGAATAGCAACACTTTTGTAACAATTTAGTTACAATTATTGATTTATTTTACTTATCAAAAAAAAGAGTTATTTTTGCTTTACAATATGTGTTCATAGGCAAATTAAATCTGAGTGAGGTATTCCTTATGGATCCAACGGAATTGAAAACATTATTTCCTGAAATTGAACCTTTCAATCATTCTTGGATTGATAGTGGTGACGGTCATGAAATTTATTTCGAGCAATCCGGAAACCCAAAGGGTCAACCAATAATATTTCTTCACGGTGGTCCCGGAGGTGGAACTGGCCCAAAACAAAGACGCTTTTTTGATCCTAATCATTATCACATCATATTATTTGATCAACGAGGATGCGGAAAAACAAAGCCTTTAGGTGAAACTTTAAATAACACTACACAGCATCTTATTAGTGATATGGAGAGTATAAGAAAAGAGTTACATATTGAAGAATGGATCCTATTTGGCGGATCTTGGGGAAGTTCATTAGCACTCGCTTATGCCATTCAATATAAAGAAATGACCAAGGGACTCATCCTTAGAGGTGTTTTTTTAAGTAGAGAAAAAGAACTGGATTGGTTTTTAAAAGAAGTAGATCAATTTTTTCCAGAGCTTCATAACAAATTAATTAATCACAAATCAGATATCAATAAAGATAACCTTGTATCAAATTATATTGACCTTGTTTTTTCTGAAGATAAGAAAGAAGCTAGGGAAGCTGCAGTTGCGTGGAATACTTTTGAAGGAAGTATTTTAAAAATGCTACCTAATACAAATTCAACAAATAATTATGAAATCGATTTAGACTTTGAATTAGCAAGAGCAAAAGTTCAGCTTCATTATATTAGGAGTCATTGCTTTATTGATGGTGATGATATTTTAAAAAATATTAACACTCTGAAAGATAAGCCAATCATTATTGTTCAAGGGAGGTACGACATGGTTTGTCCTCCAAAAACAGCATTCGAAGTCTCACAACAACTTCCTCAGTCAGAATTAATGATGATTCCTGATGCGGGCCATTCTGCATCTGAAGATGGCACTTTAGATGGTCTAATAAGAGCAACTGAAAAATTTAAGTCTTTATAAGGTCTCGTTATGAAGATGAGATCCATACATCGCTTGAAAAAACATAGTGAATATTATTATATATTTCAGGAGATAATCTTAAGTATTAAGCAGCGTAATTTTTTAGCAAAAAATGCTTCTATTGCTTTCTTTGCGCTTTTCGCATTTATTCCACTTGTGTTACTTATTTTATTTTTTTTTAGTCAATGGCTAAGTAGTTCAACTCTTGCACTTAATAAGCTACAAACAATTGTGCCACTTTTATTACCAGAGATGAGTGAGCGCATTATGGAAGAGGTTGCCAAGGTATCTTCTTCAAAAACATCTTTAGGATTTGTATGGATTGCAATACTCTTTCTTGGATCCACCCCCCTTACATCTGCTTTAAGATCCAGTTTTAATCAAATCTTTAGCCTAGGATATAGAGATACTTTTTTTAAAGACAAAGTAACCGATATCTTGGCAGTTACTTTAATAATGATATTGTTGTTTGTATATTTATCAATCAATATATATTTAATTCAAGCAAGTAATTTTTTTATAAATTACGTTCCAGTCATCGAAGAAAAATTTTTAATATCTTTTCTTTCCTTCGCATTATTAACGGTTGTTGTTTCTTTTTTCTTTAAAATATTTATTCCTGTAAAAATCCGCTCAAGCTATATATTTTATGGAGGTGTCATTACTAGTTTGACTTGGTTTATTCTAAGCAACACATTCAGCTCTTTTACTTATATTAGTGAATATTATGGAGTCTTTTTTGGCGGGATGAGGGGTTTATTCATATCTCTCATTTGGCTTTATCTTAA
The DNA here is from genome assembly GCA_965660175.1 of Methylophilaceae bacterium. GTDB lineage: Bacteria > Pseudomonadota > Gammaproteobacteria > Burkholderiales > Methylophilaceae > BACL14. Next base: position 2,415 of record CBFHYY010000021.1, read on the forward strand.
TACTGCTGCATTGCTAATTGGTGCGGAGGTAATTGCGGCGTTTCATAAGAAAAATATTTTGCTTATAAAAAAACTATTTACCATGCCAAACATTCACAACCATCCTATACATAAAAAAATTATGGACCATTTTGGCAAACATTTTAAAAAGGATAAGATCATTTTTACAGCTGGTTCAAATGATCAAAAATTATTTTTTGTTGTTGAAGGAGAGGTTGGTATTGTTAAAAGAGGTAAGGTTGTTGAAACGATAAGTGCTGGCCAATATTTTGGAGAGCAGTCTTTAATAAACAAAGTTCCTCGATCAGCTTCTGCATTTGTTATATCCGATTGGGCACGTATCATTATTTTACCAAAAAAAGAAATGCGTCAAATTCTTCAAGAGGACAATGAAATCGCAATGAAATTTCTACAAAGTATGGCAAAAAAAATAGATGATTATTAATTTTTTGGCTTTAAATCAAATGCAATACAAATTCTTTCTTCTTCTGAGCTAAACGGGATAGTTCGATGAAATACCGAAGATGGAAAAAATATTACATCCCCAGCTACAGGCAATATTGTTTTTTTTGGAAAATTATTATGTAGTTTTGGATAGTCATCTCCATCCGTACTCAGCTCAATAGCACCTTCGTTTGATTCCCTTTTTTGCTTTGGAATGGATAGATATACCGCTCCACTAACCCAACCGTCCTCATGTATATGTGAACTCAAATGTCCCCCACTTTGCATCTTGACATACCATGAGCTGCTAAATTCTAAATCTTTTGGAAAAGACCTAGCGAATTCACAATTATCATGCTCAATGCCTTTATAGTAGTTCTGTAATACTTTCATCAATGCTTTTTTTAAAGACTGAAAAGACGCCTCATGTCTTTGAAATAAGTTTCCAGAGGATTGAATGCCAGAAATTAATCTGCTTTGTTTTCTTTGTCCAATATCTTCATTATTAATATCGTTAATCAAATCTTTGACTAAGCTAAAATTATTTGCCGCCAATTCAGGGATGTTTTGATGACAAACATAATTCAATGGAGATGGACAAAATTGATATGTATCAGCCTCTTGAAAATTTTGTGCATAATGCGCAGATAATGTTGATAAAAAAGGGGAATTATTTTTTAATTTTGTTAAAGGTAAGAGCTTTTGTTTGAATAATTCAAAATTTTCTAACTTATAAAGACAATACAGTGATCTCTCTTGCCAATCTGCAAATTGTGATTTTTCAAAACACTTAATAGCATCTTCAAACCTTTTATTGTCATACAAAAATACCGCGAGTTGATAATTTGCCTTAGGATGATTCGGATCAATCTCAACGGCTAAATTTAAAAAATCGTTTGCTTCCTTGATTTGTCCATCATGCCAAAGCGCATCGCCCAGGTCTGAGTAAAATTCCGGCTCTCTTCTTCCCAAATCAACAGCTTTTTTAAAGTGCTTAATAGCTAAAACTAAATTTCCTTGATTTCTGTATGCGCCTGCAATATTAAAGTGTCCTTTCGCATCTTCATTTAAACTTAATGATTGTTTAAACAGTTTAATAGCCTGATCTAAATCTCCTTGAAGCTGTTTGATGGTTCCAATATTTGTTATCGCTTCAAAAAAACCAGGTTGAATGTTCAAAGCCTTATTGTATTGTTCAATTGCGTCACTAAATTTAGATTGGCTTTGAAGTAAAATACCTAAATTAAAATATGCTTCTGTAAAGTTATTATTCAGTCTAATTGCTTCTTGATAAAAAGGAATAGCTTTTTCCGGGTCATTTAAAGCAAACAACATAGCTCCTAAATTAAATTGAAGTTCAGGCACATTGGGATTTATTTTGATTGCTTGCCTGTAAGCATCCGCAGCTTTATTAAATTCTCCTTCCTGTTCCAGGCATACCCCTAAAATATTAAATAACAATAATTCATTAGGAAAATCTATGATTAATTTTCTAGCCTGAGTAATAGCCTCTTTATAGAGTTTTTTTTGATGCAACCCCATTAGCATGTTTATTTGTTGAGATGTTAGTTGCTTCATCAATGTCCTAAGAATATTTTATTAATTATAATACTTTAGCAAATTTACAAATTAAATATGGTTTTGATAAGTGATGCGATGCTAGAATATGCTTTTTTAAATTAAATAAATTTATCTAGCCAAATGAATCCATCACTCATTAACATTATAGGTGCAACATTATTTGCAATTGCAATAATTCACACTTTTTCGACAAAATATTTTCTTCATTTAGCTCACATACACCCGAAGCATTCCGGAATTCTTCATCTTCTTGGCGAGATAGAAGTGGTGTTTGGTTTTTGGGCAATGATTCTTATCCTTTTTATGTTTGGCATAAATGGTTCTGAACAGGCTATTCAATATGTAGATACCAGAAACTATACCGAACCAATGTTTGTATTTGTCATTATGGTCATTGCAGCATCAAAGCCTATACTTAAGCTCTCAGAAAATATTGTTTTATCGGTTGCACGCATCGTTCCTATCAAAACCGAAATGGCCATTTATTTTCTATTATTGACCTTAGTCCCATTGCTTGGTTCTTTTATTACAGAACCTGCAGCAATGACTCTTGCAGCAATGTTACTTGGAGTAAATTATTTTGGAAAGAAAACAAGTCTGCGTTTTAAATATGCAACTCTTGGTGTTCTATTTGTAAATATTTCAATCGGTGGAACCCTTACTCCTTTTGCTGCGCCTCCTGTTCTAATGGTCAGTAATACATGGAATTGGGATATATATTTCATGCTCACTAATTTCGGATGGCGGGCAGCCATAGCGGTATTAATCAATGCTATTGGTATAGTATGGCTTTTTAAAGATGAGCTAAATTCTATTGAACTTAAAGAAAAAAATTCTCAGAAAATGCCTTTTTTAGTTACCTTATTCCATATGCTCTTTTTAATTGGTGTTGTTGTTTTTGCTCATCATCCAGCAGTTTTTATGGCTTTATTCTTATTTTTTCTTGGCTTTACTACTGCATATAAAAAATATCAAAATAGCCTCATTCTAAAAGAGTCTTTATTAGTTGCTTTCTTTTTAGCCGGGCTTGTTGTTCTTGGTGGTGTTCAACAATGGTGGTTGGAACCCTTGCTTATGTCTATGAGCTCTGATGTGGTTTTCTTTGGAGCTACAGCATTAACTGCGATTACTGACAATGCTGCACTTACTTACCTTGGCTCATTAGTTGAAGGCCTTTCTGATGAATTTAAGATTGCATTAGTTGCAGGAGCTGTCACCGGAGGAGGTCTGACTGTTATCGCTAATGCGCCAAATCCGGCAGGTATTTCCATCCTCAAAGAACACTTTCCTGAGCAGGCTATTGCACCACTAGGCTTATTGTTAGGTGCAATTCCTCCAACCATTATTTCAATAATAGCTTTTAGATTTATTTAGAAAATATGCCAAAAAATCTACCCCTTGTTTATAACGGTAAAAGCCTTCTTATTGAGCGAGAAAAACAAAAGCTATCGATATCTGACATTGCCACCCAATTAACCTTAAGTGATGCGCAAATCCAATCCATAGAAAAAAATTTAGAAAACGGGTTTGCCAGCGATCATTTTAGGAAATTATCTGTTCAGCGCTATGCAAAATTATTATCCTTACCTATCGGTATAGTCATTCCTGAAATTCCTGAAAATGAAGATGAAGATGAAGATGAAGATAATGATGAAGATTTATTAGCTAAGCTCAACAATAAAAAATCTACGATAAATTATTTAATTATTGCTGTTATTGCAATTGCTTTATTATTTTTATTCCTCATTATCAATTCCATTCAATCTAGTAAAATTATTGAAGATAATCTTACTATTTCTTTAGATGATGATTCAGTAATCTCCATGACCTCAGAAGATTCAGAAGCTAGCTCTGATGAATCGCCAATAGTATTGATTGAAGACGATATAGCTTCCAATGAAATAGATACCAAGATTAATTTAGTCAACACCCCTCTTTCGTCAGTCAATAGTCAAGAGATGTTAATTGAATTTTTATGCACGATTGAAAATGCTAACGATTTAACGAACTTTACTACTAGAAGTCCTGAAAAACCCTCCACTTATTTTCATTTGATATCCTCTGAAGCTCAGACATTTTGCACCATAGACTCTAATGGTGCTTTAAGAACTTATGATCTTGAAAAAGGAGAAAAGTTGACCCACAAAGGCACAGCTCCCTTTAAAATACAATTAGACCCAACAATTACTGAGCTTTATTTTGAAGGATGGAAAGTACAACTTCAAAATGATGACTCATTTATCCAGCTTAATCCTGGTCTTATCGTAGAACAAGATTAGCCAACGCATAATAAATCATCCCATGAAGTGGTGTAGGACTGGCTTTTATGTAATTGTTTCATTTTCCAAGAAGGATTTCGAGGCTGGGTGCCTATGCGTATGCTATCTTTTTCAAATTTACTGTTTATCTCGTCCATAACAAAAGTTAATACATTATTCTGTCTCTTGTTGAGGAACGAGAGAATGTTTTGAGACTTCTCTACATCCATCAAGTTACCTAAAATAACCCCACATTTCGAATAGGTAATATTTTCTTTATAAATTTTACTCAATCCCCTAAGAGCTACTTTAATGATAAGCGTTGTTTGACAAGTAGGAGGCTCAATAGCTAAAGAAATACTAGCGCTATAATTTGTATCTTTTTTATTAAAAGGGTTTGTTGTGACAAAAATAGTTATCATTCCACTTGCAGTTTCTTGCATTCTTGATTTAAATGCCGCTCTACTGGCAAAGGTAGTTATAGCCTCTTTTAGGTCGTGATATTGAATTATATTTTTTCCAAAACTTCTAGAGCATCTTATTTCTTTTTTCTTTTTTTCATACTGCTCCAATTCAAAACAAACAATATCGTTTAATTCATAAATAATCTTTTCAATATTAATGCTGAATTTTTTACGCATAAATATTGGGTTAGCTTTTTTTAAATCTAGTATTGAGAATACGCCGTTGGTTTGTAATTTTAATGATAGAGACTTACCAACACCCCATAATTGATCTATTGGCAAAGAACGCATAATGCTATGCATACCACTTTTGGTAATATTATTTGTCAAAAAAACACCTTGCCAATAAGGATCTTTTTTTGCACATCTATTAGCAAGTTTAGCTAATACTTTTGTTGGCCCTATACCTACACAGACTGGCATACGAAGGTATTGCCACATTCTTATTCTAATTTTATGTGCAATATCTCCTAGATTATCTTGACCATCCATATTGAGAAAACATTCATCTATTGAATACACCTCCTGAATATCAGTGAACTCTGACAATAAAGTCATCACACGATCGCTTATATCAGCATACAGCTGGTAGTTAGAAGAAAGTACTTGTACACGATGCTTCTTCAGCAATGCCTTAACCTTAAATAACGGCTGCCCCATCTTAATACCTAGATCTTTTGCTTCTTGACTCCGTGAAATAATACATCCATCATTATTACTGAGTACAACGACAGGTTTATCATGCAGATATGGATTAAAAAGTCTCTCACAACTTACATAAAAATTATTAACGTCTACCAAAGCAATCATACCTACTTAAATTTTCTAACTGCCCCGGTAATAACTCCCCAAATTTCAAATTTCATATTCTCTTTAATATCAATATACTTAAAATCCTTATTAGCTGGAATCAACCTTGGATATGATAAATGTTTTGCTAAAATTTTAACCGTAAATTCGCTGTCAATTGACGCCAGCACAATATCGCCGATTCGTGCTTGTCTCGATCGATCAACAATTACAATATCGCCATCATGAATACTGGCATCAATCATTGAGTCTCCTTTAATGGTGACGAAGAAGGTAGCTTCTTTTTGGGTGATCAAATAATTATTTAAATCTAATTTTTTTTCTACGTGATCATCTGCAGGAGATGGGAAGCCAGCTGGCACCTTGTGTTCAAATAAGGGTAAATATTGCTTTACTGATATTTTTACTCCAAAAAAATCATCTATATTGTCTAATTTCTTATTGAGAATATAGTTTTTAATATCCGTAACCTTACTTGCAGGAACTCTCATCACTTTTGTTGATTCGCCGTACTTTCCTGTGCCAGATTTTCGTCCAGCCCCTGATCTAAGACCGCCATGTTTATTTTTTTTCATTTGAATATTGTAACATTAATCAAAAATAAATATTTAAATAAACTAACCATAAATTCACAATTTTATGTTGACAATGCTCGATAAGATGGGCATTGTTAATCTTTAGAACCAATAGCAGTGCTGCAATGCATAGATTGGCCTAAGAAACAAAAAACATATTTAATTCAATATTTGGAGGATTACGATGAACAAAGGTGAACTTATAGAAGCAGTAGCGAACGCAACAGGTTCAACGAAAGCAGACGCAGGTCGTGCAATAGATGCGACAGTAGATGCTATAACAGACGCTCTTAAAGGTGGAGATTCTGTAACATTAATTGGATTTGGAACCTTTAAAGTGTCTTCAAGAGCTGCTAGAACAGGAAGAAATCCACAGACAGGTGCTGAATTAAAAATACCTGCAAGAAATGTCCCTTCATTTAAAGCTGGTGCAGCACTTAAATCATCAGTAAATTAAAATATATTTTATTTAAAAAAAACGCCCGATTGGGCGTTTTTTTTATGTAATTAATTTACATGCCACAATTTTTGCACTTGCCCTTAACGGTATCAAAACCTTTGACCGTTTTTAAACCCTTAACATCTTTAAAGTTAGCGCCATCTACATCAGCGTCAGTTAAATCCGCCCCTGTTAGATCAGCTCCTGTTAAATCGGCTTGAATTAATTCAGCGCGATAAAGGTTGGTATCTCTTAAGTTAGCCTCCCGTAAATTACCAAAAATAAAGCTAGCAATATTTAAATCAGCTCCTTGAAAGTTTGCTTTAGCAAAATTACCACCAGAAGAATCAAATTTCATTTGTCCCATAGGCTGATTACCCACGTCTAAACCTAACCGACCTTTAACAATCACAGCAGAGGACATATCAACCTTACCCAAAGTACCTATTAATCTTGCGTTCGTTAGATTAGCAGCCTTAAAAATTGTATCTCCAAATATTGGTTGAAATATAGTAGCTTCGGATAAATTAGCACCAGTAAAGTTAGCTCCTTCAAGCCTTGCAAGATTGAGGTAAGAACGTTGTAAATTTGTTCCGGATAATTTAGCTCCCCGAAGATCTGCCCCGAAGAAACTAGTATTAACCATAATACAATGCGTTAAATCCTTGCCTTTGAAATTTAAATAGCCAAGGTCTTTGCTTGATAAGTCACAATCTGGATCTTCAATAATCTCGTTTGCGGACAACTGATCAATCTTTTGTCGTTCGGCAATAATATTTTTATCGTAAAAATTTTGAGCACTCTTTATCATCTCTGTCGGCTCTTCAATAAAGATTGATTGAGCCGTTGTATTACCGAAACAATATTCTTTGTCTGCAAAAACTGACTTAATGCTGCAATCTGTCTTATTAAAATTTCCTTGAGCCAAACTGGCAGTACAATACTGTTTGAATTCTTCAGAAAAAGATAATATTGGGAAAATTAAAAATACTAAAAATGAAATTATTCTCATACATACCCTTGATAAATTTATATTTTTTAGTATAGACTAAATTTTATTTTAGATACAAATAAAGAGGCTTAACAGTGAATAAACCAACCGTACTAATCACCGGATCTAATAGAGGTTTAGGCCTCAAGTTTGCTGAGCTTTACAGCCTAAAAAATTACAATGTGATAGCCACTTGTAGGGATCCAGATAACGCTAGCAATCTTATAAAACTTACCGATCAATCTGACTCAATAACAATTCAAAGCTTGGATGTAGGAAAAAGCGAGCAGATAAAAAATTTAGCTAGTACATTAGATTCTACTCCAATTGATATTCTTATAAATAATGCTGGTATATGGAGATCAAGCTCTCTTGGTTCGGCAGATAAACAAGCTTGGTTAGAAAGTTTTGCTATTAATAGTATTGCACCCTATGAATTAACCCATGCGCTATTGCCCAGCTTAAATAAAGGAAATCAAAAGAAAGTTGTTTCTATTACAAGTAAAATGGGAAGCATTGATGACAACACAAGCGGTAGCTCATATATTTATCGCTCCAGTAAATCTGCGCTCAACATGGTTATGAGAAGCTTAGAGCACGACCTTCAGTCCCATGATATTGCTACGCTCACGCTTCATCCAGGTTGGGTTCAAACAGATATGGGTGGGATGAACGCTTTGATTGATGACATGCAAAGTGTTTCTGGAATGATAGAAGTTATTGATAGTCTCAACATAAAAAATACTGGACGCTTTATTGATTATTCTGGAAAAAAAATTAATTGGTAAAAGAAATTTTTATGGCTATTTACCATTCTTGATTATAGTCTTGATTTAATCTGCAAAAAAAGCATTGTTAACTAACGTCTTCCTTTAGCTTTCCATAAATATATACCTGATATAGACAAAGTAATTAATAAAATCGATATGACATCGAAGAATACCTTACCCATTTTTTTAAAAATCGCACCACTGTGAAAATCTAAAATAACTTGTTCTAAACTTATTCCATTACCAATAAAATATTTTTTAATTTTTTCTTGATTAACTTTTGTTATAACGCCTTTCTTACTCCACTCAACAGAATTGTCTGATGAATTTTCCCAATCATTGAGTGTGGTAGAACTCCAAATAATATCCTTGTAATCTTCGATATAAATTTGATCGTCAAACATCCCAATTCTTTTTATGCTGAAGGGTAGGTCACTCAATGTAGTTAATAATAATCCTTCATTATTCATTACATGAAGATTCTTATTATCAGCTAAGATGTATTTATCATCTCTTTTTACTACCCCAACAAAATCATTTTCTATAAATAATATTGGTTCAGCATTAAAGAAAACCTCTTGATCAATGCGTATAAAATTATTATTTTTAATTGTATATACATTATCCGCTTTTGGGACTTCCAAATTATATTGTTGTAAAATCCATGGTGTATTGATGTAAATTTTATTAAGCTTTAAGTCATCAGAATGATTAAGAAATATTCCGGATAATGCAAGATGAATAACAAAGATACATATAGCTAAGCCTAGGTACCTGTGAAGGTTTAGAATGTTTTTACGATTTTTTTTCATTAAGACTGATTGATATGTGTATCTAAAAACAATGCAATTTTAGCAACCTTCGTCATTGCATATACTGATAATGTAGCGCCGGACACGCCGTCAATATCTTTGTTTAGTTTTTCTTGCTTCAGGCTAGCGCCTATAAACTGCCGAGTAAAAGCAGGATATTTTATCTCCCATCCACGAATTTCTCTAAAAATCAAAACTTTTGCTTTTGTAATTTTTCCATTCTTCACAACCAATCCAAAAGTAATGGGATGCTCTTTACCAATTTCTTCAAGAATCCATACACTTTGTATGTCGTTTTCCCAATATTTAATCCGCATACCCGAAAATGGATGATTTAATATTTTTTCAATCGGCTTGCGAAGAGAAGATGTGACAAGCAAACCTTTTGATGCTGGAATATTTTCTTTGAATACCTCACTTAAAAAATTTTCCTCTGTTTGATATACACCTTTTGCTTCCAATAATTGAGGTGATAACAATGAGCAAACTATTATTGCAAACGCTAAAATTAAAGTCTGTTTAAAATACGCAATCGTCATAAAATTATTAATGTATGCGCTCATTAAAATGCATATCCCATGCCAACATTTATACCGTTCATCTCTTGAGTAATACCAGACCCTACTGATTGTGTTTGATAATCAACTTTTACAACCACTTGAGGATCAAGCCACCAATTTATTCCATAATCTGTTTGGGTGTATTCAGTATCACTCGCATCTTGCCCGGCCTCATTGTCCCACTGACTATATCGCGCGAAAACACCAAAATTATCATTAAATTTATACGATGGCTCAATATAAAAGCCAAATTGCTCGTCTCTGCCCAATGCTTTAGGGCCAGACCCCTTTATATCCCACGATGCATACAATGATTTCAACCGAAATGCATCTCGCTCATAATCTAAATGTACTTCATATAACAGAGCATCATCTGCAGCTAAACCACTCCCATTAGAAAAATCTTCCTGGAAATTAATAGATGCGCCAAGGGTTAATCCAGGTATGGCAGAATATTTTGCTGAAGCCGTGTACGCAAAGGACTCACTGTTGGCTTCCCCAACTTTTTGCCTACCATCTCTTGGCTTGAATGTCGCTGATGATTGCAATGCGCTATGTCCTGCTAATTTGACGTTAAGCCCGTCCATTATATTAGTGGACAGCATCACGCCTCCCTCCCACCATGTAGTTGGAATGATATTTTTTTCTACGTTATTTCTTTCGACGCCGTAAAAAGTGCTGGGCTCGTGTGTCTCATTCAAAATACCTATGGGAAGAATAAATAACCCTGCAACCAAGGAGCTGTTATCTGTGACGTCATACTCAATATAAGCTCTCTCAATTTCTACCTCTCCTACTTGGTCGTCGCCAGCAACGCTGTGTTCAATTTCTAGCTCTGAAACTAATCTTAATTTATCTGAGTATGTATGATTAAAAGATAATACAAAACGATGCAAATCCATTTGATCTTTATCGCTCGATCCTTTTTGGTCTTCTAGCCAATTACCATGAAGCTCGGCATACCCGCCAAAACTTGACTTATTAATCAGTTTTATTTGTGACTTCATTGCCTCATCAGTTGCTACCACAACATTTTCCACATCACCCTTGAGGGCTTTGTTTTCTTTTTTTAACTCTGCTATTTCTTTTTTTAATTCCAACACCATCTGCATAATTTCTTCGTTTGAAGGGGTCGCATGCACAAAGGTTGCAATCGTTAAGAAAACTAATAACACCCATGCTTTGTAAATTAAAATCATATTTAAATAATTGTAAATGATAATCATTATCATTTTAAATGAGAATGATTATCATTACAAGTTTAAATTACCAAAAATAACAATTGATAGAATGTCTTTATTCTTGTTTAAACTAATTATTGATCAGAGAAAAATTTATACTTTTTTGGTTGGAAATGCCCTCTTAGAGCATCAGTCCATGAGTCGGGTCGATAGGATTCGTAATTTTCCAGCTGTTTTAAAAGTTCTTTCGCTTTTTCAGGGGATGATGATAAAGCTTCAAATGCTTCAAAATTCATAGAGGTAAGGTTGTCTTGACGATCCTTCTTTTCAGCAAAGGCATTTAACGAAATACAAAGTAATACAATAATTTTATAATGCATTTTATAACTCTACCCTGACATCCATCGTTTTCAAAACGTCTCTCTACACAACAACATTAATTTAACAGTAATAAGCATTAATACGATAGCTTAAGACATGAGTGAGCTATCGGGGGCGTAAACTTTCATAACCCTTTAACCATGTCAGTTATTGAGTGTAATTCCTTAGCTTTCCTCCATCACTGCAATAACCGAATGCCCTCCGTAAGAGGGCTTTGTAATATATACATCATATAAAAGTGTAGTCTGTAGTAAAAATAAAAAAAGCTTTTAGAAGCAAAACCCTCTAAAAGCTTTATGTTTATTGGTGGGCCCACCAGGACTCGAACCTGGGACCAAAGGATTATGAGTCCTTACACC